>NZ_PYAT01000003.1 GCF_003014655.1 Planomicrobium soli | reverse complement strand
CTGCGCAGCCAAACCATTGAAAGAAGCTTTGCGGATGCCAAAGAACTCCATGGCTTTCGCTACGCAAGACGCCGAGGGCGTCCGTCTGTCCAAGAACAGGCTTTCCTGACAGCCGCCACGCAAAACATCAAAAAAATGGCCCTCCTTCTGGCAAGGAGGGCGTAAAAATCGGAAATTTTCTTTTCTTTTGATAAACAAATAAGTTCTTATCTTATATCAAAGGGTTACTCAACACTCTGGAAAAAAGCGCCCGTGGGCGCTTTTTTATTTTTTCTAAAGGTGAGAAGAATTCTGAACGTGCATATTTTCGTCTGAACGTGCGTATTTTTTCCTGAACGTGCATATTTCCCCTTGAAAGCGCATATTTTCTTCTGAGCATTCGTATTTCTCTTTAAGCATGCATAACTGCCCTGGATCATCCATATCTGCCAATAAAACCGCGACAACCAAAACCTGCAAAAAACCCTCAGCTATTGACACCATTCTACCCTGTTCTATATAATTCAATATATATTCATAACCAACACCTTGATGGAGAAAGTATAAAATCACATTCGTTCAGAAATAGGTTCCCAGGCTGAAAGAACCTTCGCTATGTTATTTTAGAAAGCTACTCCTGAGTGCAGCTAATCCCTGCCGTTCAGCCGCGTTAAGGCATTTATGAGAGACACGGAACGGCTTGTTTATCCGTGTAATTAGGGTGGTACCGCGAATCTATAGCCTTCGTCCCTTGCGCAAGCAAGGGGTGGAGGCTATTTTTATTGCCGCTCCTTACCAAGATGCTTTTATTTTATAAAGGAGGAATAAATATGAAAACTACGAAGACAATGAAAGCTGCAGACATCAGAAAAATGTATTTGGATTTCTTCAAGGAAAAAGGGCACGACCAGGAACCGAGCGCGCCGCTCGTACCGTTTGAAGATCCGTCGTTGTTGTGGATCAACAGCGGGGTAGCGACGTTGAAAAAATACTTTGACGGGCGCATCATTCCGGACAATCCGCGCATCGTCAACGCGCAAAAATCGATCCGTACGAATGATATTGAGAATGTCGGAAAAACAGCTCGCCACCATACGTTTTTTGAAATGCTTGGAAACTTCTCGATCGGTGAATACTTCAAAAAAGAAGCGATTCACTGGGCTTGGGAATTCTTGACGGACGACAAATGGATCGGCTTCGACCCGGAGAAATTATCCGTAACCATCCATCCGGAAGATGAGGAAGCATACGCCATCTGGTTGAACGAAGTAGGCATTCCGGCTGAACGCATCATCCGCCTTGAAGGGAACTTCTGGGATATCGGTGAAGGGCCGAGCGGACCGAACTCGGAGATTTTCTACGACCGCGGCGAAAGCTACGGCAATGACTTGAACGATCCGGAACTGTACCCGGGTGGAGAAAATGACCGGTACTTGGAAATCTGGAACTTGGTGTTCTCCCAGTTTAACCACAATCCGGACCATACGTACACGCCGCTGCCAAAACAAAACATTGATACCGGAATGGGGCTTGAGCGCATCACATCGGTAGTTCAAGATGTTCCAACCAATTACGATACGGATTTATTCATGCCGATCATCGAAAAAACAGAAGCGATTTCCGGCAAGAAATACGGCAGCAACGCTGAAGCCGATATGGCATTCAAAGTTATCGCTGACCATGTTCGTACAGTGGCTTTCGCGATTGGTGACGGTGCGTTGCCATCGAACGAAGGACGAGGCTATGTGCTTCGCCGCTTGCTTCGCCGCGCTGTCCGCTTCGCGAAAAAGTTAGGAATTGAAAAGCCGTTCATGTACGAATTGGTTCCGGTTGTCGGAGAAATTATGGTCGACTTCTATCCGGAAGTAAAAGACAAGCAGGACTTCATTATTCGCGTCATGAAATTGGAAGAGGAACGTTTCCATGAAACGCTTCACGACGGTTTGGAAATTTTGTCTCAAGTTGCCGCTCAGCAAAAAGAAGCCGGCAAAACAGAAATACCGGGTGAAGATGCATTCCGTCTATATGACACATACGGCTTCCCGATCGAATTGACGGAAGAGTATGCAGAAGATGAAGGAATGAGCGTCGATTATGCCGGATTTGAAGCGGCAATGGAAGCTCAGCGCGAGCGCGCACGAAGTGCACGCCAAAATGTCAACTCTATGCAAAGCCAGTCGGAAGTGCTTGGCAACATTAAAGAGCCGAGCAAATTTGTCGGCTACACGAATACCGTAGCGGATGCGCAAGTGGCGGTCATCATCAAAGACGGTGAATTGGCTGACAGCGCACAAGAAGGCGAAGAAGTGCAGGTCATCTTGGATCAGACGCCATTCTATGCAGAAAGCGGCGGGCAAATTGCTGACCGCGGGACGCTGTCGAACGATCTGGTACAAGCGACAGTGCTGGATGTTAAAAAAGCGCCGAATGGCCAGAACTTGCATACAGTACGGGTAGAATCAGGTGAATTAACGAAAACGCCTGTCCATGCACAAGTCGATGCATCCCTGCGCCGCCATACGGTCAAAAACCATACAGCGACCCACCTTTTGCATCAGGCGTTAAAAGACATCCTAGGTTCTCATGTTAACCAGGCAGGTTCTTATGTAGGGCCAGACCGCCTGCGTTTTGACTTCTCGCATTTCGGCGGAGTAACGAAAGAAGAACTCGAGCAGATCGAGCAAATCGTCAATGAAAAAGTATGGAGCGGCATTCCGGTCCAAACAGGCTATCACAATTTGCAGGAAGCAAAAGATATGGGGGCAATGGCGCTATTCGGCGAGAAATACGGTGACATCGTCCGGGTTGTGGAGATCGGTGACTATTCATTGGAATTGTGTGGCGGAGTGCATGTAGCCAACACTTCTGAAATCGGCTTGTTCAAGATTGTTTCGGAAAGCGGCATTGGAGCAGGAATACGCCGCATAGAAGCTTTGACTGGCAAAGGTGCATACGAAAACTTAAAAGAAAGCGAAGGGACGCTAGAGACAGCTGCGGGCTTATTGAAATCATCTCCGAAAGATTTGATTCAAAAAGTGCAGTCGTTCCAACAGGAAATGAAAGGACTCCAGCGCGAGAACGAATCGCTTATGGCGAAGATTTCCAATGCCCAGTCCGGTGAAATACTGGAAAAAGCGCGCCAAGTGGACGGTATCACTGTATTATCTGCAAAAGTGGAAGCGAAAGACAACAACCAACTGCGCCAGATGATGGACGAGTTGAAACAGAAATTCGAAAAAGCGGTCCTCGTACTTGGTGCTACAGACGGCGAAAAAGTTATGCTTGTCGCGGGTGTGACAAAAGATTTAGTCGGCGGGAACTATCATGCGGGTCAAATCGTCAAACACGTAGCAGAGCAATGCGGAGGCAAAGGCGGCGGCCGTCCGGACATGGCGATGGCAGGAGCTAAGAACCCTGAAAAACTCGAAACAGCCCTAGAATCGGTCTACACTTTGCTTAAATAAGTTTTATAAATGCCGGTAATCGTATATAATAAAACCTAAGGCTGCGGGAACTTTTTCTCCTAGCTCAATCAGAAAGCGAGGTGCTTGTCGTGAGTTCATTTGACAAAACTATGAAGTTTAATTCGCCTGATGAATCAATGCAGCAGGAAGTGAAGCAAGTAATGCTTCAAGTCCATTCTTCATTAGAAGAAAAAGGGTATAATCCGATCAACCAAATTGTCGGATATTTGCTATCAGGGGATCCGGCTTATATTCCTCGCCATCAAGATGCGCGAAATAAGATTCGCAAACTCGAGCGGGATGAAATTCTCGAGGAGCTTGTGAAATTCTATATCAAAAAGAATAATGAGGAATAATCATGCGAACAATGGGGCTTGACGTCGGTTCGAAAACGATCGGAGTTGCGATCAGCGATGCGCTTGGGTGGACGGCCCAGGGCATCGAAACCGTCAAAATCAACGAAGCAATAGAAGAGTACGGATTGGAGCGGCTCGGTGAACTCATCAAGCAATATGAAGTCACTGAAGTGGTTGTCGGTTATCCGAAGAACATGAATAATACCATTGGTCCGCGCGCAGAAGCATCCGAAAAGTTTGCAGCTTTGCTGAAAGAAGCGTATGCTATACCGGTAGTCTTATGGGATGAACGGCTTACAACTTCTGCAGCAGAGAAGATGCTGATCTCAGCGGATGTCAGCCGGAAAAACCGCAAAAAAGTGATTGACAAGATGGCAGCAGTCATGATCTTGCAAGGCTATCTTGATTTTAAAAAATAATGAGGTGACGCAAATGGAACACGGACAAGAACACATTACAGTCGTTGATGAAAACGGCAACGAGCAACTATTTGAAGTATTGTTTACATTTGATTCAGAGGAGTTTGGGAAATCATACGTATTGTATTTCCCGGTAGGCGCTGAAGAAGACGATGAAGGCGAAATCGAAATTCATGCATCTTCCTTCACTGAAACCGAAGATTCAGATTCTGCTGTAGGCGGCGGAGAACTTCGACCTGTTGAAACTGATGAAGAATGGGACATGATCGAAGAAATGCTGAACACGTTCCTTGACGAAGAAGAAGAAAACGAAGAAGTTTGATCGAATGATCGGAAAAGGGACGGAATTGAAATTTAATTCCGTCTTTTTCTTTTGAGCGGATTTCTTGTATACTTGTAAGTGAAAAGTTAAGGGGGAGAACCCGTGGAGAATCAGTCAAAAAAAGAGATCATGTTGGAACGGATGAAAGAAAAGAAGCAAGAGGTGAGGATTGTCCGGCGTATCGTGTCTGTAATTGCACTTATCCTACTTCTTGTTATCGGTATTGCAGGCTTCCGTACGTACTATTTTGTTTCAGGGGCTTTAAAACCTGTGGATCCTGATGCGGATAATGTAGTCAATATTACAGTGCCGATCGGTTCCAATTTGGACAGCATTTCGAGATTGTTGGAAGAGAACGGCTTGGTTAAAGATGCACGTGTTTATAAATATTACGTTAAATTCAACAACCAGGCTGAGTTTCAGGCGGGCGACTATGGCCTGCAGCCGTCTATGACGCTCGATGAAATTACCGAAAGTTTGAAAACCGGAAAAGTTTACCGTGAACCATTATTCAATATCACGTTTCCTGAAGGCTTGACGATAGAGGAAATTGCGGAAAACGTCATAGCCAAGAAAACAAAATATACTGCAGATGAATTTATAGCGAAAATGAATGATAAAGCTTATATCGAAGAATTGATGGCTGAACATCCCGAGCTTTTGACAGAAGAAATACTGGGCGAAGACATCCGTTATCCGCTTGAAGGCTATTTGTACCCTGCAACTTATCCGTTCTACGAAAAAGATCCTTCGTTGACACTGATAATCGAACAGATGGTGGCTGCAACCGAATCAAACGTCATGCAATACAAAGCGGTTCTGGACGACATGAAAAAAACGCCGCATTGGTTTTTGACATTCGCTTCGCTGCTTGAGGAAGAAGCGACTGCCCAGTCTGACCGCCAGACGATCGCCAGCGTTTTCTATAACCGTTTGGAGGAAGACATGCCCCTGCAAACCGACCCGACCGTCATTTACGCAATGGGTGAGCATAAAAAGCGGCTGTTCAACAAAGACTATGAATTCGATCACCCATACAGCACCTACAAAAACAAAGGGCTGCCGCCTGGACCGATCGCTTCTGCTGGATCATCGTCCATGCAGGCTGTAATCGACCCGGCTAAAACCGAGTACTTTTATTTCTTGGCTGATTCTGAAGGCACCAACCACTTCGCTAAAACTTATGAAGAGCATCTGGCTAATCAAAGAAAATACATCGGCAATTGATTCATAAAGAGAAGGAAGCGGATACGCTTTCCTTCTTCTTTTTGAATTAAATCCATTTCTATGTTATGATGGGGTGTAATTTTTGTGGTAGCCTAAAGGAGCTTTTTGCATGACAAACGAGCATATAACAACAACATTGCAATTGGTCAAAGCATATGCGGAGCAGCACCATGTGCCTATCATGGAAGATCAAGGCATCGAGTTCCTGCTGCAATTGCTGCTGGAACAAAAGCCGAAATCGATGCTGGAAATCGGAGCTGCTATCGGTTTTTCTGCGATTAAGGTAGCCGAGGCATTGCCGGATTGCAAAATTGATACGATTGAACGGGATGATGAACGCTTTGACAAAGCAGTTGAATTTATCGGCGAAGCTGGCTTGGACCAGCAGATTCGGGTTTTTCATGCGGATGCGCTTGAATTTGAACTGAAAGAATTGAATCCTTCCTATGATGCAATTTTTATCGACGCTGCAAAAGGGCAGTACGACCGGTTTTTTGAAAAATATGGACCTTTATTAGCTGACGAAGGCATCTTGTATTGTGATAATATGAAAATGCACGGAATGGTCGAACAGGAAATTTCCGAAGTGCCGAGGCGTAAACGGACGATGATCCGGAATATCAAGCAGTTTAAAGAAAAAATGATGGACCATCCCGACTATGACACTAGATTGTTAACTGCCGGAGATGGCATTATGGTATGCAAAAAGAAAAAAGCGTAAAAATAAAGCAGTTGCAAGGAGCTTGGAAAATGTCTAATAATCGTCCTGTTGTAATCGGAATTGCAGGTGGCTCGGGTTCAGGTAAAACGAGTGTAACGAATTCCATCTATGAAGTGTTTAAAGAAAATTCAGTAGTGGTCATTGAACAAGATTATTACTATAAGGACCAAAGCCATTTGGCTTTTGAAGAACGTCTGAAGACCAACTATGACCATCCGCTGGCATTTGATACCGATTTGCTGATCGAGCATATCAACAAATTGCTTGAACGGAAATCAATCGAAAAGCCGGTTTATAATTATGCATTGCATACCCGTTCAGATGAAACCGTTCTGATCGAACCGAAAGACGTTATTATTCTTGAGGGCATTTTGGTTCTGGATGATACACGCCTCCGCGAGTTGATGGACATTAAGTTGTTTGTTGATACCGACGCTGATTTGCGCATCATCCGCCGTTTGCTTCGCGATATCAATGAGCGCGGCCGGACCATTGACTCGGTCATTGACCAATACTTAAAAGTAGTGCGCCCGATGCACAATCAGTTTATTGAGCCGACAAAACGATATGCAGATGTTATCATTCCCGAAGGCGGCCAAAACGAAGTTGCAATTGACTTAATGGTTACAAAAATTAAAACAATTCTTGAATAGAATGGGTTATTATAATATGATGATACGAGACTGACGGATATTTATACCTATCTAGGGTCAGCAGTTGAAGGAGTGGGGAAAATGGCAAACGAAAAACAATTTCCAATGACAGCTGCAGGAAAGCAGAAATTGGAAGATGAACTGGACTTCTTAAAAACTGTAAAACGTAAAGAAGTCGTTGAACGCATTAAAATCGCTCGCAGTTTCGGGGATCTTTCCGAGAACTCTGAGTATGATTCCGCAAAAGAAGACCAAGCATTTGTAGAAGGACGCATCGCTCAATTAGAGTCGATGATCCGCAATGCCGTAATCATAACAGAAGATGAAACCAATAAAGATATCGTTCGTTTAGGCACGACGGTAACATTTGTAGAAGTTCCAAGCGGTGACGAGGAATCCTACACAATTGTCGGCTCGGCTGAAGCAGATCCTCTTGAGGGACGTATTTCTAATGATTCGCCAATCGCAAAAAGCATGATTGGCCGCACTATTGGCGAAAACGTCAAGGTGCTGACACCGGGCGGAGAAATGGAAATTAAAATCGTTTCAATCTCCTGACTGGATGGCCATTCTTTTGAGAATGGCCATTTTTGTTAAATAACAGTGAAAATGAAACATTCCAGGTGTCAAAACGTCAAATTTGTTACATAGTATTATGGTAAGATAATTTGAAGAGGAGGCATTTGAATGTCAAACAAAGAACCACACCGCTACCCCTCTCGTGTGAAAAAAAAGAAAAACCGTTCTAATACGATTCTGAATGGAATGATCGGCTTAGTTTTTATGTTGATTCTTATAACAGGCGCTTTTATCTTCCTTGGCAACGACAAGGAAAAAACAAAAGAGCCGGAAACAGTACAAATTTCGACTGAAACTGAAGAACAAACGAGTGAAGCGGATAATAACACAGAAGGAACAAATGGTGCAGAAAAAACAAACGGTACAGATGAAGCAGATAATGCATCGGAGAACTCCGGAAGTGAAGAAAATACAGATGTAGCCGATGAAAAAGAAATGGATGAAGAAAACGCAACAGAAGAAAAAGAACAAAAAGAAGGTACAGTAATTGGTGGAACCATCACCCACAAAGCATCTAATGATCCGATTGTGGAAGAAACGGTCATCAACACCAGCTGGGAGCCTGTCAAGACTTCTCAAAAAGGCGAACACGTTTCAGTTTATGAGAAAAATTCGGTAGACTGGAAAGAAAAAGTAAATGCAATTTCTTATGCTACTGGTTTAAAAGAAGACAATATGTATATTATGAGGCTCCAAAATGGCGGAAGTCCCCAAAAATCGATTGGTGTGGTCCAATCTAAAGATCAAAAGGAAAAATACCGTGTACATCTGGAGTGGGTGGACGGCAAAGGCTGGAAGCCAGTCAAAATGGACATTTTAAAAACGCTGGAAGGCGCCTATTAACCACGGGCGTCTTTTTTTACTGAATATCGCATAAAGAAAGGAAGATGAAGTATGAAAATTGGTGTAATTGGTGCAATGGAAGAAGAAGTGGAATTGATGAGAGAAAGTCTTAATGGAGTCAAGACTGAGCTTATCGCAAATTGTGAATTTACAGCAGGTACATATAAAGGGCAAGAAGTGGTGTTATTGAAGAGTGGCATCGGCAAAGTAAATGCGGCATTATCGACTACGCTCCTTCTGCATCACTTCAAGCCGGATGTTGTCATTAATACCGGTTCTGCCGGCGGCTTTGACTCCAATTTGGAAGTAGGCGCCATTGTTATTTCAGATGAAGTGCGCCATCACGATGTAGATGTGACAATCTTTGGGTATGAAATGGGACAGGTTCCGCAAATGCCGGCGGCTTTTCTTTCTGATCAGTCATTGATCGACTTGGCAGTGGACGCTGTAGAAGAATTAGGAGAACATCCGTATGCAGTAGGATTGATTGCAACAAGCGATTCGTTTATGAACGATCCCGAACGTGTAGCAAAAGTGCGGGAAGCATTTCCTGCGATGAAAGCATCTGAAATGGAAGCGGCAGCGGTGGCACAAGTATGCCATCAGTTTAATGTGCCGTTTGTCGTGATACGGGCTTTGTCTGATATTGCCGGAAAAGAATCCAACGTTTCGTTTGAAGAATTCTTGCCGGTTGCAGCTAAACATTCAACTCAAATTGTTCACAATGTTATTGAACGCCTTTCAAAAAAAGCTTGAATTTTTAAAGTCCAGAGCACGAGGGTGGCGCGGGGATGAAAAAAAGCTGCAGGCGCATTATTCGCCTGCAGCTTTTTATACTTTTTTCAATGTAAAAGTGCTTACCATCAATAACGAACAGATGATGAAAAGGAACATATAGAAAACAGGCGGAAAAACAGCTAGCCCAAAAAATGACAAGGTAACGACAGTTCCAGCAGCGGTAATAGGCAATCCAGTAAAATACCCATTGGACTCGGAAATATTGAAACGGGCCAGACGGAATGCTCCACTTGCTATGTAGAAGACGGTAAAGACCATGCCGGTAATGCCGAAATCTGTTAAGACCAGTTCGTAAATCAGGATGGCTGGCGCCACACCGAAAGAAATGATATCGCTCATCGAATCCAACTGCTTGCCAAGCTCTGATTCCTGGTTGAACTTTCTTGCGACAATTCCGTCAAAACGATCTAGAAAAGCTGCGACAAAAATGAATAACACACTAAAGCTATAAGCCCCATTTAACGCTGCCATAACAGAGGCGCCGCCAAAGCCCATATTGCCTATCGTCAGGATATTGGCAGATTGGGACCTAATTTTCTTGAATGTGTGATCCATGCGCTCTATAAATAACAATGGAAAACACCCCTTTTTTGTCAACTTATTCTGTTCATTATACTGTGTAAGCCGAAAAAATGGTAGACTAATTTAAGCAATGGAGGTGTCTGTGTGAAGAAAAAGTTTTATCAAAGAACAATTGAGCTGACAAACGGGCCAATAACATCCAAAATGATTCGCCAATTCGCACGGTCCAATAAGAGCCGGTGGATGATTCCCAATTACATTAAGACATACAAAATAGCGGTTGACGACGTTGAAAACACCTTATCTTCTTTTCCATCTCTCCACGATTTTTTCATCCGCAAGCTTAAAGAAGAAAGTCGGCCAGTAGCGGATGCGCCGATTGTGTCACCGGTCGATGGGAAGATTGAAGTCGCGGGAGACTTGCATGAAGGCATTCGATTCCTCGTGAAAAACCAATATTATTCGCTTTCAGATTTATTGAGTGACCATAAATTGTCCGAGACTTATATGAACGGAAAGTACATCGTGCTTTATTTGTCTCCTGCTGATTATCACCGGATCCATAGCCCAGCCAGCGGAAAAGTGAAAAAACAATATGTTCTCGGCAAGAAATCCTATCCGGTAAACCAGGCAGGTTTAAAGTATGGCAAAGCGCCGCTTAGCGGCAATTACCGGTTGATCTCCGAACTGGAAACACAATTTGGCCGCATGCTTGTCGTGAAAGTCGGGGCAATGTTCATCAACTCTATCGAATTGACCAATCGAAAAAAGGATTGGAAAAAAGGCGAGGAAGTCGGCTATTTTAGCTTTGGCTCGACGGTTGTCTTATTCTTTGAGGAAAATACCATTGCATTCGATGAAAAAGTAAAGAACGGCCATGCCATCAAGGTGGGAGAAGCACTGGGAAATATGGTATAATCTATTGAATCAAGATCGAAAAAACGGGAGTGGTTTGCAATGATTAAAAATTTTATACCAAGCCAATTCGTTAAAAAAGTGTCGGATATTACGCCGGAATCGCTGCTGGAAAAAAATATCAGAGGCATTATTACCGATTTGGACAACACGCTTGTGGAATGGGACCGGCCTGAAGCCACTCCACTATTGATCGAGTGGCTCAAGTCCATGAAGAATGCGGGTATTCAAGTTGTCATTGTTTCGAATAACAATGAGATGCGGGTCAAGTCGTTTGCCGATCCGCTAGGAATTCCTTTTATCCATCAAGCACGGAAGCCGATGGGCCGTGCTTTTCGAAGAGCACTGAAAATCATGGAAGTAAAAAGAGAGAACGTTGTGGTCATTGGCGACCAGATGCTGACCGATATTTTTGGCGGCAACTTGAATAAGCTGCATACGATTCTAGTTGTGCCGGTTGCTCAAAGCGACGGCTTTTTTACACGCATCAACCGGGTTGTGGAACGTAGAATTATGAAGCGGTTAAAAGAAAAAGGGCAGTTAATGTGGGAGGAAGAAAATTGAACGAAATACCAACTTGTATCGGATGCGGCGCGCAAATCCAGACGGATCGGCCGGGAGAGCTAGGCTATGCACCGCAATCCTCATTAGATAAAGAAGAAATTATTTGCCAGCGTTGTTTCAGGCTTAAAAACTACAACGAATTGCAGCCGGTATCC
This sequence comes from Planomicrobium soli, assembly GCF_003014655.1. Lineage (GTDB taxonomy): Bacteria > Bacillota > Bacilli > Bacillales_A > Planococcaceae > Planococcus > Planococcus soli_B. The sequence goes on along the minus strand of NZ_PYAT01000003.1, from coordinate 351,591 downwards.
CTTAGCGATGACGATTTCCTGCGGATTTTAAATGGTCTCGGCGAACGCAAAGGGCTTATTGTTAAGATCGTGGACATCTTTGATTTCAATGGCAGCTGGCTTCCGGGTCTGCACCGTTTTGTCGGCAACAACGACATCTTATTGATTGCCAACAAGGCGGATCTTTTGCCGAAATCCGTTAAGCAGCATAAGTTGATCAACTGGATGAAGCAGGAAGCGAAAAAGTTGGGTCTGAAACCGATTGACGTACTGACAGTCAGTGCCCATAAAGGAACAGGCGTTACAGAAGCTATGGAAGCAATCGACAAATACCGTAAAGGCAAAGACGTATATGTTGTCGGCTGTACGAATGTCGGAAAATCGACGTTTATTAACCGCGTTATTAAACAAGCCACTGGCCAGTCGGATATTATTACAACATCGCATTTTCCAGGCACCACTCTTGATATGATTGAAATTCCATTGGATGATAAGCGTTCTCTTTATGATACTCCAGGGATTATCAACCATCATCAATTGGCACACCATCTGCATACGTCCGATTTAAAGATGATTATGCCGAAAAAAGAAATTAAACCGCGGGTGTTTCAGTTGAACCCGGAACAGACTTTGTATATCGGCGGCCTTGCGCGTTTTGATTTTGTCCAAGGAGATCGGTCATCATTTACTGTTCATATTGCGAACGACTTGCCGATTCATCGCACTAAATTGGAAAATGCAGATGCACTTTATGAACAGCACTTCGGTGATATGCTTGCTCCGCCTTCTGCTGAATTCAAAGAGGATTACCCTGAACTTGTGCGCCATGAATTCCGGGTGAAAGACAGCAAAACCGACGTCGTCTTTTCAGGGCTTGGCTGGATTACAGTCCAGCATCCCAATGTCGTTGTGGCTGCCTATGCACCTAAGGGCGTCGAAGTGCTATTAAGACCGTCACTTATCTAGGAGGGGTCAGATGAAGAAGTGGTACGCGGTGATCGGCGAGCCGATTGCGCATTCCTTATCGCCATATATGCACGAAACATGGTTCAAAGAACATGGAATTGATGCGGCGTATATACCGGTCCAGGTCAAACCGGCAGATCTTGAAAAGGCATTTTTTGCCTTAAAGACGCTTGGAGTCAGTGGATTCAATATTACGTTGCCGCATAAAGAGTCGATATTGCCGCTGCTTGACCATATCGATGAGACCGCTTCTGCCATGAATGCTGTAAATACAGTGGTTTTTGATGGCGAAAACTATGTCGGATTCAACACAGATGGCGACGGATTCGTGCAATCGCTGTTTGCAGCTCCTGTCAAGTTGAGTGCTAGAGTACTGGTGATTGGAGCAGGCGGAGCTGCGCGGGGCATTTCGTACGCGCTGAAGCGCAGCGGATTTTCCGACATTGTTATTGCCAATCGGACTATCGCCCGTGCAGAAGAATTGGCCCGTGATATCGGAGGTTCTGCTATGACATTGGCCGATGCCGAAAAAAGTCTAGGCGATTTTGGGATAATAATTCAAACGACTTCCGTCGGTCTGTCGACAGATCAGGCTTTGCCAATCTCTTTGGAGAACGTGAAATCCGGAACTATTGCGGCTGACATAATATATAATCCGCTTGAAACGCCTTTTTTGATAAAAGCAAAAGAACAGGGTTGCCATACGGTCAACGGAGTTGGCATGTTTGTCGGCCAAGGCGCCATCGCTTTTGAAAAATGGACAGGCATAAAGCCGGATATGGAAAAAATGAAAGAATTGATTACGAACAAATTAGGAGGACAATATGTTAACAAGTAAACAAAAAAGCTTTTTGCGAAGCGAAGCGCATCACATCGATCCGATTTTCCAAGTAGGAAAAGGAGGAGTCAGCGGAACAATGCTGCGGCAGATTGAGGAAGCGCTGGAAAAACGGGAATTGATCAAAATCAGTATTTTGCAGAATAATGAAGACGACAAAAACGAAGTGGCGAAAGCTTTGGCAGAAGGCACTTACGCAGAATTGGTCCAGCTCATCGGACATACGGTCATTCTTTACAAGCCGTCCGTCAACCATAAACGAATCGAGTTGCCAAGAACTAAATGAGGAAAGTCGGGATTCTGGGCGGAACATTCAATCCACCTCATCTCGGCCACCTGATTATGGCCAATGAAGCACTTCATGCTTTAAATCTCGATGAAGTTCGATTCATGCCAAACTTCATAGCTCCGCACAAAGATGTCAGCGGAGCAAATGCGGAGCAGCGGCTCCAAATGACGCGCTTGGCAATATCCGGCACTGATTGTTTTCAAGTTGAAGATTTTGAAATCAAAAATGGCGGGGTGTCTTATACATTCGACACTATGGCGAAGATGATTGAAAAAGAACCGGAAACTGAGTTTTATTTCATTATAGGCGGAGATATGGTGGACGGATTAAGGTCGTGGCATCGCATTGATGAACTGATCAGCATAATCCGCTTTATCGGCATCAAACGGCCAGGTTACGAAAGCAGCCCGGATCTTCCGGTAACAATGATCGATTCTCCGGAGATTCATTTATCTTCTTCAATGCTAAGAGAGCGCCTATCCAAAAATCAAACAGTATCGTTTTTGGTGCCTAAAAAAGTGGAAGCCTATATTCGAAAGGAGCAATTGTATGGATCAAAGCGCAATGCTTCAGAAAGTGAAGAAACGACTTCCCGAAAAACGCTTTAACCATGTAGTAGGGGTAGTGGATACGGCAACTGAACTGGCGCAAAGATTCGATGTTCCGGAGCCGAAAGCGCAAGTGGCGGCCATTTTGCACGATGTTGCTAAATTTTCGGACCGGGACTGGATGAAGTCCATCATCATCGAGCAAAATATGGATCCGTTACTGCTCGACTATCATGCCGAATTATGGCATGCCCCCGTAGGTGCTTATATAGCAGAAAAAGAATTTGGAGTGGAAGATGAAGACATTTTAAACGCGATACGCTATCATACAACCGGACGAGCGGAAATGTCGGATTTGGAAAAAGTGATTTATATTGCCGATTTAGTGGAACCCGGCCGTAAATTTTCAGGTGTTGAAGAATTGCGTCAATTAAAAGAACAGGGATTAGATGTTATGATGGAAGCAAGCATCAAACATACCATCGACTTTCTAACATCAAAAAATCAGCCGGTTTATCCGGACTCACTGAAGTGCTATGAGCACTTCGTGCAACAGAAAGGGAACGTGAAAGAATGACTAAAGAAACATTATTGCAAACCGCGTACAATGCAGCAGAAGACAAAAAAGCCGAGGATATCGTCGTTTTGAATATGGCAGGAATTTCTCTTTTAGCGGATTATTTCATTATCTGCAGCGGGAATTCGGACCGCCAAGTACAAGCTATTGCAAAAGAATTGATCGACAAGTCGAATGAAGCCGGCAACCCGGTTAAAAGCGTCGAAGGATTTGATGCTGCGCGCTGGATCCTTATTGACCTAGGTGATGTTGTTGCGCATGTCTTCCATAAAGACGAACGTTCTTATTACAACTTAGAGCGTCTTTGGAGAGAAGCGCCAACAATGGAAATATGAAATACGGAAAGTTTGCATCGGTCTATGATGGGCTGATGGAAGACATTCCATACGAAAAGTGGGTCGAATGGGTCGCTTCGCATCTGCAATCCGGATCCATTTTGGATTTGGCTTGCGGTACGGGCACCCTTTCGCAGCTTTTCAGTGAAGTTGGTTTCGAAGTAACCGCAAGTGACTTATCGGAAGAAATGTTAACAATGGCCAATCAGCGCTTCCAGGAAGCGGGTCTTCAAATACCAACCCTCCAGTTGTCGATGGACCGCTTGGAAGGGCTCTCCGGTTTTGACGCTGTGGCAATTGCGATAGATTCGCTTAATTATTTGGAAACAGAAGAACAAGTCCGTCGGACGTTCAGTGAAGTTTACAATGCGCTGAACGAAGGCGGCCATTTTTTCTTTGACGTCCATTCAATTTTTAAAGTGGATTCGGTTTACGCGGAAAGCCCATTTGTCTTGGATGATGAAGATATTGCGTATATCTGGCATACAGCAGCGGGAGATTATCCACATAGCATCATTCACGACATTACATTTTTTGTCCGGCAAAATAATCATTTTGAACGTTTTGAAGAAACTCATGAACAACGGACTTATCCGATTTCCGTCTATAAAGAGTGGCTCGAAAGCGCCGGCTTCCAAGTAGAATCGGTGACAGCCGATTGGACCCGAGAAGAACCGCATGCGGAAAGTCAGCGAATTTTCTTCCACGCCGTAAAATAAACCTTTTCAACAAGAAGGCAATTTGTATATAATTGGGATAGCTTCCTCTCTAATTGCCTTCTGAAGAAAAGGGGAATTTCCATTGAATTTTTCTCAGCTTCGCACGAAGGCCGGCTGGCTGCTGGTTCCATTAGCCGCCATAGCATTGATTGCCATCTATTTTCTTTATCCTCACGAAAATCCGGAAGCCGTTCCGGACGCATCATTTGATTTGATTGAAGCTGAACCCCCTCAGCAGACAGAACCCCCAAAACAACTTGAAGAAATTCCTGAACAGTTAATGGTCGATGTAAAAGGCCAAGTCGCCTCTCCAGGCGTATTTAAGCTTCCTATTGGTTCGCGTATGCAAGACGCTATCCAAGCAGCAGGCGGTTTTTTGCCTACCGCAGATGACCGAGCCATCAATATGGCAATGAAAGTCCAAGACGAAATGAGCGTGTATGTTCCGGAAGTCGGCGAAGAAGCGGCTCTTTCCGGCAATAGTCCAACTCTTGCAGGAGAAACTCTCGTCAATTTGAATACTGCTACCGAAGAAGAATTGATGACGCTTCCAGGCATCGGTCCGTCAAAAGCGGCTGCCATCATTACGCATCGGACTGACAAAGGCAGTTTTCTGAAAGTGGAGGACTTGAAGGAGGTCAGCGGCATCGGCGATAAAACGTTTGAAAAGCTTGCAGAGTTGATCAAAGTCAACTAGTTTTCGCCTGTCCGGTAAGCGAACGAACAGGTAAGATGCCGGTTGACGAAAATTCTGCCTCTGCTACACTTATTTTATAAAGACCATCAGGAGGCAATTAGATGAAGCGAATAACTTGGGACCAATTTTTCATGGCACAAAGCCATTTATTAGCGTTAAGAAGCACTTGTACACGCCTTTCCGTCGGAGCGACGATTGTACGGGACCGCCGCATCATGGCCGGCGGATATAATGGATCAATTTCAGGAGGCGACCATTGCATCGACAAAGGCTGCTACGTAGTAGACGGGCATTGTGTCCGAACGATCCATGCAGAAATGAACGCCTTGTTGCAATGCGCTAAATATGGCATTAGTGTAGGGGGAGCCGATATGTATGTAAGCCATTTTCCTTGTCTGCCTTGCACGAAATCCATTATCCAGGCAGGAATTTCCCGGTTGTATTATGCGGCTGATTACAAAAATCATGCTTACGCGATTGAATTGCTGGAGCAGGCAGGCGTTGAAGTGGTCCAGGTACCGTTCGATGAGCGGAAAATCGACTTCTTAAGTGTCGAAAAAACAGCGCTGTATATGGAGTTGCTTGAAAAACTGCGCGAAAAAGGCGGCAGCGATGAAGAATTGGCCTATTATAACGAGCGGGTGAAACAATTATTCGGAGAAGTCGGCGTATAACAAATCAATTATTCCTTTATACTGCAGTGGCGGCAGTTATCGCTACGCATGCAGCGCATGAAACACCGAAATTTCTCGTGTTCATGGCGCTGCTTTTTTGTTGGATGCTGTGGAAAAAAGAACCTTTCATTTATTTTTCCGCAGTTCTGTTATTTGCCTTAGTTGTTTACGGTTTCCAGGATTGGCGGACAAAAGATCCTTTTGACTATTCGGGAACATTTTCCGGCAACATGAAATTCCACAGTGATTATACGGTAGACGGCGACGGACTGCGCGGTTTTGCGGAAATTGAGAATGGACCGGTCGTCTACGCCACTTACCGGATAAAGACAGCTGAAGAAAAAGAGGCGCTGGAAACTTTGCTGTATAAGTCCGTGTTGCGCGTGCAAGGTTTGTTTGAAGCCCCTCCGCCGCCATCGCATCAATTCGCTTTCAATATGGAAAGCTATGTGAAAAGGAATGGAGCTTCTAAAATATTGGCGCTTGAATCTATTGATGGCGCTAAAGAAGAACATAACATCTTCAGCAAACTGGACAGCCAGCGCGAGGCAATCAAGCGCCATATCAGAAAAACTTTTCCGGAAAGCCTCGTAGCGGAAGCGGAAGCTTTGCTGATCGGCGAACGGGAAAAAATGTCACTGGAAGAACAGCGGACTTATCAAATTCTGGGGATCACCCATTTATTTGCGATATCCGGTCTGCATGTCGGAATCGTGGCCGGCTTTCTATACATGCTGCTTCTCCGCATTCGATTGAGAAAAGAATCTGTCATGCTGTTTCTGCTTTTCGCGCTTCCCATGTATGCGGTGGTTGCCGGCGGAGCCCCTTCGGTCTGGCGTTCAGTCGGAATGGTATCTGCAATTCTGCTTTGCCGGCTGCTGGGACTGAAGATGCCGGTCGCTAATGTTTTATTGATCAGCTTTATTTGTTTTCTTTTATGGGATCCCTACAGCTTATATATGATCGGCTTTCAGTTGTCCTACGGAGCGACATTTGCCATCATTTATTCGTTTTCATTCCTCGCTCAGCAAACTTCACTGCTGAAAACAGGGTTTTTGATCACCTGTATTTCACAACTGACCTTATATCCGCTTTTGCTTTTTCATTTTTATGAGCTGTCTTTGTCTGCATTTTTAGTCAATAGCGTGTTTGTTCCGCTGTATACGTTAGGTATTCTGCCGGCTAATTTCTTATTGTTTGGAGCGACGCTTGTGTTTCAGCCATTGGCGGACGGAGCGTTTGCCGTTTACGAACCGTTGAGGGGCTTTATCGGCAGTGGAATGGATTGGCTCGCCGCATTGCCTTATCAAATGTGGACCCCTGGAAAGCCGAGTGCGGGCGTGGCTGTGCTGCTGATGGTTAGCGTTTTCGTCTTTTACAGTATGGCTGAGAGAGGCTTCAAATGGAGGCAATTGTTGATCGTATTGGTACCGGCTATGGGCTTAAGTTTTGCGCCATACATGGATTCGGGGTTAAGAGTGACTTTTCTGGATGTTGGACAAGGGGACAGTGCACTGGTTGAATTGCCGCACCGTAAAGCCGTTTACCTGATTGATAGCGGTGGTTTGCTGCGTTTTGAGCAAAAAGCGTTTCAAGAGCGCAGCCGGCCATATGAAGTTGGAAGACAAGTGGTTGCACCTTATTTGAAAGGCCGCGGCATTTCGAGAATCGACGCTTTTGTTTTGTCCCATGCGGATGCAGACCATGCAGAAGGGGCGGAGGAAATATTTCAGCTATTCCGCATTGATGAACTTCATTTATCTCCCGGTTCCGAGAGCACCGCCCTAATAAAAGCGCTGCTTCCGTTTGCAAAAGAATCGGAAGTCCGTTTTCCGGGAAGAGGTTCATCTTGGCAGGAAGGCAACGTGAGGTTCACCTATATAGCCCCTGCTGATGCAGTATACGAAGGCAATAACGATTCTCTTGTACTGCTTATGGAAAGCGGGAAATTTCGCGTATTGTTTACAGGGGATTTAGAAGCGAGCGGAGAAAAAGAATTAGTGGAAAAGTACGGTGCGGCGCTGAACAATATAACTGTATTGAAAGTTGGACATCACGGCAGCAAAACTTCAAGCAGTGAACTGTTCCTGTCCACCGTGATGCCTGTGCTGTCGGTTTTCTCTTCCGGCCGCGACAACCGCTATGGCCATCCGAGTACCGAAGTGGTGGAGCGGTTTGAAAACTTACAGCTTCGCACTTTGAATACAGCAGAAAGCGGGACAGTCGAACTGACCGCAAAGAAAGGCAAAATTGAGTTGAAGACGATGAGGTAAATAAAAAAAGGTTCCGGCATTTGCCGGAACCTTTTTCATTACGCTATAAAGTCTACCACTACTGCGATAATGAAGATTAACGAAAAGAAAACAAATGATACAACAAAGCCCATTCCGGCATCTATTGCGTCGTTGCGTTTCGATTGGACATTCTGTTCAAATTCATTCATTTGTACCCCTCCTAATTCCTTCTTATTATAAGCGAAGAAGAATGAAAAATCTAGATTCAAGACGAGTATATCACAGGAATTTCCGCTCTGTCACAAATATGTCAAATACCAATTCCCGCAAAAATCAGCTATAGTAGTAAAGGGGGGTGCGCAAGTTATGATCACATCAATCTGGAAAGCTATCCGCAGCGGACAAATAGACCCTGTATATTTGGCAGTCGGAACAGAAAGTTATTTTATCGAAAAAACAGTGGATTTATTAAAAAATAAATTAACGGACGGTGAGCTGGAATTATCCATCTTCGATTTGGATGAAGTGCCGGTCGACCGTATTATTGAAGAAGCGGATACGATTCCGTTTTTCAGTGAACGGAAACTCATAATTGCCAAAAACGCGTCTTTCCTGAAAGCGGCAGAGCGCGGAAAAGAAAAAATTGACCATGATTTAAAAATGCTGGAAGCCTGGCTGGAAAATCCGCCATTTAGCTGTGTAACGATTTTTATCGCTCCCTATGAAAAACTGGACGAACGAAAAAAAGTAACAAAGCTGATGAAACAAAGATCGGTGTTGGTGGAAGCGAAAGCGCTGCAGGCCCAAGACCTGGAAGTGTGGATCGACAACGAAGCCAGAAATTTTGGCAAGCGCATCAAAAAAGACGCTGCGCAAAAGCTGGTTGAAATGGCTGGCACGAATTTAACGCTCTTGTCATCGGAAGTAGAAAAAATGTCGTTGTATCTCGGAGCAGGGGAAGAGGAAATTTCTGTCGCCTTGGTTGAACAGATGACTGCAAGAACCCTTGAACAAGACGCATTTAAAATGCTGCAGTCTTATCTCGATGGCGATATTAGCGGAGCATTGGCCGTTTACTATGATCTGCTGCGGCAAAAAGAAGAGCCCGTGGCGCTTACGGCGCTGTTGGCATCCCAGATCCGATTCATGGTCCATGTGTTTTATTTGCAGAAAAAAGGCTATCACGCTCAACAGATTTCCAAGCAGCTGAAAGCCCATCCGTACCGGGTCAAGCTATTAGTGGAGAAACGCCAGCAAATCCCGGAAAAGCGGCTCTTAGAAGTGCTTAACGATTTAGCAGATATCGATTTGCAGTTGAAAACGGTGAGCGGAAACCGGGAACGCATTCTGGAGTTCTTTTTGATGAAACGCAATGCACGAAAAAATGCCGGTCCCATTTAAGGGACCGGCATTTCGAGTTTTACGCTTGTTTTTTCATCAAGCGAGATTTTTTACGAGCTGCAGTGTTTTTGTGGATAAGCCCTTTAGAAGCCGCTTTTTCCACTTGCTTGATTGCCGCTTTTAGCGTATCGTTTGCATTTTCTTCGTTGTTAAGAACAGCTGCGTCAGCCTTTCTTACAGAAGAACGCATTGTTGATCTCACATGAGCATTTTGAGCGTTTTTTGTTTCATTCGTGCGTACACGTTTGATAGCAGATTTAATGTTTGGCATGTATTTCACCTCCTAGACAAATAGGAACAGAGACGAAGACGCCTCGTACTCTTTTATGTCTCTATACAACAAGAGTTATTTTATCAAATCACAGGACAGAATGCAATAGTTACGTGCAAAGAAGTTTTCCTTGACAGTAAAATGATTCTGACAGCCTTTCGTTGCTCAATATCCGTTACACTGCTATAATTCATAGTAGTTTGTATAGGAGTGAAGAGAATGAATCATGAGGAACGATTAGCACGGCAAAGCAAGATCCGCAACTTTTCCATTATTGCACACATTGACCACGGAAAATCGACGCTTGCTGACCGGATATTAGAGAAAACGGAAGCTTTGACTTCCCGTGAAATGAAAGCCCAGTCCCTGGATTCCATGGATTTGGAGCGCGAACGTGGCATTACGATCAAATTGAATGCCGTTCAATTGAATTATAAAGCAAAAGACGGAGAAACCTATATTATGCACTTGATCGATACTCCAGGACATGTCGACTTCACTTACGAAGTTTCAAGAAGCCTGGCAGCGTGTGAAGGCGCTGTTCTAGTAGTCGATGCTGCACAAGGGATCGAAGCCCAAACATTGGCAAACGTCTACTTGGCGCTTGACAATGAGTTGGAAATCTTGCCAGTCATCAATAAAATTGATTTACCGGCCGCTGATCCGGAACGGGTCCGCGGAGAAATCGAAGAAGTGATTGGGCTGGATGCTTCGGAAGCGGTCCTTGCTTCTGCTAAAGCGGGCATTGGTATTGAAGAAATTTTGGAACAGATTGTCGAAAAAGTTCCGGCTCCGACCGGTGACCCGAGCGCGCCTTTAAAAGCGTTGATCTTTGACTCTTTATACGATCCTTACCGCGGCGTTGTTGCATATATTCGGATTGTAGAAGGAACTGTAAAGCCTGGAGACCGCATTCGCATGATGGCCTCAGGCAAAGAATTCGAAGTGATTGAAGCGGGCGTCTTTACGCCGCATACGTCATTGCGGAAAGAATTGACGGTGGGAGATGTTGGGTTCTTGACAGCTGCCATCAAAAACGTTGGAGATTCGACTGTCGGTGATACGATTACTTTAGCGAACAACCCGGCACAAGAAGCATTGCCTGGTTATCGCCGTTTAAACCCGATGGTGTATTGCGGACTGTATCCGATCGATACATCAAAATACAATGACCTTCGGGATGCACTCGAAAAATTGGAGCTTAATGATGCTGCGCTTCAATTTGAACCTGAATCGTCCCAGGCACTTGGCTTCGGCTATCGCTGTGGATTCCTCGGATTGCTTCATATGGAAATTATTCAGGAACGCATTGAACGTGAATTCAACATCGATTTGATCACGACTGCACCTAGCGTAATTTATGATGTCCATATGACTGACGGGGAAACAATCAAAGTCGACAACCCCGCAATGATGCCGGACGCTCAAAAAATAGATAAAGTGGAAGAACCATATGTAAAAGCGACAGTCATGGTGCCGAACGATTATGTTGGAGCAGTCATGGAAATTTGCCAGAAAAAACGTGGCAACTTCATGACAATGGATTATATTGATGCGACGCGCGTCAGTATCGTCTATGAACTGCCCCTTGCTGAAATCGTCTACGACTTTTTTGACCAGTTGAAATCAGGGACAAAAGGCTATGCTTCATTTGACTATGAACTGATTGGCTATAAGGAATCCAAACTTGTGAAGATGGACATTCTTTTGAACGGCGAACAAGTGGATGCGTTGAGCTTTATTGTTCACCGCGATTTCTCATATGAACGCGGAAAAGTCATTGTCGACAAATTGAAGACATTGATTCCACGCCAGCAATTTGAAGTGCCGATCCAAGCCGCTATCGGCCAAAAGATCGTCGCACGCCAAACGATCAGCGCGATGCGCAAAAACGTTTTGGCAAAATGTTATGGCGGCGACATTTCCCGTAAACGGAAGCTTTTGGACAAGCAAAAAGAAGGTAAAAAACGCATGAAGCAAGTCGGTTCTGTTGAAGTGCCGCAAGAAGCATTCATGGCCATCCTGAAAATGGACGACCAATCAAAATAAACAAAAAAAGGAGGCCCGATTCTGCGCCTCCTTTTCCTATTAGAAAGAAGGAAAAACAAGCATGGTAAAAGGATTGTACATCCATATTCCATTCTGCCACCAGATTTGCCATTACTGTGATTTCAATAAAGTCTTTTTCAAAGACCAGCCTGTTGATGCCTATATCGATTCTCTCGGCAAAGAACTGGCGCTTTGGAAACAAGAAGGCGCGCTTGACCAGCCGCTTGAGACTGTTTTTCTTGGCGGAGGCACACCAACTTCTTTGACGCCGCAACAACTTGAAACGTTGCTCGGTTACATTCATCGCTATGTTCCGATGGCAGACAACTTGGAATGGACCTCTGAAGCCAATCCCGATGAATTGACGAAAGAAAAAATGCAAGTGCTGTTCGACGGCGGCGTCAACCGGCTTAGCATGGGTGTCCAATCGTTCGATGAAGATCTTCTGAAACGTTTAGGCCGCACGCACAGCAACGGCGACGTTGCAAGAGCCGTTGAATCAGCCAGGCAGGTCGGCTTCACCAATTTGAGTTTTGACTTGATGTACGGATTGCCCGGCCAGTCGATGGAACAGTGGAACGATACGCTGGAGAAGGCGTTTGCTTTCGATCTTCCGCATTTTTCCGCCTACTCGTTGATCATTGAACCGAAAACTGTATTTTATAACTTGATGACAAAAGGAAAGCTGAATACTGTCACTGAAGACCTTGAAGCAGATATGTACGACAAGCTCATGGACGAAATGGACATACGCGGGTTGAAGCAATATGAGATTTCAAATTTTGCGCGCCCCAATTTTGAATCCCGACACAATCTTCTGTATTGGGACAATGCTGAATATATTGGCGTTGGAGCAGGTGCCCATGGCTATGTTAATGGCATTCGGTACTCTAATGCTGGACCGTTAAAAAAATACATGGCTCCGCTCGAAGAAGGCAAACGGCCGTTGCTCAATACCCACGAAGTGCCGGTAAATGAGCAAATGGAAGAAGAGATGTTCTTGGGTCTCCGCAAAACTGCAGGAGTTTCATTGAGCGGATTCCAGAAAAAATTCCAACGGCCGATTGAGGAGATTTACGACGCCATTGTCAAAAAAGAAATCGACAAAAAAAATTTGGTCATTGAACAAGACTTTATCAAATTAACGAGAAAAGGGCGTTTTGTCGGCAATGAAGTATTCGAGCAATTTTTGCTTGGGTAGAAAAGCGCAATCGTTGACAACAACATTGGAATTTGGTAATTTTAGTTTAGTATTAGCACTCGGGTAACTAGAGTGCTAACAGAGGTGATGATCATGTTAACAGAACGGCAGTTACTCATTTTAAAGGTGACAGTAGATGATTATATTCAATCAGCTCAGCCGGTCGGATCAAACCAACTATCCAAAAAATCCGAAATTCCATTTAGTCCCGCGACCATACGGAATGAGATGGCTGATCTGGAAGGATTAGGTTTTCTTGAAAAGACGCATACGTCTTCCGGACGGGTTCCTTCCCAAAAAGGATATCGTTATTATGTGGACCATTTGCTGACGCCAAAACCGCTTCCGCAGCAAGATATTGTGCAGCTTCGATCAATTTTTGAAGACAAAATCACGGAAACCGAGGAAGTAATCAAACGGTCTGCCATGATTTTGTCCGAGTTGACCAACTACACAGCTATTTTGCTTGGACCGGATGTGGGTAAGCACATCGTCAAAAAGTTGTCTATTGTTCCTCTGACGGCCGATACGGCAGTTGCGATCATCGTAACTGACAATGGCCATGTCGAAAATCGTGTATTTACGATACCTGAGGGCATCAACTCTTCCGACATCGAGAAAATGATCAATATCTTAAATGAGCGCCTCGTCGGGGTGCCATTGAATGATTTGCATCTCCGCTTGGAACAAGAGACAATGACCATATTGCGGCAACATGTGAAACGGTATGGCGAATTGTTCACAACACTGCGGAAAGCGGCAGTTTTGCCTCATGAGGAAAATGTCTATTTCGGCGGCAAGCTGAATATTTTAAAACAGCCGGATTTCCACGATATCCAAAAAATCCGGAATTTGATGGATGTTATGGAAGGGGTACAGCATATTCCGCTGATCCTGCCTGTCGGAACGCAAGGGCTCCACATTCGCATTGGATCGGAAAATGCCTTGTCCGCAATGGAAGACTGTAGCGTTATTACGGTTTCTTACGATATCGGAGAAGAGCAGACAGGTTCAATCGCCATTGTAGGTCCAAAGCGCATGGACTATAAGCGGATCGTTTCTATGCTTGATATATTGAGCGGCGATCTGTCGAAAGAGCTGACCCGTATGTTCCGGGCTAAGTGAACAAAAGGAGGAACAGGATTTGTCTAAAGAAAATGAACCGTTGAAAACGGAAGAAGCAGTAACCAACGCTGAAGTGGAAACAGAAGCAGCTGTTACGGACGTTGATACGGAAATTACAGAAGAACAACCAGCAGAAGAGACGAAAGATGAAGCTGCAGCGCTTCGAAAAGAGCTTGAAGCGGAACAAAACAAGTATCTTCGCTTGTTGGCCGACTATGATAATTTTAAACGTCGGGTAGTTAAAGACAGGCAAGATGCTGAAAAATTCCGCGCTCAGTCGATCCTTTCGGATTTATTGCCAGTGTTGGATAATTTCGAGCGCGCGCTTTCAGTAGAAGTGAAAAGCGACGAAGCGATTTCTCTGCAAAAAGGGCTTGAAATGGTCCGCAGTACGCTTCTTGAAGCGGTTAAACGCGAAGGGCTAGAAGAAATCAAAGCTGTCGGCGAAGCGTTCGATCCGCATGTTCACCAGGCAGTGATGCAAGAAAAAGATGAAAGTGCGGAATCGGGCACCGTGCTCCAAGAACTGCAAAAAGGCTATAGCCTTAAAGGCAGAGTTTTGCGCCCGGCAATGGTAAAAGTTAACGAATAATAGGCAATGGAGGAATTTAAATGAGTAAAATTATTGGTATTGACTTAGGAACTACAAACTCAGCAGTCGCAGTATTAGAAGGCGGCGAACCAAAAATCATTCCAAATCCAGAAGGCAACCGCACCACTCCTTCTGTTGTGGCATTTAAAAATGGCGAACGCCAAGTCGGGGAAGTGGCAAAGCGCCAGTCGATCACGAACCCGAATACCATCCAATCTGTTAAACGTTTAATGGGAACACAACAAAAAGTTACAGCTGAAGGTAAAGAATATACGCCGCAGGAAGTTTCTGCAATGATTCTTCAATACCTTAAAGGCTATGCAGAAGAATATCTTGGCGAAAAAGTAACTAGAGCGGTTATCACGGTTCCAGCTTATTTTAATGATGCAGAGCGCCAAGCGACAAAAGACGCTGGCCGTATTGCCGGACTTGAAGTGGAACGCATCATCAACGAGCCGACTGCAGCAGCACTTGCATATGGCTTGGACAAAATGGAAAAAGACGAAACTATCCTTGTTTATGACCTTGGCGGCGGTACTTTCGACGTTTCGATCCTTGAACTTGGCGATGGCGTATTCGAAGTGAAATCAACTGCCGGCGACAACCGTCTAGGCGGGGATGACTTTGATAAAGTGATTATTGACTACTTGGTACAAGAGTTTAAAAAAGAAAATGGCATCGATTTGTCAAAAGACAAAATGGCGACTCAGCGCTTGAAAGATGCTGCTGAAAAAGCGAAAAAAGATTTGTCTGGTGTGTCATCAACTCAAATCTCGCTTCCATTCATCACTGCTGGCGAAGCTGGCCCGCTTCACTTGGAAGTAACAATGTCTCGTGCGAAGTTTGACGAATTGACAAATTCATTAGTTGAACGGACAATGGGACCGACTCGCCAAGCATTGAAAGACGCAGGCATTTCGGCTTCAGAACTAGACCGCGTAATTCTTGTCGGCGGATCGACTCGTATCCCGGCAGTACAAGAAGCGGTTAAACGCGAAACTGGCAAAGACCCGCATCGCGGCGTTAACCCGGATGAAGTTGTAGCAATGGGTGCTGCTGTTCAAGGCGGCGTGTTGACTGGTGATGTCAAAGACGTTGTTCTTCTTGACGTAACGCCATTGTCACTTGGTATTGAAACAATGGGCGGAGTGTTCACTAAGTTGATTGAACGCAACACGACAATCCCGACTTCAAAATCACAAACATTCTCGACTGCTGCTGACAACCAGCCGGCTGTTGATATCCATGTTCTTCAAGGGGAGCGCCCAATGGCTGCAGCCAACAAAACACTTGGCCGTTTCCAATTGACGGATATCCCGCCAGCACCACGCGGCATTCCACAAATCGAAGTAACCTTTGATATCGATAAAAACGGTATCGTTAGCGTAAAAGCGAAAGATTTGGGAACTCAAAAAGAACAAACGATTACAATTCAGTCCAACACTTCGTTGTCTGATGAAGAAATCGAGCGCATGATTAAAGAAGCGGAAGAAAACGCAGAAGCGGATGCAAAAGTAAAAGAAGAAGTAGACCTTCGCAATGAAGCGGACCAAGCGGTCTTCCAAACTGATAAAACGATCAAAGATCTTGGTGAAGTAGTTACCGAGGACGAAAAGCAACAAGCTGAAGCAGCTCGCGATGAATTGAAAACTGCTCTTGAAGGCAGCAGCATCGATGACATCCGCGAGAAAAAAGACAAGTTGAACGAAATTCTTCAAGGGTTGGCAATGAAAGCTTATGAGCAAGCGGCAGCTGCCCAGCAAGGCGAGCAAGCAGGCGCTAATCCCGGAGACGACATTGTCGACGCTGAATTCGAAGAAGTAAACGACGATAAAGATAAGTAAGGCCTGGAAAAGTCAAAGCAAAGCAAATGCTTTGGCTTTTTCAATGTCTTTGCAAGCCCATTCCAAACCGTGTACAATTACAGTTGATTGCAAGAGGAGAGTGACGTCATGAACAAAAGAGATTATTACGAAGTGCTGGGAGTCTCAAAGACTGCTACGCAAGAAGAAATCAAAAAAGCATACCGGACGCTATCAAAAAAATTCCATCCGGATATCAATAAAGATGACAACGCGTCAGAAAAATTCCAAGAAGTAAAAGAAGCCTATGAAGTATTGAGCGATGACCAAAAGCGGGCGCAATATGACCAATTTGGCCATCAAGATCCAAACCAAGGCTTCGGCGGTTTTGGCGGCGGAGCTGACGGCTTCGGTTTTGAAGACATTTTCAGCACGTTCTTTGGCGGCGGCACAAGACGCCGTGACCCGAATGCGCCACGAAAAGGCGACGATCTTCAATACTCTATGAATATCGAGTTCATGGACGCTGTTTTCGGCAAGGAAACTACAATTGAAATCCCTAAAGATGAAACTTGTGGAACTTGTGACGGTTCAGGCGCGAAGCCTGGGACGAAAAAGAAATCGTGTCCACATTGTGAAGGTTCTGGTCAATTGAATGTTACACAAGACACGCCGTTTGGCCGTATGGTCAATCGCAGAGCGTGCCATCACTGTTCAGGAACAGGCCAGATTATCGAAGAAAAATGCCCGACTTGCTCAGGGGATGGAAAAGTTCGCAAAGTCAAAAAAATCAAAGTCAGCGTTCCGGCCGGTGTGGATGATGGCCAACAATTGCGCGTTAGCGGCCAAGGAGCACCAGGTGTAAACGGTGGTCCTGCAGGTGATTTATATGTTGTCTTCCGTGTAAGGCCACATAAAGAATTCGAACGTGACGGAGATGACATCTACCTGGAATTGCCGATTACGTTTGCTCAAGCTGCGCTAGGCGATGAAATTGAAGTTCCGACTGTATCAGGCAAAGTGAAATTGAAGATTCCTGCAGGCACTCAAAGTGGAGCGAAATTCCGCTTGAAAGGGAAGGGAATCAAAAATGTTCACGGTTATGGCACTGGTGATCAACACATTATTATCCGCGTGAAGACACCAACAAAGTTGAACGAAAAGCAAAAGCAGTTGCTGCGTGAGTTTGCAGAAATCAGCGGCGATATTCCGGAAGAACAAAGCAGTTCATTGTTCGACAAAATCAAACGAACCATCAAAGGCGATTAAGAAATAATTTTCATTTCTCTGTTGAACAAAATAACTCCAGAATAAAAGAAGGGCAGAAGAAACCGCGCCAATACTTTTCCACGTCTCGAAGCTAATAAAGCGATTTATTGGAAGATGAAAGTTTTTCGCGGCCTTCTGCTCTTTCTTTTATAGATTTTCAAGAAGGATGGAGAAAAACAGCGGCGAGCCCAAACCACGGAGCGAATGCAGTAATTTGCGGATGATCTATGGCTAAAATGATTAGCCCATTTTTCGTAATGATGCATTGAACCAAGTACAAAGGAGCCAAAGACTTATGAAATGGTCAGAACTGTCGATCCACACGACAAACGAAGCAATCGAGTCTGTTTCAAATATCTTGCATGAAGCGGGAGCTAGTGGTGTAGTGATCGAGGACTCGGAAGATTTTGCAAAAGAGCGGGAAGACCGCTTCGGTGAAATTTATTCGCTTGATCCAAGTGATTTTCCTAAAGAAGGAGTCATTTTAAAAGCCTATTTGCCTGTAAATAGTTTTTTAGGGGAAACAGTTGAAGCGATCAAACTAGCCATCAACAATCTAGTGAAATTTGATATCAACCTTGGTGCGAATGTTGTAACAATCAGCGAAGTGAACGAAGAAGAGTGGGCCACTTCCTGGAAGAAATATTACCACCCGGTGAAAATTTCAAAGCGCTTTACAATAGTGCCGACATGGGAAACCTACAACCCGGTTTCAAGCGATGAGTTGATTATCGAATTGGATCCAGGCATGGCTTTCGGAACGGGAACACACCCGACTACAGTTATGAGTTTGCAGGCATTGGAGAAAACTGTCCAACCCAGTCATCAAGTGATAGATGTTGGAACAGGATCTGGTGTTTTAGCTATCGGAGCTGCCATGCTGGGTGCAGAACATGTGCATGCGCTTGATTTGGATGAGGTGGCAGTTCATGCGGCCCAAATCAATGTGAAGCTGAACAAAATGCAATCCAAGATCGCTGTTGTCCAAGGCAATCTTCTCGACACCATAAAAGAACCGGGCGACGTTGTGGTCGCGAATATTTTGGCTGAGATCATCATTTCTTTCACCGATGACGCTTTCCAAGTGGTCAAGCCGGGCGGAATTTACATCACTTCGGGCATTATTATGCCTAAGAAAAACGATGTTAAAGAAGCGCTCGAAGCATCAGGATTCGTTGTGGAAGATGTCATGATGATGGAAGACTGGGTAACAATCATTTCAAAAAAACCAGAATAACGGGGTGCTATGATGCAGCGGTATTTCGTAGAAGGCAAAATTCCCGGCAATAAAATAGTTTCCATAACAGGCGATGATGCGAAGCACATCGCCAAAGTTATGCGCCAATCTGCCGGAGATCAATTGCTTGTGGTCATGGAAAAGAAGGCTTTTCTCGCTGAAATTCGTTCAGCAGAGTTTGATGTTGAAGTAGAACTCAAGGGAGAAATTGAAGCTAAAACTGAAATGCCTAAAAAGGTGACAATTGCATGCGGTCTGCCAAAAGGCGACAAGCTGGAACTAGTCACTCAAAAAGGAACTGAATTGGGAATGTATGCGTTGATGCCGTTTGCGGCGGAACGTTCGATCGTTAAATGGGATTCATCAAAAAACGATAAAAAAATTGCACGGCTTCAAAAAATCGCCAAAGAAGCAGCAGAACAATCGCATCGTACACATATACCAGTCATACATAAAATCCACATGTTCACTCAATTGATGGAAGCGGTCCAATCCTTTGATGCTGTAGTCGTCGCTTATGAAGAAGAAGCGCGCAGAGACGTGCCGACAAGATTTGCCGATATTTTAAAATCATTGTATGATAAAAGCTCAATCCTTCTGGTATTTGGACCTGAAGGCGGCATTTCCGAAAACGAAGTTTCACGTTTAAAAGAAGCTGGAGCATTGTTCACTTCATTAGGTCCCCGTATTTTGCGGGCTGAAACCGCTCCGCTTTATGCGCTATCAGCATTTTCCTATGAATATGAATGAGAGGTGGCCACTTATGTCGACAGTAGCTTTCCATACTTTAGGCTGTAAAGTGAATCATTACGAAACAGAAGCAATCTGGCAACTGTTCAAGGAACAGGGGTATGAGCGCCGTGAGTTTGATCATCATTCCGAGGTTTATGTAATCAATACCTGTACTGTCACCAACACCGGAGATAAGAAAAGCCGGCAAGTTATTCGACGTGCTGTGCGCAGCAATCCGGATGCGGTTATTTGTGTAACCGGTTGCTATGCCCAAACCTCGCCGGCTGAAATCATGGCGATTCCTGGAGTGGATATTGTGGTCGGGACACAGGACCGCACGAAACTGCTTGGCTATATCGAACAATATAAAAAAGAGCGGACTCCTATCAACGCAGTCGGCAATATTATGAAAAACCGTATCTACGAAGAACTGGATGTTCCTGCTTTTACGGACCGGACCCGGGCTTCGTTGAAAATCCAGGAAGGCTGCAACAACTTCTGCACTTTCTGCATTATTCCTTGGGCACGCGGCTTGATGCGTTCGCGCGATCCGAAAGAAGTGGTTCGCCAAGCGCAACAATTGGTGGATGCGGGTTATCTTGAGATCGTCTTGACCGGCATCCATACCGGAGGATACGGCGAGGATTTAAAAGACTATAATCTTGCACAGCTTTTGCGGGATCTGGAAACCCAGGTAACTGGCTTAAAACGCTTGCGGATTTCTTCCATAGAGGCAAGCCAGTTGACAGACGAGGTAATCAATGTTCTGCAAGAATCGAGTATCGTCGTACGCCATTTGCATATCCCGATCCAATCAGGATCGAACACTGTGCTGAAACGGATGCGGCGAAAATACACGATGGAATTTTTTGCAGACAGGCTCGTGCAGTTGCGGAAAGCACTGCCCAATCTAGCCATTACTTCGGACGTTATCATTGGCTTCCCGGGCGAAACGGAAGAAGAATTCATGGAAACGTTTAATTTTATTAACGATCATAAGTTTTCTGAGCTGCATGTTTTTCCTTATTCTCAACGGACTGGCACCCCTGCAGCGCGAATGGATGGACAGATTGATGAAGACATCAAAAATGAGCGGGTTCATCGGCTGATCACATTGAATGATCAACTTGCAAAAGAATACGCTTCCAAGTTTGAAGGAGAGATGCTGGAAATCATTCCGGAAGAACGCCATGACGGCAACCCGGCAATCGAAATGGTGGAAGGCTATGCAGATAATTATTTAAAAGTCGCCATACCTGGTGACGATTCCTTGATTGGCAAAATCGTCAAAGTGAAAATATTAAAAGCAGGGTATCCATATAACACCGGACAATTTGTTCGGGTGATGGAAGAAATGGTTGTTCAATCTTAATAAGATAATAGAATGGAGCTTTTTTACATGACAAACATCGCCTCTTATATCGATCATACATTACTAAAAGCAGAAACAACACACGAACAAATTGCCAAGCTTTGCCAGGAAGCGGATCAGTACGAGTTCGCTTCAGTTTGCGTAAATCCGGCTTGGGTCGAAGCTGCAGCAGCTGAACTTCAAGAAAGCACGGTGAAAGTGTGCACAGTCATCGGTTTTCCGCTAGGAGCCTCAACGTCCCAAACAAAAGCATTTGAAACGGCGGATGCCATTTCGAAAGGCGCAAGCGAAATTGATATGGTTATCAATATCGGAGCATTAAAAAGTGGCAATGGCGAACTGGTTAAAAAAGATATTGAAGCAGTCGTTGAAGCGGCAAAAGGCAAAGCAATCGTAAAAGTTATCATCGAAACAGCTCTTTTGACAGATGAGGAAAAAGTGGAAGCTTCCCGTTTGGCAAAAGAAGCAGGTGCTGACTTTGTTAAAACTTCAACTGGTTTTTCTACTGGAGGAGCAACGATTGAAGATGTAAAGTTAATGCGCGAAACCGTAGGGGCTGACCTTGGGGTTAAAGCTTCGGGTGGCGTCAGAAGTCTAGAAGATGTCCAAGCGATGATCGAAGCAGGGGCCAGCCGCATCGGTGCCAGTTCAGGTGTTCAAATCATGCAGGGCCTAACTTCGAATTCCGATTATTAAGTATTGACCTCTAGTTAATCGTAGGTTATAATTTATGAGTATATAACACTAGTTGTTATTAGTTTCAACGTGTGTTCGGAGGGAGGGAAAAAGAGATGACAAAAACAACTGTTCGTAAAAACGAATCAATTGAAGATGCTCTTCGCCGCTTCAAACGCACTGTTTCTAAATCCGGAACAATGCAAGAGGTAAGAAAGCGTGAGTTTTATGATAAGCCAAGCGTAAAACGCAAATTGAAATCAGAAGCTGCGCGTAAACGTAAATTTTAATTGATTTTACTTTATAATTGATTATTAAAAAATATGAACGATCAGCTAAAACCGGTTGTACGAATTATTCGTGCAGCCGGTTTTTTAATACAGTTAAAGAGTCCGTTCTTTTTTCATTCTAAAAAATCTTCTATAATATAGTAGAAACCTAAAGAAACTTGAAACCATTTGCGTTCTCATTCGTAAATAAGGGGTACAGTAAAACAAGAGGAGGAATTCCTTTGCGCGGCGCCAAGGTTTTTACAGCTTTTTTATTTTTGCTGATGTCGCTTCTTTTATTTTTACCGCTTGTCCACGCCGATACGCCAACCGTTTACGTTATTCCTATCGAGGCTGAAGTCGAAAGAGGCTTGCAGTCATTTATTGAGAGAGGAATTGAAGAAGCTGAAGCTGCCGGGGCTGATACTATCATTTTTGATATTGATACTCCCGGAGGCTTCGTTACTGCCGCTGATGGCATTGCCCGCTTGATGGAGGAAACCGAGCTCGAAAAAATTGCTTTCATCAATCGAGATGCGCTGTCTGCCGGTGCTTTCTTGGCTTTGAACAGCGATGAAATTTACATGCACCCTAAGGGCCGCATGGGCGCTGCACAAGTGATTGACCAAGCCGGTAATGCAGCGACTGATAAAGCAAACAGTGCTTGGCTGACGTCTATGAAAAACGCAGCCGAATCTACTGGGCGAGACCCCCTCTATGCATTGGCAATGGCAGATGCGTCAATATCGGTGCCAGAGCTTCAATTAGGTGAAGGGAAATTGCTTACGTTGAATGCATCGGAAGCTGAACAGGTCGATTATTCCGAAGGCACAGTATCAACCATCGAGGAACTGTTGGCTTTAAAAAATTATGATGATGCAAACCTCATAACGATTAATGAAACTTTTTCCGAAAAGCTTGCCCGCTTTTTGACGAGTCCGATAGTTGTGCCGATCCTGCTGTCGATTGCTTTTCTGGGATTGCTCTTAGAGTTGTTTACACCTGGTATAGGCATACCTGGAATTATTGGACTATCGTCGCTATTGCTGTTTTTCTATGGACATATGGTAGCGGGCTTAGCAGGATACGAAGCCATTGTTTTGCTAATTATCGGGTTTGGCCTTTTGGCGGCAGAGGTTTTTGTGCCGGGAGGAGTACTAGGGTTTTTAGGATTAATGGCAATATTCAGCAGTATCCTTTTGGCGGGAGGAGATTTTCAAACAACTTCCATTGCCATACTAATTGCATTGATCATAGCTACAGCAGGGATGGTGATTTTGTTGAAATTCTTTGGCAAACGGCTTCATTTGTTCAACCGGATCATCTTGATGGATGCGACGGATACCGAAAGCGGTTATGTGTCGAATGTTAACCGAACCGAATTGATCGGCCAAACAGCTGTTACAATGACAGCCCTTCGGCCATCCGGAACCATTAAATTGAACGATGAACGGATTGATGCTGTATCAGAAGGTCGTTTCGTGGATGCAGGAAAAAGCGTTAAGATTATCAAAGTAGAAGGTTCGCGCATTGTTGTACGGGAATTAGACCAAGAAGGAGTGGAATAAGAATGGGACTTGAAACAATAGGATTAGCCGCAGCAATAATTGCTGTAATCGTAGTACTTTCCATATTCTTTACATTTGTTCCAATTACGCTATGGATTTCTGCAATGGCGGCTGGAGTAAGAATCAGTATTTTTACATTGATCGGGATGCGGCTTCGCCGAGTTATTCCGTCGCGGATTGTTAATCCGCTGATCAAAGCTTCAAAGGCGGGCTTGACAGTAACGATCAATCAGCTTGAAAGCCATTACCTTGCTGGTGGTAATGTAGACCGTGTAGTTAATGCATTAATTGCAGCTCATCGGGCAAACATCGATTTGCCGTTTGAACGTGCAGCTGCCATTGATTTAGCAGGCCGAGATGTTTTGGAAGCAGTACAGATGTCTGTTAATCCGAAAGTAATTGAAACGCCATTTATTGCTGGTGTGGCAATGGATGGAATTGAAGTGAAAGCGAAAGCCCGTATTACAGTTCGTGCGAATATCGACCGCCTTGTCGGTGGTGCCGGTGAAGAAACAATTGTTGCGCGTGTCGGCGAAGGGATTGTCTCTACACTCGGTTCGAGCACGAACCACAAGAAAGTGCTTGAAAATCCGGATTTGATTTCCCAAACTGTTCTAGGCAAAGGGCTTGATTCGGGTACTGCGTTTGAAATTCTGTCGATTGATATTGCGGATGTTGACATCGGTAAAAACATTGGTGCCGAACTTCAAACTGAACAAGCCGAAGCTGATAAGAAAATCGCACAGGCAAAAGCGGAAGAACGTCGCGCGATGGCTGTTGCAAGCGAACAAGAAATGAAAGCAAAAGTAGTGGAAATGAGATCGAAGGTAGTAGAAGCGGAAGCGGAAGTGCCGATGGCAATGTCGGAAGCACTTCGCAACGGAAACTTTGGCGTTATGGATTATATCAATTATAGAAATGTCCAAGCGGATACAAGCATGCGTGATTCGATCGCCCGCTCTGGAGCAGACACGTCGGACACTAAATAATCCAGGTTAACTCCAGGAAGGATGGTGGTTCAATGTGGAAGGCTTACTTATAGGATTGATCGTCATGGCTCTTGGTGCTCTTTTCTCTCAGAAAAAGACGGATGAAGAGGCGCCCGGCCAGAAAAACACGCCACAGGCGACCAGACAGCGGACCATAAAACGAGCGGAAGATTACGCCAAGGAAATTTTTGGCGAAATACAAACTCAAACGAAACAACAGCCGGAAAAAACAAGGCAAGTTACGAGAAAAGTACAGGAAACTGTTGCCGACTCCCGATCTTGGGGCCGGGAAGCCAAAAAAGAAATTCCGGTGAATGAAACGGTAGGCAGGTTGACTGCCAATCAAACGCGTACAGCTGTGAGTGCGAAAACTCCTTCTGCAGCTGATGAATTATTTCCTCTCAAGAAAGAGGATTTGAAGAAAAGTATCATTTTAGCGGAGATTTTGATGCCGCCAAAATCGAAACGTTAAGGGAGCAGCCGCCTGGCATATGGAATATGCCAGGCGGCTTTTTTGTTCGTTCCCCCATCCTATCCGGCAACTAAATGTTTTACAGACACAGATAATTAATGATAGAGTGAGAATAGTAACTACTACTCAAATTCAAGGGAGCGTCTACATGACAGAAAATCAACTACTCGAACTGCATGTTAAAGATCCAAATGAAGCTTTGCTGCTTCTTGGTATTTCTGATAATCATATGACTCTCATCGAAGAAGCACTGAATATTCAAATTATCACCCGAGGAGATGTCATCAGATTATCCGGCACAGATGAAGGCAAACAGACGGGCAAACTTCTGATTGAACAATTGCTTAAAGTTATCCGCAAAGGCATCAATATTGATCAGCGGGACATTGTCTCGGCAATCGAAATGGCGAAAGCTGGAACAATTGAATATTTTGCTGAACTATATGAAGAGGAAATTGCAAAAAATGCGAACGGCAAATCAATCCGTGCGAAAACCATTGGGCAGCGCCATTATATCCATGCAGTACGAGGTCGGGATCTGGTTTTCGGAATTGGGCCAGCTGGAACCGGCAAAACATATTTGGCTGTAGTAATGGCAGTACAAGCCCTTAAAAACGGCAATGTTAAGAGGATCATTTTGACGCGTCCAGCAGTTGAAGCAGGAGAAAGCCTTGGGTTTCTGCCTGGCGATTTGAAAGAGAAAGTAGATCCTTATCTCCGCCCCTTGTATGATTCACTTCATGATGTATTGGGATTGGAACAAACCAATCGATTTATTGAAAGAGGGATTATTGAAATTGCTCCGCTCGCTTATATGCGCGGACGCACATTGGATCAGGCATTTGTCATCCTGGACGAAGCGCAAAATACAACAAAAGCTCAGATGAAAATGTTTTTGACCCGTCTTGGCTTTGATTCGAAAATGATTATAACTGGCGATAAAACACAAATTGATTTACCGCGTGGAGCTGAGTCAGGTTTGATAGCCGCTGAAACCATTCTAAAAGGCGTCAAAGGCGTTCATTTCCAGTATTTAGAAAGTGGAGATGTTGTGCGACACCCACTTGTTGCTAAAATCATTCAAGCATACGATAACCAGCCTTCTTAATCGGCTGGTTTTTCGTTTGCATTAGAATTTTAGAAATAGGAAAGAATTTCAAATTTTTTGAAATAGCCCGTGAAATCCCATCCTACTATTGATATGATTGTACTATAAAGAGTGGGGTGGTTTGATGCGCCAGCAGGCAAAAAGCCTTTATGAGAAGGCTGGTTATAAAGTAATATCAATCGGATTAATTTTTTTAATCGGGGTCATGGTGTATGCATTCTTGTATTCTTCGATCAACAATGAAACGTACGATATCCAACTTTTTCAGCTGTCGGATGAAACAATCCGTTCAGCCAAGACGGTTGAAGATCCGATTAAAACGGAATTGGAAAGAAACCGTGTAGCGGCTGAAATCTCTCCGAGCTATCAGTATAGCGATGAACTGGCTGGAAATCAGGCAGCTGTTATCGGCTCTCTTTTTGACTATGTGTTAGAAGTGAAAAACATGGTAAATGTTAAAGGGAAAAAAGCGCCGGATATGGCTTCCATGGTTTCTGCCCTCCGGGAAAATCTTCGTTTAATAGAATCGAGCGGAAACGATTTGAAATTAACCGATGAAACTCTGCAAAATCTTTTATTATTGCCGGAAGAAAGACTTCGTGGCGTACAGAAAATTTTACAAGATACTATTGAAAATAAGCTAAGCGAACCGCTGAGGGAAGAAGCGGTTATGGCCGTGAAAAACAGCATAGAACAAGAAATTCGGGGAAATAAGAGCATACCGACTTCCATTTTGCCGGCGGCTACTGCTATCGCTCGGTTCGCCATCAAGCCGAACGAGATGATTGATGAAGAACTGACAAAAGCCCAGATGGAGCAAGCCAAAGCTAGCGTCGAACCAACCCGTATATTGCAGGGGCAAGTGCTTGTTCAAGAGGGCCAGGTCGTGGATCGGGAAGTATATCGCCAATTGGAACTAGCAGGCTTGACTGAAGAAAAGCAGAACTTTAAACCTTTGATAGGGCTCTTGCTTTTTATCGTGATTGCCATGAGTTTGCTGTCGCTGATTACAGCGCGGTCGATGGCTAAAAAGCCGGATAAAATAACGTCGCTTTTGATACTGGGTTTCGTACTGGCCGTTTCCCTGGCATTGTTGAAATTGATCAGTTTAGTCGGCCCTAATTTTGATGTGAACGTAGCTTTTCTTTTTCCGACTGCATTGGCCGGCATGATTGTCCGCTTGCTGATAGATGAGCGTTACGCAATTTTCGCATCTTTCTTTATCGCAGTAAGTGCCGGAATCATGCTGCAAAGAGATTATGCAGAAATAGTTGAAATGAACATAGTGCTTTATATCTTAATTGGCGGAATCACCGGCATTTATTTGATCGAACGGAATGATCGCCGCGCCTATTTGCTGCAAGCAAGCCTAGTTGTTGCTGCGGTGAATGTTCTATATGTAGGATTTTACCTGCTCATGAGCCAACGCCAGTATAGTTGGACAGAAGTCGGATTTTATATAGGAGCGGCAGTGGCTTCGGGTCTGGCTTCCGGAGCGTTAACAATGGGACTGCTGCCATTTTTTGAATCGGCTTTCCGAAAGTTGTCTACTATGCGGCTGATTGAATTGTCTAATCCCAATCACCCGCTGCTTAAAAAAATCTTAATGGAAACGCCTGGAACGTATCATCATAGTGTCATGGTCGCCAATTTAGCAGATGCATCTTGTGAAGCTATAGGAGCAAATGGTTTACTTGCACGTGTCGGATGTTATTATCATGATATTGGCAAAACGAAAATGCCGCAGTTCTTTATAGAAAATCAGTTGAATATTCCGAATCCACATGATGCTATTCCGCCGGAAACGAGCCGGGATATCATATTGGCTCATAGCAAACAGGGGGCGGATATTTTAAAAAGGCATAAGATGCCGAAAGAAATCGTCGATATTGCCATGCAGCATCACGGCACCAGTTTGCTGAAGTTTTTTTACCACAAGGAAAAAGAGAAAAATCCGGAAGTCAGCGAAGAGCATTACCGCTATATCGGGCCAAAGCCGCAAACAAAGGAAATAGCGGTCATCTGCATTGCTGACAGCATTGAAGCTGCAGTCCGTTCCATGAAAGCACCAACGTCAGAAAAGATAAAAAATTTGGTGGACGCTATTGTAGAGGATAAACTGAAAGATGGGCAATTTGATGAATGCGATATAACGATGAAAGAATTGAAGACCGTGAAAAAGGTGATGTGTGAAACCATGAATGGCACATTCCATACGAGAATCGAGTATCCAAAATAAACAAAGCCAGGAGGAACTGCTATGTTGTCGATAGATTTACTGGATGAAACTGCTACGCTAAAAGAAAATGACCTGCAGTTTGTTGAAAAGGTGCTGCTGCATGCGGCGACGGCAGAGGATATCGGAGACGCCGAAGTTTCTGTATCTTTTGTGACAAACGACATGATTCGCGGCATCAATAAGGAATACCGCGGAAAAAACGAACCGACAGATGTTATTTCTTTTCCTATGGAGGAAATGGGAGAAGGGGAAGTAGAGGTTGTCGGCATGATGGCCCCGCGCATGCTTGGCGATATCATCATATCGATTGACCGCACAAAAGAGCAGGCAGCAGACTATGGACATTCTTTTGAGCGTGAATTGGGCTTTTTGGCTGTCCACGGATTTTTGCACTTGCTTGGCTATGATCATATGAACAAAGAAGACGAGAAAATAATGTTTTCGCGCCAAGAGGAGATTTTATCTTCTTTGGGGATTATGCGTAGCCAGCATGAACGCGAGTAGATTTTTTCGGTCGTTTAAATTTGCGGCGGAAGGAATCAGAGCTGCACTAGCCAAAGAACAAAATGTCCGTTTTCATTTTTTGTCTGCCATCATAGTAGTGCTGGCAGCTTTTTTCACAGGGCTTTCTTATATAGAATGGCTGATAATCATCGGGCTGATAGGCGGAATGATTGCTTTGGAAATGGTCAATTCTGCACTTGAACGGGTGGTGGATCTGGTGACGGGTGATTTTCATCCGCTTGCAAAGCAGGCAAAAGACATAGCGGCCGGTGCAGTTTTGGTTTTTGCTCTGGCTAGTGCTATAATTGGTTTACTAATCTTTATGCCAAAATGGTTTTAATCTTACAGAGGTGATAGATAATGGAGAAACAACAATTGATGGAACAAGCAATCACTGCCCGCAGCAAAGCATACGTGCCTTACTCGAATTTTCCAGTAGGTGCGGCGCTTTTAACAGCTGACGGCAAAGTCTACCAAGGGGTCAATATCGAAAACGCAGGCTATTCCATGACAAACTGTGCAGAACGGACAGCAATGTTCAAAGCCGTTTCGGAAGGGGACCTGAAATTCGCTGCCCTTGCAGTTGCAGCGGATACGGAAGGTCCGGTATCGCCATGTGGTGCTTGCCGCCAAGTACTGGCTGAATTCTGCTCGCCGGAAATGCCGGTTTATCTGACAAATTTAAAAGGGGATGTCCAGGAAACGACGGTTAGTGAACTGCTTCCAGGTGCATTTTCCACGGAGGATTTAAAATATGCAGCAAGAAAATAACGGCTTTAAATCAGGGTTTATTTCCATCATCGGACGCCCGAATGTAGGGAAATCGACTTTCCTGAACCGGGTGGTCGGCCAGAAGATCGCTATCATGAGCGATAAGCCGCAAACGACGCGCAACAAGGTACAAGGTGTGGTAACAACGAACGACAGCCAAATGGTCTTTATCGATACACCAGGAATTAATGAACCACGCCATAAATTGGGTGATTTCATGTTAAAAGTTGCAAAAAACACATTCCGGGAAGTGGATGTTCTTCTATTTGTTGCAAGTGCAGCCGACCGCATCGGCAAACAAGACCGTTTTGTGCTTGAGATGCTTAAAGGCATCGAAGTTCCTGTCTTTTTGGTGCTTAACAAACTCGATCAAGTCCATCCGAACGATCTGCCTAAAATCATCGAATCGTACCGCAATGAGTTTGATTTTAAAGAAGCCATTCCCATCTCGGCGCTTCAAGGCAATAATATTGAGAACTTGCTTGGCAAAATAACGGAATATTTGCCGGAAGGACCGCAATACTATCCAGCCGACCAAGTGACGGATCACCCGGAACGTTTTATCATTTCTGAATTGATCCGCGAAAAGGCGCTGCATTTAACGCGTGAGGAAATTCCGCATTCGATTGCCGTTGTAATCGAGAAAATTGCGCCTGACCAAGAAAGCGAAAACATGATTCGTGTCCAAGCGACCATCATGGTAGAACGGGACTCCCAAAAGGGCATTGTTATCGGCAAAAAAGGCGTATTATTGAAAGAAATCGGCAGCCGTGCGCGAAAAGACATTGAAAACCTTCTTGGCTCCAAAGTCTATTTAGAGCTTTGGGTGAAAGTACAGAAAGACTGGCGCAATAAAGCAGTGCATTTGCGCGATTTCGGTTTCCGAGACGACGAATACTAAGGAGCGGCCCGCATGCAAAATCAATTAGAAGGTATTGTGATCCGTGCACGCCCTTATGGCGAGACGAATAAGATCGTCACCCTTTTTACAAGGGAAGCCGGCAAAATCACGTGCATGGCTAAAGGGGCAAAAAAACCAGCGAGCAGACTAGCTGCAATTACTCAGCCGTTTACACACGGCACTTTTTCAATCTATAAAGGAAAAGGCATGGGGACCATTCAGCACGGCGACCCGCTGGAATCACTCCGGCATATCCGGGAAGACATCATGGCGACTGCTCACGCGAGTTACATCACCGAACTGATCGACCGTTTGACCGAGCAGGATGAACCGCAGCCGGTGGTATATGAAATGCTTTATCAAGCGCTTCATGCCATTGACGAGGGATATGATCCAGAAGCGATCACCTTGTTCGTCGAGTGGAAAATGCTGCCGTATGCCGGGCTGACTCCAACGTTGCACCAATGCGCCAATTGCGGGGCGACAGAAGGCGAATTTGCTTTTTCGTTCCAGGAGCTTGGCTTTTTATGCCATCGCTGTTTCGAAATTGACCGCTATATCATTCGTTTGAGTCCGGCAATGGTAAAAGTAATTCGGACACTCTTTTTCGTTCCGATCGAACGCGTCGGTTCATTGAAACTGAAAAAAGAATCTAAACTGTTGTTGAAACAAATTGTTCGAACCATTTACGAAGAGCAGGCAGGGATTCGCTTGAAATCCAGGAGTTTTCTTGAACAGATTGAGCGAACACCGGAATTTTTTCCGAATAAAGAAGAGCCGCCAAAAGACGAATAAGTCTTTGGCGGCTTTTCTTTTAGCTGGATTGTTTCACTGGAATTGGCGGATATAATAGACAAAAAAAGCAGGTTACAATTAGGCAAACTGCTTTTCCAAGCTATCGAAAAAATTGATAGATAGCTGATCATTGCGCTCCAGGCGGACGCTTTCTTATCAATAGTCAAGTGGTTTTCTTCTTTCTTTTCTTGGGGAATGGAAAGAAATTCGGCTTAGACAGCGGGGCTTTCCGTTCCGGCGCTCGCTTTCCGCGGGCACGGCCTCAGCCGCTTCACTCGCTGTGCTCGCTCCAGGGTCTTCGGCTCGTGCTGGTCCCACAGGAGTCGCCGCCTTCCGCTCCGGTTCCTAAGCCAGTGGGCGCTACAGGCGTCTTTTGCCTGCTGATGCTGCAACTGAGAACTAGGGTGAGAGCCTGACACTTTCCGTAAAAGAAGCTAAACCGGCCTGGACACGGAGACTCCTGTGGGAGCAGTGACGGAGTGAAACGACGGAGCGACTTGAGCGGAAGACCCAGGAGGCAGATATGGCATAAAGGAAGTTTAGGCCGTATCTTGCGACGAAGCTAGCGCCGCGATGCAGGAGCAACGGTTTTTACAGTGTCGAGGAGGCTGAAGCTAAGCCCACGGAAAGCGAAGTGGCCGGGCCGGTTGGATTATATACCTATCTTTTTTAATCATAGAAGTTCTCAACAGAAAAAAAGCAGTTTGCTCAGGGCAAACTGCTTTTTCATTATTAAAATTGTGTATGTTCAGCGATGTATGCCTGCACTTCAGCGATCGGCATACGGACTTGTTCCATCGAATCGCGGTGGCGCACGGTTACTTGGCCATCTTCAACTGAATCGAAATCATAAGTGATGCAGAACGGAGTTCCGATTTCATCTTGTCGTCGGTAGCGTTTTCCGATTGATTGAGATTCATCATAATCGACCATGAAGTGTTTCGCCAGCTGAGCGAATACATCTGTTGCGCCTTCAGCCAATTTTTTAGAAAGTGGCAGAACAGCAGCTTTGTATGGCGCAAGCGCAGGATGCAGCTTTAATACAGTCCGCTTGTCGTCGTTTTCAAGTTCTTCTTCCGTATAAGCATCAACCAAGAAGGCCAGCGTAACACGGTCAGCGCCAAGAGATGGCTCAATGCAATAAGGCACATAACGTTCGTTTGTGATCGGATCGATATAGTTGAAGTCTTCACCTGAATGTTCCATGTGGCGTTTCAAGTCAAAGTCGGTGCGATCCGCAATGCCCCAAAGTTCGCCCCAGCCGAACGGGAATTTATATTCGATATCAGTTGTAGCATTTGAATAATGAGACAATTCATCCTCGTCGTGATCGCGCAGGCGCATGTTGGCTTCAGTCATGTTCAATTCAAGCAGCCAATTTTTGCAGAAGTCGCGCCAGTAAGCGAACCATTCCAAATCCTCGCCCGGTTTGCAGAAAAATTCAAGTTCCATTTGTTCGAATTCACGTGTGCGGAATGTGAAGTTCCCCGGCGTGATTTCGTTGCGGAAGCTTTTGCCGATCTGGGCAATTCCGAAAGGCATTTTTTTGCGCATAGAGCGCTGGACGTTTTTATAGTTTACGAAAATTCCTTGTGCCGTTTCCGGGCGCAGGAAAATTTCGTTCGTAGAAGATTCGGTGACACCTTGGAAAGTTTTGAACATCAAGTTGAATTGGCGAATATCGGTATAATCTTTTGCACCGCATACCGGGCATTTGATGTCGTGTTCTTGGATCAATTCAGCCATGCGTTCAAAAGATAAACCGTCGACGATCATTTCGATGCCTTTTGCATCCAGCGCATCTTCGATCAATTTATCGGCGCGGTGCCGTGTTTTGCAGCTCTTGCAATCGATCATCGGGTCGTTAAAGTTGCCAACGTGGCCTGAAGCTATCCAAGTTTTTGGGTTCATCAAGATGGCAGCATCCAAACCGACATTATGTACGGATTCCTGGACAAACTTTTTCCACCAAGCTTTTTTAACGTTGTTTTTCAATTCGATGCCGAGTGGGCCGTAATCCCACGTGTTTGCCAAGCCCCCGTAGATTTCAGAGCCCGGAAATACAAACCCTCTGTGCTTTGCTAAATTTACTACATCTTCCATTGACATACCATTACCTCCATAAAATAAAAAATCGCACACGTCCCGGACATTATGTCCGAGGACGAGTACGTTATGACCCGCGGTTCCACCTCGATTGGCTGCTGAATGCAGCCCGCTTTGAAAAATAGGACTCCGGATTGCCTGTTCCTGTCTGTGCGGGCTTTCACCATCCCCGCTCGCTTGGAAGCGACAGTTTTTTAAATCCATCATTGTCTGGTATTCATTTCGCTAGTAATTGTATCACGCTAATCTTTTCTTCGCAATATCCCGGTTATTCGTATATAATAATGAACATTGAGTATAACATATTTTGAGGCGGTGAGTCTGATCGAACTCAATAAGAGGCAAGAAGAGATTTTGCAGATTGTCAAAGGCAATGGCCCGATTACAGGAGAGCAAATTGCTGAACGTTTGCATTTAACAAGAGCTACTTTACGGCCCGATTTAGCCATCTTGACCATGGCAGGCTTTTTAGATGCCCGCCCGCGTGTTGGCTATTTTTATTCGGGCAAAAAACCGGGACAAGACATTTCAGAAACGATGAACAACATGAAAGTCGGTGACTTCCAATCGATTCCGGTGGTTGTAAGGGAAGACGTCAGCGTCTATGATGCGATCAGCCAAATGTTTTTGGATGATGTCGGCACTTTATTTGTTGTTGATAAAAAATCATTTTTGACGGGCGTCTTATCCAGGAAAGACCTTCTTCGAACAAGTCTGGGCAATCAGGATTTGTCCACCATTCCAGTACATATCATCATGACCCGAATGCCCAATGTTACGTTTTGCTTTAAGAACGAACCGCTTATACAAGCGGCACACCGTCTGATCAATCAGCAAATCGATGCCTTGCCGGTCGTTATCGAACAGCCGGAAGGGTTGAAAGTCATCGGCAGATTGACGAAAACAAATATTACCCGTGCTTTTTTATCTTTGTCGGAAAGCCACGAATTGTGAGGTGCAAAATATGAATCCACTCCGCTTGTTCATCGTTTCCGATTCAGTAGGGGAAACAGGCGAACTGGTTGCGAAAGCAGCCATCAGCCAATACTTGAATACAGATCAGCATGCTGTACTGAAAAGGTTTCCTTATATCGATTCGGTAGTGCACTTGCAGGAAATCATTAAATTGGCAGCTGCTCAACGGGCCTTCATCGTCTATACACTCGTATCCAAAGAATTGCGGGAATACCTGGTGGCAGAAACAGCAAAATTCCACGTTTCTGCAGTCGATCTAATGGGTCCGCTTCTAGATGCTTTAGGAGAAGAGCTTGGAGCAGTGCCGCTTGAAGAAGCAGGGCTTGTCAGAAAGTTGGATGATGACTATTTTAAAAAAGTCGAGGCTATAGAATTCGCCGTTAAATACGACGATGGACGAGACCCTCGAGGCATATTGATGGCCGACATTGTCCTGGTCGGCATTTCCCGGACTTCGAAAACGCCGCTTTCCCAATATCTTGCGCATAAGCGTTTAAAGGTGGCAAATGTTCCGCTTGTACCGGAAGTAGATCCGCCGGAAGAATTGTTCCGAGTAGATCCAGCTAAATGCTTTGGACTTGTAATCTCTCCTGATAAACTAAACAATATCCGAAAAGAGCGGCTTATTGCACTTGGCTTGAACGACGACGCCAATTATGCAAGGATCGAGCGGATTCACGAAGAAATTGAACATTTTAACAGAGTGGTAGAGAAAATTGGATGTGAAGTGGTGGATGTGACAAACCGGGCAGTAGAAGAAACCGCTAACCTCATCTTAACTAAATACAAAGACAAAGTGTGAAGAGCCACCTGAGAAGGCGGTTTTTCTGTTTGAAGAAAAGCAGGCGGTTGGTCAAAATTGCCTGTCTTTTCGAATGCCGGAATGATTGCTGGAGCTTAACAGGCACTTCAGCTTTTCTTAGTAGATTTTTGTGAAAAAACGTTTTATAATATAGTTTTGTGGCTAAAGCTATATAAGAGCATTTTGAAGGGACATCTTTTTATCGGAAAAATAAAGGGATTTGCTGCTATATCACGAATAATAAATACGTGAAACAAACAAAGATGGTGATAAAGTGTCTAATCGAGTTCCTGAAGAAGTGGTTGAGAAAATTCGCTCCAGTACGGATATTGTTGATATAGTCGGTGAATATGTCCAATTGACCAAGAGAGGCCGAAATTGGTTTGGCCTTTGTCCGTTCCACGGGGAAAGCACGCCATCTTTTTCTGTTACATCCGACAAACAAATATTTCATTGTTTTGGTTGTGGAGCCGGTGGAAATGTTATTACGTTTTTGATGGATATTGAGAATATCAGCTTCCAAGAAGCTTTATCAAACTTGGGAGGGCGCACCGGCATCGAAGTTGAAGTAAATGCACCGGGAGATTCGCCCAATGCCCCTTCCAAAAGCGATCAACAGCTTGTTTCCATGCATGAGTTTGCTGCTGACATGTACCATCATATTTTAATGAACACTGAAGAAGGGCAAGCGGCTCTTGATTATCTGGAAAGCCGCGGATTCACGAAGGAAATCATTGAAAAGAACCGCATTGGATGGTCGCTTCCTGAATGGAACTACATGGCAAAAGCTTTGCAGCGAAAAGGGTTCAGCGACGAAGAATTGACGACCAGCGGCCTTGCCATCAAGCGAGAACAATCAAATGGGTTTTTTGACCGGTTCCGTGGAAGAATTATGTTTCCAATCATGAACGAAAGCGGAAAGGTTATTGCATTCTCTGGCCGTATTCTGGAAAACTCTAAAGAAGAAGCCAAGTATCTGAACAGCCCGGAATCGCCCATCTTCCAAAAAAGCCAAGTGCTGTACAATGTCCACCAAGCCAGAAGCGCCATAAGGAAAAACCGGAAAATCATTTTATTTGAAGGCTTTATGGACGTGATAGCAGCCGGTAAAGCAGGAGTGGACAATGCGCTTGCAACAATGGGAACTTCTTTGACGAATCAGCATATCAAGCAATTAAAACGGTTTGCCCAAGAAATCGTTATTTGCTTTGATGGGGATGATGCAGGATGGGAAGCTGCTAAAAGAGCTGCCATTGCACTTAATGAGGAAAAGTTCAAAGTGGAAGTTGCCGTTCTGCCGGGCAAGATGGATCCTGATGATTTTGTCCGCGAACATGGCAGTGAAGCTTTCAAAGAGCAAATTATCGGCAAGCCGCATGCGTTTATAGCGTTTGCGATGATGCATGCCCGTAGATATAAAAATTTCCAGTACGAGAATGATTTGCTGCAATACATTCAGGAAGTGCTGCAGTTGCTTGCAGGCCGCTCAACTCCGATTGAACGGGATTTGTATATTAAGCAGCTGGCTGGGGAAACCGGCCTTTCTGAAGAAGCCATATTGCAGCATTACCGCAAACTGGAAAATAAATCGATTGAACGAAACCGCCCCGAACAGCCGTTGAAACCAGCCAAGAAAGTTGTTAAACAAGTAACTGCATTGCATCGGGCTGAACGGCTGCTTTTCTCGCATTTGATGGCGGATTCCAGTGTAATGAAGAAAGTGGCTTCTGATCCGACCCAAATTCCGTTTGCCAGTGAAGAATTCCAAGCACTTTACGTCCAATTGCTAGGGTTTTATGAAGAATGGGACAAAGCAGACTTCCATAAATTCCTTGAAACGCTCCAAGATGCGGAACTTCGCAAGTTGGTTATGGAAACCGCATTGGCAGAACGTGATCCGGAACATGCAGAAGAAGAAATCGCGGACTGTTTAAAACACCTGGAAAAACATCGAGTTGAACAGCAAATCACATTAAAAATGCAGCAATCAAAAGAAGCGGAAAAACAACACGATATAAAGCGCGCTTTGCTTCTTGCACAAGAAGCGATCGCTTTACGAAAGACGTTGTAAATAGATTCCGTTTTATAAGGAGGAAGTCGTATGGCTGAAAAGTCTGAACGCCCAAATGAAGTTGAAGCAAGCAATATTCCATTGACTATTGAAGGTCCAGAAGCAGGTATCGAAGAAGCGAAAAAACAGTTGATTGAATTAGGAAAGAAAACTGGTGAACTCAATTATGAACAGATCGCCGATAAATTAGCCGTTTTTGAAATGGAGTCCGACCAAGTAGAAGAATTCATCGACCAATTGGAAGGGCACGGAATTGAATTGGAACGCAAAACGGAT
Source organism: Planomicrobium soli (assembly GCF_003014655.1). Taxonomy (GTDB): domain Bacteria; phylum Bacillota; class Bacilli; order Bacillales_A; family Planococcaceae; genus Planococcus; species Planococcus soli_B. Next base: position 314,163 of record NZ_PYAT01000003.1, on the reverse strand, counting down.
GACGAGGAACATTTGGACCGTCTCATGAAGCCGACCGAAGAAAAATTCGATTTGAATGATTTGAGCGTTCCTCCAGGTGTTAAAATCAATGATCCGGTACGGATGTATTTGAAAGAAATCGGACGCGTTGACCTTTTGAAAGCAGAAGAAGAAGTCCGCTTGGCCAAATTGATCGAACAAGGCGATGAAGAAGCGAAAAAGCGCCTTGCCGAAGCAAACCTGCGCCTTGTAGTCAGCATCGCGAAACGCTATGTCGGCCGCGGCATGTTGTTTTTGGACCTTATCCAAGAAGGAAACATGGGATTGATCAAAGCTGTTGAGAAATTCGATTATTCAAAAGGATTTAAGTTCAGCACCTATGCAACTTGGTGGATTCGCCAAGCCATCACTCGGGCAATCGCAGACCAGGCGCGGACTATCCGTATTCCGGTGCATATGGTCGAAACAATCAACAAATTGATCCGTGTTCAGCGCCAATTGCTGCAAGACCTGGGCCGCGAACCTTCTCCTGAAGAAATTGGGGAAGAAATGGATTTGCAGCCGGAGAAAGTACGCGAGATTCTAAAAATTGCTCAAGAACCTGTTTCATTGGAAACGCCGATCGGGGAAGAGGACGATTCGCATTTAGGCGATTTTATCGAAGATTCGGATGCCCAGTCTCCATCAGACCATGCAGCTTACGAATTGTTGAAAGAACAATTGGAAGATGTGCTTGACACGTTGACAGACCGCGAAGAGAACGTGCTCCGCCTTCGCTTCGGACTTGATGATGGCCGCACACGCACTCTTGAAGAAGTGGGTAAAGTATTTGGGGTTACACGTGAGCGTATCCGCCAGATTGAAGCAAAAGCGCTTCGCAAATTGCGCCATCCATCCCGCAGCAAACGCTTGAAAGACTTTTTGGAATAAACCGATTGGATTTTCCGCTCCTGCATTTTTTGCAGGAGCGGTTTTTTTGTTGAATTTCTGTTAATTGTTGAGTTTGTCTGAATTTTAGCGATATAATGAAAAGTGTAAGCGTATTCACAACAAAGGGGATGTAACTTTATGAATTTTGATTTGACGCAAGAACAACAAATGATCAAAAAGACGATCAAGGAATTTGCTGATAAGGTAGTGGCTCCTGGAGCAATCGAGCGCGACCGTACCAAAGCTTTTCCGACAGAGATATTCAAGCAGCTTTCCGACATGGGGATGATGGGATTGCCGTTTGATGAAAAATACGGCGGAGCTGGAGCGGATACAACCAGTTTTGCAATCGTTACGGAAGAATTGAGCCGCGCATGCGCTTCAACCGGCATCACTTATTCTGCTCATATTTCTCTCGGGGGTGCGCCATTAAGTTTATTTGGCACTGAAGAGCAAAAGGAAAAATATTTAACACCAATCTGCACAGGCGAATCCTTTGGTGCATTCGGGTTGACCGAACCTAATGCAGGGTCCGATGCAGGCGGCACAGAAACGCGTGCAGTGGAAGATGGCGACGACTGGGTGATCAATGGCTCAAAAGTGTATATCACGAACGCCAGCTATGCAAAGCATTTGGCGATAACGGCCATTACAGGCATGAACGATGGCAAAAAAGAAATTAGTGCCATCATCGTTCCAACCGATGCCGAAGGCTTTACGATCATCGACAATTACGAGAAAATGGGACTGAATTCTTCAAATACAACAGAGCTGGTATTTGAAAATGTCCGCGTTCCAAAAGGAAATCTGCTTGGCAAGCGCGGAGAAGGCTTTAAGCAATTTATGACAACTCTGGACGGTGGACGCATCGGAATCGCTGCGATGGCTGTCGGAATTGCTCAAGCGGCATTCAACCGTGCATTAGGATACTCGAAAGAACGCAAACAGTTCGGCAAGACATTATCCGAATTCCAGATTACCCAGTTCAAACTAGCGGACATGGCAATGAAAATCGAATTGGCACGTAATATGGTGTACAAGGCAGCATGGCTGAAAGAACAGGGGCGGCCCTTCACTAAAGAAGCGTCGATGGCTAAGCTATATGCTTCGGAAATTTCCATGGAAGTCGCCGATGAAGCGATTCAAATTCACGGAGGCTATGGTTATATGAAAGAGTATGAAGTAGAGCGCTATATGCGCGATGCCAAGTTGCTGGAAATCGGGGAAGGAACTTCCGAAGTGCAGCGAATGGTCATTGCACGGCAAATCGGCTGTTAAATTACTGAATTTGTCACAAAGCGGTGAAAGTTGCCCTTTTACACTTTGCGTTTTGCCAATAATACAGTACAATAATGATTGATACGAATACTATCATATGCAGAACTTAGCAGAGGAGGGTAACGGATGCAAAAAAATGCAATTGTACCTTATATCTTAATCATGGCATTTGGTATTGGCCTGATTTTCTTCTTATCATTAGAAGGAGTTAACAACAAAGAAGAGATTGCCAGCCAAGGCGAAGAACAACATGCAGGAGAAGAAGGCGGCAGCGCTGCTCCAGAAGGCGACGGCGGAAGCCCGGAGTCAACTGAATTCGATCCTGAAGCACAAGCTCAACAAAGCTGCGTTTCTTGTCACGGTTCAAGCTATGAAGGCGGAGTAGGTCCTTCATTAGTAGGAACAGAACTTGACCAAGCGGCGATTGAAGACATACTTGCAAATGGTAAAGGCGCAATGCCAGGCGGACTTGTTGAAGGCGAAAACATTCCAGCAATGGCTGAGTGGGTCTTGTCACTCGAATAGTATCAAAAAACCCTTAGTTCTTCCGGAGCTAGGGGTTTTCTGTTGATTAGGAGGATTTACATGAATGCACAACAATTATCCGAGCGGCTTATGCGGGTAGCAGCCCATGTGCCGGCAGATTCTATCGTGGCAGATATCGGCAGCGACCACGCCTATTTGCCTTGCTACTTGGTGTTGACAGGCAAGGCGCGCCGTGCGGTTGCAGGAGAAGTAGTAAAAGGACCATACGAATCTGCCCGGAAACAAGTTCGGCAGGAACAGTTGGAAAGCCAAATCAAAGTTAGGCTGGCTAGCGGCTTGGACGCGGTGGAACAAGCGGATGGGATTACGGCAGTGACGATCGCTGGCATGGGCGGTCCATTGATTCGCTCGATTCTTGATGCAGGTGCCGAGCGCTTAGTTGGCGTAGAACGGCTGATCTTACAACCCAATGTCCACGCCAAAGCGATCCGTGAATGGGCACAAGAAAATGGTTGGGCAATTGCGGAAGAGGAAATTTTAAAAGAAAATGATAAAATTTATGAAATCCTTGTTCTGGAACCCGCCACACACCCGATTTCCTTTTCGCCAAGAGAACTCTTAATGGGACCAAACTTAATCGAAGAATTTTCTTCTGTCTTTCAGGAAAAATGGCAGCGAGAATGCAGCCAGTGGAAAAAAATTGTAGAAGCGATAGACAATGCTGCCGAAACGGCTGAAACCACAGAGAAGAAGAAAGAGCTGCTCGAGAAGATCAAACTTGTAGAAGAGGTGTTGCAAGGTGAAAATACCTAATGGCCAACAAATCATTGAAGAGTTCGAAAAATGGTCTCCTAAATATTTGGCAATGGAAGGCGATCCGGTCGGGTTGCATGTCGGGACACTGAACAAAAAAGTCGAGCGGGTTTTGGTGACACTTGATGTTAACGAAAGAGTGGCGGACGAAGCGATTGCCAAAGGAGCAAATTTGATCATCGCTCATCATCCACCGATTTATCGTCCGATAAAATCACTGCAGACTGATTTTCCGCAAGGGCGCTTGATGGAAAAATTGATCAAGCACGACATCGCGGTTTATGCTGCCCATACCAACCTAGACGTAGCATCAGGTGGCGTCAATGATTTATTGGCCGATGCATTGGGATTGAAGGATTCGAAAGTCTTGGTGCCGACTTATGAAGCAGAGCTTGTGAAAATCGCGGTATTCGTACCGAAAAGCCACGAAGAAGAAGTGCGCAATGCGTTGGGTAAGGCTGGCGCCGGCGCCATCGGAGATTATGAGTATTGCAGTTATACAATGCCTGGAACCGGGCGTTTCCGGCCGACCGCGGAAGCAAATCCATATATCGGAGAACCGGGCAAAATGGAAACAACAGAAGAATCGAAGATAGAAGTAGTCATACGGAAAACAGAAAAAGACCGCGCCATTAAAGCGATGATTGCGGCCCATCCATATGAGGAAGTAGCATACGATGTGTTTACACTGGAAAATAAAGAAGTTGCGATGGGACTTGGCCGGGTAGGTCTATTGGAAACTGAAGCAACTTTAACGGAATTTGCTGAGCTGGTAAAAGCACGCTTGGATGTTCCGGCCGTTCGCGTCGTCGGCCCTCTGGAAAAAAAGGTCAAGAAAGTGGCGGTACTTGGTGGTGATGGCAATAAATACGTCCAGGCCGCCAAGCGTTCTGGGGCCGATGTCTATGTCACCGGAGATTTGTATTTCCATGTTGCCCAAGATGCGGAAGCGATGGAGCTCGCTGTTGTCGATCCCGGACATCATGTTGAAAAAGTGATGGTCAAGGGTGTAGTCAACCATATGTCGAAGCGAAGCGATTGGCAATGCGAATTCATCGCCTCTGAAGTGGACACTGAACCGTTTCAGTTTAGATGAGAAAACACAGATGACAAGTTCATCTGTGTTTTTTATTGGCGCAAGAAATCAAAGCGGATTTTCCGGCATTTTGGATGTCCGGAAAGACAAGAATTGTCACCGAACTTCTTCACTGATTAGAATAGAAAAACGCGAACCTAAAAGGTTCGCGTTAGTTTCGTCATTCTCCTACTGGGTACGGTTCGATCCGGTCAGAAGGTTTCGGGTGTTTGATTTTCGGCAAGATTTTATTCAGCGGCACACTGCGCGTCAAATCATGCGTTGCGGGATCGGCTGGATCGTAATTGTCAAGGAAGGTCATCACTTCTTTGACTATCGGTGTCGGCGTAGATGCGCCGGCAGTGATCGCAACATTTTCAATGCCTTCAAGCCATTCCAACCGGAGTTCGGACAAATCGGAAATGCGGTAAGCAGGAGTTCCGGCAATATCCTGGGACACTTGTGCCAAACGGTTAGAGTTATTGCTCATCGGATCGCCGATGACAATCAACAAGTCAGCATCAACGGCTTGTTCAGCAACAGCTTCCTGACGGACTTGTGTAGCCAGGCAGATTTCCTTGTGGACGTCCGAATGCGGGAATTTCTCTTTCAGCCGTTCCATCATATGAACCACATCCCATTGGCTCATCGTCGTCTGGTTGGTAACAATGATTTTCTCGGAATCGAGTTCCAAGTTATTAACATCTTCGACCGTTTCAACCAAATGAACCATGTCCGGTGCGACACCTATTGCGCCTTCAGGTTCAGGGTGCCCGCTTTTGCCGATATAGACGATCTGATAGCCTTCCGCTGTTTTTTCGCGAATCAAATCGTGCGTGACGGTGACATCCGGGCAAGTTGCGTCAATTGACACAAGCCCTTTTCGTTTTGCAAGCTCGCGAACTTGAGGAGAGACACCATGAGCGGTGAAAATGACCGTCCCGGATTCAACTTTTTCAAGAATCTCCAAACGGTTTTTGCCGTCCAATGTGATAATGCCATCTTCTTCAAACGCGTCCGTTACATGCTTATTGTGGACAATCATGCCCAATATATATATGGGACGTGGCAAGGTCTCGTCCATCGCCGCATTCTTCGCAATGACCATTGCATCGACCACTCCATAGCAATAACCTCTTGGCGATATTTTTTTGACTTTCATGTACCGCACTCCTTTCAACAATCATACCTTCATTATAACGGAGACTGGCATCTATTACAAAAGATGAAATGCAAAGTGGATGTAATTCATGCTATAATGGTCAAAGCTTAAGGAGGGAGATTCATCCCATGACAAAATTTAATGACTATCCATTCAAACCGTTTCTGCAAGAAGCGGTAGCAAAACTCGGTTTTATGGAGCCGACACCGATTCAAAAAGAAATGATGCCCCATATATTGAAAGGCAACTCAGCAATCGGACAATCCCATACAGGAACAGGGAAAACCCACAGTTTCATCATTCCGATCGTCGAGCGGATTGACGTGGAAAAAAAGGAAGTACAAGCGGTAATCGCTGCTCCTACGCGTGAACTTGGCATGCAAATTTACAACGAAATCCTGAAATTGGTCGAGGGATCTGAAATTGAAGTTAAATCGTTTATCGGTGGAACAGATAAACAGCGGTCGATCAACAAATTAAAAACACAGCCACAGATCGTTATCGGAACACCAGGCCGCTTGAAAGATCTGGTTAACGAAAACGCCTTGCTTGTGCACACGGCGAAAATTCTTGTAGTCGATGAAGCTGATCTGGCTTTCGACATGGGCTTTATAGAAGAGATCGACCAAGTGGCCGCAAAAATGCAGGAGAAGTTGGAGATGTACGTGTTTTCTGCAACCATCCCTGAAAAACTGAAACCATTTTTGAAAAAATACATGGAGTCACCGATTCATGTCCATATCGGGGACAAGCGTCCGACAGCTGAAGGATTGGATTTTTATCTAGTGCCGGTCCGCAGCAAAAAGAAAGTAGAACGCCTAATAGATGTGATGGACATCATCAATCCTTATTTGGCGATTATTTTTGTTAACACACGGACCAATGCTGACTATGTTGCAACGGAATTGTCGAAAAAAGGCATCCGGGTAGGCCGCATCCATGGTGATTTGGCGCCGCGTGAACGTGTGAAAATGATGAAGCAAATTCGTGACTTGGAATACCAATACATTGTTGCGACTGACCTTGCGGCACGTGGAATCGATATTCAAGGCGTCAGCCATGTTATCAACTACGAGTTGCCGGAAGATCTTGAGTTTTTCATTCACCGGGTTGGACGTACAGCGCGTGCCGGCATGAAAGGACTTGCTATTACGTTATTCAAGCCGGAAGAAGAAGATGCAATCGTCCGCGTTGAGAAAATGGGGATTCCGTTCCAGCAAAAAGACATTGTAAAAGGTGAATTTGTCGATTTGAAAGAACGGCACAGCCGGAAAAATCGCGTAAGAACGGCAAATGCAGCAGATGAAAAAGCAAAATCAATGGTCCATAAACCGAAAGCGGTAAAACCGGGATACAAAAAGAAGATGAAGTGGAAAATGGACGAGATCAAAAAAATTGAACGCCGCAAAAATCGCAAAAAGTAAGGGGATTTTCTCATGTTACTAGGATCGCATGTTTCCATGAGCGGAAAGAAAATGCTGCTTGCAGCAAGTGAAGAAGCCGCCTCGTACGGCTCTTCGACGTTCATGATCTATACAGGTGCACCACAAAATACTCGCCGCAAACCGATCGAAGAACTGAATATGGAAGCAGGAAAGGCACATATGGCAGCGAACAACCTGTCAAACATTGTCGTCCATGCACCATATATCATTAATTTGGCCAATACCGTCAAACCGGAAACGTTTGAGCTGGCTGTTGAATTTCTGCAAAAGGAAATTGAACGAACGGCAGCGCTTGGAGCTACGCAAATAGTATTGCATCCAGGGGCACATGTCGGGGCGGGCGTAGAGGCGGGCACCAACAAGATCATTGAGGGATTGAACGAAGTGCTGACGCAGAATTATCCTGTCAATATTGCGCTTGAGACAATGGCCGGAAAAGGAACGGAAATCGGCCGGAATTTTGAAGAAATCGCGGCAATCATAAATGGGGTAACCCATAATGAACGTTTATCCGTTTGTTTCGATACATGCCATACGCATGATGCCGGTTATAACATAAAAGAAGACTTTAACGGTGTTCTGGAAGAATTTGACCGAATTGTGGGTGTTGACCGCTTGCAGGTTCTTCACATCAACGACAGCAAAAATGTCCGCGGCGCTGGAAAAGACCGCCATGAAAACATTGGTTTTGGTGAAATCGGCTTTAATGCGTTGCATGGCATTGTCCATCATCCGGACTTGATGCATGTTCCGAAAATCTTGGAAACTCCGTATGTCGGATTAGACCCGAAAAACAAAAAGCCGCCATACGCCTTCGAAATTGAAATGTTCAAATCCGGGGTGTTCACGCCTGGCATAATCGAAGAATTAAAAACTCCTCTTTAATAGAGGGGTTTTTTATATTTTGTTTCTTCAAAAGCCAAGGCAATTGCTTTGCTAGAACGTTGAAACCTGCTAACTTCTTCTAGGGAATGACGGACAAATCGGATGAGAAAACCGGTCAAAAGCGAAATAAAAGTTGCTGGGGATTTCTTTCAGGCAAAAAAACTCTTCTATATTAATAGAGAGTTTTTTAAGTGCTATCTATTTACTTTAGACGCTAACTCGCTTATACTTTTCTAATGTAAATCGTAATGATTCTTAATTAGAAAAGAGGCGGCACGATGAATGCGCCATTGATTGATATTGATAACATCAGTTTTGAATATGAACAAACAAAAGCTTTGGAAAATATTTCGTTGGCAGTGGAAGAAGGCGACTTTCTAGCGATTCTTGGACCCAATGGTTCAGGGAAATCGACGCTGCTTAAAATTATGCTGGGTCTGATCAAACCGACAAAAGGAGAAATCCGGTTGTTCGGAGTAGATGCAAAAAACTTCAAGAAACGGGAATGGATCGGCTATGTTTCCCAGAAATCCAATTCGTTCAATTCCGGTTTTCCGGCTACTGTAGAAGAAGTAGTGGCAGGAGGGCTGGTGAAAAAAACCGGCCTGTTCCGCCGTTTGCCGAAAACCGCAAAAGCGAATGTGAAAGAAGCGCTTGAGGCGGTTGGGATGGAAGCGTTCTTGGACAACCGCATGAACGAACTTTCCGGAGGGCAGCAGCAGCGGGTTTTTATTGCGCGGGCGCTTGTCGCTCAGCCTAAAGTGCTGATTTTAGATGAGCCGACTGTCGGCATTGACCACCGAAATGTCCAGTCTTTCTATAATATGTTAGCTTCTTTAAATCGCGACAAAGATATTACGCTAGTATTGGTTACGCATGACGTCGATACGGTAACAGATCGGATAACGCATGTTGCCTGCTTGAACCAGACCATCCATTTCCACGGATTTAAAAACCAGCTTCACACAATGAGCGATGAACAACGGGAAGCTTGGTATGGCCATTCTGTCCGGAAAATTCACCATATCGGAGGAAGCCACAGCCATGATTGAAGCTATTTTTTCTTATGCATTTCTACAGAACGCCTTTGCGGCCGGTCTCATTATCGGTATTATAGCGCCGCTTCTCGGTGTCTTCATCGTTGTACGGCGGCTATCGCTGATAGCAGATGCATTGAGCCATGTAACCTTGGCGGGTATTGCAGGAAGCCTGTATTTGAGCCAAAGCGTCGCAGCGTTTGCTTTGCTAAATCCCTTGTTCCTTGGAATTGCGGCCTCGGTTGCAGGTTCGGTGCTCATTGAACGGTTGAGAAGTTTGTACAAGCATTACGAAGAACTCGCCATTCCTATCATCTTATCGGCCGGCATCGGCTTTGGTGCCATTTTTATCTCACTGGCACAAGGCTTTTCCGCTGATCTGTTCGGCTATCTCTTCGGCTCCGTATCAGCTGTCAGCAGAGGAGACCTGGGCATTGTTATCGGGATTGCTGTCATCGTTCTGCTCTTTATCAGCGTGTTTTTCAAGGAGTTGTTTGTCTTATCTTTCGATGATGAATATGCAAAAGCTTCAGGGCTGCCGGCTAAATGGATCCATTTTCTATTTATGATTGTCACTGCACTCGTTATTGCAGGTTCAATGCGCATCGTCGGAATCCTTTTAGTGTCATCGCTTATGACAATACCGGTAGCTGCTGCAATGCGAATGGGCAAAAGTTTCAAAGGGACAATTCTATGGTCGGTCATCTTTGGCGAAATTTCCGTTCTTACTGGACTCATAACTGCTTTTTACTTTAACCTGGCTCCGGGCGGAACCATTGTTGTCACTTCGATTTTTCTGCTGTTGCTTGTCATTGGCTTTAAAAAAATTACAGTTTCCATGAAAAAGGGGGCCGTCGCATGAATCTGCCTAAAGCTTGGGAGATTTTGAAAGAGAACGGGTTTAAAGAAACGTCAAAACGCCAGCAAATCCTGGAGCTTTTTTCAGAAGATGACCGGTATTTAACTGCCCGCGATTTGCTTGATGTAATGCAGAAAGATTATCCAAGCATGAGTTATGATACGGTTTACCGCAATCTTGCGACTTTTGTTTCTCTTGGTATTTTAGAAGAAACCGAGTTATCTGGTGAACGCCATTTCCGTATGCAATGCGAGAGTGACCATCACCACCATCATTTTATTTGCCTTGATTGCGGAAAGATCAAAGAAGTGCCGCTTTGTCCAATGGACTTGCTTGGTGCAGCTTTGCCGGCCTACCAAATCGCCAACCACAAATTTGAAATCTACGGCAAATGCCCTGATTGCCAATAAAAAAACGAAAGCGGGATTTCTCCGCTTTCGTTTTTCCAATTTGATACAGATCCGTAAATGAAATTCAAAAGAAAGCCACTGCAGATCTGCAGTGGCTTTTCTTATACACCTACGTTAGAAAACTCTCTTTTCACGAACTCGTCAGCTTCGAGCCAATTGTAAACGCGAATCACGTTTTTTGGAATCGGCTGGCGATTATAAGGAGTATCGAACAGCAAAACAGGGATGTCGAGTTCTTCTGAAATTTCCACAGCGTTATCGTGCTTGTCTTCAAAAAATAAATCGACTTTGTGATTTTTAGCAGCTTGGATCTTTTTATGCGTACCGATCAATTCGATATGATCATAGGCGATCGCATGTTCCGCGAACCAATCAAACGTCACGTCCCGCACTTGAGGGCCGCGTGCTGAGATATAATACAGTTCATAGCGGTTTTTCCAGTCATTCAAAATTCTTTTGGCGTTTTCGGAAACAGGTGAAGCAGCATAGATTTTTGGCTCTGCTCCGCGGAACCAATTGTAAAACTCATTCGGCTCCAAATGGGGAAGAGCTGCCGTCAAATCGTATTCTTTGATATCATCCAAAGTCAATTGGCTGTTGAACGCTTCATTGATATGCGGAATAAGGGACGTCGGACATGTCACGGTTCCGTCGATATCGATGCCAAAACGGTATTTCATAGTTTCACAACCTTATACTTGTTGTTCAAGCGCTTCTTTTTCAGCTTTTTCAGCTGCTTGTTTTTCAAAATATTCTTTGGCGATTTTATCGATTTCCACTTTCAATTCTTCAACCATAGTTTCTTCAGGCACTTTACGCACTGTCTTGCCATGCATGAACAGAAGACCTTCTCCGCGTGCGCCAGCGATGCCGATATCAGCTTCACGTGCTTCACCAGGACCGTTCACTGCGCACCCAAGCACTGCCACCTTGATTGGTGCTTTGATATGAGAAATGTATTCTTCCACTTCATTGGCAATGGAAATCAGATCGATTTCAATGCGTCCGCAAGTTGGGCAAGAAATCAAAGTTGCTGCATTAGAGGATAGACCGAACACTTTCAATAATTCGCGTGCAACTTTTACTTCTTCAACAGGATCTGCGCTCAACGAAATGCGGAGTGTGTTACCGATGCCTTTTGCCAGCAAGGCGCCAATGCCTGCTGAACTCTTTATCGTTCCTGAGTAAAGCGTACCGGATTCCGTAATCCCCAAGTGAAGGGGATAGTCGAATGCTTTAGAAGCTTTTTCATAAGCTTCGATCGCCAAGCCGACATCCGATGCTTTCATGGAAACGATAATATCATGGAAATCCAAGTCTTCTAAAATCTTAATATGGTGCAACGCACTTTCGACCATGCCGTCTGCAGTAGGATAACCGTACTTTTCCAGAATCTTGCGTTCCAGCGAACCGGCATTAACGCCGATGCGGATCGGGATGCCTTTTGCCTTCGCAGCATTGACGACAGCTTCCACTTTTTCGCGGCGTCCGATATTGCCGGGATTGATGCGGATTTTGTCTGCGCCTTGTTCAATTGCGATTAATGCTAATTTGTAATCGAAATGAATATCAACAACAAGAGGGATATTGATGCGCTTTTTGATTTCGCCGATTGAATAAGCTGCTCGCTCATCCGGGCATGCCACACGGACAATCTGGCAACCTGCTTCTTCCAAACGGAGGATCTCAGCTACAGTCGCTTCCACATCATGGGTTTTTGTTGTTGCCATACTTTGAATGAATAATTCATTGCTGCCACCGATTGTCAGATCTCCAACTTTAACGGGGCGTGTTTTTGTACGGTGAAGTACTTCACTCATTAAATTTCTCTCCTTTTGGGGGAATGGCCAAAATCGCCAGTTCCACGTTTCTTCAACTTGCTTTTGCCTCTAGTGCTTTCCAATACCTATAGCCATTTTAGCAGTCTACCGTTAGAAAAGACAAGAAAGACGATTAAGCGTTCTTCTTTTGTGCAGAAGGCATTTTTGGGTAATAGCCAATTGCCAAATACAAATACACAACCGTCAATAAACTTGCTGCTGCAGTTATCCAAAAACTTGTTGTAAAAAAACTCGCCGCAAATGATATTAAAGTCGGTAAAGTTACACTAAGCGCTGCAGTCCGCCACACATGCCGGTATTCACCTCTGCGTTTTTTGAAATTCAGTATACCGAGAGCGACGAATGCAAAAAAACTGATTTTCACAAAATGATAGATTGTAGTAGTGACAAATAAAAACACTAAAGCAAAGGGATATAACAGCCACTTGATCTCCTCTATATACTGCAGCAGCCCATCCATATTGTTTGTAACATCACCCAACCCGAATGCCAGCTCGACAAACGACACAAGCGTCATAAGCAGCACAAACAAAAAAACATACTGCAAAATTTTTCCGATAGTGAGTATGCGGACAGCGGCTTGCTTTTTCGGTTCCATTAAACTTGCTTTAAACAATTGAAATAAGTTCACAGCCATCTTCCTTTCAGTTCTTATCTTTATCGTATCATGCCAAAATGCAAATTTTGTTTTCGATTGTTAAGGTTTTGTAAATATTTAAGAAAAAGCTTCACAAAACCTTAACGGAAAATGCATAATAGGCAGGTAGGGCTAAAAATGAATTGGGAGATGATTTTTCAACATGGAAACTAACTGGCAAGAAATTCTCTTTACTTTCTTTGGAGGGCTAGGGATATTTCTTTTTTCCATTAAATATATGGGGGACGGCTTGCAGAAAGCTGCAGGCGACCGTCTTCGCGCAATTTTAGATCGTTTTACCACCAACCCGTTCATGGGTGTGCTTGTTGGTATTATAGTTACCATTTTAATTCAATCAAGCTCAGGAACAACAGTTATTGTTGTCGGTTTAGTGAGCGCCGGCTTCATGACATTGCGGCAGGCGATCGGTGTTATTATGGGAGCGAACATCGGGACTACCGTTACCGCATTTATCATCGGCTTGGATGTTGGCGAATATGCATTGCCGATCATTGCGCTAGGAACAGTACTAATCTTTTTCTTCCGCAAACATAGCATCCAAAATGTGGGGCAGGTTGTCTTTGGCTTTGGGGGACTTTTCTACGGCTTAGAGTTGATGAGCGACGGAATGAAACCTTTGCGCGAATTGCCTGCATTCATTGATATGACTGTTAACTTGAGCCATTTGCCTATTTTGGGCGTTTTTGTAGGAACAGTCTTTACTTTGATTGTACAAAGTTCGAGTGCGACTGTTGCAATTTTACAAGGCCTTTACTCGGAAGGCGTTTTGAATCTTGGAACATCGCTTCCGGTTTTATTCGGTGATAACATCGGAACAACCATTACTGCAGTTTTAGCATCACTTGGCGCTTCAATTACCGCTCGCCGTGCTGCTGCTGTCCATGTACTCTTTAATGTTTTGGGCTCGGTTGTCTTCCTTATCCTCCTGGTGCCATTCACAGCGTATATTGAGTGGATTTCAGGCCTTCTTAATTTGGAAGCGAAAATGCAGATCGCATTTGCCCATGGGTCATTCAACGTTGCGAACACTATCATCCAATTCCCATTGATCGGGGCATGGGCATACTTGGTTACCAAGTTCATTCCAGGGGAAGAACGGACGATCGAATTTGCACCAAAACATTTGGACGTCCATTTTGTTGATACCGCGCCATCTATCGCGCTTGGACAAGCAAAAGAGGAAATTATCCGGATGGGGAATTACTCGGTTCAAGGGCTTCAGGAAACTTATCAGTACTTGTTGACGAAAAGCAAGAAAAATGCTGAGACAGGCTATCAGCTGGAACAGGCGATCAATAACCTGGACCAGAAGATAACGGAATACTTGGTGTTGATTTCAGCAGAATCCATTTCATCTGCAGATTCTTCACGCCATACAGTATTGATGGAAACTGTACGTGATATCGAACGGATCGGAGATCATTTCGAGAATATTCTTGAGCTGGTTGACTACCAGGAAGAAAATAAAGTGAAATTAACACCAGAAGCCATGGCTGATTTAGAAGAAATGTTTACACTAACGATTGAAACGGTTCAAAAAGCGCTCGATGCATTGGATACGAGCGACCACGATGTTGCGAGAGAAGTAGCGCAGCAAGAAGATTTGATCGATAAGATGGAACGTAAATTCCGCAAAAAACACATTATGCGTGTTAATGAAGGGGCTTGTTCTGCTCAGGCAGGAATTGTCTTTGTCGATATCGTCAGCAACTTGGAACGAATCGGCGACCATTCTGTCAATATCGCTGAAGCCATTCTAGGAAACCGTGCATAACCCATAGTTTCATACAACAGGCTTTTAATCGCTCTCTTTCATCGCTTTACATTTGCAAAAATGTCAGGCACGATGAAAGAGAGCTTTTTTATATGGGAGGAAACTAGAATGGAAGTTATCGCTTGGGTGCTAATTGCACTGTGTTTTGTTATCGGATTTATCGGGCTTGTCTATCCGATAATTCCTGCAGCATTGTTCATATTTGGCGGATTTGTCGTCTACGGTTTGTTTTTTAACTTTGCAGATCTTCCATGGTGGTTCTGGACGATTGAGATTTTGTTTTTGGTGTTATTGTTCGGCGCGGATGCAGCTGCCAATGCTTTCGGGGTGAAGAAGTTTGGCGGTTCCAAAGCGGGGCTGTGGGGCAGCACGATCGGGTTGATTGTCGGCCCATTCATCATCCCCATCATCGGAATTTTAGTAGGACCGTTTGTAGGAGCCATCCTTGCAGAAATTTTATTTAACCGGTCGACACTCAAGCAATCCGTCAAGTCGGGAATCGGCTCTGTTGTAGGATTCGTCACGTCGGTATTTACAAAAGGCATCATTCAAGTGGTAATGGTGGCGCTTTTCTTCTGGGTAACTTGAATCGGTCAAAGGTCTGAATCGAGCGCCAAGACATGCATTTTGATTGTGCCGTTCTAAAAAGTTTGTTACGCTATGAACGTAGAACATTAGACTCAAGGAGGAATTCATTCATGGCTTACCAATTACCTGAACTACCTTATGCTTACGATGCACTGGAACCACACATTGACAAGGAAACGATGAACATTCACCACACAAAGCACCACAATACGTATGTGACGAATGTAAACGCGGCTCTTGAAGGCAACGAAGAACTTGCTTCAAAATCAGTCGAAGAATTGATCTCTGATTTAAGTTCAGTTCCTGAAGAAATCCGTACAGCTGTGCGCAACAACGGCGGCGGACACGCAAACCACTCGCTTTTCTGGCAATTGCTTTCTCCAAATGGCGGCGGCAACCCGACTGGCGCTTTGGCTGAGGCAATCGACAGCAAATTTGGCAGCTTTGATGAGTTTAAAACTCAATTTGAAAATGCAGGAAAAACACGCTTTGGTTCTGGTTGGGCTTGGCTTGTCAGCAACAACGGCGAGCTAGAAGTAACTTCCACTCAAAACCAGGACTCTCCTTTGATGGAAGGCCAAACGCCGCTTCTTGGAGTAGACGTATGGGAACACGCGTATTACTTGAAATATCAAAACAGACGCCCTGATTATCTTGCAGCATTCTGGAACGTTGTAAACTGGGAAGAAGTATCACGCCGTTTCGACGCTACAAAATAATTGTAAAAAATTGAAACTTTGCACACACTTTTTCGTCAGAAAAAGTGTGTGCTTTTTATATGCAAATGATATACTAACTAATGCACATTTTGTGAAAGGAGTGCATGAAAAATGAAGCCCCCTCAAAAAAGGCAGGCAACTCTGGCAAAGTCCAAATTAAAATCCAATACGGTCTTTCGGATGAATATCCTCTTTTTCTCTATATTTCTGCTATTTTCTATTTTGATTTTGCGGTTAGGCTATCTGCAAATTGTTAAAGGTGAAGATTTTGCGCGGGCTATCGCTCGGACAGAAGAAGTTCCGGTCAACACAAGCGTGCCGCGTGGCCGCATTTTTGATAGTGAAGGGCGCGTCCAAGTAGACAACCAGCCGGTTAACGCCATCACTTATACAGCGATGCAAACGACAAAGAGAACAGAAATGCTTGAAGTGGCAAAAGAACTTGCCAAGTTGATTGAAAAAGAAACCAATAAAGTCACGTTGCGCGATAAACAGGATTACTATATTATGCTTCATACTGAAGCCGCAACTGAAAAAGTGACTGACGAAGAACGTGCAGCTATTGAAAGTGAAGATATCACCAAAAAAGAAAAGCAGCAAAAGCTGGATGCTTTGATCCGGGAAAAAATCACAGAAAAAGAGCTGGAAAGCATTACAGAAGAGCAGCTTGAAGTGCTGGCGATTTTCCGTGAAATGACTTCTGGCTATGCTATGTCGCCGCAGATCATTAAAAATAAAGATGTAACGGCGGAAGAATTTGCGCGTGTTTCAGAACGGCTGACCGATCCGAAACTAAAAGGCGTAAATACGATTACCGATTGGAAACGGACCAAAACAAGTGATTTGGTCATTCTTGGAAGTACAACTACGCCGGAACAAGGAATACCTGCAAACAAGCTGAACTACTACTTGGCCCGCGATTATTCGCGCAATGACCGGGTAGGCACCAGTTTTCTTGAACAACAGTACGAAGAAGTGCTGCAAGGCCAAAAATCGGTGGTCAAAAACATTACAGACGGAAGAGGCCGGGTAATCGATACAATTCCGGTCGACGAAGGGCAGCCCGGCAAAGATTTGGTCTTGTCGATCGATACCGAATTGCAATCTTCGCTCGGGAATATTGTGGAAGAGCATTTAAGAGAATTGAAAGCAGGGCCGAATTCCCAGCTTGTCCGTGATGCTTATCTGGTTATGATGGACCCTAAAACGGGAGAAGTGCTTTCGATGGTCGGGAAACAGATCGGAAGAGATGAAGACGGTAAAACCGTGGTCAATGATTATTCTTTTGGTGCCATAACAGCGGCATATCCGACCGGTTCTGTAGTTAAAGGGGCAACTTTGCTGACCGGTTATGAACAAAATGCAATTGAATTGAACCAAGTAATGATTGACGAACCACTGCAATTAGCTGGGGGGGATGTAAAAAGGTCCCTCTTTAACCAAAGTTTGAACAATCGTGTTCCGTTGTCGGATACACAAGCTCTTGAAGTTTCATCTAACGTTTATATGTTTAAAATAGCGCTAGCTATTTCTGGAAACACTTATCAACATAAATGGGGGTTTTCTGTTAAAGCAGAAGACTATAACACAGTAAGAAATTCATTTGCCCAATTCGGCCTTGGTGTTCCGACAGGCGTTGATTTGCCAAATGAGGGAAGTGGCTTGAAAGGTAGATTTATTGCAGGGGAACCTGGGATATTCCTTAACTTGGTAATCGGCCAGTATGATACGTATACGCCCATGCAACTGGCTCAATATATTTCAACTATTGCCAATGACGGCTACCGGATGGAACCGCATATTGTTAAAGAGATACGGAAAGCATCAACTGACGGCAAAACACTGGGTTCTGTAGAAACAGTGATAGAACCGAAAATATTAAATCGCATCAACAATACGCAGGCGGAAATCGACCAAGTGAAAAAAGGCATGCGTATGGTATACACAGGAAACAGGGGTTCTGCCCGCTCTTATTTTGGTGATGCAGACTATACGGCTGCCGGAAAAACCGGTACGGCAGAAATAAGTTATTACGATGATTCCGAAAGCCCGTTTTACAATAAGCCTTCAATCAATACTGCCCATGTGGGCTTTGCACCATATGACGATCCGCAAATCGCATATGCGGTACTGATTCCGTATATTACAACCAACACGAAAGCAGTACCAGGGACAACCCACAAGATTGCCCGTGCTGCAGTTGATAAGTATTTTGAATTGAAAGCTAAACCAAGTGAAGAATCGCCTACAGTTATCAAGGCTCCTTATAATGAAGAAAAAGAAGCAACAGAATAAGCTTTCTAAAATCATAGAAAAACCGCAATGCGCACAAATGCATTGCGGTTTTTTATTTTCATATTTACAGTTTCTTAACATTCGCTTTATATAGGCTCAACATTCGCGGATTATAGTTGTATTTGTAAAGCAAACATAAACTTTAGGGGGAACTACTCAATGAAAAACTGGAAGTTTGTCATGGCGTCAACAATTCTTGGTTCATCTGTACTGCTTGGTGCTTGCGGCGGTAACACTGCACAGCAAGGCAGTTCGGGATCGTCTGGAGAAGGAAATTCGGAATCAGAAACTGCACAACTGGAAGGTAAAGTTTCTGGAGACGGTTCATCAACAGTTGCACCAATTATGGAAGGTATTGTTGAAGAATATGCAGGAGCGCAGCCAAACGTCCAAGTGACAGTCGGTGTTTCCGGTACAGGCGGCGGCTTTGAAAAATTCATCCAAGGCGAGACAGATTTCTCGAATGCATCACGCCCGATAAAAGAAGAAGAAGCCAAGAGCCTTGAAGATGCTGGCATTGATTATACCGAGTTCTTGTTAGCTTATGATGGTTTATCTGTAGTAGTAAGTAAAGAAAATGATTGGGTTGAAGACCTGACAATAGAAGATTTGAAAAAGTTATGGGTTGAAGATGGCACGACAAAAAAATGGTCTGACATCAATCCGGAATGGCCAGAAGAAAACGTAGTCTTCTATGCGCCAGGAACAGATTCAGGAACATTCGATTACTTCAATGAAGTGGTTTTGGAAGAGGAAGATTTGGTAAGCTCAGCTACTCTTTCTGAAGATGACAACGTATTGGTACAAGGGATCCAAGCAGATCCTAACGCTATCGGATTTTTCGGATATGCTTACTACCAAGCAAACCAAGATACGTTAAAAGTCGTTAAAATCAACGGAGTTGAACCGACGAACGAAACGATCGAGTCTGGCGAATACAGCCCACTATCGCGTCCATTGTTCACTTATGCAAACAATAAAGCAGCTACTGAAGAAGAGCAAGTTTACAACTTCCTTGAATATACATTAGAAAATGCTGGAGAAATGGCTGAAGCAGTCGGTTACGTAGCTCTTCCGCAAGAAGAATACGATAAAGGCAAAGCAGATTTAGAAGCGCTTAAACAATAAACAATAAACAATAAACAGTTTAGTTCAAATTGAGGGGTGAGCAGCCAGCTGTTCACCCTTTGCGGTTGAAAGGGGATTCTTTATGCGAACATCTGTGCAGGAAATGATTGCACAATCGAAAGGGAAAAAGAACAAAAGATTTATGGAAAAAATGATACCGGTCATTTTGTTCCTTATTGCATCCGTATCGGTTTTAACAACAATCGGAATAGTGATGACACTGGTCGTCGAAACCTTTACTTTTTTCACAAGAGTTTCGGTAGTTGATTTCATATTCGGTACCACATGGCTGCCATTTTCAAATAAGGAGCAGCTTTTCGGGATATTGCCGCTCATTATCGGTACGTTGAAAGTTACGCTTATCGCGGTTATTGTTGCAGTCCCGATCGGTATTGCATCAGCCATATATTTAAGTGAGTATGCCAGCGAAACAGTGCGCCGCATCGTCAAGCCGGTGTTAGAAGTGCTTGCGGGCGTTCCAACAATTGTTTACGGTTTTTTCGCTTTAACATTTGTCACTCCAATTTTGCAAAGTATTTTCCCGCAAATTAAGATTTTTAATGCCATTTCACCGGGTATTGTTGTCGGTATCATGATCATTCCGATGATAGCTTCGTTATCTGAAGATGCGATGTCATCCGTGCCCAGACAAATTCGTGAAGGTGCTCTTGCAATGGGGTCCACTAAATTCGAGGTTGCCTGGAAAATCACTGTACCGGCCGCTTTGTCCGGTATTATCGCTTCGATCGTTCTTGCAGTATCACGGGCTATCGGCGAAACAATGATCGTTTCACTCGCGGGTGGATCAACTCCGAAATTCAACGGAGATTTTACAGACTCTATCCAGACGATGACTGCCTATATTGTTCAAGTATCTAAAGGGGATGCGGGGTATGGGACAACCATCTACTACTCCATATACGCAGTCGGGTTCACCTTATTCGTCTTCACCATGCTGATGAATATTCTTGCTGGATATCTTGCAAAACGATTCAGGGAGGAATATTAAGATGCGCTATATCGAACATGAACAAGTTGTTAAACGTATGAACAGCCGATTGGTATTAAACGTTATTTTTAAAGGCATCTTTCTGGCGGCAACAACGCTTGCTATACTTGCGCTCTTAATACTCGCTTACCGGATCATCACACAAGGAGCAGGCCATTTATCGCTGGACTTCTTATCGAATTTCTCATCACGCTTTCCTGAAAAGGCCGGCATCAAAGCAGCCCTTATCGGTTCTTTATGGCTAATGGCGGTTGTAGCTCCAACATCGATTATCCTGGGCGTTGGTTCTGCAATTTACTTGGAAGAATACGCAAAGAAAAATAAAATTACGGCATTTATCCGAATCAACATCGCAAACTTAGCGGGCGTACCATCCATCGTTTTCGGTTTGCTCGGCCTGACGATTTTTGTCCGGGCGCTTTCATTGGGCAACAGCATACTTGCAGCTGGATTCACGATGAGTTTGCTTATATTGCCGGTTATCATTGTGGCTTCACAAGAGGCGATCCGCGCTGTTCCGAACGAACTGCGGGAAGCGTCGCTTGGTATGGGGGCAACAAAGTGGCAGACTATCGTGAAAATCATTTTGCCGGCTGCCATCCCTGGAATATTGACAGGAAGCATTTTGGCCTTGTCCCGCGCAATTGGTGAAACAGCACCGCTTATCGTTATTGGTGTGCCTGTCATCATTCAGTTTTTGCCAGCAGGCGTATTTGATACGTTCACCGCTTTGCCTATCCAGATTTTTGACTGGGCAAGCCGGCCGCAACAGCAATTCCAAACAGTTGCTGCAGCAGGAATCATCATTCTAATGATTTTCTTGCTATTAATGAACTCTATTGCAGTCTTGATTCGAAACAAATTCCAGAAACGGTATTAATGCGTAAAAGTTGGAGGGGGTTCAACAATGACAATGACAATCAAAACAGAAAAGAAAAAATCCGATAGACCACAGGTACAGGTTCAAAAAACGCCGGTTTACCAAACGAAAGAACTGAATTTATGGTACGGCGAAAAACATGCCTTGAAAAACATCGACTTGGACATCAATGAAAATGAAGTAACAGCGATTATCGGGCCGTCAGGCTGCGGAAAATCCACCTATATCAAAACCTTGAACCGAATGGTGGAACTTGTGCCATCCGTCAAAACGTCGGGGGAAATTTTATATCGCGACCGCAATATCTTCAGTTCGGATTATCAAGTGGAAGAGCTGCGGACGCGCGTAGGCATGGTTTTCCAAAAGCCGAATCCGTTCCCGAAATCGATCTATGACAATATCGCTTACGGACCGCGCATCCACGGCATCAAAAACAAGAAGATCCTTGATGAAATAGTCGAAAAAAGCTTGCGCGGCGCTGCTATCTGGGATGAAGTGAAAGATCGGTTGAATGAGAATGCCTACAGCGTTTCAGGGGGCCAGCAGCAGCGGGTCTGCATCGCCAGAGCATTGGCGATTGAACCGGATGTTATCTTAATGGATGAACCGACCTCTGCTTTGGACCCAATCTCAACTTTGAAAGTCGAAGAACTGGTCCAGGAGTTAAAAGCAGATTACAGCATCATCATTGTAACGCACAACATGCAGCAGGCTGCACGAATTTCCGACAGAACCGCATTCTTCCTGAATGGAGAAGTGATTGAATTCGATGAAACGGATGCCATCTTCTCCAATCCATCCGATAAACGGACGGAAGATTACATTTCAGGGCGATTCGGTTAAGGAGGGAGAAAAATTATGTCAGTACGTGAAAAATTCGATTTAGAACTGAATCTAGCACAAAACCAGCTTATTGAGCTGAGCACAATGGCTATTGGAGCATTGGATAAGTCCATAGATGCACTGATCAACCACGACATCGATGCGGCACTGGAAGTGATCGAAGATGACGCCGACATTAACATGGTCGAAGAAGAGATCAACGACCGTGTTATTCTGATCATCGCCAAACAGGCTCCGGTAGCCACCGATTTGAGAAGGCTTGTCGTCCTGATCAAAATTGCATCAGATTTGGAACGGATCGGTGACTATGCTGTCAACATTGCCAAGGAAACGATCCGTATCGGAAAAGATGAATTGGTTACGCCGATAGAACTGATCAAGCAGATGCGGAACCTGGCAACGGCTATGCTGCGCCAGGTGATTGAAGCGTTCATCGAAGAAGATGTAGTCAAAGGCAAGGAAATAGCGGAGTTGGACGATCAAGTAGATGAACTCTATGGCGAAGCAATCCGCAAATTAATGTTCACTGGTTCTCAACATCCCGATAAACTGAGCCAAATCACGCAACTGGCATTTATTGCCCGTTACATGGAACGTTCTGCGGATCATGCAACGAATATTGCGGAACAATTGTTTTATTTGGTCCGAGGCAAGCATTACCATCTGAATGAATAAACATTTTTCTCGGCAATTTGAAATTGCCGAGAATTTTATTTGCCAGTAAATAAAAGTTGGGTTTTCACGGTAGACTTTGTGCTGGAATATGCTATAATAGTTAAGTCGTATAGATCAATTGCTTAAGTTTTAACCGATCTTTGAAAGAATTAGGAGGGATATCGATGCGTGTTAACATCACATTAGCTTGTACAGAATGTAATGAACGTAATTACAGCACTGTTAAAAATAAGCGCAACAACCCTGAGCGTCTTGAAATGAAAAAATATTGCTCACGTGAACAGAAAATGACTTTACACCGTGAAACGAAGTAATTCATTGCTTGCCAAAACCTGGATGGGTTTTGGCTTTTTTTCATTCTAAAGGAGCGTTATACATATGGAAAAAGTTCAACAGCGAAAAAATGTACTAGACCAATTAAAGAAAATGGACAATAGCACTTACCGGGAGAAATCCGAAGCGGTTCGCAGCCGCTTGATGGCAGATCCGGCTTTTATGGCAGCTAAAACAATTGGGGTTACCATAGCGGCGTTTCCCGAAGTCGACACCCTTCCACTTATTGAATATTGCTGGCAAAACGGCAAGCGGGTAGCTGCCCCGAAATGCAATCCGCTTACTCGTACAATGGACTTTTATGAATTTGAGAGCTTTGATCAGCTTGAAACCGTTTATATGAAGCTGAAAGAACCGAAAATTTCAGAAACCATACATGTCAGCCCTGAGCATATTGATTTGTTGATAGTGCCAGGGGTGGTTTTTTCGCGAGAAGGTTATCGAATTGGATTTGGCGGCGGCTATTATGATCGGTATTTAGCCAATTATTTTGGAATTACGCGTTCTTTGGCATTTGATTTGCAAATTGCAAACTCTGTGCCTATTGAAGTTCATGATTTGCCAGTTTCGGGTATACATACCGAAACTGTGTTTATTGGAACAGGGCGGTGATCAGATGAAAACCCTCTACGATGTTATGCAACTATTGAAAAGTTTCGGTACCGTCATTTACACAGGAGACCGGAAAGCGGACCTTGACTTGATGGAAGACGAAATTAAAGAACTATACAAGCAGCAGTTTATTTCCGCAAAAGATTTTTCTACAGCTTTGCTTATCCTGCGCCAAAAGAGAAATGAAAATTAAAAAGTCTTTCGGATCCTGAAACTTTCGGGGAGGCCGTCCGTCTAGATAATAGGAATGTTTTTATGATAAAATCAGAAGAAGTTTAGAACGTCTGGCAGAAGTGGATAGGATTGTCTTCAGCAAAAAAACAGCAGGTAAATTCTTGAATTTGGTAAAAGGAGGATGTGCGGGATGTTTAAAACAGAATGGCCTAAACATTCGATCCTGGCAATCGCGATCGTTGCAACCTGGCTTAAAACGTATATTGTCTATAAAACCAGCTTTTCAATTACAATCGATAATGCTTTGCAGGAATTCATTTTATTTATCAACCCGTTAAGCCTTGTATTGTTCGTGTATGGGATTTCGCTTTTCTTTAAAAGCGATAAAGGGAAAAACCGTTATTTGGTGATAGCGACAGTGATTTCATCGCTCGTTCTATATGCCAATGTGGCGTTCTACCGGTTCTTCAGTGATTTTATCACGTTGCCGGTACTTCTTCAGACCAACAATTTCGGCGATTTGGGATCAAGTGCGTCCGAAAGCGTTTTTTTGACCGATATTGCTTATTTTAGCGATGTGATCATTTTACTTTTTGCAATCAAATTTATCAAAGTAAATACAGGCAGCATCGACTCAGCTAAAGCTCAGCGAAAAGCCTATTTTATTTTATCGGCCGCCATTTTATTTTTTAACTTGGGGCTTTCCGAAACAGAGCGTCCGCAGTTGTTGACCCGCAGTTTTGACCGGGAAATGCTTGTCAAAAACATCGGCATGTATAATTACCATCTTTATGACATCTATGTCCAATCCAAATCCCAAGCACAACGTGCACTAGCGGATGGATCTGAACTCGTTGAAGTAAACAATTACATCCGCTCGAACCAGGCAGATGCTTCGGAAGAAATGTTCGGAGTTGCAAAAGGAAAGAACTTGATCGTCGTGTCGCTGGAATCGCTGCAGACATTTCCGATCAACAACAAAATGAACGGCCAGACGATAACACCGTTCATGAATGAGTTGACTAGAGATGAAGACACTGTTTATTTCCCGAACTTCTATCATCAAACCGGATTAGGGAAAACATCGGATTCCGAATTCTTATTTGAAAACTCATTATATCCATTAAGCGGCAGCGCAGTATTTTTCACCCATAGCGGCAATACATTCCATTCACTGGCTGAAAAACTTGGAGACAATGGTTACCATACGGCGGTCCAGCACCCTAATACAAAGAGCTTTTGGAACCGTGATATGATGTATGAATCGTTGAAAATTGACGAATTTCTTGATATCAACAGTTTTGAAATTGGGGAAGGGGATGCGGTCAATTGGGGCATGAAGGACATCCCATTCATGGAACAGTCGGTTTCAAACATGGCTGAAATGCCTCAACCTTTCTACAGCCGCTTGATTACGTTGACCAACCACCATCCATTCTTTTTAGATGAGGAAGACAAATTTATTGGCGAATATGATTCGGTTTCAGGTACAGTAAACCGGTATTTCCAGACCGTCCGATACATGGATGAATCGGTTGAAGTATTATTTGAGGAATTGAAGGCAAAAGGTTTGTATGAGAACTCGATCATCGTTATGTACGGAGACCATTACGGAATCTCCGAAAACCATAACGAAGCAATGGCCCAGTACTTAGAAAAAGAGATTTCACCTTATGAAACAGCACAACTTCAACGCGTACCGCTTTTTGTCCATATACCGGGATCCGGAAAAGGGCACGTAAATGAAGAAGTGGGGGGCCAGATTGATTTGCGGCCGACTGTTCTGCATATGCTTGGCCTGGAAACGGCAAAAGACATGCAGTTCGGTGGCGACTTATTCTCGGAAGAGCATGAGGAATTCGTAGTGTTTCGAGATGGCCGCTTTATCACGGAAAACAACGTATACGCAGGCAACCTATGTTATGACAGAGAAACAGGCGAAGAAACCGATGCTGCGGAGTGTGAACCGTATATTGATCAGGCGTTGATGGAACTGGACTACTCCGAATCAATCATTACTGGTGACCTTTTGCGGTTCTATAACAAAGAAGACGGACAGCTACAGCCTAATGGCGAAATAATGGAAATTGAAAAGTAAAAGAGAGCGCTTAGGCGCTCTCTTTTTTACGGGATTGATTTACTTGAAAAATTCACGAACGGAAAATTGCATTGAGAGGGCTATCCAGCAGCTATTGAACAATTTGCTAAGCAGGAACTGTTTGGCAATCGGTATTTTGGAACAAAAAAAACCCTCGCTGCCGTGTGGCGCAAAGGGTTTTAGTGTTGATTAGTGCAATGCTGGCGGATAACCTTGTGTGATGATCGTAGCAACAGTGAAGGCGCCGAAAATCACGAATGTTCCTAAGTTAAAAAGAAATCCTAAAACTTGTTTTTCCTTAAAAGTGTGAACAGTGCCTATTGCTGCGCAAATAGCAATGAGACCAAAAATAACCATAAGTAAATTCATCTATGACACTCCCTTCAACTTTAACAGCCAGTGCCGTTTTGTACTCTTTATATTGTAAAGTCTTTCCTTGGATTTGTCGAGGGATAAAAAGTGTCATTCCGTTGAACAGTGAGGCACTCGGAAGTCGTGCTATAATTGAACTGAGGTGAAAATTGATGTTAAAAATAGATCAGCTGGAACTTGGGACAGTGCAGACAAATTGTTATATCATATCAAACGATTCTAAAGAATGTTTGATTTTCGATCCGGGCGAAGAAAGCGGAAAAATCGTTGCTTTGCTAAAAAAGGAAGGGTTGAACCCGTTAGCGATCTTGTTGACACATGCCCATTTTGACCATATCGGGGCGATTGACGAACTGCGGGAACTTTTTGCAATTCCTGTTTATTTGCACCGGCTGGAAAAAGTTTGGCTAAGCCGGCCAAACTTGAACGGTTCCGGAAAATACGCCATGGTGCCGGATTACCGGATGAAAGATGCGGATGTCTTGATTGAGGATGAAAAACAGTTGGAGATTGGTTCGTTTAAGATGGATCTTTTTCATACACCAGGACATTCCCCAGGAAGCCTTACCTATTCTTTTGGAGTAGAAGGCTTTGCGATTGTCGGAGATACTTTATTCCAGGGAAGCATCGGACGGACCGATTTAATTGATGGCTCGGAAAAGAAACTGTTGCAGTCGATCCGTGAATCGTTGCTAACCTTGCCGGAACATATGATTTTGTATCCTGGGCACGGGCCGGAAACTACGCCGGAACAAGAAAAAAATAGCAATCCTTTTCTACGGCGATAAGGATCGTCCCATGAAAAAAAGCGGCCATAGTGGCCGCTTTTTTTGTTGTCTGTATTAGATTAATGACCGCCGCCGGGAATATGGATGAACGTCGTATAATACGTAAAGCCGACGAAGAAAACTGTCAAGTAAGCTCCGAAAATATACAAGTACATGCGTTCCGAAATGTTTAAGTATCCTAGAAGAACAAAAAATCCAGTATTAGCCACCATTAGTAATGCCACTTCGTTCATATCACCTACGTAGAAAAGAACAGCAAAGATGCCTGTCCACCATCCCATTAATTTGAACATCTTATCCATGGGTAATCCCTCCTTTGCCACAACACAATTATTCTCTATACCATTATATAGGCAATAGTGTGAATGTGTAAACAACGAGTTGCCCTTTCTTTGTGACAAACAAGTGTACTATATGAGTTCGCCATCTCGGTTCAACTGTTAATATTCTAGAAGACCAATCAATGCTAATCATTTAAGTTCAAATAAAAACTGAAAGAGCATAGGCACTAGAAGGGAAACTGCCTTAAATATCAAATTTAGCGGTAAAGGATACTTAAAGAGTTAAAGAGGAGAGAGACTGCTTTAAGGAGGGTTCAACCAGCATGTTTTGTTCAGCCCAACGAGTGGATGGAGTAGAATCGAGCCTTAAAAATAAGATTTGGCTGGGAATGAGGGGGTCAAATATTTATTTTGCAGGAAACTATTCCCATTTGTTAGAGCGCTGGTTATACTATGGGGGAACAGCGAAACTCTCGTTGTTCCCATTAAAATAGGAGGTGGCTATGCAAGCGATAATTGAAAAAAGATGTACCGAGCTGCTGCGCAAAGCGGTGGACAACAGCACGACCGATATCCACATCAAACCCGATTTAACCTGCTACAGCGTTTCTTTCCGTTCTTTTCAAAACTTGCGGCAAGTGACGACTCTCCCCTTTGACTTAGGCGATCGCATGATTGCTTATTTCAAATACCTCTCCCTTCTAGACATGAGTGAAAAACGAAAACCCCAAACCGGCTCATTCCATCTGCCAATCGATCACAACTCTTATTATTTTAGAATATCAACCTTGCCTTCTGTATTAACTAAAGAAAGTATTGTGGTCCGCGTGATTCCGGATGAACCGGCGCAGTCCATCCACCAGCTGGCAGCTTTTCGTGATTCGGCCAGACTTCTTGAAAAACTCGCGGAAGCGCCCCAAGGTTTGATTCTCTTTACAGGACCTACTGGCTGTGGAAAATCAACGACGCTTTATTCATTGTTAAAGCATTGCGCAGAAACGTTAAGCCGCAACATCATCACCTTAGAAGATCCTGTAGAACGGAAAAACCATGCCATGCTTCAAATACAGGTTAACGAAAAAGCGGGCCTTACCTACGCAGCCGGTTTAAAAGCGATATTGCGCCACGATCCCGACATTATCATGATCGGCGAAATCCGCGATGCTGATACTGCACAAATAGCCGTAAGAGCAGCACTTACAGGCCATTTGGTATTTTCAACTATCCATGCCAGGCATTCTGTCGGCTGTTTGCACCGTCTCTTTGATTTGGGCATTTCTTATGAGGATATGGCCCAGACACTGATTGCCATTTCTGCCCAGCGCATAGTTCCCGTTTATCCGGAGGCAGGACGCCAAACAACAGTTCACCGGGCACTGTATGAAATTTTGCACGAAGAGCGGCTAGACGAAGCGCTGCGGTCCGCTAAAGACCGAATAGCCTATGCCTTGCCTGAATTTCTGACATTTGGAGGACAAATACGGGAAGGGGTGAAAGCAGGTGCGATTGATTCTTCCTGCGCGCCAAAACCGGATTACCCTGTATGACCGTGAACATTTTCTAACAAGGCTTTCTGTCCTCATGAAAGAAGGCTATTTGCTTCCGACTGCTTTGACGCTTCTTTTGCCGTTGCATACCCAAAAAGTGGATGAAGCGATAAATGGTATGACAGCCATACTGAAAGATGGCGGAAATGTGGCTGAAATTTTCAAGTTTTTCGGATTCAAGGATGGAGTGCTCCTTCCGGTCGAAATTGCAGAACATCATGGCCGGCTTGCCGAGGCAATAGACAGTATCGCAAAAAGCTACGCCCGCACTGAAAATGTGCAAAAAAAACTAAAGGCTTTATTGATTTATCCTGTGTCTCTCTTAATTTTCACTTCGATCCTATTCCTGTTTTTCCGAACCAATTATGTTCCGAACTTAACGCAGTTGATGGAGTCGATGCAATCAGGGGAAGAGGCGGGCGGCGTACCGGATCTGTTGCTAAAGCTGCCCGATTTGTTTATTGGTTTGTTTGCCTTTTGCGCATTGATCGCCTTTGCCTTTTTTCAGCTGTTAAAAAAGCAGAGGGCTGACAAGCAGATTCAGTGGATCTTGTCGGTTCCAGTTTTTCGCCGGTTCATGAAATTGTATTGGTCCCATTTATTCGCCAGGGAACTCGGCACCTTATTGCATAGCGGCATTTCCATACAGGAATCGCTCGATTTGCTGAAGAGCCAGACCCATCACCCAATCATCGGTTTCATGTCGAGCGGCTCGCAGGATGAAATCCAATTGGGCCAGCCGTTGTCAATCGCTCTTTCGCGTTTTGAATTTATAGCAGGCGATATGCCGACTTTTGTCCGCCATGGCGAAATGACCGGCTATTTGGGAAAAGAACTGATTCTCTACAGCGAAGTATTGATGGAGCGGATTGAGCTGAAAACCCAACAGCTGCTGCGTATAATCCAGCCCGCATTTTTCCTGATGATCGCCGTTTGCATAATCGGAGCTTATCTAGCGATTTTATTGCCCATGTATAACTTAGTCCAAACAATTTAAGGAGGAAAATAAATGCATTTATTGAAAAACCAAAGAGGATTTACTCTGATTGAAATGTTGATCGTAATGCTTATCATTACTGTTTTGATCGCCATCGCCATCCCGAATGTCTCGAAGCAGACAACAGCGGTTGATGCAAAAGGGTGCAAAGCGTTTGTTCATATGATACATAAGAAAAACAACCTTTAAATAAACCTAGTAATACCAAGGGTTTGAGAGTAGGACTGAAAACCGCTATTTATTTAGAGGATAAAGTTTTTAAGGTAGTAGAGTATAAGAAGCAAACGATAGCCTCATTCCCTTCAATTTAAAGCTTTATAAAGTTTTTTGAGTAGAAGTAGCAAAGAGAAGAAGGCAAAGCTCAAAAGAGACTTAAAACAGTAATATAAGCTATTTTAACTTCTACCTTACACATGTAATAATTTCCTTTTATCTCCTGTACTATGAGTATATAGTAGTGATAATATTTACTTAACTATTCAGATTATATGGTGATGTGTCTGAGGAGAATTAATCAAAGGGGTGTTTACGATCAAGAAGAATTTAGGTTATTTATTACTTGCTGCCACAATATTAACGGGGTGTAGTGATTCATCAGATGAAGTGAAAGCAGAAACAGAGCAAGTAGCGAACTCAGCAGATCAAAAAGAACTAATCACAACTTATAAAGAATACATTGAAGATGATTTCTATCAGTTTTTATTGAAAGATTTTCATAAGAGGTTTGTACAAGGGGAAACAGAATTAGAAATCAATGATGATATAATAGAAATTTACAATGAGGGACTACGCAGTTTAATTGAAGAAAAAGGCGTTGAAACATACTTGGACTATGGAAATTGGCTTACTCATGATTTTATTGCTGTAGATACGCAAAACTTACTTCTAGCAAAACAAAAAGAATATGAAGATGAAACTCTAAAAACTCTAACTGATTTTATTGATGGCTATTATGAGAAGAAATATGATCCTACAGCAGTTGATAAAATTAGTGGATTTGGCTATTTTGAGAACAATGAGGAAGTTCAAACTTTATTAGCGTTTACGGATGCTTTAAAGTATGGAGATTCTGAACAAACATTAGTTACACTACTAAAAACGGTAAGTCCTCATTATAGCGGATTGAAGGGGTATGAGATTAAGAAGTTCGTTGAGAGTAAAGGTATTGATATATTTACTTGGGTAGATGTATATAACAAAGAAAATGGCACAATGCTCACTGAAGAGGAGGGTGTTGGAGATTATAACCCTGCAATAGGAATGACTACCGAAGAAGTGGAAAATTCATCATGGGGCAAACCTCAATCAGTAAATAGAACTGTAACTGCTAACTCAGTTAGTGAGCAATGGGTTTATCCAAATTATAAATATCTTTATTTTGAAAATGAAATTTTAACCAGTTTTCAAGATTGAGTAAGGAGAGTTGATATGAGAATCTTAGTTATTTGCGATAATTGTAATCAAATAGCAGAATACAAACCAGATCATGAAATGTATGAAGTAGGAGTTTATTCCATAACAGATAAATTTGCCGTTGGAGTAGATTGGGATAATGAGATTAAAGATAATATTAATGAAGATTTCTTAACTGACCTAACTGAATCATCTACTATAGAAAGAACTAATGAAATTCTGGTTAAAGATATTGCTCAAAACATCTATGCTGATACTTCTGATTTTGACCTATGCTTTACATGCAAGAGCTGCGGAGACCAGATCATATTAAATGATTTCCAACTAAGTAATTAATTTTAATACTTCATACATACACTCTCTTAATAATGGGGTTTTTATTTCTATCTTTTAGCATTCCTATTGGTGTATCTAAAGCAATATAGAGCCTTAACCCTCAAGTAGGAAGAGCTTTAAATGACTTACAGAACCTCTGAGTGCTATATATACGAAAGTTATGAGGACAAAGCTTTGGATTTTATGACTAGCTCAGCACTAAAAGTTTAGGGGTATTAATTAATCCACCCTACATATATTTCAGCTAGCAGAAATATGTATTACATAAGCTTAAAACCATGATCTAAAAAAGATAAATTTTATAAGTTATTTTTCTTTAGAAAAATACAATTGATGAACTAGAAAACTATAGTTTCAAAAAGGATAAAGCAACAGGCCAGTATTTGAATCAGCCTATTGATGCTCTTAGATATAGCCTTGAGCGATTCAATAAAGGACGAAAAGTTAAATTTATCAGCAAGTCAGTATTTGGGATTTAGAGATTTATTCACCATTAATTTTTTAAAGATAAAAATTAAAATGGTACGATAAGAAGAAAAAAGTGAGGATAATGTTTATGGCGAATCATAGAGTTAAAGATTACTTCTATTTAATTATTTTAGGAGTATTAATATTAATTGTTTTTTCGTTAATAACAATTCTTTATACAAGAGATGTTCTTCATATCTCAGAGGAGATTCAAGCTACATTTTCTGGAGGTATATTTACTTTAATAGGAGCTGCTATAGGCGCTTCATTAGCTGGTATCTTTACTTTAAATTCAGTGAATAAACAAATATCCCATTCGGAAGAAGTTTTGGAGAAGAATAGAAAAGCAGATAACGATAATGCGTTAATGATTATAGATTATGTACTAGAAGAATTAATATCAATCTTCCCTTTTGTTTCTAGTGCTTTTGCTCTGGAGCCAACATTTTCAGAGTCTTTAGTAATAGCAGTTGATCAGTTTCATGATCCTGTAATCAATATTGAAAAAGCCGTTCTTGATACAAGTTTACTTTCTAACATATCGCCAGATTATATTGAAGAAGTTCCTGGAGAAATAAGAAGAAACATATCTCATTTAAAAAATGTTATTCAAGCAGTAAAATTAAATGATGGATATTGCGATATGGATAATATATATGCGAATCTAAATAGGATTAACGATAACTTAATCGAAATTCGCAAAAATATAAAAGAGGTCATCAAGCAATAAAATATAAAAAAGTTTTTGAAGATTTTTCCTTTAATGTTAAGATGAAGAGAAAAATGGAGTTGGCACAATGCGAGAAATATTTATAGCTCTTTTAAGTTCATCTTTAACAATAGTTATAACAAGCTTCTTTAACTATCATTTTTTAATAAAAAAAGAAATTAGAATGCAAGCAAATCAATATAAAACAGAAATTCTCCAGATGTTATATATGCCTTTAATGAAAGAAGTAAATAACGCCAATCATCCTTTGGATGGATATAGAGGGTTATCATTAGAGGAATTTCAGGCTGTTGATGAAATCATTAAAGAAAACTATCATTTAGTGAGTCCTGACTTAGCCTTAATTCATAAAATTATAATTGAGGAATATTTTTTTATAAGTATGGGTTCTCCATATTTAATTATTGATGAAGAAAGGTTTTTGCTAAATCATCTTGAGTATAATTTTAATTTCTACAGAAAAGAATTGGGTCTACCTTATAATAAAGAAGAAATGAAGAAAGCGATGAAGGAATCAAGAATTAAGGATGGGAAAATAAAAGCTAAAAGACAACAAAAGTTAAATAATGCCGAAAGTTCTTTTTGAAGATTTTACCTTTGATGGTAATATTAAAGGAAAACCGGAGTTGGGGAAATGGAAAAGGGAAGAAAAATACTTCTTTCATTAGGATCAGGGTTAGTATTACTATCTTTACTGGATTTTACATTGCCAGTATTTGCATCTGTTGGCATTACAGTTTTTGTTACAATTTTAACTTTCAATGATTTTATAAATGCTGGAAAGGCGGAAAATGACTATCCTTTTACAAGTGAAAAAAAATTAAGTACTAGATTAAAGGAAAGCTTTGTTAGATTATTATTAATAGCTCTTACAGGTTTTAAAATTTTGTCTGAAATTACATTATTTTTATCGATACCAATTTCAATTTTAGCTGCCTACATTGCATATGACATGGGTGGATTAATTGATTTGAATCGTTTACAACAATTTTTGAATTTATATACTTTAGGACTCGTAATTTCAATCTTATCTTTTTCTAATACTGAAAAGACTATCGCTTAAGATAGTTTAATTGCGCACTTCAGCAAATCGCTGAGGTGTTTTTTTATGCTCAAAAATCAATCACTGAGGAGTGACGTAATGGAAAAATATCAAATTAAAAATATAGAAGAGTTAAATGTAGAGGTTATTTTGTAGCCTATCAATCGTTATAAAATGAAAAAAGCACCAAGATTGAAACGCTTGAATGAATAATTACAATTGATTCTGAGCGTTTTATACTTCGGAACGATTACTAACCTTATTATTAGGCTAAGAAACGCTCAGGAGTTCGTACGATTACGAGAGAGGCATTTAAGTAGCTTCAATCAGATAAGGCGAATTAGAAAATGAATAGATTCTAATCACAAAATTTTTTCGAAGTCAATAGAAAAAACCGAATTATTTTAAAATTTGGTTGATAAAACAGCAAAAGATGCATATAATATATAAGGTCAAGCTAATTTTTAAAAACAGTAAAATTTAATTATATCATATTTTTAAATATGGAGTCAAGGATTATTATGTTACTAATTAAATTAATAACTTATAAATGAAAATCATATAGTCGCTACTTTTGTAGCGATAATAAAAAAATAAGGGGTTTTTTGATATGGAAAAGCAAGAAAGTAAATTAGTAAGACAAAATAAAGAAGGAGGAAAAATGTTGAATGGAAGGGATGTAATGACGAATAGAGCCATTGCGGAACTATATAGACTAGAGAAAATATTTAAAGAAAATGAAGCGGCTGCAAGAACACTGTACCGCTCCTGTTTACAATCGTATCAACGTACAACTGACAAAACAAAACCGGCATATAAAGAGGTAGAGTTTCATTTTGACAACCCTTTAGATATGACAATTCAATTCATTACAAACTTACCAAAAGAGTGGGAGAAGTGGCAAATGCAACAATTATTGTTTGATGACAGAGATCAGGAGAGTAACTATA
Source organism: Planomicrobium soli (assembly GCF_003014655.1). Lineage (GTDB taxonomy): Bacteria > Bacillota > Bacilli > Bacillales_A > Planococcaceae > Planococcus > Planococcus soli_B. The sequence continues at coordinate 279,253 of NZ_PYAT01000003.1, read as the reverse complement.
AAATGCGCCCTTCAATTGACCGGAAAAATAGCAATGGACATTATGAGATAAACAACATTCAAACCGACTCTATCAAAGGAAATTATACTGAAGCCAGTAATAGAAGACGTAAGAAAACAGCGCTTATAGAAATTAAAAACGGTGAATTAAGGTTTAAAGTTTATGAATCTCAAACAGAAATAAAAGATGAATTTAATATTTCCAATACAAAATTAAACTCTATGAAAAAGCAGCCTTATAAACTAGGTGTTCTAAAAGAAGATGGAGCGGTAATGGCATTAGGGAAACAAATAATTGCAATGGAGTATAAAGAATATCCTCCAAGACAAAAAGAAGAGCAAATTAGATTAGACAAACAAAGCTATATTGACTTAAAAGAACGGATTGAATTATTAGAAGGATTATCTTTCGATAAGAAAAGATCAGACCATATTGAAAAGCTAAAAGGAAATTTAGCGTTATATAGAAAGTTCGGATGGGATAAATTATGATACAGAAATTTAATTGGAAAGAATATAGGGGAATGGGGTGGAACGACCGATGCAGGAAGAATTGTAGCGGGAGAACATCCTGTTTTGTTTTTAGATAAAGAAGTAATAATGGATGCTCAAACTTCTATGAAAATTCAATCGGTAGGACAAGAAGATGCTTCGAGATTTGGCTATCAAACGATAGAAGAAAGAGTTTCTAATGCAGATTTTACCGTCACTCAATTTGTTTATGCTGGAACCTATATATATTGCGGCGATACTTCAATTAGTGAGTTGGAAAATTTAATGCTAGTTCCTAACAACTTATATATTTAAGATTTTCAAGAGAGAGTCGATCGTTACGATGTAAAAGGTTTTATGAAAAATCCAGCAATAGCTTTAGTTGAATATGGAAATACCATTGCTGAATAAAAAAGGAAATACAGAGAGCGGGAAGCTTTCAAGGCAAGTTTTTTAAACTCAAATAATAAGCAGATATAAAATTATATAATTTAGTTGTTTAAGAGTAGGTTTTCCTATGTTTATTAATGAAAAGTTTTTAATTAAAATTAATGTAAAGGAATGATTAATATAGTAGTCAGTTTTAAAAATTATAAAAGAAGAAAATCTAATAAACTTAACACAACTAATAACAATATAGATAAAAAAGTAAGTATAGATACAATGATTTTAAGAGTAAAACTAACAGATGAACAAAAAGAATTTATATACGATAGATTCTATTATGGTTTTCACCGCTCCAAGCACTATAGATATTCTTTATATTTTGAAGAAATGGGATTCACTTTACAGTTATCACCTAAAAAAAGTGTATTACATTCATATTTTAACGGGACAATAACATTGCACCGGAAATTCTTTCAACGTGAATATATACCGCATTCAATTATTGATATATTAACTTCTATTGATTGGTCTATTGTTCGTATAGATATAGCATTTGATTATAAAACTTCAAAGCAGGATAGCTTACTATTTAAGCATCATGGCAATTCAAAAGATGCCTCATATGAAAATGAAACCTACTATATAGGCAATCATAAATCACAAAAGAAAAGTCATACGCTTGTAAATTATGATAGAAATATTAAGGAAATAAAGCGAGGTACAGGAATAGAGCATGAATATGGAAATAGGCTTGAAACTCGTTTTAAATTTAAAATGGCAGATATGAAGTTAAATAACATGAATCAAGAATTAATTTATAATCAATTAAAAAAGTATCTTTTTCTTTCTAATATAGATCAACTCAATACAAACGGGTATAGAAAGAATCGTATTCGCAAAATGCAGCATAAATACAAGCAGCTTACTTTGTATGATAAAAAAGAAGCTGCAACAATAAAAGAGCTAATTAAAGCCAGCAGAGAGCCATTAGAAGAAATATATAAATTAAATATAACTAATCTTTTCAGTTTCATAGAATACAAAGAAGTATATGTGATTGAATCAGCAATATTAAAAGAAGCAATAGAATAAATCGGAGCTGTAAATCATAGTTAAATTTATTAAGATTCAAGTATTTTGTAACTAATGCTTCTTTAAAGTAAAAGAAAACCTGAACATGACATGTAAAAAAGGAAATAGTTGGTTGAAAGCTTGTTTTTGGAGTGTTAATCTATAAAAGTAAGAAACATTCAGGGGGTACAGAAAATGGAAAAAAAACCGAAAAAGAAAAAACCGTTTTATAAGAAATGGTGGGTGTGGGTACTTGCTATCATTATTATTGGGTCTGCTTTAGGTGGTAATGAAGAAGAAAGTGCAGAATCAACCGTTCAGGAAAGCGAATCGACCGCTGTTGAACCGGCAGTTGCTGAAGAAACAGAGAATACAGAAGAACCTGCAGTAGAGGAAGCTGAAGAAGTCGAAGTAGAGGATAGCGTTCCTGCTGAACACAAGTCGGCTTTGAACAAGGCGGAATCCTATGCCTCATCAATGAACATGTCCAAAAGCGGCATTTACGATCAATTAACTTCGGAGTATGGGGAGAAGTTTTCAGAGGAAGCCGCTACTTATGCGATAGAGAATCTTGAATATGATTGGAAAGAAAATGCTTTGATAAAAGCTGAAACTTATTCAGAATCAATGTTCATGTCAAAGCAAGGAATTTATGGCCAGTTGATCTCTGAAAATGGTGAAAAATTTACAGCAGAAGAAGCACAATACGCTATTGATAATATACAAGCTGATTTTAATGCTAATGCCTTAGAAAAGGCGAAAAGTTATCAGGAAGACATGAGCATGTCGCCAGAGGCAATAAGACAACAATTGACTTCTGAACATGGCGAAAAGTTTACGCAAGAAGAAGCAAATTATGCTATTGAGAATTTGAACTAATAAGACGACACCGTCTTCGCCCTTTTTTCAAGGACGAAGGCTTTTTGAATGTCTTTATTAAAGTTTGATATTAAAAAGCATTTCTTGTTTAGGTTATGCTATCTTGGACAGATACCGTTAACAATCGAGATGTATGTTTATGGCTATTCATTGGCTTATTTACATTTTTCATGCTATCTATAGTTTAGGTATTCGTAGATTAATTTCTACTTAGAGGTATGATTCGCTATACCTATGAAAAAATAGAAAGAGATATCATTGATGAAATTACTCAACTGTGAATAGCCAGGGAAAACGACAAGAGGATGTCAATGGGATCAGCAAACAGCGCTACTTAATAAACATTAAGTAAATCAGTCTTTTAGAGTTTGAGGACTTCATGAGCCGCTATAGTAGGCCAGAAGTGGATAAGATAGCAGAAAGATTAAAGACGCTAGAAGAAGCTGTAATGATCCAACTTCAGCGTGAGGAGTGCGGCTTTAAGATTCTGGTTAGTAATATGGAGCGGTTAAGGAAATTCTATTAAAATTGAATAGTGTCGACAACATTCAATGAACAGCTTAGATTACTTCTAAGCTGTTTCTTTTATAGGTGGAAATAAAAAAGTGATGATAAAATCATCACAGGCAAACTTTCATAAATAGATTTCCTAATGGAGTAACGCTCAACGAATTTCGTCTAGTTACTACTTCATCAACTTCTTTATCGTAACCGGAAATTAAAGAATCAAGATATGATTCCTTTTCATAGAAAGCATATTCCTCAACACTAGTTAGGGTATCAATAGAGTGTTCAAGCAAACCTAGTCTTATTAAATTTGAAATTGAAGCTGAATCCTTTTCATCAATAATACCATCTACAAAATTTGATAAAAAAACCAAAGGGGCAATAACAATGAATTTTTTGTCCATTTTATTTTGTAGTATGTATTTAACAACAGGATATGCTGAACGATTTTTGAATAAGGAAATATTATGGGCGTCTCTTGGAGAGAGTTGTTTGATGATCTCGACAAAAGAATGGTGAACGTCACCTGATTTTGTTTTGTCCATTGATGCAGCGATAACATTAGCAAACATTTCTCTTAATTCTTCTTCTTCAATATAATACTTTGAAGCTTCTAATGCTGGACCAACTATACTCATAGGAGGCTCTTGAAGATTTTCAGGCTTAATTTCTAACGTTTTTCTCAATATAGAATCTTTATATTGAGCGGTATTAATTTCGTTTTTAGCTCTCTTCATATTTGCTAATTGGCTAATATCACCAAATGCTAAATACCATAAATCATCTAAAGTTTGCATTGGGGCATTCATACCTTTAGTAGCTGAGGCTGTAACAAAAGCAGTTAGAGCAGATGTAATTATAGGATCCATTTTAAACCTCCAATATTTATAGATTAAGATATCCTACTTTAATAGTAGCATAGGAGGAAAAAGAATATAAATATTCATACAAAGATGTAAATAACACTTATAAAAGATAACTTCTGTTATGTTGCGAGACGATTTTTAAAAAGGTAAGAAGTTCAAACTTTCCTATTAAAAACACTATATGTATAAGGCATAATTAGCTATTCATTTTCTAAACATGAGAAATAAAGTTTTTTAAGTAAAAACTTTAAGTATAGGGAAATTAGGGGTTCACTCGTATTGCTTCGAAAGGGAATACGAGAAGATAATGAAATGTAAAAAGAGTGTATGGTAGAGTATAAAAATTGCTCATTCTTAACTATAAGTTTTATTTATTAAATTAACTCTCTAACCATTCAAGGGAGCTTTTAAATGTACAATAAGAAACTTATCATTAAATTGAATAAGACAACTGAGAGCTTTATATTTTAATTAAATATTGGAAGTTAGAGGTAAGATGAAACTGGAAACAAATTTTGAGAGGATGGTCATATGCTGACAGAAGATGAACTAATATGGATCAGAGAAACATTAAGCGATTATAAATCCGATGGAATCAAAGAGTCCTTTTACTATAGAGTTCAGATTGAAACAGAGCGAGAAGCAAATAAAGAAAATGTAAGAATGGAATTAGATCAGTTAAGGATGAGCGAAACACTCTACAGACCAGAAGAGTTAATTAAGCTTAGGATTAAAACTGAGAGAGCAAAATTAGGAATTGAAAACTTTGCAGGCATCTATATTATTTACAATCATGTAAGAGATATGTTTTATATTGGGCAGGCAGTCAATCTATTTGATAGAGCTTATGGACATTTTAGATTAAATAAAGGCAGCAAAGAGATATATGATGATTACAAATATGGAGACGATTTCTATATAAGTTTAATTAAATTAGAAAACACTTCATTCTCAACTCTTAATGAATTAGAAGACAATGCAATAAGAGCATACAACTCCTTGATTCCATATGGATATAACAAAAACTCAGGCAATCTTATAGATAAAGCTTTATTCAGCAATGCTAAATTTTATACAATAGCAGATTTAATTATAAATGATATTAAAGATACTGATTTGATGGCAAGCTTAACTAACATGGTTACTAGAAGAGAATATCTGCATAATTTATATAGAGAATATAAACTTCCATATAATTTACCTTTTCATGTTGGAATGATGGATGCTATTAAGGATTATCATAAGACTAATAAAAAAAGTATGAAGAAGAAAGAATAAGGAGCAAATAGAAAGACTCAGCCACTTAGGCTAAGTCTTTTTCTGTTAACATATGTATTTGTAGATGCATAGACAATTACACAATTTTAAATGTCTAGAAGTTTCAACTTAAAGACAAGTAAAAAAAGCATAAAGAATAAGCCTTTTAATTAGCTTTACTAAGTCTATAAGTTAGTCTATAATTAAAAGTATAGAAGATACTTAACTTGTAGACAGGAGCGGTTATTATGTCAATGATAGGATATGCGAGAGTATCGACAACAAGCCAAGACAATGGGCTAGAGACTCAAAAAGTATTACTAGAAGAAGCAGGAGTAACTAAGATATTTCATGAGAAGATAACAGGCACAAGCACTAAGCAAAGAGCAGCATTAAAAGAATGTCTAGATTATTTAAGAGAAGGCGATACTCTTGTTGTAACTAAGATTGATCGGCTAGCACGTTCTATATTTGATTTAAACCAAATAGTAGACCAGCTAAAAGATAGAGGTATAAGTATTAGGTTCTTAAAAGAGAATATGACATTCGAAGCGAATGGCAAACCAAATAGCTTAGGCACATTATTATTTAATATCTTAGGTTCATTCGCACAATTCGAGAGAGACTTAATTGTAGAGCGTACAACAGAAGGAAGAGCGCGAGCCAAAGATCAAGGTAAGCACATGGGAAGGAAAGCAGGATTTTCTAATAAATCAATGCAGAAAGCTTTAGAGCAGTATAGAAACAGAGAAGAAAATAAAATGAGTGTTTCTGACATATTAAAACTTAATGGAATCCCTAAAGCTACTTTCTATGTAGAATTAAAAAAATATGAAACAAAAGAAAAGTAATGATAGACAAGGAGTAGTCAAAATGACCGCTCCTTTTTAATTACTATTGAACTTGTCTTAGCTATCAATTATTCCTTTATTAATTTGTTTATTTGTATTTAATGTTTAGTATTTGATTTTTGATATTTATATTTTAGATTTACGATTTTCAAAATGAAGTGTCTAAAATTGCTTCTATAATAATATCTACTTAAAAAATTTTAAAATGTCTTATTACCACAGCAACATTATGATGTATTTTCTTGTTGCTAAAAATAAGATGTATCGCTTTTATAATTAAGATTCATTAAATTATAAATTTCAAAATCATTTATGTTTACATTGTTAAATGCAATTAAAAAAAACTATTAAATGAAGCTTATGCTATGACGAGAAATTCTATATTACGGCTTAACTATTTACCGAAATAGAAGCTAAAAGAAAATTCATTGTATCTTATCGTTTAAAAATGAAATAAGAAGTATAAAAATATCAAAGAACTCTTTTTAATGACACTAATTTATTGCTTGAGTTAAAATCTTAGTTTTATCAAAAAATGACTTGCATAAAATTTATCTTAAAAGTTTTAAATCTAGAGATGGGGGATGGAAAAGGATTTTAAGTAACATATTGTTTATGGATTTACTATGACCTAGTTAGCTCACACCTGATTATAAAAAAGTTAAGGGTAAATAAAACCATTTATAAATACTGAAAGTAGTTAAAATGGTTTATAATGAGAGAAGTTAACCTCACAGATGAGTATATGATTTTTTTAAAAAAAAGGGGGCATAATTTGTAATGAAAGAACTAATAGAGAATTTTTACTTATTGAGAAATACATATCAAAAAATAGAAGAGTTTAATAAAGAGTCTATTAATGAAAAAATAGATCTTGACAGAATGATTTGGGGAAAAGATATTTATAAATTTGAATTCAAAAATCTAGTCGAATTAAAGAAAACGTATAATTGGACTTTGTATGAGTTGGAGTATAAAAGTTATAGATTGTTTTTTATATCAGAATTTAACTCTACTAAAGGGCTAACTAATGTATTTTGGGTTAATATACTCAAACGTGGAACTATTTATGAAAAATATAAAAATGAATCTATAATAAGTTATAAACAAGGAGATCGAGACAGTAATTTTGAAATTAACTTGAATAATCAAATCTTTACTGTGGCTTATATTGGAAACTCTTTAGTCAGTTACTGCAAAAAGAATAAATATTCACTTTCCTATTTAGCTGAAATAGTGTTTAAAGATGATGTTAGTAATTATTTGTATGGATCTGCTGTAAATTATAAATTTAAATCAAGTATGTTTAATAACTACATTATCGTTTATGGACATGATTATTAATAAAAAGTAAATGACAAATTCTATCATCAAAAAATGTTAAAACCGATTATTATTTTTTCATACTAAACCGATTGCTTTTTCAAGAGTATGAAGGATGTAAAGCGTTTAAAGCCATTAATGGGGAGGTAAGCAATTTTGAATAAAAAAGCAGCCATCTATACGAGAGTAAGTACAAAAAAATATAGCCAAAGCAAATCAATGATTGTCCAAGAAGAACATTATATTGATTACTGTGAGAGAGCAGGCTATGAACTTGTAGGCTTATATGCAGAAAAAGGCTTAACTGGAACCAATGCAAGAAGACCGGAATTTATTCGAATGTTACATGATGCCGGTTTAGATTATGTGAAAGGAAATGACCAAGGAAAAGATCGTTTTATTCTTTCAAAAAGAAGACCAAAGTTTAATTATATTGTGGTAAAAGATCCATCGAGATTTAGTCGCTCAGCTTCTATCGGTTTAGATGTAATTGAAGACTTGAGAACAAAGGGTGTCTACGTAGTTTTTGAGAATAGTGGCTATAGTTCAGATTCATCAAATTGGCACTTTAACATGAGTATGCTATTTACTGTTGCTCAGAATGAATCACATAACATGAGCAGAAGAATCATGTTCAGCAAGAGACATATGGCTAATAAAGGTGAATATAAACCTGCTCGTCCGGCTCTAGGATATGTCAGAAATAAAAATAATGAAATTGTCATTGAGCCTGACCATGCAGAAATCGTGAAATATATTTTCAATCGTTATTTAGAAGTAGGTAGCAGTATAATAGCAAAAGAATTAAATGAAAAAGGATTAACATCGCAAACGGGAGTAAGGTTTAGTCCAGATAAGATAAATCGTATAATCATAAACCCTGTTTATTATGGAAGTCCTGTTGTTAATCGTACCAAAAAGTATAGTGTCACTGATGTTAAGCGAGAGAAAAACGATAAAGCTGATTTTATTACTATTCCTAATGCCGTTGAACCTATTGTATCTGAGGAGCTATGGAGAGAAACAAATATGATTCGAGAGAGTCGTATTAACAAATCAAGCAAAAGAGGACGGAAAACAGCTAAAAATGATGTCTTTTACAGTAAATTGATTTGTTCTTGTGGCTCTAGGATGGTAAGACATACAGGCGAAAAAGAGAAAATTACTTATATATGTCAATCAAGGCGCAAAGCCGGTTCTTGTAATACTAGAAGCATTGCTATTACTGTCTTAAATAGGTTTATGAGACAGATAGACTTATCCTTTATGACAAATACCCTTGGGGATTCTATCTATTATAAGAAGCTTATAGAGAAACTTGAAAATCAAAAATTGCTTCTCAATAAAACTCAACAAATTATTCGAAAAGAAATAGAAAAATTAAATCTTGAAATAGAAGATATAATTGATAAATATATGGTTCTTGAAGATAGCGATAAGTTTAAGCAGCGTTTGAAGGATAGAGCAAATACGAAAGAAGAAGAAATTGCTGAATTAGAAAAAAAGCTTATTGAAATTAATATAATCGCTATAGAGCAGGTTAGACAGAAAGTGATAAATAAAAAAGAAATGATTGAAACGATTTTCAGAAATAAAAACTTTACACAAGAAGAGAAATTGAACCTACTAAAAAAGGTAGAGGTAAGCAACTATGAATTAACTTTTCATTTCTCATTGCCTAGCTATGAAGAGGAAATAGAAGAATATAATGAGTTATTTTCAATGGCTATGATTGTTTCTGATATACCTCACAATCCATTTTCAAAGGAAACCTTTAGAAGAGAACATAAGGCAGCTAGAGAACATTGGAAAGCACTAGATGAAGAATATATAGTTAATGAAGAATACTATAATAGTTCTAACTAAAGAGAGCAGCTATATTTTTTTGTTTAAAGGTTGTTTTTCAAAGCAACGATACAAATGGTCCAAGGACAGGTCGAATCATACCGGATGGATGAAAAAGGGGTCCCGACAATCGAAAACTTGGTAAGCAAAGGTTATTTAAAGTCGAACGAAACCAATTGTCCAAATGGTGATTTAGTAGAAATTTCAACAGACGGTATCGTATCATCCAAAAAACCGGTTTAAACGAAGGCGGATTTACGCTGCTCGAAATGCTGCTCGTATTGGCGATTCTGATGACCGTCGTTGCAATCGCCATTCCGGCATACTGGAAACATGAAGTTAGGCAGGAAGAACAGCGGTTTTTCCGCTTGCTTCTTCATGACATCCATTATGCGCAGAGTGAAAGTTATCGTTCACAGAGAGCAGCTATGGTGGTTTTCCGGGGAACCAGCCAATCGTATGAAGTGGTCACCGATATTTTTCAACCGGCTGTTACGCGCAAGCTGCCGGAATCGGTAACTATAAAAAGAACGAGCAACCTTAATGAAATTTATTACGGCGCGAACGGTTCGGTTTCGAGGTCGGGCACATTGCGCTTTGAAACCAGCGCCGGTGAGAGGGTGCTGGTCGTTTACCTTGGCAAAGGGAGGGTGGTTCTTTCTGAATGAAAAAGGAGTTTCCTGGGCAGAGACAATGCTGAGCTTAACGATCATATTCGTGCTATTCGGCAGTTTGCTGCCCGTTCTGCAAGGAATGCACGAGAAGCTTCAATTGAAGAAAGAGCGTGTTGCAGCTTTTGAAACGATGCACGAAGGAGTGATTGAGATGCAAGCGGTTCAGGTTAGGAGCGGCACGAGAAAGCTTAATGGTGTTGACTATCATTGGCAAATGGATGGGAACATATGTGTAAGCTACACCAACTATAAAGGAAAGCCGGAATCAGAATGCCTCGATTCATAAAGAATGAAAAAGGCTTTGCATTTTTGAGTTCGCTTGTGGATTTGATGGTCTTGATGCTATTGTTGCCGCTGATCTCACTGTTCTACAGTTTTTCCATGCTGTTTTTTGCGTCGCTTGACGCGAAAAGGCTGGAATGGCAGCTGTTTTCTGAAGAATTGAAAGTCTACTTGCGAGAGATCGATTCTATTGAAGAAATAAACGATGGAGGAGGCATACGGATTAGCCGAAAAGGGGAAGAATTTGATATTGAAAGTTATCCGCAGCTTGTCCGGAAACAAAAATTCCGGCAAGGCCATGAACCGATGCTCACGGGAGTGGAAAACTGTTCGTTCCGGTTAGATGGAACAAAATTGACGGTCAGGGCAAAATTTTTGAACGGCCTGACGGAAGAGGCGGAGTATGTTTTTACGTATCCTTAAAAGCGAAAAAGGCGCTCTCTATCCCGTTGCCATTGTTTTTTTTCTATCGGCTCTCATTCTCATGTCCCACAGCTTGATGCTTTATTCCATTCATTACAAGACATACGATGGATTGGAAAATAAGCACAGACATGCTACGATACAACTACTAAAGGAAGTCGAGAAAAATAAAATACCTGAGTAGAAGAGAGTGTCGGGTGGGAACATGAAAAGAATTTACTTGATCGGATTTATGGGCTGCGGAAAAAGTGCTATCGGCAGAAGGCTAAGTTTTCTCTTGAAAGTGCCTTTTTACGATATGGACAAAGAAATTGTGCGGCAGACCGGAATGACCATACCGGAAATTTTTGAGAAGTTTGGCGAAAATCATTTCCGCGATTTGGAAACGGAGTTTCTAAGGAACTTTCAGGAAGAGTACTGCATCATCTCAACAGGCGGCGGCACAACGATGCGGAAGATCAACCGCAGGATTATGCGTGAAACAGGGCTTGTGCTGTTTTTGGATGCCCCTTTCAAAGAAATCTGGAGACGGATCCACAAAGATCCAAACCGGCCGATTGTCAGAAGATCGACCCGAGAAGAAATAGAGGCCTTATTCAAGTCGCGCTATCCTTATTACAAGGCAGCTGCGCATATAACTGTCCGCACGGAATTTCGTTCGCTTCGCCAAATTACACAATATGCAGCATTTCAAGTCATTCGCCTAAAAGGCGAATGATTTTTGTTTTTTAAATAACATAGTTCGTCTTTTCATCAAATGCATAATTTTGATTGCGCTTACCCCTTATCAATGTTAGGATATAGACGAAGTTATACGTTTTGTATAGCGGTTTGGACCAATCGATTCGATTTGGGCGGATGAGTGCACGGGGAGAGAACGCGAAAGCGTCGCCGAAGGAGCAAATAACAGAAGTTATGAATCTCTCAGGCAAAAAGACTCGTGCAGGACGCATCTCTGGAGAATGCTGCTTGGCAGCTACCAAAGAGGAAAGCCATTTATGGTAAACTTTCAGGTTCCAGGACAGAGATTTCCCTTTAAAGGGGAAATCTCTGTCCTTTTTTCGTTCAGCTTACTGAACGGACCGCTTATTTTTAAATGGAATTTGATACTGAGGAGGAACATTCATGGAACAATTAGAACAACTAAAACGCACTCCTTTATTTGAGGCATACGCTCAGTATGGCGGGAAAACGATTGATTTTGGTGGTTGGGAATTGCCTGTGCAATTCTCGAGCATCAAAGAAGAACATGAAGCAGTACGGACAAAAGCCGGGCTTTTTGACGTTTCCCATATGGGAGAGATCTTGGTTGAAGGGCCGGACAGTTTAGCCTACTTGCAGCACCTCGTAACAAATGACGTTTCTAAAATCAAAGACGGACAGGCCCAATATACAGCGATGTGTTATGAAGATGGCGGCACTGTAGATGATTTGCTGGTTTATAAAATTGATGCGACCCGCTTTATGCTTGTAGTCAATGCATCTAACATTGAAAAAGATTTCGAATGGATGCAAAAGAATGTAGCAGGGGATGTTCAACTGCAGAACGTCTCTGACGAGTACGGCCTCTTGGCTTTTCAAGGCCCCTTGGCGGCAAAAGTACTGCAGCGGATGACTGAGGAGGATCTATCCCAGATTCGCCCGTTTCGCTTTAAAGAAAACGTAGCAATTGCCGGACATTCCATCCTGCTGTCACGCACTGGTTATACGGGAGAAGACGGTTTTGAAATTTACGCAAATCCGGAAGATACAAAAGCGCTATGGGATAAAATTTTAGCAGAAGGCAAAGAAGATGGAGTTTTGCCGGTAGGCTTGGGTGCACGTGATACATTGCGTTTTGAAGCTTGCCTGGCGCTTTACGGCCAAGAACTGTCGAAAGACATTTCGCCGCTTGAAGCCGGTATAAACTTTGTAGTGAAATTGCAAAAAGATGAAAACTTTATCGGTAAAGAAGCGCTCGCTTCCCAAAAAGAAGCCGGCGTGCCGCGCAAACTGGTCGGTATTGAAATGATTGACAAAGGAATTCCGCGCCATGGCTATCCAGTCTTTATTGGAGATCAAAAAGTTGGGGAAGTGACTACAGGGACGCAATCTCCCACACTAAAGAAAAATATTGGCTTGGCGCTCGTGTCCAGTGAATATGCAGACTTGGGAACAGAAATGGAAGTTGAAATCCGAAACAAAAGGCTAAAAGCAAAAACCGTTCAAACGCCATTTTATAAACGCTCAAACTAAACTAATTTGAAAAGGGGACAGCACTCGATGAAACATCGCTATTTACCAATGACCTCTCAAGACGAAAAAGAAATGTTGGATGCTATTGGCATTCAGTCAATCGATGAATTGTTTGCCGACATTCCGGAGAAAGTCCGTTTCCAAGGCGAATACAATATTAAACCTGCGAAGTCTGAAAGCTCCTTGACAAAAGAATTGGCGCAGCTGGCAGCGAAAAATGCAGATACAAACCGTTTTGCATCTTTTTTGGGTGCTGGCGTCTATGATCACTACAAACCGATCATCGTTGACCATGTTATTTCCCGTTCTGAATTTTATACAGCTTATACACCATATCAGCCAGAAATTTCACAAGGTGAACTGCAGGCGATTTTTGAATTCCAGACGATGATCAGCGAATTGACTGGGATGGATTTAGCCAACTCGTCTATGTACGATGGAGGAACAGCATTAGCAGAAGCGGGAATGCTTGCTGCGGGCCATACGCGCCGCAAGAAAATTCTCGTGTCTCGTGCAGTGCATCCGGAATCGCGCGACGTTGTCCGGACGTATGCGTTAGGGCAATCCATTGAAGTGGAAGAGATTCCATTAAAAGACGGCCATACGGACATCGAAGCATTAAAAACGATGATCGACGACAATGTAGCTGCAGTCATGGTCCAGTACCCGAACTTTTTTGGGCAAGTGGAAAACTTGAAAGAGCTGGAACCGGTTATCCATGGAGCTGGTGCTTTGTTTACTGTATCTGCCAATCCGCTGGCGCTAGGCGCATTAACGCCTCCTGGCAAACTTGGAGCGGATATCACAGTCGGGGATGCACAGCCATTTGGGATTGCTGAAGCATTCGGCGGACCGCATTGCGGTTATTTTGCAGTAACAAAAGCGTTGATGCGCAAAGTTCCAGGCCGTCTGGTTGGTGAAACAACGGACGAAGACGGGCGCCGCGGTTTTGTGCTGACGCTGCAAGCGCGCGAACAGCATATCCGCCGCGACAAAGCGACGTCTAATATCTGTTCCAACCAAGCATTGAACGCCCTTGCGGCTTCTGTTGCCATGACGGCACTTGGAAAAGTGGGCACAAAAGAAATGGCCATTCAAAATATCACGAAAACCCATTATATGAAGCAACAATTAAAACAAGCCGGTTTTGATATCGCGTTTGAAGGCGCACACTTTAATGAAATTGTCGTTAAGGCAAAAACTCCGGTGCGTGAACTGAATGCGGCACTTTTAGAGCAGGGCATTATCGGCGGCTATGACCTTGGACGCAGCTACGACGAGCTTGTCGGCCATGTGCTGGTTGCTGTGACAGAACAACGGACAAAAGAAGAAATTGATGCATTCGTGCAGGTTCTTGCTGCAACAGTGCAGGAAATGGGGGCTACTCATGCATAAAGACAACCAACCGCTCATTTTTGAAATCACAAAAGAAGGCCGTGTCGGCTACAGCTTGCCTACGCTTGATGTGCCTGAAATCGATTTAAGTGAAGTTTTGCCGCAAGATTTAATGCGTGAAGAAGAAGCTGATCTGCCGGAAGTATCGGAACTTGATATTATGCGCCATTACACAGCGTTGTCAAAACGAAACCACGGTGTCGATTCCGGTTTCTACCCGCTTGGTTCTTGTACGATGAAATACAATCCGAAGATCAACGAATCGGTTGCGCGTTTCCCTGGATTTGCGAATATTCATCCATTGCAGGACGAGTCGACGGTTCAAGGCGCGATGGAACTGCTGTTTGATTTGCAGGAGCATTTAAAGGAAATCACCGGTATGGACGAAGTGACTTTGCAGCCGGCTGCAGGAGCGCATGGTGAATGGACGGGGCTTATGATGATCCGTGCATACCATGAATCGCGCGGCGACATGAACCGGACGAAAGTCATTGTTCCCGATTCAGCACATGGGACAAACCCGGCATCGGCTACTGTGGCTGGATTTGAAACCATCACAGTCAAATCAAATGAACATGGTTTGGTGGACTTGGAAGATTTGAAGCGCGTAGTAGGGCCGGATACAGCGGCATTGATGTTGACCAACCCGAACACGCTCGGTTTATTTGAAGAGCAAATTCTTGATATGGCAGCGATCATCCACGAAGTTGGCGGCAAGCTTTACTATGACGGCGCTAACTTGAATGCGGTTATGTCTAAAGCGCGCCCAGGAGATATGGGCTTTGACGTGGTCCACTTGAACTTGCATAAGACGTTTACCGGCCCTCACGGCGGCGGCGGACCGGGTTCTGGCCCGGTTGGCGTGAAGAAGGATTTGATTCCTTACTTGCCAAAACCCGTGTTGGTAAAAACGGAAGAAGGACTAACTTTCGAATATGATCGTCCGGAATCTATCGGGCGTGTAAAACCGTTTTACGGCAACTTCGGTATCAATGTCCGCGCATATACGTATATTCGTACAATGGGGCCGGACGGCTTAAAAGCGGTTACCGAATATGCGGTACTGAACGCCAACTACATGATGCGCAAATTGGCACCTCATTTCGATTTGCCGTATGACCGCCACTGCAAGCACGAATTTGTCCTTAGCGGCCGACGCCAGAAGAAACTTGGCGTGCGAACTTTGGATATGGCAAAGCGTCTGTTGGACTTTGGCTACCATCCGCCAACCATCTACTTCCCGTTAAATGTAGAAGAAGGAATGATGATTGAACCGACTGAAACAGAATCCAAAGAAACCTTGGATGCGTTTATCGATGCGATGATCCAGATTGCCAAAGAAGTGGAAGACAATCCGGAAATCGTCCAAAATGCTCCTCATACAACGGTCATCAGCCGTTTAGATGAAGCAAAAGCTGCTCGGAAACCGGTATTGCGCTATACGAAAGCTGAATAATAGAGAAGATAGGAAGGCGCCTCCAAGAGTGATTCTGGGGCGCCTTTTTTCTGTTTGCTGGTGTGTTCTAATGGTAAAGAATGAAAAGTCGGGGCATATTTCAGAAAATGTTATTTTTAGTCTTATTTAAATGTTTTTTTGTTGAAATAGAACGTAGGTTCTGTTATATTAAATGTGGACACACTATGGGAAAGAGGTGGATTTCGATGGTGCTTGCAATCAATGAAGTGAATGGGTTCGAAAAAGGGAAACGGTACACCAAGAATTTGGAGTTTTCATCTTGTTTCAAAAATGGCAAACTTCGCGTAGTTGCTTTGATAGATGCAGATGACAATACGTTTTACTGGACAACGACTGAAGATTCCGCTGACTATCGACACTTCCGGCTTAAAGCTACATATTCATTTGTGGTAAGCTACATCTCCACAGTATTCGATCCCGCCAATCCTAAAGTCAATATTGCGGAATTGGAAGAAGTAGTGGCTGCGAATATGGAATTGAAACATATTGAACACTATAGATTAAGGGCTTAAATATTATATTAAAAGATACAGACCCTGACGATGTTAGGGTCTTTTTTTGTCCTGTTTTTGAGTTGATTCGTCGTTTCATAAGGTGCTCTCTTTATAATTTTAAAATATCGGCAGAAAAAAAGCCCTTCCGTAAAGGAAAGGCTTTCAGTACTCATGATTTGGATTTGATTTTGCCGGTCCATTGCTTGAATCCGCCTTGCAATTGATAAAGCTGGTTATAGCCTTTCTTCTTCAAAAAAAGTGCAACGCGTCCGCTACGGGCGCCGTTTTGGTCGTATAAGTATACCGGCTTGTCAGCGCGAATCTCTTTATAGCGCTGGCGCAATTGTGTTTGCGGGATGTTGCGGGCTCCTAAAATGTGCCCCGCGGCGAAATCTTTCGCTTCCCGGACATCAATCAGCTGAGCTTTCCGATAGCCTTCAATAAATTGTTCTTGGTTGAGAGTCGTGACTGCTTTCTTGACGCGGAAATAAGAAATTAACGCGAAAATTACCAATACAAGCAAAGCGATTAAAATGCTGTAAAGAAAATCCAATGTTCTTGCCCCTTTCTATTCTCTTTTCATTATAAAAGAAGGGGCGTCCGTTATTCAATGATTTGTTGGATTTCCCGCCCATTTTGTAGTCCATTCTGTGAAATCAATCTTTATCCCTCATAGAATATGCATAACCGAATTGTAAGAAAATAAATATGATATGTAAACCTGAAAAGTGGGACAAATTAAAAAACTAAAAGGAAAATAGTGGAGGTCCATATGGCTTTTGGCTTATTTTTAAGCTTCTGAGGAAAGGCGAACCCTTGGTGCTTTGAGCTTTTGCAGATTCAGGAGGAATCTGGGCATAATTTTACCATTCCAAAAAGTTTCAACATCTAGTATCATGGGGATTGTAGTAATACTATATATAGTGTTCAACTCCATATAACATGAAGGAGGAATTGTCAAATGGTTTCTATTACACAATCTGAATATACACTTGATGCCGGTTCATTAAACGAGGCTATCAAATCTTTCCCACAAGTCCATGCGGTAACACCGGATATGAAA
Organism: Planomicrobium soli; assembly: GCF_003014655.1. GTDB lineage: Bacteria > Bacillota > Bacilli > Bacillales_A > Planococcaceae > Planococcus > Planococcus soli_B. The sequence goes on along the minus strand of NZ_PYAT01000003.1, from coordinate 261,733 downwards.
ACAACACATAAAGGGGTATCGCGTCTGGTTATGATTGACCGGTATTCGTTCAAGGACACTGAAAAAAAGACGCTTAAAGTGGGCGATTTTGTCGTGTTGACAGTAAAAGAAGATCCGAAATTCCCGGCGCGGGGACTTGGTTATATTGTAGCCATCGACAAGGCGGCAAACAAAGCGCAAGTATGGATCGAGGAAGACTATAGAAGTGCGATCGACAAACCGGAAGAGCAGGAAACAGGAATTGTTTCGCGGTCTCTCGATGTGATTGAAAAACCGCTGGAAGTATTCTATGAGCAAATCGCGAAACGCAATGCGACAGGCCTGGCTTCAGTTGAAGAAACGCCTGAAAAGCGCCAGCACTGGTTCGAGAAATTCTATGAGCAGCTTGTCGGATTGAAATTTATCCCGGCAGGACGCGTCCTTTATGGAGCAGGAGCGGATACGGACGTTACGTATTTCAACTGTTACGTTATGCCGTTTGTAGCGGATTCACGCGAGGGCATTTCTGATCACCGCAAACAAGTGATGGAAATCATGTCACGCGGCGGCGGTGTCGGAACAAATGGATCAACATTGCGCCCGCGCAATACATTGGCGCGCGGAGTCAATGGCAAATCTTCGGGTTCTGTTTCCTGGCTGGACGATATTGCGAAATTGACGCATCTAGTTGAGCAGGGCGGTTCGCGTCGCGGCGCCCAAATGATCATGCTTGCCGATTGGCATCCGGATATTGCGGAATTTATCATCTCCAAAATGCAAAATCCGCGCATTCTCCGTTATTTGATTGAAAATACGGAAGATGAGACGATCAAAAAACTGGCGCATGACAAACTGAAGTTCAAACCATTAACGCAACAAGAAGAAGCGATGTACCAAGGAATCCTGAATTACCGTGCGATTCCTGGTATGGGCGGCTTTAATGAAAAAATCATGCAAGATGCGGAAACAAAGTTGCGTGACGGCGGTACTTACTCGGTCCACAATGAAGAATTCCTGACAGGCGCCAATATTTCCGTTACGCTAACAGACGACTTTATGAAAGCGGTCGAGGAAGATGCAGATTTCGCTTTGCGTTTCCCGGCAGTCGAATCGTACTCAAAAGAGGAAATGGCCATTTATAACGAACAATGGCATGAAGTTGGAGATGTCCGTGAATGGGAAAGATTAGGCCACAGAGTACGTACTTATCGCACGATGAAGGCGCGCGACTTGTGGAACTTGATCAATGTTTGTGCGACATATTCAGCAGAACCGGGCATTTTCTTTATCGATAATGCCAACGATAAAACAAATGCGAAAGCTTACGGACAAAAAGTTGTTGCTACGAATCCTTGTGGCGAACAGCCGCTTGCTCCTTATTCGGTCTGCAACTTGGCAGCTGTCAATTTGGCTCAGTTCGCTGATGCTCAAACAAAACAAGTTGATTTCGAAGCTTTGAAAGAAACAGTTCGTGTGGGTGTGCGCATGCAGGACAACGTGATCGACGCAACACCTTATTTCCTGGAGGAAAACCGTATCCAGGCACTAGGCGAGCGCCGGGTCGGCCTGGGGGTTATGGGCTTGGCTGATCTCTTGATTTACTGCGACAAGGAATATGGTTCTCCGGAAGGCAATGAGCTGGTCGATGAAATCTTCAAGACTATTGCGGTCGCGGCGTACGAGCAATCTACAGAATTGGCAGTAGAACGTGAAAGCTTCCCGTTCTTAGTCGGCAAAACCGACGAAGAAACAGCAGCGCTTCGCAAGGCATTTACGGAAACCGGATTTATGCAAGGCATGCCGGAGCATGTCCGTGAAGCAGTGATCCAAAAAGGGATCCGCAACTCTCATTTATTGACGGTTGCTCCTACAGGTTCTACAGGAACGATGGTTGGAGTATCGACTGGCCTTGAGCCGTACTACTCGTTCACATACTACCGCAGCGGACGCCTCGGCAAGTTTATCGAAGTAAAGGCGGACATCGTCCGTGAATACTTGAAGAACAATCCGGAAGCAAACGAGGAAAACTTGCCGAAAGCATTTGTGACGTCGATGGACTTGGCTCCGGAAGCGCACGCAGATGTTCAGTGCATCATCCAGCGCTGGATCGATTCTTCCATCTCGAAAACCGTGAACGCGCCACGCGGTTACACGGTAGAGCAAGTGGAAGGCGTCTATGAGCGGTTATACAAAGGCGGTGCTAAAGGCGGTACAGTCTACGTCGATGGCAGCCGGGATTCTCAAGTTTTAACGCTGAAAGCGGAAGAAAATACTTTTGAAGAAGAACCTAAAGAAGAAGCTTCTGCAAAACGTCCGATCGTCCTTATTGATACGATTCAAGATTTACGTTCAACAAATGTCACCATTGGTTCGGAAGTAGGCGACACTTGCCCTGTCTGCCGAAAAGGAACTGTTGAGGAAATGGGCGGCTGCAACACTTGCACCAACTGTAATGCCCAACTTAAATGTGGGCTTTAAACCATAAACCAAAACGCGACGGCTTCGGCCGCCGCGTTTTTTTATTTGGCCTGAAAACACCAATCTGAGATTATGGGCGATTTCTGCAAATTTTTTGTCCAGCTGCGCTTTTAGTAATAGTTGCTCGATTTTCTTCGTGTGATAAAATGAGGAAGGATGCGATTGAGAGGAGTGGCGAAATGCGGATATTGTGCTTGAACGGACCCAACTTGAATCGGCTTGGAAAAAGGGAAAAAGAAGCTTATGGAACGTTTACGCTTGCAGAGTTGGAATCCGAGCTCATGCAGTTTGCTGAACAGCAAAATTTTGAATTGGCATGCCGCCAATCCAATCATGAAGGCGAATTGATCGACTGGCTCCATGAAGCCGGAGATGACAAGCTTGATGGAATCGTCTTGAACGCGGGTGCCTATACCCATACGAGCATAGCTATAAGGGATGCTATCGCCGCCATTAACGTGCCAGTCATTGAAGTACATATTTCCAACGTTTATAACAGGGAAGAATTCCGCCATCACTCATACATGGCACCGGTAGCTGCCGGCCAAATCACGGGTTTTGGCAAAGATGTTTACAAACTGGCGCTGCATGCTTTATTGATGAGAAATCAGAGAGGATGAATACATTGAAATTACAGAAATTACGCACTGAAATGGAAAAGCAGCAACTTGATGCTCTATTAGTAACAAGCCACTATAATTTGCGTTATGTAACCAACTTTACTGGATCCGCCGGCCTAGCCTTTGTCACGAAAGACAAAGCTTGGTTCATCACTGATTTCCGCTATACTGAACAAGCAGCAGCGCAAGCGACGGAATTCGAAGTCGTTCAAGCAAAATCCAATCTTCTTGAGGAAGTTGCGGATCTCGTTAAAGAACACGGAATCGAGGAAGTCGCTTTTGAACAGGATTATATGACCTACTCGACTTTTGTTCAATACAAGGAGAAACTTGAAGCTGAGCTTAAGCCGGTTAGTGGCCTTATTGAGAAAATCCGCATGATCAAGACACCGGACGAGGTCAGTATCCTGAAGCAAGCGGCGAAAATCGCAGACGCGGCTTACGAGCACATTTGCGGGTTCATTCGTGCAGGACGCACCGAACTTGAAGTTTCCAATGAACTTGAATTTTTCATGAGGCAGCAAGGGGCAACCTCTTCATCGTTCGATATCATCGTCGCTTCCGGCCTGCGTTCTGCATTGCCACACGGCGTAGCGACAGACAAAGTGATTGAACAAGGCGATATGGTGACGCTTGATTTTGGCGCGCTCTATAACGGCTATATTTCCGATATTACACGCACAGTGGCGGTTGGCGAGCCTACCGAACAATTGAAAGAAATTTATCAAGTTGTGCTGGACGCCCAAGTGCTCGGCGTAGAGAAAATCGGGCCAGGGATGTCTGGCATCGAAGCAGACGCCATTGCCCGTGATTACATCAAATCAAAAGGCTATGGTGAAGCATTTGGCCATTCAACAGGCCATGGCATTGGCCTTGAAGTGCACGAAGGGCCGGGATTGTCCTTTAAATCGGAGATGGTCCTTGAACCTGGCATGGCTGTAACCGTGGAACCGGGAATTTATCTGCCAGGAGTTGGCGGAGTTCGCATCGAAGATGATATACTGATTACCGAGTCAGGAAATGAACGATTGACTAACTCCACCAAAGAGCTACGTATTTTATAACAAACGGAGGAACTTACATGATTTCAGTAAACGATTTTAAAACAGGCGTGACCATTGAAGTGGATAACGGCATTTGGCGCGTTATGGAATTCCAGCATGTTAAACCAGGAAAAGGCGCGGCGTTCGTCCGCACAAAATTGCGTAACCTGCGTACCGGCAGCGTTACAGAAAAAACATTCCGTGCAGGCGAGAAAGTGGCAAAAGCGCAAATCGACAACCGGAAAATGCAATACTTGTATGCAAGCGGAGATTCCCATGCGTTCATGGATACTGAAACGTACGACCAAATTGAGCTTCCAGAAAAGAACATTGAATATGAATTGAAATTCCTTCAAGAAAATATGGAAGTGCAAGTGATTCAATTCCAAGGCGAAGTTCTTGGTGTTGAGCTGCCAAACTCAGTAGTCCTTGAAGTTGTTGAAACAGACCCGGGCATCAAAGGCGACACGGCTAGCGGCGGTTCAAAACCGGCTAAGCTGTCAACAGGCCTTGTTGTCCAAGTGCCGTTTTTCATCAATGAAGGCGATAAATTGATCATCAACACAACAGATTCTTCATACGTATCTCGCGCGTAATCATAAATTTGGCCTCTGCAAGAAGGAGGCCTTTTTTAAATATGGTCCAGCCTATTTCAAAAAGGCAGGAAAAAGTCTAGAATAGAATAGACTAAATACTATACATAAAGGAGAGTAGGACAATTTGAAAATCCAAGAAATCCGTGAAATCATTAAGCTAGTGGACAACTCTTCAATCGATGAGTTCACTTATGAGTCCGAAGGAACGAAAGTTAAACTGAGAAAGAACGGTGCAAGTGCAACCGATGCGCCAGTTGCCCAGTCAGCGGCACCGGCAGCTCCTGCTCCAGTTGCGGCCATGCCGGCAGCAACACCGAAAGCCGAAGAAATGGTTTCTGAGGAAGTTCCAGAGCTGCCAGCAAACAACAGCGAAAACTTGCATCCGATTCTTTCTCCGATGGTCGGAACTTTCTATCAGTCGCCTTCACCAGAAGAACCTGCTTATGTTCAGCCAGGCGCGAAAGTAAAAGCGGACCAAGTTGTCTGCATCGTTGAAGCCATGAAATTATTCAATGAAATCGAAGCGGAAGTGGATGGGGAAATCGCTGAAATTCTCGTCAAAGATGGCCAGCTAGTCGAATACGGCCAGCCTCTATTCCTCGTGAAAACCAACTGAGGAGGAGACGACGATGAAAAAAGTACTTATTGCAAACCGCGGTGAAATTGCCGTCCGGATCATCCGGGCTTGTAAAGAGATGGATATCGAAACGGTTGCGGTTTACTCAGAAGCCGACCGGGAAGCTCTTCATGTCCAACTTGCTGATGAAGCTTATTGCATCGGCCCTAAATTATCGAAAGACAGCTATTTGAACTTTTCAAACATCATCTCGGTGGCAAAATTGACTAACTGTGATGGAATCCACCCTGGATATGGCTTTTTAGCTGAAAATGCCAGTTTCGCAGAACTTTGCGAAGCGGTGGGCATCATGTTCATCGGGCCGACAGCGGCCGCTATTTCAAGCATGGGCACAAAAGATGTTGCCCGGGAAACAATGCGCGCAGCTGGCGTACCGGTCGTTCCAGGTTCGACAGGCATTGTCGCAAATGAAAAAGAAGGTTTGGAAATCGCCGAGAAAATCGGTTTTCCTGTTATCATCAAAGCGACTGCTGGAGGCGGAGGCAAAGGAATACGTGTAGCAAGAACCCGCGAAGACTTTGTCAAAGGCCTTCAAATGACGCAAAAAGAAGCGGCGGCTGCTTTCGGGAATCCAGGTGTATATATCGAGAAATTCATCGAAGATTTCCGCCATGTTGAAATTCAGGTGCTGGCCGATTCACACGGCAATGCCATTCATCTAGGCGAACGCGATTGTTCTATCCAGCGCCGGATGCAGAAGCTGGTCGAAGAAGCGCCTTCTCCTGCCATTACGCCTGAAATTCGCGCGCAAATGGGTGAAGCGGCTGTAAAAGCGGCGCTTGCCGTTGATTATCGCGGAGCAGGCACTGTGGAATTTATTTTTGATGTTGAGAACCAACAGTTCTACTTCATGGAAATGAACACCCGCATCCAAGTGGAACATCCAGTAACCGAAATGATCACAGGCATCGACTTGATTCAGCAGCAATTGAAAGTGGCCTCGGGCGAGACGCTTGCTTATAAGCAAGAAGATGTGACATTCAAAGGCTGGTCTATCGAATGCCGGATCAACGCAGAAAATCCGGCGAAGAACTTTATGCCTTCAGCGGGCAAAGTGGACATTTACTTGCCGCCGGGCGGCATGGGCGTCCGGGTGGATTCAGCAATGTATCCAGGCTATAGCATTCCTCCATACTACGATTCTATGGTGGCGAAACTCATCACATTTGCGGATACGCGCGAAGAAGCGGTCGCAAAAATGAAGCGCGCACTTGGTGAATTTCTGATCGAAGGGGTACACACAACCATCCCATTCCATTCGAAATTGATGGACCACGAAGTCTTCAAATCCGGTGATTTCAATACGAAATTCCTTGAGAAATACGATGTGCTAGAATCCTGAAAAGAGAGGAATTGACCAAATGGCTGAAAAAACAGTATCTTATGTGCAAATGAAACCTAAAGGCGCGCAAGATTTGGGAAATATCCAAGTGGCTCCAGAAGTGCTGGAAATCATAGCAAGCATAGCGGCGTCTGATATCGAAGGCGTCGCCAGCATGCGCGGCAACTTCACTTCCGGAGTTGCAGAACGTTTAGGAAAAAAAGTTCATGGCAAAGGCGTAAAAACGGAACTGGCTGAAGATGGCCTGGCGATTGACATTTATTGTGTTGTCAATTACGGCGTATCGATTCCGCAGACAGCGGTGAAAATCCAGGAGCAAGTCCGCCAGACATTAATGAATATGACTTCTCTTCAAACACAGGAAGTGAACGTCCACATCACCGGTGTGCAGTTTGAAACGCACCATACTGAATAATCAAGAAGCTGTCCAAGCTGGCAAGTCGCCGGCTTGGACAGCTTTTTTGTTTTGATTGTCCAAGCGGGCTGGTGGATGAAATTCCTGTCCCTGCACCGCTGCGCTGCTTCGTCGCAAAGAAAACTGTCCAAGCGGAGCTTCTTATAAAGTTAAAGGATTTATAATTATAAAAGGGTTAACTATTGCGTATGCATCGCTACGCTAGCTTCGACGCAAAGAAGTAGCCCGAATGATTTCAGTAGTTAATTATTCGGCTCACTGTTTCAAGAAGGTAAAACCTTTGCTCCTGCATCGCTGCGCTGCTTCGTCGCAAAGAAAACTGCCCGAGTGGAGCTTTTTATAAAGTTAAAGGATTTATAATTATAAAAGGGTTAACTATTGCGTCTGCATCGCTACGCTAGCTTCGACGCAAAGAAGTAGCACGAATGATTTCAGTAGTTAATTATTCGGCTCACTGTTTCAAGAAGGTAAAACCTTTGCTCCTGCATCGCTACGCTGCTTCGTCGCAAAGAAAACTGCCCGAGTGGAGCTTCGGGCAGTTTTCTTTTCAGACTATTTCAAACATGGAAGTTCGAGAAGATTACCTGTATAATGAGGGGTAATTAGCCCGAAAAGGAGACCGAAATAGATATGAAACGACACGAAGCAAGAGAAAAGGCGCTCCAAACCTTATTTCAATTAGAAGGAACTGAATTGACGATCGAAGAAGCGATCGACCATGTTATGGCAGGCGAGCGTGATAATTTTTACGATTTGCTTGTCCAAGGGGTGCATACCAATATTTCATCGATAGATGAAAAATTAAAGGACCATCTGGAAAATTGGTCGCTTGAACGCTTGCCGAAGATTGAGCGGACCATTCTTAGAATGGCTGTGTTTGAACTCAGCTTCATGGAAGATGCTCCGTCCCGGGTTGTCATGAACGAAGCAATTGAATTGAGCAAAACGTTCGGTGATGAAAAATCAAGCCGTTTTGTCAATGGAGTCCTGTCGAAGTTTACCGACGAACAAGAAAATTGATTTGGAGGAATAAATGTGACTGCAAAATTAATTGATGGAAAAGCAGTAAGCCAAAAAATTAAAGACCAAGTTCAAATGCGCGTGGAGAAATTGAAGCATCAGGGAGTGGTACCCGGCCTTGCAGTGGTACTGATCGGGGATAACTCGGCCTCTCATACATATGTGAAAAACAAGCAAAAAACATGTGAAGCGCTCGGCATGCGTTCGGATTTGCTCCAATATCCAGATGATCTGACCCAGGCGGAGCTTTTGGCGACAATCGACGGATTGAACAATGATCCGAATATCCACGGCATATTGGTGCAGTTGCCTTTGCCTCAACATATCGATGAGTTCAGTGTAATCATGGCCATCGATCCGCAAAAAGATGTAGACGGTTTCCATCCGGTTTCTGTCGGCAATATGATGATCGGGAACGAAGCGTTTTTGCCTTGCACCCCGAATGGCATTATCAAGATGCTCGACCACTATGCGATCGAACCGGCTGGCCAGCACGTAGTCGTCATCGGAAGAAGCAACATCGTCGGTAAACCAGTCGGCCAAATGCTGCTGCAAAGAAATGCGACAGTGACGTACACCCACTCGAAAACGAAGGATTTGGTTTATTACACCAAACAAGCGGACATATTGGTTGTTGCGATCGGCGTAGCGAAGTTTTTGGACTCCAGACATATCAAACCGGGTGCTGTGGTAATCGATGTTGGCATGAACCGGGACGAGAACGGCAAACTATGCGGAGACGTGGACTATGAAGACGTATTCGAAAAAGCATCGTATATCACTCCGGTACCAGGCGGCGTCGGGCCGGTGACCATCGCCATGCTGATGGAAAATACGGTTCAATCGGCTGAAAACAGCCTGGCAAAAGACAAAAGCGGAAGAACCATGTAAAATAAATAAGAAAAGAGCTGTTTTTCGGAAGAAAGACAGCTTTTTAATTTCCAAGATTGGGGTTGAAATTTTGTCGACCGACCCATACTTAAGCGTCAAGGCGCTGACGAAATACATAAAAAAGAAGTTTGATGCCGATCCCCATTTAAGGGACGTCTATGTTAAAGGCGAATTGTCGAACGTCAAGATCCATACGAGCGGACATATATATTTTACATTGAAAGACAACGCCGCGAGGCTGCCGGCCGTTATGTTCGCAGCCAATGCCCGGTCAGTCAAATTCAAGCCGGAAAGCGGGATGACCGTGTTGATCCGCGGAGATGTCACTGTGTATGAAGCTTCAGGCCAATACCAGTTATATGCCCAATCGATGCAGTCTGACGGCATAGGCGACTACTATCTGGCATTCGAGCAATTGAAAGAAAAGCTGGGCAAGGAAGGTTTGTTCAGTGCAGCACACAAGAAAAGCTTTCCGCGGTTCCCGAGAAAGATCGCGGTCGTAACAGCCCAGACAGGAGCTGCGGTGCGTGATATTATCATCACGTTGAACCGCCGCTATCCGTTGGCAAAAGTGGTGCTTTACCCGACGCTTGTACAGGGTACAGGCGCCGCCCCTTCCATCGTCAAGTCGATCCAAGCGGCCAACCAGCTCGATTACGATGTTATGATCGTCGGCCGCGGAGGCGGATCGATTGAAGATTTATGGGCATTCAACGAAGAAAGTGTGGCGCGTGCCATTTTCGGGTCGCGCATTCCGATCATTTCGGCCATTGGCCATGAAACGGATACAACAATTGCGGATTTTGTTTCGGATTTGCGGGCAGCAACCCCGACAGCAGCAGCAGAACTGGCAGTTCCAAGCAAGACGGAGCTATTGGACCGCGTTATGAACTATCGTTCTGGCATGTACCGGACGATTGCCAACACCATCTCGAAAGATAAAGCGGCCTTGAACCGCTTGACTTCTTCGCTGCCGCTCGCTTATCCCGACCGTTTGTACCGGCCTTTCATTGAACGCGTCGAACGGGCGACAGATGCGCTGCAGCGCGAAACTTTCCAACAGCTGAATCGTTCAAAAGAACGCTATGCGAATCTAGATGGACAACTGCACAATCGAATGCCTCTAAAGCGCATCAAGCAGTCCGAAGTAGATATAGAAAATCTATCCCGGCGCCTAGAACAGGGGATGGGACGCAGCTTGAGAAACAGTTCCCAGCAGCTTGTTTCAGCTGTGCGGACACTTGACGCCCTTAGTCCGCTCAAAATCATGGACCGCGGCTATTCGATTCCTTATAAAGGTGGAGAGGTCGTAAAAAGCATTTCGCAAGTCGAAGCAGGCGATCAGATCGCCATTTCGATGACGGACGGCACAGTGAATGCCAAAGTCGAAAGTACGATTCCAACGAATAAAGGAGATTCTTAAAATGGCAGAAAAAGAAATCATGTTCAACGAAGCGATGGAACAACTTGAAGAGATTGTGCGTCAATTGGAACAAGGCGATGTGCCGCTTGAACAGGCATTGACGCTCTACCAAAAAGGCATGGAACTCTCCAAAGTATGCCATGATAAATTGCAGAATGCAGAAAAACAGCTGGTTACTATGATGAACGATGGCAAAGAAGTGCCAGTGGACATAGAAAAGGATGGGCAAACAAAATGAACTTAAGCCAATTCCGAAAACATTATGAACCGTTGATTGAAAATGAAATGTCTGAGATGATCCAATCGCTGGCTGTGCCGAAATCCTTAAAAGAGGCAATGAATTATTCCCTGCAAGCAGGCGGCAAACGAATTCGCCCGATTCTCCTGCTGGCTGTTCTTGAAGAGTTTGGGGTCCGGCATCCCGATGCCTTGAAAGTGGCTGCAGCAATTGAAATGATCCATACGTATTCATTGATCCACGATGACCTTCCAAGCATGGACGATGACGATTTAAGACGCGGCATGCCGACAAATCACGTTGTATACGGCGAAGCATTGGCCATTCTCGCCGGGGACGCGCTGCTTACGTATAGCTTTGGCGTTATCGCGCGCCTTGAACATGTTCCTAGCGATGATAAAGTTCGCTTGATCGATTTGATGAGCGTTTCCTCCGGAGCAGAAGGCATGGTCGGAGGGCAAGTGCTCGACATTGAAGGGGAAGAGAAAAAGCTGACGCTCGAAGAATTGGAAAAAGTGCATCGATTGAAAACTGGCGCGCTCCTAACATACAGCATTTTGGCAGGCGCAATTTTGGCGCAGGCGGCGGATGAAGAAATCGTGGCGCTCAGCCGCTTTGGCGAACATCTTGGACTCGCTTTCCAAATCCGGGATGACATTTTGGACGTAACCGGCACTTCCGAAGAGCTCGGGAAAACGGCAGGCAAGGATGAATCGAGTGAAAAAAGCACGTATCCTAGCCTTTTGACTCTTCCAAAAGCAAAAGAGAAACTGGAATTCCATGCAACCGAAGCGCTGCAAGCAATCAGTGAGCTGAATGGAGAACTGTCATTGCTCCGGGAGCTGACTGAATTGATCGTCCAGCGAAAAAACTAGGGCATAGCTCTAGTTTGTACATTTACCATCTATTGGTATAATGGAAACAGGCATTTTACGGAAAAATTTGAAAAAGGTGAGTGATGGCAATGGATCTTCAGACGATTACAAGTCCATCTTTCTTAAAAGAGCTGGACAATAAACAGCTCGTTCAATTAAGCGAAGATATCCGGAAATTTTTAATTGAAAATTTATCTAGAACAGGTGGCCATATCGGACCAAACTTGGGCGTTGTGGAATTGACAATCGCTTTGCATAAAGTGTTCGACAGCCCTGCAGACAAATTTCTATGGGATGTGGGGCACCAATCGTATGTACATAAGATTTTAACAGGCAGAGCGGGCCAATTCGATACCCTGCGCCAGTTTAAAGGCTTGTGTGGATTTCCGAAGCGCAATGAAAGCGATCATGATGTCTGGGAGACCGGGCATAGCTCAACTTCTTTATCCGCAGCAATGGGAATGGCAGCAGCGCGTGATATTAAAAAAGAAAAAAATCACGTGATTCCGATTATCGGAGATGGGGCTTTAACGGGCGGAATGGCGCTTGAAGCCTTGAACCATATCGGCCACGAACAGACAAATATGATTGTTATCCTCAATGATAACGAGATGTCGATTGCACCAAACGTCGGTGCTCTCCATAATGTATTGGGCCGTCTGCGCACTGCCGGAAAATATAACAAAGCGAAAGACGATTTGGAATATTTGATGAAAAAGATTCCGGCAGTCGGCGGCAAACTTGCTTCGACAGCAGAACGCGTCAAGGACAGCTTAAAGTATTTGCTCGTATCCGGCGTCTTTTTCGAAGAGCTTGGCTTTACCTATCTAGGTCCGATTGATGGCCACAACTTGGAAGAGCTGGAAGAAAATCTGAATTATGCCAAAAAAGTTGAAGGTCCTGTTCTTTTGCATGTCCTGACAAAAAAAGGAAAAGGCTTTTTGCCTGCTGAACAAGACGTTATCGGTACTTGGCATGGCACCGGTCCTTACAAAATGGAAACCGGTGATCTGGTGAAGTCCTCAAATACGGCTCCTTCTTGGAGCGGTTTAGTTGCAGAAACGGTACGGAAACTGGCGCGTACAGACGGACGCATTGCTGTAATCACTCCTGCAATGCCGGTCGGATCGAAATTGGAAGGGTTCGCTTCCGAGTTTCCTGACCGCATGTTTGATGTGGGCATCGCTGAACAGCATGCCACTACGATGGCTGCAGGACTTGCGACACAGAACATGAAGCCGTTCCTTGCGATTTATTCGACATTTTTGCAGCGTGCTTATGATCAAGTCCTGCATGATATTTGCCGCCAGAACTTGAACGTCTTTATCGGCATTGACCGTTCAGGCCTGGTAGGTGCAGACGGCGAAACGCATCAAGGCGTTTTTGATATCGCCTTCTTGCGCCATATGCCGAATATGGTGATCATGATGCCGAAAGATGAAAACGAAGGCCAGCATATGGTCAAAACGGCGATTGCTTACAATGATGGTCCGATTGCGCTTCGCTACCCGCGCGGAAACGGCCTTGGCGTCCCGATGGACAGTGAATTACAAGTCTTGCCAATCGGTTCTTGGGAAGTGCTGAAAGAAGGTACAGACACTGTCATCCTAACATTCGGTACAACAATTCCAATGGCGCTGAAAGCGGCAGAGCAATTGCAGGAACAAGGAATCAATGCCGAGGTGGTCAACGCCCGGTTTATCAAACCGATGGATTCGGCAATGCTTCATGAAATCTTCAGCCGCAACATTCCGGTTGTTACAATTGAAGAAGCGGTGCTGCAAGGCGGGTTTGGCAGTGCGGTTATGGAATTTGCTCAAGAAGCCGGTTACCAGGAAGCCGTTATAGACCGTTTGGGAATTCCAGATGAATTTATCGAGCACGGTGACGTGGGAGAATTAATGGACGAAATTCATTTGAATAGCGATGAAGTTGTAAAAAGAGTAACAAAGCATGTCCAAATCCAAGCAAAAGCGGGATCTAATGCACTATGAACAAACCGAAGAAAGAGCGCGTGGATGTCTTGTTAGTGGAGCGGGGAATCTGTGAAACGCGTGAAAAAGCGAAGCGGGCCATCATGGCTGGCATTATCTATTCGAACGAAGTGCGAATGGACCGGCCGGGAGAGAAAATTTCCGAAGATGCACCGCTTCAAATGAAAGGCAATGATTTGAAATACGTTAGCCGAGGCGGATTAAAGCTTGAAAAAGCGCTGGCTGAATTCGACCTTTCCGTCGAAGGGAAACTGATGCTCGATATCGGCTCTTCGACGGGCGGCTTTACGGATTGTGCACTTCAAAACGGCGCTAAGCATTGTTATGCACTTGATGTAGGATACAATCAGCTGGCCTGGAAAATTCGTCAGGACCAACGCGTGACCGTCATGGAACGGACCAATTTCCGCCACTCAAAACCGGAGGATTTTGAACAAGGCCTCCCTGAATTTGCGACAATCGATGTATCTTTTATTTCGCTGAAAATTATCTTGCCTGTACTAAAAGAGATTCTTGTGCCGGGCGGTGATGTTATCGCGCTCGTGAAACCCCAATTTGAGGCGGGCCGGGAACATGTCGGCAAAAAAGGCATTGTCCGCGATCCGAAAGTCCACCGTGCTGTATTGTTAAAAGTCGGAGGATTTGCGGTGGAAGCCGGGTTCCATGTGAAGAACATGAGTTTCTCGCCGATAACTGGGGGCGAAGGCAATATCGAATTTCTGTTTCATTTGCAATCTGCGGAACAAAATAGTGAAATAATGGGAATAGCTGAAGCGGACGTTGATGAAGTGGTTAAAACGGCACACGAAAAGTTGTAAAACGCATCCCTTTTTGGGATGTGTTTTCTTGTTTTTAGGGCTGTTTAAAGGTACGATATTAAGGATATAGAATATTTATTCATCCAAGGAGGTCCCGATGAACAAAGGGCAGCGTCATATAAAAATTAGAGACTTGATCTCGAATCAGGAAATTGAAACGCAAGACGATTTAGTGGACCTGTTAAAAGCATCTGGCTATGCAGTAACGCAAGCAACCGTCTCGCGTGATATAAAAGAACTTCATCTGGTGAAAGTGCCGCTTCAGGACGGGCGCTACAAATACAGTTTGCCTGCGGACCAGCGCTTTAATCCGATGCAGAAGCTGCACCGGGCACTGACAGACGCGTTTGTCAGCATTGACGGAGCGAGCCATTTTCTAGTCATGAAAACATTGCCGGGGAATGCGCACGCAATCGGGTCATTGATCGACCATCTCGGCTGGGAAGAAATTTTAGGTACCATTTGTGGGGACGATACATGCTTGATCATTTGCCGCGACACGGAGCACCGGGAAATTCTAAAACAGCGCTTGATCGAAATGCTTTAACAAAGAGGTGACATCGTTATGCTGAGGGAATTGGACATTCGCAATTTTGCGATCATTGATGCATTGACTGTCAGTTTCACTGAAGGGCTGACTGTCTTGACCGGAGAAACGGGTGCCGGTAAATCGATTATTATTGATGCGGTCCACTTATTGGCCGGTGGACGCGGCAGCCAGGAATTTATCCGCCACGGTGCCAAAAAAGCTGAAATCGAAGGCTTGTTTTCGCTCGACAACGAAGAACATCCTGTTTTCCGCAAAATGGAGGAATTCGGCATTCCGGCAAGTGATGGGGACATTGTACTGCGGCGAGAGCTGAATGACAAAGGAAAGAACGTCTGCCGGATCAATGGCAAGCTGGTGACAATCTCTATCTTGCGTGAAGTCGGAGGCGTCTTGATCGACATCCATGGCCAGCACGAAACCCAGGAATTGATGGATGAAAAACAGCATCTGCATTTATTGGATCAGTTTGCCGGTGGAAGTTTGGGGAAAGCGCGGGAAAGTTACGCGCATACTTACGAAAAATATAGCCGCTTGCGGCGAGAATTTGCTTCATACAATGAAAACGAGCAGCAAATCGCGCAACGCATTGATTTACTGACTTTTCAGCTGCGGGAAATCGGCGCGGCTGAACTTGTCGCGGGCGAAGAGGAAGAATTGGTGACGGAGCGTAAAAAGCTGCAGAATTTCAACAAGATCTATGAATCTGTGTCTGCGGCACATGAAGCGATCCAGGGCGAATCGAAAGGGCTTGATTGGGTGGGTTCAGCGATGTCCGAACTTGAACATGCCGCATCGGTCGATGAGCAGTTTACAAGCCATTCCGAAACACTGTCCGGCGCTTTTTACCAGATACAAGATGTTTCACAGGAAATAAAGCGCATTATCGACGATATGGAGTTCGATCCCGAACGGCTGAATGAAATCGAGCAGCGTTTGGCGTTGATTCAGTCGCTGAAACGAAAATATGGCGCTTCTGTCGAGGATATTCTGATCTACCAAGAAACGCAGGCGGACGAACTGGACAAATTGATGAACCGCGACAAGCGCCTTCAACTTGACCAGGAAAAACTAAAAGAGTTGACCGAAGATCTCCGCGTTGAAGCGGAGGAATTGACGATGCTCCGGAAGAAGGCTGCCAAAAAGTTAAGCGGAGCCATTATGGAGCAATTGCAGGAACTCCATATGGGCAAAGCGTCGTTTGAAGTGAACTTTGATGTGCTGCCGAACAACAAGTTCGACCGCAACGGACGGGATGCCATTTCATTCTATATATCAACCAACTTGGGCGAGCCTTTAAAACCGTTGACAAAAGTCGCTTCGGGCGGGGAACTGTCCCGGATGATGCTGGCACTGAAAACCATTTTTTCAAAACACCAGGGCGTTACATCGCTTATTTTTGATGAAGTTGATACAGGGGTCAGCGGCCGTGTAGCACAGGCAATTGCCGAGAAAATTGCGGCGATTTCGGTTCATTCCCAGGTGCTGTGCATTTCCCATCTGCCTCAAGTGGCAGCCATGGCTGACCAGCATTTGTTTATCGAAAAAAGGATTGAGAACCAGAGAACCATCACCACCGTCACAGAATTAGGCGGACAGGAACGCACCGAAGAAATGAGCCGGATGTTGTCGGGAGCAGAAATAACGGATCTGACGCTGCAGCATGCGGAAGAGTTACTGACGCTCGCGCACGACCGGAAACTCACGATGAGGTAATTTAGCAAGAAATAGTCATCAGGGGGAGAAGTTGATGGACAAAATAAAAATTGCAATTGCAGATGATAATCGCGAATTGGTAAGCCTCATGAGCGATTATTTGGGAAGCCAACCAAATATGGAAGTGGTGGCAATTGCATATAATGGCAAGATGTGCATCAATATGTTGAAAGAACACCAGGTTGACGTTTTGCTGCTTGATGTCATCATGCCTTATTTGGATGGCATTGCTGTCCTTGATGCCATAAAAGAAAACGAAAATCTCAAAAACATTTCTGTCATCATGCTGTCCGCCTTTGGACAAGAAGCGATCATGAGCCAAGCGGCGGAATACGGCGCTTCCTATTTCATCATGAAACCTTTTGAAGCAGAGCGGCTTGCGATGCAGATCAATCATATAATGCAGAATCAGGAAACCGTATCAGATCCAAAAGCCGAGAAAAAGCTGCGGGATGAGCAAATCAATAATTTCATCAAGGAAATCGGCATTCCACCGCATTTGAATGGCTATGCTTATTTGAAAGAAGCCATCTCGTTAGTATTGGATGAACCGGAAATGTTGAACAAAGTGACGAAATCCCTGTATCCGGGAGTTGCTGAAAAGTTCGATACGACACCGCCGCGTGTAGAACGGTCAATCCGCAACGCCATCGAAATAGCCTGGAACAACAATGAAATCGAGCAGCTTTCGAAAATATTCGGGTACAACGAAGAGCATTTGGAAACGAAACCTCCGAATTCCCAGTTTATTGCCATGGTGGCCGAAAGTTTGAAATTCGACTAGAACGAACGCCTGAAACCTTCCATTTAACTTTATTGATAATTTCTTAAACGAGCTTAGTAAACAATTTTGTTTACTAAGCTCGTTTAATTTGAATAAATTCTATTAAAAAGTTAACTTGTAATAATTTACATAAGGAAAAATTTAATAGAAACCCTTCAGCTCTCCAACAGATGGTATCGGCAAATTGGTTAAAAATATTCATTGCTGGTATTGATGTTCAGGAGCATAATGAAAAAAACTTGGTTGCTGTATGGAGTTTTAATGGGGATGTTCCATTGATTGTTCTTTTCCGTCTATCAGAATTACTTTTAGAAGGAGGAAGTTTAAGTGAACAAAACAATTGGCTATTTTCTTGTTGGAGTTCCGCTGTTCCTAGGGTCTTGTGGTACGGAAGCACAGCCAGCAGAAGAGAGTATGGACGCGGTCGAACAGGAAATGGAAGAAGGGCCGGATGTTGAAGCGCAAGCAGGCGAAAAGAACGGTGCCGCAGATGCACCCGAAGCCAGGAGCGGTGAAGCGTCGCCTCTTTTAGCAAAAGGCGAGAAAACAAGCTTTGCATTTAATAAGGCCGGGGAGTTCCCGATCCACTGCGAGCCGCATCCGGACATGCAGATGACGGTCATAGTAGAAGAAGGGGCTGACATTTCAGGAGAGGGAGCCGTGGAAATCGCCGGCTTTGCTTTTGCAGAAAAATCATTGACTATAGCACCAGGAACTGTAATAACTTGGACGAACCAGGATGATGTAAAACATAATGTGGCATTCGATTAAAGAAGATTTCTTGCTACAGGAAAGAGTGAAATAAAAAGAGTTTCCGCATCATAGCGGAAACTCTTTTTATTTTTGAAATCTTTTTTGTACGTTGCCTTTTTTGCGGTCCCGGTTGAGCAGGAAACCGGCAAAAAAACCGATGCCCAGAATAACAAAAATGGTGCCAAGCGTAAATTGCAGCCATAGTGCAGGAAAAGGTTCCAGCAGTTTATTGAACAATGTATCGCGCATAAGCTTTATACCGTAAGCAGCCAAAATGGCAGGAATAAGCAAGACTATAAATGCTAAAAGACGTCCCATGTTTCCACTCCTTCTTTATCTATTGTTCCCAATTCCAATATAGTTGTCAAGAATTCCATCCTGCGGTACGCTAATAAGAGTGCTGCAAGATTTTGCATGCTATGGAGCGGAAGGTGTGAATAAATTTGCAAAATGTATTGATTGTGGGTGGAGGTACCGGAGGATCTGCTATTTTACAGGTGCTTTTAGAATCAGATTTTCTTCATGTCCATGGGGTGGTTGATTTAAATTTGCATGCTCCTGCGGTTCAGACTGCTGAAGCGTTAGGAATCCATACTGCCGATTCTTTTCAAAGTTTTGATAAGGATGTTGTGGATATCGTTTTTAATGCGACCGGCAGTGATGCTGTACAGCAGGATCTGCAGCTGCACTTTTTGAAAAAGACGGTCATCATTCCAGGAAGCATTGCCAATGTGCTCGTCAACTTATTGAACGAAAAAGAGCACTTTATTACAAGATTAAGCGAAGAAAGCCATAAACAGAAAATCATTTTCAATTCTATAGAAGAAGGCATGATCGGCATTGATAAAAACAGCCGAGTCATTTTCATGAACAAGAGCGCAGCTCGCATGGTCGAAGTCGATATCGCTTCATCCTTGGGACTACACATCCACGAATTGATCACGATGAGCGAACTTCCCCGCATTTACGAGACCGGCAGGACGGAACTCAACAAAGAACTGCAATTGCAGAATGGTTCGAAGATCGTGACTTCCAGATTTCCGATGATTGACGAACATGGAGAAATTATTGGGGCTTTCGCGGTGTTCAAAGATATAACGGAAGTCGTGGCGCTAGCTGAAGAAATTACGGACCTGAAGGAAGTGCAGACGATGCTCCAGGCCATCATCCAATCAAGCGACGATGCCATCTCAGTCGTTGATGAAAAGGGGAATGGATTGATCGTTAACCCGGCCTATACCCGTATAACAGGGCTGCAGACAGAAGATGTGATCGGGCAGCCGGCATCGGCGGATATATCCGAAGGGGAGAGTATGCATTTTAAAGCACTGAAAACCCGAAAACCGGTCCGAGGCGTTGAAATGAAGGTCGGTCCTGCAAACCGGGAAGTGATAGTCAACGTTGCGCCGATCATTGTCGATAACAAATTGAAAGGCAGTGTTGGCGTTATCCATGACACGACCGAAATCCGGTCCTTAATGAAAGAGTTGGATCGGGCCCGCAGCATCATCCGGACGCTCGAATCGAAATATACGTTTGATGATATTGTCGGAAATTCTTCTGAAATGCAACTGTCGCTCCAGCAGGCAAAGCTTGCTGCCCAAACATTGGTCACCGTTCTTTTGCGCGGAGAGTCAGGCACAGGGAAAGAGCTGTTTGCCCATGCCATCCATAGCGCCAGCGACCGGAAATTCAACAAGTTCGTGCGTGTCAACTGCGCTGCTTTATCTGAAGATATATTGGAAAGCGAGCTTTTCGGTTACGAGGAAGGGGCAGTTCCTTTTGTCAAGAGCGGGGAAAAGCGCGGGCTTTTTGAAGAGGCGAATAACGGCAGTATTTTCTTGGACGAAATCGGTGAGCTTTCGCCCGCCATTCAAAGCAAATTGCTGCGCGTTCTGCAGGAACACGAAACGCTTCGCATCGGTGGAACAAAGCCGGTCCCAGTCAACGTTCGTGTGATTGCCTCGACCAACGCCAATATGGAAAAAGCTTTGCTTGATGGGTCATTCAGGGAAGATCTTTATTACCGCCTGAACCGCATGCCGATTTTAATACCGCCGCTACGCAGCCGAAAACAAGACATTCCGAACATCGCCGAGCGCTTATTGGTCAAGCTCAATCAGGAATATGGCCGGAAAGTCGAGTCGATTACCGATAAGGCGCTGCAGCTATTGCGCGTCTATGATTGGCCGGGCAATGTCCGGGAATTGGAAAATGTCATCAGCCGGTCCATGATCTTCATGCAGATGCATGAACATGTATTGACCGAGGAGCATATACCGCTCAACATGCTGCGGGCGGCAGAAGCGAAAAACGAAGTGGTTGTCGAAGCATCTGTTCCGTTGCAGGAACAATTGGATACGGTAGAGCGTGCAATATTGCATCATGCTCTCACGCAATTTAAAGGCAATAAATCCAAAACAGCCAAACAACTTGAAATATCATTGCGCACATTGTATTACAAGTTAGAAAAATATGGATTGAACTGATGGTTTTGCAATCTATTGCACGGTTTTGCAATTATTTGCAAAGTATAAGGGTGAAAAAGCGAAATAAAACGCTTACAAACCTTATATCATCACGTTTTATCTGTTTTAATTAAAAGGAATGAGGTGACACAATATGACCACATTATCCAAACTGATAGAGAGCATTTCGGAAAACGAAGAAAATTCCGTTGCAGTCGCTGCTGCTGCTGACCATGAAGTTTTAGAATCGGTCAGTTTGGCGCTTGAACGGAATCTCGCAAGTTTTAAGTTGTATGATGATGAGTTGAAATTGAAAGAAATGATCCAAAGCGACTTTCCGCATTTGGACAGGCATCCGAAGATTCAGCTTTATCATGTTAAAAACGCGGTGCAAGCTGCACAAGAAGCCGTTAAGTCAGTTTACATAAATGAGTCCAATGTGCTGATGAAAGGCCATATATCAACAGCTGTTTTACTGAAAGCTGTTTTAAATCCTGATTTTGGACTGCGGACGGGAAGTGTTTTATCCCATGTAGCAGCATTTGAAATCCAGGGATTCGATCGGTTGATTTTTGTTACGGACGCAGGGATGAATATTACTCCGGACCTTCAGCAGAAAGCCCAAATCATCCAAAACGCCGTACAAATTGCACGTTCTGTTGGCGTCGATCTGCCGATCGTGGCTCCACTTGCTGCGGTTGAAGTGGTCAATCCGAATATGCAAGCGACGCTCGATGCTGCTGCTTTGACTGCAATGAACAGGCGGGGGCAAATTACCGATTGCATCGTAGACGGCCCATTGGCATTAGACAACGCCGTTTCCTTGGAAGCAGCGGGCCATAAAGGAATACAAGGAGACACCGCCGGAAGAGCCGACATTCTTCTTGTTCCCAATATTGAATCAGGCAACATTTTGTACAAATCATTGGTTTACTTTTCTAATGCGAAAGTGGGCGGGGTAATTGCAGGCGCAAAAGCGCCGATCGTTTTAACTTCCCGCGCAGACAGTGCCGAAAGCAAGTTGTTTTCGCTCGCTCTAGCAATCTGTTCATCAACAATTTCATGAGACCCCTAGGAGGAATTGACAATGGAAATTTTCAAAAAGATGGAAGAACACGATTACGAGCAATTGATTTTTTGCCAAGATAAAAATTCTGGCTTGAAAGCGATCATCTGCATCCATGATACAACGCTCGGACCAGCACTTGGCGGGACGCGCATGTGGAATTACGCAACTGAAGAAGAAGCGATTGAAGACGCTATCCGCCTTGGCCGCGGAATGACTTATAAAAACGCAGCTGCTGGACTTAATCTTGGCGGTGGTAAAACCGTCATCATCGGTGACCCATTGAAAGATAAAAACGAAGAAATGTTCCGTGCGTTCGGGCGTTTTATCCAAGGTTTGAATGGCCGCTATATTACAGCTGAAGATGTGGGCACTACTGTTGCCGATATGGACCTGATCCGCGAAGAGACGGATTTCGTGACAGGCGTATCGCCGGCTTTCGGTTCATCAGGCAACCCTTCTCCTGTAACGGCATATGGCGTATATACAGGAATGAAAGCTGCTGCTCTTGAAGCGTTCGGCGACGATTCGCTAGAAGGCAAAACCGTAGCGGTGCAAGGTGTCGGAAACGTGGCATACACCCTTTGCAAACACCTTCATGAAGAAGGGGCAAAACTGATTGTAACAGACATCAATAAAGAATCTGTCCAGCGTGCAGTCAACGACTTTGGCGCAACTGCGGTAGAGCCGAATGACATCTACTCACAAGAAGCAGACATTTTCGCACCGTGTGCAATGGGCGCCATCATCAACGATGAAACCATCCCGCAGCTAAAAGTGAAACTGGTGGCAGGTGCTGCAAACAACCAGCTGAAAGAAGCCCGCCACGGTGACGAACTGGAAGCGCGCGGCATTGTCTATACTCCTGATTTCGTAATCAATTCCGGCGGTGTTATCAATGTTGCCGATGAGCTTTACGGTTATAACCAAGAACGCGCGATGAAACGTGTTGAGACGATCTACGACAGCATTTCAAAAATCTTTGAAATCTCAAAACGCGATAACGTTCCTAGCTATATTGCTGCTGACCGCATGGCGGAAGAACGCATCGAGCGTGTCCGTAAATCCCGCAGCCAGTTTTTGCGCAATGAACACAATATTCTTAGCAGACGCTAAAAAAAGAACGGAGGGGCCGCTGTGCAAGAACAGCTGTATCGCGTACTAGTCATCAATCCTGGTTCGACTTCGACTAAGATCGGCGTTTTTGACAACGATGTCCTAATTATGGAAAAGACCATCCGGCATTCATCCCAAGCGATTGCCGGCTTTTCTTCTATCATCGATCAATACGCTTTTCGCAAACAGACAATACTGGAAGCGCTGGACGAAGAAGGCATGAACGTTTCCAATCTTTCCGCGGTATGCGGAAGGGGCGGATTGCTTCGCCCGATCGAAGGCGGAACCTATTCAGTAAATGAAACAATGCTTGAAGATTTGCGGAGGGGTTATTCAGGCCAGCATGCATCAAATCTCGGCGGAATTATTGCCTTTGAGATTGCAAGCGGGCTTAATATCCCATCGTTTATCGTGGACCCGGTAGTGGTCGATGAACTTGATCCCATTGCCAGAGTATCCGGTTTTTCATTGATCAGCCGCAAGTCGATTTTCCATGCATTAAACCAAAAAGCGGTCGCAAGGCGTTACGCCATGGACAAAGGCCGCAAATATAACGAATTAAATCTAATAGTCACTCATATGGGCGGTGGCATTACGGTCGGCGCCCATTCCGGGGGCCGCGTGATCGAGGTCAATAACGGCCTTCACGGAGATGGGCCGTTCAGTCCTGAACGTGCCGGAACCGTTCCGGCTGGCGACTTAGTGGAGCTGTGTTTCTCAGGGCAGTATTACCGCCATGAAATCATGAAAAAACTGGTCGGACAAGGCGGATTGGTCGGATATTTGGGTACGAATGACGCCGTTACTGTAGAAAAACGTATCCAAAAAGGCGACAAAGAAGCCGAACTTATATATGAAGCGATGGCGTACCAAGTAGCACGGGAGATCGGTTCTGCAAGCGCCGTTTTACGCGGCAATGTCGATGCCATCATCTTGACGGGCGGCTTAGCCTATGGAAAAGGGTTTGTTGAATCGATCACGGAGCGTGTCAATTGGATCGCTGATGTAGCCGTCTACCCTGGCGAAAACGAGCTTCAGGCCTTGGCCGAAGGGGCAGTCCGTGTTTTGAAAGGCGAAGAAAACGCAAAAATCTATCCGTTAGGATAAAAAGGTAAAGGGAGGCCGTTTTAATGGCTCAGAATTACGATGTAGTCATACTTGGAGGCGGAACAGGCGGTTACGTAGCTGCCATCCGTTCCGCCCAGCTTGGCTTGAAAACAGCGATTGTTGAAAAAGGTAATCTCGGCGGAACGTGCCTGCATAAAGGGTGCATTCCAAGCAAAGCATTGCTTAGAAGCGCAGAAGTTTATTCCACGACGAAAAACCATGCAGCGGATTTCGGTGTTCAAACCGGAGAAGTTTCGCTTGATTTTTCCCGTGTCCAACAACGCAAACAAGGCATTGTCGACCAATTGCATGCCGGTGTTCAAGGATTAATGAAGAAAGGCAAAATCGATGTTTACGAAGGCATCGGCCGCATTCTCGGCCCTTCCATCTTTTCTCCGAATGCCGGAACGGTATCTGTCGAAATGAACAACGGGGAAGAAAACGAAATGTTGATTCCGAACAACGTCATCATTGCAACCGGTTCTCGTCCGCGGACCCTTCCCGGCTTAACGATTGATGGTAAATTTGTTATGAGTTCGGATGAAGCTTTGTTAATGGAAGAACTGCCCCAATCTATATTGATTGTTGGCGGCGGTGTGATCGGGATTGAATGGGCGTCAATGCTTAACGATTTCGGCGTAGACGTAACGGTCATCGAGTATGCAGACCGCATCATTCCGACAGAAGACAAAGACGTATCAAAAGAAATGCTGAAATTGATGACAAAAAAAGGCATCAAATTCGCAGTCGGCGCAAAAGTGGTAGCGGATACACTTGTTACAGGTGAAGATGGCGTAACGATCCAAGCAGAAATCAAAGGCGAAATGGAAACATTTGCTGCAGAGAAAATGCTGGTTTCTGTTGGCCGCCAAGCAAACGTAGAGAATATCGGTCTTGAAAATACGGATATCATTGTAGAAAAAGGTTTTATTAAAGTTAAGGAATCGTTCCAGACGAAAGAATCCCATATATATGCGATCGGCGATGTTATCGGTGGGCTGCAGCTTGCCCATGTTGCTTCTCATGAAGGCATTACGGCTGTTGAACATATTAAAGGAAACAACCCGCACCCGATCAATTACGATTTGGTATCCCGCTGCATTTATTCCAATCCGGAAGCGGCAAGCGTCGGGATAACGGAAGATCAGGCAAAAGAACAAGGCTTTAACGTTAAAGTGGGTAAATTTTCGTTTAAGGCAATCGGAAAAGCGCTGGTTTATGGCGAATCCGACGGTTTTGTGAAAATTGTCGCAAACAAAGACACGAACGATATTTTAGGCGTTCATATGATCGGTCCCCATGTTACCGATATGATTTCAGAAGCGGGCCTTGCCATGGTTCTGGATGCTACTCCGTGGGAAATCGCCGATACCATCCACCCGCACCCTACATTGTCAGAAATCATGGGCGAAGCGGCGTTGGCTGTTGACGGCAAAGCGATTCACAGTTGAAGGAGGAATTCTAATGGTTTCAAAACACGAAGAAGTCGGCTTATCGAGTGATGATTTGCTGAAAATGTATGAAACAATGCTGACAGCCCGCCGCGTCGATGAGCGCATGTGGCTGTTGAACCGGGCGGGGAAAATTCCGTTCGTCATATCTTGCCAGGGGCAGGAAGCAGCTCAAGTAGGAGCGGCTTTTGCGCTTGATAACCAAAAAGACTATATCGCACCTTATTACCGCGATCTTGGTGTGGTGCTGCATTTCGGCATGACGCCAAAAGAATTGATGTTATCCGCTTTCGCGAAAGCAGAAGACCCGAACTCCGGTGGCCGCCAAATGCCAGGGCATTTTGGCCAGAAGAAAAACCGCATCTTGACCGGTTCATCGCCTGTTACGACCCAATTGCCTCATGCAGTAGGCGTTGCGCTAGCCGGCAAAATGAAAAAAGAAGACTTTATCACGTTCACTACGCTTGGCGAAGGATCTTCCAACCAAGGTGATTTCCACGAAGGTTTGAACTTTGCTGGCGTCCATAAGTTGCCGATCATCACAATGGTTGAAAACAACAAATACG
Organism: Planomicrobium soli; assembly: GCF_003014655.1. Classification (GTDB taxonomy): domain Bacteria; phylum Bacillota; class Bacilli; order Bacillales_A; family Planococcaceae; genus Planococcus; species Planococcus soli_B. The sequence goes on along the minus strand of NZ_PYAT01000003.1, from coordinate 235,790 downwards.
CAATTTCTGTTCCATATGACCGTCAAGTAGCTAGTAAGAATGTCTCTGACCGCGCAGCTGGATACGGCATGCCGGGCGTGACAATCGACGGCACTGATCCGATTGAAGTGTACAAGCACGTCAAAGAAGCTGCCGACCGCGCACGCCGCGGCGAAGGCCCGAGCTTGATTGAGACAGTGTCAGAACGCATGACGGCCCATTCATCCGACGATGATCATCGCCAGTACCGTTCAGCTGACGAATTGGCTGCTCAAAAAGAAAAAGATCCGATCCTTTTATTCGGCGCTTACTTGAAAGAAAACCGCATCATGGATGATGAACTAGAGGCCGATATCAATAAACGGATTATGGCAATTGTCAACGAAGCGACTGATTACGCAGAAAATGCCCCGTATGCGGAACCGGAACACGCTTTAAAATACGTTTACGCAGAACAAGGAGGTAACGAATAATGGCAGTTATGTCTTATATTGATGCCATCACGCTTGCCATGAAAGAAGAAATGGAACGAGATGACAACGTTTTTGTCGTAGGCGAAGATGTTGGTAAAAAAGGCGGTGTCTTCAAAGCGACTCAAGGCCTCTATGACCAATTCGGCGAAGACCGCGTAGTTGATGCACCGCTTGCTGAATCTGCGATTGCGGGTGTGGCCATCGGTGCTGCAATGTACGGCATGCGTCCGATTGCTGAATTCCAATTTGCGGATTTCATCATGCCGGCAGTAAACCAGATCATTTCGGAAGCATCACGCATCCGTTATCGCTCAAACAACGACTGGTCTTGTCCGATCGTTTTTCGTGCGCCATTTGGCGGCGGCGTCCACGGTGCACTTTACCACTCTCAATCAGTTGAAGCGGTATTTGCGAACCAGCCTGGACTTAAAATCGTTATCCCTTCAACACCTTACGATGCAAAAGGTTTGTTGAAAGCAGCGATCCGCGATGAAGATCCGGTCATGTTTTTCGAGCACAAACGTGCTTACCGTTTAATCAAAGGCGAAGTGCCGGAAGACGATTATACAATTGAAATCGGCAAAGCTGATGTTAAGCGTGAAGGTGACGACATCACGGTCATCACTTACGGCCTAGCGGTGCACTTTGCGCTTCAAGCGGCAGAGCGCCTGGCTGAAGACGGCATTTCCGCGCACGTTCTTGATCTTCGCACAATTTATCCATTGGATAAAGAAGGCATCATCGAAGCAGCGAAGAAAACCGGCAAAGTATTGCTCGTAACAGAAGACAACAAAGAAGGAAGCATCATCGGCGAAGTGGCAGCGATCATCGCAGAAAACTGCCTGTTCGATCTTGACGCTCCGATCAAACGCTTAGCTGGCCCGGATGTTCCGGCAATGGCATACGCACCAACAATGGAAAAATACTTTATGATCAACCCGGATAAAGTTGAAAAAGCGATGCGGGAATTGGCGGAGTTTTAATTAATTCTGTTGTTGATATTCCGCAAAACAGCTGCGAAGCTATTGGCCGTGATCTGCAAGGCCAATAGCTTTGCGACGAGCTTGCGCAGGAGCACCTGTTTTAAAAGCCGCGGGCTCGCGCCAAGCCTCCTCGTCGCTTTACGACTGCGGGGTCTCGGCTGTCTCGCTTTCCCGCAGGAAAGACGTTGGCCGAAGCAGCGCAGCGATGCAGGCGCACACGGTTTTCTCCGCTGTTTTGCTCCATATTTTTATAAAAACAGCGAATCAACACTAAATGCTCATTATTTTGTAATATTTTTAGCGCCGGCGCGTCCGTGGGCTAGGCGAAACTATGAGACGGACGTTCTTTCCGGCTCATGGCGAAAGCCAGGCCCAAAGCGGCCGAAGCGGCGTAAGAACGCTATTTTCCTTTGAACTACTATTAAAATGCAAAAAAGGAGGAATCCCTTTGGCTATTGAAAACATAAAAATGCCTCAGCTTGGTGAAAGTGTGACAGAAGGAACCATTGAAAAATGGCTCGTCCAGCCAGGTGACCACGTCAATAAGTACGATCCTTTGGCGGAAGTCAACACAGATAAAGTAACGGCGGAAGTTCCTTCTTCGTTTACAGGCATCGTTAAGGAATTGATCGCTTCTGAAGGAGAAACATTGGCTGTAGGGGAAATCGTCTGTACGATCGAAACCGAAGGCGGCGATTCTGCTCCTGCTGAAGACAACAAGCCGGCCGAAGCAGGAAAAGAAAACGTCATGCCGGCTGCAGATACGGAAGTAACCAAGGGCCTTACAGGCACCAAAGGTTCTTCACAGCCTGCGCGTCCGGTAGGCTCAAAAGCCCGTTACTCACCGGCTGTTCTGCGTTTGGCTCAAGATAACGACATCGATTTGACGCAAGTGACAGGTTCCGGCAACGAAGGCCGCATCACACGCAAAGATTTGATGGCGATTATCGAAAGCGGCAACATCCCGAAAGCGGGAGACGCTCCTGTTGAACAAGCGGAACCTGTTGCTGAACAAGCGGAAGCTCCAAAACCACAAGCTCCGGCTGCAGCGGCGCCTGCTCCAAAATCAGCGCCGATCGAAAGCGCACCGGGAGATATTGAAATTCCGGTAACCGGCGTTCGCCGCGCGATCGCTGCGAACATGCTGAAGAGCAAGCATGAAGCGCCGCATGCATGGATGATGATTGAAGTGGACGTGACGGATCTTGTTGCATACCGCGATTCGATCAAAGGCGAATTCAAGAAAAAAGAAGGATTCAACATTACGTATTTCGCGTTTTTCGTAAAAGCGATCTCCCAGGCATTAAAAGAATTCCCGATGATGAATTCGATGTGGGCTGGAGATAAAATCATCCAGAAAAAAGACATTAACATTTCCATCGCTGTCGCGTCTGACAATGCTTTATTCGTACCGGTTATCCGAAATTCCGATGAAAAATCCATTAAAGGCATCGGCCGCGATATCAACGATTTGGCATTGAAAGCCCGTAATGGCAAATTAGGTTCAGCCGATATGCAAGGCGGCACATTTACCGTCAACAACACCGGCTCGTTCGGTTCTGTCCAGTCAATGGGCATCATCAATCATCCGCAAGCGGCAATCGTCCAAGTGGAATCGATCGTCAAACGCCCGGTAATCATGAACAACGGCATGATTGCTGCCCGGGATATGGTCAACTTATGCCTGTCTTTGGATCACCGTGTGCTTGATGGTCTTGTCTGCGGCCAATTCTTGGCGCGAGTAAAAGCGATTTTGGAGAACATGTCCAAAGAAAACACCTCCGTTTATTAACGGCATTGGCGAAAAGCTTGGGGTCCTAGGACTTCAAGCTTTTTTTCCTTTAATGTAAAAGGATACTCAGGTAAAATGAAAATAGATAGCCTCGAGGAGGGAACAGCGTGACGATTGAATCGATGAAAAAGACGAAATTTTCGCAACGTACATATGCTGAGTGGCAACTTGCAGCCGAAGAAGGGCTCAAAGGCAAGCCGTTTGAAGAATTGAAAACGCTCACAACCGAAGGGATAATACTGGAACCGCTTTATACAAAAAACATGCTTGACCGCTTAAGCGCCGCTTTGCCGGTGCAAGCAGAAGCGGTCCGTAACGGCAAACAAAAACCAGGCTGGCTGGTAGCGCAAGAAATTGCAGCGGATTCACCTGCAGATTTCTTAGCGAAAGCAAAAGATGATGTGGCACGCGGCAACGATATGATCGTTTACGCCAGCTTTAAGAAAATGGATTGGCAGGACCATGAACTCAAAGAACTCGCCAGTTTGATCACAGAGCATCCTATCTACTTCAAGTTGACACAAGAAAACCGGGATATTTTGCGTGTTTTCGAGTGGGTTGAAAGTGCACGAATGGAAAACGTGCGAGGCGTCATTTTTTCGGAAGAACCGGTAGATGCTCCCGTCAACGTACGGACAGAGCGAATCGATCTGCTTCCTGTCCATAATTCCGGGGGCACCATTATCCATGAGCTGGGTGTTGCACTCAGCATGCTTGCAGAAAAAATGGATGCGGAAGATTTTGCCGGAACAGCAGGACGTCTTTGGGTCCGCTTTGCAGTTGATACCCATTTCTTCCAGGAAATTGCGAAGCTGCGCGCTTTTCGGATCCTGTGGAGCGCTTTTTGTTCCGCTTACGGACAAGAAGCGCCGGCAATCCCGATTTTTACAGAAACGTCCGTGCGGTCGTATTCAAAATTGGATCCGTACGTCAATTTGCTGCGGGCCGGCAATGCAACATTTTCCGCGGTACTGGGCGGTACAGATGCCCATACGGTTTTGCCACATGACTTTTTGACAAACCCTGATCCGATCAGCCGCCGCATAGCGCGCAATATTCAATTGGTCATCAAAGAAGAAACGCATGTGTCGCATACACTGGATGCTTCGGCAGGTTCTTATTTTATTGAGACGCTGACAAAAGAATATGTAGATGCGGCATGGCAATATTTCTTGGAAATCGAAGGGGCAGGCGGCTATTCGGTAGTGATGAAATCAGGCTGGTTGACCGACGATATCCAAGTGAAATGGCTGCAGCGTGAAAAGGAAGTTTCCACTCGGAAAGCGTCGCTTATCGGCACAAATATTTACGCCAATCCGCTGGAGCCGATAAAAGATCAAGAAATCGAATACAGCCATTTAGAATATGCCACGGCAAAACGCTTGGCTGCACCTTTTGAAAAGCTGAGAGCGAAAAGCAAAGAGACGCTCCTGAAAACAGCTGTGCTTCATTTGGGACCGTTAAAAGACGTTAAGCGCCAATCGGATTTTGTGACTGGATTTTTGGCGGTCGGCGGCATCGAACCGCTTATAAGCCCAGAGCTCCAATCAGCCGACAGCATCAACCGCTTTCTAGCCGAACATGATATCGATTATGCCGTTCTATGCGGACCGAAGGAAAAGGTGGCAGAAATGGTGCCGGCACTTTCAACACGGGCCGCAGTGGATATTGCCGGCAAATATCCGGCGGAACAACTTGATGCGTGGAAGCCTTACGGCGTGTGGGATTCGATTTACAGCGGGAAACCGATCACAGATAAACTCGAGCAAATCTTGAACTTAGGAAAGAAGGCTTTTTAATATGACCAAACCTGATTTTTCCAAAGTGGATATACAGCAAGTGAGCATTCAAGAAAAAGGGATAAAAACTAAAGAAGCGTTTATGACCAATGAAGGCATCCCGATCAAACCGGTATATACCGAAAAAGATATTGAATTCCTTGAAGAAAGCATGCCGGGTTTCGCGCCGAATGTCCGTGGCCCGTATCCGACGATGTATGTATCACGGCCCTGGACCGTCCGCCAATATGCCGGTTTTTCTACCGCTGAAGAAAGCAATGCGTTCTACCGGCGCAATCTCGCCATGGGCCAAAAAGGCTTATCGGTGGCGTTTGACTTGGCGACTCATCGTGGATATGACTCGGATCACCCACGGGTTGTCGGGGATGTCGGCAAGGCGGGCGTTGCCATAGACAGTGTGGAAGATATGAAGATTTTGTTCGACGGCATCCCGCTCGATCAAATGTCGGTGTCAATGACAATGAATGGTGCAGTTGTGCCGATCATGGCATTTTTCATCGTCGCAGCGGAAGAGCAGGGTGTTGCCCCGGAACAATTGGCCGGGACAATTCAAAACGATATTCTAAAAGAATACATGGTGCGCAATACGTATATCTATCCGCCGGCCATGTCGATGAAGATTATCGCGGACATCTTCCAATTCACTTCTGAGAATATGCCGAAATTCAACTCGATTTCCATATCCGGCTATCATATCCAGGAAGCTGGGGCGACAGCGGACATTGAACTTGCGTATACGCTTGCCGATGGGTTGGAATACGTCCGCACAGGGCTTGCTGCCGGAATAGGCATCGACCAATTCGCGCCGCGGCTTTCGTTTTTCTGGGGCATCGGCATGAATTATTTCATGGAAATCGCGAAAATGCGGGCCGCTCGGGAAATCTGGGCGAAAATGATGAAATCGTTCGACCCGAAAAACAGCAAGTCCCTCGCTTTGCGAACACATTCGCAAACGTCAGGCTGGAGTTTGACTGAGCAAGACCCGTTCAATAATGTTACGCGGACACTCATTGAAGCTAATGCCGCTGCAATGGGCCATACGCAATCGCTTCACACGAACGCGCTTGATGAAGCAATCGCTCTTCCGACTGACTTTTCAGCGCGCATCGCACGCAATACGCAGCTCTTTTTGCAAGAAGAAACCGGCATGACGAAAGTGATCGATCCATGGGGCGGCTCCTATTATGTCGAAGCGTTGACCAATGAACTAATGGAAAAGGCATGGGAATTGATCGAAGAAGTCGAAAATCTCGGCGGCATGGCAAAGGCAATCGAAACCGGATTGCCGAAAATGCGCATCGAAGAAGCGGCTGCGAAAAAGCAGGCTCAGATCGATTCCAACGAAGAAGTGATTATCGGCGTTAACCGCTACCGGCTCGACCAGGAAGACCCGATCGATATTTTGAATATTGATAATACGCTTGTCCGCAAAAAGCAGATCGAGCGGCTGGAACTGATGAAAGCCGAGCGAGACGACAAGCTTGTAGCAGAAGCACTTGCGCGGTTGGCAGAAGCGGCGCTTTCAGGAAAAGAAAACATCTTGGAATGCGCGGTGGAAGCAGCTCGCCGCCGGGCAAGCCTCGGCGAGATATCGGATGCTATCGAAGAGGCATCTGGACGGCATAAGGCGGTGATCCGTTCCGTGAGCGGTATTTACAGTTCAAACTTTTCGAATCAGGAAGAAATTGAAATCGTCAAGGAAATGACTCAAGACTTTATGGAAAACGAAGGGCGCCGGCCGCGGATTTTGATAGCAAAAATGGGCCAGGACGGCCATGACCGCGGAGCGAAGGTTATTGCCACAGCTTTTGCTGACCTTGGTTTTGATGTCGACATCGGACCGCTGTTCCAGACGCCGGCTGAGACGGCGCAACAGGCAGCAGAAAACGATGTCCACGTAATCGGTGTCAGTTCGCTCGCCGCAGGTCACATGACTTTAGTTCCGGATTTGGCATCAGAACTTAAAAAAATCGGCCGGGAAGATATATTGATCGTCGTTGGTGGCGTCATTCCTGCGCAAGACTATGAATTTCTTCGTTCAAACGGCGCCAGCGCGATTTTTGGCCCTGGTACGGTCATTCCGGTGGCAGCCCAGAAAGTGATCGAGGAAATTTACGTCCGCCTCGGCTATGAGGAAGTGGCGGACTGATGGACCAAGAAAAAACGGCGAGGCATATGATGAAAGGAGTTGCATCCAGCCACGACGGGATGAGCCCTGTTCCAAGGAAGAAATTCAGGAAGCCGAATGAAGAGAAAATCGATATAACGGAAATTGTTGAAGGCGTCCAAAGTGGCTCTCGGCTGTTTCTTGGAAAAGCGATCACGCTGCTTGAAAGTTCAAATCCCTCTCATAAAAAAGAAGGACAGGATTTATTGAACCGGCTTTTGCCTGAAACGGGAAAAAGTATTCGCATAGGCATCACAGGCGTGCCTGGTGCAGGAAAAAGCACCTTCATCGAAACGTTTGGCGAACTGCTTACAAGCCTTGGCCACCAGGTAGCGGTTCTCGCAATCGATCCGAGTTCGTCGTTGACCGGCGGCAGCATCCTTGGCGATAAAACCCGGATGGAACTCCTGGCCCGGAACCCGAACGCCTTTATCCGGCCGTCTCCGACAGCTGGCACGCTCGGTGGTGTCCATAAAAAAACACGGGAAACAATGCTGTTGTGCGAAGCTGCTGGCTATGACATCATTCTTGTAGAGACTGTCGGGGTCGGGCAAAGCGAAACGCTCGTCCGCGGAATGGTGGACATCTTCTTGCTGCTCGTGCTGACAGGTGCCGGAGATGAACTCCAGGGAATGAAAAAAGGGATATTGGAGCTGGCTGATGCGTTGGTTGTCCATAAAGCGGACGGCGCAAATACGAAACTTGCGAAAAAGACCGTTGCGGAATACAAAGGGATGCTTCATTTTCTTCAGCCGGCAACCGCCGGATGGAAGACCGAGGCGCTTGCAGCTTCTTCGATCGAGAAAACAGGGATCAGGGAAGCTTGGGAACTCGTAAGACAATTTGAAAAGACTGTAAAAGAAAGCGGCACCTGGGAAAAACGGCGCCAGTCCCAGACGAAAGACTGGTTCCGTTCGATGATTGCGGATGAACTGCACAGCCGTTTTTTTGAAGATCCAGCTAAGCGTGACGGAGTGAAAACATTGGAACAGCAGGTGCTCGAAGGCAAATTGACTGTTTCGCAAGCAATTTCTGTGTTGTTTGAGTAAGCTTTTTTGCAAGTATTTTCAAGGGATGCTATGATTAGTAGAGTACTAGATAAGGAGTGAGTTAAATTGGCAATGGATTTTAATTTTCTAATGAATGATATCGTCACTACAGCCCGACAAGAGTTGGTTGACGGCGGATATACACAGCTTGAAACACCTGAAGAAGTTACGGAAGCTTTCTCAAAAACAGGAACCAGCCTTGTGATGATTAACTCAGTTTGCGGTTGTGCCGGCGGCATCGCGCGTCCAGCAGCACTCCATGCGATTCATTACGACAAACGCCCTGATAACTTGTATACAGTCTTTGCAGGACAAGACAAAGAAGCAACTGCGCAAGCCCGTGCAATTTTCGGTGATGACCATCTTCCATCTTCGCCATCGTTCGCTCTTATGAAAGACGGCAAAATGGTGGGCGAAATTGGCCGCCACGAAATTGAAGGCCACGATCCTATGTCTGTCATCACGCATATCCAAGCGTTGTTTGAAGAGCATTGCAAAGAAATTTAAGTTGAAATGCCCCTTCAAAGGGGCATTTTTTCATATCGAAAATTGGAGGCCAGCATGAAGTTAAAGCGTTTTTCCATTGGCTATCGAACGATGAAAACGGCGGCAGGCGCGACAGTCGCCATTTCGCTTGCCCAACTGCTCGAGCTCGATTACTATGTGTCGGCGGGTATTTTGGCCATCCTTTGCATACAGCCGACCAAGAAAAAATCCATTCGCGCAGCATTTACGCGTTTTGTCGCCAGCTTGATCGCCATCGCCTTTGCTTTTGTCTTTTTTGAAGGATTTGCATACCATCCGGCTGTTTTGGGACTCTTAATCTTGTTGTTTATCCCGGCATTGGTATCGCTTGGCTTTACGGAAGGCTTTGTTTCAAGCTCCGTCATATTGATGCATATATATAATTCCAAAAATCTGACCGGAGCACTTTTTGTCAACGAATTGATGCTCATGGCGATCGGTTTCGGTACAGCGCTGCTCGTTAATATGTATATGCCGAGCATCGAACGGAAGCTGGATTCTTACCGCTTTGAAATAGAAAAGCTTTATTCCGCGATATTCCGTGAAATAGTAGTTTATTTGCGGCAAGGCGATTCCCATTGGAGCGGCAAGGAACTAGTGGAAACGGCTGAATTATTGAAAGAAGCGAAAGCGCTGGCGTATCAGGATGTTGAAAATCATGTTACCCGGCTTGAGAACAAGCATTACCATTATTTCGATATGCGTGAGCAGCAATTTGATATTATTGAGCGCATTCTTCCGAAAATCACGGCTCTTCCAGTCATGGTGGGGCATTCTGAACTTGTGGCGGATTTTCTGGAAGACCTGGGTGAACATATCCATTCTGGCAACACTGCACGCCATTATATGAACAAGCTCGAATCCTTGAAGGCGGACTTCGCAAATATGCCGCTCCCTAAAGATTACGAAACTTTTTTTGCAATGGCATCGCTCTATGAAGTGATTCAGGAAATGGAAAAATACCTGGAAATCAAGCAATCTTATAAAGGGTTCCACAACAAAAAGACGGCCGAAATTTAAATCGGCCGTCTTTTTTCATTTATGGAATTAAAGGATAAAGCTGATTCCCATCATCAAGCTGGACAATAGCATCAAGATGATCATAGCGTAAACGACGAATTTGCGGAAAAAATTGTTTCTCATTGAGGGAAAGACTCCTTTTTTATCAAGTATTCTTGATGAAATCATACCATATTTGCCGGTTGAACTGAAGAACAACGCGACCCGTTTTCCAAATATTCGAGTAGAACTAGAGTTTTTATTTGCGAATGGGTACAATGAAGAAGAAGCTGAAAAAGGAAGTGAAGCACGATGAAGAAAGTCGACCATATCGGAATCGCAGTCCGGGATTTGAACGGAGTTCTTCCTTATTATACGGAAACACTTGGGTGTCCGCTGCTGAAAATTGAAGAAGTTGCTTCTGAAAATGTCCGGGTTGCATTTATCGACGCTGGCAATATCAAGTTGGAACTTCTTGAACCGATGAACGAAGAAAGCGCTATCTTTTCATTTTTGGAAAAAAGGGGCGAAGGCATCCATCATATCGCTTTTGGGGTGGAAGGAATTGAAGAGCGGATGGCCGAGCTGCGTGAAAAAGGCGTTCGCCTGTTGAACGAAGAGCCAAAAAGGGGTGCTGGGGGCGCATTGGTTGCTTTTATGCATCCGAAATCCTCAAATGGCGTGTTGTACGAATTGTGCGAAAAGCAGTAGCAGAGGGAGTGGGGAAATGGACATTTACGAAAAAATCAACGAATTGTACGACCGCAAGCGTGAAATTGAACTCGGTGGAGGAGAAGACCGGATCAATAAACAGCATGAAAAAGGCAAGCTGACAGCCCGTGAGCGTATTGAATTGTTAGTGGACGAAGGTTCGTTTGTTGAACTGAATCCGTTTGTTGAACATCGTACGACTGATTTTGGCATGGCTAATGGACCCGGCGAAGGGGTTGTGACGGGATACGGCAAAGTGAACGGGCGGCCGATTTATTTGTTCTCCCAGGATTTTACCGTTTTTGGAGGCGCACTCGGCGAAATGCACGCGCAAAAGATTGTTAATGTCATGGACATGGCGGCTAAAAACGGGGCTCCATTTATCGGGTTGAACGATTCAGGCGGGGCTCGGATCCAAGAAGGCGTTTTATCGCTTGATGGCTATGGCCATATTTTCTACCGGAACTCTATTTATTCTGGGGTGATTCCGCAGATTTCGGTTATTCTTGGCCCATCAGCGGGAGGCGCGGTTTATTCGCCTGCCATTACCGATTTCGTGTTCATGGTTGATAAAACAAGCCAAATGTTCATAACCGGGCCCAAAGTAATCGAAACGGTGACCGGGGAACAGATTTCCTCAGAAGATCTTGGGGGATCGAGAGTACATACCGCAATCAGTGGAAATGCCCATTTCCGCGCAGCATCAGAACAAGAAGTGCTGGATATGGTACGGCAGTTGGTCGGCTATTTGCCGCAGAACAATCAGGAAATGCCGCCGCGCCTGGAAGCTGGCGAAGAAGACGATTACCGGCCGGAATTGGCGGATGTGGTGCCTTATGAAGCAATCCGCCCTTATGATGTCCGAAAAGTGGTCGAGCAGGTAGTGGATGCGGGAAGCTTCATGGAGGTGCAGCCGGAATTCGCGAAAAATATCGTCATAGGCTTGGCGCGCATCAAAGGGGAGTCAGTCGGACTTGTGTGCAACCAGCCAAAAGTGATGGCAGGCGGACTTGATATCGACTCGTCTGATAAAGCTGCGCGTTTTATCCGGTTCTGTGATTCATTCAATATCCCGATCATTACATTTGAAGATGTAACCGGCTTTTTCCCGGGCATCAAGCAAGAACATGGCGGCATTATTCGCCACGGGGCGAAAATCCTGTATGCCTATTCAGAGGCGACTGTGCCGAAAATGACGGTCATTTTGCGTAAAGCTTACGGAGGCGCATATGTGGCGCTCAATTCAAAATCCATCGGCGCGGATCTTGTTTACTCTTGGCCAAATGCAGAAATCGCGGTCATGGGACCGCAAGGGGCAGCCAACATCATTTTTGCGCGTGAAATTGCGGCAAGCGAAAATCCGGAAGAAACACGCGCAGCCAAAATTGAAGAATACCGCGAAAAATTTGCCAATCCATATGTGGCTGCGGCGCGCGGAATGGTCGACGATGTGATCGATCCGCGGGAAACGCGCATCAAACTGATCCAAGCCCTGGAAATGATGCGCAACAAAAAAGACGTGCGTCCTGCGAAAAAGCATGGCAACATGCCATTATAAGAAGAGGTGCAAAAAATGAATAACGAGCGCTTATTGAACGAGTTTCTGGAATTGGTGCAAATTGATTCCGAAACGAGAAACGAAGGAGACATCGCCGTATTTTTGAAAGAAAAACTGGAATCACTAGGATTCTATGTAACGGAAGATGATTCTTCTTTGCGGAACGGCCATGGCGCCAATAATATCATTGCAACGTTAAGAGGAAATGCCGCCGATGTTGCCGCAATCTACTTTACTGTCCATATGGATACTGTCGTCCCGGGCGTCGGCGTCAAACCTGAAGTTCGTGACGGCTATGTTTATTCGGACGGTACGACGATTCTGGGAGCGGACGATAAAGCGGGGATTGCGGCACTGTTTGAAATGATCCGGACAATACAGGAACAGGAAATCGAACATGGCGACATTCAGTTTGTCATTACCGCAGGGGAAGAAAGCGGCCTAGCGGGCGCCAAAGAATTGGATCCTTCCTTGCTCTTCGCAAAATACGGCTATGCAGTCGACAGTGACGGCAAAGTGGGCGGCATCGTCACTTCCGCGCCTTATCAAGCGAAATTGTGGACGACGGTCTACGGCAAAACAGCTCATGCAGGGGTGGCGCCGGAAAAAGGCATTTCGGCGATTACCATAGCGGCAAAGGCGATTGCGAAAATGTCGCTGGGCCGCATTGACGCAGAAACAACCGCCAATATCGGGCGTTTCGAAGGCGGAAAGGCAACCAATATTGTCTGCGACGAAGTGTCAATCCTAGCAGAAGCCCGTTCGATCCGGGAAGACAAACTGGCTGACCAAACCACCCATATGGAGTCTGTTTTTGAAAATGTAGCCCAAAGTTTTGGCGGGCGGGCTAAGACCGATGTAAAATTGATGTATCCGGGCTTTCATTTTGAAGAAACAGAACGTGTGGTGAAAATTGCCCAAAGAGCGGCAGCGAAAATCGGCCGGCCCTCACCGGTATTGACAAGCGGCGGCGGCAGCGATGCCAATATTTTCAACGGTTATGGCATTCCGACTGTTAATCTCTGTGTCGGCTATGAAGAAATCCACACAAAAAACGAGCGCATGCCGATAGAAGAGCTGGAAAAGCTTGCCCAACTATTGGTCGAAATTGTCAAAGAATCCGCACGTCAGTAAAACACCGGCTTTCGATTGAAGCTTAAAGAGTGCTATCAACGTGTCCAGCCCGGTCGATTCCAGGTAACTTTATTTATTAATTTTAGAGGTTGTCTATAGTCTAAGAGCGTCTACTTCGGTAGGTGCTCTTTTCTTGTTCATTATTACCGAAAATTTGACATTGTATCATTAATTTATTCATGGTATATTAAATTAGTGACAAATTATATTAAAAAAATGATAGGTGGAATTCTGGATATGAACAAAAAGATTATTGCATCAGCTTTATCTGTGGCGCTGTTATTCCCTGCTACTACATCTGTGGGAGCAGCCCATTATTCTGGAAATGACGTACAGCGGGAAACAGTTGCTTCAGTTGGAACAACCGGTTCTGCAAAAGCTGCAGTGGCAGCCCATACTTTGTCTGCCTACGAAAAGGAAATAGTGACGTTGGTCAATAAGGAACGTGCGAAAGCCGGCCTAAAAGCGCTTGCTGTTGACACTCAACTTTCTAAAGTTGCCCGACTAAAATCAGAAGACATGTATAAATTGAAAAAAATGAGCCATAGCGGTACATACGGCAGCCCATTTGATATGATGAAGAAATTCGGCATTACATACAGGGCAGCCGGTGAAAACATCGCCCGGGGATACCGGAGCCCGCAAGAAGTCATGAAAGGCTGGATGAGCAGCCCGGGGCATCGGGCGAATATCCTAAATAAAAGGTACACGCATATTGGGGTGGGCCACGTTGCATCCGGCAACTACTGGACGCAGCAATTTATCCAAAAATAAACGAGAGGAGCCTTGCGCTCCTCTTTTTTTTATGTATATAAGAACTGGAAGAATGTTCTCACTTTTTATCGAGCGCTCCTCTTATGGTAAACTGGAAGAAAATGATGATGGAGCGATTCCTATGGCAAGCCGAGTGATTTTTCATATCGATATGAACAGTTTTTACGCATCCGTCGAGCAATCACATAATCCGGATCTGAAAGGAAAAGCGATTGCCATTGCTGGAAATCCTCAGGAACGGCGGGGCATTATTGTAACGTGTTCTTATGAAGCACGTGCTCACGGCATTTACACGACGATGCAGGTGCATGAAGCAAAGCGCAAATATCCTTCTCTGATCTTGTTGCCTCCGAACTTTGACCGTTACCGCATCGCTTCCAAAGCAATGTTCGATATTTTGCGCTCCTATACCGGTTTGGTGGAACCTGTATCAATCGATGAAGGGTATCTTGATGTGACGGATCTTGCGGTTGAACGCCATGCAGTGGATATTGCTCGGGAAATCCAGACCCGCATCTTATCAGAACTTGATTTGCCGTGTTCGATTGGCATTGCGCCGAATAAGTTTCTTGCCAAAACAGCATCTGATATGAAAAAACCGCAAGGCATCACCATTCTGCGGAAACGCGATATCGGTGAAAAGTTATGGCCGCTGCCAGTAATCGAAATGCATGGCGTCGGCGAAAGCACCGCGTCAAAGTTGAATGGGCTGGCAATCAAGACGATCGGTGACCTGGCACTGGCCAATCCTGGCTTGATCAAGGAAAAGATGGGCAAAAACGGTGTGCGGCTTCAAGCAAGGGCGAACGGTATTGATGACCGTGCAGTCGATCCGGACTCGATTTACGATACCAAAAGTGTTGGGACGTCCACAACATTGCCGGTTGACGAAACGGAAGAAGAAAATTTGCGCGTCATCATCTTAAGCCTTTGTGAAAAAGTGGCAAATCGTTTAGAAGCGAAAGAATTGGCGGGGCCGACGGTGACCATCCAGACACGAAGCTCCGACTGGCAAAACCGGACGCGCAGCATCACGTTGAAAAACACGGTATGGAAAGCGGAAGACATCAACCGGACCGCCTGGCAGCTCTTTACGAAGCACTGGAACGGCGAAGCGCTGCGGCTTGTTGGTGTAACGGTTTCAAATGTAGCCGACAAAGGCGAATTGACTGAGCAATTGTCGCTTTTCAATTTTCAGGAACATGCCAAAGAAGAGCCGATACTTGACTTGATGTCAAAGCTTGAGAGCCGTTTCGGCAAAAGGGTTCTTGTAAAAGGTGCCAAAGAGGCGAAATTGAAACGGTCCACAACCGGTTCGGAAACGAGTTTCAGCAAGGATTTTCTTGATGACCACGAGAGAAAGTAGGGGAACTATGCAGTTATTATTTTTGGGGACCGGTGCAGGAATGCCATCCAAACAGCGCAACACTTCGGCTATCGCCTTAAAATTATTGGAAGAACGCGGCACTGTCTGGCTGTTTGACTGCGGGGAAGCAACCCAGCATCAAATTCTGCGCACAACGATAAAACCGAGGAAAATCGAAAAGGTGTTTATTACGCATTTGCACGGTGACCATATTTTTGGCCTTCCAGGGTTGCTCGGTTCCCGTTCTTTTCAAGGAGGAGATGAACCGCTCGATTTGTATGGGCCGGCAGGCATCCGTGAATTTGTAGAAACCGTGCTGCGCGTCAGCCGAACGCATTTAACATATCCAATTCGCTTTCATGAGCAAATGGAAGGGGTTATTTTTGAAGATGAGGAAATGATGGTTGAAACAGCGCTGCTTGACCATGTCATTCCTTCTTACGGCTATCGCATAACGCAAAAGCCATTGCCTCCTAAGCTTCAGATTGCAAAAGCGACAGCACTTGGTGTTCCCAAGGGCCCATTGCTTGCACAATTAAAAAGCGGGAAAGACGTTGTGCTTGAAGACGGCACGACTGTAAAAAGTGAAGAAGTGACAGAACCGGGTGACCGCGGATTTGTCGTCTCTATCCTTGGAGACACACGGTTTTGCCGAGCTGCAGCCGAGTTAGGGAAAGGTGCCGATGTGTTGGTCCATGAAGCGACATTTGATGCAGAAACGAAAAAACTGGCTGGCGAATACGGCCATTCCACTATACTGGAAGCGGCCGAGACGGCTCGCCTGGCAGATGCGAAATTGTTGATCGCCAACCACATCTCTGCCCGCTTTTTGCCGGAAGATGAAAAAAAACTGCTGAGCCAAGTTCGTGAAGTTCATTACGATACGGCGATAGCCCATGATTTTTCTGAGTTTTCGTGGAACAAACAAACGCAAGAAATGAGGAAAATATAGGAAGGCCATCCAGTTGGATGGCTTTTTCTGGTGAATATAAAAAAAACAATGGAAATAATAGAACATATGTTCCCTTTGTGATAAAATAAAGGTACAGCTGTAGGAGGGCGGTTCGGCCATTCCCCGGGAAAGGGGGTGGTAGTATGTCTATATCGGAAACATTCGAACTCGTGTTCATGAGCATCGGCCTGACTATAAGCGGATTGGGCTTGATCATTTCGATGATAGTGCTTGCGGACAAAAAAAAATAACCGTCCCCCGGGTAAGGAAAGACGGTTATTTCTGAAACCCAATTTCTAAGCCAACCGCTCTCATGGCGGTATACAGCTCGCCGGATGTTCGCGCATCCGGCATTTTTGCGTTACTTTCAGTATACTAAATATCACTCATTTTGCAACTGCTTATACCCATCCTCGTTCATATGGCACAGGAACACCGGATTCAGCTCCAAGCTCTTTTGCAGCCCGGTAAGCCCAGTAAGGATCCCGAAGCAGTTCGCGTGCCAGGAAAATCATATCTGCACGGTCGTTTTGCAGGATCTCCTCAGCATGCTGTGGATTGGTGATCAGCCCCACTGCCCCTGTCGCAATCGGTGTTTCTTTTTTCAAAGTTTCGGCGAATGGCACTTGATATCCAGGAAACGCATGGATCCGGGCTGGCACAACAGCACCCGAGCTGACATCGATCAAGTCGACGCCTTGTTCTTTCATCCACTGTGCCATTTCAATATAATGTTCCGGCGTCATGCCGCCTTCTGTATAGTCGTGGGCAGAAACCCGAACGAATAGTGGGCCGTCCCATACTTCTTTAACAGCATCTATGGTTTCCCGCAAAATGCGGTAGCGGTTTTCTGAAGAACCGCCGTATTCATCTTCCCGTTGGTTGGTCAGTGGGGAAAGAAATTGATTGATCAAATAACCATGGGCAGCGTGCAATTCAATCACATCAAATCCGGCTTTTTTAGACCGGACAGCACCCTCTTTGAACGCCAGCACCGTTTCGCGGATATCTTCAGCAGTCATTTCTACTGGGGTTTGATAGCGTTCATTGAAAGCAATCGCGCTAGGTGCATAAATTGTTCCTTCGATATCGGCCTTGCGTCCGGCATGCGCCAGCTGGATGCCTGTTTTGGATCCATGGGCTTTCATCAGCCGGACGATTTCTGAGAGGCCATCTATATGGCTGTCTTCCCAAATGCCAAGATCCCGTGAGGAAATCCGGCCCTGGGCTTGGACAGCTGTCGCTTCAACAATGATCAAGCCGATCTGGCCGACTGCGCGGGTTGGATAATGTACCCGGTGCCAGTCGGTCACTTGGCCGTCCTCTTTATCGCTTTGGTACATACACATCGGTGCCATGACGATACGGTTTTTAAACGTCACGTCTTTGATAGTCATTGGTTCAAACAATTTTGCCATTGGTTTCCCTCCTTGAATTCTCGATTTCTAGTATACCAGAAGAAATCAATCGAACTCTCGTCCAAGCTCTTGAGAACGATCAGCAGCCGCTTTGACGCAGGCATTGACCGTTTCTTTGAACTGAAGGGATTCAAGCGCAGCGATTCCGGCGGCTGTCGTGCCATTCGGGCTGGTCACTTTTTGGCGCAGTTCGCCAAAGTCGCTTTGCTGCAGCATGTCTGCAGCGCCATCAAACGTCTGGCGCACGAGTTTAGTGGCGTCGGCGAGCGACAGCCCCTGAGCAACAGCAGCATCAACCATTGCTTCAGCCATGTAATAGACGTAGGCAGGGCCGCTTCCTGCAACTGCGGTTACAGCATGCAGTTGTTGTTCCTTGACGACGGTCACGCCGCCGATTGATGACAAGAGCGTTCGCAGTTCGTGCTGCTTGCCGGTTGTAACTTGTTGGCTCCAGGCAACACCTGTGGCGGATTTTCCGATTCTTGCAGATGTATTCGGCATAGCGCGGGCGATTGGCAAAAGCCCGGCATGTTTTTGGATTGTTTTAATGGATACGCCGGCGACGACCGATAAAATGACGGTGTCGGCGGTTAAATGATCCCTGATGGCCCCGACAGCCGCAGCAACATCTTTCGGTTTCATGGCGAGCAGCACAAAGTCCGCTTGCCGGAGTTCCGTTTTTTCCCTTTCTACTATATTGACGCCGTACTCGTCCCGCAAAAACTGGAGCCGCGCCAAGTCTGATTTGTTCATAACCGAAATATCCTCCGGCTGCATAATTCGTTTATTGATCCAACCATGGATCATTGATTCCGCCATGGAACCGGCACCGACACAGACAATTTTCATGTTCAACACATCCTTTTCATGATAGGAAAGGCTAATTCTAGAGTTCTTAACCTTTAAGGCCGCGGTCGACCATTTGCAATATAATCTTTATGACTAGTAGACCTCCGGTATTTATCAGGGCTGAACAGTCGCTTTGCGCAACAATAAAAAAAGCGCATTCGTCCCTGCTTATGCAAGGACGAAAACGCTGGGTTTCCGCGGTACCACCTAAGTTTGCCTGTCAAAGGCACTGCTCGATTTCCTTAACGCGGAACAACGGCCGTGTTTGCACGGCAGCTAAAAAGAAGGTTCGAGACGGGAGCGGGGGTGCGCATTTCAGCTGCAGCAGCACTCTCTTTGCACCATCACCATCTGTACTGGCCTTTTCTTCGCTTGTGATATGTACATGAATTATAGAAGAGGCGCCGCTTGGTTGTCAAATCTTCTTTTAACGTGACGCAGCTATAAATACAAGGTATGATAGATGAATAGCCATTCATTTTTTAAGGAGATGAAATTGTGAGTTTACATAAAATAATTATTCCAACACCATTTGCAGTCGGCGATGTTAACTCTTATTTGCTTAAAGGAGATATGCTGACTCTTATCGATGCAGGACCGAAAACGCCCGAAGCATGGGTAGCTTTAAAAGCGGGGCTTAAAGAAGTGAACGTTGCACCGGAAGACATTGAACAAGTAGTGTTGACGCACCATCATCCCGATCATGCCGGCTGGGTTGACGGTTTTGACCGTGCAAAACTCTATGGCCATCCGTACAACGATCTTTGGCTGCGCCGCGATCAGGCATTTTTTGATTATCACGATGCGTTTTACGTTGATCGCTTGAAAGAAGAAGGCGTTCCGGAAGAGCTGTTGTTTTGGGTGAAAAAAATGAAGCGTCCACTCAATTTGATGGGCAACCGTCCGCTTGATGGGATGATCAATGAAGGTGAAGTAATTCCCGGGCATCCGGAATGGCATGTCATGGAGACGCTTGGCCATGCGCAGAGCCATTTGTCGTTTTGGGATCCGGAAACACGTGAAATGATCGGAGGCGACCATGTGATTGCAAAAGTATCTTCCAATCCATTGATCGAGCCGCCGCTTGACCGGTCGGAAGGACGTCCGAGATCGCTGCTTCAATACAACGCAGCTCTTGGCCGCATGTTGAAGATGCCGATTGATGTAATCTACAGTGGCCACGGGGAAGAAGTGCGGAATGTGAACGAATTGATTACGGCCCGTTTGGAAAAGCAGCATCAGCGCGCTTTGAAGGTGTTGGGCATGCTTAAGGGCCAGGAAAAGACGGTCTACCAGCTGACGCAGGAATTGTTTCCCTATGCGTATGAAAAAGAGCTCGGTTTGACGCTTTCAGAAACAATCGGCCAGATTGATTATTTGCTGGAAGATGGTCTGATTGCCGAGAGGATGGCTGATAATGGCGTCTTCTATTACATTGAAGCATAAGTTGTTGTGCTATTGTTTTTATTGCAACAATTCCATAATACGGGTACAATAAACGCGTCTGGAACAGCGGGGGAAAACATAGAAACACCTGAGAATAACGTGAAAAGGAATGGGTTAGTTGAAGAAATTGACTGTATTGATGGCTAGTCTTCTGTTGCTTGCTGCCTGCTCGAACGACCAAGGGGCGCAGACTGAAACAGAAGAGCCGAAAAAAGAAGAAGTGGCGGCAGAACAAAAAGAAATGACAGAGGAAGGATTCATCACGCATGTGACCGATTCGCAGATTCTTGTAAACAATATTTACTTTAAGATTACTGACTCTGTGAAGGTCCAGTCGGATGACGGCTCTTCAACTTCTGATGCCAAGATCAGCGATATCCGCACAGGCATGAAAGTCAATGTCGACTATAAAGGGCCGCTTGCCGAAAAATTTCCGATGGAAGGCGAGGCAGGAACGGTAACCATCTTGCTAGACGAGGAATCAAAACAGCATTCAGAAGCGCTGCAAGCTTTTATCAACAAAGAGAAAGTATCAAAGCTTCTTATGATGGGGCAGCCCATCGTCCGTGATAACGAAATCGGATTTTTATTCAGCAATATGGAAACTGGCAGTGTCTCCGAAGTACGGGTCGACCTTGACACACATGAATATACGATCGGCGGAAAGTAAAAGCAGCTTCGGCTGCTTTTTTTTATGCAGTTTTTTGATTGAATATCCTTGCACTTCGATAAACAGCATGCTATTATTTGTATATTAATATTAGTTAATGCATAAAAATACATTGGAGGAATTCATACATGAATAAAAAAATCGTACTTGCATACTCAGGTGGACTAGATACATCAGTGGCCATTCCTTGGCTGAAAGGACAAGGCTATGACGTAGTTGCGGTCTGCCTTGATATTGGAGAAGGAAAAGATTTAAACTTCATCAAACAAAAAGCGCTTCAAGTGGGAGCGGTTGAAAGCTATATGATCGATGCAAGAGAAGAATTCGCTAACGAATATGCCTTGATTTCTATGCAGGCACATACGCTATATGAAGGCAAATACCCGCTCGTATCGGCGCTCTCGCGTCCGCTCATTTCGAAAAAATTGGTGGAGATTGCTGAAGAAACCGGATCGACGGCTGTAGCGCACGGCTGTACCGGAAAAGGCAATGACCAAGTGCGTTTTGAAGTGTCGATCAAATCATTGAATCCGAATCTTGAAGTGGTTGCCCCGGTCCGTGCTTGGGCATGGTCGCGTGACGAGGAAATCGCATATGCGAAAGAACATAATGTGCCGATTCCGGTAAATTTGGACAGCCCGTTTTCTATTGATCAAAACCTATGGGGCCGTGCAAACGAGTGTGGCGTCTTGGAAGATCCGTGGGCAGCACCGCCTGAAGAAGCATACGATGTGACAAATGCACTTGAAAACACACCAAACACACCGGATATTGTAGAGATTGAATTTGTGAACGGAGTGCCGACTCAATTGAACGGCGTTTCTTATACATTTGCAAAACTGATTCTGGAATTGAATGAAATTGCCGGAAAGCACGGCGTTGGAAGAATCGACCATGTCGAGAACCGTTTGGTCGGCATCAAATCCCGTGAAATCTACGAAGCGCCAGCAGCGATGACGTTGATTGCGGCACATAAAGAATTGGAAGATATCACATTGGTAAAAGAAATGGCGCATTTCAAGCCGGTCATTGAAAAGAAACTGACGGAATTGATTTATGAAGGTTTATGGTTCTCGCCGCTGCGCATCGCGCTTGAAGCCTTCCTGAAAGAAACTCAAGTCTTCGTCAACGGTACGGTCCGTGTGAAACTGTTTAAAGGCCATGCCATCATCGAGGGGCGTAAATCACCTAATTCCCTTTACAGCGAGCAATTGGCGACTTATTCAACAGAGGACACTTTTAACCATTCTTCTGCTGTCGGCTTTATCGAACTATGGGGCCTTCCGACAGTTGTCAACTCAATGGTCAATAAAAAAGAACTTCCAGTTGAAAAAGAACAGGTGAAACTATGACCAAATTGTGGGGAGGCCGTTTCCAGAAGTCGGCCGAACAATGGGTGGATGAATTCGGGGCATCGATTTCATTTGACCAGCAATTGGTAATGGAAGATTTGGAAGGCAGTACGGCACATGTGAAAATGCTGTCAGCTTGCCATATCCTATCTGAACAAGAAGCTGCGCTTATTTTATCCGGTCTGTCGACGCTGAAAGAAAAAGCGCAAGCCGGAGAACTGGAATTCAGCGTGGCGAACGAAGACATCCATCTAAATCTGGAAAAGCTGCTGATCGACGAAATCGGCCCAGTCGGCGGCAAGCTTCATACTGCCAGAAGCCGCAATGACCAAGTGGCGACGGATATGCATTTGTATTTGAAAAACCGCGTAAAGGAAATCATTGAAGCGGTAGCCGCTTTCCAAGGGGCGATTGTCGAGCAGGCCGAAGCGCATGTGGATACGATCGTTCCCGGCTATACGCATTTGCAGCGCGCGCAGCCGATATCGTTCGGACATCATTTGTTGACTTATTTCTGGATGCTCGAGCGCGATAAAGCCCGCTTGTCTGAATCGATCAAGCGCATCGATTTATCGCCGCTCGGTGCAGGCGCCATGTCCGGTACGACATTTCCGATCGACCGTGAACTTGCGGCAAGCTTTCTCGGGTTTTCAGGCGTTTACGAAAACAGCCTGGATGCCGTCAGCGACCGTGACTTTATCGTCGAATTTCTGAGCAATGCGTCGATGCTGATGATGCACATGTCGCGTTTTGCCGAGGAAATTATTCTCTGGTCAAGCGAAGAATTCCGCTTTATCGAGCTTGATGATACGTTTTCAACCGGCTCGAGCATCATGCCGCAAAAGAAAAATCCGGATATGGCCGAACTGATCCGCGGCAAAACTGGCCGTGTATACGGCAACCTCTTTGGTTTGCTGACAACACTGAAAGGATTGCCGCTCGCCTATAACAAGGATATGCAGGAAGACAAGGAAGGCATGTTCGACACCGTGGAGACGCTTGCAGGATCGCTGCCTATCTTTGAAGGCATGGTCCGTACCATGACCGTCCGTACCGACTCCATGGAAAAGGCGGTCCATTCGGATTTTTCAAATGCGACGGAGCTCGCCGATTACTTGGCTGCCAAAGGCATGCCGTTCCGCGAGGCGCATGACGTCACCGGAAAACTCGTTTATACATGCATTCAGCGCGGTTATTTCTTAAGGGACTTGCCGCTTGCCGATCTTCAAGAAGCGAGCTCGCTTATTGAAGAAGACATCTATGAAACCTTGATGCCTGCAACGGCAGTCAAGCGCCGCAATTCACTCGGCGGCACAGGATTTGACCAAGTACGCAAACAACTCGGACTCGCCAAGCAACTTCTCGGGCACTAAGTCCATTTTGAATCCGGTTTTCCTTCCCCCTTAGGAAAACCGGTTTTTTTATGGTTTTCTTTCCAGAAGATGTTTTTAGCGAACTTTTTTCGCTTGCCTTTAGAGCCGAATTCCCTTGCTGAGGGAATTCGGCTTTTCTCTTTGCGAAAAACTTTGTCTTCCGAAAGGCTTTTTTGCTTTCTGGAACAACAGAAAAGCTTTTATAATGCGAGAAATCTTTCTTCTTATAGCAATCTTATTTTCCGGATTGGCCGAACAACTCGTGTTCTCCGGTTTAGCCGGAACCAGAAACGGTTATTGATTAAGAACAAGTGTTCGTATATCCTTATGTAAGAAAGTAGTTAATGGGTGAGGAGGAAGTATCATGCATGAAGGATTGGAAGAACGGCCCATTATCTGTTTGGATATGCGCAGTTTTTACGCGAGCTGCGCAGCTGTTGATTTGAGGCTTGATCCGTTAGAAGCCTGTATCGCAATTATCGGCAATCAAGAACAAAAAGGGAGCGTAGTGCTGGCTGCATCTCCCATGTTGAAAAAGGAATTTGGCGTCCGTACGGGCACCCGGCTTTTTGAAATTCCGGACGATCCCCGCATTCTGAAAATTGAGCCGAAGATGGATTTCTTTATGCGGGTGTCTATGGAAATCACTCGGCTCTTAAGAGAGTATGTGCCAGCCGAGGCGATCCACGTATACAGCATCGATGAAAGTTTTGTTGATCTGAGCGGAACAGAGAAATTGTGGGGGACGCCAAGAGCGATCATCTCGCATCTGCAGGACGATATCGTTCGGCAATTCTCGCTGCCTTCGGCGATCGGTTTAGGGCCGAATATGCTGATGGCAAAACTGGCGCTTGATCTCGATGCCAAAAAAACGGGATTTGCGGAGTGGAAATACAGCGAAGTGCCAGAAAAGCTGTGGCCGGTGGCGCCGCTAAGCAAAATGTGGGGCATCGGTTCGCGTCTTGAAAAAACATTGAACAATATGGGCATTTTTTCAGTCGGCGATTTGGCAAGAAGTGACTTGGCCCGCTTAGAGGAGACGTTCGGAATTCTTGGAAACCAATTGTATCATCATGCCTGGGGCATCGATCTGTCCGATCTCGGCTCGGAGCTTGTTGAAGGGCAGGAAAGCATTGGCAAAGGGCAGGTCCTTTACCGCGACTATACGACAGCTGCGGAAATTTTAACAGTTCTCCTCGAGATGGCCGAAGATGTAGCACGTCGTGCCCGCTTAGCCGAAAAAGCAGGACGTACCGTGTCGCTGTCAGTCAGCTACAGCATGCATGCTTTCGGCGGCGGTTTCCACCGGTCCCGGACGGTAGATGAAGCGACGAACGATACGATGAAAATCTATGCGGTCTGTAAAGAACTGCTTGCGGAATTTTACGACGGCCGCCCAGCGAGAAAGCTTGCCATTGTCTTATCGAAATTGGAAGACGAGACGAGCATGCAGCTCAGTTTGTTCGAACAGCGCAAATGGCAGACCCGCAAACTCGGCGCGGCAATGGACGCCATGCGCGAAAAATACGGACCGACCGCAGTGCTCCGCGCCGTTTCCTACACCGAAGCGGGAACTGCACGTGAACGCGCCAATTTGATTGGCGGGCACAAGTCCGGGAAAGCCAAGACTCGGTCAGAAGACTGATTTATTTCAAAACTCGAATTATTTTCTTTTTTCATAGCACAATATTTGGTAGAATAAAACAGAATTGAATACATACATTACAGCAAGGGGAACAGATCTATGCGCGTATTTTTGGAATTGGATTGGTTTTTTAAGGAGCGGAAGAAGCAGTACTCCATCGGCGTATTGATGCTGTTAGTAGTAGCTTTTCTAGGTGTATTGCCTCCACGGATCATCGGTTTTGTTGTTGATGAAATCAGCCGCGGATCATTGACCCCTGCTTTTTTGATGAAATGGCTCGGCATCCTGGCCGCTGCCGCTGTCTTGATGTACGTGCTCCGCTATGCTTGGCGGCAGATGATTTTCGGCTCGTCCGTCCTGCTGGCGCGCAATCTGCGCAAGCAGTTATTCGACCATTTGACGCGGATGTCCCCGGCTTTCTATCAGAAACGCCGGGTCGGCGATTTGATGGCGCACGCCACAAACGACTTGCAGGCGGTGCAGCAAACAGCGGGTCCGGGTGTACTGACATTGGTCGACTCGTTTGCGACCGGCGGCTTTGTTATTGCTGCAATGGCCTTTACCATCAACTGGAAACTGACGCTGATCGTCTTGCTGCCAATGCCGCTGATGGCTTATCTGACCAATTATTACGGGAAGCTCCTGCACGAGCGCTTCCATAAGGCCCAGGAGTCATTCTCAAGCCTGAACGACAAAACGCAGGAAAGCATTTCCGGCATGAAAGTCATCAAGACATTTGGCCAGGAACAGGAAGATATCGACGATTTTGAACGTTTGTCCGGCAAAGTGGTTGAAGAGAATATCAGGGTTGCCCGTGTCGATTCCTTGTTTGACCCGACAATTTCCGCCATTATCGGGGTCTGCTACTTTTTGACGATCGGCTTTGGCTCGTATTTTGTTACAAGAGGCGAGATGACCATCGGTGATTTGGTCGCATTTACTGCGTACCTTGGTTTGTTGGTCTGGCCGATGCTCGCTTTTGGCTGGCTTTTCAACATCGTTGAACGCGGACGCGCGTCTTATGACCGGATTCGTTCGCTGCTGGCTCAGCCGGTGGATATTGATGACCGGGAAGACGCCATCGACAAGCGTCCGGAAGGCGACATCGTCGTATCCATCGAGAAATTCCAATTTCCTGAAGACGAGAGGGCTGCGCTGCGTGATGTCTACTTTATGCTGAAACGCGGTGAAACGCTCGGCATTGCTGGCAAGACCGGATCCGGCAAATCAGCCATCTTGCGGCTTATGCTGCGGGAATTCGACCACTATGAAGGTGAAATTGCCTTCGGGAATGTGCCGATACAAGACTACAAGAAACAGCGGCTGCGGGAAGCGATCGGCTATGTGCCGCAGGACCATTTCCTGTTTTCGACTACCGTGGCAGGCAATATCGCGTTTGCCAAGCCGAATGCGACAATGGAAGAAGTGGTTCAAGCGGCTAAACTTGCCCATATCCATGACGACATCCTGAATTTTACTGACGGCTACAATACGGTGGTCGGTGAACGCGGCGTGTCGCTGTCAGGCGGCCAGAAACAGCGGATTTCCATTGCGCGTGCGCTCATGATGGAGCCTGAACTGCTCATATTGGATGACTCTTTATCGGCAGTCGACGCCAAAACAGAAGAAGCTATCTTGGAGTCCATGAAAAAAACCAGGACCGGTGAAACGACGATCATCACGTCGCACCGTTTGAGCGCCATCCAGCACGCCCACCAAATCTTGGTCATGCACGAAGGGACAGTAGCAGAAATCGGAACACATGAAGCATTATTGGAGAGAAAAGGGCGTTATTACGAGATGTATCAACTGCAGCAGCTCGAAGCGCTCGTCGAGCAAGGAGGCGAAGCGTGATGGAAGAACAGAAAATACTGACAGGAAAAGCCCAGTGGCTTGTGTTCAAACGGTTGCTGCACTATTTGGTGCCGCATAAGAAAATGGTGTTTTTGGCTCTTGGGCTTCTTGCCTTGACGGTCCTTGGGGATGTTCTTGGTCCGCTGATCATCAAAACGTTCATCGACGATTATTTGACGCCCGGCACATTTCCGCAAGGGCCTGTAATCGGCCTAGCGCTAGGTTATTTGTTTATTCAAGTGAGCAATGTGATCATCAGCTATTTCCAGCTGCTGAAATTCCAGGAAGCTGCACTGAAAATCATCCAGCAGCTGCGTATTGATGTATTCACGAAAGTGCAGAATCTCGGAATGCGCTATTTCGACAAAACTCCTGCCGGCAGTATGGTATCACGCGTAACAAACGATACTGAAGCCATCAAGGAAATGTTCGTCAGTGTATTGATCGGATTTATCCAAAGTGCGTTCTTGATTGTCGGCGTCTATATCGCGATGTTCTTTTTGAACGTCCAATTGGCGCTCATGACACTGGTATTGTTGCCGCTCTTGTTCGGCATCATGTATTTCTACCGAAAATACAGTTCGGTTTTCTACCAGGATCTGCGCGAGCGGCTTGGCCAATTGAACGCCAAACTATCGGAATCCATTCAAGGGATGGGGATGATTCAGGCTTTTGGCCAGGAAAAGCGGCTGCAGGACGAGTTCAATGAAATCAATGACAAGCATTGGGCGGCTGGACGGCGCAATATCAAACTTGACGGCTTGTTGCTGCGGCCGGCAATCGATATCGTTTATGCAATCGCATTGATCATGCTGCTCAGTTATTTCGGTGTCATGTCCTTTTCCAATACGGTGGAAGTCGGCGTCATCTATGCGTTTGTCACATATGTCGACCGGTTTTTTGAACCGATTGGCCAAGTGATGCAGCGGCTGTCAATATTCCAGCAGGCAATTGTTGCTGCATCGCGTGTATTCGCGCTGCTTGACGAAGAAGATCTGGCGCCGCGGCAAGAAAACAAACTTGGTACGATTTCTTCCGGTAAAATAGAATTTCGGGATGTAACGTTCTCTTATGATGGAAAAACCGACGTGCTGAAGAACATTTCGTTCACAGCAGAACCGGGCCAGACAGTAGCGCTGGTCGGCCATACCGGAAGCGGAAAAAGTTCCATCATCAATCTGCTCATGCGGTTTTATGAATTCACAGAGGGCGACATTTTGATCGACGGAAAATCAGTGAAGAGTTACAGTTCGAATGAGCTGCGCTCCAAAATGGGGCTTGTTCTACAGGATCCATTCTTGTTTTATGGGACGATTGACAGCAACATCCGCCTGCATAATCGGAGCATGACCGACCAGGACGTCCGTTTAGCGGCTGAATTCGTACAAGCCGACCGATTTATCGAACAGTTGCCGGATGCATACAGCCAGGCGGTCACTGAGCGCGGTTCGACATTTTCGAGTGGCCAGCGTCAGCTTGTTGCGTTCGCGCGGACAATGGCGACGGACCCGAAAATCCTGGTGCTTGACGAAGCGACCGCAAACATCGACACCGAAACAGAGGTGGCGATCCAGACGAGTTTGGAAAAAATGCGGCGTGGGCGCACGACCATCGCAATCGCTCACCGGCTGAGCACGATCCAGGACGCGGAACTGATTATAGTGCTGCACCATGGTGAAATCGTCGAACGGGGCACGCATCAGCAATTGCTGTCGAAGCGCGGGCTTTACCATAAGATGTATTTGCTGCAAAACGGCATAGTAGAGTAAAAAGGGACGGCTGCGGCCGTCCTTTTTCTATGGCAATCGCCTGAGCGTGCATAAAATGCTGTGAACGTGCGTAAAATTCTCTGAGTGTGCATAAAAATTTTTAAGCGTGCAGAAATTTGCTTAAACGTGCATAAGGCATAAACAAGCAAAATATATGTTTTTCAGTCTATAAATGTATTTATTTACATAAGGGAACTATCAATAAAAACCGACACCAAAAAGAAGCAATACGCTAAATCAAGCTGTCATAAAGATTTCACAAACTAAAGGGCAGTGTTTGGACGGTGTTTTTGGTAAGATAGGAGGAGCATATAGAAGGAGTGACAATCGTGGCAACTGATATCAATTTATTTTTGGCGTTTGGCGCAGGGTTTTTGAGCTTTATCTCACCTTGTACGTTGCCGCTGTACCCCGCATTTTTATCTTACATTACCGGCATGACAATAGACGAACTTAAAAACGATAAAGGGGTCATGCAAAAAAGGGGCATGTTCCATACGCTCTTTTTCTTGCTTGGATTCTCAACCATTTTCATCGCACTCGGCTTCAGTACTTCTTTCTTTTACGAATGGTTCCTGCGTTACGATGACTTGATCCGGCAAATTGGGGCCATTTTCATCGTTTTCTTTGGACTGATGATTGTCGGCGTTTTCTCACCGAAATTTTTGATGCAGGACCGGAAGTTTTCGTTTAAAAACCGGCCGACAGGTTTTTTAGGGACATTTGTTATCGGCTTGGCATTCGCAGCAGGCTGGACACCTTGCACCGGTCCAATCACTGCAGCGATTTATGCGCTGGCTGCGACCAATCCAGGTTCCGGTGTTTGGTACATGCTCGCATACGTGCTCGGATTTGCAATTCCGTTTTTTGTCTTGTCGTTTTTTGTCACCCGAATGGGCTGGCTGCGCAAGCACAATAAAACAATCATGAATGCGGGCGGCTATGTTATGATTGCTGTCGGCGTGTTGCTGTTTTTTAACGGCATGACTTAT
Source organism: Planomicrobium soli (assembly GCF_003014655.1). Taxonomy (GTDB): domain Bacteria; phylum Bacillota; class Bacilli; order Bacillales_A; family Planococcaceae; genus Planococcus; species Planococcus soli_B. The sequence continues at coordinate 206,161 of NZ_PYAT01000003.1, read as the reverse complement.
TTGATCCGGATCCTCAGCCCGTTATTTGGTGATTTCCAAGGGTTCTAATAGTTAAAAAGCAGGTGGAATTATGAAGGGCATTGATTCTGTACAGGTTTACAATGAAAAAATAGGGCAGCAGGAATCTTTTCTGCTGTTTGTCAAAACCGACCATTGCTCGGTATGTGAAGGGCTTCGCCCGCAAGTAGAGCGTTTTGAAAAAGACTATAGTCTGCCGTTCTACTCGATGAATGCGGCTCGCTTGCCGGAACTTGCCGGTAGCCTGCTTTTATTTACTGCACCGGTCGTTCTCTTGTTCCGGCAAGGAAAAGAAATCCACCGATTTGCGCGCTTTGTTCCGATTGAGGAATTGCGGCGGAAGTTGGATAGATTGGAGGAAGAATCAAATGTTTGAGATGATCCCGCCAGAATTATTGCTGGTTGTGACGTCAATCGGAGCAGTGTTCATGGGGATATTTGTGATGGTCATGCGTACAAAGTCCGCTAAAAAACCGGCTTCTGTAAAAAAAATCGTGTTGCCGCCACTATTTATGTCGACCGGCGCACTGATGTTTATTTTTCCTTTTTTCCGCGTTCATCCGATGCAGATTTTTGAAGCGCTCGTCGTTGGGATGATTTTTTCGACCGTCCTGATCTGGACATCAAAATTCGAGATTCGGGATGGGGACATTTATTTAAAGCAATCCAAAGCGTTTGTTTTTATTCTGATCGGCTTGCTGGTTGTCCGGCTGGTCGGAAAAGCCGTCCTGAGTACTTCAGTTGATATCGGAGAACTTGGCGGCATGTTTTGGATACTGGCATTCGGTATGATCGTTCCATGGCGAATTGCCATGTACATCCAATATAAAAAACTGGCTGATAAAACAAAAAGCGCTGTCCCGAGTTGAGGGACGGCGCTTTTACTTTTCAAAATAATGTTCGTATGGCGCAACATCAATTTGAAGTTCGTTTAATTTCTTGCGAAGGAACTTGTGGTCACGTTTAGGCGTTGCCTGGATATAGCCGCGAATAATGTGTTCGTGCTGCAGATTTTTCGCTTTTTCTTTTAAAACAATCTGTCCGATTTTACCAGCGATTTTTTGTTTAGCCACCGGGCGGAACAAGTCCGGAACCGGCTGGACCAATTCGTTCAATAATGCTTTTTGTTCGTCGCCCCATAAGTGAATGGTTTTGTCTACGTAGTATTCTTCCCAATTCAAATCGGAAAGCCCGTCTTTTTTCGGCATTGATTTCAAGAACTTCCTGAACATAAAATATCCGCCAATTGCAAACGACCCGACAAGCGCTACTACCCAAAACAGGATAAACCATAAAAACCAACCATCTAATTGCACGTTGTTTCACCTCGTTTTTGCCTTACTTCTATTATAAAAGCATTTTAAAATAAATTCATTAAAAAGGTATCCCTTTTTTTCATTTGTGTCTATATAGCGAATGAAAGGAGGTGATCAGCATGGCAAACAGCGATTTTAAAAGCGCAAACATTCGCCTGACATTCGACAATGGCTTGGATGAGAACGGCAAACCGAAAAAGAAAGTGAAAGTGTATCAAAACGTAACAGAAGCAGCTGGAGCAGATGCGATTTTTGAAGTGGCCCGAGTTCTTGGCGGTTTCGGAACAAAACCGTTAATGTTTTTGGAGAAACAAAAAGACGAAACGATTTATGGCTAATGACAATCTGAGGGGGCATAACGAATGGCAAAAACACTGGAACTGATTTTTGAAACAACTGCTGGAAAAGCGGTCACTTTATCTGTCGAAGAACCGCGGGAAGGCATTACGGCACCTGATCTGTTGGCTGGCATGCAATCGATCGTCACCCACAACATTTTTGAAGTGGAAGGATCCGCTTTTGCTCACGCAAAAGGCGCACGCATCATTGAACGCAATGTTGTTGAGTACAAACTGTAAAAATGCGGGCTCTCCTGAATAAGGAGAGCTTTTTTTGATAGGAGGGAGGTGAAAGGATGGATGAATGGATGCGTTTGGTCCAGGAAGTGGGATTCCCGATGTTCGTGTCGTTTTATTTGATGCACCGGGTCGAAACGAAGCTTGTGGCCATTCACGAAGCGTTAGTAGCGATGAAAATTTAAGATTTAGCTTCACAGTTTTGTGACAAAGACAGCCTTTTCCATGTTGTGTTCAACCGCCAGTTTCGATAATATTAAGGCTACGAAAGAGTGGAGGCGACAGCATGGAACGAAAGTTAGCGGCAATGGTGCTGGGGCTGGTTTTGATCCTTTCAGCGTGCGGCAGTTCAAGTATCGAGGACTTTTCATATACAAACCATAGAGGAGAAACTATTTCTTCGGACAGTTTAGAAGGGACACCTTGGCTTGCAACATTTGTTTTCACGAATTGCGAGACGGTCTGTCCGCCGATGACGTTCAATATGGCGGGCATTCAGGAACAATTGGTGAAGCAGGGGATAGAAGACTACAAGATTGTTGCTTTCAGCGTTGACCCAAAAGCGGATACGCCGGAAAAAATGCAGGAGTACTTAGCGAATTTTTCAGTGCCGGACGAATCCAAATGGAATTTATTGACGGGTTACGGGCAAGGGGAAATCACACAATTTGCAAAAGATAATTTTAATACTTTTATCAAAGACGACCCAAGCAGCAACCAGGTGGTCCATGGAACAACATTTTATTTGGTCGATAAAAAAGGCGTGGTCCGGGCGAATTACGATGGTTACCAGAACGTACCGACAGACGACATTATCGCCGAACTGGAAAAATTGATAGCGGAACAGTAAAAACCGGTCATTGACCGGTTTTTTTCTCAGCCTGTCGAGAAAGTTGGCTAGCCGTTCATTACGCTCCAGCCGGACGCGTTCCGCGGGCGAGCGTTGAGCCGCTTCAGCGCTTTCGCGCCTCCAGGGTTTCAACCCGCTCGCTTTCCCGCTGGAAAGACATTGGCCGACGGCAGTGAGGCCAAGTCTTTGCGACGAAGCTAGCGAAGCGATGCAGGAGCACAAGGTTTTTCGCCGGCCTCCGCTTCATTCAAACTGGAGAGTCACTTAGCAAGTAAAGAAATGGAAGAAGACTTAAAAGAGCAGGGGCTTGCTGCTTTTTTCTTTTTTATCTATGCACCTATAGCTATGGAGCAAAACAGCGGAGACGCCATCGGGACAGCGAAGTGCCGAAATCCACTCGGGCGATAATCCCGAGTTAGTTCGGCGCGAGCCCGAGGCAAGCGGAGCTGTTTGGCGGAATAGCGAGAGTGCTATCCATTTCAATGGAGTAAAAGAGTTTCTCAACAAAAAAGAAAAAATCGGTCATTGACCGGTTTTTTCTTTTGCCAGCAGATCGCGTATTTCAGTGAGCAGCTGTTCTTTTGTATCAAGAACCGGCAAAGGGGTTTCTTCCATGGCCTCCGACTTGAACTGGAATTTCGAGAACAACCGGATTGCCAGAAAAATAGAAAATGAAATGATGAAAAAATCGATGACCGATTGCAAAAATGCCCCGTACCGGAGTTCTGCATCCCCGAAAGAATAAGCCAGTTCTGCGACACTGAAACCGCCGAGTAAAATGCCGACTGAAGGCATGATCAAATCTTCGACCAGGGAAGAAACAATTTTTCCAAAAGCGGTTCCAATCACTACCGCTACCGCCAAGTCTATTACGTTGCCTTTAATCGCAAAAGATTTAAAGTCCTGCCACAAAGTTGTCCACCTCCTTATCCTTCAGTTTACAGTTTATGGCCTGCTAATAAAACCCCTCCATATACCGGCAGTATTCAGTTTAAGATTTTTAAAAACTGCTTTCTTGAGATAGAAGCAGAAAAGTTGGAGTTGATATGGTAGAATAGTGAAAAATGAGTTAATAGGTGTGGAAGAGATGAAGAAAAAGAAGTACACCAAACGAATCAGATGGGGGCGTGTGTTTTTCGCGCTTTTCTTGCTTCCTGCTTTACTTGTATTGGCGACAGTGTTGATTGCGGCGTTCTATGTAATACAGCCGCCTGAATTTCTTAACAAGATAAAAGAGGCGCCAAAAGGCCTGTTTGAAATGGAAGTGCCGGCAGAATATATTCCGCTCTATAAAGAAGCGGCGGAAGAATACGGGATTCCATGGACTTTGCTGGCTGCCCATCATCGCATTGAAACGAAGTTCTCTACCATGGATCCGCTGTTGTCTCCTGTCGGGGCAGAAGGGCATATGCAATTTATGCCTTGCACTTTTGTCGGGTGGACCTATCCAAGCTGTTCAGGTCTAGGAAAAGGCGAAATTCCGAAAGAAGAGAAAACCGATCCGGCTACGATTGCCGCTTACGGCGGATATGGGGTTGATGGCAATGGAGACGGCAAGGCCGATCCGTATAACCTGACAGATGCGCTTTATAGCGCCGCCAACTATCTTTCGCATAATGGAGCGGCGGACGGTGACTTGGAAAGAGCTATATTCCAATACAACCATAGCGACAGTTATGTTAAAGATGTTTTGCATTATTATCATTTATACGAAGAACAGTTTGAGACCAAATAAAAAAGAGGGCCATATGGCCCTCTTTTTTATTATGCTCTTCTTCTGCCTTTGCGCATTGAACCAAGAATTAAGCTCAAGACGAAAACAAGAACTAAAGCACCGATCAAAGCTGGAATAATAGGAATACCTGCTAATGAAGGTCCCCAGTTTCCTAGTAACTCGCCACCAAGCCAAGCACCAATGATACCTGCAATGATGTTACCGATGATGCCGCCTGGAATGTCTTTTCCAAGGATTAAGCCGGCCAACCATCCGATGATACCGCCTACGATTAAGTAAAGAATAAAGCCCATGTAATCCATCTCCTTTTAGTAAAGTTATAAGTGCTACACTCTAGATATATCCCCATTTGTATTTTTTGAAACATCGAAACTGAAATTTAGTAGGACTTTTGTTTAAAGCCTGTTGTACAGAAATGGACGAAAACCTAAGTATGGCAAGGCTGCAAGGGATAAAAAAGAGACGAAAAATTATATTTAAAAAAGTTTTTTTGAGTTTGTTTATAGAAAAATAGAGACAGAATCAGGTGTGAAAAAAGGTCAAATTCGTATTTGCAATATTGTAAATTTATTAACTTTTTAGTATAATCAAAAGAAAGGAGATGATAATGATGAAATACGAAAACGTCGAGCAACTGAACCGCCAAGGGATGCTTTTTGTTATTCTTCACACACTTATCATCTTTAACTTTGCGATCAATTTCAACGTATTCATGTGAAAAACAGCCTGCCTCCTGGAAAGGGGACAGGCTGTTTTTTTCTTGTTATTCTTTTGGCGCTTTTAGTCGGGTGAGTGACTCTTTCAAGATACGGGAAGCAGAGTCAAGGCTGACGCCAAGAATGCGCTGGATGTCTTCAAGGTTTTTGTGTTCGACCGAATACAAATAGTGGACGTAAGCGAAACGGATATCGCCAGAGCGCATAGGAACGCCGACAAAAGCAGACAAAGCTTCGGTATAATCCGACAAAGAGCCAAGCTGGAAAACCGTATACTCATTTTTGACTTTGGACGATAACAGGTATGGCGTGCAGCGGAAGATTGCCCGGTTGATGCCGTCCTGCAGCACCGGAATTTCATTGCCTGTAAACTCCAGATGGCAAGTAAAGCCGTCTTTTTTTTCAACAAGAAGAGAGAGGACATCCCCCTTATTTTCAAAATTCTCCACTTCGATGGCCGTCATATCCCGAAGGCGAAGTCCGCGCATATAAAGAAGGAAAAAAATCTTTGCCGTCAAGGAAAGCTCATCGGCTTCAAGTACAGCTGTTTTTTTGGCCAGTAACGCCTCGTAATCCAAATGGATATCAGCGGGTGTCAAATCCAGTTTCTCCCCGTATTCGAATTTCGGCATAAAATCAACAGGGACGCGGCCGATTCTCCACATATAATCAAACCACTGGCGGATATAGCTCAGTTTCCGGTTTAATGTACTGTCCTTGATGCCGGTTTCCTGCTGCTGCTGCAAAAATTTCTGTATATCAGCTGGACGTATTTCATGAGGTTCGACCGATTTTTTGTATGTTTTACGAAGATAAGCGAAAAGCGCTCGGATCAGCTGCACTTCGTGGACTACCGTATTCGGGCTGATGCCTTTATCTAATCGATATTTTTCATAACCATATGGCATAAAGCATCACCTTTTCTGAAAGATTTGCATCAATTATACCATTTTTTTCGGGGGAATAGAACGTACTTTCCCTCTGGAATCCTGCTAGGTTTAGGTTTTTTAATAGAATCGTTATGATCATGTCTACGATCATAAAAGTAATAATTTACATAAGGAAAAGAGAAAAGCCAACAAAAACCAGCAAGATAAAAAAGAATAGTATGGAAAGTTCTCACAGAAAGAAAGCTTTTAAAAAAGAAAAATGGGGTATGCCATTAAAGAAGGCGTTTTAGGTCCAGGGAGAGTGGTTAAAGGTGTTCAAAAATGAAAATGACAGAATCAGACAGGCTGTGCTTGATGCGGTGGAAGGAAAGCCGGACGAACTGCTGAACCGGAAACCATCGGAAGATGCTTGGTCTCCAATTCAGATTCTCGACCATTTGCAGTTGATGGAAACTATGATTGCAAAAAATATTTCCAAACAGCTTGCAAGTGAAAAAAATGAAAAAGTTTTGAAGAAACCGATAGCTCTGACAGTTAGCCGCCTGATCAAAGTGGATGCGCCGCGACACGTTATACCAACTGAAGAATTTGTTGCCCTGGAAGAAATGAAAAAGCGTTTAACGGCCTCTCGGACTTTTCTTTACAGCGTTTACGATGGTGCATCTAAAGAAACATTGGAACAAAAATCAATGCCGCATCCGGTTTTTGGCAAAGTTCCATTGTCGCAATGGTTTCCTTTTGTCGGCCTCCATGAAAAGAGACATTTGAAACAGCTCGAAAAAACATTAAAGAGACTTTCGTAAGAATCACCTTAGTAATTCAAAAAACTTATCACAATCTATAATTTTAATGTAATTTACTTATGCTTTATTTTTCGTTATGATAGAAAAGGAGAAAAGACACTTTAAACGAGCCTTTTCAGAAGATTTAAAGGAGGAACATGATCATGGCAAAAAGCAGTTTGCACAACAGCCGTACTTCTTTTCAGCTAAATGGCAAAACATTCAATTATTATCGTTTAGCTGCTCTAGAAGAAGCAGGAATCGCGAAAGTATCACGCCTTCCTTATTCCATTAAAGTTCTTTTGGAATCTGTACTTCGCCAGCATGACGGTTATGTCATTAAAGACGAGCACGTTGAAGACCTTGCGAAATGGGGAGAACACGCAAACGAGGAAGCGGAAGTTCCGTTCAAACCTTCACGCGTAATCCTTCAAGATTTCACTGGAGTTCCAGTAGTCGTTGATTTGGCTGCCCTTCGTTCAGCAATGGCTGAAATGGGTGGAGATCCAAACAAAATCAATCCAGATGTTCCAGTAGACTTAGTTGTTGACCACTCGGTCCAAGTAGACAGCTACGGAACGAATGAAGCACTTAAAATTAATACGAAACTTGAATTTGAACGCAATGCAGAGCGTTACCAGTTCTTGAACTGGGCTCAAAAAGCATACGACAACTACCGTGCGGTTCCGCCTGAAACAGGAATCGTCCACCAAGTTAACCTTGAGTACTTGGCTAGCGTTGTCCATGCAATCCAAAATGAAGACGGTTCTTATGAAGCGTATCCGGATACACTAGTTGGAACCGATTCGCATACAACGATGATCAACGGCCTTGGAGTACTTGGCTGGGGCGTCGGCGGTATCGAAGCGGAAGCTGGTATGCTTGGACAGCCTTCATTCTTCCCAATTCCAGAAGTAGTCGGCGTTAAATTGACAAACGCATTGCCTAACGGCGCGACTGCAACGGATTTGGCGCTTAAAATCACTCAAGTGCTCCGCCAAAAAGGAGTAGTTGGCAAATTTGTTGAATTTTACGGCGCTGGTGTTACGACATTGCCGCTTGCAGACCGTTCGACAATTGCGAACATGGCTCCAGAATATGGCGCTACTTGCGGTTTCTTCCCGGTTGACGAAGAAGCGTTGGATTACCTTCGCTTAACAGGCCGTGAAGAAGACCACATCGAAATCGTGAAAGCTTATTTGATCGCTAACGATATGTTCTTCGATGCAGACAAAGACCCAGTTTATACGGATACAGTTGAACTTGATCTTTCAACTATCGAACCAAACCTTTCCGGTCCTAAGCGTCCGCAAGATTTGATTCCTTTGTCTCAAATGAAGACGGAATTCAATAAAGCGGTCACTGCTCCTGAAGGCCCTCACGGTTTCGCTTTGAACGAAGAGGAAATCACCAAAACTGCAACTGTCAATTTCAAAGACGGCTCTACTGCCGAAATGAAAACAGGCGCAATCGGTATCGCTGCAATCACTTCATGTACAAATACATCTAACCCATATGTAATGTTAGGTGCTGGACTTGTTGCGAAAAAAGCGGTTGAAAAAGGCTTAATGCCACCGGCTTACGTAAAAACATCATTAGCTCCAGGTTCGAAAGTTGTTACGGGTTACCTACAACAAGCTGGATTGCTTGATTACCTTGAGCAAATCCGTTTCAACTTGGTAGGTTACGGCTGTACAACATGTATCGGAAACTCAGGCCCAATGCTTCCTGAAATTGAAGATGCAATTTTAGACAGCGATTTGTTGGTAACTTCAGTTCTTTCTGGTAACCGTAACTTTGAAGGGCGTATCCATCCACTTGTAAAAGCTAACTACTTGGCTTCACCGCCGCTTGTTGTTGCTTATGCACTTGCTGGAACAGTGGATATCGATCTTCAAAACGATCCGATCGGACAAGACAAAGAAGGCAATAACGTTTACTTGAGCGATATTTGGCCGACAACTGAAGAAGTGAACGAAGTGGTGAAGAGCACGGTTACACCTGAATTGTTCCGTAAAGAATACGCGCGCGTGTTTGACGAAAACGAAACTTGGAATGCAATCGAAACAAACGATGATTCACTTTATGCGTTTGATGACGAATCAACTTACATCCAAAACCCGCCGTTCTTCCAAGGACTATCAGCAGAACCACAAGCAATTCAAACACTTAAAGACTTGCGTGTAGTTGCGAAATTCGCTGATTCTATCACGACGGACCACATTTCACCTGCAGGCGCAATCGGCAAAGATACACCAGCCGGTAAATACTTGCGTGAAAAAGGCGTAGAACCACGTAACTTCAACTCTTACGGATCTCGCCGTGGTAACCATGAAGTTATGATGCGCGGAACGTTCGCAAACATCCGTATCCGTAACCAAGTAGCACCAGGAACAACTGGCGGTTACACAACTTACTGGCCAACGGGTGAAACTATGGCGATTTATGATGCAGCTATGCGTTACCAAGAGCGCGGCACAGGCCTTGTTGTCCTGGCTGGCAAAGATTACGGCATGGGTTCTTCTCGTGACTGGGCTGCTAAAGGAACATTCCTTCTTGGCATCAAAACAGTTATCGCAGAAAGCTATGAGCGTATCCACCGTTCAAACCTTGTGATGATGGGTGTTCTTCCGTTGCAATTTATTAACGGACAAAACGCTGATTCTCTTGGCTTGACTGGACGCGAAACTATTTCTGTCAACTTAACGGACGACGTGAAACCACGCGATATCCTGACAGTAACAGCAACTGCTGAAGACGGAAAAGTAACAGAATTCCAAGCACTAGCACGTTTTGACTCTGAAGTGGAAGTTGACTACTACCGCCATGGTGGTATCCTTCAAATGGTACTTCGCAGAAAATTAGTGGAAGCATAAGATAAAGGAAAAAGGCTGCCTGCGGGCAGTCTTTTTTTGTTAAACATCACCTTCTGTTTATTACCCTGTAGATAAAAAGTTATTTGATATGTCATTTTGCAAAACAGCTACGCTTTCCTGTGGGCTTGCGCCGAGCCTCCTCGTCGCTTTGCGACTGTGGGGTCTCGGCACTTCGCTGTCCCGCAGGAGTCTCCGCTGTTTTGCTACAAGACAAAGGGAAATAATAATTTTTATAGTACTTGTTTGCGATAATCGCAGGAGCAAAGGAAGAGGCTGAGGCTGTGCCCTCGGAAAGCGTCCGCTTGAAGCAGAATAAAAAGGCTGCCAGTGCACAGCCTTTTATTTTTTATTAATCGTCCAATGTTTTGTATACTTACATAGAGGTGAATTAGGAAAATGTATATAAGTGAAAAAGAAATTGAAATCCGCTATGCGGAAACCGACCAAATGGGGGTTGTCTATCACGCCAATTACATCATTTGGCTGGAGCTTGGACGAACTAAATTGATCGAAGACGTAGGCTTTACGTATGCAGAAATGGAAAACCAGGGCTTTCTGTCGCCTGTGACCGACATTTCCATTCAATATAAAGCATCATTGCGCTATGGCCAAAAAGCGATTGTCCGTACGTGGGTCGAAGAACATGGACGGATGCGAACGACGTACGGCTATGAAATCCTGCATGAAGACGGCACAGTTTCCGCAAAGGCAACTTCCGAACACGTTGTGGTCAAAAAAGATTCCTTCCGTCCGGTGTCGCTCAGCAAAATCCATCCGGAATGGCACGCGAAATACGAAGAAATCAAGAAGGATGCCCATGGCGTTCGGGGTTAAACGGGAAGAAGTGCAGCGCTGGAAACAGGCGGTGGCAGCTGGGGAAATCGCTTTTTTGACGCATTACTGGGTAGATGAGCGCTTTCCGGGATGCAATACCGTAACGAAAGTCGGCTGTTCCAATCTTGAAAAACTGGGTGAGTGGGGGCGGCAATACGGATTGCAGCCGGAATGGATGGATTTGCGGGGGGATTACCCGCATTTCGACTTGTTTGGGGATCGGCAAAGCCAAATATTGACCGCTGAAGGCATAAACGACCAACTGAATAAATTCAATATAAAAAAAGCGTGAGATTTCTCACGCTTTTTCATATGCATACGCTAATTCATTTAATTCATCGTTTACGGTCACATGCAGATTGTGGTCATCAAAATACCAGATATCGCTTTTTTCGATAAAGAAGGTGATGTCTTCATGTGTTGTCTCAACCCCTGACTCGAACGGCTGATCTTTTGTCACTCCGAGTGAAAAACCCGGCTGCAATTTGCTGGAGCCGCCGTAGCGGACGAAAAACCGAACTTGTTCGCCAGCCGTTGTTTCCATTTCCTCTTTAAACCACTGCATTGCATCTTCGCTGATAATGATTTCCACACTCGCACGCCCTTCCGATCTTTTGGTTACCATTTCACTTTTGGTTCGGTGCCGTTCCGTATCCGGGAAATGTTTGCCCGGTGACGGTAAATGATGAATGACGCCAAAATGATGATGACAATCATAAACGGATAATCCCCGGTGTTGATTGCGTAAATGGTGGTGTAAATGATGAAGACAATTGCTAAAATAATAGAAGACAGTGAGACCATTTTAGTGATCTTCAATGCAATCAGCAAGACCACAACCGCCACTAAAAACAAGGGCCACTGATAGCCGAGCAGAATGCCGCCGGAAGTCGCCACGGCTTTTCCGCCTTTGAATTTTGCAAATATGGGAAATATGTGGCCGATCACTGCGATCAGGCCAAGAATAAGCGGGTGGACCGGCGTATCCATTGCCATAGGCAAAAGAGTAGCTGCCGTACCTTTTAAAATATCCAACACCGTAACAACAATGCCGGCTTTTGCGCCGAGTGTCCGGAATGTATTGGTGGCGCCTAAATTTCCGCTTCCTTTCGTCCGGATGTCCGTTTTGTAAAAAATCTTTCCAATCCACAAAGCAGATGGAATCGAGCCGAGCAAGTAAGCTATAATTACGGGAAGCAGTATATCCATATTGAACTCCTTTAAAACCTTAATATTTATGTTTCAAGTTTACCATGAAGGGCAATCGTTAAACAACAGAAGCAATTCCTTTCGGCAAACATGGAAGGCTCAAATATGATAGAATGAAAAGGACAGGTGATTGCAATGAACAACCCAAGCCGCGAAAAAATCAAGGAAGTTTTAGATGAAGCGAAGACGATAGCCGTAATTGGCCTTAGCCCGAATCCGAACCGGACGTCTCATATGGTTTCGGAAGCGATGCAAAAAGCCGGCTACCGGATCATTCCAGTCAATCCGCAGGCGGACTCTATACTGGGTGAAAAAAGTTACGCTACGCTGACCGACATTCCGCATCCTGTGGATATCGTCAACGTCTTCAGACGCAGCGAGTTCTTAAAAGGCATCGCCGAAGAGTTTGTGCAAATAGAATGTCCGGTGTTTTGGACACAATTGAACGTGGTAGACGAAGAAGTCTTTAATGAGCTGACAGATGCCGGCTATATTGTCATTATGGACCGGTGCATCAAAGTGGAACACGCCATCTTAAAATAATGAGGCATTTCTTAGAACAAGGGCGCCTAGCGCTCTTTTTCTATGATTATTGACAGATAGGTGCATTTTGGAATACGATTATAGAACAAATACGAACAAATGTTTGTTGGAGGGAAATTGATGGCTAAAATTCAAAATACGGCATACAACGAAGAAGCGATCCAGGTACTTGAGGGCTTAGATGCCGTTAGAAAGCGGCCGGGGATGTATATCGGTTCGACGGATACCCGCGGGCTTCACCACTTGGTCTACGAAATTGTCGACAATTCTGTCGATGAAGCACTGGCTGGTTATGGCGAAAAAATCAGTGTGACCATCCATGAAGATAACAGCATCAGCGTACGCGACTATGGGCGCGGGATGCCGACTGGCATGCACCGCAGCGGCAAACCGACGCCGGAAGTCATTTTGACTGTGCTTCATGCGGGCGGAAAGTTTGGCCAAGGCGGCTACAAGACAAGCGGCGGATTACATGGTGTAGGGGCCTCCGTTGTAAATGCGTTATCCAGCTTTTTGGAAGTGACGATCCACCGCGACGGCCGGAAATACCGCCAGCGTTTTGAAAAAGGCGGCAAGGCAGTCACGACGCTTGAAGAAATTGGGGCAACCAAAGAATCTGGCACGTTGATTCATTTCTTGCCGGATAATACGATTTTTTCGGCAACCAAATACAATTATGACACATTGAGCGAACGGCTTCGTGAATCGGCGTTCCTGTTAAAAGGCTTAAAAATTGAACTGGTGGACAAACGCACGGATCAGCAGGAAGTATTTTTCTACGAAACCGGCATCGAGGCGTTTGTCGCTTATTTAAATGAAGAAAAAGATGTCTTGCATCCGGTAGCATATATCGAAGGAAAGCAAGAAGAACTTGAAGTGGAGTTTTCGTTCCAATTCAATGACGGCTATTCCGAAACAATCTTGTCGTTCGTCAACAACGTACGCACACGGGACGGCGGCACGCATGAAACAGGTGCGAAAGCGGCCATGACACGCGTGTTCAATGACTATGCGCGCAAGATCAATCTATTAAAAGACAAAGACAAAAACCTTGAAGGTTCTGATATCCGCGAGGGATTGGCAGCTATTGTTTCAGTCCGGATCCCGGAAGCGCTGCTGCAGTTTGAAGGGCAGACAAAAAGCAAACTCGGCACAAGTGAAGCGCGAAGCGTTGTAGATGCAGTGGTTTCGCAAAAACTGATGTATTTTATGGAAGAAAACGCAGAACTAAGTGCCTCGCTTGTCCGGAAGGCAATTCGGGCATCTCAGGCGCGGCTCGCTGCGCGGAAAGCGCGGGAAGATGCACGCAACGGCAAAAAGCGCAAAAAGTCGGATGTCCTGTTGTCAGGTAAATTAACGCCTGCGCAGTCCCGCAACGCCTCGAAGAACGAATTGTATTTAGTCGAAGGAGACTCGGCGGGCGGTTCGGCCAAACAAGGGCGCGACCGCACGTTCCAGGCGATTTTGCCGCTGCGCGGAAAAGTTGTGAATACCGAAAAAGCGAAATTGGAAGAAATCATGAAAAACGAAGAAATCTCGACCATCATCCATGCGATTGGCGGCGGGGTATCGCCGGAGTTTTCGATTGATGACATCGCCTACAATAAGATCATCATCATGACTGATGCCGATACGGACGGCGCGCATATCCAAGTGCTCCTGTTGACGTTCTTCTACCGGTATATGAAACCATTGATTGAAGCGGGCAAAGTGTTCATCGCCCTTCCACCGCTTTATAAAGTTTCCAAAGGCGCGGGCAAAAAAGAAGTGATCGAGTACGCTTGGACCGAAGCGGATCTGGAAGCTTCAACGAAAAAAGTCGGCAAAGGCTATATGCTTCAACGCTATAAGGGACTTGGCGAGATGAATGCCGATCAATTATGGGAAACAACGATGAACCCCGAAACACGGACTTTAATCCGAGTGACAATCGAAGACGGGGCTCGCGCAGAGCGCAGAATTACGACGCTAATGGGCGATAAAGTAGAACCAAGACGGAAATGGATCGAAAACAACGTCGATTTCGGCTTGGAGGATGACGACAATATTCTAGAGAACGAATTGTTGCATGCTGAGGAGGAACTTGTATGACACCAACCGAACGATATCAAGATTTAGCATTAGAGGAAGTCATCGGCGATCGGTTCGGGCGCTACAGTAAATACATCATTCAAGATCGGGCGCTGCCTGATGCCCGTGACGGGCTGAAGCCGGTTCAGCGCCGAATTTTATACGCTATGTACCGTGAAGGCAATACGAACGATAAAGCTTTCCGGAAATCGGCCAAGACAGTCGGTAACGTTATCGGCAACTATCATCCTCACGGGGATAGTTCGGTATACGAGGCGATGGTCCGTTTGAGCCAGGATTGGAAAGTCCGCCATATGCTCATTGAGATGCACGGCAACAACGGTTCAATGGACGGCGATTCGCCGGCTGCAATGCGTTATACGGAAGCACGGTTGTCGGCAATTTCTTCTGAATTGCTGCGTGACATCGATAAACGCACCGTGGAATTCATCCCGAACTTCGATGATTCCGATATGGAGCCGACTGTATTGCCGTCCCGCTTCCCGAACCTTTTGGTCAATGGGTCGACCGGAATATCGGCAGGTTATGCGACGGACATCCCGCCGCACGCGTTGCATGAAGTGTTGGATGCAGTGTTGATGCGTATGGACAATCCGCAAGCTACCGTTGATGAACTGATGACCGTCATCCAAGGGCCGGATTTCCCGACTGGCGGGATTATCCAAGGCGTCGACGGCATTAAAAAAGCGTATGAAACAGGAAAAGGCAAGATCATTGTCCGTTCAAAAGCGGCAATCGAGCCAGTTAAGGGCGGCAAAGAGCAAATCGTCATCACGGAAATCCCTTATGAAGTAAACAAAGCGAACATGATCAAAAAAATGGACGATCTTCGCTTTGACCGCAAACTAGAAGGCATTTCAGAAGTACGTGATGAATCCGACCGGACAGGACTGCGCATTGTTATTGAGCTGAAAAAGGATGTGCAGGCACAAGGCATTTTGAATTACCTGTACAAAAACACCGATCTTCAAGTGAGTTACAACTTCAATATGGTCGCCATCTACAAACGCCGGCCGACCATGATGACACTGCCGACCATGCTTGATGCCTATATTGCGCACCAAAAAGAGATCATAACAAAGCGTTCCGAATATGATTTACAAAGAGCCAATGACCGCATGCATATTGTGGAAGGTCTGATCAAGGCGTTATCGATTCTAGATGAAGTGATCCGGACCATCCGCGCTTCAAAAGACAAGCGGGATGCCAAGAACAACTTGATTTCTTCATTCAGTTTTTCGGAAGCGCAGGCGGAAGCGATTGTTTCCTTGCAGCTTTATCGCTTGACGAATACGGACATCACCGAACTCCGCAAAGAGGAAGAAAGCTTGCGGAAACTAATCAATGAATTAACAGGAATTTTGACCAGCTCCACTAAACTGAAAAACGTCATCAAGAAAGAGCTTGCCGGAATCCGCAAACAGTTTGCGGAACCACGCCGGTCAATCATTGAAGATAAAATCGAGGAAATCACCATTACGCGTGAAGTGATGATTCCGAGTGAAGAAGTGGTCGTATCGGTAACAAAAGAAGGGTACGTGAAACGCACAAGCGTCCGTTCACACGCCGCATCAAACGGCCAGGACTTTGCGATGAAAGAAACGGATCACCTGCTCTTTGAAGCGAACTTGAACACTCAGCACACAGTTCTCATCTTCACGACAGCAGGGAATTTCGTCTATCAGCCAATCAATGAATTGCCTGACATCAAATGGAAAGACCTCGGCCAGCATTTGTCGAGCATCGTGCCGCTTGAGCCGAACGAAACCATCCTTGCAGTTTATCCGTTTGAAAACTTTGATGCGGACGCGAGCATTGTCACGGTCTCTAAATACGGACAAGCGAAGCGTTCTGCACTGAAAGATTATCACGTCCAGCGCTATTCACGTGCCATCAAGACTATGAACCTAAAAAATGGTGATGAGATGGTATTTGCCGGTGTTATGACAAATGAGACAGAATTGTTTGTGGCAACCAGCCATGCATACGGTGTCCGGTTCCCATTGGAAGAAATTCCGATTACCGGACTCCGGACCGGCGGCGTAAAAGGCGTGAATCTGAAAGAAGGCGATTCTGTCGTGTCGGCTGTTATGCTGGACCCAGAAGAAAAGCAGGACTTGATTTTAGTGACGCATCGCGGAGCCGCGAAGAAAATGAAGCTTCAGGAATTTGAAACAGGTGGCCGGGCAAAACGCGGCGTCATTATGCTACGGGAAATAAAATCGAATCCGCACCGCGTTGTTGCTGTAGTCAGCACGACCGGGAAAGATGAAGTGCTTCTCGTGACAGCGAAAGGTGTGCGTTTGACGATTGCCGTCAATAACTTGAAGCCGGTTGACCGATACTCTAATGGTTCATTTGTGCTTGATGAAGGAACCGACGGAAAAGTCGAGGCGGTTTACAAGAAAGATGAACCTGGAAAAGAAATCTAATACATGATTAAAAGCGGATCCGCATTTTAGGATCCGCTTTTTTTATTTGGAAAGAGGAATAGGTATTTTAGTATTTCGATAGAATATAAGAAATACACCTATAAAACTTTTTTAAATACTTATAAAATAATTATGTAAACTGAAGAAGAGTTTCAAAATGCAAGTTATTTAAACAGCAAATTTCAGAACTAAATAAAACCTGTAAAATAAAATATTTTTATTATGTAGTCTAATGAAGTTCCAATAAAAAAGTTCCTTCACCAAAAAACACACCTATAATTTTAGCGTGGCTAAGTTGTTTATCGTTTCAGCCAGTGATGTGGAATGGTTAAAGCGGGAGGCAATTTCGTTTGCCCGTCGCCATTTGCTGAATTGACCTGGGCTTGCGTCAAGAAGAGCGAGTCCGAGAAATCGGCACCGTGCAAATTGGCGTCCCGAAGATCAGCTCCAATCATATCGGTTTTTCGCATGTCTGCTCCGCGAAGATCAGCCGCTATCAAGAAAACACCCCGCAAGTTCGCGCCGCAAAGATTGGCGCCTTTAAGCTTCGCACTTATCATGTCGCTTTTGATTGCTGGCGTCTTTGCCCTTTTCTGCTGTTTGGGCAAAGAGAGGGATGCGGTAGAGCGAACTAGTCTGCTCGCTTCTAGCAATAAGCTGTTAACGATATCACGATGGGCTGGAATATCGAAAGCTAATAATACTTGCGGCTCTAACAATGTATGGCGTTCGGTTTCATTAAACGCTTCTTGCAATTGGCTGTGAATCGGTGTGGTGTCTTTCAGCGCCAGCGCTTCTGCCAGGTAATAAAGCATTTCATGCAGCTGTTGCATAATGGGCAGAACTTGGAACATTTCGGCAGCTGAAAGCGGGTTGTTTCGCCAGTCAATTCCGTTATACGTAATCTGTGACACTTTTTGCCCGGCTCCGAAACATTCGTATACCGTGCAACCTCGAAAGCCTTTTTCCCTTAACTCTTCATGGATGGCACAAAGAAAGTTCTCCTGCAAGTTGTGACAAGGCGTGCCGGCAAGCTTCGTAAATGCGAAATCGGCGGATTCGGCAAAAGGCAGAGCCACACAGCATAAGCCGAAACACTTTGTGCAATCGGCTTTATAGGGATGAGTTTCACGTTTATTGTTTGGAGTGGAAAAAGACATCTCGGACATCTCCTCTATAAGAAGTTCATTTTGAAAGCTCGGGCAGGCGAATGCTTTTAAATTTAAAGTAAGTCTGTAAAACAGGGACCATGGATGCCCGAAGGCCAACGTCCCGAAGAAAGAGCTGAAACGTTGTATCCGGAAAAAAGAAATTGGCGAAATTCCGCGCTGACCGCTGGACTTCGGTAATTTGCGGTTTCAAGCTGGTTTCATAGACAGTCAAAGCAGAAGGAACATCACGCTCTCTGAGGCACTGAGCAAGCGTATACGAACCAGCCATTGCCAGTGAAGCGCCTTGGCCAGCCAAAAGGGAAACTGCGTAGCACGCATCTCCTACAAGGGCAATGCGCCCATTCGTCCAATGCGGCACTTCCACTTGAGCTACAGCATCGAAATAAAAATCGGACGCCGTCTCGCTGTTTCGTAGAATATCCGGCACCAGCCAACCCATATCTCCAAAACGGTCCGTGAGTTCAGAAAGCGCTTGTCTGCGCATCACCCGGCTATTGGTCTCGTTGCTGCGAAAAAGAAAAAATACCGCCATCCGGTTATCAGTTAAAGGATAGACGCTTATTTGGCGGCCAGGCTCCGCCAGAAGATCAAAGCTATTCTCGATGCCTCTGTACAAGTCGGTCCGCTGGAATGTGAATGCTGCTGTATAAAGACCGAGTAAGCGGATAAATCGATGCGCATCACCAAAGGCCAGCTCACGTACTTTAGAACGGATGCCGTCCGCTCCTACAAGCAAATCCCCTCGCCATTCGGTACCGTCTGATAACAGGGCATAAACGTTCTGCTCGTCCTGCCAGACTGACTGAATAGTTGTATTGTACATGATAGAAACCCGATTTTTGATTCTTTGGGATAACACATACTCCAAGTCGCCTCGCATAAAGTTGAAATGGCGGCCGTCCGCTAACTTCCGAAGCTTTGAATAGGATAGGGAATAGCGGATCGTGCCATTGCTTCGTTTAATATTTAGGCCGGAAATGGGATAATGTATTTTTTCCAGCTCCCCAAGAAGCCCCATTTTTTCAGCCGCATCGTAGCCTGCACCAAAAAAATCAATCATATAGCCTTCTGTTCGAAGGCCAAATGCCTTTTCGGCTACTTGGACTGAATGGTCGCTCTGTACAAGCTGCGCCGCTAAAGTCAAGCCGGCAATACCTCCACCGATAATCAATATATTCATAACTGCACCTCCATGAATCAGTCTTGGACTTACTTTCGTCTCGCTGGCATAAGTCGATTTACTCTGGAATTAATGAAAAATACATATAGGTAATAAGAAGTGTGCGATTGATTTCAAGAAAATTCTTCTTTAAGAGTTATCTATATTACAACACATATTTACTATTTTTTCTGATAAATTTCTCTGAAAGTTTAATTGCCCTTCTAGTTTTCAATTGAGGACAAAATCTTAATAGGTTGATTCGTTAGTGTTCTTCTAAAGCTTCCAAGGGATTTAAAAAAATATTTTTTCGTTTTAGGGCGATTTTTGCAAAACTGTTACTAATGATATAATAAATTTTTGACTCAAATGGCTATTTGAGGATAATTCCTTATTTTTTCTAGTTGCGTAGATAAGTAATGTAATTAATTGTAATATTAAAAAGATTGTAAATGGAATAGTATGAAGGAGGTGCCTGTACGAAGGAACACCGTCTCGATGACTACTCTAAAATTCTAGAAAAAAAGGGGAATGCTTAATGCAAAAGAAGTTTAAGAAACTTTCTATTTCTGCTTTAATGTTTTTGTTAGCGTTTTCGTCATTTGGAGCTCAAGGCTTTGCGAACAGCGACTCCTCACAGGCTTCACTTTACGTTGAAGCAGATCATTCATCATCGGATCATATTTCAATAATTGTTGAGTTGGACGAAGACTCCGTTCTGCAAGCAAAGCACAAAGGAAAAAAGCAATCTGAACAAATTTTGAACAAGGAACGGAAGCGGATTCTTGCGGAATTGCAACAATCGTCAGCTGATATCGAAGTGATCCAGGAATACGACACAGTATTTTCTGGCTTCTCAGCAGAAATTCCACAAAGCGAACTTTATACCTTAACTCAAATTTCAGGTGTCAAGGCGGTATACCCGAACGCGGAATACGAAGTGACTCCGGAAGATGCAGCAACAATTACCGACGAATTGTTCAGCGCAGAAATGCTTGACAGCGCTCCATTCATCGGTGCAAAAGATGCCTGGGAAGCCGGTTATACTGGTGAAGGCGTCACTGTAGCAATTCTCGACACAGGAGTTGACTACACACATCCGGATTTGGCACATGCTTTTGGTGATTACAAGGGCTGGGATTTTGTTGATAACGACAATGATCCGCAAGAAACACCTGCTGGTGACCCACGGGGCGCTTCGACTAACCACGGTTCCCACGTAGCGGGTACAGTTGCGGCGAACGGAAACATTAAAGGTGTAGCTCCAAATGCGACACTTCTTGGCTACCGTGTACTTGGGCCAGGCGGCAGAGGCACCACTGCGAACGTAATTGCGGGGATCGAACGCGCAGTTCAAGATGGTGTGGATGTTATGAACCTTTCACTTGGTGCTTCGATCAACGATCCTGACTATGCAACAAGCATCGCTTTGGATACAGCAATGGCAGACGGAGTTGTAGCCGTTACTTCCAACGGCAACAGCGGCCCGAACAATTGGACGGTCGGTTCTCCAGGAACTTCGCGTGAAGCGATTTCTGTCGGCGCAACTCAGCTTCCATACAATGTATTCAGCGCAAAACTTTTCACTTCTGAAGGCAAGACATACCCTTCAGCAGCAACAATGGGCTTTCCTTCTGAAGACGAGCTTTTAGCTTTAAATGAAGGCGAGTATGAATTTGTTAACGCTGGCCTTGGAAGACCTGCAGATTTTTCCTCAATCGATGTAAGAGGAAAAATTGCCTTGATTTCTCGCGGTGACATTGCTTTTGTTGATAAAGTGGCAAACGCTAAAGCAGCCGGCGCAGTTGGTGCCGTGATGTACAACAACGTTGCAGGCAACGTGCCGGACGTACCAGGCCTAGCGCTTCCGACAATCCGCACAACACTTGCAGACGGCCAGACATTGCTTGCTGAATTGGCGGCTGGCAACAATACAATCTCATTTGACATTGCATTTTCTCAAAAAGTCGGCGAAACAATGGCTAGCTTCTCTTCCCGCGGTCCGGTTATGGACACATGGATGATCAAGCCGGATGTTTCAGCTCCAGGAGTTGCAATCGTTAGTACTGTACCAACGCATAATGCGGCAAATCCACACGGATATGCTTCTATGCAAGGAACAAGCATGGCTTCACCACACGTTGCAGGAGCGGCAGCGCTGATTCTTGAAGCGCATCCAGAATGGAGCGTTGAATTCGTCAAAGCAGCATTGATGAATACCGCTGAAAACCTTTTCGACATGAACGGCAAACTTTATCCGCATAACTCGCAAGGTGCGGGAAGTATTCGTGTGCTAGATGCGATCAACACGAAAACTCTTGCCACTCCTGGCAGCCACTCTTTCGGGATTTTTGAAAAAGACAATGGAAAAGAAGTGAAAAAACAAAAATTCACGGTCCATAACTTATCAGAAGAACGCAAGCGCTATTCGATTTCGTTTACAGGACAAGAAGGCGTTAAAGTCCAAACAAGCAACAACTTGCAAGTTCAGCCTGGTCAGACACAAGATTTGAACTTCAGTGTGCATGTGGACACAAGCAAATTGAAGCCAGGCTACTATGAAGGCACATTCCTTTTGAACGACGGAAAACAAACAATCGAAGTGCCGACAATTTTATTCGTACAGCAGCCGGACTATCCATTGCTTAGCAGCATCGGATTATCAGTGGCAGGCGGTTACTTAACAGGAGATGTTTATGTTCCAGTTGGTGCAGACCAATTTGAGCTGCGGATCAGAAATGCTAGCACAGGCGCGTTGCTGACTACAACAGCGCAAGCAACAAATGTGCCTCGTGGTTTCCATGCATTCAGATGGGATATGACCATTGATGGCCAGCCATTAAAAGCAGGCCGCTACCTGATAAATGCTTACGCTAAAGATGGCGACAAAGAAACAGAACTGACTGGTTCTGTCATAACAATCGAGTAAATTCTACTAAAAAAGACAAGAGCTTAAGCTCTTGTCTTTTTTTCGTCATAAAAACAATTTGCTCGTTTTGTCTACGTTCTTTTATCTTCCATCCCTGAAAAAGAAAGTGCCATACAGTGATTGTTTAGGGTGCTTATATATTAGGCAATTTAGCGGGCGGTCTTGCTTGTATGTAAGCCTTTCTACGATGGCCGTGAAGCCCTAAAATCAACACCATAAAAATACGCGTGGCGGAAAGATCAGCCAATACTGGTTCGTCACAAAAACGTTCCTGGGAACCCCAATCATTCCCAATAGTTTATAGATTTTCAGTTTCAAGCGAGGAGACTCTAGTTGATAGAGAGCCCTTCAACAGAGATGGACAAAATCCCGGAGTGAACGAACATCTGAGGCATCTGCACTACATACTGTACTCACATCAACACCAGTTTCGGCCAAATCTGGAACTCTGCCAAATGGAATACGATTTTATAAAGCAAAATCAATGCCTTTACGCTGCCGTTCTAAATCTGAAAGCAAATAGTAAAAGTTAGTATAAATTAGCGAATGTGACTTGTGATAGATAAAATTATTTTGCTTCTAGAAATACTTTGTTAATTTGAGTCAGCGATAAAGCACCTTAATAATAAAATTTCCTTAATAGACTTCATATGCCTAATAAGTATATCTGCTTATTTGATATAGGTATTGGTTATTTGAATTTTGCCGATTTATGATGGTAGTGAAAATAAAAAATAGGAGGGTTAAGATGAGTAAAAAATTATTAGCAACAGTTGGAACAGCTGCCCTGGTCTTGATTTTAGTTAGCGCTATTGTTTTCGCCACAGGCGGAGAAGGCAATCCAGCCAATAATGGAGACAGTCAAAATGAAAATGAAAAAAGCTCGGTTCAAGAGAGTGCAGTAAACGCTTCGGAATGGGACAAGACTTTTCCTCAGAGTGACGAGGTGACTCATGAAAAAGTGGCTTTCGAAAATAGGCTTGGCATTGAGTTGGTTGCCGATATGTATACCCCTAAAGATATAGATCCCTCAGTTAAAATGCCTGCAATCATTGTAGGGCATCCGTTTGGTGGTGTGAAAGAACAGACTTCCGGCTTGTATGCTCAAGAGATGGCAGAACGCGGTTTTGTAACCGTTGCTTTTGACGCTTCCTATAATGGCGAAAGCGGCGGGGAACCACGTAATATCGCTTCACCTGAAGCTTTTGTTGAAGATTTCAGTGCAGCAGTAGACTTTTTAGGAACGCACAATGGAGTGGATCGTGACCGTATTGGTGTCATCGGTATTTGTGGAAGTGCCGGTTTTACAATCAATGCTGCACAGACTGATCCTCGCTTGCAGGCTGTAGCGACAGTCAGCATGTACGATATGGGCCGCGCCCATCGAGAAGGATTGGGATTAGCACCGGTAGCGGAAGAGGTGATGACTGAAGAAGAATGGAGAACGGCTCTTGAAGAAGCCGCTGAACAGCGCTGGATTGAGGCTGAAGGCGGTGAACCGGTACAAGACTTAGTAGGCTCTGCTGTCGAACTAAAACCTTCACAAGTAGCAGCTGCAGCAGAGTTTGCCGAATACTATGGTACTCCTAGGGGGCAACATCCTCGCTCCATGCCTATGAGCTTGACCAGCAGAGGGGCGTTGATGAACTTCTTCCCGCTTGAGCAAATAAAGACGATCAGTCCGCGCCCGCTGCTGTTCATTGCAGGTGAGAATGCCCATTCCAGATACTATAGTGAAGACGCTTACGCGCTAGCTGGCGAAGAGAAAGAAATTCACATTGTACCGGATGCAGGACATGTGGATTTATACGACAATTGGGAGTTGATCCCTTTTGACAAATTGGAGTCTTTCTTCCAAGAAAATCTTTAAAAATACACTAGATTTATTTTGTAGATAGGAAGTTTTTGGAGTTGATCGCAGTCTAAATAAAGCTTCTGTGTGAATCCCTCATAGCCTTGTCGGATTCACACTTTTTATTTTGAAAATCCTTGCCCGATATAGAGTTCAAGAAACGGTAGGAAAGCTTAAATTAAGGCGGAATTTTGAAAGAAAGGGGCATCGGAAATGAAAATAATCTTTTTAATACTGTGTATCTTTATGTTTTGTTTCAGCCTGACTGCTTGTTCTGCTAGTCAAAAAAATGAAACAGAAGAGACGGATACAGAGGAAATGCAAAAAAGTAAATCTAACGCAAAAAGTGAAAAGACGGTTGTAGAAGAAGGGCAAAGCAGTGAAATTAACCAGGAAAGGGAGGAAGCTGATATGTCAGCTCTGCTAACTATAAATATAAAAATAGGCGATGAAATATTCCTAGCAAAACTTTACGATAACCGGACAACACAAGCATTGGTTGAATTACTTCCTTTAAGAATAAGGATGGAGGATCTTCATAGGAATGAAAAGTTCTATTATCTTCCGGATAGCCTCCCGACAGATTCTGAAAGCCCCGGTGTTATAAAGGAGGGAGAAATCATGCTTTATGGTGACAATTGTCTGGTATTATTCTATGAAAAATTTTCTACTTCCTTTAACTACACCCGTCTTGGCTATATTGAAGACGTGGAAAGATTTGCTCAAGCTGTTGGAGCTGGTGATATAAATGTTGTTCTTGATTTAGCTGAAAATAACAAGTAAAAAAGAAAGCGAATAGACCCCCTTCAATAATATGAAGGGGGTCTTTAAGTGAGTCAAAGTGTTTGCAAGAACAACAGATTCTTCTTTTGAAAAAAAGGTCATTCTTGTTTGCCAGACCAGCCGGTTGAAAATTGATGCTGCATCTCATCAAAAAACACTTGAGCAGCTTTTGAAAAAACCTGATGTTTTTTCCAGATGATATTCAGGCCAGATTCAAGCTTCGGTTCTAGCGGTCGATAACAAAGCTTGCTTTCACTCGATGTATTTACGATTTTATCAAGGGAGACGGCATAGCCCATTCCTTCTTCGACCATAATGGCTGCATTATAGGCGAGGTTATAGGTAGTGACCACATTCAATTTGTCGTAATCCTCACCAAACCACTGGGAAAATTCATTGCTGGATAATCCCTGTTTAATCGCTTGCCTAGATAATATGAGGGGAAGATCTGCTAAATCGGTTCTTTGTATACTTTTTTTGAGAGCTAACGGGCTATCTTTTCGCATGACAACTCCCCATTGGTCCTTGGCCGGAAGGTTGATGTAATTGTATTTTGACAGATCGGCCGGCTGGATCAGTATGCCAAAATCCAGCAAACCCTTATCCAGCTGCTCTGTCACATCATCAGAGTTTCCACTGTACAGGTGATATTTGATGTTGGGGTAGTTTTGCTGAACCGCTTTTGCAACTTGAGCAATCAATTTCATCGCATCTGTTTCCCCGCCGCCGATATAGATATCACCGCCGATTGTTTCTTCCATTGACTGAAACTCTTCTTCCACCTTCTCGACCATATTCAGGATTTCTTCTGCTCTCTTTCTGAGAATCATTCCTTCATCTGTCAAGGCGATATTGTGGCTTTTTCGGATAAATAATTTTTTACCTAACGTCTCCTCTAAATCTTTTAACTGCCTTGATAAAGTCGGTTGTGTCACATGCAAAAAATTAGCTGCTGCCGTAATGCTGCCTTCTCTCGCGACAGTCAAAAAATAACGTAATACCCTTAGTTCCATAACTTTGCTCACCTTCTTTTTTAATTATTATACACAAATATGAAATGCGTTAAAAGCATTTCAAGATATCAGATATAGGTATTAGTAATGAATAGCTATAGGCAGTAGAATGGAAAAAACATCTTTTACGTCCATAGGAAATTTTCTAAAAACTGATATTAATTCTTTACATTAAGATAGGAGTTATTTTTATGAAAGAAAACAATTTAATTGTATTCATTTTGACCGTCGGTGTTTTTGGCATCTTGAACACCGAGATGGGGTTTATCGGAATATTGCCGAACATTGCGGATCAGTTTGGTGTCAGTGTTGCCACAGCGGGCTGGCTTGTGAGTATTTTTGCTATAGGAGTGGCTATATCCGGGCCAACAATGCCCTTACTGTTTTCAAGGCTTAATCGAAAGAAAGTGATGGTCCTTGTCTTAAGTATCTTTGTGGCAGGGAATGTCATTTCTATCTTTACATCAAGCTTTACCGTTTTATTGATTGCCCGCCTTATCCCGGCGCTTTTCCATCCCGTGTATGTATCGTTGGCATTTTCGGTAGCGGCCAATTCGGTAAAGATCAAGGATGTACCAAAAGCCATTTCAAAAATATTTATCGGAGTATCCGCAGGAATGGTAATCGGAGTTCCAATCGCAAGTTTTATGGCCAACATGTTTAATTTGCAAGTGGCACTTTCCTTTTTTGCCATTGTCAATTTCCTGGTGCTTATCTCGACCCTTCTATTCATACCATCCATACCGGTCAATGAAAGAATTTCCTATGGCTCACAATTAAAAATACTGAAAAAATCACTAACCTGGTTTTCGATTCTAACGGCTCTTTTGTTTAACGCAGCCATTTTCGCGGTTTTCAGCTACTTGGCAGAATATCTGCAAACAGTAACGAATGTATCCGCGAATGTAACGAGTTTCATATTATTGATTTACGGTGCAGCTAATGTGATCGGGAATATATGGGCTGGTAAACTGCTCACCTCTAATCCTATGAAAACAATGGTATATGTTCCCGTTTTGGTAGGTCTTCTATATATCATTTTATTTTTCACTGGCCAATTTACTTTCCCGGCAGCTGTCCTGATATTCTTCTGGGGAATCCTGGCTGGAATAGGGGCAAATCTTACCCAATATGTAGTTTCCTCTGCTGCAACGGAAGCTCCTGATTTTGCAAACGGCTTGTTCTTGTCGTCTGTAAATATCGGGACAACAGTCGGGGCAGCAGCGGGTGGCTTATTCATTGCATCATTAGGGACTTCCCATGTAATCCTGGCCGGCATATTTGCCGCATTATTGAGTTTGCTGTTTATCTGGCTCAGAAATACTAAATACACCGCTGTAGTAGAAACGACGGAAAGAAAGTTGCAGGAAAAGGCAAGTGCATTAACTTAAATTTGAATAATAAAGAAAGTCGACAACAAGTGCAGGGGGATAGATAACTGGATAAAAACCAAAAGGTGAAGAATACAGAATCATAGGATGAAATTAGGGGGATACAGAATGAAACGAATTTTGAGGTTGCTTGGAATACTTTTTGCGCTCACCCTAACAGCTTGCAGCGAAGATAATGAATCTGCGGATTCTGCTCTGCAAAATGGGGAGGAAACTTCAGGGCAAGGTCAGGAATTTGATGAGATCGGTTCTGGAGCCCATCTTGTTGAATTTCCTGAAGATCTTGAAGAGGGAATTGTGTTTGCGACATATGACCGGGGCGATATTCATGAAGACATTTATATAAACAGCGAAGAAGCGATCGAAGCAGCGCAGAACGGAGAGGAATTTCCGAGAGGTACAGTCATCACCTTGGTGGGATATAAGGACGGAGAGCTTGATCAATATTTAGTGATGGAAAAGCAGGAAGGGTGGGGTTCCCAATATTCGCCCGAAGAACGCAATGGGGAATGGGAATACCAACGGTTTACGCCTGACAGAGAAGTGGCTAAAGATAATATTGGCCGTTGCTTTACCTGTCATGCAAATCAGGAGCGGGATGACTATATCAACTCGATGGATCAATTAGAAGAGTTTGATTTAGAAGATGTCGCGCAATCAAAGGAAAAGAGTGGAGAAATTTTTGGCTCAGTTGTTCCGACAGAGCAATGGAAGGTCAGCGAGGGATTTGCCCATACCAATGGAATCAATAGGGGAGAAACCCGTCTATTAGAAGCAGAAGAAAAATCGAAAAAAATTCAAGAGGTGCTCCTGAGATTGTATATTCAGCAGTTTAAGAGCTGAGTAAGTAGAGCCATGGAAAGATATTGCCTACATAACGAATTCAGAGATGAATGGAAGAAAAGAAAGAGGTGCAGGGTATGAGTGGAAAGCTGATGTTCAGGCTAGGCAATGATCTAATGATGACCATTCTTATGTTATTCGCAATAGCTTACTATATTACTGGAAACATGGTCCATGAAATCATTGGAATTGTAGTGCTCGTCCAATTCACGATCCATAACTTTTTGAATCGACGTTGGTATAAGACGCTTTTCAAAGGGAAGTATAACGTTCGTCGTATTTTGCAGATAGGAATCAACATGCTTTTTCTTATAACAATGGCCGCGATGATGATTAGTGCTGTGCTGATTTCGAGTGATTTGTTTCCCTTTATTCCAATAGACAACGACATGGCGCTGCGGCAATTGCATATTCAGGCGGCCTATTGGGGGTTCATCATCATGGCAGTTCATATCGGTCTATCTTGGGGAATGCTTATCAATTCAGTACGGAGAATGACGAATATTAAGGGTGCAAATCCGATTCGTACCATTGGGTTGCGGACGCTGGCAGTGTTGATTGTTGCCTACGGGGTGCATGCTTCCTTTGAAGAGGAGATAGGTTCCAAACTATTCATATACAGTCCATTTGGCTGGTTCAGTACCCAGTCCACGGCAAAATTTTTGATTGATCACCTTTCGATCATGGGAATCTATATTGCCGGGACGCATTATGCTTTGAAGTTCATTCAAAAGCAGGAGGAGAGTCCAGCCCGAAAAACGGCACTAGCTGCGAAGTTGAAAGAGGATAAATGAGCTTTCAAATTCAGGCCTTATAGTCCTTTTCATTAAATTGAAGCCATCCATATTTCAATAACGCGAGAGCCTAGGGATTCTTCAACTTTACGGCATGGCCGTTGTAGCACTTTATCCATTCCACATTATTAGAATAAAACTACCTATATTAGGAGGAGTACCATGATTAAATGGCTAAATGAGGAGCTGCTCAAAATTGCTACAGCTGATGACCTGCATATTGCACCGTTTCGTGAAGGTGGAGTAATTTATGGCACACCAACCTGGGTTTGGTCTGTCGTGGTTGACCATCATCTTTATGTGCGCGCCTATAATGGGCATAACTCCCGATGGTACCAGGCCGCTATGAAACAGAAAGAGGGTAAAATTATTGGCGCCGGCATGGCAAAAGAAGTAAAATTCGAATCGGTCGAGGGTCCAATAAACGATTTTATTGACATGGCGTATCATAAAAAGTACCAACACAGCCCTTATCTTAAATCGATGATCAGTGCGCGGTCGAGGGCGGCGACAGTCAAAATTATTCCGCTGTCGATTAATAATTAGCTTATACGTGTCTGTAGAGACATGTTTATTACGATTTTAAACTAGAAAAACCGGATTCCTTAAATGGAAACCGGTTTTTGGTTGTTGATAATCTTTTAAATATTGTATTTAACACTGATTAGGTGATGGAGTATGAACTATGGGTCGACGGGGAAAAGTCGGATTTGACCTTAACCTGTACAGTACGTTTAACGGAACAGGAATAATCAATTGCCATCGACAGTATTCTATATGTACGCCTGAGTTCGCACAAATTCCTGTAGAGGAATAGGCATTATAAAAGTAATATCAAAACTAAAAATGGAGCGCTAAACGAATCAGTTGCTTTGACAAACAAATAAATTAGCAGTACTATACGGGTGAGGGGTATATTTGTTCGGGAGGTTCAAAGAATGGAAGATCTGATAAAATCAATAGAGCAACCTAATAAGCAGCAGCTTTTGAATCGGTTGAAACGGATTGAGAGGCAAGTTCTCTGAGTTCATAAATGGTCGGAAACGATTGTTACTGTGTCGATATCCTGCATCAAGTTAGTGTCATTTAATCGGCGATGAATAAAGTGTCACTGGCTTTAATGGAAGATCACACATACCATCGTTTAGGCAAAGCTATCAAAGAAAATAAAGGTGAAGTGGCAGTTAAATGTGACACTAACAAAACTTCTTTAAGTGAAATTCAAGAAAAAATTGAAGACCAAGGATATGACGTTGTATAAGGGTGCTGCACAGCACTATTTATTTTTAAAACAAATATACCCTATAGGGGTATATGAGGGAGGCGTACAAAATGAAAAAGAATGAAAAAAATCATCCAGATCACGGTTCTCACTATGAACACACAGATCCTCTCAAAATGGACCATTCAGAACATGTCTGGCATGCCTATCATGAAGCACAAGTAGAAGAGGGCAGTCATGCCCACAGCAACCCATCCCAGAACCACGATCATCATGCTCATTCCGTTCACAGCGGGCATGAACAGGACAATCATCATCATGGGAATTTTAAAGAAATTTTCCTGAAGTCGCTGCCAATTGGCATCATCATTCTGTTATTGTCGCCAATGATGGAAGTTAAGCTTCCTTTTCAATTCACTTTCTTGTACTCGGACATTTTAGTCGCTGTATTGGCAACTATCTTATTGGCTTACGGCGGAAAACCTTTCTTTCAAGGTGCGGTAGCCGAATTCAAGCAAAAAGCTCCGGGTATGATGGCCCTTGTTTCTTTAGGGATCTCCGTTTCGTATTTTTATAGTATTTACGCAGTGGCGGCGTTCTATTTAAGCGGTGAACACATCATGAATTTTTTCTTTGAATTCGCTTCGTTGCTTTTGATTATGCTCCTTGGCCATTGGATTGAAATGAAAGCTGTCGGAGAAGCAGGAGATGCGCAAAAATCGCTCGCTGAATTAGTGCCGAAAGATGCGCATGTGGTATTGGAAGACGATTTGATTGAGACGCGTCCGGTAACCGAATTAAAAGTCGGAGACCTGGTACGGGTTCAGGCTGGCGAAAACGTTCCAGCAGATGGCATCATCAAACGAGGAGCCTCCCGGATCAATGAAGCCTTGCTGACGGGAGAATCCAAACCCGTTGAAAAAGGAGTCGGAGACAAAGTGATCGGCGGTTCCACGAACGGCGAAGGCATTTTGTATCTTGAAGTGCAGGAAACGGGCGACCAATCGTTCATTTCTCAAGTTCAAACCTTGATTGGCCAGGCGCAAAATCAGCCTTCTAGAGCTGAAAACTTGGCCCAAAAAGTAGCGGGCTGGCTATTTTATATCGCCATTGCGGCAGCCATCATCGCGTTTGGAGTTTGGCTGTATATAGCGGATCTTCAAACGGCCATTCTCTTTACGGTCACGACGTTGGTCATCGCTTGTCCGCACGCTCTCGGCCTTGCCATTCCTTTAGTGATTGCACGAAGCACCAGTTTGGGTGCAAGCCGAGGTTTGTTGGTGAAAGACCGGGAAGCATTGGAACTGGCAAGTAAGGCCGATGTGATGATATTGGATAAAACAGGCACATTGACTACTGGGGAATTTAAAGTATTGAAAATGGAAACACTGAATGGCCAACATACCGAAGCTGAAATCGCGGCCCTTATGGCAGGGATTGAAGGCGGCTCTAGCCACCCAATCGCCCAATCGATCGTCCATTACGCAGAGAAACAGGGGATTCAATCTGTCCGCTTTGATTCGATAGATGTTGTGCCGGGTGCTGGTGTGGAAGGAAACGCCAATGGCCGCAAATACGAATTGATCAGTCAAAAGGCACTTGAAAAAGAGTTGGAGGTGGATGTTCCAAAAGGGGCGACGTTAAGTATATTGGTTGAAGACGGGAAACCGATCGGTACGGTCGCATTAGGTGATGAATTAAAAGAAACAAGTAAAAACCTGATACAAGCATTGAAACATAGCGATATACAACCAATTATGGCTACAGGTGACAATGAAACAGCCGCCCAAGGGGTAGCTGAGCAACTGGGCATTGAATACAGAGCCAATCAATCTCCTCAAGATAAATACGAGTTGGTTGAATCACTGAATAATAAAGGGCAGACCGTCATTATGGTGGGTGATGGCGTAAATGATGCACCATCCCTGGCGATGGCAGACGTTGGAATAGCAGTCGGAGCCGGAACTCAAGTCGCTATTGATTCTGCTGATGTGATTTTGACGCAGTCGGATCCAGGGGATATTGAATCCTTTATCGAATTGGCCAACAAAACAACCAGTAAAATGAAGCAAAATCTCGTATGGGGAGCCGGTTATAACTTTATTGCCATTCCTATAGCTGCAGGAATTTTAGCTTCCATTGGGATTACGTTGGCTCCTGCAGCAGGAGCGGTTCTTATGTCCGTATCCACTCTTATCGTGGCTATCAATGCGATGGCTTTAAAACTAAAGAATTAGAGCTGTTTAATGGAGTAATTTATTGATGTAGATGAGAAGTTATGACTCTCAAAAGTTGGATTTGCTTGAACCTTGAGGAACAGTTTTATAAAAGGCTTTCAAGATCCATATAACTGACTTTCCTTATACTCATCACTAAAGATGGATCAATCAAGGAGAAAAATCGCAACAAAAATTCAGGAGTTCCATGCCTATTTGATGAAATCAAATGGTGATAGAAATGCATATGGAATCCATCCATTTGCCAATTTCAATCGAATTACAGACCAGACAAGCGCCAGCCGTCAATTAATTGAAAGAGATATTGGCAGTAAGGTATTCGATTTAAATTGAAAGAGGCAAAAATTTAAGCAGAATACAATTCAAATTAACCATCACTGTTAAACTAATTATGAATCACGTATAATCTTGACGAATTCTTAGTTTATAGAGCAGCACTTATCAGGAACATATTAATAAAAATAGAGAGCAGATGTGGTTTGCTAGCGTCATAATATACAAATAATAATTCTGAAAATATAAATTATTGAAACTTATTGCAGCTGTAAACCGTATTAGTATATATAGAGGAAATAGATCATGGGACGATGACTGAAATAGAAGGAGGGAAATTTATGCATTGGATAATGTGGATTTTTTGGGGCTCCGTAGCTGTTATATTCTTAGGAAGTTATCTTGTTGATGTTTTAACCCGAAGAAAATATAACTTAAATAAACAGGAAAAAACTTTAAATCAAAATTTAGCTGAAGCAGCTGCACTACGGGATGTTGGACGGCATAACAATCAAAATGGAATGTTTTGAATGAATAAAATTAAGTATTTAACTAGTGATGAGCTTGGAGATGCATTTTCCAGCTCATTTTTGTGTGAATTTTCTATTTTAGGATGCGCTGATAAAGCTGTTTTAATGGAAATAACAAAACAAACCTTGGTTAATACTGTTTCTTCCATGTAATCCATCATCGCAGGAAGCACGCCTTTAGCTGATAAGATGATTCTGTCTAACCTAAATTATTCTTAAACTCCATGGATATGGAAGGATAAGTTTAGGATTTATTTTTAGAAAATGTAAAGAAACAAGAAGTGATCATTTAAATATTTTATCGAAAATATAGGTTGTCTATCTCCATTTATAAGAAGTTAAATGATTGCAAAAGGAGAGAAGAAGCGGTGGGCACCGAGTTTCTTCTCTCCTTTTCTTTTGAAATATAATATCTGTTTTTTAATTCACAAGACAAAGCCCAACTAATAAAAGGCAAGCTATAAACATTCGAATTTTACGTTAATCATTTATAGCGATTTGGTAATCATTTAGGTTTCTTCTGGTAGGGAGTTTTAAGTTATAGCGATGGCTGTTTCTCGAAATTTCTTACATCATTTGTTCTGATTAACTGCTCAAATTCGTTTGCTTTTACCGGTTTTGAAAAAAGATATCCTTGGCCAATCATACATCCGTTTGCTTGCAAGAATTCAAGTTGATTTACCGTTTCTATGCCCTCGGCTACAATACTTAAGTTTAAGTTCAAACTTAGATCTATAATTGCTTTTATGATTGGCGATCGATCCAGCTGATCCAATTCATCAATAAATGATTTGTCTATCTTGATCGTGTCGATCGGCAATTTTGAAAGAATATGCAGGGAAGAATAACCGGTGCCAAAATCGTCAATGGAGATCTTCACACCCAATTTTTTAAATTGCGTTAGAATATCTCTACTCTCTTTGATATTTTGCATAATACTTTCTGTAATTTCCAGTTCCAGAAACTGTGCATCTAATTTTGATTCTTCTAAAACGGTTTTTACCGTTTTAAGAAATTTACCATTTTGAAATTGCAGAACGGATACATTAACGGAAACACTTAAAGGGCCAAGTCCTTGTTGTTGCCAAACTTTGTTTTGTTTACAAGCTGTCTCCAGAACCCATTTTCCAATAGCTTCGATTTGTCCTGTTTCCTCAGCAATCGGAATAAATTCCGCTGGAGAAACCCAGCCATATTCAGGATGTTCCCATCTCAATAGGGCTTCCATACCGATCATTTTATTGGTTTGAAAATTTACTTTAGGCTGATAAACCAATGAAAACTGATTTTTATCAATCGCTCTTTTTAACTGATTCTCAATATCCATTTTCCGCTTCATATAGCTATTCAGCTCGGCATTGTAAAAGTAAATTCATTTTTCCCCTTTTCCTTTGAAAGATACATTGCGGCATCCGCATTTTTTAGTAAATCTTCCTGAGTCGTCCCGTGTTCAGGAAACAGGCTGATTCCAATGCTTGGGGTGAGATCGATTTCGTATGCCATCACCGAAAAAGTATTTTGGAAACTGTCTAAGATCCTCTTAGCTGATACAGCAGCAGTTTTTTCTGAAGCATCAGAAAGGATAACAACAAACTCATCCCCTCCCAGTCTGTAGATCTGAGAATTTGTATCTAGTACTTGTCTTAATTTCACTGCTGTTTCCACTAATATCAGGTCACCGATATGGTGGCCAAGTGTATCATTCACTACTTTAAAGCGGTCTAAATCGATTAATAATAAAGCAACTCTGGTATTTGCATTTTGCTTCAAGGTCATTTGGATATTTTCTATAAAACTGAATCGATTAGATAAACCAGTCAGGGGATCATGATAAGCCAAATGTTTAAGGTCATCCATCAATTCGTTATTTTTAATGATGATAAAGAGCTGACGGCCGAGAACCATAAGAAAAGTGATGAGGAGTGATCCACTCAAGGCATTAAAATTCCATTGATAACTATAAATTACTAAAGCGGTAAGCAGGATTATGCTGGCATATGGAAAAATGTACTCCTTCTTTTTAAAAAGGTTGTCCGGCTTTTTATATTCTGCTTTACTGACACCGTCATCATAAAAGCCTGTAAAGCCAATCAGAAGCAGAGCGGTGATCCACATCAATTCGACTGCACTACCGGTCTGATAATTTCCGGTAATTGATAAATAAGCTAAAAGGGAATCTGAAATTAGTTGAAGCAATAGTCCAGCTATCAAAAAGAAAAGGACTCTTTTTTCATTTTGAAATTGTATATGGTAGTAAAGCATAATACTAAAAAACAAAATTCCTAAGTCTGTTACTTGGTATCCTATCGCAAACAGTCTAACTAATAGTGACGTTTCCGGTAAAAAGAGCAGCGGACCTATCAAAAAATAATAACTAATGCCAATAGCGGTGATCATATAAATAATAATATTGAAAAGGTATGTCTTATTTGAAAAAACTGCGCCTATTTCTTTAGCTTTGTAGACCATAGCAGCTAATAAAAAAAGGTAGGAGAACACCCAGAAGAAAGAAGCAAGCGCCGGAGTGGCAATGACTTTTTGGCTCGCCTGAACCAAAAGGGAAATCAAAGAACCGCTTATGGAACATAACATCCCTAAACTTAGCAGCAGCCAGAAGTTTCTGTATCGGTCTGTCTGGCGGATATAAGCTCCAAACAACCAGATAAAACTGAGGGCTGCGGCAAAAAGCTGAATCCCGTTTATTCCTGCTGATTTTAGCCATGTTTGTTCATTGAATGTGGTATTCCACATAAAATATGTAGAGATAATTGCAATTAATGATAGGATAGGTAACTTGCTAGTTTTTAACATTGAATGTCCTCCCGCATGTGTTGTGATAATCATTCGAAACGAAGGAGGTAACCGTCCCTTTAAAATGATGGAACGTGAACCATTAAAATTTCAAGGAACGTATTATGATAATCTTTTGAAAGTATGGAGTTTAAGAAAATAAGATCTTATATAAGAAAGCAATATTCCTTGTATAAATTATATCGGCAAATTAATTAAATATTACATAGAAGTTTAAGGATTTTCAAAATCTCTCTAGTTTGTTCTATTTTAAATCAAAAATTTAATTGGAATCATATATGGATATCTTTGTTAACGGTATTAGATAATGCGGGTTTAGCTTTTTAGATAGGTAAAAATTTTAAGATTAGAAATTTACCGAAAGAGATAATTCTCCGCAAGAGCTTACAAAAGACTCCTGACTGGTTGAAACACCTTGTCTCTTCTATTGTTATGTAAGCATGTACTGCTAGGAATATTAGTGAATAAGGAGAATACAGGGAAAATAAAAGCGAATTGAGCGTAAGCGGCTATTTAGCGAAAGTTTGTTCGGAAGACAAAGCAAAGGATATGGTGTCATTTTTCTAATTAATAAAATCCCATAAGTTTCCAAGAATATTTAATAACGAATCTGGATTCCAGGAATTGGTAATGTTCAACCTTTCGATCGAAAGTTGTATATCGGTAAGAAGAAAGTGGAGGAACCAATTTTAGGTAATTCTCGTTAAATAATATATACAAGTGCCAAAAACTGAATACTGGGGTGGAGCATGTGAAGAAGGTTTTAGTTGTTCTTTGTCTGGTTGTGGTGTTACTAGCCGGTGTATTTTACAGCCAATCTGGCAAAGCTACTGATGTGCAAGTGAATTTGGGAGAGTCTGTTAAGTTTTCTGATGAGGAGTTAACTAATGCTGCAAAAGCTGTAAAGAAAAAGGTCAGAGGTTTTAAGAGCATAGAACTTGAAGAATTATGGTATACAGAAGAAGAATCCGACAGAGTGGTTGAAGACTACCTGAAGTACGGCAAGGGTTCAACAAATGGAATAAAGGAAGAAAATGTAATCGTTCTCGTATCTAATCTTAAAACGGATGCTAAAGGTGGCGACGGCAGCTTCGAACCTGACTTTTTATACACCGATTGGAACTGGATTTTGATCAGGGATGATAGTTCAGGAAAGTGGCGCGTCGATGATTGGGGATACTGAATGAAAATAGAAGGAAAATCAAATAACCGAAATTTTTAAATTTTGAATTGAACATTTTTTAAAAAAGAGATGCAATTCCCTTTGCAAATCTAGATACATTTAATAGTGTAATTTTAATATTTGCGATAAGGAACGTACCAGTTAATATCATAGGGTCTTTTTGTTTGTTTCAAACCTCAAATCTTGAATAATGTAAAAGATATAGTCGCACATGTATAAGAAAAAAATTAAAGCATAGGTAGTTTATATATCACTAAATTATCGAAAGGTGCTTGAATAGGAAGAGAGAAGAGACTGACCAAAGAGCCTCTTCTCTCTCTTTTATTTGTAGAAGTGTACTTCAACAAAGACTATTACTTTTAGTTTTCATTTATTACGATTTATAAAATGGGAATTTTTAGTATAATGAAAACAATAACATATTAATTAGCTATGATTTTCGATTGAGCGCATGGCAATGAGACTAAGGAGTTAAATGCAACTTAAGTACAATTAAGTCACATTCAACCCTTGATTTTCATCGATCCTCTTAATTGAACTCTAACATTCAAACAGTCGAGATAAGTTTTA
The DNA here is from genome assembly GCF_003014655.1 of Planomicrobium soli. Lineage (GTDB taxonomy): Bacteria > Bacillota > Bacilli > Bacillales_A > Planococcaceae > Planococcus > Planococcus soli_B. Next base: position 168,532 of record NZ_PYAT01000003.1, on the reverse strand, counting down.
AGAATTTTAACGGAAAATAAATGAAGGGTGGAATATATGTTGAAAACTAAACCGGTTAATGAGTTAACCATTGACGATTTGAAAAAAAGTCCGATTTGGGAATGGGCAATAGATTCAGAAGAAAATGAAGAACAAGACGAGACTTGGGTAAGACCTGCTGAAACAAAAGATTTCACAGTAGAACTGAACGGTTCCATTGTATTAGGTGAAGCAAAAATAAACAATGAAGAGCCTTTTCCGATAATGTGCAGCGTCGATATGGAAAACGCTACAGTGTCAATTAGTTCAATCATTTTATACGACAAAGAACAAGATGAATATCACGCTATAGAAGATAGGGTTAAAGAGATTAATTTTCCTTTATTGATCACTATTAGTCTTCAGATTAATGAGCAAATACGTTTTTTGAATTTTACTGCAAATAAAGTGGATATTTACAAGAACCATTTAACAACAAATCTATTTTAGTTCTGTATTCAGCAAGAGAAGATGGATATGTGAAAGAAGCAATAAATCAAGAAAAGGAAAGAGGAACAAAATGAACCTTACTGACTTTATGAAAGAGAATTTCTCCAACTTAGAATTAAAACCTCCATTGTTTTATGACTGGGAGATCGGCATTCGCTTCGAATTAGGCGTGAACTACGATTGGCAGAATGATGGAGAAAACAGTCCTTATTTAAAAGGCGTTTACCAAAGGGCTATCACTCTGTTTAAATCTTTACATTCACAGGAAGATGAGATTTTTATGGTAGCAAACGTAAACGACTTCGGAAAAGGTGCAACGTTTAACCGCAAGTTAAAAATTTTCTCTCGATACGTACAGAAGAAATCCGTTTTGAATCAATTGAAGCACGTTACCATTCCGTACGTTTTTCCAGAAGATAATGAAGACGGCAAGTACAAAACGCACCGTTTTATTCTCAAATGCAAAACATCGGATATCAAATACATCCCGTTGCTGAAAGCTATATGCAATCAAGACATGGGAATCAAACCGAACATTTATCATGATGTGTTCTTTATCAACATAAAAAATAAAACCATCTTTCACGTTTACGATGACAGAGGTTGTGATTTAATAGCCGCCTCAACTGAAAATATAAAAGGAATGTACCATAAATACAACGATTGGATTTTAGATTACGACAGAGATGAAATAGATCAATTATTCATATGAGTAGTAGGGGTACTGCTTGTTTTATTCATACGCCCTTTGCTTGAACAGGACATTGTAACTGCTCTTCTTGTGGTGTCGATTTACTCGTTTTTCCAAAATAAATCCAGCAGGCGAAATAAGAAAAATTATTGAAGGTTTTAAAAAACTAAAGGAGGGATTTTTTGTTTGCTAAGTTGAAAACAATCGCTTCACTTTCTATTTTGGTTGGTGCAGTTCTTCTTCTCGCAAAAGTCGAAGAAACATTCAAGTTGTACAACATACCTTATATTTTAATCGCCTTTGGTTTTATATTTCTTATCGTTTCATTGCTGGCTACCAATAAAGAAGAGAGCCTGTTATGCAGAATTGGCCTACATAGGTACGAACGGATTAGTCGAGATAGTGAAATTCCAGCAATGTTTCTTTACGAATGTGAAAGATGCGGAAAAAAGAAAAAAGCTGCTTCTACTATTTGAAAGGCATATGAAGCGCTCATCTAAAAAAGTGATCTTTTTCTTAATGAACGAATACAACATAATTTGAGATAAGTTATATTTGATTTCCTTATAAGAAAGTATTCTAAAAGCAAAGTTTGAATAAGGAGTGGTAAGTTTATGAAATCTATTATCAGTTTTCTAGAGGAACACCTAGGTAAGTTGGAAGCTGGTTGGCTTTCTTTGGAAATGGATTGCCAACATGATTTTCAAGTAAATTTATTTGATGATGTCCCATTCGAAGGTGCTACAACCTATTCAACTATCGGAGTTAGTGAATATCCTCTTTGGGATGCAAAGCATACGAGATTTTTTCAAGAAGCTATTATAATATCAAAAAAAGAGTTCGGAGTTGAAAATATTCCCGGTATTCTTATGCAAGTTGCTGATCGTTTGCTTGCTTCTAAGCATTTGATGCTCAGAGGAAATGTGATTGGTCCAGCTGGACCGTTATTCGAAAGCTCTAAACTAGAAGCGCTATATGTTACATCGCCGGTTTATTTCAATGAGGAATTCTATGTTTTTCAGCAGTCTTCAGAAAAAGAAGTCATTATGGTCTGGTTAGTGCCAATTACTAAAAACGAGGCAGCTTATATAACAGAGTTCGGATGGGAACAGTTTGAGGAGTTGCTTGAAATAGTCGATCCCGATTTAACTGATTTTCATCGAGACAGTATCGTTTGAAAAGACAGTAATGTAAAAGACTGAATGGACCTTTTAGGTAACACAACTTATAGGAACGTAGGTGTTTCATATTAAGTCAGTTCTCTTCCTGCTCTTCCGTTGTCCATTTTACGCTTTCTCATAAGCATTTAGATGTTGAAAACATAAATCTTAAAATAGAGTGCTTTAGAGTGAAGCGGGGTCACCATCACCCTTCGTTTTCGACAAAGAGAGGAAGTTAACTATGAAAACTTTGCATGAAAGATTTTTGCGTTCCAGTTTGTCCAAAAGGCTGACATTGGAGGAAGTTAGCCAGCATCTCATAGAAGTGTACCAGGCAAAACTAATCGGCAAAGAAGCAGTGGAAGAGATGAAAGAAGACCCTTGTGTCCGCTTTGATCAAATAAGGGCTTGCTTTTCCATACCGGAAGAAGTGGTCCATCAGTTGCGTTCTGCTTCAGAAAATATTGAAGCCGAAGAGTCCATCAAGTTGATTTTCCAGTGGGTTTCTTTATCCGCTGAAGATAAAGAACAGATAATCCAGGGAGAGAAAAGTATTAAAATCGTATTGGAGTCTGCGGATCGACGCTATATAGACAACTTTACGATTCAAGGGGGATCGGAAAAACTTTTAAAAAAGATGATTTACTTACAAGGAATAAACCCTTCCAATTACACACTGGAAAACGAAGACTATGTCCTGTATTTACAGCTGTTGAATGAAAAAGGGCTTATTTAATCTGATTAGAAGACAGAGAGTTTATGGTTACAAAGAAGAATGCTGCGCATAAATAGCTCGGCAGTACGACAACCGTCTTTAGCTATGCCGAATACTGATGGACTTCATATCGTAAGTTAGGAAGGGAAGAGCTTGATTCAAGCCTCTATCCTTTTTTGTTTGGAAACATAATGAACGCTTGAAAAAGGCAGGAGAGGCAAATATAAAGGAATACGAGTAATTTCGGCGAAATCACTAATAAGGTAATCAGTGTGCTTTCTAAAGGATGCATCAAAGTTAATAACAAAGGAGTGAAGAGATACAAAGCCTGGAAGTGGCAGCATTTCGTTCCGCCGCTGCCGCCTATTGTGATTTGATCGATTCGTGCCGTCTTTTTGAGGAAGAAGAAAGCTTCCGCATCTTGCTCAAGATTTTGTCCCACCTGTATACAAAAGCGCTGGACCTGCCAGAAGTCTAAGCTGAAGAAGAGCATCCGATCAATTTAGATTTTTTGCTGCCGGAAGCCGAATCAAACATCATAACGTTTACTCAGAAATATTCGATCCTTATCATAATGAAACTCAAGTAAATGGGTGCTTAGAAGACGATATTATCGACATTTACAGCAACATTAAGATAGGGCTCCTTTTATATGAGCAAGGCCATAGCAGCGAAGCGGTATGGGAGTGGAAGTTCGGTTTTGAAGTGCACTGGGGTGAGCATGCCACAAGTGCCATTCGTGCCCTGCATTCTCTCATCTATAAATTAGGCGGAGACATTATAGAAAGAGAGTATTAAAGAAGTGGAAAGTAGAGGGATACGGTTCGAATCTTTTAAGAGTTAACCTATCATCTTGACTAGCAGATTAAAAGCCGAAAAGGAGAGGAAGCATGGAGAAATCTTTAATAAAAGAATGGATTGAAAGCAACGAGATCGAAAAGGCGAGCGAGGCCATTGAAAACCTTTCTCTAGAAGAGACGCTGGATATAGCCGATTTCCTGCATTCCCAATTGCGAGAGACCAATAACAACTTTTTACGAAATGTAATTGCCCTGGCGTTAGCCGATTGCCGCTACCAACAGGCTGCAAAAAGCTTGATCGAACTAATTCAGCATAAAAATACAAAAAATTCTAGAGGAACGCTGTTGTATGCTTTGGGATATCTGGATTATGAAGAATCCATTGAGGAGTTATTGCCTTTATTAGCCGATCGAAGCTATGAAGTGAGCAGGGAAACCTACAATCTCCTTGAACCCTATTTGAATAATCTTGATGAAATGTCCAAAAAAAGGACTATCGAAAATATAGAGAAACTTATTGATGAATTTGAAGAAGAGATTGAATTTAGAGAACACATCATCACATTGATAAGGGAATGACCTTCAATCGTTCCATCTAAGCAAATGGGGGTGCTGCATATTGAAAAAATTCCGAGGCAAAAGACGTCATTTTCGCAATCTGCAGCAAAAGGTCACTGCCGAACATTCTAAATTAGACTTTGGAAAGGCTAGCTGGTTTAACCTTTGGCATATCCACCTGGATTTTAAGGGGAATGGAAATAGAAGCATAAAATTAAGAAGGGCGCACATAAAAGCTCATTTAACGCTATATAAAGGGTTGGCGGTAAAGCTCGAAGCCTCCGAGATGTCTTTTCAGTCATGGGTATCAGTGGATATTGCTGACGCAGGATCCGACGCTATTTACATCCATACGCCAAACCCAATTGAAGATAATTTTCCTCTAATGCTTGAGAATATCGATTGGGAGGCGGATGTCCCCTTCTATTTCAGGGATCTGATCAACTTCAAGGAATTTGAGGTGGGACGATACGATTCCGGAACGGATGCAAGTTATGTAATACAGCTGAAAAGGAATAAAATAAAAGTATAGCCAACCTCTTGCAAAACACTGACTCAGACATACGAACATTAGCAGGAGAAATCGATATCGCTTTAATTGACAGCAACTTAATAAAACTTAAGTTGCTGTCGAAATAGAAACTTATTGATTCAACGAGGCTCGCTGTTACATGACGGTTCTCTTTTTACTTTTAGTTAAACTCTTCAAGTAAGTCACTACATAATTTATCCTAAAGAAAATTCGTTCGTCCACATTACACTAAAGGAGGTCGGAAACGGTTGAAAGAATACAAGGGTGGCTTTACCATATCTCTTTTTATCTTGATTCTTCTTTTTGTCGTGAATGAGCAAATTTATCATAATGTGATGGCATTGCACGCTCCTATTCTCTTTTTATCGCTTCATGTCATGGTCCATAAACACCTTATTCCGGAGAAGAGATATGGGGCTTATTTCTTTTTTGTCTTTGTGGTGGGAGCATCAATCTTCTTTTCGATGCCAGAATTCACCCATCAGCAAGCCCAAGAACATATTTTGGCCAACTACAACCAGGACCTGGAGCTGACGGAGCAGGACAACTTGCCTCTCGATAGGAGCGATGTTTGGCATCCCTTCGCTCCCAGTTGGGGCTATGCCTTTTTGGGAACAGTGCCATCAAGCGGAGAGAATATCTCACTGCTCTTTATTCCGGACAATGGGAAATTTTTCGAAATTGCTCCTTGAGCAACCCCTTGCTAACCCTTGATTTATAGGAAAGGCATGAGACCCTAAATTAGATAATCTCAATGTTTTCTATTACGAAGGAGTTATAATCAGCTTACATTTCATCAATATTGGGTCCTTATAAAAAAAAGGAGAAGAGTTGCTGAAACTGAACTAGGCTTTTAATAGGGTAGCTTTTTTAGAAGTAATTATTGCATTTAAATTATCAGAAAATTAAAAATAAATGATTATTTATTTTCATTATGGGGAAATTAAGTATTAATAGCAGTAAATTAAAACCAGAAAGTAGGGGGAAAAGATGGTGGAATTCAAGTTAAAACCTGTCCCTCAAGCCAAAAACGAAAAGCCTCAATCGTCGGAAGGAAAAAACCGAATGGCCAAAATTCTTTTGTCGTTTGCGTTAGTTTCGTCTGCTGCAGTTGCGAGTCCAGTGATTACACCTAGTGCAGCAAGTGACGTGGCCAGTTATTACATTGTCCAAAAAGGAGACACATTCTACAGTATAGCGAAAAAATACGGTTTGGTTGTTGAACAGTTGATGGCGGCGAACTTCACCAAAAGCACCAAGATAATAGTCGGTCAAAAAATCGCAATTCCGCACAAAGACCAATCGTGGAGTGGAAATCAGGAAAATCTGGAAAACAGAAATTACCGGGTGGTAAAAGGGGATACGTTGTATTCCATCTCCATAAGAACAGGTGTTTCAATCGATAGCATCAAGAGACTTAACCGTCTTACATCTGACATTATCAAAGTTGGGCAAATCTTAACGCTTTATCCTGACACTGGGGTAATCTACCGAACTTCTGCAACTTACGTCGTGAAGTCGGGTGACACTAAGCACACGTTACGAAACAAATTTGGCAGCACGATCGCTTTGCCAATTAGTACCTTGCAGGTGTTTCAGGAGCTTAAAGTTTCAGGTGAAGTACTGCAAATTACCACAGAAGAGCCTTTTGGATTAGCAGATGGCCGCGTAATCGAAGTGAAGGTGGGCAACGATTATTATGCGATAAATCTGTATCAAGGAAACGCTCCGATCCAGCATTTGGCGGACCGAAATGATCTTAGGTTAACGTTCACGGTGGTTCGGGTAGGTCCACGATATGAAATGGTTTCTTATGCAGTGCAAGAACTGGAATAAAAAAATAGTTTAGCTTTTAAACTGCGGCAGATTCTGCTGCGGTTTTTTTATTTTTTGGTTTTTGATCGATAAAAAACATAACGGGTTTATTTTAGTAACGAAATGATCTCACTTAACCCACCGAATGGCTTTTTGACTGCATGATAGTACTTGAAAATAGCTACTATGAAAGACCTTTCTAAGGAGTCCTCTAACTACTATAAAGAATTTCATATAGTTTAATGTGCTCGTATTCGATAAAATAAAGGATAAGTTAGATGGAATGAGATACCTGTGTTTTAGTATTTGCTCAATCAAAAAAGCTTTTAAGAATCGAGAAACAGTTGTTAAAGCATGTCTCAGTTTAAAGTAAAGAGTTATTGGGAAAGGCATAAAGCATATTTCAAAAGCAATATGGGAGGAAAACGCATGTCATGGTATTTAGATAACGTCTATGAGTTGAACAAAGAGTTTCCGTACACTTTCCAAAGACCAAGCGAAGAAGTGCTTAGCTGGCTGGAAATTGGTGATCTGGTAAAACTAATTTTTGTGGCAAATGAAGCAGAAGAAGGAGAGTTCGGAGCCGAGAGAATGTGGGTGGAGATCACTGAGATCGATGGGTCAAGATTTACTGGTACATTGAATAATGAACCATATAGTTTGCCGATTGAAGTAGGGGAAAGAGTCTCTTTTGGTTATGAAAACATTTGCGATACGGAATACGAAGATCCGCATATTGACGACAAGGATATTTACTTTGATACATTGGTTACAGTTAGCAATGATGTTCTAGAAAGAAAAGAGTTTAACTTTATGCTTCGTGACAACTCGACAGAAGATGGCGACTCGGGATGGGCTATATTGAGCGGGTATGAAGAAGAGGATTTCCTGAGTGATTTAGAAAACTTCCAAATTATTGCCGTTGCAGTCATTTTAAACATGGATGACTCCATACTGGAGTTTCTGGAAAAACCACCTTTATGTGCATATGAAAGAAATGATAAAGGGGAATTTGCCGAGATTGAGGATTATGATTGGGAAGGGTATTTCGAAGAATAAGAAGCGAAACTCGCTTCTTTTTTCTTTTCGGGATACGAAAGGCGATGTCTTTTACTGCTAACAAAATTTGAGTATGTAGATGAGGTCTATTTAGATAAATTTATAATCTTCCTTTTGGAGCTTTCTTTACCTGCTTTGTAAATTACATATATTAAGGAAGTGATTCAGTGTTTCAACTAGGGTTTCCAAAATACTTGAAAGATGATGTTGCTAAAGTGATTGGATTGACAGCTGATAAAACCTGGAATAATTCCAGATATGATATTTCTGAAGATTTTATTCACTATTGGCAGAACAATAGGGCAGTTGTGTTTCCCTACCGTATTTACTCTATTGATAACTCAAATGAAATAGAAGATATCTTAAATGAACGACAAAAAATGATTCTGCATTGCATCTATTCAAGAAGTAGTGATGGCTATGTTCGGCAAAAGCATTTGCGTTCGCTGCTTCAAATGGATTATGAAGACTGGGCGATTCCTTATATCGTTAAAATCTGTGACGAATACGTCGTGGAAATCTTAGAAATGACTTATGGCATTTTAAAAGATCAAGACACGGAACGAATTAAGTTCTTTTGCAGTGAAAACAGAGAGGAATTTTGTAAGAGTTATAGTAGGATGATTAGCTATTGGAACGAATTTTACAGACCTAACTACTATAAATTTCACCACTATATTGGGAGGAAATTATTTAGAGAATGTTTTGGTTACTCTAAATCAATGGAACGTTAAAAACAGTTTACGATATAACTTTACAGATGAAGCGGTAGAGATTCATGAATTACATGGGTTCTTACCCGTACTGCGTTCAAGATTGCTGGAGATGGACGAATAAGTATAAAAAAGGTGAACTTAAAGATTTATTAGAAAGCAACTAGGAGAACACCTTGCTGGAGTAACGTTCTTATAACAAATAGTTTAGAAGTTCAAAAGGACAAAGAGAGGTAGTTTTATGGGTTTTAGACGTTTTTTCGGATTAGGCAAAAAAACTGAAAAGATAAGCGATGGGCTAATTAAGGAGTTAGGCTTTGAGGACAAAGTGGTGAGAATTATAAAACAAGTTGCTCCTGCTGGATTACAGCCATTAAACATCAGTAACCTGGAAAATGATTTGGTTGAGACAGTTGGAATCTCTTTTAGCATTTCAGAAGAAAAATCTGAGGAAGTTGTTTTAAAGCTTCAATCTCAATTTCATCAAACAGGATACCTGGTTTTTATTAACGAAAGAAATTTTAATTTCAATAGTGAGTGTAGGATAGGCATAATTAAAGGCAGCGATCAGTTTGACATATTAAAGGTTGTGCAAACAAATGGCGAAAATTACGATATCAGCAATCAAGAAGTTATTTCAAGACTGATGCAATGGAACAACCGCTATCCGTTCACTATAGTAGGCGCTGACTATGATTGGGTTGAAGCAATTTTTATAGAGGAGATCCAGAATAACGAAATAGAATCTTTTGCACATGAAATGTACGAATTTTGTCCTGATATCGTAGATCAAGGTACGGAAAGTATAGATGGCCTTATTGAAGAACTTAAAAATACGAATAAATTGTTCCTCTGGTGGGACTAATACCAGTTGAAGATAATAAAATTATTGAGCTTTGATCCGAAGCTACAATGCAAAAATAGAGTGTTGTTGCCTTCTTAGCCAATAGCAAGATCTTTTGGGAAGTGGATTGAATAAGTGAATCGGCAGCTTGATGGGAAGCATCCTGTTTTCTGGCATGGCCGTCTAGGTAACCTTATTTACAATCTAGTACCGATTAATGCGTATCATTAGTTGTAAAATCTATAAACTAAAAAAGCCTAACGAGAGGAAATAAAGATGCTCTTGTTAGGCCGTTTCTTTAATTTATTTCTTTATGCTTTCCCTATCTAAAAAATGAACTTAGTCCACTAGTTATTCTTCCTCGCCAAAGCCGATCATCACACCTACTATTTCTTTATGAATATTGTATTTTAAGTACACTTCATACATCCCGTCTCCATAGCCTGACATGGCGACTGCGCCTCCAGGAATTACGCCTCCCTGATCATCAGATGCCACAGCATCTGAACATGCAACATAGTATTTCAATCCCTCTTCATCCATCCCTATGCCATATACATTTTCTACTTCATATGGAATAGCTTCATCTTTCCCGAATAAAGCAGCATCAAATATACCAGCTTGTGCAGAATCTACAGCGATAAGTTTATCGCAACTATGCCATTTTCCACTTGGTTTCTTTTCTGCAAAATACGCAGTTAACTTCTCGACAACTTCATCATCTGTATAAGAAACCGTGGCTGTCCACCGTCCGTTTTTTACATTCGATAAGTGAACTTGAATGCCTGTATCTTCGGCTGAGTAACAAGGATCCGTTACAATCAGCTTTCCACTTTTGACAGTAAAGTCACCCATGTTTCGAGGCTTTCCATTGGTGTCTTTCCGAACGGTGGTTTCAATAAGTTCGCTTAAAAGGGAAGTATATTTATTTAAACGGTTATTTTTTTCATTCCACAGAAAGAGGTACTCCTGCATCCACCTTTTCCGGATGCGATAACAAAGCTTATCTCCAATGTTATTCTCGCCAACAATAATCATGTCAGCAGGTAAGTTCTCGGGTCTGTTGTGCAGATTATGACTAACAAGATCACTGCTTAATGTTCCATCTTGAGCAGTCGCAACCGGAAACAAAGTCCACTCACCAAACTCAGCGCCATTTGTTTCTACATAAAGATCCTTGAATTCTTCTGGGAAAAGTGCACCGAGCTCTTTTTCTGCTTTTTTTAAATCCAGCAATGAAACACCTTTCGCTTTTGAACTAGAACTGATCTTATCAATTACTTTTTTCATTTCTGGTCCTCCATTTAGCTTCATCTATCAACTGACAAAGGTATCCTACTATGTATTCTCTGCGTGCCGTTTCTTCAATATCGTTGTTTTTCGCCAGATTGTCTATGCCTTTATCGAGACTTTTCCATAAAGGTGTACCTTCAAATCGTTCATACGGATTTGCCATCTCACTAAATCCTCTCTTTCTTCACGGTTATTCTATTTTTCAATTTTAATGCAAATTCTTTTATCGAATTAATCATTTTGGAAATCCAATTAGAAAACTTACGCAGTCTTTAACAAACCCTCCATAAGCTTAACTGTATATATAAATAATAAAGTATAGAGCACTGCATTGCTTCTCTTCCTTGCATTTTGTAAAAATACTTTTATTAAGACGAATTCCCAAAATTATCTAGTAATTCCATTAGTTAATCATTATAGTTAAGTAAACAGATCTATAAATTAACTGTATAAGAGATGGAAATAAAGTAAACTTTCTTCTCTTGAATAAGGAGGAAGCAATTAGTGAAAAAAGCATTAATCATTTCCGGTGTGGTAATCTTCTTTTTCTGCACCCTTGTATTCGTTATTCAGAAATATAAAGAACCCGCATACCAAATGGCTTTCTCTTTAATGCTCAAGGTAATTGCATCTGACATAAGGAACGAGACCTTAAAAAATTACAACAGTATAGAATATAAACATTTTACTTTACATTATTCAGATCAAGATAAGAACTTATTGCCGCTCACTAAAGCTGCAATAAATCGGGGGATAGAATTAAACAGCAAGTTTATCGGCTCTTACAGTGAACCGAACGATATTGTACTGTTTAAAACTAGTGAAGAGATGGACAGTGTATCCGGGCTAGATCATGCTAGTGGATTCCATTCGATGGAAATGAATATGACCGGTATAGTACCAGAAGACAGAGAGGCATTAGCTAATGGCTCTCCTCCTGTGATTTGGGAATACAATAAAACGGTGATGCATGAGTACACGCATTTTGTCATGGGGCATAAATTTAGTGAGCTGGGACTGTCTCTAGAAGATATACCGTATTGGTTTAATGAGGGATTTGCCGAATACATCGGGAACGAAGAAATGAGCATTACTATAATGGAGCAGGAACGATTGCCTTTGAAAGAAGTCACGACGGCGGAACAATGGCGAAACAATAGATTAGATTCCAATTACAATATTTATTTGCAGTCGTATATAGCAGTCCGGCATCTAATTCATACATACGGCGACACAGTCATACTGGATCTATTAAACGAAACTCAAGCGACCAAAGATTTTAATAGCGCTTTTAAAAATGTTACAGAGATTGAGATTGATGATTTCGACTATTATGATGAGAATGATCTTGGAGGATGAGTGCTTAGCTGACTCCTTGAGAAGGAAAGTTAAGAAAAAGCGCAGAGATTTTAAAGCGAAAGATTTTGAGATTCAATTAAATCAACCGTAAATCATGGTTTAACTAAAAATCGATTTTCATATTTGTCTACATATATGAAATAGTTAAAGGTACGACTATAACAATTTGAAGGGGAGATTAGCTATGGAGAAAATGTTACTACCTAAAGAATTAGAGAAAGTCCGGAAAGAGATTGAAGCAACTTTAAAGCCTACAATAAAAATTACGACAAAAGAAGAACAAACAACTTTATATCAAAGTAAGTTCTCCGGCCTTCCTTATTTGCCGAAAACCGAGGAGCATCCAAAAGACGCTGCTGGAAATCCGATGAAGTTGCTTGCTCAGATTAATTTTGAGGAATTGCCAAGTAATTTAGAAGATCTGCCAAAGAAAGGGATCCTGCAATTTTTCCTTGCTGCCGAGGATGATGTGATGGGGCTTAATTTTGATGACCAAACAGAACAAACCAATTTCAAAGTGGTTTATCATAAAGAACTTTTACCTGAGGGCCAACTCGTTACTGACTTCTCTTATCAAAATCATTCTGAGGAAGAGTATTTCCCTGTGACAAACGAACTTTCTCTAACATTCAATTTGGAACACGAAGCAGTGTCAGTGGCAGATCATGCATTTGAAAATGCTTTCGGCAATTTAGACTTCGAGGAAATAGTAAAAACAGAAGACAACGAGGATATCACGTTATGGGAGATTTACGCTGAAACGCTCACTAACGACGGCCACAAGATTGGCGGATATGCATTTTTTACACAAGCAGATCCAAGAGAAGATGAAACTTATGATGATTACGATATTTTACTGCTTCAGATTGATTCGGAAGATGAGGCAGGTATCATGTGGGGAGATTCTGGTGTCGGCAATTTCTTTATCAAAAAAGAAGATTTGAAGAACGGTGACTTCTCGAATATTCTATATAATTGGGACTGCTGTTAAGTAAAACGGAAAGTTAATGTTATTCAAAGTAAAAAGTTAAGCAAGTGGAGAAATATTGAAGGTTTATGCTATAAATAATCCTTTAAAAGACTATCAAACAACAAAATTTCTCGTATTTAGAGAAGAGCCTTCTAGAATTGATAAAGAAGACGGAGAATTCGTTTGGGTAGATAGCCATTTTTATATGCCTGTAGAATAAACGATTGACCAAATGTGAAGAAAACTTATTTACATGGTGCCATGCCATATCTATTAGTGGAGGAACTTATCAATAAGTTTCCTCTTTTCTTTTTGGTTCCGATATTTAGGTTTTACATGGGTTAGAGATATAAAAATAGAGGAGAGTTTTGTAACTTCTTGCCATTCAAAATGCATAATTTACAAGTTGAAAGAAGGGGTTTGTTTGAAAAAACTTTTGTTCTTATTTTTGATTTTGAGTCTTATTTTATATGGTTGTGCAAAAGAAAGCGAAGCAGTAAAAGAGCAATCGTATATTCCGAATAAGGTAAACAAAAAAACTTCATATTTGCCTAATTATAAAAATTTACGGATCCTTGAAATTGAGGAAGGGCATATTATGATAGGTCCTCCCGCTACAGACCCAACGGCTTCTTATCCTGCATACGAATTATTTATTGAAGAAACAACTAAAGTAGAAGGTACAAAAACGAGTATGAGCGATCTGAGCGAAGGCGATTATGTAAATGTGTGGACCAAAGTACAAGGTCCGGCTAATGAAATTGCTGAGAAAATTGTTGTATTAAATTAAATTATCCATTTGAGATGACCAAGTAACATTTTAGAAAATTTATAAGTCGTACAAAATAAAAGTGAATTTTAAAGGACAGATCTTAAAAATAAACTAAACGCAATTAAATAAACAGCAAGAATGAAAATTGAATAGATTTTTCCTGCAAGAACCATGCATCCTTTCTCTTTTCGAAAAAGAATCAGATAGAGAGAGCACATTACTGCCATCACTAAATAAAGGGGAGAATAGGTGAGTTCTAATAATTCCACTATTTCACCTCCATTTCTTAAAATACTGTTTAACTTGATTATCATATTGCCGGTTCTCTTTTTTAAGTATAATTCCTTATACCTTAATAATACGAGGTAAATTAAAGATGAAAAAAGGTTTGTTTTAAATCATCGGTTTTTTGAAAAATGTATTTAGTAGCAAACATAGTTGCTATCTAGAAAAGAGGATTCATATATAATGGATGAATTTTTAAATAAGCAAACAACTCGATTGCAGAATATGAACATCAGATTTTCATTAGTGCCAAACAACGGAAATGAGCTAGAGCACCGATGGGAAGAGGCTTTTGCAAAAAAATTAAGCAAATCCCAAAAGAGAAAGATAGCCTTTAAGCAATGCATGTGGAATGTTTTCAGCATGGGTAAAATCGACTGTTTCCATGGTCAGCGGGCGATAGATGCGTTCGAAATGCAGAAAAAGGCGGGATGCTATCTTATTTGTACATCCAGTGAAGATGCCATACATCTACCGAAAGCTAATCGACTAAAAGTAAAAGATGTTACTCATGTAGGAAGTGATCTCTATATTGTCGATGAACACTTTACTTGGACCTTTGTTCTGACTCATGAAGAAAATTGTGGTCCTTATTTCCATAAACCTTTAGGAGATTTTGAGTAGAGTGCATTGAACTATTGCTAAAAAAACTAAAATTCATTTTGAAGGAGCACTTAATGGAAAAACAAATAGCTATACTTATTTTGGAATTGAAAGCAATGGTAAAGTTGGCCGGAATGGTTTAGTGGCTTACAAGGAAGGAATATTCAATCCTCAAGACATTACATCTTTATTAGGTATTCAGCCTTTTAACAGTTGGGCTTATAGCAGTAAAAGAAGAGGGGGCTCTACCCGCCGCTTCTCTACATGGGATACCGAAAAATCGGATGTCGATCGATTAGATGTAGAAGCACAATGCAGAGACACTATAAAAACTTAAAAAATAAAATTTCGCAACTCCTGCAAATTAAGGAACAATACGACGTGAATTTTGTCATTATGATTGTTCCCAGTCTTTATGGTGAAGAGCCACCTTGTATAGGATTTAATGAAGAGGTTATTGAGTTTTGCAATTTGACAGGAACAACTATTCAGTTCGATATGTATATAAAATCGTTAGACGATGCAGTTAAGTAATTAGAAGAGGTGCTCTTATGTTTTATTCGTTTAATCTGATCGTTGGTCTGTGTATTGCTATCGTTTATTGTTTCATTTTCTGGAAGCTTCGCAATTTAGGGAAATATCGAATGCCTATGTTTTTCTACGCAGTTGCCATGCAGCTTGCTTTTCTCTCATCAGTCGCTTGGATGGAACACTCTTTTAAAGTCGATGAAAGCTTTGCTCTTAAGTATGCTGTTGCTTTTGGAGATGGAGTGGTTATTTTTTATTTTTTACTGGTTGTACCGCTCGTAGTTTCTTTATGGATTCAAGTCTATAAGGAGATATGGAAATTAGAAGTGGGTAAAATGTCTAAAGTAATTATGATGGCTATGTTTGTTCTCCATTGTTTGATAGTCTCATTCATCGGTTTATATTTGCACGTCTTTTTCTATTACGGGTTCGCGCCGTAAATACTTTGTTTAAATAAAGAATTCGCTCCTTCTTTTGAAGCAAATATTATGAATGAGTAGAGATAAAGAGTATTCCCATGAAGTATTTTAACAAGCAGTAAACGGTATTTTTGAGTAAATGGCTTTCTCTAGAGGAGGGTAAATGTGTATAGGAAAATAAGTGCTATTGATTTTGAATTTTTTATTGGCCAGAAGGTTACAGAAGTGAATACAGAAAAGAACGCGCCTCTGGGAATGACTTTTGAAAGAGCAACCTCAATAATTGAATGTCCATGGAGATTAAAAGTTGTTAAAGAAATAGTGGTCGGGTATTCAGATTGTCTCTACTCTCCAAAAAGATTTTCGCATAAAGATGTAGAAAAGGTTCTACTGGGAAAGAAAATAATTAATATCCTTCTTTTTGAAGAAATAGCCGATTTAATAATTGAATTTGAAGGGAATACTTATCTTGAAGTGTTTCATGAAAGCGCTTATTTTGAAGGGTGGCAATTACAAGGAGACAACGGATTTTTTCTGTTTTCTTTACCGGGAGGTTCCTATACTTGGACTGAGTCTTCATAGTTATTCTATTACGGATGATGGAACGTGCAAGATATGTAATATCGTTGATGAAAATGATGGAATTTCTGGAGTAATAGAGTGGAACGGACAAAAAGAAAATCTGGTTTTAAAAAGTAACTGAAAGATTAGCTCATTACATAGCCTATATTTTAAACAGGCAGGTAATAAAAACTAGGAGAATATTTCATGAAAAGAATATTAACCATATTTTTGTTTTCACTTTTTACAATTGGGATAATCGTTGGTGCAATCTATTTGTATAGTGAACACAAAGAAAACGAAATGGCAGCCTTTCATTATGCAGCAGTAGAAGTGCTGAAATCTTACGATGAAAATGAGCCCTTATTTCACGGAGGTACCAGATATGATTTCGGCCAAGGGAGATATATGGTCATCGTCAAGAATCAGCAAGGAAAAGAATATACTTATGAAATTTTAATATCCGATGAACGAGCTCTCGTTGAAATACAGGACCTCACTTCTTACTTCCCAAGTTCTTAAAACTCTCTCGCGGAAGCTGTAATTATCAAGTTGAACAAGGAAGAAAGAAATAAAAAAGGAACTAATTCATTTATTACCAAAGTGTTATACCTATTAGAGGCGATTTTAATTAAAATAGAAAACTCTTAGTTTATTGAACTAAGAGTTTTCTTCTGTTTATTTCAGTTGCTTTTTTAACTAAAAATACAGTGGCTGGACAAGGCTTCCTGCATGTTTTCGTTTCTTCTATAAATTGCTGATTCTAAATGATCTCACCTAAATTATGTCCTATCTAAGCCCCAATGAAGGGGAAGGTATAGGTAGGGAAACACCAACCTTATGGAGTTAAAATCCACATGAAACAATAAAACTGTGGGACCAACAGTTATCCCGATAAGGATAACAGCTTCAATTACTTTATTTCGCTTCCAACGTTTCTCTCCCAAACGAATTTATCGAATTTGAAGATTAAGCTGCATTAGCTCTTAGTTAAGTCAACCAAGACTCAATAAAATACTGAAGATCAGCTGTCCAGATGTTCAAATAATACATCTTGTCAAAATAAATCATGATGCCTAGCAACACAATAATGGCACCGCCAAATTTCATCAAGCTGGCAGAGTATTTTAAGATGAACTTCGTTTTGCCAATAAAGAAGGCCATGATAATAAATGGGATGCAAAATCCAAGAGAGTAGGCCGTAACCACAGAAACCGTTTGGGCTGGGTTCACTAAGCTTCCGTATGTAATGATGGCACCAAATATTGGTCCGATGCAGGGTGTCCACCCTGCCGAAAAGATAAAGCCGACTGCAAAAGAATTGAGATAGGTAGCTGATTTCTTTTTGTAGTTCAACCGTTTTTCTTTGAACATGAACTCGGGTTTAATAATCCCCATTAAAAATAAACCCATAAATACTAAGAAAATGGCACCAAGCATCTGTATGAGTCTTTGATTGGTCGTAAATAATCCACCTATTGTGCTCAATGAGAACCCTAATATGTAATAAATTACTGAAAATCCAAGAGAAAAGAAGATCGAATGGATCAGCACCTTTTTCCTGAAAGAAACGTGTTTGTTCTCTTTCAGTTCATTCACTGATATGCCAGTGATGTATGAAATAAAGGAAGGATATAAGGGCAGGCAGCAGGGGGAAATAAAGGCTAAAAAGCCGCCAGCTAATGCAATTAGTATGGTTACGTTTTCCATCTTAAACACCTCTATGAAATTCTATCATAAGAAACTAACGGATATTTCCATTATTTCCATCTGATATTACAATATTATGGACAAGGCAATCAGAGGATGGACAGAAAGAAAAAGCGATGGGTTTACCGAAGAACATTTTTGGTTGTTTTTGCAGACATGGTCTTTTATCCAGCTTTTCAAGATGTAGATGAAATAGCAGAATGACTAAGAATAGTTTGGTTCTAAAATGAAGAATAACCCCAAGTTCTTTTAAAAGAAACTTGGGGTTATTTTAATTGGATTTCCTCGATTATAGAAGATGGAGGAAGCGAAGTCGACAGCCATACTTCATTGCCTGCAAACTGAAAAGTCGCTCCGGCTTCTATCGCTATTTCTGTACTGATCTTCAACAAAAGAGGATTTTTTCTCCTTTTTGCCGCAAGCGTAGCAAAAGAAGGGCTTTCGGAAAGATGAACCTGTTGGCGGCCCATTGGAAGAATCCCAACCTTCTTGATTGCTTCCAATGCAGCTTCGTGTGTTCCATGATAAAGATGTGCAGGCACTTGCCTGGATAAGGTTTCTTGAAGAACCGGAATACTGTGGCCATACCGCGCTTTAATTTGGTTGTCTTTGATTAAATAACGTTGTTTAGGACTCGTAGCAGCAAGTTGGCGAATGTCTTCTTCGGTTACCTGTTTCCAATTGGGCTGAAATTTTATAGCGTTTGTCAATTCAGTAATATCGCAAAATCCGTAATCGTCCAACTCCAGTCCGAACTTTTGAGGCGAATGACGGAGAATTTTGGCTATAAACGAACTCAATTTCACTTCATCCCGTTTGTTCATCTGTTTCACCTTTCTTTCTATGCATTATTTACCTTGTTAGTCTTTTGACTGACGATGCATTTGAATTCTTTTATCCAGTAATTACAAGGAAGGAAAAGATAAATCTCTTTTTTTTATGGCATAAGCAAATTAGTTACTTAATCAATGAAATTACCTCTTTCCTTCTTTAATTCCTGTCTTTACTTGATATCTGCTCTATCTTCATAACCTGGAATTGGTCTCTTTTTTTGTAAGTATAATATAAATAGTTAACTTATAAATTTTAGACGGAATTACGTCTTTATTGATTTTCCTTTAAACTCTTCTATCTAAAAATCCAACACTTAAAAATTAGATAGCTATTTTTCTTTAATAACGCTATATTGAAGAATATTACACTTTGATGAGTATATAGTATTACTTAAATGAAAGTTAATAAGAAAGATAAGCATCACTTTAAAATAGCCATTAAAGAGTCAAACCTAACTATGAAATAAAATACATGGATATCAAAAAGGAGATTGGAAATGAATTTATTTTTTGAAGAGGATAAAAGTACAAAACCAGTAAGTATAATAAAGAGAGTACTAAGTGTTGTGGCGCTAATATTAATGGCTTTATTGTTACTTAAAGACTTTAACGTTTTAATTCTCCAATCGTTATTATTCTTACAAGGTTTATCTGCTTTAATAGAAGGATTGGATCGCTTGCTTATTCTTAAAGAAAAAAATATGTATTTCTATGATTTCTTTTTTGCCATTCTTTATTTTACGGGTGCGATTTTTACGAAAACATACTACTAAATATGTAAAACCATAAAGTGAATAAAGAAGCAGAAGAGATTGGGAAGAATAAAGTTAAACAAAATTTTATAGAAAGCACAGAAAGGAAAGGAAGATGAAGTCATTACAAGAAGAGCCGCGAAGCAAGAATAAACACCTACACTACATATTTGGAGTGTTAATTACGGTTTTGATGCTGGGATCCACCCATGTTTTAAATTTAGGGTACGAAAAATTTAATGGATTACACATGATAGGATTCTCAACCTTGTTGACTTCGATTAATACAATATTTTTAGTAGAGAATCCGGTATTATCATTGACGCTATTCAAACTTAATTTTTGGCTGAATATTTTAGCGCTGTTCTGGATTATTGCGAGTGCTTTCTAAAAGTCTAAGAGATCTTAGAACTGCTTTATTTAAAAGCAAAAAAGTCTACTTAGCTGCGCCTAAGTAAGTATTTAAGAGACTTAAAATAAATTGGGTTAAGGATATGAAGACGGTCACCGGCCAACTGACAGCTTAAGTCATTTTATTGATAAAGAAGTTGGGAGCTGAAGCATGAGAATTACATGGAGACCTGAATGGTACGGACTAGATCAGACAGTAATTGTGGGCGACATCGATTATTTCTATCTTTCAAAAAATGAAAATGCTTTTGCTAAAGGGGATGCAAGTGAAGAGAATAAAAAAGTTTACGCAGAGATAATTAAGATTGTTCATCGAGAACTTGACGAAGTAAAAGGCCTATATACGGAAGAGTTGAGCTACCGAATTTTTCTCGACCATAACAGCTTTATTCAAGTGGATGCAGAAGAAAATGTCGGGGAAGTAGAATACCCACTAGGTTGCAAAATCCGAGATTGGGAATTTGAAATTGAACTGCGCATTCATAAAATTTTCGAAAACTCGTCCTTGGATTGCATGAACATGTGTACTGAAGAAGCGCTTTTAGCAGCTAAAACACAGAGAGCTGAAAAATATAAGAGGCTGTTAAATAATCAGGAATACTAAAAGCTGGTGATCGCTCTACATAATTAGTTTGATACAAAATCCATAATCTTTCATAAGCTACAAACCTATGAAAACCGCAACGCAAGGAGGCAGTATGAAATTTATTTTAATCTTTGGTCCTCAAGCCGTCGGGAAGATGACAGTTGGCCACGAACTTGAAAAACTAACAGGTCTTAAGCTAGTGCATAATCACATGACGATTGACTTGCTGCACCCATTGTTTGGCTTTGGCCAGGAAATGTGGCGGCTCTCGGATATGTTTCGGAATGAAATATTTAAAGCTGTAGCTAAAAGTGATGCAGAAGGTTTGATTTTTACATTTGTTTGGGCATTTGATCAAAAGAGAGATTGGGAATTTGTATCTGAAACTCGCTCCATTTTCGAAACGGCAGGAGGAAAAGTTTGTTTTGTGGAATTAGAAGCTGAAACGGAGGTGCGCCTTCAGCGAAACCGGATGACACACCGACTTGAACACAAACCAACAAAGCGAAACATAGAAGAATCTGAAGTGCATTTGATTGAGACATTGAAGAAAAACCGATTAAATTTACTGCCAAACGAGATCCAAGAAGAAAATTATATACGTATTGATAACACTTTCTTGGAAGCGGAAGATGTAGCCAAGCTTATTAAAAAGCGCTTTGATTTATAATAGAATTACAAGAACTCTTGTAAAAAGTGCAGAAGATTGATGGGAAGAAGTTAAGGAAACTCGTGTACGTCTGGCACTTATCAGATAGTCAAAAGGATAAGCCAAAGCAAACTATAGCTGGTTTTGAGAAAGTGGAACCTCTTTTCTGCCGATGAAGCTTTTTCAATAATACCATTCCAGGGAGGGTCAAGTTTTTAGGGAAATACACTTTACAAGAAGGAGTGAAAATCGATGGATTATGCACAGGTGATGCAGGAGCTTGAAGCGCTAGGAAAGGAACGGACGAAAAAGATTTACCTGAGCAACGGGGCACGGGAACCGCTTTTTGGAGTTGCTACCGGAGCGATGAAACCGATAGCTAAGAAGATAAAAACAGACCAGGATTTAGCAGAAGAGCTTTATGCCACAGGGAACTATGATGCCATGTATTTTGCGGGAGTGATCGCAGAACCAAAAACGATGAAGGAGGCAGACTTTGATCGATGGATGGACGGCGCGTATTTTTATATGCTGTCCGACTATGTAGTGGCTGTGACTTTATCTGAGTCGGACATTGCACAAGAAGTTTCCGATAAGTGGATTGCGAGCGGCCGTGAGCTGGAAATGTCGGCAGGCTGGAGCTGCTATTGCTGGCTCTTGGGCAACCGCAAAGACCATGAATTCTCCGAAACCAAAATTTCCGGCATGTTGGATTTGGTGAAAGATTCAGTTCATGAGTCGCCTCAACGGACAAAATCTGCCATGAACAACTTCCTCTATACAGTAGGTGTGTCATATTTGCCGCTCTATAAAAAGGCTCTAGAGACTGCAAAAGAAGTAGGAATTATAGAAGTCGAAAGGGACAATAAACAAAGGAGCCTCTTAAATCCGTTTGAAAAGATTCAAAAAGAAGCTGATAAAGGAAGACTTGGTTTTAAACGCAAATATGTAAGATGTTAGCTATCTGAAAAAATCTGAACTAATATTTTATAGGAGGGGCGATTGTGGCTGGAGAAAAGGTGTTGAATGGTTCTGGAGAAGAAATTCAACCTGCAAGCAGTTTTCTTTCAAAACTAGGTTCACCTGCTAGAAATGCTTTGATTCACCAAGAAATTGACTCTCTGCAAAAATTATCAATGTACAGCGAGAAAGAAATCCTGAAATTTCATGGCATTGGACCAGCTTCTTTGCCAGTATTAAGATCATGGCTTGCAAAAGAAGGGTTGTCGTTTAGAAAAGACTAAATGACTAGGCCTTCAATTGAATCAATATATGGTCAAATTTAGATTGAACGTGCTTACAAGCTTAGATGAACTAATGAAAAGCTCAATTTCTCTGCCTTTTTGTAGAGATATTGGGCTTTTCATCAGTATTTTTAATAGAAGAGAGAAAAAGGAAAAAGAATATCCGATATCTGAATTGGAATTTTAGTGCTAGTTGAAATGAATAAAGGTGAATCTCAATTTGCTTACCATCACATATCAAGGTTTAATGTTTATTCCTTTAGTGAGGACGGGTAAATTACCATTATCGACTTTCTCGAGAGTTACCACTAAAAGGAGGAGTTTCAATGGCTAGAAAAGAAAATACGTTTCTTGGAGTTTTTGACAACCAAGAAGAAGTTTTAATCAAAGTGGCAGAACTGAAGTCACAAGGCTATAACGAAAGCGATATGTATGTGATTGGCCGGGACCATAACTCATTCTCGACGGTTGATACTCAGACAGATGTGCATGTAGATGCAACTAATGAAAAGAAAAGCCGAGGATACGTGGGGAAAGTTATGTCGGCTCTTTCAGGTGATTCGTCGTTGGCTGCATTCAAAGGCATGGGGCTTGAACGCCATGAATCAAAGGAATATTATGAACAAGTCCAAAATGGCAAGCTAGTACTTTATGTAGACAGTAACTACAACGATACTTATCAACAATATGGCACTAACGATACAACCGGATTCAGCAACTCAGCCGGTATAGAGGAGACCGCCTCGATTGAAACAGGCGCGACTTTTGCTCCTAGCAGCAATTCCGGTTCAAGCGGCGCAAACAACTCTTCAAAAGATTCCGGCCGCACATCTGGTTCGGGTTCTGCATCAACTAATACCTCCGCCGCCTCTTATCGATCACTAGAGGATGCAGACAGTGATTTTGGCAAATCAATTACTGCAGATGGAAGTTCATATGAAACAGCTTCAAGAACTTCTGGCAATTCATTTGGTTCAACGCCTCACAGCAACAACGCATCTAATTTGGCTTCCGGAAAAACACAATCGGATCGTGAATCAACCGGCAGCTCTATGCGTTCAACATCCGACAGGGACAGAACAATTGGCTCGACTTCTGATACTGCCGGCTCCACTTCAAGTACCACTGGTAATGGATTAGAATCCACACACGGTGCAACTGAAGAAGAACGCTTGCGCCTTCATGAAGAGCGGTTGAGCATCGGCAAAGAGCGCGTACAGACTGGCGAAGTAAACGTCGGCAAACACGTTGTCGAAGAAAACCAATCGGTCGAAGTACCGGTTGAACGCGAAGAAGTATACGTTGAGCGCCGTCCGGTAAACGAAGAAGCAGCCTCCATGGACCCTATCGAAGAAAATAACACGATTAATGTGCCTATTTCGGAAGAGCGCGTCAATGTTTCGAAAAAGGAAGTTGTCACTGAGGAAATTGTTATCACTAAACGAAAAGTCCAGGATACTGAGCGAGTAGACGAAACGGTCCGCCGTGAAGTGGCTGATATTGACGAAGACACCAACAATCTCGGCAAGAAAAATGATAATGAGCGGTCTTAAGTGAAAGAAAAGCTTAGAGAATTCTGTTATATAAAACCTCGAATGATCGGCACTTAGAACAAGTGCCCACATTCGAGGTTTTTCTCGTTTCTATTGCTTGGGAAAACAGACTTCTTCTTAGGGGAGAAGGTAGTAATTTAATCGCTTTTTTAGAGTATAATCAGATTTCGCCTTCTTAAAAAGAATAGATATGATAAAGTTTAAAATAATTGGAAAGTAAAATACATAGTTGGTATAAAGAAGGGGTCGCAAAATAATATGCATATGAAAAAAAGATTTATTTTATTTACTTCGTATTTGTTGATTACAATTAGTTTATGGATATTTTTATTTCCTGAGTTTTATCTAACATTGCTATGGCTATTGCCATTACTTGTATTGTGTCATTTAGTGATTTTGCATTTTTGGATTTCAAAAGAAGATAAAAAAGTATGGCATAGCAAAAATTAGTTTAAAGCTATATAACATCGAAGATTATCCGTATCACATTTATGCTGCGTTACTATATAAAACAGCCATCAAATAATAGAAAGAACAAAAGAACTCTTATCCAGTTCTCTTGTTCTTTTTGTTTGGTTAAAAGCAATCCATTGACTTTAATAAACGGAAATGATAAATTAAAAACAATCAAAGACAACGAGAGTCTATTATATCTTTGATTAAACAGGAGGCTCCAATGAAATATTCTAATGCTACAAACTATGCGCTTCACACAATGATCCATATAATGCGATTGCAAGAAGGGAACACAATAGGCGTACAGGAATTGGCTGAGATGCAGAAACTTTCACCTACGTACCTTTCCAAAATTTTGACTAAGCTTACGAAAGGTGGACTGATTGAGTCTACGCCTGGAGTGAAAGGTGGCTATAAGCTTGCACGTTTCCAAAAAGACATCTCATTCCTTGATGTCATTAACGCTATAGAAGGAGATACAAATTTATTTAATTGCACATTACATCATGAAGGTTGCCAGATTGAGAAGGTAATGAGGGAGGCTGAAGAAAGGATGAAAGAGGAGCTTGCCAACCAACTTCTTGTCGATTTGATTAAAAGAATTGAAGAATCCCCTGAACACTTATCTGGCAAAGAAGCCAACTAACCATTAAATTGAACGGAGATGATAGAATGGTACTTGATTGTGCAGTTATTGGAGGAGGACCAGCAGGTTTGAATGCTTCGCTGGTTCTTGGAAGGTCGAAAAGGAAAACGGTATTGTTTGATGACAACAAGCCAAGGAATGCAGTAGTTGCTGAAGCTCATGGATTTATTACGCGTGACGGCATCAATCCGCAAGAACTAAAACGGATTGGTCAAGAAGAGTTGAAAGCGTATCCCAACGTTTCCATTGTAAAACAGCGGGTTGCTGCCATCAATAAAGTGGATGATCAATTTCAGATCGAAGCAGAAGACGGCTCAGTCTTCTTTTCCAAAAAAGTCATACTGGCAACCGGCTTTAAAGAGATACTTCCCGATATCGAAGGAGTAGAGCGTTATTATGGAACGAGTTTATTTAGTTGCCCTTTCTGTGATGGGTGGGAATTGAAAGACCGGCCGCTGGCAGTCATTTCTGAAAACCCAAAGGCAGTTCATATGGCAAAAGTAGTTTATAACTGGACAGAAGATTTAATTGTTTGCACCAACGGCAAAAAAAGTCTATCTGAAATCGAAAAAACTCTTTTGGAATCGAAAGGGATCAAAACATTTGAACAAGAAATTCAATCACTGATTGGAGAAACCGGCCAGCTCCAAAAAATCGAGTTCAAAGATGGAACGGCTGTTTTAGTTGAAGGCGGTTTTATCACACCGGAGTGGGTGCCAGCGACTAATTTTGGCGCGTCTTTAGGCTGCAAGCTGAACGCCTTGGGCGGAATAGAAGTGGACAGCATGGGGCGGACGAATATTGAAGGGGTATTTGCTTGCGGAGACGCGCTCATTACAGGTGCCTCCCAACTGATTATTGCCGCTGCTGAAGGCAGTAAAGCCGCAATTGGCGTAAATGCTGCATTTATAGAAGAGAATTTTATGTCTCCAGTCAGCGCTTTAAGTGATTAACAGATTTTATCTTGCACGGCATTAAAAGTGATTTTACTGCCAGAAGAGGTTTTGACGAATATTTTTTTGTAATAATTAGAGACATCATATGTCTCTAAAGGTGTTAATAAAGAAAACGCTTAAAAATATTTTGATTCTTGTAACTTCCCTTGAGTTCTTCCTTTATAATGGAAGTATTACACATATTCTAATGTAGAACGAATA
Source organism: Planomicrobium soli (assembly GCF_003014655.1). Taxonomy (GTDB): domain Bacteria; phylum Bacillota; class Bacilli; order Bacillales_A; family Planococcaceae; genus Planococcus; species Planococcus soli_B. Next base: position 142,390 of record NZ_PYAT01000003.1, on the reverse strand, counting down.
ACAAAACCTGAGGGGGTTACTCGATGTTAAGTTCAAAATACTATGATTTGTTAGCGCAAAAATACGATAGTGAAGAAAAAGTGGCCACTGAAATCATCAATCTTGAAGCGATCCTGGATCTTCCGAAGGGGACAGAACATTTTGTCAGCGATTTGCATGGAGAATATCAGGCATTTCAGCATGTGCTGAGAAATGGTTCTGGAAATGTCAAAGTGAAAATCAGGGACCTGTTCGAAAGTGAAATGGATGAAAGGGAACTGAATGAATTTGCGACGTTGGTTTATTATCCTGAGGAGAAATTGCCATTAATAAAAAACAGTTTTAGCAGTGAACAGGAACTGCATGAATGGTATAACGAAATAATCGAGCGTATGCTGCAGCTTATATCTTACGCATCTTCCAAGTACACACGCTCAAAAGTGCGTAAAGCTTTGCCTAAACGGTTTGTTTACATCATTGAGGAACTGCTTTATAAGACAGACGAATTTAAAAACAAGAAAGACTATTACACGAAAATAGTGCAGCAGCTTATTTCCCTAGGCCAAGCCGACAAGCTTATCATTGGACTTGCCTATACCACGCAACGGTTGGTTGTGGACCATCTTCACGTTGTCGGGGATATTTATGACCGCGGCCCCGATCCCCACAAAATCGTAGATACGCTTATCGATTACCATTCCGTAGATATCCAGTGGGGAAACCATGACGTCCTATGGATTGGCGCTTTTGCAGGTTCAAAGGTCTGCCTCGCGAACATTATCCGGATTTGTGCACGCTATAACAACCTGGATATCATCGAAGACGTATATGGCATCAACCTTCGGCCGCTTTTAAATCTAGCTGAAAAATATTACGAAGACAACCCTGCTTTTCGTCCGAAGAGAAGTTCAGATGTGACCTTGACTGAACAGGAGCAGCTGCAAATCACCAAAATCCATCAAGCGATTTCCATCATTCAGTTTAAGTTGGAAAGCCCGATTATCAAGCGGCGGCCGTGCTTTGATATGTCGAACCGGTTGTTGCTGGAGAAAGTGGACTATGAGAATAACGAAGTTACCCTGAACGGAAAAACATATTCTCTGGAAAACGCATGTTTTGCGACAGTAGATCCAGAACGGCCAGCTGAATTACTTGAGGAAGAACAGCAAGTTATCGATAAATTGTTGTTCTCAGTCCAGCATTCTGAGAAACTTGCGAGACATATGAAATTCCTTATGAAAAAAGGGCGCCTTTACTTGAAGTACAACGGGAATCTTTTAATCCACGGATGCATTCCGTTGGACGAAGACGGCAATATGGAAAAAATGGAGATTGAAGGCAAAACTTATGCAGGACGTGATTTGCTGGATACGTTTGAACAATACTTGCGCTATTCTTTTGCCCATCCTGAGGAAACCGATGACATAGCAACGGATATGGTCTGGTATTTATGGACAGGGGAATATTCTTCGTTATTTGGAAAACGAGAAATGACCACTTTTGAACGGTATTTTATACAAGAAAAAGAAACTCATAAAGAAAGGAAAAATCCGTACTATTATTTGCGTGAAGACGAGGAGATGTGCCGGAAAATTCTCGCTGATTTTGGATTGGATCCGGATCATGGCCGAATCATCAACGGCCATACACCTGTTAAAGAAAGAGATGGAGAAAACCCGATCAAAGCAAATGGCAAGATGATTGTGATCGACGGCGGGTTCTCTAAAGCTTATCAATCGACGACAGGGATAGCTGGATACACCTTGCTGTATAATTCCTATGGCATGCAGCTTGTCGCCCATCAGCGCTTTAATTCGAAAGAAGATGTTTTACGTGATGGAACCGATGTCTTGTCTGTTAAAAGATTGGTGGATGAAGAATTGGAGCGGCAGAAAGTAAGAGAAACAAATATAGGGGAAGAATTATTGCAGGAGATTTCGATTTTGAATAGCCTGAGAAAATACCGTTACATGGATTGAGCGCGGTTATGTATTACACAAAAAACTAGCGAGCTTTTTACAGTCTCACTAGTTTTTGTGCTTTGTTGATAAACTGGTTTCGATATTGAATTGGAAATTAAGATCGCTCTTGCTATTCCGCTAAACAGCTCCGCTTGCCTCGGGCTCGCGCCAAACTAACTCGCGCCGAACGCCCCAGTGGATTTCGGCACTTCGCTATCCCGATGGCGTCTTCGCTGTTTAGCTCTATAGCTAAAGGTAAATAGGTAAAGAAAAAAAGAAGAAAGCCCCGACTTGTTTAGGTCTTCTCTCATTTCTTTACCTACTAAGTGATTTTCACCAGCCTAAAAACTGGCAAGCTTTTTACAAGCTTGCCAGTTTTTTAGTTAGCATCATTTATCCGCCTTCAACGTGTTAGTGTCTACATTCATGAACCGCTTCTGTTCCAGTTTTGGGCCTAGCTGGAATAATAAGACGCCACTGCTGATCAGGACGACGCCGAGAAGCGATTGCCATGTGAACGGAACTTGCTCAAGTCCGAACCAGCCAAGTGTATCCCACATTAATCCGAAAAAAATTTGGGAAACCATAATAAGGGATATGGCCCGGCTCGGACCAAGGATCTGCACGCCTTGCGTCACACAGGCAACCACGCCGACACCTAAGATTCCGCTAAACCAAAACCACGGTTCTGCCTGAAACTTGAATAGTCCGGCTCCTTCAATTGCGAGCCCGGCAGCAAATGATGCGGCAAATCCGAGAAAAAGCACAAGAGCGGTGGTGGACCAGACGCTGACCCGTTTTTTGACGTTTGCGTTAAATGTGTTCTGAAGGCAGACGAAAGCGCCGCCGACTAATGCCAGCAAAATGCCGATTGCCATTTGCTTTCCTCCTACTCGTAAATGTTCTGGCCAGCCTGCTCCAACAAGGCCGCCCGGTCAAGCAAGGTGATTTTTCCGCGTTTTTTTGAGATCCATCCGGCTTTTTCAAACTGCTGCAAAACCCGATTCAGATGGCGGTAACTCGTGCCTATCAAATCTGCCATATCAATAAGCGAAGTGGAATCGAGCTTTGGCTGAGTAGGTGTCATGGAAAGAAGGTAACTTGCTACCCGGACATCCACCGCATACAGCAGGCTGAAGTTCATCGCCCTGGTTTTCGTTTCAAACTTCTTTGTGACGGTTTCAAGAAGAAACTGCAGCCAGGCTGCATTGTCCGACATATCTTTACGCAATATAGTGTACGAAATACCGATAACTACAATATCCGTCACGGCTTCCACCGTATTGATGAAACGGCAATCTCTCACATATTCGATGTCTCCTACAATATCTAAAGGCGTCTTGAAAGCCAAAATCAGGCGTTTTCCTTCAGGAGAAAGCATGGAAATTTTCAGTTTTCCCTCAACAAGAAAATAAAGCGTATGGGCATCGTCGCCTTGAGAAAACAGACGTTCACCACTTTCATAGGTAGCGACAATCATGTCCCGTTGAACATACTCAGGGAACAAATCGGAGAGTTGAAAGTGCTGAAGATAATCTTTTACTCGCCGGTCCATTTTGCTCCTCCTTACCATTTTAAAATGATTACGCCTGCAATCATCAGCATGACTCCGGCAATTTGCATCCGGTTGATTTTCTTTTTGGACATATCAAACCAGCCCTTGGTGTCAATGATAATGGCCATGACCAGTTGCGCAATCAAGAAAATACCGATGGTGAGCGTTACGCCCATCCGATGCACCGCTGTCATATTGCTGAACAGAACAATGGCTGCCAGTGCGCCGCCCGACGCATAGAGAGGCGACACTTGATTTAATTGCCGATAGGATTGATCCCTTATGAAGGCAACAATGAGAATTGCTACTACAAAACCGGTCAATTGGGTCATCGCAGCCGCTTGCCATGTGCCGATCTCTTTGCTGATTGTCGCATTGGCGACACTTTGGAATGTCAGAAAAAATCCGCCAGCCAGCGCAAACATTATTCCTTTCATGCCATTCACGCACCTTTCTAATACTATCAATTTACAAGGGTAAAGGCAGCTTGAAAAGGACACATGTCCTATTTGTATCTTTTAAGAGAAAAAATCCTTATAGAATATACCGTATATGTTGGTGATGTTTACTGATTTTTACTTAATCAGATTAAAATATACTGGAACTATTCTGCATAAGGGTTAAGAAAACATATGGAATGTGAGAAATGAGATGACGGGAATGGAAAACTAACCAACATATCGAAGAGACTTAAAATGGCAAAAGATAAAAAGCATCATCTGGGCCAAGAGACAGAAAGCGCTAATCTTGAAATCAATGAATAGTTTTATGATAAACAAGGAAAAAGCAACAATCAGGACTAAAGTGCTCTAACAGAAACAGAAGAAGCTAACCTGGATCTTAATGAACAGTTCTAAAGCGAATCTAGGACTGCATAAATCTTATTGAAAAATTAAATAATTCTCATATGTGCATTTTCACAGTTTCTAATTATTGGTAGAATATAGAAATCAATACTAAAACAAACTTATGTATTTTCTTAATACCCTTATGAATAAGGAGCTGAATAAAATGGATGAGCAATATGGCATTACACTTGAAGAAAAAGAGAGAGTGTTAGCCAATTATTTTAAGGAAGAAGGTACAAAACGGCTTGAGGTTTTTCCCAGCAAGGAAAAGAAGAAAATCATTATCTTACAGCATATTGCAAAAAACTTCCTCCCGCAACAAAGCTATACGGAAAAAGAAGTTAATGCTATTCTCAAACCTATTTACCACGATCATGTATCAGTCCGCCGCTACTTGATCGAGTATGGATTTATGGAGCGCAGCAACGATTGTACATCTTATTGGTTAAAACGCTGAAGCGATAACTTTTTAAGGAGGCCATGAATGAGCGGTAAAGAATTGTTTTTAGCGTATAAAAATGAACTCGACAAATATACTCCAGAGCAGCTGCGGCATATTTCAAAAGGAGGTGTATGGTCTATTGGCCAAATGTATGACCACATTATCCTTGTCGCGCATGAGTATCTCGATAATGTAGAGCTTTGCGCAACAGCTGATGAAGAACAACCTCTCGGAAAAACCCAGACTGGTGAGCAGTTATTCAAAACTGGTGGATTTCCGCCTATTAAAATTAGGCTCCCAGATGAAATGAATGCTCCACCCAATAATTCTGACAGCAAAGAAGAGCTGCGGAACCGAATAGAAAAGCTTATCGAAAGGCTGGAGCAATGGGAAATGAAAGTGGACGCTATCAATCCGAATCATAAAGTGGAACATGGTGGATTCGGCTGGTTAACTGCGAAAGAATGGTACGACCTGATCGAGATGCACTCCCGCCATCACTTGCGCCAAAAAGAAGAGTTGGAGGGTTATATTTGATAGGTGGTTTTTTAAGAAATTCTGGTTTGTGTATTTTCGAGTTAAACTACATTCAACATTTATAATTTCATATAAGATTATCTGCCGCTATAGTGGAGGTGCACTTATAGTGTTTAAGACATATCAAAGTTTGAATCATAGAGGAAAGTTAAAAAGAAGTATTGAATTAGCAGTTTTTTCATTCTTCTTTATCATCGTGCTGTTTGCTTTTACGAAAATTTCCCGAGAGATAATTCTCATAATTTCTCTTGTGTTTATTGTGGTTGGTGCATATCAAATACGAAGAGATTATAAAAATAGCAAAATAGAAGAAGAGGAGTAACAGTGATGGAATATGCATTTTACCCAATGACGCAAGAAATAGCAGAAGAAATCGCTTATCAATGGCATTATGACACTGAGTATTCCTTTTACGATATGGAAGCAGATCAAGAAGATTTGCAGGAATTCGTTAATCCAGTAATACGCGGTAATTCTTATTTCATGGTAATCCAAAATAATGAGACTATAGGATTCTACTGTTTTCATCAAATCACTGAGAAAACAATTGATATGGGTCTCGGAATGAAGCCCGATTTAACTGGAAATGGAAGCGGGGTAGAATTCTTGGAAGCTGGAATGGCTTTTTTAAAATCACGATTTCTTCCAGAAAAAGTTACCCTGTCAGTAGCCACCTTTAATAAAAGAGCGATAAAAGTCTATAAAAAGATAGGATTTGAAGAAAATGGCACATTTATTCAAGCGACTAATGGAGGCAATTACGAATTTCTGAAGATGATTTACCATTGTTGAATCGAATAAAACCAGATTCTCTTCATAGCAATATAGGAGACAGTTGACAGGAGGAAAAGATGATTAAGTTAATTAAAGAAATCAATAGCACACTGGCTTATTGGGAAGTTTGGAATGACGGGAAATTGTTGACGATTCACTCAGGTTTTGTAGGTGAAACGGGTGATACAGAAGAATTAAAACTAAAGATGTTCGAGAGATCAGAAAAAGTGATGGATAAACTGGCGGAAGAGAAGTTGGCAGAAGGATATGACTATCTGGACGAAGACGAGTTGATTGAACTCGTGCTCCAATATCCATACGAAGAACAGCACATGGAAAAAGCTCTTGAAAAAAGACACCAAGTCGAAGACTTGGTGAATAATTGTTTAGGGTGGACTGGAAATGGTGCATGCGATGGTGGAGACATCGGTAGTGGCACGACGAATATCTTCAATTATGTAATTGATGTAGAAAAAGCGTTGAAGACCATACTCGAGGAACTAACTGAGGAGAATTTACTGGAAAATGTGAAAATCGCTTTTCTGGATGAGAACGAGGAGTACATTGGCATTCATCCAGCAGGAACGGTTTTTGAAGTTTTATAGGAACTGCGCATATATTTAAAAGTGGAACTCCAGGTAGAACACATTCACATGGCTTTTTTCTGTGTACATAGCTACAAGTTTAAACCTGAACTTACAGCTGCATTCATTCTGACAGCTCCGTTTACTAATAGGCCTGTCGGGTAATCTACTAATGTGTCTTATTCAAAAAAACAATACTCATATTAGGAGGATTCTATGGAATATATCTACTTAGGAAATTCAGGATTGCGAGTCCCGAAATACATATTGGGTACAGTGCCGTTCAGCGGGACAAATGGCTTTGAAGCGGCAGGCAACGTGAAGGAAGACGAAGCGCGCAGAATGGTCGACTTGTCTTTAGAGGCCGGAATCAATATGTTCGATACCGCAAACCTTTACTCAAAAGGAGACGCTGAACGAGTACTTGGAGCCGCAATCCGGGGGCACCGCGATGAAGTGCTGCTGACGTCGAAAACGGGGTTCCCTCTAGGGGATGAGCCGAATGCCCGCGGGGCTTCACGCAATAACATTCTGGCTTCCATAGATCGGTCATTAAAACGGCTCGGAACCGATTACCTGGACCTTTACTTCGTGCATCTATGGGATGGACAAACGCCTGTCGAAGAAACTGTGGAAACCATGACCAGCCTCGTAAAGGCCGGAAAGATCCGTCATTGGGGAGTTTCCAACTACAGCGGCTGGGCGCTTGCAAGAACAGTCTCGGTCGCGCAGCAGCCCGGATTTATTCCGCCGATCACTCAGCAAATCTATTACACGCCCGAAGCCAGGGAAGCGGAATATGAGCTGCTTCCGGCTGGCAAGGAACTAGGCATCGGCTCGATGATCTGGAGCCCGCTCGGGGAAGGGCTTTTGAATGGTAAAATTGGGCGCAACAAACAAGCCGCGCCGAATACGCGGCAAGGCGGAGGTTGGCCGGAACCGTGGGTCCAGGACCAGGAACGCCTTTACCAAGTGATTGATGCCCTGGAAGAAGTGGCGGCGAATCATGGCGCCACCGTTCCACAAATCGCTTATACGTGGGTAAAAGACCGTCCGAATGTCGGACCGATTGTAATTGCGGCGCGCAACGAAGAACAATTGAAGGAAAACATTGCCTCTTTTGATATACAGTTGACGCCGGAAGAGCACGACCGGATCGAATCGGTCGCGCGTCCAGTGCCAATTTATCCGCTTTGGCATCGCGCCATGAATTCATTTGAAATGGGCAGCCCTTCAGAAATTCCATATCTGCAAGGCTACAGACAATCGATGGGTCTGGATGATAAATAAAAGCAAAAGCATCAAAATCAGAGATATAAACAATCTCTGATTTTGATGCTTTTTATATGTAAAATTCCAGATTATTACTTATTTAACTTGAAAATAATTTATACTCTTTATAAGAGGGGAATAGAGAATAACTTGTTTAAGCATTATCAACCTTTAATATCTGAAAGGGAGGAGAGAATAATGAACAAAAGAATAACAATAGCAATGTGTATGGTTTTCTTTTTTCTTAACGGCTGTGCCAATAACTCAGTCGAACAGATACAAGCAGATTACATTGATATTGCTTACGGAGACAGTTTGTATGAAGGAAAGGATAAAGTTGAAAAATCTGTTGTGCAATCAGTTGTAGCTGCCTATAACGAACTAGAGTATGCAGAACAAACAAGTGAAGATATCGATTATTCCAAAGCAATAACGCTCACATTTATCCATCAAGACAAAATTTCAGGAATATTGGTCATGGATGACAAAGGTGTTTTCCAAACCAAACACGGAATCGAAAAAAAGGGAATGGATATTAGATATATCCATTCCGGAAATGATATTCATGAACAAGCTTTGAAGATATATGAAACTGTCCAGAAGCAATATTGAAAAAAATTAGATAAAACTTCAGATAGGCTATGCACATAAAAAATGCCCATCCATTGTTTAGAGAAACAACGGATGGGCATTTTACACGTTTTGCGGAAACATTAAAACTTAATCATTTACCAAGTTATAAAACAAGTAGGTGATCAAATCATACAACCCGACAAGCGCGTACAAAAAGCCACTGACTATCAATAACCCTATGAAGAAAAAGCAAATTGTCCTTAAGATGCTTATTAGTGTATTTCGCATTCCATCATTACTTTTTTTCATTTTATCCACTCATTCTTCATTATTCCAAAGACATGGAGAGTTGTTGTCAGTCTTTGTTTCTCAACGCATTAATCAAGTAACTTTCAGTGTTTTTCGCCAGTTTCCGGGCTTTTAAATTGTTCCTCGCATCGGGATGCAGATAATTTAGTTTAACTTCTATAGTAGAGTAGGTTTCTATAACTTTTACAAGAATCAAATCTTCGAGATCGGAATAGTGCTGATTGTCGTTCCATCCTTTGATTTCCACTTCATAAAAGGGGAAACCTAAGTTCGTGTGTCCTCTGCCTATATTTCCTCCCCAATCCACATAAGTCCAAGTGAGCAAACCAACACCTACTTTCTATAAGGAATTACCAATAAAACAAAACAGCACACGGTTATTCAGCCGTTAATTCAACTGCCAATTCATCCGTTAAAAAGCTGTTTAATGCATCTTTATTGGCTTCTATATCTGGAACCAGTACTTCACCGACATTTCTGCGCTCCTCTGTAAAAGCATTAACAGCCGGAATGCGAAGTGTTTCCATCTCTTCTGATCCTCCTTGAATAAGTGATTTGCCTATGGCAAGCAAAATTCGCTTATCGATATCTGTATCGATGTATGTATCAAGTGCATCTAAAATCTGAGGCAGGTTCAGCAAAGTTTGAAAATTAACGCCTTGCTTTTTTGCTGCGGTTAAAACTTCCTGTTGTCTTTCCACACGGCCAAAATCACTTTTTTTGTCATGGCGGAAGCGGACGTATCCAAGCAACTGGTCACCGTGCAATGTTTGTTCTCCAGGTTCAAGCGTCATCTCGATGCCATGGGACATTTCATAAGGTATATCAACTTCGATGCCTTTAGGAATGATCAAATCGAAAATTTTGGGGAAACCCGTAAAATCAACAGAAGCGTAGTAATCTGTTTGGATGCCAAAGTTTTCGTAAATCGTTTCACTTACCAAATCCGGACCGCCAAAGGCATGAGCCGCGTTGATTTTCTGCATACCGTAATTAGGGATGCTAACATAAGTATCACGCATAAAAGAAACCAATTTGAGTTCATTGGATTCAGGTTTGTAATTGGCCATCATTAACGTGTCCGAAAGGCCGTATTCATCGCCTCTTCTGTCGGTTCCGATCAATAACACATTAATTTCATTTAAATTCGATGTGTCGGTGTCTGCAAGCAAAAGATCCGCTTCTTGCTCTTTATAACGCGGTTCCTCTTCTTCAAGCATTTTTTTGCTGCTATTGAAATTGAATGCTAAGAAGATAAGCGTTGCACTGATCAAAAGCAGCGGCAAGATGATCTTGCCAACTTTTAAATGGCTGGCTTTGTCTCGTTTGTATACGTTTTTGCTTCTTGTCACTCCATTACCCTCTTTGCGTGTTGTAAAATAGATAGCAGTCATACAAAAGTTTAGGTGGATGTTGACAATTTGTCAACGGACAGCTGTGTTGACAAAAAAACAACTAATAGATAGAGTATTTCTAAATGCCAGCTTTTGCCTTATAAAGTTTCTTGAATAATACAGGAAAGGAGCAAACGTGGTGGAAGAAAACCAGAACAGCCTCGAATCTTTACTCCGGGGAGCCATAGAACGGCGAAACTACTCCGTGCGTCAATTAGCGGACCTCACGTCTATCGATAAAGCGACCATTTCACGAATTGTAAACGGCAAAAGAAAACCGACCCTCCAGCATTTGAAAAAGTTATCTGCAACGCTTGACCTTTCTTTTAACGATCTAGTGGAAGCTATCGACCAAGATTTAGGCTCGGAACCCAGTAAGCAGAAAAAAGCCGATAAGAAAACTTTCTCTGCAGCACCTCTGGCAAACGAGATGGATCTTTTGCAAAAATCAGTCCAGCTGCACGACAAATCAATTACAATTGACAAACTTTCCACGGAGTTGGAAACGTTCGAGAAGTACGCTGAAACTAACGAAGGAATTTCAACAATTGAAGAAGGATTTGAAGCGAAAGTAAAGAATTTCGGCAATATCGGACCGTATATCCAACAGCTTCAATTGTGGCACCGGAAAATTTCAAAGAGGGAAGGAAGCAAAAGCGAATTAGCCATCATGGCAGGAGCTTTGCTTTACTTCATTTTGCCATTGGATTTGCTGCATGATTATGTGTTTGCAGTTGGCTATTTGGATGACTGCTTGGCAATTCAATTAGCGGCAAATAAACTTGATAATAGAATATGAGCTGATCCCTTTAAGCGGCCCAATGAATTATAGGGTTATAACTGTGAAGGCTGACTAAATAGGAAAAAAGGGAAAAAGAAAAAGCCGTCAGAGAAATCTCACGGCTTTTGTACAGTTTCTTGTTTTAATAAAAGACTTGAAGCAGATTTGCTTTTAAGCTGTTTTTGGTTTTCTTCGTCTTTTAAGAATCATCCAGAAGACGACCAATGCGATCGGCAACAACAGGAAATTTGCATATTGGCCCATCATTTCACCGGCTTTCGTCCATTGCGGTCCGAGGCGGAAACCTAAATAGACATAGATGGATGTAATAGGAAGCATGGCTATATATGTATAGAAGATAAATTTCCAGATGTTCATCTTGGCCATACCGCATGGAATAGATACGGCTGTCCGTACACCGGGGACAAAACGCCCAAGGAATGCTACGCCACCGCCGTACTTTTCAAAAAACGCATCTGATTTATTGATATGTTCTTCTGTAACTAAGAAGTATTTCCCGAATTTCAAGACCATTGGCCTTCCGCCATAACGGCCAAGTGCATAAAGTGTCAAGGGGCCGAGTACACCGCCTATCGAACCTGCTAGAATTGCGCCGTACAAATTCAAGTCGCCTTGGTAAACCCAATAGCCGGCTAGCGGCAATACCAGTTCAGCAGGAACGAACTCCAGTGTCAACGCCAGCATAATGCCGAAATACGATAGCCCTTTTAGAGCATCCATAAGTTGAAGGATAAGACCTTCCATCAATTTTTTACCTCCTTCACTTCTGATTTTTTCCAGAAAAATTAAAACCGGAAAGTTATAACAGTCTTCAAGATAGGAAGTATATCATAAAGTGGCAAAAGAAAATAGGTTTAACAACTAATTTGTGCTCTCAAAAATATAGAAGATTGGTTAGGATGGACTCGAAAATCGTATCTCTAAATTACACAAGTTTTCCATATTATTTCAGGTTCAAAGTAATGTTCTGCTGGAAATAAGGTGAGCATTAGCTGTAAGTTATATATTGGAAAAGAAAAATGGAACAAAGCGAACGTTAATATCGTTCTAAAAAGAAGAGAGTCACCTAAGGAGGAAGTATGGAAAATTTAGATTTTATTTTAATTATTAAAATGATTATTATCGGTATTGTACAAGGCTTCACGGAACCGATTCCCGTATCGTCAAGCGGACACGTTATGATAGCAAGTGAACTTTTAGGGTTAGGAGAACAAGGTTTTACATTTGCCATATTAACCAATACGGCTTCATTATTAGCAATCATGTTCATTTATCGAAAAGATATTATACGATTGGCTGCAAATTCTCTGCTATACATAAAAACAAAAGAATCTACATATAAAAGTGACTTCCGTTTCGTCTTGTATTTAATTATCGGCACTATTCCAGCAGGAGTGCTGGGAGTACTTTTAAAAGATCTTATCGCTGAAAGTGTCAGTATGACTACCATCGCGATCATGCTGTTTGTTACCGGAATCGCTTTATGGTTGATCAGAAACAGACGCGGTTCAAAAGGTGAAGGCACCATGACTGCAAAAGATGCCTTTCTAGTCGGTCTTGGCCAAGCAGCGGCGCTTACTCCAGGGATCAGCCGCTCAGGTGCAACAATCATCTCTGCAATTGCTGTGGGACTGGATCAAAAAACAGCTTTACGTTTCTCTTTCTTGCTCTATATCCCGGTCAGCTTGGGAGGAGTCGTTCTTGGAATTTCGGATTTTTTAAACGAATCCAATAAAGCCGATCTGGCAATTCCATATGCAGCGGCGTTTATCGCTACACTTCTTATGTCTTATTATGCTTTGCGCTGGTTCATGGGAATTATGGAAAAAGGCAAACTGATTTATTTTGCATATTACTGTTTTATCGTTGGTGTGCTTTTATTAATCTTCTTTTAAAAGTTAAGTATGAGGCAGGATGTTTAATAACACTAAGCCTGCCCACTAAAGCAGCAGCTGCTTATTGAAGCTGCCAAAGCTGTCGAGAAACTCTCGACAGCTTTTTTCATTTCACTTCAGACGGATGCTTTAGAGGGGCGCTGCCTGCTTTACTTTATCACTGCTCCACTGTAGTCGCCAGCTTTCTCCTTCTGTCTTTAACTATGGAGCGGTTTTGCGAAATAGCAAAAAGTTATCCATCGCAACTTCTTAATTATACGGTGTTTCCAACCACTGAAGCATTAGTTGTCAATTTTGTGTACAGCAATAATGAAGGTTAATTGAATTGCGTTCATAATACTTGATTCAATAGCTCTAATATTCATAATTGAATAGAGTGGAAAATTTATTGAAAATGCCTTGCTGTCAATGTTTGTATTGACAAAATCCATTAATGTTATTATAGTTACAAAAGTAAGAATGAGAATCATTATCACTTTTAATCAATTGGAGAGGAATTATCCCATTATGAAAAATGTGCAAAAGAAAATGCTTTTATTTATAGCAGCGTTGTTATTAGTGAGTGGGTTTTTAGCTGGATGTTCCAGTGAAGGTTCCGGTTCAACAACTGAATCGGGAACAGAAGAGAAGGGGAATACTATTACAATGTCTTGGCCAAGAGATATTGGAACAATGAATCCCCACGTATACAATCCTTCGCAACTGATCGGCCAATCGATGATCTATGAGCCCTTGGTGAGCTATGAAGAAGGCGGCGAATTGAAACCGCACCTTGCAGAATCATGGGAAATTTCGGAAGATGGCAAAGAATATACATTTAAACTGCGTGAAGGTGTAAAGTTCTCGGATGGAACGCCGTTCAATGCTGAAATCGTTAAGAAAAACTTTGACGCAATAATGAAAAATGCAACATCTCACAGTTGGCTTGGCGTTATCAATGTTCTTGAGAAGACAGAAGTAGTAGACGATCTAACATTAAAAATGGTTTTGAAAGAACCTTATTATCCTGCATTGCAGGATTTGGCGGTTGTCCGTCCAGTACGCTTTTTGGGCGAGGCCGGCTTCCCGGAAGATGGGGATACTTCTAAAGGGATCACTAATCCCGTAGGAACAGGCCCGTGGCTTTTGGATGAATACAAAAAAGACGAATATGCTGTTTTCAAAAGAAACCCTGATTATTGGGGCGAGAGCCCGGAACTTGAGCAAGTGACCGTTAAAATTATACCGGACGCAGAAACTCGGGTAATGGCGTTTGAAAAAGGCGAGCTGGATTTGATATATGGAGAAGGGGCTATCAGCATGGACTCTTTCAACCAGCTGAAGGAATCCGGGGAATATACTACAGACCTGTCAGACCCTGTAGGAACGAGAAGTTTGCTTTTAAATTCAACAAACGAAAAATTGGCTGATCTACAAGTCCGCCAGGCATTGCAGCATGGATTCAACAAACAGGCAATGGTTGAAGGCATTACATTGGGGCTTGAAGAAAAAGCGGATAATATTTTATCTACGAACTTCCCATATACCAATGTTGACGTAAATCCAGTAGAATATGACGTTGAAAAAGCGGCGGCTCTTCTTGATAAAGCCGGCTGGAAACTTCCTTCTGGTAAGACAGTCCGGGAAAAGGACGGTCAGGCGCTTGAATTCGAATTGATTTACGACAAAACCGATCCTATTCAAAAATCGATGGCTGAAACCCTTCAAGCTGAATGGTCAGCAATTGGAGTTAAACTGAACATCACTGGTCTGGAATTGACAGTTCAAATCGAACGACGCAAATCCGGAAACTTTGATATTGATTTCTGGTACAACTACGGAGCGCCTTATGATCCGCATTCGTTCATCAATATAGTTGCAGAAAAAGGGTGGGGAGTTTCAGAAGCTCATTCTGCGTTGCCGATGAAAGAAGAATTGAACCAGCAAGTAAATGATACGCTAGCTTCTACAGATGAAGCAGAACGCCAGCAGCTATATGGATCAATTTTAGGTACTTTGCAGGAACAATCAGTTTTCGTGCCAATTTCCTATATTAAAAAATCGGTTGTTTATCAAAACAATATTACTGAATTCAAGTTCCCTGCTAATCGTGACGAACACCCTTTCAATGAAATAAAAATCAAACAGTAATCTAACAAGGAGGACAAATTATGGTCGCATATATTGCAAAACGCATCTTTGCGGTAATACCTATTGTTCTCTTTGCCATACTGCTTATGTTTGCGCTTGTTCGCATGTCTCCGGTTGATCCGGCTGAAGCCTATCTCGCGGCAGCGAATATACACCCTACAGAAGAGCTGCTGGCCGAGAAAAGACATGAGTTCGGTTTGGATCAACCTTTGTTCGTCCAATATTTACAGACTGTAAAGAATATAGCGCTGCTGGATTTCGGCAACTCTTATATGACCAATTCGCCCGTCTGGGAAGAAGTTGCTGCTAGGCTGCCTGCAACGTTTCAGCTTGCAGCAAGCAGTATTCTTCTTTCTATTTTAATAAGTGTACCGCTCGGATTTTTGTCGGCGATTTACAAAAATGGTCCGATCGATCATTTCAGCAAAGGGCTTTCCTATTTCGGCGCTTCCATTCCTCAATTTTGGCTAGGCTACTTGCTGATATTTTTCTTTGCCGTCAAATTGGATTTGTTTCCTGTGGAAGGAAGAGGCTCTTGGCAGCATTTGGTTCTTCCTAGCGTTACCTTATCAGTGGCATTGATTGCAATATATACCCGTCTTCTGCGAGCAAGTGTACTTGAAGAACTTCAGGAATTTTACGTGTTATACGCTAGAACTAGAGGCATCAAGGAAAGTGCGATTATGGTGAAACATGTTCTGAAAATCGCCATTTCTCCAATGATGACTGGTTTAGGCATGAATCTAGGCAAACTTTTGACCGGTACGATTATTGTGGAACAAGTATTTTCATGGCCCGGTTTCGGACGTTATTTTATAGAGGCAATTTTTAACCGGGATATTCCAGTTATTCAGTGTTATGTTGTTTTAGCCGCATGTTTGTTTATCGTATGCAATCTGATTGTGGAGCTGCTGCAGCTGTATATGGATCCCCGCATTTCTTGGAAAGAGAGGACTGAACCTTGATTTCGAGTATACGATCAGTAAAAAAAAGCAAAAAAGCAATCGTCATATGCTCGATTATTTTGTTCTTTTTTTTCACAATCAGTATTTTAGCGCCATGGATTTCTCCACATGATCCTATTCAAGTGAATTTACTGCAGAAGCTTTCACCTCCGTCATGGGAATACCCGCTTGGCACTGACCATTTAGGCCGATGCAATCTATCCCGTATTTTACACGGCGCCCGTGTATCGCTTGGATTTGCTTCGTTGATCTTCATTTCTTCATTGGGGATCGGGTTATTGGTTGGCACTTTTGCAGGTTATAAAGGCGGATGGGTCGACGTTTTGCTGATGCGCTTTTGTGAGGGTGTTATGGCTTTTCCAAACCTTGTTCTGGTTCTAGGAATTGTTGGTTTGTTGGGGCCGGGATTATGGCAAGTAGTGTTAGCATTGACGATGGTTCAGTGGGTTTATTACGCCCGTATGATCCGCGGCATGGTAGTAAGCATGAAAGAACAGAATTTTATAACGGCGGCACGCATAAGCGGGTCTTCTACAAGCAAGATTATCAGAACGCACTTGATTCCTAATATTATTCCGCCGATCGTGGTCATGGGCACATTGGAAATGGGATGGGCAATTATGGATATATCCGCCCTTTCATTTTTGGGGCTCGGCATTCAACCGCCGACACCCGAATGGGGAGCTATGATCCATGAAGGGAAAGGGTTTATCCGAAGCCATCCAGAGCTGATGCTGTATCCAGGACTTATGATATTGTTCGTCGTAATATCATTCAATATTTTAGGCGAATCTTTATCCGAACATTTTGGAGTTAAAAGCCGCAATTAGAAGGAGGAAAGCAAATGGAAAAATCACGCAGCGTCTTACAAGTGAACAACCTTAATGTCAAGGTGAAGTCCGAAAGGGAGGAACTGCCTCTCGTTCATGACTTGAATTTTGAAATAGAGGCTGGGAAAATTCTTGGGTTAGTGGGAGAAAGCGGAAGCGGAAAATCCATTACGTGTATGTCCCTCCTTCAGCTTTTAGACAAAAAGTTGATGTCTGTAGAAGGAAGCGTCCAATTGCACGGACGTGAATTAAATGGCTTGAAACCGAAAGAAATGCGAACGATTCGGGGGAAAGAAGTGGGCTTTATCATGCAAAATCCCATGAATGCTTTCACGCCGGTTTATACGATTGGCCAGCAATTTATCGAAACGATCCGGACACATTCGAATCTTTCTAAAAGAGAAGCTTTCGATTTGGCAGTTTCCTCGATGGAGTCCGTGAACCTTCAGCAGCCATCCAAGCTGATGGGCATGTATCCTTTCCAACTAAGCGGAGGAATGCTTCAACGGGTTATGATCGCCATATCGATGTGCTTGCGTCCTTCTCTTGTCATCGCGGACGAACCTACAACGGCGCTTGATGTAACCAATCAGCTTCAAGTGCTAAACGAATTGGACCGCTTGAGAACAGAGTGCGGAACTGCAATCCTGCTCATTTCCCATGATCTGGGCGTGATTTCGGAACTTGCTGATGATGTAGCCGTAATGCGGGAAGGTCGGATCGTGGAAAATGCGGATGTGTTCCAGTTGTTCGACCGTCCAAAACATGAATATACAAAACAGCTATTGCGCGCCAGACCATTACTGCCGGTAATAGAGCACCGTGAAGTAGTCATTGTATAGATTTTTTAAAAAGAGGGGGTAAGACCGATGGATTTGTTGGAAGTAAAGAATGTTAGCCATACATACGGTTCCCGCCGTCTGTTTGAGCGTACAACCCAGGAAACACCGGTTCTTTCAGACGTCTCTTTTTCTATGCAGCATGGCACTTGTTTAGGGCTACTTGGCTCAAGCGGAGCAGGAAAAAGCACATTGGGCAAAATTATCTTGGGATTAGAAAAACCGAAAAAGGGCCAAATCCTTTTTGAAGGGCAGGACCTCTATTCTGCAAATGCCCAGACACGGAAGCAAATTCGCAGAGATTTACAGGTAGTATTTCAGGATTGCTACTCATCGGTTAATCCACGTATGACAGCTGAGAAAATCGTCGCGGAACCTTTGGAAAACTATGAAAAGTTATCTCCATCTGAGCTTCAAAGAACGGTGGCTCGTTTATTGGATCGCGTCGGTTTAAAGACGGAAGATATGAAGAAGTTTCCGCGGCAGTTCAGTGGAGGCCAACTTCAACGGTTGAATATTGCAAGGGCTATCGCTTTAAAGCCAAAACTTATTGTTATGGATGAGCCGATCAGCAGCTTGGATATGGTGAATCAGGCAAATATTTTGAACTTGTTGGACGAGTTGAAAGCAGATTATGATTTATCATACCTCTTTATTACACATGACATACGGGCAGCCTATACTGTAGCTGATGAGTTGGCTGTAATGGAAAAGGGCGAAGTGGTGGAATATTGCCCTGATAAAAAGGAAATATTCAACTCAACGAACCCAACTGTAAAAAAGTTGATATCGGCCATTCTACTTGAACATCCTATGTTCCGGACAAAAAAGCCGTTGCGGACCATTACTTGATAAAGCTTTAACTTCCTCATGAGTAGTGAAAGCAAGCATTTAAAGACTCTGGTTGATTAATATATACAAAATCCATAAGAGGGAAGGGTGCTGTTTGTTCAGCATCCTTCCCTCTTATATTTTGGGCAAAAAGCTCTTAACTGACGGATTATATAAGCTTGGATAAAGTTATGGGAGGAAAACAGACTGCAAAAGGTGAATAAAGCAGTATGGCCGGCAGAACACATTATCGAAAGATTCTTAAAATTGTATTGATTAAATATGAAAGCGCTTTTATAATTGTGATATTATCATTTGTGCAGTTGTTGAACATATGTAAAAAGTACGGGAGAGGAAAATGTAGGAGTCTTAAAATCCTGAATACATACTTTCGTTTGCTTAAAGCTTGATTTTAACCTAATCATCTATTTGTTTTTAATACAGAAATTATTGGTAGGGGGAATGGGCAGTGAAGTTAGATAAAGAATTGGTCGTTATTGATTTAGAAGTCGATTCCAAAGAAGAGGCGCTGGAGGTGCTAGGGAAACAACTGCTTGAAATCGGAGTAGTCAAAGAAGGATTTGTAGAAAGCATTCTTAAAAGAGAAGAAGCCTTTCCAACCGGACTGCCCACTGCCCCTTTTGGAGTTGCTATTCCGCATACTGATGGGGACATGGTGAATGAGTCGAAAATTGCATTTGCTTTGCTGAAAGAACCGGTGAAGTTTTATATGATGGGAAAAAATGATGAGCTGGTTGCCGTAAAAATGATTTTTATGCTCGCGTTAAAAACTCCGGAAGATCAGTTAGAAATGCTTCAAAAGCTGGTTGGTATGTTCCAAAATCCAGAAACTGTAACGAAACTTGCAGAAACCAAAGATGTCGATGCGCTGAACAAACTGATTAGTGATACTGCATAAAAGAAGACATCGGTTACAAACTTAGGATAGACAGCAAAGCCATATTTTTTTGGCTTCGTTGTGCAAGATATAAATTAAGAATTAAGGAGGGAATATGATGGGATTTCTTCAATGGTTCGTTGATTTAGGCGCTAGTGTTTTGTTGCCGATTTTAATTTTTATCTTTGCATTAATACTTGGGACAAAGCCGGGCAAGGCACTGCGTGCAGCATTGATCGTCGGTATCGGATTTGTCGGGATTAACTTGGTGATTGGGTTGCTTGTAGAAAGTTTAGGGCCGGCGGCTCAAGCGATGGTCGAAAATTTCGGTTTTAGCTTGAATACAATTGATGTTGGTTGGCCGGCAGCTGCTGCAATTGCCTATGGTACATCACTAGGAAGTTTGGCGATACCGCTTGGGGTCGGGGTCAACGTACTGTTATTGACGTTCGGTTTAACAAAAACGTTGAATGTTGATATATGGAATTTTTGGCACGTGGCTTTGACAGGTTCGCTGGTATACGCCTTGACAGCTGATTTCTGGCTGGGCGTACTGACCATTATCGTTCACCTGCTTTTGCTTTATTTGATGGCAGATGTGCTGGCGAAGTATATTGAGAAGTTTTATGGATTCCAGAACATCACATTTCCACATGGTACGTCGGCACCATCAGCATTTGTAGCCATCCCGATGAACTGGGTTTTTGACCGGATACCCGGGTTCAATAAGCTGGAAGCCGACCCGGAATCTATTCAAAAAAGACTCGGTATTTTGGGTGATTCGACCATAATCGGTGTGATGATCGGAATTTTGATCGGCATCTTAGCCGGCTATGATGTTCCCGGCATTTTGCAGCTGGCAATTCAAACAGCTGCAGTCATGGTGCTGCTTCCGAGAATGGTTGCTCTTCTTATGGAAGGTTTAGTTCCTGTTTCGGAAGCGGCGGGCGCGTTTGTCAAGAAGCGTTTCCCGGGTAGAGACCTTTATATCGGCATGGACAGCGCACTGGCTATCGGCCATCCGGCGGTCTTGTCTTCCGCGCTGCTGCTTGTACCGATTACGATTTTCCTTGCAGTATTGCTGCCAGGAAACTCGGTACTGCCGTTCGCTGATTTAGCGTCCATCCCTTTTTTAATTTGCTTAATGGTCCCGATATTCAGAGGGAACATTGTCAGAACGGTAATCGGCGGGACCATCTATATTGGAGTAGGGCTTTATATAGCTACCTGGATAGCTCCGTTATTCACTCAATCCGCCATAGCTGCAAATTTTGAAATGGGAGCCAATACCAGTATTTCTTCATTGATTGATGGGGCGGTATGGACAACCTTCGTCTTTGTCTGGATTCCGAAAATTTTAAGCTGGTACGGAATGATCGCTTTAGGATTGATCATACTGATGGGGCTCATTTATCAAAACAAGATCAGACCGAGACGAGAGTTGCAAAAAGAAGAACGATTAGAAGGAGAGGAAGCTAAATGAAAAAATTATTGATCATGTGTGGGACAGGAATTGCGACTTCAACCGTCGTCAAAGGGAAAGTGGAAGAATGGCTCAAGGAAAACAACCTGAGCCAGGAAGTAAAAATCTATCAGTCTAAAGTAAGCGATGAAATCGGCAGGATTGATGACTATGATGTTATCCTGTCAACTACACTTGTACCAAACAACATAAAAGACAAAGTGATTGACGGGGTGCCTTTGTTAACAGGAATCGGAATCGAAAGCATGTATGAGAAAGTTTTGGCTGAAATCAAGCGATAGAAAAGAAAGCGGAAAAGAAGAAGTGGTAAAACAGCCGTAGAGTGTCTATCCGATTTGGGCGTGCGTTATCAATGCACAACCAAAACGGATAGGCTTTTTGTTTAAAACAGTACAAGATTTTTAATATTTGAAATGGGATGCAGGAAAGCAGAAGGTTGCTGCGGAATACTTACCATATCTTTATTGGAACTATTTCATATACTTCAACTAAAAGGAGAATGATACGATGAAAGCGACATTGAATTGGAATGGCGGAATGGCTTTTAGCGGGCTTACAGAATCGGGACATATGCTTTTATTGGATGCCGGTCCAGAAAGCAAAGGGGAAAATAAAGGGCCGCGGCCGCCGGAAGTTCTTCTACACGCAGCAGCGGTTTGTACCGGGATGGATATCGTATATGTTTTGGAAAAAATGCGTTTGACCATCGATGCATTCTTTATTGAAATTGACGGTATGCGTGCAACAGAACATCCGAAGCGATTTACTGAAATGTCTATAACTTATCACATTAAAGGCAATCTGCCGGAAGAAAAAGTAATTCGGGCGATAAAGTTATCAAGTGAAACTTACTGTACAGTAGTCCATTCGATAAATGCCAAAGTGCAATATAATTATAAGTTGAACGATGAAGCGGTTAAAAGTCTTTAACTAGTGGTCTCGCTCAAAATGCCACAACCGCATAGAAGACAGAAGCTTATCAATCGAGAAGACTATTTATGTGAGATGAACTTTAGCACCCCTAAAGAAAAAGCGTTCCTTTTTCTTTAGGGGATTTTTAGCCTTCTGCGGCTTTGATGGAAAAAGATGAACGAATTCCTTTCAAGCATTGAGCTTCGAGCAGAAAAGCATGCACCGGATTGAATCCATAGATTTAGGGTATGAAATGAACAACATGCGTTATAGGCGTAAGGACAAAATAACCTATGTGTTTATAAGACTCGAGTAGAAGTATATAGGCTAACAATAATTATATTGTAAGATAAAGGGGACAAGTATATGGAATCTGAAAAAAATAACGAGGCGGAAATCGCCCATTTTGTATCTCG
This sequence comes from Planomicrobium soli, assembly GCF_003014655.1. Taxonomy (GTDB): domain Bacteria; phylum Bacillota; class Bacilli; order Bacillales_A; family Planococcaceae; genus Planococcus; species Planococcus soli_B. The sequence goes on along the minus strand of NZ_PYAT01000003.1, from coordinate 120,161 downwards.
AAATTTAAAACAGCAATATGATGCTAGCTTTTCATCGGTAAAGGTTATTATTAAAAAGCCTTTTATCGTTATACATTTACAGGATTTCAGTTTTCCTACTGAGGCGGCCCTCCTTAAACGCAACGAAGTAAAACAGATCATGGAAACAAGGGATTTACTGATGAATGATTGGAAGGATGAAGTAAAAGAGGAACTAGCATCAATCATCGATGGAGAGGTAGAAGAAGTTTATGCGGATTGGAATCTTGATAACCGAACCGGAATGATGATTGCTTTAATGGCTGAAAAAGATGGAATTGAGCTTGCCAGGTTTCCAGATGATAAAACAAAACGTGCACTGCAAGAAAGGATCAGCCTCATCAGCCGTAAAACAGAAAAAGTACCCGATGAGATGGAGATCTATTGGCTCAACAACTACATGATTTTGATCGAACGGAAAGGTATAATGGTCGAAATTGAAAAAGAGTTGATAAAGAACGGCTCTGAAGAAGAGTTGCGGTTGGCAAAGCGCCCTTTGGAACATCGGATGATGGAAACTATGAATATTCAAGAATTGTTGAACAGAAAGCTTAACGAATTATTTGTTGATTGGGATTTTAAGGGAGACAAAGCTTATATGGTTTTCATTTTAGAAGAATAATTCGCTAACTGGATTTTTTAACTTTTTAAAAAAACTAAATGAAAGAAGGTCTTTTGATGAATCCAGAGAAACAGGTGCAATCGGAAGTAGGGGGATATATCTCTACACTTATGCGAGAGCATTTTGGAAAAGGGCCGACATCTGTATACGTCTCGCTTAACTCCGCTTTTCTTACTGTTCACTTACGCGGATTTTTAGCACCTATGGAAAAAGTTCTGATCAAGCAAAACGAACAGCAACGCGTTTTAAAAACCAGAGATTTTCTCATGAATGATATCAGGGAAGAGCTTATGGAGGAATTGAAAAAAATTACTGGATTGGAAATAGCAGAAATACGTGAAGACTGGAACTTAAACACCGAAACAGGAATGATCATTGCGATAGTGAATCAACCTATACAAGAAGAATCTCACATATGGCCGGAAGGAATAAACAAAGAAGCCCTTATTAATAGAATCGAAAAATCGAGCAATAATGTGGAAAAAGTACCGGGAGAGACAGAAGTTTTTTGGCTGAGCAACCGGACAGTACTGATCAAACGCTCAAAAATTTTAGTGGGAATTGAGAAGGAGCTTATTAGAAACGGTTTTGAGGAAGAATTGAGAATTGCCAAACGCCCCTTAGAGCGAAAGGAGTTCGAGTCGGTGAAACTCGAAACGGTTTTAAAACGCAAAATTCTAGAATCTTTTTTTGATTGGAATTTTGATACAGATGTAGCTTATATGGTTCTTATTCTTGAGCCTGAAAAATGAATGGAGCTTTTGCCGGAGAGGGGATATATCTGCTGCCTTCTCTTTTTTGAAACTACTAGGAATGGTAAAGGGGATAGAGCAATGCCTGTTATTACATACAAGATATATATCGAGGCGCCTGTACAAATCTGTTTTGACTTAGCCAGAAATGTAGATGTTCATACGGAAACAACTTCCAAGACAAAAGAACAAGTTGTTGGAGGTGTTATGACGGGATTGATGGAAAAAGGGGATAGCGTTACATGGGAAGCTGTACACCTTGGGGTAAAACAAAAGCTGACGGCTAAAATAATCGAAATGGAACAACCTTTCAAGTTTACAGATACAATGGTAAAAGGAGCTTTCCGTTCTTTTACACATACGCATGAATTTATAGAAAAGGGTTCAGGAACGGTTATGATCGACCGCTTCGACTACACGTCGCCTTTTGGCATTATTGGAAAACTGGCAGATAAATTGTTCTTGGAAAATTATATGAGACGTTTTATTGTTGATAGGGCAATAGCGCTCAAAAGAATAGCGGAAAAGAAAGACCGGAAAATCTAAACAAGTTGTTGAAGATGCAATTGAGAAATGCATTTGTTTTACTGATTTATTGCTGCTAACAGTCCACCCTATTTTCTCCTTAGGTTCTCGATCTAGAATGCATTCACTTAAAGCTAATAAAAAAACCGCTAATTCTTAATGCAATTAACGGTTTTTTTCCTGTATTTTGTACGCAGCAACTGATAACTTCATTATGCCGATTTATGGAAAGCTGTAATGCTTCTTGCTATGGCTGGCCTGCTTATGGAAAATACAGCGCACAGCAAAGCCAGTACAACAATCACGCTTCCAATCCATGCAGTGCTTGAAACAGCGCCGGTTTGGTTTAATACAATGCCGCCGATTGCGGACCCTAATGAGATGCCGATCTGCAAAGCGGAGTTGTTCAAGCTTTGCTGGATATCAGAGGAAGCGGGATCGGTCTGGATCAAATAACTTTGTTGTGGCGGAGCTAAGCTCCAACTCAATGCGGCCCAAACAACCATTACCGGTAAGAATAGAGCCAATGAAAACGTGGCGAATGGCAGCAGGAAAAGCACAATAGCGAAGGCGCTTATGACAATGATAATGCTTTTGGGAGCGCCGATGGCATCTGAAAGTGTGCCGCCGAATGCGCCGCCGCTTACTGCAGCTATGCCGAAAATCAAATAGCAGATGCTGATCCAATAAGAATCAAGATGAAGTTCGGTTTCCAAAAAAGGCGTAAAATATGCATAAATTGTATAATGCCCCGCTAGCATAAACATTGTCGCAAGGTGGGCGCTGCCTATTTTTGCACTCGCTACTGCTTTTGCCTGCTGGGAAAGCGGAATTGAGTTTTCTCCAGGGATGCGTTCCAAAAATAGGGAAATCAGCACCATAGACCCTATGGACAATAAAGCGATTCCGATAAAGATGACCCTCCATCCGAAAGCGTCAGAGACCAAAATGCCAAGGGGAACGCCCAGCACAAGGGAGGAACTGACTCCCATATAGATTAGACCCAAAGCTTTTGCCCGGTAGGCCGGAGCCGCAATTTTAGCGGCAATAGTCAACGAAAGCACGACAATCAGTGCTGTACTAATGGCGGTCAAAACTCTCGCTGCCATCATGAAAGCGAAGTTCGGGCTGAAATAAGTCAAAATATTGCCTAGGAAAAAAATGAATAATGAAGCAAGGTATAATTTCTTGCGCTCAACTTTGCTGGTCAATACCAGCAAGACCGGTCCGGCAATGGCATAAACCAGCGCGAAGACTGTTATCAGTTGCCCGGCAGATCCTAAACTGATATCGAATTCTTTGGCTATTGTCGGCAAAATTCCCCCTACGATCAATTCAACTAATCCGACTGCCACAGTCGATAAGGCCAAGATATAAACTTTTAAATTCATAATGGATTGTTCTTCCTTTCTTTGATAAAGTCATTGAAAATGAATCGAAGGTATTTTTCAGAAAAAAACAAAAAATCCTGATTACAGAAAACGAAAAGTCGTTTTCTGTAATCAGGATTTTTTGGTTCCTGGTAGAGACCCTTAAGCCATATTCTAAAGGTTATACAGACAAGATATATAGAGTTTACTTTGTAAATTCTACTATACTTTTTTAATTTTTCAAGTATAAAAAACAAGAAAGGTGTTCAGTGCCAATCAATAGTTTTTAACCATAATATTAATACTGCTTAGAAAAATATTGGACGATATAAAATAAACGCAGAAGACCAAAACACGATTCTCCGTTTTGGCCTTCTGCAGCAATGGGGGTTAGCGCAAAGATTATTGAGGCGACAGCTCATCTTCAGTCAACCATTTATGATTAGTCACTTTCTCGCCGCCGCTGGTCGGTGTGAAATCCACCATATAAACCGTCGTTTTTTCAGATGAATCGATTGTGGCTTCGGCACCGTTCATGCCTTCCATATGATCCGCTGCAAGAGTCGCTGTATCGCCCTTTTCTAATAACTTGTTACCCGGATCTTTCAGCTCTTCATGGATAATCCATTTGTGGTTTTTTACTGGTTCGCCCCCAGTAGTTGGCGTGTAGGTAACGGAATAGGCAACAGTGTCATAAGCACCGACGATTGTCGCTTCAGCGCCGTCCATGCCTTCCATATGATCGGCGTTGAGTATTGCAGTGTCTTCGACTTTAAATGCTGGATCTTTAGCTTCCTCCAAACCATCCGGTACCTCTGCGGAACCTGAGTGGTCCATATGCGCGTGGCTTGATTGGTTTTCTTCAGAACCCTGCATGTCGTGATTTCCTTCTTCTGTCCCGCCGCCTGTACTGCACGCTCCTAGCATCAGCGCTGCAAGAAGAGACAGGACCATCATGCTCCACTTACTTTTAGGCATCTTATTCCCTCCTGTTAAGTTGATATAACTCTACTTTACTCGATATTTCTGCATATTATGTGCAGGAAAGCTCATAAGACTCTTTTTTTATACAAACCATGTGCGGTACCAGGAAACATTCTGCACAAAAAATCAAAACTTTTCTGGTACAATGTCAAGAATCGTATGTCTATGAGAAAAGCATGTGGAGGTTTGAATCATGAAGAAACGAAGAAAAAGTGCAGGAATTCTGCTGGCCGGTCTATTGCTGGCAGGATGCAACAGCAATGAAAGAAACAATACGAAAGCAACAGAATCAACAGAATCATTTGAAGTGCCATTTGATGGAAAGTTAAGCCATGTCCACGGCATGGGTTATGCTGGAAATGACGGCGGCTTGTATTTCGCTTCACATCACGGATTAAAAATATATCGCGAAGGTGAATGGTTGGAAACAAAGGGAAATTTCCATGACTATATGGGATTTAACGCTGTAGATAAAGGCTTTTATACTTCAGGGCATCCGGAGGCACATTCAGCCCTTCCCAATCCCCTTGGAATTCAGCGAAGCTTTAACGGAGGCGAGACAATTGAAGAAATTGCTTTTGAAGGAGAGACGGATTTTCATGCCATGGCAGTAGGCTATTATAGCCACGACATCTTTTTGTTTAATCCGGCAAAAAACTCTTTGCTCGAAACAGGTTTTTTTAAGAGCAGCGATAAAGGAGATACCTGGAAACCTGTAAAAGCTGTAGGGCTGATCGGAGAGATAGCTGGATTTGCGCTTCACCCGCTAGATTCTAATTATGTAGCGGCAGCAACTTCGGAAGGTGTCTTTTTCTCAAGCGACGCAGGTGATAGTTTTGATCGGATTACAGATGAAAGAGGCACGGCTGTGTTTTTTACAGAAGACCATCTTTATTTCGGCAGCTACGGCACTACTGCCGCACTTATGAAGTATACTGTTGAGAATAAGGAGACAGAGCCGCTTGTTCTTCCGGAAATGCAGGAAGACGCGATCGCTTTTATTTCGCAAAATCCCGCTGACGAGTCAGAACTCGCCCTTTATACATTCAAAGGCAGAATCCACGTCTCAACCGACCACGGAAAACTATGGGAATCTTTGCAGTAACGATATAAGATGTTAACAGAAAACAGATGAAAAGTAGTTGAAATTGAAAAATTTGATGAATGCAAAGGCTGACTCGTATCTTATCGATGCTTTCACCTGAAATTCGTAAAGAGGTATGCCATGTTTAATAAGTTAGCATTAAAAATTGGACTTCTATTTTTTGTGTTCATCGTTATTATTGAATCGGTTTTATTTGTAACTTTATATATTACGTTCGTCAATGAACGAGTTGATGAAGTCATGGCAAATCTGCTTGCGAGAGGAAATACACACAGTGCCGTATTGGAAGACAGTTTCGAACCTGAAACTTTGAATCATGTAGCCATGATGGAATCGGCTTCTAGTTTTACAGTCATCATTACGGACGGATCCGGCAAGTTACTAGCTCATTCGGATGCAATTGAACCCGAAATGAACGAAGTTTTGCAGCACACCGATTTTCATGAAGCTTCACAAAAAGGGAGAATCGCGGAAGAGAGCTGGAATGCAAAAAAATTTATCGCAACTGATAGCCTTATCACCATTGAAGGAGAGCATCGGGGCCATGTTTTTATGTTTTCCGATACCGGACCGATCAAACAAAGAGTCAGCCATTTAAGAAATCAATTTCTAGTTGCCGGTCTGGTGGCAATCGCACTGACCATCATTACGATTTTTCTGTTATCGCGATTAATTACGCTGCCTTTGATCCGGATGAAGGAAGCGACCGAACAAATTAGCAAAGGAAACAATCAGGTGAAACTTCATATCGGGCGCCAAGACGAACTAGGTGAATTAGCGAAAGCCATAACGGCTTTGTCCAATGACTTAGATCAGTTGAAAAATGCAAGAAACGAATTTTTGTCCAATATTTCACACGAATTGCGGACTCCTTTAACCTATATAAAAGGGTATGCCGATATTGCCAGCCGCCAAGATGCTTCTGATGAGGAGAAAAGAGAATATCTCGGCATTATTCGGGAAGAGACTGCAAATTTAACAGCATTGATTCAACATCTATTTGAATTGGCTCAATTAGATCACAACCAATTTTCTATCAAAAAAGAAGATGTACTAATAGGCGAGCTATTTGAAACCGTTGCAAACTTGGTACGGCCAGCTTTTGAGGAAAAGCATATTACTTTGTCTACCAGGATTGACCCGAATATAATCGCTTTAATTGATCGCGAACGTTTCCAGCAAGTTTTGCTAAACGTATTGGACAACGCTCGTAAGTATTCAAAGACAGGGGCATTAGTGGTCCTTGAAGGGAAGCTTCATGAAGAAACGATTGAAATCAGCATCAGTGATGAAGGAGAAGGAATACCGGAGGAAGATTTGCCGTATGTCTTTCAACGACTGTATCGCGTAGATAAATCCAGGTCAAGAGAACTTGGTGGAAGCGGTTTGGGCCTGGCTATTGCAAAAGAAATCGTGGAATTGCATGGCGGCTGTATTTCACTCCAAAGCGAGTATGGCAAGGGAACAACCGTGAACATCAGATTGGATAGGGGGGCTCAAATTGCGGAAGGTGCTATTAGTAGATGATGAAAAACGGATGCTCGATTTAGTGGCTTTGTATTTGAAGCCCCATAAGTACCTTTGTCAAAAAGCGTTAGGACCGTATGAAGCGCTTGCCTTTTTAGAAAAAGAACCATTCGACCTTGTATTGCTGGACGTTATGATGCCGGAAATGGATGGATGGGAACTTTGCGGTGAAATCAGGAAATTTTCAGATGTACCGATTATTATGCTGACAGCGCGCCAACAGCAAGAAGATATTATTAAAGGCTTGAAACTTGGTGCTGACGATTATATTACGAAGCCTTTTCATGAAGGGGAACTGCTAGCCCGGATGGATGCGCTGCTGCGCAGAAGAGCGCCAAAAAACCCGATAGAAGTGGATGGCTTGGTATGGAATGAGGAAAAGTTTGAACTCAGTTACCAGGAAATTATCATCAAATTGACACCGAAGGAATTTTTGATGATGGGCCATCTATTAAAAAACCCTAACAAAGTTTTTACTCGAGATCAGTTGATCCAATTGATCTGGGGATACGATTCGGAGACAGAAGGTAGGACAATCGATTCACATGTGCGAAATGTCAGGGAAAAAATTCGGCAAACCGGTTTTCCGATTGACGAGCATTTTATCACTGTCTGGGGAATAGGATATAAGTGGATTTAAGAAGCGGGATAATATATAAAAAACTGGTCGGAAATATCCCGGTCAGTTTTTTTAGTATAATAAATAAATTTCGAAAGAAGTTAATTGATTCTTCATTGTTTCTGCAAATCTGTCCTATATGTTTTAAATAGGAATTTACGACAGATCACGAACAGGAGCACTCTACATGGGAACTGATACGCGCAATTCAAAACTAGTAATCATTGAACAGCGGGAAGCATGGAACAATATAGTAAGCAGCTTTGGTCAGTTTGATGTTTATTACACATACGAGTATTGCCATTGGACCGCGAAACTTGAAAGTGGGCAAGCAAAATTGATATTTTTCGAAAATGAATGGGGTTCTGTTATTTATCCCATCATTATCCGTCCTATAAACAGCCATATGGACGGCCAATTTTATGATATAACCAACCCATATGGATATGGCGGCCCCCTTGTTTCCAAAAATGAATTAGTTCTAGAAGAATTCGCTTCTGTTTTTCAGAAATATTGTTTAGAAAATCATATCGTCTCTGAAGTTATTCGACTGCATCCACTTTTGAAAAACGCCGATTATCTTGGTGAATACTGCAAACTGAAATATGTGCGAAAAACAACAGCAGTCGACTTGCTGCCTGACCTTCAAGACATACGAAGCAGTTATAGCAACATGAATAAGAGGAATATTAAAAAAGCGGTCAAACGCAATCTCCAATGCCGAGTGGTAGAGAAAAACATTGAAAACATTGAGATATTTTTAGACTTATATAAAACGACGATGGACCGAAAAAACGCTGATGATTATTATTATTTTGACTATGCTATTTTTAAAGATCAGCTCATTGATACGGCTTTCACAAATTCATACTTGCTATTTGTTTTTCACGGTGAAAAAGTCATTTCCTCTGTACTCCTTCTAACTTCTAAAGATCTAGCCCATTATCATCTTGGGGCTTCCGATAAAAAATACCTTGAACTTCGGCCGAATAATTTGATTTTTGATTTTATGGTACAGTACGCCAAAGATTTGGGGTGCAAATTCCTTCATCTCGGTGGAGGCTACCAGGAAAACGACAGCTTGTTTGAGTTCAAATCTTCGTTCACTAACGGCAATCATTATAATTTCATGTTGGGAATGAAAGTCTACAATAAAGATATCTACGATGAATTAGTAAAGCTAGCCAGTAGCCAATCAGTTCTCAAACAAGGGTTTTTCCCGCTTTACCGGAGTGTTTTATAGCGCCAGTCGCAAGTGTGAAAGAAGCCAGAAAGACTCGATCTTTCTGGCTCTTATCGTATTTCAAAGCGGTTTTGGCGAAGAAGAATGTTAAGAAAATTATCTGGCAAGACTTTGACCGCTTATAGCAATTTTTTTTGGCAAAGATTAATATTTATCCCTCATAAAATATCTATTAATATTAGATATTAAGTGCTATTATATGTAAGAAATTACATATTTTCAGGGAGGAAATAATGGAACATACAGAAATTCATTCAACTAGGGAGACCGTGTATTTTATTATCAGCCTTGTAGTGAGTATTATCATTTATGCTCTAACGGCGGTCTCTATCATCGGCATTGCGGTCGCCCTTGGTATTTTTGTGCTGCTGTTATTCACCAACGCATTAATGCTCGGGTCGATTCGGGGAAATGGAGTACGAATTCACGAAAAGCAGTTTCCAGATGTGTATGAAAGCGTCCAAACGCTATCAAAAGAGATAGGACTTAAAAAAGTGCCTGATGTGTTTGTCATTCAATCTGAAGGTGCATTAAACGCTTTCGCCACACGATTTTTCGGCCGTAATATGGTTGTACTTTATTCTGAAGTGTTTGAACTGGCACGTGAAAAAGGGCATGCAGAACTAGACTTCATCATTGCCCATGAGCTGGCTCATATAAAACACAGGCACGTTTGGAAAAATTTATTACTATTGCCGGCAAAATTTATCCCGTTTTTGAGCGAAGCATACAGCAGATCGTGCGAATATACCTGCGACCGCCATGCAGCTTATATCACTCAAAATGGGCCGGCTGCTAAACGGGCGCTTGCACTTCTTGGAATCGGCAAAAAGATGTATGCAGAAATAAACGTGGACGCCTTCAGAGAGCAAATTAAGACAGAGTCGAATCCTTTTGTCTGGCTTAGCGAAGTACTTTCCTCGCACCCGCGTCTTCCAAAGCGGATTCAAGCCCTGGAAAAGTTTGAAAAAAGCGGCGTTCGTTTCTATACCCAAGATCCAGGCAAGATTGTACTAGGGGCTATGCTTTTATTCGGAACCCTGGGAGCTGTTTACTTTATCAGCATAGCCGTCTTTGCTGGAGGAGCGTTTGCTTATTCACAATTCATTCCTACAAACTGGGACGAGGATTTATATGCGGAAGAAGATTTTTTGGTCGAAGGCCAAACACCGCTGATGACCGCTGCATCTGTTGGAAATTTATCCGAAGTGGAGCAAGCGGTAAAAAGTGGTGAAGATATTCACAAAAAAGATTCTGAAGGTGCAGATGCCTTGATGTATGCCGTTTACTCAGGACATTCTGCTGTTGCATCGTATCTGCTGTCTGAAGGTGCGAATGCCAATACAGCCGACAATTATTCTACAGCTCTAGGCACCGCTGTCATGTTCGGAGATCATAAAAGTGCGATTCTTCTGATGGAAAACGGTGCTGATCCTTCCTTAGCTGGACCAGATGGAGTGAATCCCCTTGAATACATGGGCGCTTCATCCAAAGAAGAGCTGATCAAATTTTTAGAATCAGGCAGCTATTAAACTTTATGCGATGACTCTAAATGTAAATCCTGAACTGCCAATGTCCTATCAGCAAGAAGGCACTGGCAGTTTTTTTATAGCGTCTTTTTTATTTAAGCTTATTGATATAGTACGAACATTGCTTACAACATTTTATTTTATAAGATGACCACTTTTATATCTACACAAAGAATAATTGCAGAAGACAATTTTAAAAAATGGAATATCCAAGGGAGAACAAGATGAAAATAGTGTGGTTAGTCTTTACTTTAATACCGGCTCCGTTCTTATTTCACTTTTATGAGTATGGGGAGCATATCCAGCATGAAGAAGCGCCGTATTTGTTGCACGGATCAGCATTAGCGGTGGTCTTATCAGGGTTTTTAGCTGGTCAAATAAGAATTAGCACTGTAGTATTTGTAAATATTTTTACAGTATTAATTTCCGTAGCATTAGTTATGTATTTTATTCCGGATGATGGCTGGTTTAAACCGGTGGGCCGCACTGGAGCTGTGGTCTTCACTGGCATTGTTTATTTGATAGGGCAATTAATAATAAGGTCTTTTTCAAGTTCCTTTTTTAATAAAAGGCTGAACCATTAGATTCTAGGGTTTCTCAGCTTGTACATTTTTGAAAATAGAATTCAGTATAAAAAATGCCGTGTTAAAGCGCTTATGGAAGAGAAACGCCTATTTTAGGCTTTTCTCTTCTTTTTTTGGGTATACAAAAGAATACAACAATAAATATTTTATTGTATTCAAAAGTATACAAAATACTTTGTTTTTGTGTATACTATTGTATACTAAAAAGAAAATAGGAATGTATACATTTGTATATATATTGAAAGGGAGATTTTATGGCACTCGACGAACAACAAGAAGAAAAAGACAGAAAACACGGTGAAAGACTTAGAAGAAAGGATTTTCATTCACAACCTAAAGGTGCCAAGACCTTCCGCCGGGGAAGAGCTATCGCGTTCTTGGAAAAGATGGAACAGAGGCGGGCTACTTTGAAGAAACAGTTAGAAACACCGGAACTTCAGACAATCTACCCCATTTTGGTCGGTGAACTGAAAGCCACTGAAACAATCATCGATGAATTTGTATTGCTTTTTGAACTAAATGAATTTAAAAAAACAGCAAAAGAAAACAGTAAACGGGAAGAAGACGAAACCATTTGAATGCAGCGAAGGAGTTTGTTGGATGAAAAAGATCAACTGCTATATTGACTCGATTTTTCAAAACGAAGATGATCTATTGGAGGAAGTTCTCCAATCCATTGAAGAAAACGGCATGCGTCCGATTTCAGTATCACCTTCTTCCGGCAAATTGCTCACCATGCTTGTAGCGGTTTCCGGAGCCAAAAATATCCTTGAAATTGGAGCGCTTGGCGGTTACAGCGGAATATGCCTGGCCAGAGGATTTGGAGAAACCGGTCATTTAACTTCGCTGGAATTGATGGAAACTTATGCAGCTTTGGCGAAAAGGAATTTAACAAAAGCGGGATTCGGCCAACAAGTCACTTATATGACTGGACCAGCACTCCATAGTTTTGAGCAGCTTGCTGCGTTTAACAAGCGATTCGACTTTTTCTTTATCGATGCAGACAAGGAAAATTACGAGAATTACTTAGCTGCTTGCATCGAGTTAGCGGAAGCCGGAGCCCTAATAGTCGCTGACAATGTGCTTGCAGGAGGAACTGTAGCGGATAGCGACTTGCAGCCGAAGCAGTATACAGAAAATATGCTAGCTTTTAATGAAACAGTAGCCAACCATCCTCTGTTAGAGTCCGTTCTTTTGCCGATTGGGGACGGGATGACTGTTTCTAGAGTGAAAAAACAACAATCTATTTAGCGACAAAGCCAGCTGACAGTAAATCAGCTGGCTTTCTTTATGCTTGTTTGCGTTAAGACTCTGTTTCTGAATATTTAGGAGTAAGAATAATTTAAAAATTTTAACCAATTCTATAAGAGAGCTGATATACTAAAATTTAGGAAAAGAGGAGGTATTTGGAATGAGAAATGTTGTCTACGCCATTATAGCTTCGGGAGTAATGCATATTATTTTTTATGGTGCTACCATGGCCGTTGGATATGCCAAAACGATGATGTACAGGCCAAATATCGCCTTGGCATGGGGAAATGTCGAAATGCTTCAGGCGAAAGTTGCTTTTGGCAGTACTTCTGGCTTTTTGCTAAATTTCCATACGTTATTTGGGGTAGCTTTACTTTGTTGGATTGCCCTTTTTGTTTACCAGAAATGTAATGTCAGAACCAAGTTATAACCGGAAGTGTAGTCATACTTTGGGTGCTAAAAGTGCTTTGCAAATCCTTTAATGCGTTAATAAATTGATTGAGAAAACACGAAATATATTATAAGGAATCAAAAAATTATAAAACACATCTTTTAAATCATGTGCTAAGATAATTGAAATTAGAAATTAAAAGCGATGAAGAGAAGAGTAGGTAAACAAATCCATCTTAGAGAGCTCCGGTTGGTGAAAAGGAGTATGTGTTTGTTATCGAAACAAGCCTCTGAGCATCACAAAGGAACCTGATCTTTAGGGGATGGTGTGGCGGGAGCTCCCGTTATAGAGCTGAGGTATATGCGTTCATCGCTGTACCAAATAAGGTTAGTATGGTGACATATTAGCGAATAGGGGTGGCACCACGATTTTATGAATCTCGTCCCCAAGACATTAGTCTTGGGGGTGGGATTTTTTTATTTTGTTCAAATATGGAGAAGAAAGGAGTTCATTATGAACCCATTCGCATTGTGGAAACAGCAATTTTTGCTCTTATCAGTAATAGGCGTATCGAACATAGGAGCCTGGATTTACCTGATTGCACTTAATCTATTGGTATTTGATATGACCCAATCGCCACTAGCGGTTGCCGGGCTTTATATCGTCAAACCCATAGCAGCTTTATTGACGAATGGATGGGCTGGCAGTGTTGTTGACAGGACGAACAAACGGAACTTGATGATCTTTCTTAATTTCTTAAGAGCAGCTTTCATTACTGTGATTCCATTTGCTTCTTCGTTATGGGTGATTTATGCGTTAGTACTGATTATTAACATGGCGGGGTCGATGTTTGAACCCGCATCCCTTTCCTATATCACCAAATTACTTCCCGCAGAACAAAGGCAACGGTTCAATGCGTTCAGAAGCTTGATCGATTCAGGCGCATTTTTGCTAGGTCCCGCCATAGCAGGGCTGCTTTTTATAATAGGCACTCCCATTGTATCCATCTATCTAAATGCAGCGGCTTTGGTTGTTTCTGCTCTATTGATGCTTAAACTTCCAACAATAGAAAAATTCGAATCTACTAAATTGGCCGGCACCCCATTGTCCTGGACTGCCATTCGTAAAGATTGGGCGGAAGTCATGAAATTCAGCCGCCAATCCAATGAAGTCATGTTCACTTTCTTTCTTTTTAACTGTTTGATGGTCATCGCGACTGCCATTGATTCGCAGGAAGCTTCGTTTGCTAAATCAGTGCTTTTGCTGTCGGACAGCGAATATGGATTTTTAGTCAGTATAGCGGGAGCCGGTATAATTGTCGGTGCCACTATCAACGCCTTGCTCGTAAAGAAATTGCAGCCTTCTTTCTTGATGGGAGGAGGGTCGGTGATGGTCGCTGCCGGTTATATTGTCTACGCTTTTTTCAGTTCTTTTCAAGTTGCAGCAATCGGGTTTTTTGTCCTTGCCTTTGCCCTTGCTTTTGCAAATACAGGATTCCAGACCTTTTCACAGAACAATATCCCGGTAGAGAAGATGGGAAGAATCGTCAGTGTTTATGGCTTGCTTGAGGCTCTGTTGATTATTGGAGCTACAGTAGTAATAGGTGCGGCGTCCCAACTAATTTCTATCCAAGCGACTGTAATTGCAGCTACTTTCACCATGCTATCCATCGCTGTTCTGTTATTGGTTTTCAGCATGGGCCTGGGAAAGTTGAGACTTCCTTTACGTAAAGTTAGAAGTTGAATTTAATAGCCGAGCAGTCGTCTAAAAACTGTAGATTTAAAATTTCTATAAATATGGTAATATTTAGTGTGTGAAGGCAACTGTATTGTAGGCTAAGCGGAAATAAATAAATCTTAAATTACTCCATTCGATGAGGCTGATCCGACTACAAGGCGTCGGTGATAGCTCTCTAATTTATGAAGTATAAAAAGCCATGAAATGAGGGCTGTTAACATGATAGGCCAATGGGACAATTGCGGACAAGAGGTAAGAAGGTTCGTAATGGAGCTGCTTGAAAAAACCAATATTGTAATCGATGGCGAAGTTGTCGGTGCTTATTTACATGGCTCACTCGCAATGGGCGGCTTTAATGTAAACAGCAGCGATATTGACTTGATCTTAGTTACAAAGCACCCTTTAAGTTTAAATGCCAAAAAAGAGTTGGCAAAACTTTTCCTAGGCGTCTCAAGTCGCCCGTTCCCGGTAGAAATAAGCATCTTAAACCATTCTCAATTAAGGAAGTGGCAACATCCATCATTGTACGATTTTCATTTCAGCGAGTTTTGGCGGGAAAGGTATGACCGGGAATTGAAGGAAGGAACGACAGAGTATTTAAATGCTGAAGAAAAGAAGGATGGAGATTTGGCAGCCCACTTCACGATTCTTAAAGAGCGCGGTATTTGCTTACAGGGCAGTCCTATTCATGAAGTCTTTCCAACTATTCCTCAATCGGACTATCTTTCTTCTATTCTAGAAGATTATGAGGATTGTCTCCTTAACATTTTTCTTAAACCCGTCTACTGCATCTTAAATATGATGCGCGTTTACTTGTTTTTGCAGGACGGTACAATTTCATCAAAACTTGAAGCCGGCAGGTGGGGAGCCGTACATCTTCCGACAAAGTTTTGTCCTATTATGTATAAAGCCGTAAATGCATATGGCAATAAAGACTCAGATAATGTGTTTGATAAAACTGATTTAGCGGATTTTAGGGATTATATAGATTTAAACGTAAAACGAATATTGGATGTTGAAAACTGATAGGTCAAATAATGCAATAAATAAAAAGAGGGGGGATGAACTTATGGGGTTTTATCGTGTCGTTGCCTTGCTGACAGCATCTTGTTTTTTTATTTTTTCTGCATTTATTAGTTGGTATGAAGGAGCTAAACTGCTGGACATACCTTGGGAATGGAAGCATACTGCGATATTTTCAGTATGGAGGCATGGAGAAGTCACCACTCCGGGCGAAATAATGGGAATTGATCATTTTATCTATGCGGCAAAGTTTCAGCCGCTTTTCCCGGTTCTTATGATTAGCTCTGCTTTAGTAGTAATTTACTTGCTTGCTAGTTGGATTTTAAAAAATAATAAATTGGCCTTTAATGCATGTATGCTGGCAATCGGTGTATTGCTTTTTAGCGCAAGCATCGGCTTAGCCGATTCTCCTACAAAAGGCCTTGGGTTTTTATCGGTATACTTTTTGTTCATGAGCGTATTTTCAATCGGGTACATATTTTTGCTTTCACCCAAAATACTGCGATAAAACATTATAATACAAGCAGCTTCACCAATGATTAACGTAGACTTTTATAGAGTGATCTTCGATTGCGCAGTACTCGACACCACAAAAGAAAAGGGGGCGTCAATATAGAAATGCATAACTTGCTTTTAGAGATTGAGTTATTCAGAAATTGGGCTAAAAAAGGAGATAAATCTTTTGGTGAATGGGAAATTGAGTACTTTCATTGGGACAGAATATATCACTATATAAACATGCTGATCGTGGCCACTCCGGTTCAAAAATGGAACTCAAACCTACTAAATGAATTTCTTTATATTTTAGCTCGAGACAACGAATGCGAAATCATTTTAGAGGCATTGATAGACATTCCAAACCAATTGTTATCCATTGCCGAACATTCTTTATTCTTTCCTGACCATAATGCAAGGTGGCAAGTAGCTTATGGACTTGGAGAGATCGATGGAAATAATCAAGAAATAAAAACTTTCCTTACCCACTTTTTACTAGATGAATGTGAATATGTCAGAAGAAGAGCGGCATTTGCTTACAAGAAAAAAGGATTTTGACAACCCCTTCTTAAAAGCTAAAAATTTAGTGAAAATATATTTTAAAAGACTTCATTTCTGCAAGGAATAAGGTCTTTTTCTTCTATACGCAATAATAACTATGTGATATTATATAGTAAAAATATGACTGAAAATTCTAATAAGGAGGATCGAACATGTTGAAGGCCAGCATCAGCTTTCTAATGGTCTTCATTCTTCTGATGTCATCATCAATTGCGCCGACTCACGCATTTGCAGAGAGCAGTCGGGAGAACGTTGTATTTTACGAAAGCATAGAAATCATGGGGGAAACGTATACCGCGAGACAGGTGGACGATGGGGCCAAGGTAACGACAGTCATTATAGGTACGGAGGACAGAGTGGAAGTCGTGCGGGATAAAGCGAAAGACGAATTTATCTCATTTTCTTCTGAAGAGTGGAGCCGCCAAGAGGAAAAAGTGGAACTTCAGAAACTGAATCAAGCCAGTGTGCAGCTTGATGTTTCAAGCAACGCACTTTCTCCAGGATTAAAAGGAAAATGGATTTACGGAAAGTGGCGCTACTACACCATTGAAATTCCAGACAAAGCAGCGGCAATTACCATTACTTCGTTGTTGCTTTCTTATATACCGTATATCGGGAAGGTGGTCGGGGCCATTGCTTCCCTTGTTATCATATACGGCATAGACACCGGGTATTTTGGGGCAAAGCACGACTATAAATTAATGAACGCTACGTATATGGTGGAAAAACAGCAGCTGAAATTATTCGAAAAGAGCAATTACACGAAGCTGATCAAAAACGAAATGAAAGAATCGGTAAGTTTGGTCGGGAATTGACAGAACACCCCGAGGAGGCGGATGGTTTGTTCACAGCGAAAGAAAATCGCAAGCTGCTCATCATAACGTATATTTCTTTGACGGTCGGGATGATTTTAATTTACTTCCTGTTTCCGGATAACGTGTATAAAATCCCGGCCATCATTATCTATCCGTTCATTTGCTGGCTTCCATATGACTTAAGATGGCTCAAAGCCAAAAGACGAAGACACCTCGAATCCCGGTTATAAAAGGAGCGGCCGATAAAAGGGCAGCTCCTTTTTTTGATTATTTTTTAGTATATTTTAAACGCTGATTTATCAAGAACTTTGCAATGAAAACGCAATGGAGACAATGCACAGTAATAGAAAGGCAAGGTTTTGAAAAACTTTTTACTGCTTAAGCGCTTACATCTGGAAAAGTGGTGTTTATCGCGCTCGCACGGTGGTACGCTAAGAAAGGAAAAAAGTAAAACCAAGGAAGAAGGAAAATCTCTGGATTCCTGCATACTGTTTTTTGAGGTTGTTGAATTACATAAGCAAAAAATGAGCAACTGATAAGTTTTTATAGAAAGGTGTTTGGTATTAATGATTCAAAATCCAACAGGGAAAGCGCGCCTTGGGCTTGCGCTTCTTCTGAGTCTTCTTGGGATACTCGCTCCTCTGAATATCGATATGTATTTGCCAAGTTTTCCAGGCATCGCTGCAGATTTGGATGCATCTGCATCGCTTGTGCAATTGAGTTTGACCACGTGCCTGATCGGACTTGCGCTAGGACAGTTGCTTGTAGGGCCGATTAGCGATGCGAAAGGCAGAAGAAAGCCGATCCTCATTGCCGTAACGTTGTTTGCACTATCTTCTATATTATGTGCACTTTCAACCAACATTACCATGCTGATTGTTGCGCGCTTTCTGCAAGGGTTTACCGCTTCAGCAGGGATCGTATTATCACGTGCCGTTGTTCGTGATGTGTTCAGTGGACGGGAACTGACAAAATTCTTTTCTCTTTTAATGGTGATCAATTCAGTGGCGCCAATGGCAGCGCCGCTTGCTGGAGGAGCCATTTTGGCTTTTCCTTTTGCCAACTGGCAGACCATTTTCTACTTTTTAGGTTTCCTCGGAATAGTTATTGTGCTGACAGTTGGTGCAAAACTTCCTGAGACATTGCCTCAAGAAAAGCGCAGCCCAAGTTCAATCGGCCAATCGCTCCGTACGATGTTGAGTCTTTTAAAAGACCGCTCGTATATCGGTTATACGTTAATTGTAGGAGTTGTCCATGGAGGAAGTTTTGCTTATGTTTCAGGGACACCCTTTGTCTATCAAGGGATTTACGGTGTTTCTCCGCAAGTTTTCAGTGTGTTGTTCGGTATCAATGGTTTGGCAATCATACTGGGAAGCTATCTTATCGGAAGATTCGCCGGCATCATTTCCGAGAAACGGCTGCTCCAAATTGCCGTCACGACAGCAGGTATCGCAACAGCGGTCTTATTGATTGCAACTATACTGGAAGGGCCGTTGGCAACAATTGTCATACCAATTTTCATCTATATGATTACAATCGGCATGACACTGACAAGTTCGTTCACACTAGCATTAAGAGAACAAGGACACCGCGCAGGAAGCGCGAGTGCTGTAATCGGCATGCTTCCCATGATGATCGGAGCCCTCGTCTCGCCGCTAGTCGGCATTGATGAAACGACAGCTGTTCCAATGGGAGCTATCTTATTCATCACTTCATTGATTGGAATCCTCACATTCTATATGCTCTCTGAAAAGAAAGTGCAGCCAAAACAGGCAGAAGCAAGAAGTTAAGAAAAGTAAAACAAAAAGAACAACTGGCCATTTAGCCAGTTGTTCTTTTTCATGGAAGAAAGTGTCTCTTACTTTCTGAAAGCGTAAGTTCCAGCCTTCCTCAAAATTTTTAACTTAATATATCTATAAGCTCTTCTGGCGAATGTATCACATATTTAGGCTTTTCCTTTTCAATCAGTTCATAGCCATCCAATCCCCAGCTCACCCACATGAAAGGAACTGCGACTTTGTTGCAGGCAATAATATCCCGCACTTCATCGCCAACGTACAAAATCTGGTTCGGAACTAAATTATGCTGCTTCATGAACTTTTTAATAACCGCATCCTTGCCAAAAATTTTGCTCGAAGAAAGGACTTGTGAAACTGAATCGATTTGTTCCTGCTTTAATAAAATTTCAATGTTTTCCTTTGCATTGGATGAAACAATCCCGACTATATAGCCTTGGCTTGATAATGCATCCAGCATTTCTTTGATCCCTTCAAACAGTTTCACCTCTCCGATGTTTTCCTTGAAGTGTTGATAAATCTTTGGCAAGATGACCGGTAATTTATGCATTGGAAAATTATAAAGTTTCGCTCGTTGCTGGATTGTTAAATTCCGTGTCGAGTGAAGGTCTTCTATCGTAACGGGTTTAAATTTATAGCGGTCTGCAAGTGCGTTCCAGGCTTGCATATGTAGATGGGCAGAATCCGCCAACGTTCCGTCGAAATCAAATAAGATATGTTTCACTGAATTCCCTCTTTTCTTTAATTTACTTCTAAAAGAACAGCAAGTATCTCTATCTTAAACGGACAAGAAAAAGATATCTATTAATAACAGGCTATTTTAGGGCTGTTAATGAAGAGGAATGAGAAGTAGAAAAGGGGATTAAACTAAACTATTGAGGTTCAAAAATAGGTGGCTAATTTCCATTAAAAAGGTTATAAATAATATATAATAAGAAAATATGACTATAAGGATGGAATTTACTTGTATAAAATACTTAGGAAGTTAACAGTTATCACTGCTTTTGTTTTAGCTAGCCAGTGGTTCTTTTTCATGGAGTCAACTGCAGCTTATTCATTTCCGATATTAAGCAAGACCGAGTTTTCAGAAACTACCCGCAATATGGATTTGACAAATAGACTGGAAGTCTTTCCAACGCCAATCTACTTGCCGGATCCAGCAACGGGCGAATTAGTTCCAACCTTAGCTGGAGAAAGGGGGGGATATCCGCTTTACCAAGCATTTGTTTCTGAGTCTTCGCCTTCCGAGAATTTTTCGGCAGCACAAAAGCTGGATGTTGGAACTAGCGATTCAGAACAAAATATCACTTTTTTGAAGTTCGGAAACAGGCTTCCGGATATCAATGGAGGCCTTATACATAAAGCCGAATTAAATCTGTTTGAAATAGACAATCCTTTTCACGGAGGTTACTGGGATCCCGCATATATTAATAGAAACTATAGTATACATAAAGTATTGACAGAGTGGAGTGGCGACTCGGTTACATGGATGAATAGGCCGCAGATTAGTGAACCCTATACGTTGGAAACTATGTATATTAAAGAAGGCGGCAGCAGATATGAATGGGACGTCACGAAAATAGTGGGAGAGTGGTATCAGAACCCAAAAGCTGATTTTGGTTTAGCGGTAACCGGCAAAGAGGGTATCCCGGCTACCTATCGTTCTTTTTATACAAGCAAAGGTTATTCGAATAAAACATATGATCAGCTGGATAGGGCTCCACGCTTGTTGATCGATTATTCGCCTCGGCCGAGTTTCAATAGCGGCTATGGTAGAGGGTTAAAACTGAATTCAGGCGAAAACTATATTGATTTAGCATGGTTTACACAAAGCGGTGTCAAAGGCTATAAACTTTCCATCTTCAATGGAAAAGAGTATGAAACGATTGATATTGGAATGACAAGTAAATGGACATCATTCAACAAAAATATATGGCCAACTGCAGAAGAAATAGAAAATGGTGCTTATCAATTGAAATTAGACGGAACAGGAACAAATCTTTCCAGTAATCCTGGACTGCTATACGAAAATGCCGGAAATACAGAAAAAAATTCCCGTTCTTATTATTTTAAATTGACGGCTTATAATGAGTTTGGAGAATCGGCACCTTCAGATGAGTTTCGTGTTTCGGTTCCTAACCGTATAGCACTTGAGAAAGTATCGAATGTTGTTGTTGCAGAAGCGTCTCCGGAACGAGTGAAAGTGGAGTGGGATGGCCTGCAAGATGCAATAAAGTATCGTGTAAGAATGGGCAGCACTCCAGGGGATTTTGATTTAAGTCATGGAGAGACAACGGAAAACGAAATCGTTTTAACATCTAGATTTCCTACTTTCTTCAAAGGCAGTAAAATTTACATTTCTGTTGAAGCCGTCGATAAAGAAGGGAATTATTCAGGGCATACAACGCCAATTTCCGCTGTCATCAGGAAAAAGTATGATGCACATCATGCTTCAACATTTTCTACAAGCTCGGTGAATGGCGATGGGATAATGACTATGAGATTTAAGAACCTGGGTTCTGAAGCCTGGACGTTAGAGAAGGGATACGAGCTTAAACTTGTATCTGAAAACGCTTTGTTAGCCGTTGATTCCTTATTGCCTGAAGAAGTGATAGAACCGGATGATATAAAAATGTTCAGAATCAACTACTCTGGAAAACAACCAATCGGGGAAATTCAACTGAAATGGCAGATGTATCATCGCGACAGTGGTTTTTTTGGCGAGATATACTCACATAATGTTTCATTTTATGATGAAATAAAACCAGTTGTAAATATTCAATCTCCGAATTCGTCAGCATTACTGTATAAGACTGTTGAAGTCAAAGGGACTGCGAAGGACGATAGGCTGAAAGAATACAAATTATTCTACGGCAGCGGAAGTGAACCTTCTTCTTGGAACTTGATCTCTAGCGGAACAGATCCAGTCGAGAACGGCCTTCTTGGAAACTGGGATATAAGAGAATTAGCTTCAGGAACTTATACTTTAAAATTAGAAGCTATTGATGAAGGGAATAACGTAAGTACACAAACGAGAGAAGTTAAAGTCAATTTGCCGCTAGGTCAAGTCAACGTGGCAAAAGTTACAGATCAATCTGTTACAGTGACGGGCAGTGGTGATCAAAACAATCTTACTGCTTTTATATCGATACAAAAAGGAAGTCAAGTGCTCGGATCAGATGTTATTGATAGGGCCGGATTTTTCTCTATTCCCATTGCTAAGCAACCGATTGGCACAGTTTTGACTCTACACCTTAAAAATGAATTTGGAGTAACTTTAAAAGAGATGTCAATAACGGTAAAGGATGGAACGCCTCCACTGGCACCGAAAGTCAATACGGTAGCTGATAACTCAACTCAAGTCAACGGAACGGCCGAAATAGGATCCACTGTTATCGTTTCTAAAGAAACAGTGGTAATTGGAAGCATGGACAAAACCAATTCTGATGGAACTTTCGCGGTGAACATAGCGAAGCAACCTGCCGGAACCAAATTGCAAGTAGTGGCCAAAGATGCGGAAGGAAATGTCAGCGCGCCGACAACCGTTACGGTCATTGACAAAACACCTCCGCCAGTTCCTGTAGTGAACTCGATTACAGACAATTCTACCTCTATTAGCGGAAAGGCGGAGAAAAATTCGACTGTTACAATAAAAATCGGAAGTGTTGTGCTTAAATCAACTACTGCGGATACTGGTGGCGGTTATTCGGTGGCAATTCCTATCCAAAAGGCAGGTACGGTTATTAACGTCACGGCAAAAGACGCCGCTGGAAACGTCAGTGCGCCTGCGACCAAAACTGTACTGGATAAAACACCGCCAAACATGCCTTCTGTATCCATCATAGGTGATAATTCCACTTCCGTAAAAGGAAGAACGGAAAAAAATGCGATTGTGACTGCCAAAAGGGGGTCTACCGTCCTTGGAACTGCTAAAGCAACTGCGGATGGAACTTTTGCCGTTCCTATTCAAAAGCAAAAAGCAGGAACATATATTACTGTAACGGCAAGAGATGCAGCCGGGAACACAAGTTTTGCATCAACAAATAAAGTATTCGATAAAACACCACCTTCAGTACCTACAGTCAATAAAGTATATTCCTACTCTAAAAGTCTTAGTGGGAAGACTGAACCGTATGCAACAGTATCGGTGAAAAAAGGGAAAACCGTAATTGGCACCGCAAAAGCTTCATCCACAGGAACATTTACTGTAAAGATCAAACCGCAAGCCAAGCGTACGGTTTTAACTGTTACAGCGAAAGACGCCGCGGGCAATAGCAGCAAAGCGGCTTCAGTCACGGTCAGGTAGCTTGCGCCGTTAAATGTCACTCGTTTTCTCGTAAAGGGATATCAAATGACTATTTTTAAAATAATTAGGGTGAAGCAAAGCTAAAAAAGTTAAAAAAATTTAAAAAAGGAAGAAGCGATGTCCATATTGGAAACATCGCTTCTTCCTTTTTTCATCTATATAGTTCGAACCCAAAATAAGTTTAGTCGAAAAAATCTTTTAACCCGCTAATTGGAATATCAAAAAGAAAAACCCCTAAAATTCAGGAGTTAAACGTTCACGTGAGAATTAATGGCTTTTTCAATGACCTTAGTGGCTTCATTAATCGAATCATAATGTTCGATCTGTTCGTTTTCAATAAAAGTCAATTCGAGGGTGCTTGTACCAGGTAAACACCTTACATGGATCACATCCATATCATCTTTTGAGAAAGTTTGGGTAATGCGCGCGGTGTTGTATTGGCAAATGGTCTCCAAAAGGGCTTTAATGCTTTCGCTACTCATGCTGGACTTCTCCTTTCGCAATGGAAAGTGACTAAAGAAAGTCTCGAAGGTTCCAAGGTTTTATTTGATTTACCAAGTATAACACAAGTAAAGTTTCTTTACGATAGGTTCATTGCAGCAACTGCTAATCATATAAAATCTACACGAAATTTACTTTAGCTTAATATCTATATGTTATAATTTTAGAATAATCCGAGAATTATTAGCGGGTCCGTTCTTTTCGGCTGTAATAGATAATATGAATGGAGGGGCTCTTATGTATTCAAAACAACTTGTTAGTATCGTCGTACCTGTTTACAATGCTGAAAAATATATTTCAAAATGTGTAAACAGCATCTTGAACCAATCTTACCAAGACCTTGAGTTGATCCTTGTTAATGATGGCTCTACCGATCAAAGCGGTGAGATTTGCAAGAAGTTCGCTCAGGAAGATAGCAGAATAAGAGTGGTGCATCAAGCTAATGCCGGTCCTTCTGCTGCCAGAAATTTAGGAATTGGAATGGCGACTGGAGAATACCTGCAATTTGCGGATTCCGATGACTTTATTGAATCCGACATGACAGAACGGTTGGTAAAATCAATGGAGAACCACAACGATCTTGTTATTTGCGGATATAAAAAAATTTTAAAAAGGGAAAACCAAATCATCAGTTCAAAAGTGTTCCGCATCGAACAAGCTGGCGAATACGAACTGGAAGAGTTTTTGCAGAATTTCAGCGAGTTGTATCAAGATTATTATATCCACTTTAACTGGAACAAACTTTACCGGACTCAAATTCTGAAAGAAGCGGCGTTATCTTTTGATACGAAAGTCAATTGGGGAGAAGACTTGCTTTTTAATCTGCAATATATAGAGAAATGCAGGAAGATTTGCATCAGCCAAGACACGCCTTATTATTACATTGACTCCAACAGCTCTTCGATCACAAGCCAATTCCGTTCCGATTTGTTCGAGAACATGCAAATGATGCAAGGGACGACAAGGGAGTTTTTACGCCGAAACCAGGCCTATACCGGAAAAAACAAGGAACTTTTCGAACAGTTTTACACCTCTAGAATCGTGACCTGTTTCTGGAATTTATTCAATCCTAAAAGCGGGTTAACTCCTCAGCATATTAGATCCCAACTCAAAAAAATAATGCAAGACGAACGTGTTACAGGCAGCTTGGATTTTTTCCATTCTGGCAATATGGATAAAAAGTTGATCGGCACTTTCATCAAAAGAAAATGGGTCGATATGCTTTACCTTTACTTTTCGGTAAAAAGATTCATTAGACAAATAACTGTCCATAAAGAAAAGAAATGGGTATAAAACTGAAAACCTTTGTTGAGCCGGCTGCCAAAAGCAGCCGGCTTTTCTTTGAGGCCGGTAATTCTCCATGAAAATATACATACGATGAATAAAATATCTTTTAAAGGGCATAATATATAGAAGAAAAACAAAGTTCGGGCGAAAGCCCCTAAGCATTTTTGGGAAATTCACAGGAGGGGTAAAGATGATCCAAAGCCAAAAAGAGCTATATTTTAATAGAATTGATAAAGTGATTGACGAGGTAATTTCCTTATTGAGCGAAACAATCGATGTAAATTCAATTTTTTTGACAAACACCGATCGGGAAACTAATTTTATCGTGAAGGCGTTCAATCGAAAAACCAATTTGCTGCAAACCGGGGAGCAGTTGCCATTAAACAAATCCCTCTGTAAACTTGTTATTGAAAATGGAGGGGAACCGCTTGTTATCCCGAGCATTGCAAAGGAACCGCTAACGTCTGGACACCCAGGAGCAGAACGAATCCCTAACGGATCATATATCGGGATGCCAATATATCAGTCAAACGATTCCATCTTTGGGACTCTTTGCGCTGCCGATACGAAACCATATGGCTTTACTGCTTATGAAATAAAACTGATCAAGACACTTGGCCTACTGTTAAGCCAAGCGATAATGCTTGAAGATATGATGGTCCGTGATTCGTTGACCGGATTGCACAATCGCGCTTATTTGGTCGGCCACTTTGATCGGAATAATGGTGAAGAACATAAGTCTGCCTTGCTTTACGTTGACCTTGACCGTTTTAAAATGGTCAATGACCAATATGGCCATGAGGCGGGAGACGAATTGCTGAAAAAAGTCGCTACTGTATTTCAAGAACTGGCACCTTCCGGCAGTGTGATTGCCAGAATTGGAGGAGATGAATTTGTCTTGCTTGTTCCAGTAACAACTGAAGAAATGGAAGAAGCAAAAAGAACGGCTTCGCAAATCCTAAACGAGCTTAGCGGCCAGCCGGTAAAAGTGAGAGATTGGGAATTGAGCATTTCCGCGAGTGTTGGCATGACGTTTGCAGAACCTGGCAAAGATTTGGAGGAATTATTGAATGAGGCGGATCGTGCCATGTACCAAGCTAAACGAGAAGGCCGCAATACGGTAAGATACCACTAGAATGGATGATAACGGACGAAAAAGAGCGGACCCTGCAAGGTCGCTCTTTTTTTATGCTACTACTGATTTCCTGGACACAAACAGAAGCATTAAAAGAATAAAGGAGATGAAATTTTGTAAATTATCATGTTAGGCCAGTACCCATCGTTAGACAGTGGAGGACAATAAGGCTTGACTGGATCTCTATTTGGAAAGTGAGGAATTAACGTGGCAATTAGATTGTATCGGTTTAAAGAAAAGTTTTGGATGACGCCAGCAATTTTCAGTGTATCAGCAGTGATTCTTTCTGTCGGGTTCTTTTACGTCGATCTTTTGCTCATTGATGAATACAAAGAGTATATTCCTTCAATTCTACTAACAAATGTGGATTTAGCAAAGAACATTATGGGAACGCTGTCTGGAGCACTCTTAACGATGAGCACTTTCACTTTTTCCACCATATTAGTCGTTTTAACGATGTACTCTTCGCAATTTTCGCCTCGTGCACTTAAAAACTTTGTTCATGACAAGGTGACATGGCGGGTACTGGGGGTTTTTTTAGGAGGTTTCATCTACAACACTTTATCTTTATTGTTTATGCGGCAGCATCTATATACACATGATGTTATTTCAACTTTTGTTGGAATTCTTATCGCCTTCTATTGTTTAGCGGCATTCACCTATTTTATCCATTATATTGCTACGACTGTACAGGTAACTAAACTTATTGAAACCTTGATACAAGAGACAGAAGAAGTGATTTCACACTTCAAAAATTTGCAGGAAAATAAAGTTGTGATCTCCGACTCGTCTCACTGGTCGCCAAATGGAGAAAAAGAAATTGTATTAGCAGAAAATGAGGGTTATTTGCAGTTTTTAGCGTTAGAAAAGCTTATAGATTATGCCGAAGAACATGGGCTGGAAATTCAAATTGAAGCAGCAATCGGCGAGTTTGTTTATAAAGGAATGCAAATCATGCAGATATATGCAAAAGAGGAGATAGAATTTAAATTAGATAGCTGCTACTTGATTGGAAACGAAAGGGTAACAGAACAAGACATTTCCTATTCCTTGCAAAAGTTGGTAGAGATTGCGCTTCGTGCAATTTCGCCAGGCATAAATGACCCAAATACAGCTAATGACATCATTGTCCGTCTGGGCGGATTGCTTGGGAAAATAGGTCACTTAGAGACGGGAGATTTGGTTCTAGCGAATAAAGAAGGAGCTCCATTGGTGTTGTATCGGTTTCCTTCATATGAAGCCGTTTTATATAATGTCTTTTTTCAGTTGTCGCATTATGGGAAAGAGGATATATCCGTCTTGTTTTCCATGGCTGACGCACTTGGGATTGCGGCTAAAGTTAGTCCAGAACACCACCACTCGACTATTTGGAAGATGCAATTGTATGTTCTGGAAGTATTAAAGGGGCATGAATTAAAATCTTATGATCATAAATTACTGCAGGCTAAAGTGAATGACTTGGCAGAATTGACAAAAAACCATTCCGTATCAATATAAAGAATCACTGATTCAAGCTAGAAAGTCAGGAAGCTAGTCGAATAGCGATTTGGCAAAGAAATAAGTATCGCTTAATAACAACTTATTTTAAAACTCCCCTTGGTTAATGCATGGCAAAATCCAAAGAAATCCAGGTTAAAAAAATTTTTTATAATTTAGTAATTTAAGTTTGTTATTATCCTAGGATAGGTGCTATACTTACCTTACAACTCAATAGACTTTGACTTTCAGTCAAGGGGGAGTAGCTATAGGGAAACCTATTTCACAGTCGTCATTACATGGTTCGTAGCCATCGGTTGTGATAGCAAATAATTTTGCTTAGCAAGACCTTTGCCTTTTATTAGGCAGAGGTCTTTTTTGTTGGCAAAAAATAGGAGGAGACGGAGTATGGAAACAGTTTTATTGGAGTATGCCTGGGTTTTGCTGGTGCTTGTCGGACTAGAAGGGCTACTGGCGGCGGATAACGCAGTCGTTATGGCAGTTATGGTAAAACACTTACCAAAAGATCAACAGAAAAAAGCATTATTTTATGGTTTAGCGGGAGCTTTCATTTTCCGATTCGCCGCATTGTTCATGATTACATTGCTGGTTAATATCTGGCAAATCCAAGCACTTGGTGCTGCTTACCTTTTATTCATATCGGTTAAACACATTTACGACCAGCGGAAAGGGCATGGCAATGATCATGAAGAACTCCTTGAAGCGAATGACAATAAAGGCTCCAGTTTTTGGATGACTGTATTGAAGATCGAATTAGCCGATATTGCCTTCGCAATCGACTCTATGCTTGCAGCGGTTGCTCTAGCAGTGACGCTTCCTCATCTAAATGTTTTTGGATTCACTGATATCGGCGGCATCAACTCTGGCCAGTTCTTCGTCATGCTTGCAGGCGGATTGATCGGTGTTATCATTATGCGTTTTGCAGCCCACAAATTTGTACAGCTATTGGAAAAATATCCGCAGCTTGAAACAGCAGCCTTCGTTATTGTTGGTTGGGTAGGGGTAAAACTTCTTGTTATGACTTTGGCTCATGAAAACGTCCACATATTGCCACATGATTTCCCACACTCTACTCCTTGGACAATTGTCTTCTGGACAGTGTTGGTAGGAATTGTTGCGGTTGGCGCATTGATTGGCGTAAGAAAGAAAAAAGCGGAAGAACAAGCAGAAAAATAACAGCAAAAAGAGGCGGTCCGGTTCAATCGGATCGCCTTTTTTCTGGTTCAGGGGTTTAATGAAAAAGAAACAGAGCCGCTTGCCTTCTTGTTCTTTTTAAGGTGCACCTACAACCGGGAATACGGATATTATTTCGTCCAGCTCTTGTATCAACTGATGGAGCCTGCTTTGATCAGCTGAAAAGTCAAACTTCAAACTTGCTCCATTTCCAGCTGGATAACATAAAGAGGCTGTCCAACTAATGGTTCCTGCCTCTTCAAAAACCGCTTCGATTTCGACATAACCATCAAGGTTATAAAGAGCTGCCTTGCCCGTTTTTTTCCGTGCCATTTCTTTTACCTGATTGGAGAAGTCTTGTAATTCATCAGTTCTTATATGCAAATCGAATTTTGCATTGAATCCAGGAACCTCACAATCTATCGTCGCATTCAACCAATTTCCATCCCAATAATCAGTGCTGTCGGGATAGCTCTGGGTAAAAACTTCAATTTCTATCTTTGTATCTTCACCTGCTATAAAAAAATTCATTAACTTCTAACACCGCCTTCGGTTGCATATCACCTATCTTCATTATGCCGAAATAATTCAAGTAATGGAATATGTAAAATGTATTATCCTAATTGTATTCCTTTTGCATTGTTGGTAAAGTGAAAAATATGAGGCTTTAGCAACTACAGGAATGGGAGGAAGACTATGGACAAGCTAGCTGGAAAAGTCGCTGTGGTGACAGGAGCAAGCCGTCTTCAGGGAATTGGAGCGGCCATCTGCAAGGAATTGGCGGCAAATGGCTGCCGCGTCTTTTTTACATACTGGAAATCATACGACAAAACCATGCCTTGGGGCATTGATGAAGATGAGCCGTCGATATTAGAAGAAGAACTGAAGAGATTAGGTGTAGATGCGTACGGCTATGAAATGGACCTGTCACAAATTGATGCACCAGAAAAACTGATAAACAAAGTAGTTGAATTGATGGGGCAACCGGATATTTTGGTCAATAATGCCACATATTCGGTGAACGGCGGTTTTTCCCAGTTGACTGCCAAAGAACTGGACAATCATTACTTTGTTAATATTCGAGCAACCGCAATGCTCAGCGCCAAATTCGCGACAAGCTTCAACAAGAAAAACGGCGGACGCATCATCAATATGACGTCCGGCCAATTCCAAGGCGCGATGCCGGGAGAGTTAGCTTATGCAACAACGAAAGGGGCCGTTGACGCATTAACCCTTACACTTTCTGCTGAACTTGCTCCCCTCGGAATAACGGTCAATGCCGTTAACCCCGGTCCAACAGATACAGGCTGGATGGGAGAAGGAATAAAGGAAGAAATAATCCGGAAATTTCCGTTCGAACGGATTGGAGAACCGAAAGATGCGGCAAAACTAATCGGTTTTCTTGCAAGTGAAGATGCTGAGTGGATCACTGGGCAGATTATCCATTCAGAAGGCGGATTTCGCAGGTAGTTTTTAAGCAAAAGTTGCGCTAACAAGTCTCAAATACTGGTATGATTAGCAGGGACCGATGCGGTTCTTACATATGTACAGAAGAAAGAAGTGGAAAAAATGATTCAAGAGAATGCAGAAACAATGAGTTCAGGGAAATTGATGTGGAAAATGACCAGGCCGCATACCCTGACGGCAACATTTGCTCCCGTTGTATTAGGGACAGTAATTGCTTTGTCAGTTACTGAAATAAATTGGTTCTTGTTTACAGCGATGATGGTAGCTTGTTTATGTCTGCAAATCGCAACTAATTTGTTCAATGAATATTACGATTTCAAGCGTGGATTGGATACCGCAGAATCAGTCGGCATTGGCGGAGGGATTGTCCGTCACGGATTAGAGCCGAAAAACGTGTTGTCAGTGGCGTTAGTATTGTATGTTATTGCAGCAATTATCGGTGTTTACATCTGCATGAACAGTTCCTGGTGGCTGATCGCCATTGGCGCAGTTGGTATGGCTGTCGGTTATTTTTATACGGGTGGGCCGCTTCCGATTGCCTACACGCCGTTTGGCGAATTAGCTTCCGGTTTACTGATGGGAGTAGGGTTTGTATTAATTTCATTTTTCATCCAAACTGATACGGTTACGCTTGTCAGCTTGCTTATCTCTATTCCCATAGGAATCTTGGTCGGAGGCATTAATATGGCAAACAATATCCGTGATATTGAGGAAGACACAAAAGGCGGGAGGAGAACGTTGCCGATTCTGCTTGGGCGTGACCGGGCAATCGCCTGTCTGGCTATTTTCTTTGTTGTTGCTTATGGCTGGATTGCAGCATTAGTGATAACTGGAACAGTGAGCCCGTGGGCATTGCTGGTCTTAGGGAGTATACCAAAGCCAGTCCAGGCGATTAAAGGCTTTAAACGCGGAAAAACAGAGCCTAAGCAAATGGGTGTAGCAATGAAATCTACTGGCATCACAAATACTTTGTTTAGTTTTTTGCTGTCTATCGGCTTATTTTTATCTTACATTCTATAAAATGGAGCTCGCGCTGACTCAGAATCTGGTGCGGGCTTTTTCTATGTTGTAAGAAATTATAAATGTATTATATTACATAAGGAAATATAAAAAACAAAAACACGCAACTAAAGAAAAAACAAAAAGGGAAAAACAACATAACTATAGAAACCATACATAAAGAATTAAAGCTTACATTTATGGATGGGGGTAATTTTTTGAAAGTAAGACAAGCACTGCCGGAAGAATTTCAGGAAATTTATAAACAGGGCTTTAAAGAATGGGCAAAAGGCAGGCAATTAGATAGCTACATTAAAGACAACCAAAAAGAAGAAGAGAATGGCATTCGGTATATTTTAGTCAACGACCAAGAGCAAATTATTGCTTCTCTTATGATGATCCAGTTTCGACCGACATTATATGGCATTGGGTCGATTGTAGTAAATCCTGTATTTCGAAATCAAGGGTTTGGAAAAAAACTAGTGCGTGAGTGTCTCGAAAAACATCCGGAAGCAGCATTCATTTTATACAGTGAAATCGAACCAGGCTATTATGAAAAAATGGGTTTTCGTGTGATATCAAATGAGTTGCAGCAATCTTCAAAAGCAATATGCATGATACGGGCAGAAGATGACCTGTTTGAACAGGTGCTGCAGGAACCGATTCCTGGATATTTTTAATAAAACGGCTATTAATTTTCACGAAATCATTAGCCTGTCGGATCAAGAAGTTTTACTGCCTATTATGCAAGAAGAGCTAAAGAAGCTTACGACTGCCAGATCGAAATAAGCCAAAAATATATATGGAAGGCCATTGACTTAATTTTCTATTTCATTTAGTCTATATAAAATATTAATACAAGCAATGAGCCTGTTTAAGGACTAGTAGATAAATGGTGTTTTTCAGAGAGGATATTGAAAGCTGTGAGATATCCAAAACACGTTTTTCGAACCTGCCTTTCATATCTGTATTGAAAAATACGGCGGTTGATCCCGTTACCGGTTTTGAGTGTAAAGCTTTGCTTTAAAAAAGGGTGGTACCACCTCAAGGGGTCCCTTTATTTAAAGTAGGGCTTTTTTTATTTTTCACAAAAAAGGAGAATGTACATGACGAAAAAAATGGTAGAAAAAATCACCAATATGGATGAAGACTTTGCCCAGTGGTACACAGACGTTGTGACAAAAGCAGAACTCGTCGATTACTCGAGCGTCCGGGGTTCCATGATCATTCGCCCATATGGCTATGCCATCTGGGAAAGGATTAAAGATGCACTCGATACTCAAATCAAAGAAACAGGACACGAAAACGTCTACATGCCATTGTTAATTCCAGAAAGCCTTCTGCAAAAAGAAAAAGATCATATTGAAGGATTTGCGCCGGAAGTGGCTTGGGTAACACATGGCGGTGACGAGAAATTAGCGGAGCGTTTGTGCATCCGGCCAACATCCGAAGTGCTGTTTGCCGAGCATTACAAGAACATCATACATTCCTACAGGGATTTGCCGAAACTGTATAACCAATGGGCAAATGTTATCCGTTGGGAAAAGACGACGCGGCCTTTTTTGCGGACGCTTGAATTCTTATGGCAGGAAGGCCATACGTGCCACGAAACTGAAGAAGATGCCCATGAAGAGACCGTCAAAATGCTTGAAGTTTATGCGGAGATCTGTGAGCGGCTACTGGCAATTCCAGTCGTGAAAGGACGTAAAACCGAAAAAGAAAAATTTGCAGGCGCGAAGTATACCTATACGATCGAGAGTTTGATGCACGACGGAAAGGCGCTGCAATCGGGTACTTCCCACAATCTTGGCACCGGTTTTGCGGAATCATTCGGAATTGAATTCTTGAACCGGGAAGGAAAACTGCAGCCTGTGCACCAAACTTCCTGGGGGTTTACGACACGCATCATTGGCGCGATGATTATGGTACATGGAGACGACAAAGGACTGGTTTTGCCGCCGGAAGTGGCACCAATCCAAGTGCTGATCGTACCGATTGCCCAGCACAAAGAAGGGGTTCTGGATGCTGCATATGACCTTCACCACAGTCTCAAGTCTTCTGTCCGCATTGCAATCGATGCAAGCGACAAAAAACCAGGCTGGAAATTTAACGAATCGGAAATGAAAGGCATTCCGCTCCGTTTGGAAATTGGACCAAAAGATATTGAAGAGAAGAAAGTTGTCCTTGTTAGAAGAGATACCGGTGAAAAAATCCAAGTGGAAAACGAAAAAATCGAAGCGGAAATTAGCCGTTTATTAAAAGAGATACAAGAAAATCTATACAACAAAGCGCTCGGGCACCGCATAAGCAAGACCGCTGCAGCAGTAACTATGGACGAGTTCACAGGAAATTTGACGAAGAACGGCGGATTTATCAATGCGATGTGGTGCGGCAAGCAATCGTGCGAAGACCAGATCAAAGAACAGACACAAGCAACATCACGCTGCATTCCTTTTGAACAGGAACAATTGTCAGAAGTTTGTGTTTACTGTAGCGAACCTGCGGATAAAATGGTGGTTTGGGCGAAGGCATATTAATAAGGAGTTAAAAGTAGAACCCTGTATATAGAAGGTATGTTTTGCAAGATAAATTCTGGTTTATTCAGAAAAAATACTGCTAGTGCAAAAAGGCTGCTAGATGGCCTTTTTACACTTTTTTAAATATTGCCGACAGCGGCGAAAAATAGGCATAAAAAAATTCTCTCCATCTCTTTAAGTTCGATTATACTAAATACAAGATTGTTTATTTAGGTCATTTGACTATACCGTACTATTCACTCAATGCCCTTCTATTGTGCAGGATGTAGAGATGACCAGGCGATAAAAAAGAACCGCGAAAAATGAAATGCGATTCCAACAAGAAAGCAGGAGGACAATGAAAAAATTCTTTCTCTTCTTATATCTTTGTTCTTTTCTACTTACCGGGTCGGTCTTTATTTTGTCCAATGCAATGACATCTGAAGTAACTCCTGATTCCATAAGCGGAAACGGAAATCCCTTTCTTTTTCCGCTTATGATCCTTCATCCGTTCATATTATTTTTCCTTTACGGAACTACGGAGTATTCCATGCGCTATTTGTTGAAGTGGAGCTCTAAAGTAATTCGGATCTGTGCATTTCTTGCTTTTTGTTTGGTTTCACTGATCTTTGTCGTGACTTTCAATGCTGTTAAGAGTATGCAGGCTAAAATCATCAAAATCAATGACTCGATCGATGGACCGAACCAAATAGGATATCTGAACATCTATACCAATAGCCTTTTCTTTAATGGCTATACATTTCTGATGGTCCTGTTAATTTGTTTTCTAATTGGCTGTATCTGGGCACTCATTACAAAAAAAGAAGATCCCGGACCCATTGTCGTTAAACGACTAAAAATCTGAGCTATATAATCTGTCCAGCAAGCAGATTACGTGATCGATACAGACACCGATCGAATCTTTAAACCAAGCTATTAGCTTGCAGAAAAAAGGAAAGGGAGTTTTCTATGCAAAAAAAATATGATTTCGAATCTGAACGTTTAGGATTCAGGAGATGGCAGGAAGAGGATAAAGAACCGTTTGCTGCTATGAACGCCGATGCAGACGTGATGCGCTTTTTTCCGAACCCTTTAACAAAAAAAGAATCTGATCTTTTAATAGAACGCCTTGAAAAGCACTTTAAAGAAAAAGGATATGGAATCTGGGCAGTCGAGCGTAAAGAAGGCCAAGTTTTTATCGGTTTTATCGGGCTGCTGGAAATCGGTTTTGAGGTCGATTTCAAATTCAAGACTGAAATCGGTTGGCGGCTTGATAGAAAGCATTGGAAGAAAGGGTATGCGGTTGAAGGTGCTATGGCCTGCTTAAACTACGCTTTTGATGAAATGCAATTGGACGAGGTATATTCTTTTACTTCTGTTCTTAATGTTCCTTCAGAAACGGTCATGCAAAGAACCGGGATGAGAAAGGTTAAAGAATTTGATCATCCCAAACTTGAAGCAGATAGTCCGTTAAAAAGGCATGTATTATATAAAATTAATAGACCATGAATTCCTTCGGAAAAAGTCCAAGCGGCTATTTTATGAAAACTAGGGGTAAAAATATGAGAGAGAAAAAAGTACGGGGGAAACACCGGAAAATGAAGAGCCTGATCCAACGCATCGAAGAATATACCGAAGCGTTTCCTGAAGAATTTCACAACGGCTACTGGTACTTGCCGTTGCCTGCTGCCGAGGATTTTATCAATTCAAGCAAAACACCAGCTAAAGTAAAGCGGCTTTGCATCCAGACCCTCTTGGACAGAGGCAGACGTCTAAGCTCCATGAAACCAGGAAAAGAAAAATTTTGTGTAGTAATTTCTGTGTGTTTACCAGATTTATGGCGTTCTCAGCTTATTATATTTGAAGAGGATTTTTGCTTTGAAGGATTCTTCAATAGAAATAATGAGGACCAGAAATGGCTTCCTTTGCCGCTTGAAAGAAACCTGCAAACAGAATGGAGCTTAGCCGCTCCAAACCATTTTCGTAGTTTCGGATTTCAAGAAGTGATTACAGACAAAGAAGCCGGATACTTTTATGATGGAGAGCTATGGTTTATCGGAGAATTTCAGAAAGAAAATTTTTAGTTAGGAAGTGCACTGCATGTATTATTTTATATTGATCCTCAGCCTATTCGATACCATTTTTTGGTCATACTATTTCTGGAAAATGATCGCCTTGAAAAAATTTGAAAAGTTTTCGATCGTTAAATTGATGGTGAGGTATCTTATTCCAGCGATTTTGCTTTTCTCTTTCGGCTTTACCTTCATTATGTATGCATTGGATTTTAAAGCGGTAGTGACAAATCAAACCAAACATTATGCGGGTGAATGTGAAATCATTTTGGAGAACCTGGAAGAAGGAGAAGAACCATGGCTGAGAGCGGAGTTTGATATCAGCTCGATTACCTATGATTTTAAGGATTATCCCTCTATTGAGGCCGGAATTTATAATTGCGAACTGGAATATTACCCCGGC
The DNA here is from genome assembly GCF_003014655.1 of Planomicrobium soli. GTDB lineage: Bacteria > Bacillota > Bacilli > Bacillales_A > Planococcaceae > Planococcus > Planococcus soli_B. The sequence continues at coordinate 83,858 of NZ_PYAT01000003.1, read as the reverse complement.
TCTGGTGAAGGCACTGAAATGGAGCTATATCGCTCAGCAGGAGGGGAAGCGGTCAAACTTAATTGATGGTATTCCTAGATTTGGAAAACCAGCCTTTTCTTTAAAAATATGCTCTCAAAAAAAAGACATTCATTGCTGAGTGTCTTTTTTACGTAGTCAATCTGTTGGCGTTGTCCGCCTTTTCTTTTTCTAAAATATCCTTTACCACATCATTGATCGTAACACTGCCTAAAGCCTTTTCCATAGCAAGTTGCGCAACGGAAAACACGGGCATAATAGCCTCCTGGATATTTCGCCCAACCGCACAGGCGGGATTTGGGTTCTCATGGACATTGAATAATTCCCGTTCTTGGACAACATCAACCGCTTTATATACATCAAACAACGAAATGCCTGTAAGATCTCTCGCCAATTCCGCTCCGGCAACGCCTGGACGAACAGTCACCAAGCCTGCATTTTTAAGCATTCCCATAATTCTTCGTATAACAACAGGATTCGTGTTCACGCTTGAGGCGATAAATTCCGATGAACTGACGTTTCCTTTATTCACTTCGATAAGCACTAATATATGAATTCCTACCGCAAAACGGCTGCTGATAGACATGGGTAGCCCCTTCCTTACGTTCGATAATGTATTAGTTTCTTCTTTTACTTGTAATAATGAAGATTACAAGTTCATTATACCTGAAAAAAGCAAATCATTTAAGGATTGTGGTTTCGTTGCATTGACAAACCACCAACTTGTAACTATTATAATTACATGTAATAATCTTTGTTACAACATGTATTTTAGGAGGAGAAAGCGATGAAATTATTAGTAACTGGAGCAACAGGCAAATTGGGAACAAAAATTATCGAAACGTTATTGCAAAACGTACCTGCAGAACAGATAGCGGTTAGTGTTCGCAACCTTGAAAAAGCTGAAGAAATGCGGTTTAAAGGAATTGAGGTCCGACACGGTGATTTTGATCATCCAGAAACGTTGAATGCTGCATTTGCCGGCATTGACCGGCTATTGATCATTTCTGCTGATGGAGATAATGAAACGAGAATACGCCAGCATACCGATGCGGTTGCTGCTGCGGAACGGGCTGGCGTTAAGTTCATTGCCTATACAAGCCTTGGAAACGCAAGCAACAGCCAAATCTTTTTAGCTCCACCGCATCAGGCAACAGAAGCTGCGATCCTGAAAACCGGAATTCCATACTCTTTTCTCCGCAATAACTGGTATTTGGAAAACGAAATTCCAAGTATCCAAGGAGCTTTGGCGGGTGCGCCATGGGTAACCTCTGCAGGAAATGGAAAAGTGGGCTGGGCATTGCAGCAAGATTATGCTGAAGCAGCAGCTGCAATCATCGCTGGGGAAGGGCATGAAAATACAATTTATGAGCTTTCCGGTAAACCGCTGACACAAGAAGAATTGGCTGCGGCTTTAGAAGAAGTGGCGGGCAAGGAAATTCCAGTTTTGCAAGTGCAAGATGCTGAATACGCTGACATCATGAAACAAGCAGGCGTACCGGATTTTGTTGTGCCAATGTTAGTTGAGATACAGCGGGGCATACGGAACAATGCTTTGGCAATTGAAAGCGACGATTTCGAGAAAATTTTAGGCCGTCCGGCTACGCCGGTCGAAGAAGGCCTAAACCGAATAGTCAGCGATCTAACTAAGAACTAATTTTTTGAACGTTGGCATTTCGCTGTCATTTTCTTTCATGAAATTTAAAAACTTCAAACGCTGAATAGAAAGAGCTCGAGAATAACCCTCGAAGCTCTTTTTTCTATGAATTCATCGGAAATTGTCCAGAAAGATAAATTTACAAAGAAAAAATAAAAAAAAATTTTCACTTTTCAAAGATAACATTTTCCTCTTCTTTCCAATCCTTTCCTATTTTCTGTTGTTTTCTCCATCTACATTTGTTACTTCTGCAGAAGTAACAAAAAACTGGAAATAAAGTGTAAAAAATAGCTTTGTAGGTAGAAGGAGTCCTTTTTACATACATAAAACACATTAAAGTGTATAAAAAAAATATAAGAAGAAGCATTTATAACTTTTTTAAGTAAAATAGTTAGAATTATCAGTAAATTTATGAATGCTATTAAAAAATAACAATTTCATCCATAAAAAATTAATGTTAAAAAGATAATAAACTATCGCTATTTACAAAGTGTAAAAGATATTATAGTCTAATTGTAATAAAAAAATTAATAAGAAAAGGGGATATGGAAAAAAAGTAAGCAAATAGCCTAAAAGAAATTACGGGATAATTAAATATTCTAAAATTTCATTTGTTTTCTGACTATTTATTAATATTCATTTCTTGTTATTTTTATTATGAAACACGCGTTTTCTTGTCCCTGTTTTCTCTCTTAGACATACGCCAATCAGTAAAAACGGAAGATGGAACATCATCTCTTTCGAAGATCTGATATTGAAACCGAAAAAATACTTGATGAAAGGATTGGATAAAGTGGGGCATACAGCATCTCTAGATTCTTTAGCAGAAAAAATCAGTTTGTTGCTTGATGCAGAAATTGAAGTTTCCGATAGCTCTTGGCATTACCGGAAACAACGGATTGTTAAAAACCGAAAAAATGTCATATGCATTATGGACTTAAGTGTTGAGGTGGGTGCTTTTGAAGAAAACGGAAATGCTATAAATCAGGCGAGTGTCAGTCTTTTGACAGAAGAATTGCCAGGTTTCACTTTGGCTTTGCGGGAGCATCCAATCCCTTTTCCCACTCATTTCTCTCAAAGCCAGAAAACAGATTCTCATCTTTGCTGCTTGCTGCTAGAAACGAAAGAACCGCCGGAAGACTTTGCTGAACGGCTTGCAGGAGCGTTTGATAAAATTTTGTAAAAAGGTGAAAAGACCAGCTGGTTTCTTGAGTAATTTACGCCTCTCAGTTAACCGCACGGGAAAATTGAGGTCTTGGGCAGAAGCGATTTGTATATAACTGAACGAAAGAGGCGGTTTGATGCTGAGAAACTTCCTTTCCTTCATTTCTGTTTGCTTTTTTCTCGTAACGATTATTCCTCTGGGACTGGCTTCAATCCACTGGATGTATACGCCCATGAATCTTCTCATGAGTATTAACGTATATTTTCCTTGCCTGATAGGTGCTGCAGGAATCGCATTAGCTCTGACAGGCCTAAAAGGCGATTTGAAACTATACCTAATTTTGGCAAATAGTTTAAGCCTTGGTTTGTATCTTATCAAGATTTTTATTGTTTCGGTCACAGCATAATCAGTCAAACATTTACTCACTAAGCGTTACAACTAAAAGGAGGAAATACACAATGGCTATTATTAAAAACGAAGTAAAAGAAATGGATAAGATTACAGTGAATTATTTGGAAATGTACTTGAACCATATTGAAGGTTATAAGCAATATAAAAAGGAAAAAGCCAACAGAGTAATGGTGATTAAAGAAATCCAAGAAACAGAAGTTACTGCGATCCAAGCTTAATTGCTGTTGAACTTGCTGTCTTTACATAAGCAAATCCTGCTTATCAGTAACACATTGGAACTTTCTACATCAATAGAAGAATTTTTAAAGAAGTCCATCTAGCTGATGGGCTTTTTTGCCCTTATTATCTGGCTTTTAGCCAAGAAAGGAAGAAGATAGTATGCGCATTCGGGAACAAGACTTGCCTGGAATCGGCAAACGCATTTCATTCACGAACCGGGATGGAATTTCGACAGTCATCATTCACCATTTTAGCGGCAAACGGGAAGTTTACTTTTTAACAGAAGAAGACGATGAAGATGTCCTGTTTTCGACAACATTCACTTCCGATGAAGCAAAAGAGTTCGGGGCGAGGCTTCTTGGAATAGGAAACGAAACCGTAGATGAAGAAAGTTTTGAGCGTTTCCGGATTATGCGTCAGAAAATGCTGGTTGATTGGATCAAAGTGAAGAAGGCTTCAACGCTTGCAAACCAAACGGTCAAAGAGGCGCAACTGCGCGTTCCTGAAAATGTTTCGATCGTAGGGGTGGTCCGGGAGAAAGACATCTTGCCAAAACCGGAAGACGACTTTGTTATTCAAGCTGGCGATACATTGCTCGTTATCGGGAAAAAAGAAGCGGTCAGCCGTTTTGAAGCGGCTTGTAAAGGCAAGGGTTAAGTTATGGCTGAAATTCCGGAACTGCTATCCGCAGGTTTATTGTTGTTGCTCTTGTTTGCCGGAGGCTGGTTGTCATTCAAATTTCGTTTTCCTGATGTTATTGTTTATTTATTGCTCGGAATTGCAGTCAGCGGAGCATTATCAGGTTCCCATTTGCTCCACTTTGCAGGAGAAATGGGAATCGTCCTGTTATTTTTCATGCTTGGCATCGAATTTCCGATCAAGCAATTGATCGGTCTTGCAAAAAAAGTCTATATGGCTGGGCTATTGGATATTTTGTTGAGTTTCGGTGTTACAGTGGCCATTGCTGTGGCATTTCAGCTGGATTGGTTCACTTCTTTTCTGGTGGGTGGCGTTGTCTATGCGACAAGCTCTTCTTTGACCGCCAAGCTGCTCGAGAGTTCGAAGCGGATGGTATACCCGGAAGCGGAATTCATGTTGGGGTTGCTGATTTTCGAAGACTTGTTTTCGCCAATTTTGGTGGCGGTCCTTGCAAGCCTTGCAGTGGGAAGCGGGTTAACATTTGGAACCATCGGCTGGACGCTGTTTCTCGTCTTGCTGCTGATTGGCGGAGCAATAGTAATCGGGGTGTTCTTGTTCCGTAAGCTCTGGCTTTTTGTGGACCGGTATGCCAGTGAAGACTTTTTCATGCTTTTGGTATTGGGAATCTCCTTAACTTACGGCGGCTTGGCACTTCTACTGGGATTGTCTGAAGTGCTCGGCGCTTTCCTCGCTGGAATCATGCTGGCAGAAGTAAAACGCGGGGAAGAGCTGCACCGGATCACGATCCGGTTCCGCAATGTCCTGCTTCCATTGTTTTTTGTTTATTTTGGCACCACGATTGAATTTGGGGCAGGCATTCCAATGATTCCGCTGATGGCCCTTCTTTTTTTCTGGTCAATCCTTGCAAAAATTCTGACGGGTTATTGGGGAGGACAGCTATACGGATTATCCGAAAAAGCAGCTTTGCGTGCCGGATTTTCTCTGACGCAGCGCGGAGAATTTTCAATCATTATCGCGGCACTCGCCGCAGGCTCTTTGAAGACTTTCAGCAGCGTATTTATCCTGCTTTCCGCCATCACTGGTGTTTATTTGTTCCAGTTTGCCCCGCAATTCTCAACGTGGATTCTTGGAAAAAGGAAAAGAGCCAAGATAGTCGAGGAATCGGAGGGAGGATAAAGAACTTATCTCTTTCGTTTTTATCGCCGGTAAAAAAGGTGAAAGCGAAGGATAAAAGCAGTAATTGCACGTGCTTAGCCATGTGAAAAGGAGATTGAAAAGACCGCTAATCGGGCCTTTCAATCTCCTTTTTATTCTGTTTAATACAAAGTAGTCAATTAATGAGGGTTTGCGCCTTTGAAAAGTAATTGACCGTCTCCTGATCAGAGCGTGTAGGGATCCGGTAATGCTGCTGGTAGGTTTCATGGCCTTTGCCGGTGATTATAACGTAATCATCGGGTTCGCTATATTCCAGCGCCAGTTTTATGGCCAACGTCCGATCGGATACGATTAGACCTTTTTCGTTGCCGAAGATATCATTTAAGTTTTTCAACTCGCCTAACATATCTTCTAAGGGAACGGAATTCAAGTCATCCAGTGTAAGGATATACTGGTCACTCAAATCGGAACTGACAAGCAGCATTTCTTTTCTTTTGCTGAGATCCCGGTTGCCCCTGAAACCGAAGATATGGACAATCTTTTTGGCCCCTAACTGCTTAGCTGTCGATAACACCTGAAGAATGGCATCTGGCGTATGGGCATAATCGATAATCACAGTGGCTCCATTCGGCAATGTGTACACTTCAAATCTGCCGGCTACCCCTTTGAAAGATGCGAGCGAAGCCACTATCCCGTTTGCAGCCAAACCGCTTGCCTTTGCAGTAGTATAAGCCATCAATGTATTGTACATGTTGTGTATGCCGGCCATTGGGGAAGGGATAAGGATCGCTTCTTCCACTAATTCGATCGTCGAGTTCCCAGTGTGAAAAATTGTTTGTTGCGAGTGGCTGCTCTTCTTTTCTCCGACTTCAAGCGTCGGAATCCCTCTGCTTTTTAAAATATCGGTGAGTTTCGTTCCCCAGAGCGTATCTGTACTGACAATGGCTTGTCCATCTGGCTTTAAGTGATTGAACAACAGCGCTTTTGCGTGAAAATAGCTGCCCAAAGAACCATGGTAATCCAAATGTTCATGATGAAGATTTGTGAACAGACAAAAGTCAAAATCAATTCCTTCGATCCGGTGCTGAACCAATCCGTGGGAAGACACTTCCATAATGACCACTTCGTCGTCGCTTTCAGCCAATAGCTGATGCACCACCAGTGAGCTGGGAGTTGTATTGGTAGTGTTAAACGCTTCTCCATTTATGATATTCTGAATCGTTCCAAGAACTGCACAAGATTTTCCGGCACTTTCAAAAATATGTTTTAACAAGTAACTTGTGGTTGTTTTTCCATTCGTTCCAGTAATGCCGATCATCAGTTTGTCCTTGATCGGGTTCCGGTAAAAGATTTTCGCAATATTTCCTAGCGCTCTGCGGCTATCCTGAACTCGGATATAAGGAACGGGCAAATCAATTCCCTCTTGCTCCCCAATAATGAAAGAAGCCCCGTTTTCAACAGCTTGTTGAATATAGCGGTGGCCATCTTGGACAACGCCTTTCACTGCAATAAAGACAAAGCCTTGTTCTACCAGCAAGGAGTTCTCTGCAATGCCTCGAACCGTTTGGTCCAGAAAACTTTCTTCTATTTTATTTTTGATGGAAAGTTCACTTATCAAGTGTTTGAGTTTCATCTATTTGTAGACCTCTCAGATATTAAATTAAGTTCATTATATCCTAATAGAAACTTATGGAGAAATTGTGCAGAGCGAAAAAGTTCTTTAAAAGATATAAAAATGCAGAAGTTTCCATAAAAATGAAAAGGCGGAGACCTTTATCGAGTCCCCGCTCTCTTTAAATGAAATAGTATGCTTAAAAAAGGCTGAACTGATCCATTCCAGCAAAGCAGCAAGTCCACAGAGCGGCAGACCGACAATGATCACGCCAGCAAGAAAGTAACTGAATGCTTTCACGATCCAAAACAGCAGATCTTCTATAATTCCAGCCAAATAATCGATCAGTCTCAGCATGTTCGTTGCCCCCTTTGTTAATTCAAGAACACTTTTTCCATTATTATACATGAAGCTATACAAAAAACTGCCATTTCCAGTGGAAAGGCAGTTTTAAATCAGCAGGTATTTATTTATACGTTAACGTTTTGCCGGTAATGCCAAACACAACAGTCAAGATTGGGCACAGCAAACAGAAGAAGGCAAACGGCAAGTAGTCCAAGGTCGAGACGCCAAGCATGGAAGTGATAAAGATACCGCAAACGCTCCACGGCACGAGCGGATTTACCACCGTTCCCGCGTCTTCCATAACGCGGCTCAAGTTTTTGCCGGCCAGGCCGACTTTATCAAACTGCCCTTGGAACGCTTGTCCGGTCAATAGAATGGACAAATATTGTTCGCCGATCAACAAATTGATGCCGATAGCGGTCATTGCTGCAGCGGCAATAACAGAAGAAACTTTCTTCAACAAGCTTTCGATTTTGCCTAACAGGGTTTGGATTATGCCCAGTGTAAAGAGCAGCCCGCCCATGCTTAGGGAAAGCAGCACAAGTCCGATGGTGAAGAACATGCTTTGAAGGCCACCGCGGGTTAGAAGCGTGTCTACATCTGTAACCCCGGTTTCTGACACGTAGCCGCCAAACAGCATGCCGAACACTTCAGTTAAGTTATAAGTTTGGTGCAGGTACGAAAGTGCAATTGCCAGAATGGAGCTGGCCGCAAGATTCATCATGGCCGGAACTTTCAGGGCGGTTAATACGATCAATAAAACAAGCGGCAATAGCGCATACCAATGGATCGTGCCGGTAGCTAAAAGGCCGTCTTGAAAAGCTTGGATCTTCTCAGTATCACTCAGAACAACATCCGGTGAAAGAACAGCAAAAACAATAAACGAAAGGATAAATGCCGGAATCGTGGTCCATCCCATATTGCGGATGTGCGTGAATAAGTCCACATTGACGATAGAAGAAGCCAGGTTTGTCGTATCCGATACCGGCGACATCTTATCTCCGAAAAACGCGCCGGAAACGATGGCACCTGCTGTAATGGCAAGCGACACATCAAGAACAGTGGCCATTCCAACAAATGCAACGCCGACCGTTGCAACTGTCGTAAGCGAGCTGCCGATCGCCAACCCGACAATTGAGGTAACGACAAAGACAATCGCGAAGAAAAAAAGCGGCGTGATAAGTTGGAACCCAGCATAGATGAGAGTTGGAATGGTCCCGCTCATCATCCACGTACTGATTAAAATGCCGATAAAGAAGAACAGAAACACAGCACTCATGCCCGCTCCCGCTCCTTGGACCAAACCGCTTTCGAGCTTTCGGTACGGAATCCCCTTAACCAAGCCGTAACAGATCAGAAGAAGAATAGAGAATAAAATAGGCAGATGCGGTACAGCTCCAAACTGAATCAAGCTGACACTGATTGTAATTACAATCAATACTACTAGAAGAAATGACTCTTTTACTGATGGTGTGATCACCGATTTGATGTGGAACATGATGTAACCCCCTTAATTTATAAAACAAAAAGAAAACCTATCATCCCTAAAAAAAGGGACGAAGGTTTTCTCCGCGTTACCACCCTATTTGACAGCTTGAAGGCCGTCCACTCATTGGAAAGTTGAAAACAGCTGATGGTGTACTTCGTCCGGATTGCTGCCTGAATTTCCACCGTCCATTCAGTCTCTGGCTGCTGCAGGCAATCGAACTACTAAAACATCTTTCAACGTATGTATAGTTGCTTATAGCTTTAAATCTTACCATGGCTTTTTATGAAGTCAAGAGGATTTTAAATCCACCGGATCAGACACAAAGGAAATTAGAAGTCCGGGTCGAATATAAGACAGAGAAGTTTCATCAATCCTTTCGAAAGGCGGAATGCTATTGAAAATGAAAACCCGACTCAAGTCAAAGCTGTCCCGGACGTTTGCGAACAACTTTCCCGATGTGTACCAGAAATTCACGATGCGCCATACAAACAATAATGAAGAACTCCCGGAAACAACCGTCACCAAACCGCTCACAGCATGCACGGTCGCTTTAGTATCTACTGCAGGCGTTCATTTAAAATCCGATCCGCCGTTTGATGTGGACAATCCAGCCGGCGATCCGACGTTCCGGCTCGTGCCTGGAAATACTGCAGAAACCGATTTGACGGTGACGCATATTTATTACGATACCAAGTATGCAAAAACCGATCCATCGATCGTTTTTCCGATCACTCAGTTGCGGGAGCTTGAGGCTGAAGGAGAAATCGGAGCGGTGGCTGGAGCCAATCTCGGGTTGAACGGCGGGATTCTTGACACAGAATTAGTCGAGCGGGACGCGATACCAGTCGTCGTGGAACTTTTCCGGAACGAAAACATTGACGTGGCTCTACTGGTGCCTGGCTGAGGATCTTGCCATAATGTACTCGGGCTGTATGCCCGGGCTTTAGAAGAAATAGGCATTGCAACTGCCATGATTTCACTTTTTCCCGATGTGACCGATAAAGTCGGAGCACCAAGAACGCTTCATGTGCCGTTTAAGATGGGCCGGCCATGTGGAGAGCCATTCGATTTTGATACAAGAAAAAAGGTTTTACAGCAGCTGCTGGCTCTTGCTTTAATGCCAGCTGGTTCGCGGATTGCGTATAAAGAAGACTTATAAACCGGCTAAGGGCTCACCAGAAGCTCTTGGCTTTTTTGATTAGACAGATTAGTGGTGAAGTAAGCGGATATTTGTTCTATAAGCCCTTTGCTTTCTTTGGTACGATAAAAGCAAAGGGCTAACAATATTGCAAAATCTGGAGGAATAGCGATGGAAGTTTCGCTGCACCAAAAAATAATTTTTGAAAAACCTGAAGAACACCAGGATTATGCGATCGTTGATGCTGAATGGAACGATGCATACGGATCGCTTATTCTTTTGAAAAAAGGCAAGAAGTTCCTTTTTTGTATACAAGGTGAAGATCCGATTCCCTTTAACTTAAACCTTACTTATCCCATTGCCAGACGGATAGATGCCAGCCGCTTCTTAGTGATTAATTCCAGAGCGGACGAAGAAGCGAATGCTTTTATTATGGATCGAGACGGCTTAATTTCCGGGTCTTTCCACGCAGGAGACGGCATCCAGGATGTGGTTGTGGGCTTGGAAGGCATCTGGGTCAGCTATTTTGACGAAGGTGTTTTTGGCAGCGGCATCTCTGAAGAAGGCCTCGTGCTGTTTGACTTTACAGGAGAAGTGCTTTTTCGCTATCACAGTGATTTGGCAAACTGTCCGATCATTGACGATTGTTACGCCCTGGCAAAAGGCGAAGGAGCTTCTGTCTGGATTTTGCCTTATTCAAAATTCCCGTTAGTTCACGTTAACGGCGAATCAAAGACAGCGAAAATCTACAAAGCTCCATTAGGCATACACCGGTCCGATTCCATGTCCATTAAAGGCAATTTCGGTTATTTTTTTGAAAGCAATAAAGCGGCGGGCAAGTTTTATGCCTGGGAAATAGGGAAGAAAAAACCGCAAGTGGCCGGAAAGCTGCAAGGCTGGACACGCGGTCTAACTCCTGGCGAAACTAACCATTTTATTTCGTTTACGGACGATGAGGTAACGTTGACCTGCATAAACAATTCAAAGGAAAAACGTTACTAGGATTAGATTTGAAACTATGGATTTTAGAAAAAAGGCGGTGCAGAAAGTGAAGGCGCAGTTTAAAACCACAGAAAAAAACTTCGAGCATTTAAATTTTCATGATTGCCGAACGACCGGCATATACGCGGAAAAGGACAAGGTTATCATTGATTTTGAATTTGTATACATATCAGAAGAGCATCCATTAAATCCTTATCCAGTGGCTAAATCGACCGATGCCTGCCACCTTATTTTTCATGGCGTCAGCATTATGCGCCCTATTGGCTACATTGAAAATCAAAAAGTGCCGCTTGCTCTTCATGAATTAGATGGTATGGAATTTTTGACCGTTACCGAACAAAAAGTTGATTCAGTGTATGTCTATGATATTTTTGGCGCGAAAAATCATTCTTCTATTGGCTTTCATGGGCTGATTCTGCATGCCGAAGGGTTTACTATGCACTGGAACGAATTTACGGAAGATGCATGGTATGTCGGCTGGAATCAATGATTAGAATAAACAGGAATTAGATTCCAGGAATTTTTATTGAAAGAGAGGGGATACGTATGGTCAAAGAGATGATTAAAGCGCTCGCAGAAGAAAGGTTCGAAACCGATATTTCTTTGGAATTCACCCGTTTTTCCAGAGTTGAAGATGATTTGCACCTGACTTGTGCTGTGTTCTCAGACGGTGATGGCGAGCTTTTGCAGGAATGGTCCATTACATGTACAGATTATGAAGAATACCTTTTTGAGTCTAAGGAATCCTGCAGCTTCGAAGAACTTGAAGTGAGAAGCGATCACTATTATCTATGGGATTACAATAAGCCGTTTACGGAATTGTATTTTCAAGGTGAGAATGAAAGAGTTAACGAGCTGATCGCCTCCTTATACTTATGCCATATTGAGCTGACAGAAAGAATACTGCCTTTCGAAAAGTATATTAACTTTAAATATGGTTTGGTACGGAATTTGGATGAATTGCTTTCTAGTAAGAGTGGGATGTTTGCCTGCGCACCAGAAGTATTGAACGAAGCTTATCAAGCCGTTCTCGAGCAATACGGATTGCGTACTACCACTTTAAAAACGGTGGTGAGTGAATCAACTGAGCCTGTGCAGCTTCTTCGGCTAGGAAAAACGTATGTGGTGGCCAAGGCATTTGAGGCTGTTCGGGTTTTTTAAGGGAAGTGTGTTTATTTTCAGTGCCCAAAATACTTACCGGATGCTTGTTCAGGACTTCTTCAATGTAAACGAAAAATGGTTCCATGTATAACTTCCTCGAGCCGCTCTGTCACTTCGCAAGTTTCTTCCTATCCTTCTTATCCTATGTAAACAAACAGCACGGTCTTCTTTCTTTCCTGAAAACTAATTTTTCATACTATATATCCCTGTATAGGACCTATGCTATATTTAGATTATCCTATTTTTGTTAATTTCACCCTCAAAGGAGTGCCATAGATGCAACTGACGATTCAAGCTTCGGGAAAAAATGTTAAAGCAATATCTTATTTGTTAGCAAAGAACCCGAACAACCTATACGAACGAAAGCAAAAAGGCCATTTGGTCCGATTTTTTTACAGCAAGTGCACCGATACAGAACTGGATGCGACGATTTTCGTCACGCCGGATCCGCTGGAACTCCTCCAAAACAAGTCGAACTCGTATGACATTACTCATTACATAAACGACCGGGAATTTGCCGTCAGCAGCATCTTTACTTCGCTGATCCGTTCTGCGCTCGGCACCGCGCTAAATGGCTTGCCGAAAGAAGAATACGCCGAATGGGTGGACCATCGCTTTCCGTTCCGCTTTGAAATCGGTCCTGTGGCGTCTGCATTGTCCGATCAACAGTTGAAAGATCTTTTTGAACCGATGGGCTATGAAGTGGCCATTTCCCGGCCTGAGATCGACTATTCTTTCCATCTCAAAGACCGGAGTTCGGCCAGGACCTTGTCGCTTTCCGGCATGCAGACGCTGCAAAACGGGCTGCGGCATTTGTTCGTCTTGATTCCGGTCATCGATAACTACAAGCACTACTTTATTGACGAGAAGGAAATCGAGAAGCTTGAACGCTACGGAGAAGGCTGGCTCGATTCGCATCCGCTCCGTGATTTTATCTACCGGCAAGCGTTGCGGTTCAAAGAACTTTACAGTTTGGTGGAGCCTGCCGAAGCCTCTTCGACAGAAGCGCAACCGGTGAAAAAAGTGCGGTTAAACGATTTGCGCTATGAAAAAATTGTCGAGCTGCTCGAGGGGCTGAAACCGAAGAGCGTCGTTGATTTCGGGTCTGGCGAAGGCAAGCTGACAGCTAAGCTCGGATTCATCAACGGAATCCAGGAAATCCTGGCTGTTGAACCTTCCGAGTCTGCTGCGCTCAAAGCGCTGGAGCGATTCAATAAACTCCGGGAAAAAGAGCAGTTTGTAATGCCGGAAACTGTATGGGGTTCCCTGTTTTATTTTGACGAACGCCTGAAGGGCAAAGACGCCATCATCTTATGCGAAGTGATTGAACACATTGATGAGCAGCGCCTTCCTAAAGCGCTCGATACGATTTTGCACGACTACCGGCCTGGCGCATTGGTCGTTTCAACACCAAACCGCGAGTATAACGAAATGTATGATATGGAAGACCAGTTCCGCCATGCTGATCACCGATTTGAATGGACCCGTGCTGAATTTGCCGCTTGGTGCGGAGAGCGGAACCATCAGAACCTATACGACTTGGAATTTCACGGCATTGGGGAAGAACAAGCGCTTCACGGCCATCCGACTCAACTGTGCATCTTCAAAAGAAAGGGGGCCCTCGCATGAACATCGGGTTACCGCACGCAGGAATTGTCTTGCTGGTTGGCCCTTCCAACAGCGGAAAGTCAACCTTAATGAATAAGCTTATAAACGAAGGCACGATTCTTCCATCGGAAGTGATTGGATCCGATCAATTTCGCATTTTGGTCAGCGACAAAGAATTTATCGACTGGAGCAACCGGCCTCAGGACGAAGCTGCCGGTTTGATAGATGAATATGCGGCCATCTCCGAAGAAGCGTTCTCCATGATGGATGCTCTTATTGAAGCGCGCTGCCGCTTGAATAAAGTTTCGATTGTCGATGCTACACACCTGCATTCAGACGCCCGGAAACGCTATGTTGCTTTAGCGGAGAAGAATCATGTACCTATCATTTCACTGGTATTCGATATTCCGGAAGCGGAGTTGCTCCGCAGGGACGAACAACGGGACTTCCCGCGCGGCAAACGCCGGATCAAGCAGCAAGCCCAAGTGTTCAATCGGGAAAAACGCTGGATTAAAAAGGAAGGTTTTGCGTCCGTTTACTCGATTAAGGACACAGCAACCCTGGAATTTTTCCGCCGCGAGAACCCGCTTGAGAAAGAAATTGGCCCAGGCATTGATCTTATCGGTGATATTCATGGCTGTTTCGAGGAATTGCTGGAACTGCTCCATAAGCTGGATTACCGGAAAAACGAAGACGGCTTGTTCGTGCATCCGCAAGGGCGCAAGTTCGTCTCGGTCGGAGATATTATGAGCAGAGGGCCGGCATCTTTAGAAACGATGCGCTTTTTCCAGCGCCACATCAACCAAGAACTCGCCTACATGGTCGACAGCAACCACGGTTGGAAAATCGCCCGCTGGCTGGATGGCCGCAATGTTGTATTAAGCCATGGCGATGAAAAAGTGGAAGCGGAATTCCTGTCGTTTGAAAACGAGGCCGGCAGTGAACCCGCCCTGCAACTAAAGGGCGAGCTGAAAGAAATTTTGCTGCAAGCACCGTCCCATTTGGTCTTTACAGCGAATGGCGTTCCGGTTCTCGTATGTGCCCACGCCGGCATCAAAGACGAGTTCATCGGCAAACAGTCTGCGGCAGTCCGTGATTTCTGCCGCTACGGCGATACAGGCGGCTTTGATTTGCAAGGAAAGCCGGTCCGAAAAGACTGGACCGCTTCCCATACTTCTCGCACCTTGATTGTATGGGGACATGACCCGAAGCCTCGGCCACTTTTGGTCAATAACACCATCAACATTGACCAAGGCGCGGTGTTCGGAGGCCAACTGACGGCTTACCGTTTTCCGGAGCGAGACTTTGTAGCGGTCGCCGCAAAAGAAAATTACGCAGGAACTGCCGAAAATCCGCTCCAGGAATGGAAGAAAAACCGGTTGAATCCGCCAAACATCGCCAAATTCCTGAACGGCTATTCGGTCTTGACAGAAGAACTCGGGGAAGTGAAAGTGCAGCAGGAAAATGTCAAACCGGCAATCGACAATGTGTCTCATTTTACCGTGCCAATCGAACAATTGCTTTATATCCCGCCGACGATGAGCCCAACACCTAAACCGTCTTCGCTGGATGGCTACTTGGAACACCCGAAAGAAGCGATCGATTATTACCGCAGCAACGGCATCGATACATTGATTGCAGAAAAAAAACACATGGGCAGCCGGGCTGTCCTGTTGCTGTTCGAAAACCCGGAAGCAGCACTGAAACATACGGGCATCGATACAATCGGCATCATCCATACCCGTACCGGGAAGCGTTTTTTCGACACGGAAGTGGAACAGCAAGTGGTTCGCCAACTAATTAGCGAATTGCAGGAAAAGGATTACTTCCGCAAGCACGATACGGAGTTCGTTTTGCTGGATGCTGAAATTATGCCCTGGAACTTAAAAGCGAAACAGCTGATCAGCGCCCAATATGCCCATGTGGCCGAAAACGCCATATTGGACCGTTCCGCTATAAAGAACAAACTCGCACAAGCTGCGAATGAAGACATTCAACCGTGGCTTTCGGAATACGAACAAAAATTGGAAAACGCTCAAACGTTCCGTGATGTCTTCCAGAAGTATTGCTGGGAAGTGGACTCGTTGGAATCTATTCAGATTGCACCGTTCCATGTACTGGCACATAGTAAGGAAACGTTCTTCGACAAGCCGCATACGTGGCACATGGAAATGAATCGTGAATTTGCAGAGCAATCGGAATTATTCGTCGCAACCGAATTCAAACTGATCACCGACGAAGCGAGCGAAGACGAAATGATTGCCTGGTGGAACGAGATGACGGAAGATGGGCACGAAGGAATCGTCATCAAGCCGAATTCTTACCTGGCAAGGAAGGCAGGCAAGCTATTGCAGCCGGCGATTAAGGTCCGCGGCCGGAAATATTTGAGTATCATCTACGGCATGGATTACTTGGAGCCGGAAAACCTTGCACGTCTAAAAAGCCGCAACACCGGAAAAAAACAAAAGATGGCATTAAAAGAATTTGCACTGGGTTTGGAAGGCATCACCCGCTTCCTCAACGGGGAATCAATCGAACGGGTCCATGAATGCGTCTTGGCAACTCTTGCCCTCGAATCAGACCCGGTAGATCCACGCCTTTGAAAGTTCGATTAGAAAAGAGAAAGAGTAATAGTTCTTTCTCTTTTTTTTATTCTGTAAAACATTAGCCGTAACCAATACGAACTGAAGGAGTTGAAGAAATGAGAATTTGCCATCAATGCCAGACTGAAATGATTGCTGATTGCAATGTGAACGTTGAAGGCGGGCTATACGGAATCAAAATCAGTAAAAAAGGAGGCGGGATTTTTAGAAGAGCATCCGCTAAACCAAAAGCGGCGGTTTGTCCGGATTGCGGGAATGTCGCTTTTTACATAGAAGACCCTAGAGCGTTCAGGGTTTAAAAGGCCTCTCTTTTCGCGGTCTTTGATTTAATCAGTCTTTCCTTTAGCTTAATCAGTTAAAAGGTTTTAACTATCTTCAAATATATTGAGCCGAAAGATGCCATAGGATTAAATTCCTTTTTTTTCAACCGGTAGAGCAGATTGTTAATATGGAGTCGCGGAAGATATATTAAGAATTTGATCGAAAATCGAGAGGAAAACGTTTCGGAACACCTAAGTTGACAACCAGCTCAAGACATAGTAATATTATCTCGAATTCAAGATATTTAATTTCATTTAAATTTTAAAGCAAAAGGGGATTAACGCCATGAATCATATTAAAGGAATGCACCACGTTACCGCCATTACCAGCAGCGCTGAAAAGAACTACGAGTTTTTCACATATGTACTGGGCATGCGCCTAGTCAAGAAAACCGTCAACCAGGACGATATTCAAACGTACCACTTGTTCTTTGCGGATGATAAAGGATCGGCCGGAACCGATATGACGTTCTTCGATTTTCCGGGCATCCAAAAAGGCACGCACGGAACGAACGAAATCTATAAAACCTCGTTCCGCGTACCGACCGATGCGGCAATTGCGTATTGGGTAAAACGCTTTGACAAATACGAAGTAAAGCATTCGGGCGTTAAAGAATTGTTTGGCAAGCAGACCTTGTCGTTTGTCGATTTTGACGACCAGCAGTACATGCTGGTGTCTGACGAGCACAACGAAGGAATCACTTCCGGGACACCTTGGCAGAAAGGGCCGGTGCCGTTGGAGTTTGCTATTACTGGACTCGGGCCGATCCATATCCGCATTGCGCAGTTCGACTATATGAAAGAGGTCTTGGAAAAAGTCCTGTTGTTCCGCGAAATCGCTAAAGAAGGCTCGCTGCATTTGTTTGAAGTAGGCGAAGGCGGAAACGGCGCTCAAGTGATCATTGAATACAATACGGTCTTGCCGCCTGGACGCCAAGGATTCGGCACAGTCCATCACGCTGCATTCCGTGTAGAAGATCGTGCTGTTTTGGACGAATGGACCCAGCGCATGGAAAGCTTCGGCTTTGGCACTTCCGGTTATGTCGACCGCTTCTTCTTTGAGTCGCTGTATGCCCGTGTCGCTCCTGGCATCCTATTTGAGTGGGCAACGGATGGTCCTGGCTTCCTGGGTGATGAGCCGTACGAAACCGTTGGCGAAAAATTGTCTTTGCCGCCGTTTTTAGAAGGAAAACGCGAGCAAATTGAAAAAATGGTCCGTCCGATCAATACGGTCCGCAGCACAATCGAGTTTGAAAAAGAATACCTATAAGCAAAAGCATTGGAAAAGGCGCAAGTCCCTTTTCAGTGCTTTTTTATATACTCATTAGGCGGTAATTGAAAATCACTTATGAGATGCCTTTTTATGAATCTTTTTGGCAACCATGGTCAGCCGAAACTGCGGTGAATACTTGTAGCGGATGGCATTAACAAAACTACATGCTATGCTAATATGTTCTCAACATTTTAGTGCTATTCTTTAAGCGATTTTAATTCAGCTTATTGAAAGGGAGCGGAGAATGGTTCAGCTTAAAAAGAACTTGAGTGGCTTGGCAATAACTATCCCGAACATTTTACAAGTGTTTTTAAATGTATCGCTGGTCTTTCTGGCAATTGTTCTTTCTTTTCAGTTGGTTAAAGAGTTGATTGTATTTGGCGAGCTGATGATCGAAAACAAAACAGAAGATTACCAAACGGTTTTTGCCAGAATTTTGGTCTTCTTTTTGTATTTCGAATTTATCTCGATGATTGTGAAGTATTTCAAAGAAGACTATCATTTTCCTTTACGGTATTTCATCTACATCGGTATTACAGCGATGGTCCGTTTAATCATTGTGGAACATGACGATCCGCAATCCACATTCTTTAATGCACTTGTCATCCTGGTACTTATCATCGGCTACTTCATCATGAACTTAACGCCGAGAGAACGTCCTTCAAGCAGATGGTTCTTCAACAATTGAATCTCCAATAATCAAGATTAAGAGCAGAGAAATCTGTTCTTTTTATTTGCATGATTTTCACCTATCCAAAATCAGGAAAAACAAGAGCATTTGCAGAGTAAATGGAGTATGATGGGCGTAAAAGAACGACTACATACAAAACAAGTGCCTCCATATTGTTGACATTTTCGATTTTACTCAGTCTAAAGATTTTGCATTAATCATTCCGAAAGGAGCGTGTATCGCCGCTATCCGAGATAAACCCCTTGAATCTCTGCGAACTGCTGACGCCAGTAGGATACGTGATAAAGGGAGTGGACAGGATGACTATGTTGTATGACAATTCAAAATCGAAAAAGGGAAAAGGACGGGCTTTCTTGTTGATTTCGACCTTTCTAGCCCTAAGCGGCCTCGCTTTATACTTTGGATTAAGAGAAGACGATGCCACAGAAGCGGATATGACTCCTGACGCCCTTGCAGACTACGATATCGACATCAAACTATTCAACGGAAATTTGAATGTTTCAGCGGAAATCGAAGTACTGAACGATTCACCAGATTCATGGGAAGAACTGGCCTTTAACTTCGCAGCCAATGGATTGCATGATCGCGGAATTGCTGTGTTTTTGGGAAAGTCGATGGAGACGCGTCTAACCTCGGTGGCCGATTCGACAGGAGATCTTTTTTATCAGTTGAACGACAACCGTTTTTTCGTTCAGCTTAGGGAACCTTTAGAACCGGGCGAGAAAAAGAGAATCTCTGTGGTCTATACATTAAGAATTCAAGATTATGAAGGAAACCATCTTGCCTTAGGGGATGATTTATTCTTTTCTGAGTGGTATCCGAAAATTGCTCAATATGATAGTGGTTGGGTGGTTCAGAATTTAAGCGTTTATGGAGAGACGGTTTACCCGACTTATAGTGATTTTTCCATTCAGTATGAATTAGATGATCCGTATCTTGTGGTTAGTTCAGCAGTAGATGGCAATAGTAAAGAAAGCTCTTCTGGAATACTTGAAGCAAAGCAGCTAAATGATTTTTTCATCAGCTTTTTAAAACCGGATCACTGGTCAACAACTTCATTCGAAGTGAATGATACGGAACTGCGTCTTTTCTGGCCGGCTGATGCTGAAATGGCTCAAACTACAGCATATAGCGCCACGAATGCTTTTGCTTTTTATGAAGAAAAAATTGGCGATCATCCATCTGAAGAAATGGACTTGCTTGCCGCTTATGGAGTTGATTCCTCTACCAATGTATCGGGAATAGGCGAGGTGGATGGTAATGGCGAAATACCAACTGATGCAATTGCTTATTCGCTAGCTTACCAATGGTTCGGTTTTCATTTACTAAGCGACCCCTATACAGACGCCTGGCTAAGTGCAAGCCTGTCCAGTTACGCAGCATCCGCTTATCTTACGGAAAACTATGGAGATGAAGACAAAGCATTCCAGCCGGCAATTGAATTTGTGGAAAGGGAAACGCCGGCCCAGTATTCCAATACCCCTTTAAATATATTGGATGAATGGAGTTACGGAGCTACGCTCCATGGGAAGACCCCTCTTTTGCTGAGGGATTTCTTCAATGATAAAGGCGGTGAAGAAGCCGCTTTCCGTTTTTTGGCGGCCTACTACACCAAATACCAGTTTCAGCATGTAGACAGCCAAACATTTGCGTCTTTCTTAGATGACTATTTTGAAGGAGACCAGAGCGAATGGCTGGAAACATGGTTGGAGTTGGATAAGAAATAATTAGACTGCTCTGCCTTACAAAAGTCGTACATGAAAAAGAGGAACCTTTGAGCGGTTCCTCTTTTTTAGATTCGTTATTTTATTCTTCGTTTCAAGTTATATCACATCAAGCGGTTCTTTCTGTCCCGGTCCAGGAAATGCCTCATCAAGCAGTTTTAATTCTTCCGGAGTCAACTGGATCGCAGCTGCTTCAGCATTTGCAACCACGTGTGCGGATTGCCCGGCTTTTGGTATAGCCTGTACATTGCCGGAGCGGAGGGTCCAGGCAAGAGCGATTTGAAGGGGAGCGGCATTGTGGTTATCCGCTATCTCCCCGAGGATCGCATTCGTCGTCAACGCTCTCCGATGCGTTCCGCCTTGTGCAAGTGGACTATAAGCCATGATGGGAATGTTGTTTTTTTTGTGCCAATCCATCAGATCAAATTCGATGCCGCGCGATCCAAGATGATACAGCACTTGGTTTGTTGCGCAATTCTGGCCGTATGGCACACTCCATAATTCTTCCATATCCTCGGTATCGAAATTCGAGACGCCCCAGCGCTTGATTTTGCCTTCCGCTTTCAGCGCTTCCATGCCTTCGACGGTTTCAGCCAGCGGCACGCGACCGCGCCAATGCAGCAAATACAAATCAAGCGAATCGGTATTCAGCCTTTTTAAACTGTTTTCACACGCTTTAATGAGGTTTTTACGCCCAGCGTTCTGCGGATAGACTTTGGATACCAAAAAGACGCTGTCGCGCCTTCCTTGAATCGCTTCGCCGACGAGGCGTTCCGATTTTCCGTCTCCGTACATTTCTGCCGTATCAATTACCGTCATTCCGAGTTCGATCCCTAATTGCAGTGCCTCAATTTCTTCCTCCTTGTTGGCCTTATGGTCACCAGTGGTCCAGGTACCTTGACCAAGAGCAGGGAGGCGGGTGCCATCCTGCAAGGTGATGGTCTTTTGCTGCAGCGCTTGGTGGATTGCTTGCTTGTCCAAATCATCGCATCCTTTCTGTCTGGTTCGTGTTCTATTCTTTTCCCTTCATCCTTTATTCAAAACAAGGAAAAAGAGGATATCCGGTTCAGGCTGCAGAACTATGTAAGGGAAAACCAGCAGCTGGAGTTAGGGGAATGGAATTTGACTAGTAAAGCGGCATTTGCACTCTTGGTCGTAATTACGACAAGTTTAATGGGTTCATCTTTTGCAGTTGGCAAAATCGGAATAAGCTATGTGTCCCCGCTGCTTTTGGTGGGCATCCGGTTTACGTTGGCCGGAATATTAATGATAGCGATTGTCACGGTGTTAAAACGCCCAAAACCAAAACAGCTTCAAGACTGGCTGCGCATTTTTTGGATTGGCGCTTTCCAGACGGCGGGGGTCATGGGTGCGATTTTTCTCAGTTTGCGGACAATTACGGCTGGAGAATCCGCCATTTTAACTTTTATGAATCCGTTGTTAGTTGTCATATTCGGTACACTGACCCTCGGCATTCGGTACCGAGTTGTTCAATGGGCAGGGGTTATTATAGGGTTTATCGGCGTTGTGGTTACGATGGGTGGAGAACTTAAACTGGAAATCGGTACGCTTTTCGGTATTTCCAGTGCAGTTTCATGGGCCATTTCAACGTTATTAATCAAGAAGTGGGGAAACCGCTTCGACACGTGGGTGCTGACGGCATACCAAATGCTGTTTGGCGGCATTTTATTGCTGCTTGGCAGTGCTTTATTGGAAGATGCGAAGCTAAGTCTCAATTTAACGTCAGTGTCGATCATTTTATGGCTTACGATTATGGCTTCAATCGTTCAATTTGCCATCTGGTTTTATTTATTGCAAAAAGGAAACCCGGGGAAAGTCAGCGCATTTTTGTTTCTGGCGCCGTTTTTTGGCGTTATAAGCGGCTGGGCTATCTTAGGAGAACAGCTCAACTATACGTTGCTCGTGGGCGGCATGCTGATCTTTAGTGGTATTTTTCTTGTAAATTGGCCAGAGAAACCGGTAAATGAGCCTGAAGTAAAAATACTGCCTTGAATATTCAGTCTTTTTAATTTATATCATAGATTCTGATATATTAAACCTCAGATTTTTTCTTTAAGGTAATCGACAGCGGTACCAATGATAGGCTAATAGAATGGAGGAATGTTGGATGGCAAAAGAATGTTGGATCAATTTACCGGTGAAAGATCTCCAAAAGTCGAAGAACTTCTTTAAAACCCTTGGATTCACGGTAAATGAACGATTTTCAGACAGCGAGGAAATGGCTGGAGTTGTGGTCGGCGATCATAATGTCATGGTCATGTTGTTTCCAGAAGAGGCATTTAGAGCGTTTACAGGCATTGCGGTGACCGATACGAGCTCAAGTTCGGAAGTGATTTTGTCAATCTCTGCAGATTCGCAAGAAGAAGTCCAAGAATTCATCCAGAAAGTGGAAGCAGCTGGCGGGACAGTATTTTCAGAGCCTGGTGAACGCAATGGGTTTTACGGAGCAGGATTTTGTGATGTGGACGGACATCGGTGGAATTTATTGATTATGTAGATTTATAAGTTGAATATGTAAAGATTAGATAGAGAGATTTGTTTAGTCAAACTTAGTTATGAGACGTGCAACTGAAATTACAAACACAAAGCGCAGCAATTTCCAACGAGTTGCTGCGCTTAAGTTTAATTGATTATGAAACAGATTATTTTTAACGCATACAATTTATGAAAACAAATCTTGCTGCGAGAAGAAATCAACAAAAGAACATTGAAATTCAAATTAAGTGTGTAATGTATCGATAAACAGCATAATTCAAAATTTAGGTTAAAAAACCAAAACAAGTGTGAAAATCCGCTTCGTCTCACTATTAAAAGTATACTTATTAAATGAAACGTTACTTCCGATAATTTATATTATGTCAACTAAAATATTGATAATAATAGAAGACTGCTTATTTGATGCCTCTTCTATCTTTATAGCTTAGCATTATCTCTTTTTTCATGAGTTGCCGCCGCTCCATGTCATGCCGCTCGCAAACTTCTTAAAACCCATTGCTTCGTAATACGGTTTTAAACTTTCTACACAAATCAATTGCGGTTTGATTCCGTTCTTTAAGCATTGATGGATCAGCTCGTTCATTAGCCGTTTGCCGATACCGGATTGCTGATAACTCGGCTTAACGCCCAGACCGCAAATAATTCCTGTAACCACGCCGTCCGAAATGATTCGGCCTATACCGACCATTTGATCATTACTATAAGCAAATGCCACAAACCAGCTTTGACTGTACATTTTTTCGAAATCCGCTTCCGTCAAGCCCAAAGAATTCCAACCCAGTTCCTCGTATAAATTCAAGACTTCTTTATAGCTTTCTAACGGCTCTCCGGTGATTCGTATAACGTTCTCGCTAGACATCTGTATACACTCCATTTCTTCGCGAAATTGTATGTAAATCCGATACTTATAAAGCTTTCTTAACTCTTAGATTTAATTTTCACCAAAATAGTTTAATATTGTTTTTTTCACTTTATTGTTATTACCGTAAATCTCAAAATACGAATAATCAAAAGGACGTATTTCTATTTCTGCTAATGGATGTTGTAACCCTTCATTTTCTTCAGTATCGGGTAAATGATCGACATCCCAATTTACTTCTTTTCCTTTTTGCACCGCTATGAATACTCCTGATTCAAATTGTATGACTCTTTTAACTGTGTCGATCAATTCATCGGTCGATAAGACAACAAAAGATTCTTGTGGATTCTTAGGAAACAATTCGGTAATAGCTGCTTTGCTAGTTGCTGTCACATCGAAAATATACCATTCATGGAACTGTGTATAGTCCTTAAGGGGATTAAGAATTTCTGCTAATTGCCAACCTAAACAAGAAAGCTCTTCATTAAAAAATTCTCTTCCACATAGCTTTAACATAAAAGCCGGTTCTTTCAAATTCATAACTTAACCCCTTTTGAAGTTATTTCCTAAGGTTCTTTGTGGTCACTTTATTTGTTCGTTTAAATTACATTTTGCGAACATATACTTAGAATAACTTAAAGGAGAAATAAACCATGGCACTGACACCCGAAGAACTCCAGATCCTCCAGCGGATTGAAAATCAGCTGAGAGATATGCCCTTCTATGTCGTCGAATATGTCCGCTCCAAAAAGCGGGCCGGCCTGTCGGCGGATACGTTGCTGCAGTACCTCTACCGCTACCAGCACTTTTTCCAGTGGCTGCTCCGGGAAGACCTGGCAGAGGTTTCGAATACCGCTTCCATCCCCTATTCCGTATTGGCGGAACTGAAGAAGCAGGACGTGGAGCACTACATTGAATTCCTGAGAGAGGAATCCCTCACTCAGGAGAACAACACCGTGAAAAAGCGCGGCAATGCGGTCGTCATGCTATCCGTTAATGCGCTGAAATCTCTCTTCAATTATTTAACGAAAGAGACGGAAAACAAGGACGGCGAATCCTACTTCTACCCGAAGCAACATTGGAGAGTGCGCTTGCACGTCAGCGGTTTAAACGGGACAAGGAGCGGGATTTGACCATCCTCTCCCTTTTTCTTGGAAGCGGCATCCGTCTCGGTGAAATGGCACGCATTCTCGTAAAGAAAATCAACCTCAAGAAGCAATTGATCGACATCAAGCGAAAAGGCTCGACAGAGGACACCGTTCGGGTCATGGATCAAGCAATACAGCATGTGAAAGCCTACCTGGATATCCGGGAAAGCCGGTACACCGGAACGAAAGAAGTCCCCTTCCTATTTGTCACTCTCTATGGCGGTACTACCCGCTCTCTTTCCCGACGTGCCATCGAGAACTTGGTGACCAAATACACGGCTGCCTTCGCACAAGGAGAAGGCATTAGTCCGCATAAACTGCGTCATAGCTTTGCGGCAGACTTTATTCGCAATGGCGGCAGTATCGTTCTCCTGCGTGATCAATTAGGCCACAGCAACATTGAAACTACCTCCCTCTATACCAATTTGTCTAACAAAGACAACGAACAGGTCTTATCACGGATGGAAGCAAATCGCTCAAAACAAACAGATACATTAAAATAATTGTTGCTATAAAGTAAATGACAGACAGCTTTGGTGGGCTGTCTGTCCTTTTTACTGGTTATTTTTTGGAGTATCTACTTTTGCTAAAAATAAAACTCTACTTATTATTAAACTACATTAAATTAAGATTTTGCGAACATGTATAAAAAGGAAGTGCTACTAAGTAATGCACTCCCTCTAATTTTGTACTGATGAACCCGAAACAGATGTAGGTAGTGAACTCCAAGGAATTTTTCGATTAGTCCAGCATCTAGATAGAACTAATGGCACCATTCTCAAGGTACTGACCGCCGAATGCTTCTTCATATGTAATGAGCTGCTGCTTCCAATCCAGTTCTCGAATTGTACAGCGCTTGTAGCGATAATGGCGGTCTTGCCAGAATTGAATAATCAAAGGGCATTTGCGCTCATATGCTACAAGCATCATAGCTAAAATGACGATTTGCTCAGCGGCACTGAGCATCGGCTGCGAATTGCACACAACTTCATTATCATTTTCCCAAGCGTATTCCACTACTTAAGGTCTCTCCCACTGGGTAGGCCTTCTTCCAATTTCAACATTACGGAACAACTAGGCATGAACGAAAATTTTCTCAAGGGGCAATTTCGAAAATTCTCCCGGTGTCCGGAATAAAGAGAAGGGAGATGTGCTCGTTGCTTGACGGCACAGTTCCCACAAAAGCATAGCCCCAGCTGGGTGCGAAAGGATGCCAGAGGTCGCTCCGATCGAGAGGCAAGTTATCCTGTTCCGTCAGCTCCAGGTCCTGACCGTAAGTGGCCCAGATGTGTTCTTGGGCTTGCTGATGGGTAAATTCCGGCAGCGAAAAGAAAATCGACGCGCCCACCACCAGGACAAAAAAGAAATAGGCCCCATACCGCTTCTCCGGTATAAGGTGTTTGTAGACGAGGACGTGAAACGTTAAAAACATGATTGGCGTGTATAAGGGCATCACATGGCGATAAAGTTGCGCATTCACGACCATGAGAAGGAACAAAACAACAAGGGATAATATGAGGCCCACTCCGTATTTTTTCAACCGCTTTCTGCCTCCTTTTGCTTGTTGCGAATGTGATTTTTAGTAAAAGTAAAAAGCGCGCCGCCTAGGAAAAGCGAGAAAAATAGAGTCAATGATTTAAATGAAAATTTTTTTAGGAATTTCAATTTCTTCATTTTTTCTAGTAAATTCAATAGAATCAGCGAGCTGAATTTAACTTACTTCACAATAAGTTACATTCGATTAAGGTAAGTATATAGCTTTTAAATAACTAGGAAATTTTAATTTAGAGACCTTTATAAACTGTGATTTTCCACGGCAGCCACATCAAATCTTCTTCCGCCACAACCAGGTCCTTGAGTACATCATTCGTATAGCAGGCTAGCTCTTCAGCTGTTTGCTGCTCTGGAAACAAACCGAATTTATTGATGGAAAGGTTAGGATTAAAAGCCAGGTAATCCTGGAGCAAGTCATTACCCAAGAAAGAAAGGAAACTCCCACCCAGTTCATACCCCGCAATGTCGTAGCCAACGAATATCCCGTCCCTGCTGGCTGGCTGCTTTTTCTCCAGACAAAGGAGAGGTTAGGAAAGACACCACCCACTTTTTCGTCCACCGAAATCAGCTTTTCGACGTAAAAACCACCGTTCACTACTGGTTTAAGATAATAAGCTTGATTGGCGCTTGCTGTAGACAGAAGAAAATAACCGCCACTGTATTCCATACGTTGCACCCTCACTTTTAAACTTTAATTTCAAAAATATAGCCAGTGCCATGGGTTGAATGTAACTTAACTGCACATAAGTTACATTCATTTTAAGAGTTTAAAGGTAATCAATGTAAACTCCAGTTTCCACATATCCATAAACCCGAATAGCATCTTTGCAAACCTTTCCTGGGCATGAATTTCATGAAGTATAGCTATAAGATTTTTTCGCAATTCTTCGGTTTCTGCCTTAATTTCCAACCACTCAATGAATTTGTAATCACCATTTCGGAAGTGGTAATACCATTCGCCATCCCATGGGGAAATATAATCGTTTTCGATATCCTTTGTACGCCACTGACAATTGCCAAGGTAACAGGACATTGCTTCTCTAATTTCTTCCCACTTGGTATTATTCATGACTTGGTGAAGATAGTTAGTGCTCATTTAAAATCGACTCCTCATTCCCGCCGAATAAACGCTTTTTATTTGTTCCAGATTCTGGCCCATAAACTTCGTGTGTCTTTTTTAGGTGTTACCGTTTCAGGTTCGCTTTCTGGCTCCTGTGAGGACAATTTTGGCGAATCTAGCTCTGGTTCTGCTGGCTTTGGTGCAGCTAGTTGCTTCTGATTCTTTTCTATATTATTGTCTTATCAAAATAACGAGCATCCTTTTGCCCAATAAAACAATACCTATAAAACATGTAAATTGTTAATTAATAAGGAGTCAACATTACCTTTATGGTCAACATTTGCCTCACAAGACAACGTAAAGTCGCTTTCATTGTCATCTACCCATATTTCGAACTCCAATGCATATCCTGAGCCATCTTCATATTTGATAAAATTGATTTTCTCAAAAGCTTGATCAGGAGGCATTGTAAGTGACTCCCAATAGCTTAACTCCTCTTTGAGATCATCTACTTCTAGTTCTTCAATGAGTTTTATTTGAATTTTTTCGTAATTCCCATTCACCAAATCAATTACAATTTCTTTAAGTAACAACTTTACCTGTTCTTTTATGTTCATAGTTTCACCATCAATTCATTTTCTTTTATGTGACTTCAGATAATTCAGGATATGTAAACTATTTTCAATTGAAATAACAGTTTTGTATACGGACCTTTCCTAAGAAAAAAGTGGGTGGTTTTGCGCCGGATAGCACAGATTGATTGTATGTAAAAAAGCAACCACTAATGACTGTAACAGTTACTTATATTTCGCAAGATGGCCTTAAACTCTTAATTTTTTTCTTGCAAATTACTCAATAGCTCTAAAGGTTCTGCTTCAAGACCAACCAAATCTTTATTCCAGTTTACACCAGCTACCAATTCATCTTCTTCTAAACCTGGTAACCATAGCTGCATAAAGTTTTCTAGTGTGATGATAGTCGGAATGTAGTGAGCCCACTCTTCTGCAGCGCATTGTTTAGCATACGCCTTGTCTGACCAAAAAAGCATAACACCGGTATCTTCGTAAGCATTAGATTCTACAATCGCCCATCCTTCATCGCTTTTAAGACCCCAAACTTCTTGACTCTTAGAAACTCTTTCTACAAATTTTTCATAGCGACGCTGTGAATCGATCTCCAAATTCATACTCATTCGAATCTCTCCTTTTCATGCTTTAATATAATTTACTAACTCACTTCAGAATCTTTTAAGATATCCGTTAGGAAGGAATTGTAAATTAATCAATTTTCAAATAACTCTTTTTTCTCTTCTTTTGATAATCCACTAAAAAACTTCTTGTGTACCCGCAGTTCTTTTTCCTTCTTCGGAAAGATTCGTTCAAGCCAGGTAACGGCCATGGGCGTATGTTTCGGTTGAGAATTCACTTTATCAAGGAACCATTCATAATCCTTTAACAATTCCTCGGTTAAAAGAGAAAGATCCTTCTTTCTACTCTTATAATCGAGTTCAGCCAGTTCCTTTGCAGTGATGGGGACTTCTATTTTTTTTACTACACCAAATTCAGAAGGCATTCGCTGCGCATCTAATGATACGAAAAAGTGAATAGAGTTCCGTAAACGGAAAAGCCCTTTTTTTGTATCCTTTTTATTGGCTATGTACAACCAGCTCCCTTTTGAAGCAAAGCAGTTAAATTCCTCGTCTTGAATAGCAATTAGCATCTTTTCATATGTCTTCATAGGAACCCCGCCTTTCTTCTCATTTAATAGAAGTCTACTATACATATTTTCTATTCCTAATTTTAACATTTTAATAACCTGGAAGATAACTTTGCATTCAATAAATATCGTTACTTCAAAAGCGTTCGTAAAAGTACACTTTTCCGAATGCCGGTGAAAAAAGCAACTTAAAAGTTGCGCAGTTTTATAAGCCAGTGTTAACAAATATATTCGAACTTCTAAGCCAATCTCATAAAAAGACTTTTAAAAGTCTTTTAAAAAGGCTATAATGAATATAACCAAAGGAGTGGATGAACATGGCCATGAGAATACTTGATATCCCCACAACGTCAATTTCGGAAGTAAAACGTTCGCCCATGGAAGCTTTTCAGAAGGCAGATCAGGAAGCGGCAGGTGTCTATGTCTTTAACCGCGAAAAGGTTGCCGGTGTCATGCTTACCCAAAAACAATACGAGTCTTTGAACAGAGAAATAGAGGAACTTTACGACCAGCTGGCTGATTTGATCGCTGAAAAAAGGCTGCTGACGGAACAGGTTTCCACTTTCTCGGATGCGGAAGTCCGCGGTGCAAGCGCAACTCAATCCCCTGTCATTGATGAAGAAGATGGGTGGGAATAATCGTTGTATCAGCTTGAATGGACCCAGTATTCAAAGGAAGACTATGAACAACTTGATGGCAGCCAAAAGATTTTTGTCAATAAAGCATTGGATCGGATCCGGTTGATGGGCATGGAAGCCGGCCAGCCGCTTTCCGGCAATTTGGCTCAATGCAATAAGTTAAAAAACAAGAAGATGGGCCTGCGGGTCATTTTCAGAGAAGCTGAAGGAACAATCCAAGTGATTCAGATTGTCGCTATCGGGAAGCGGGAGAAAGAAAAAATCTATAAGATGGCTGAAGAGCGATTAAGCTAACTAAAACGAGATTTCGATTCAGTCTCAAAGAGTCCAGCATAGGGGCACTTCTAAAGTGCTCGTTATGCTGGACTCTTTTTTGTTAGATCTAATCATTTTATTATTTGCCAACTGCAACTTCTGATAATTGCTGATATGTGAACTACATGCTCTTCTAGTATATATATATGTAAATAGATTAATCTCCATAGTAATCCACAATACGCTGCAATTGCTGAAGTGTACTAATCAAATAACTTTGCTCGCTCTCGAACTCAAACTGAAGAGCGTTTTCAGGTTCCGACACTTCCTGAAAGTGCCCCTGAATGTTTAGTTGGCCAAACTGATTAAAGCGCAAGCTAAGATTAAGGTTATTATCCGACTCCAAGAATGTAGCGCAACCTTTCAACCTTTGATAGGCTTCCTGCAGCTCAACGAAGAACTCGTATACCTGCCCCGTGGAAAACCACAGTTCTGCATCTTTAACGTAATAATTCCCACTTTTAATTTCGACTCTGCCTTTCACATCGAACCCACCTAAGTAGCTGGTTTCGTCTGGGAATCCAACTACTTCTGTTAGGTCGATCCGGATGTATCCCTGCTTGCCCGCAATCATGAAGTCCATCTTTTTCCTCCCTCTTACACTTACTGCTATTTCTCTAAATATACTTAGCGCATAATCAGATAGCCAGAGAAATCACAGTGAATAACCGTTCGTAAAAGTACACTTACACCAACGAAAAAAGGGAAATAACTTTCTATGAAGTCCCTTGCCTATCAATAATCTGAAGATATGTAAACTTATATTCTTTTGAAATCCAAGCTTTGAAGCCTTACAGAACAACATTTCGAATGTATCTTTTTTTCTAATAAAACCAGTTCGGTATGGTTTTCTGGTGAAATCAATAGAATCGAGGAACTGAATGCAACTTAATTAGGATTAAGTTACATTCACATCTAACAAAAAGTCTCGAAAAATGGTTCCTAAAGGTTAGTAACTCGGAGAGTAGATCCTGCCGGTATCCGTATCCAAGACAAAATCAACTTCTATATCCTCTGAATACGGAAGTTGATCAAAGTTATGAAGCCGGCAAAACACATCGGCAAAGTCACGAGTCTCAGAAGTTAATTGGTCTGCTTGTCGATACATCTGCCTCAATTGCTGCTTGGAACATTTTTTACCGGTCAATAAGGCTTGGTTGAAGTAACCGTCAGTTTCAATAATCATCATGATCACGGCTGGTTGCTAACCAGCTATATAGCTTAAATTTTCAATACTTTCCTTTTCCTATGTTACTAGAATTAAGATAAATCAAGCACTTCGAATGTAACCTAATTGCTAATAAGTTACATTCAAAAATTTACTTTATAACTCATACTTAGGTCTTTTTAAGAGATATCTTGGAGGAGCTCCATACTCTTGTTCAGATTCAAAGTAGGCTAACTCACCAGGAATACATGAAATAATGGAAGGAAAACCATCACCGACAGCATGTTCCAAAGCTTCTAGAAGTGGCAGTTCTTTTCCATCTATTTTTTCATTATATGACAGTGAATAGCACATCTTTTCAGCTCCGTGCATCATTAGTACATCGTAAATGTATTTAGGATTTGAGTTAGGTGGAGGAATTTCAATCATGTACTTTTCCTTTAACATCTTTGTATATCGGTGACAGAGGCGATTCATTGCATCTTTCCTTTTCTTAGGTGTAAATAATTCATGGAGTACCCTTTCTTGTATATGTTTATCAAAAAAAGATTTCACAATCAATTCTTCCATTTCCCTCTTCATTTTGCTTCTCTCCCATCCAATTTTACTTATTAAGCCTCTCAAAATTTAAGCTCCTGAATGTAACTTAATTCACAATAAGTTACATTCGCTTACAAGAAAAAATCTTAAGCGTTCATTATCAATCCTTGTATGGAAACAAAGAAAATAAACAACGAAATAATGACAAACGTGTATCCCCAAAACTCTTTTCTGTCCTTTTGGATTTTTTCAAATCCTGCTACCAACATAAAAATTCCAAGTGTGAGCATTACATAGGGTAATAACGTAAAGTTCTGATTCCATAACACATAAGCTGCAAATACCACTGTGACTATATTTAAAAAAATTCTAGTTATTTTAAGAATGGGGGTTCTCCTCCTTTATACAAAAATTTTATTTGCGACATATAAATTCATTACAGGTTGAATGTAACTTAACTGCACTTAAGTTACATTCACTTTCAAACATCATCTACATTTAGATTAACATTGATTCCCATAATATGTATAAGGAATAATCACCTTTGCTTTCTAGAATAAAACCGTTCGTAAAAGTACACTTAAACGAACAAAAAGGATAGAAGCTAATTCTATCAGCTTCTATCCTTCCGATAATCCCTCATATGAAAACTATTATTTATTGAATTCACTTTCAAACTGGGGTTTTCTTCATTGAACCTATACTCTTGCATCCAATCCTTTCATAGAATTGCATCGATTCCTTGCTACCGTCCCAATGTAGCCATTCAGTTCACAGGCTGGAATCATTATTTTCATAGATCAAGGACAGGTAAGCTTTCATCATGAGTTTAATGGCATTCGGGTTATAGTTCATTCGGGCTTTATAGAACCCTGCGGTCGTAATATCCAATGGTTGGTCCAGACTCTCATAGAAGTTCAAAAGCTCGGAAAATTGGGAGTGCCCTTTCTGGGCAAACATTTGAAGCAAGAGCTTCTAAGGGATCGTTTTCCGCGTGCGTGTAAACGCCTGTGGGTTGCCTTCACGAATATCTTCCAGGTAAATCACCTGGCCTTATTCTAAAAAGTTTTTGAACGCTTCCATGGTTTCCTGCATGATAGACACTTTTCTAATTTCCTCATTTCGCTGTCAGCAGCTCTGTCCGTCCACCAAGTCATTTCAATCATACCACCTTTATATTTCCAATCTGCACAGGCAGCAAAAAAGAAGCAGGCATTCATGGATTTCCATGAATGCCTGCTTCTTTAATATTGTCAAGCGCCTTAAGTTAATGACATTGACATAAGGTTGGGTGCTTTTAGAGAATAATAAATCATTCAGCGTCGCCGTCTTCATCAGTATCAACATCGTCTTCTTGTGTGCTTTCAACTGTGTCACCTTAACTTGCTGCAGTAATCTTATAAATCTTACCGCCATCAGTGGCTGCAATAAGCGCGCCATCCTCAGTTACAAGAATATCACGGAAACGTTCGCCTTCATCAGTTAATAGACGTTCTTCTCCAACGATGGTGTCACCTTCAATAACGACACGTGCAATATAGCTCGACACTAAACCACCGATGAACAAGTTGTTCTCCCATTCAGGAATTGCGTCGTTATCATAGAATGAACTACCACTTGGCGCACTTGTTGGATCCCAATAATATCTTGGTTCAATAAAGCCTTGCGCTTCGTGTTCTGAAATACCATCATTGATTAATTCACCAGTGTACTCGATACCATAAGAAACAATTGGCCATCCATAGTTATTGCCTGGTTCAACAATATTCAGTTCATCCCCAGCTTGTGGACCGAATTCAATAATCCATAAGTCTCCTGTTTCAGGGTGGAAGTCCACACCTTGAATATTACGGTGACCGTAGCTGTAAATACCATCCAGTGCGTCTTCATCTTCGACAAATGGATTCGTCTCTACTGCTTCTCCATCTTGTGTAATGTGAATGACTTTCCCTAAATAAGCATCCAAGTCTTGTGCACGTTCGCGAATTGGATCATCTGAACGCTCACCAGTTGTTAAGAACAGGTTGCCATCTTCATCAAAAATTATACGTCCACCATAGTGCAAGTCACCATCATATGCCGGTAATGCTTGGAAGATTGTTTCGAAATTTTCAAGTGAAGTTTCATCTTCTGATAAAACACCTTTACCGACAGCAGTTACAGTACCATCATCGGCATCTTCAGAATACGTCAAGAATACCATTCTTGATTCATCGAAATCAGGTGCAACGGTTACATCAAGTAAGCCACCCTGACCTGCGTTATTTACTTCTGGTGTACCTTGAATTGGTTCTGAAACAGAGCCATCTTCAAGGTTTACAATAAGAAGTTCTGCTTCATCTCTTTGCGTAACAAACAAGCGGTTTGGTTCAAACTCTTCCATACCCCAAGACACGCCAAGACCCTCAGCAACAACTTCCACATTAAGTTCTGTTTCAGTTTTTACTGCAGGTGCTCTTGTCTGTTCTGGAAATGCCGGTTCAAACTCAGTAACTTTTGGTTCAGATTCTGCACTTCCATCAGTGCCTTCTTCAGCGCCCTCGCCAGCGTCTTCTTCAGTGCCTTCCTCAGTACCTTCTGCTGTTTCAGGGCTCTCGTCAGCATCCTCATCAGTATTTTCTTCTGTTGTGTCACCCGTTGGTTCTTGGTCTGAAGTTTCATTATTGCCACCACATGCTGCCAAAGCCATTACAAAGATCAACATCATAAGGAACAGTAATCTTGACCACGAATCTTTCGTCATCGTTTTTCCTCCCTTTCCTAAAATATTAAACTGAATATGTACTAAAATTCAGTCCCCTGAAACCCAGTACCAAAAATTGGTTAAGACTTTCATATCATAACTAAAAATATGAAGCTCCTTCGAAAACAATTTTATCACAATTTTATGAAAATACATAATATTCTTGCTATTCTCATGGTAAACGGAAATTATACTATTAGTGATTGGGATAACTGTCTTAAAAATTATGAGCCGCTTTCAGATATGGCCGTATTGTATACCTCCTTAGAAGAGCTGAATAACTCAAAACCTCTACCCCATGAACAAAACTCCGATCCAATCGGAGACTCCCAGAATAATGAGGAATATAAAGAGCTGACTGTTCACTTGGATGACGGTTCAAGGATCCGCCTAACTCTACTCAAGGATGGATATATCTATTGCGGGTTTATGGGTGTATATTTTGAAATGAATCAAAATGTGTTTACCACAATGTGGAGATTACTTCAGTAACAGCACTATGGAATACACGAATGCGTTTCCACACTAAGCGGTCGCATATGTACTTTTTAGGAAACAATTATGTTAACTAGTCATTCAGTACAGGAGTTTCTATTCTTCCAAGAGTTTTTCTGGGTTTAGTCCACTTAAAAGTGGCAGCACAAATCGGCCATCTTTCCGGGTCAGTGTGCCATCAAAATAAATTTCTCCTCCGCCATAGTCGAGTCGCTGTATCGAGACCAGATCCCAATGGGTTGCTGAATGATTGTCATTATCTGCTTTATCAAAACAGCTCCCTAAGGCTAGGTGGAAGCTTCCGGCAATTTTTCATCAAATAACGTATTGTTCATTGGAAGAATTATGTCCCAGAGTGGGAAATCAACATTAGCTTGCAGAAAAAATAAAAAAACCTTCTTCCACACTCGAATGTTTTAATAAACAATAAAAAAAGAGATCACAAATTTATGATCTCTTACTTTGGCAATTTCACTTTAAAAATGGTTCCTTGCCGTTTGTTCGGCAATACGCTGATCGTTCCGGAATGGCTGGCGACGATCCACTGGGCGATTGACAGGCCAAGCCCCATACCGCCGGTTTCCCGTGAACGCGCCTTATCCTCGCGATAAAAGCGGTCAAAGATGTGTGGAATATTTTCTTCTTTTATGCCGACACCTGTATCACTGACCTCGATGACCACTTTTTGATCCTCTAAATAAGTTTTGACTCCGACGCTATCCTTTTCCTCTGTGTATTTCAAGGCATTATCAAGCAAAATGACCAAGAGCTGATGAATACGGCTTTCATCCGCTTCCATATTCATATTGGAGTTTAAATCGAGCCATAAGTACTTGTCCTGGGACTCTGCAATTTCCTTATAAGGGGCAGTCGTATTACTGATAAAAGAATCAATCGGTATGGTTTGCTTGGAAAGCTGGAGTTCAGCTGAATCCGCCCTGGCCAAGGTCAAGAGGTCCGAAGTCAATTTCGACAGACGCCTCGTTTCCGACAAGCTAAGGGCAATGTTTTCAAATTTATTCATAATTTTTTCATGGGGCGCCGTCAACATCAATTCCAATTTGTTTTGAATGATGGTTAAGGGAGTGCGCAGTTCATGAGAAGCATTTTCCACAAATTCCGCTTGTTTGTTCCACGATTGAATAATGGGTTTCATCATTTTCTTTGATAGGTAATAACTTGCAGAAATCGACAAGATGATAAAAATCAGCGAGCAGACAATCAGCAACCTTCCAAAGTTTTCAATAATCGTCTGTTCGGGATCGATATTAACCAACAGCTGAGTGTAGGCAACCTCATCAGACGGATTTTCATCTTCGAATAGCAAATACCTGAAAGTGTATGCTTCATCAAATGTAATATTAGTGAACGTGTTCAAATTTTCAGCGTCTACTGTATAGTTATCAAAATGATTTTCATATAATAAAGTTCCGATTTGGTCCTCATTGACGATTTCTCCATTTTCGTTCCAGTCGAGCACGATAATCCGAGGATTTGGATTGGGTCCTCTGGAATCAGGGCGACGTGGCTGTTCTTCCCTGTTTGGCGGAATCCTCTTTTCCCGAAATGGATTTTCGACCATCATTTCCTTAAAGTTCATCATTCCCTCGTCGGTTTTGGAAAACAAGGTACTTTGTACTTGGTTGAAGATAATAAATCCAAAGATCGTAAAAATAACACTGAACGCCAAAAGATTTAATGTCATAAACCGGAGCTGCTGTTTCCTGAAAACGGACTTTCTATTCATCTGCCCCACCGTTTTCTGACAGCATATAGCCAAGCCCCCGGAACGTCTTAATATAGGAATCGTACTTGAATTTTTTCAAGCTTTTCCTTAGGTTGCTGGCATATACCTCCACTACAGTGGTTGAAGTATCCGACTCGAACCCCCATATACGGTCGAAAATCTGCTCTTTCGTTAAAATAATGTTTATATTATTCAACAGATATTCAAGAAGATCAAACTGCTTTCCATTCAACTTTACGGGCTCTTCCCCGATAAAAGCCATCTTGTTTTTGATATTCAGCTTCAAGTCCTTGAAAGTCAATGTATTTTCCTTCAACTCCCCGCCAGAACGGCGGACAATCGCCTCCAGCCGCAAGAGCAATTCCTCCCTGTGGAAAGGCTTGACCAAATAATCATCGGCACCGGCTTTAAACCCTTGGATTTTGTCGCTGATGCCGTCTTTTGCTGTCAGCATGATAACTGGTGTCGTATTATCGCCTGCCCTTAATTCATTTAATACTTCATATCCATTCATGCCGGGCATCATAATATCAAGAATGATGCAATCGAAGATGTTTTGTTCCGCTAAGAACAAGCCTTCCTCCCCATCAAACGCCTGATGTGCCTCGAACATTTCTTGTGTGGTTTCTTTAATTGTATTAGAAAGATGCTGATCATCTTCTATGATTAACAATTTCATTTGCAGGGCTCCTTTGCTTCAATCGCTGGAATAGCAATAATAGACTTGATTATAAGATCAAATAAAATAAAAGCAAATTGTTTTTGTATTTTAAGGTTGATTTAAGGTTTGTTTTTAATAATAGCTTTAGCAACAAACATTTCAGCAAGCAACGGTCTGGAACTACTGCGCGTCTCAGATCTGATTTAATGAGGCAATGGCTCTATACCACAAACTGCGAAATGAAAATATTCTATTCGAGGAGGAAGAAACAATGAGAAAAAAATTATTTGCTTATGCTTTATCGGGTGCTTTGACTTTAGGAGCTATAGGCGGAACAATCACATACGCTGCTGAATCGACTGACACGACCACATCGACAGTAGAAACAAAAGAACAAAATAGACATGGTTTCGAAGAATTAGATGAAGCGACGAAAACCAAAGTACAAGAGATCCATAACCGCGTTGCAGAAGAATTGGAAGCTTTAGGAGTTGCAATTCCAAAAAAAGGTGATAAACAGGACCTTTTTGCAAATTTGGATGAAGCAACAAAAACGAAAGCACAAGCGATCCTGAAACAGCTGAAAGAAAATACACTGACCCACGAAGAAGCTCAGGAGCAACTTGAGGCGCTCGGCGCAACTCTCCCTGAAAAACGTGAAAAACAAGATCCGTTCGCTAACTTAGATGAAGATGCAAAGGCAAAAGCAGAAGCTATCCGTGAGCAGGAAAAAGCCGGTACCCTCACACACGAGGAAGCTCGTACTCAATTGAAAGCTTTAGGAGTCAGCTTGCCGGAAAAACGCGAAAAACAAGATCTTTTTGCAGATTTGGATGAAGCGGCGAAAGAGAAAGCACAAGCGATCGTCGACAAAGCTGAAGCAGAATTAGCGGAACTTGGCGTTGACCGCCCTGTACTGGGAAAAGGCCACCATCACGGAATGGGAAGAAAATAGGATCGCTATACCCATCGACTTGAAAAGTTATCAGAGAAAAAGAAGATGAACGAGTTTAGAATACCAACTGGCAGACCATCTGTAATTGAGCGGTCTGCCAGTTTTTTTGAATTGTCATACGTAATATAGATATTTCTTTAACAGAATTAATTCAAATACACTAAGGACTCCCTCGCCGAGCCGGAATCCGAGTCTGAACCATACGAGCGTAAGCTCGAATCGGCCATACTTTTAAGGGTTCAGAATGAATTAGGGGTTCGAAGAAACCAGGCCAATCGAGCAGCAAAAACCCCTGCTCTAAAAGAGAAAGACGCGGTTATTCCTTTATAAGCCGTTCATGTTTAGCTTACCTTGCCTTATCATTCAAAATAGACCTCCATTTATTAGCTAATAAGCGGGAGGTCTATTTTTAAATTTGATCATTCACATACTCATTTTATTGGGGTTCATTTAGCCAAATGGATTTTTGAAATTTTTATTCGCGATGTGATTTTTCTTATAAAGTAATAAAGAAGAGCTCCTGAGAAAAGAACGATCCCGATTTCGAATTTATTAATGCCTTGTGATACTAACCCCTCCTGAAGAAGAAAGTACAAAGTGATAAAAATAAGATTCACGATTGCTGTCGCGAAAGTAAAGTGAGAAAGTCGAACATTGCTTATGCCAGAAACAACATTAAGCATACTTGTCGGAGCAAGAGGAAAGAGTCTCGTGCCCAATACGTACCAAAATCCGTTTCGTTCTACCTTGCTAAAGAAAGTTTTACTAACTTTTTTTACTATCAAATCTTGCAGGGCATATCGAGCACTTAAAAATACAATTACTGCACAAAGAGTACTAGTTAGAACACTCCATGCTAGACCAAATTGAGAACCCAATAAGCTATTGTTTATCAAAACAACTAGAAAAAGTGGAATAACAGGAAGTGCATTATGAATCAACATTATGATCAAAGTGATCATCAAAGTGTAAGCTATATTCCCCTCTCCCCCTATTTTCGAAGTAAAAACCTGTATATTTCCGGAAATAACGTTTTGTAATAGATCTGTATTCAAACCAAGGAAAAGCAAAATTATTAATACAATTAACATTATTGTGTTCTTGTTCCGCTTCTTCAAAAATCTCACCTTCCTATTATTCAGTTCATTTTTAGTCATGACATAAGCTTTGTTTACATTATCAAGAAGAAACCTTAAAAGAACCTTAAAGAGAAAGTGAAAACTTTATGCTTTAATTAAAAGAATAATTACCGTAACTTGCTATGAGGCGTGCGCTCGTAAAAGTATACTTCTACAGACTAAAAGGGAGAGAAGATGCAGTAGTGTCCGCATCTTCTCTCCTTCTGTCTTAAATCAGCTTCTGATCAGCCATTATATGTTAACTAGTATCCATATAAAAATTCGCCTCTTAAAGCGTTATTAATAAGTCTATTTTATGTATTATTTTTTCTAGCAAATCTACTTTCTTTTTTTGTTCCTCGAAGCTTATCGAACTAAAGGCATTGAATGTAACTTGATCCACATTAAGCTGCATACATAATTGGACGCTTAACAGATACCTGCTTGAAAGAACTGCAGTTAATCCAGCTATGATTCCCAATAGAAACCTCGTTTTCTTAGAAACTGATTGGAATTTTTCATAACTCTGTGAAGAAGTACTCCAAGCCTGAAAATAATAAATAAGACTATACGAGATTGAATAATACCCGATGAATTGAATTTTTGGAATGGCTTACGGAAATTGTCTTCTGCATAATAAATTCCTAGAATACGAGTTAGATTTTAAGAAATACTTTGAGAATAAATGTATGTAATTCATGCTGCTCATAGAAGAAGCGCTCTTTTAATAAATACCTGCTATTCCATAATTGAATGTAACTTAATTACCAATAAGTTATATTCAAAATTGCAAGTTATTTACTTGTCCTTGCTCCTATCCCAAAGATTAGACGTATTCTACTCCATTGACGGAAACGACAAAATGTGGGCTGTTCTGTTGGCGGTTAAAAAATCGCCAGAATTCCCACTCTTCGCTTGAATCCGGAAACACTTCCAACACAAAGCTATTTGACATCAAAATTTTCAACCCACCCAGGGAATCCACTTGCACCTCTGTGATAAACAAGGTTCCAGCGGCAACCTTAAGAAAATCCGTTATTCGTTCATCGAAGCGATTATTTCCAGGAATATCCCACTCGAATTCTTCATCATCTTCCGCCCAGTCAGAACGGGGAACAAAAAGGTCCTGTGACGCAACTACAATTTTAAAGTTGGCACTCAGGCGCCAAGCACATTGAATATGGAGGGCAAATTCAGGTGCTTCTTCGGTTTCACCTCTGCGAGTGATAGGAATTATTTCGCCAAAGCCCAACCAGAATAGATTGGCGGCTCTCCCGGCAGTTCTTAACTTTAGCCCTTTTAACTTGTCTGTTTCTTTTATGATAACTTCTTTCATGTCTGCCTCCTTAAGATACATAGTGCTGCTTTATAAAGTTTAGATGATTCCCTTTGCTGTTTAAGTTTTCAGTACCTTAATTCTGATCAAAGCTTTTTCGATCTATCATAAGGTTGATTGTTTTCCTATTAATAGTCCTGTATGCAATTTATCTGCGCATAAGTTACATACATAGGCAATAGAAACGCAGGTAGTTTTGATCACGCGCATTTTCTGTCATAAGCAAAAATCCGCAAATTCAGCTTAAACCTTTTCGCCGCTCTTCTTTTTTGCATCTTTTGTAATCCCTTTGCAGTTGGTATATACAGGACGCAATAAGACCAAGCGAAAAGAGAAGATTCATTCGATGGGGGAATCTCGGAAACGCAAATATCATGGTGATTAGAAAAACGGAGAAAGCCGACACCCAAATCGTTCTTCTTAATTTCCCTTTATAATCTAAGCTTTGGTATGACTTGAACATCCCAAACACCTCCAGCAGAGTGGACTCATTTTTTTCAGTACTATTTCATCGTTTGAATGCATGTGAACAACACTTCTTACCCACCGTTTTAGGCTTTCGACATTTCATAAGCCTTTAATAGAAACCAGATTTAGTAATTCAGCAATTCAATCAGTCAAGCAGAGAAACGAATTCTTTGCTTTAGCGTGAAATGGTCTTGATTCTTTTGAGCACCAGGGAGGTATAATGGATATTTTGCTGCAGCTTTTCTTCTGCTTCCAGTTGTTCCTCAGGCTGGAGGAGTTTTAGTTTGGTTTTCAACTGTTCGAAACTGAAATGACATTTGAACTCTTCAGCATGGTAGCTTTCAAATTGGTCGTTCATTACCTGTACGTTCCCTTTTATTTTTGATGAACTCCATAACAAGAATAGTTATAAATGTGTTTATTGGAACGAAAAAAACTAATGTCCCTATGCCCATTGAATCAAATAAGCCTTCTGTTTGTTTATGGAAAGTTTGAACGTCCAATTTATAAAGAAAAGCTGAAGCAATTGAAAGGATTAGCGCGTTTACAGAAAAGGCCACCAAAATTCTTGTCCATTTGCTAACTTTTGTTTTTATAATCCAAAGGCATATCAGAGAAGAAACGAGTAAAGAAAATAAGATAATTCCTAGAAATACTGGATGCACATTTACTCCTCCTAAATCATTCAGTTGGATGCAACTGCTTTTTCAATACTTTTTATACCGGCCTTTGACTAGAAAATGAATGCAACATAAAAACCACTAAGTTGCATTCATTAAGGTTTTCCACGTTTTTTCTTCAATTTGTTTATAAGTAATGTCATCAGCCAATAAAACACTACTACGTCAACCAAGAAACCAAGCCCTTTAAAACTAATACCGTTACTAGGGTATACTGCCAACCAATTAAACGGAAAACCTCTATACTCCATACCTAAAGTTATTGTTTTCATGTCAAAAATATAAGGAATGCATAGAACTAAAATAACACTTGTAAGAAAAGGAATTAGATTAAGCTTTCTTGATCTTTTCTCAACCATACATATATTCTCCTTCATATTTTATTTCTTCCTTACTCATATTCCTCACTTTTCGAATGTAACTATCATTTACATTAGATTAACATTAATTCCCATAATATGTAGAGGAAATATTACCTTTGCTTTCTTGAATAAAACCCCTCGTAAAAGTACACTTAAACGAACAAATGAAGGAAAGAAGTAATATGTATCACTCCTTTCCTTCCTATAACCCTCATATGTTAACTGGTAATGAGTTCTCATAAATCCCTACCACTGTGATTCATTACCCTTTTTTATTTTTCATTCCGATAGGATAGATAGTCTAAAAATCGTTTAGAGGCCAAGGAAAGGGATTTTTGTTCTCTCATAGCAAGGCCAATATTCCGATAAGCAGGAACTTCAAGCTCAATTGCTTTAATTTTGTGCGGGATA
The DNA here is from genome assembly GCF_003014655.1 of Planomicrobium soli. Taxonomy (GTDB): domain Bacteria; phylum Bacillota; class Bacilli; order Bacillales_A; family Planococcaceae; genus Planococcus; species Planococcus soli_B. Next base: position 41,116 of record NZ_PYAT01000003.1, on the reverse strand, counting down.
CGCCGCAAAATCAATTCCGGTAAGATACTAATCCCGAGCCCCTTTTCCACCATGGACAAGATGGCATAATCATCCCAGGTTGTAAAATTAATCCGGGGCATAATTTGGTGCTTCTCGAAAATTTCAGCCACTTCTGCCTTTGATCCCTTTTCCAGCAACATAAATGGACTATTTTGCAGTTCCTGGATCGGAAATTTTTCACAATTCGCAAGTGGATAATCTGCCGGAACTACAGCCAGCAGCCGATCTTTCTCTAAGAAAATTGTTTCGAGGTCTGTTTTTGACGGCAACCGGACAAATCCGAAATCAACACGACCCGTTAAAGTCCAGTTTTCGATTTCCGTATAATCGCCAAGTAAAAATTCAAATTCGATTTGTGGAAAGTCCTTCTTATAAGCCCGAATAATGTTCGGCAACCAGTGACTTGCTACGCTGGAAAAAGTTCCAATCCGAATCATTCCGGTCTGTATATGGTGTAAATCATTAACTCGTGTCAACAAAATTTCGTGCTCATTACAAATACGCTTTACCTGAGGAAGTAAATTCATTCCATCTGAAGTCAAACTGATACCGGAACGGCTTCTTTCAAAAAGCGAGACCTTCCATTCCGTTTCTAGATCATGAATCATTCGGCTGATTCCCGACTGAGTATAGTCTAATGCTTCAGCAGCTTTCGTAAAACTACCGAGTTCAGCTACTTTCACAAATACCAGGAATTTTTGGATATTCATACTTCTCCTCCTTTCATCTGTTTTTGTCATGGATAACATGCTAAATGTTCGTTATTGTTATGTATGAACACATGATATGTTATTACTAGGAAAAAATCAATTTGAGGAAAGAAGGGAAAGAAACATTGTTTTTTGTAAGTGATGTAATGAACACAGCACCAACTGCCTTTCAATCCCCCCTGCAAGAAAAAGCTTATGAATCATTGGACAAATTATTGATTCCATTTGAACGAGTGGAGACTGACGAAGCGATTTCGATGGAAGACTGTGTGGAAATTAACCGGAAGCTGGAAATGGAAATGGTGAAAACCCTCTTCCTTTGCAACAGCAAAAAGTCAGCATTTTACCTGTTTATCACAAATGGCGAGAAGTCTTTCAAATCCAAGGACTTCAGCAGTGCGCTCGGAATCTCACGCGTATCCTTCGCCCCTGTTGAACTAATGGAAAGTATTTTGGGTGTCAAAATCGGTGCTGCCACTGTATTCAGTCTGTTAATGGATACGGACAAACAAGTGCAGGTCGTTGTGGATCAGGATGTAGTGACAAAGGAGTGGTATGGCTGCAGCGACGGGACGACAACCGGCTATCTGAAGCTCAAAACAAAAGACATTATTGATAATTTCCTTCCTCATGCGGGTTACATTCCGAGGATTATTAAATCATAGAATTCACAAGGAGAACAAAGTTTCAAAACTTAAAAACTTTAACTGGCTGGACCTCTCCTGATTTCAGCTTCGGGAGATTCAAAGGAGGTGTGTGCATGCATCAAAAACGATTATTACTGACATACGGTTTGGTGTTCTCTGTCACTGCTATTTGGGGACTTAATATTGTGATGATCAAAGTGCTTGTGGAGGAATTGCCTGTTCAGACCATGACGGCATTCCGGATTATGCTGGCTGGAATTACAGCATTACTTGTAATTGTTCTTGGAAAATCACTTCGTCGTTTATCGAAAAGGGAATGGATTTATACGTTACTAGGCATGCTATTTGGCGTCATTTTACACCACTCGTTTATGGCAACCGGGTTGACCATGATTGATGCTTCGAGCGCATCTTTGATTCTCGCATTAGTGCCGCTTACAACTGCTTTACTAGGCGTGTTCTTTTTAGGCGAACACTTAACGAAATTACGGAGTATGGGTTTCATACTGGCCTTAACTGGCGTCTTTTTTATCCAGGGCGGATCTTTCAGCGGCATGCAATTTTCCATGGGAGAATGGATTTTATTCGGCGCTATGCTGGCTCAAGCTATCAGTTTCATCTTCGTGAAAAAAGCAACGGCGTCACTGGACTCAAAACAGGTAACAACAATTATGTACCTGGCTGGATCGATTGGGTTGTTGATTGTCAGCTTTATGGCTGAGCCAACCGGGGTCAGCAAAATGGCTTCTGCCCCGCTGTTTATCTACGTTTTGTTTTTCCTGTCAGGAATCGTGGCTACAGGGGCAGGATATATGATATTCAATGCTGCGATTCAGCAAATCGGTGCAGGACAAACTGCCTTATTTAATAACTTTGTGCCTTTTTTCGGCCTCCTGTTCGCGGCTATCTTTCTGAATGAAACCATTACCGCTTATCAGTTGATCGGCTTTTTGTTCATCGTAGCCGGCGTTTTATTTGGAACCGGTTATATAGAAAGACAATGGAAAAAGAAACATCCCCCAATGGATAATACAAAAAGAAATATGGCTTCGAACTAAAGATACGGTATTCACTTGGCTTATAAAAAGCTATGATATCTTGAGTTTACGGTAAATGAAATATACCCCAGCAACCTCGTTTAATAAGGATTACTGGGGTATTTCGATGCCTATAGATACTGACGGCAACTCATTGATATGTAAACTTTAGAATTATTCTATGTACTTTCTTTTCAATAGAAATTCTATTATTACCGAAAAGTTCGATTAGTAGAACAAACTTTTCTTTTAATATTGAAATAAACCGAACTTAAATATTGAAGCTCTTAAAACTTATTGTACCAACAGGAAACTGCTCTTTCGTTCATTTGTTTTACCGCAACGTTCCAGTGGCTTACTCGCCGACCATACCGTCTTTATCATTATCTCGCATATGTGGATATAACCAATGATCATTCGTTATCGGCATACTAAAACCCGCTGCTTTTGCTTCTTTGATCGTCACCTGGCCATTGCCGTTTGTATCCACACTCGAAACATCACCGTTTGTGTTTGTACCAGTAGAACTTGAGGGCTCACTGCCTGTATCTGAACTTGTGGAATCAGAAGGCTCGCTTCCTGTTAAACCGAGAGATGCGTTTACTTCATCCGGGTTCACATTGTCAAAAGTATCGACGACCTCGTTCCCCATTACCGTATAGGTGTATTGATAACTTGATGGAATCTGCGTTTCCGTATCCGGATAGGTGATAACGGCTTCAAAATCTGTTGCTCCGCCTGCGCTGCGGATTACTTCTTCCATATAGGCTTGGTCGCCATGGCGGTTGAGCGTGCTCTCTTGCGGGGTAATGTTATAAGCATTTGATACACCGCCAAGTGAATCCGCAATAACATGCCCTTCATCCAAAACATCACTTTCGACACCCGGAACCTTCGCCTCGTCCGGATAGTATCTGCCAGACGACTCTACAGGTTCGCTTGTGTCATCTTGCAGTACGAGTTCGTCGGCAATGACACGCACGAGCTGCCCATATTCATTCGTAAAGGCCCAATACTCCCGATCGCCATAACCGATGTCAGTGACGGCGTTCGGTTCACGAGTTCCGGACAAATCACCGCCATCCACTTTAATCAATTCGTAGTCTTCGAACAGTTCATTAGTGGATTGAGCAGGTGTTTCTACCGCTGCCGGTTCCTCAACAACAGGGATCGTTTCTACTTTTTCGTTGCTATTATCTGTTTCTACCACGGATACTTCTTGTGCATCTGTTTCTGCTTCGGCATTAGATGCATCTTCGACATCGGTACAACCAGCCAGAAAGATGGCCGTTAGAAGGACGATTGAATAGTTCATTTTCTTTTTCATTTTAGACTCCTCTATACTAGTTGCATAATTTTCTAAAAACCTCGGCACTTAACCTAGATTAACATTGCACATCAAGCTATGCTAGTAAATTCCAATTTTTACTTTATTAGAGTAAGTTCTTTTTTGAAAGTGAGATTAAACATGGAGCAGCCGCTTCTGAAAGAGAGAACCGCCATCATAGTACATTAATCTAGATAAAAGGAAAAGAAGCCACTCAACTTGAACGGCTTCTTTTCCTTTTATGCATAAATTATTATTCATTTCCCAAGCAATAGGGCTAGCCGCATTGTAAATCGGCCATTTTCAGAAGTGAGTCCCTTGGGCCATCACTAAGTGAGCCGAAACCAGGTGGAAGTTAAAGGTCAAAGCCGGAGGACCGTCATCGTTATCAATTCGGTAAAGGCAATCTTTGATGAGCTTCGACGAATTCGTTAACATATTGGCTCATCTCTTTATACCGAGTCCAATGCAGGTAATGGCCTCCATCTAAGGTGACAAGTTTATTGGAAGAACCATGACTTAACTGCGCTTGATAATAAATCACCTTGGATTTCCCGTCTTCATCGATTACTTTATTTTCTTCAGGGGTGAAAATCATGACCGGTAAATCTGACGGAAACGTCATATCAATCATCTTATCAACGGTATACTGTATTTCATTTGTTTCAGCGATTACATTTTTGTTGTAGCCATTCCAAGCGAAAAGAGTTTTCAACATTTTCATATTCTCTTCGGAATAAGTAGCATCCGCGGCTGACGGGAGGAAAATATCCGGGCTCAAAGAGGATATCAATCTTGTAATTCCAGTTGGTGCTGCTAGACCGATCAAGTTGGGTAGAGTAGGGGCAGAATCGCCACGATAGTCAAATTGCTTTGGCAATGTAGGGTCAATTCCGATAATCGCTTTTATCTCCTCTGGATATTTATTGGCGTAATACATGCTATAGATTCCCGAAATGGAATGCGGCATCAGTATATATGGGCCTTCTATATTCGCTTTTTGTAATGCTATTCTTATTTCTTCCGTTATATTTTCCACGGTTCGTTCCTTTTCGGTCCTATCACTCCAGCCATATCCAAATAACTCTACCACTACAACCTTGTTCTTCTTTGACATCTCATTTAGTAAAGGTTCAAAATCCAATACTGGTGCTGCAGTACCCAATCCACTTAATAAAATGACAGTATTTTCCCCATTGCCCTTTGTATAGATATGCATATGGTTACCGTCTACTTCAACTAGTTGACCTGTTGCCGGATACTTTTTTTGTTCATACGCAGTCGTAACATTACTGGCAACGGCCCACATAACAAATACTGTTACCATAGCTAATAAAGCATTCCTCAAAACTCTCAAAGATCTACTTATCTTTTTAGTTTTCATCGTTTTCCCTGCTTTCTATGGCTTCTTTCCCCTTGACTTCATTTTAACGTCTGAACGGCTTTTGTGTAATGAACCTGAGAATTAGTTTAAACTCCGTCTTGAGGCTGATTAAGTGGAAAAACTTATCAAGATTGAAGAAGAACCAGTTTATTAATGGCGATGACATTTACTTCTTTTTGTATTTTTCTTATAAAGAATAGTAAAAACAAAATTCATCCTCTTAACGCTGGATTAATTGGATAAAAACTGGGTTTTCTTGTGTTACAATAAGAAGATAGAATAGGAGGAATGGGATGAAGAAAATCATTGTCGGCTTTCCTATAGCCTTGCTCTCTGCTATGGTGTTGTTGATCGCTTGGGTCAACTTGGCACCAGAAGAAGATGTTTCCGCAAAAAAGAACACGGAACACGTAGCTAATGAAGGAAATGCAAGGGATTATATAAAAACCGCTTGGAATCACTGGAATAGCGGAACAGTTGATGAAGAGAACACGGAAAAGGATATAACTTTTATCGCTCTTAGATCTATTGACAAAAGCGAAATGATAGATTTAGGAGTGGCAAAAGAATTCTCGGAGCTTCTAAAAGTAGCTAACATTATCAGCGGTGAGTATGGAGGACTGACTGATGAAGAAAAACAAATTTACTATAAAGAATTTGAAGATAATTTATACGAAATTCACAACTTTATAAACTAAGAAAGAAGAGATCACTAATGATCTCTTCTTTGATTTTCCTATTCAGACAGCATCGGACTTCCGTGCAGCCTGTATTTAAAGTTTTTATTGGTTCCGAGAATGCTTTACGAATATAAGTGTAAAGTAATGCTCCTGCAACAAATGGAAGTATGGCAACTAATAGGCCTGTCGCCTTTGTATAGATAAGAATAGCAGATGAAAGCATGAGAACTATATTTAAAACTTTCAAAGAAGCAATAAACAATCATACTTCCCAGAATCTTTCTGAATAGTGGGTGAAACAAGGCATACTTTCAAACTAGGCACTGCCCTCCCTGGCATATCTTAAAAGGACAGTTATTAATAAAAACCACCACTCTGTGTCCATTAATTTTAAAAACAGCTTCCTCTTCGATTAAAAAACTTAATGTTAGTAACTTTGCATTGTATTTAAATTAATGAATATTTGGTGTGCTATTTCAGGATCCATACTAAGTACTATTTGAAAATCCATATGGCTAAAATTCTCTTGAACGCTATGAGTATGATAATTAGCATGGATGGCATCATATTCTTTAGCAAGAACGATATCCATTTACCAGCCGTATTCTTCCAACATTTCTTTTTATCACTGCTCTCGTTCGCTTTCCATTTAACCTACCTGCGAGATTTATTATTTTGATTTACCTTGGTTTTTATAAAAAAATTATAGAGGTCTGTATAATTCAATTATCATCAGGTTACTTTCAGACTCATTCTAACCTAATTTAATACTGAGTTTATTTAGAGTTAAAATAAAGAATAATAATACAAAGTAAAATCAATAGAACTGATGTTGTACACCCCACATTGCCCATACTGCTAAAATTCCCGGTAAAAGTTTTATTGATAGAATCAGAAAAGTTAGCCATTGGATTCTTTTGGTATTCTTTACTTTTCCATTTTTCTTTTATTGGGATCCACCTCTATTCTGTAATATCGTATCTAAGTATTAGATAAATCATATGTAGCGTAGCTGCTCTTTAGTCTCATTCAATAATTAGTGAAAATGTGCATGAGAAAAAATATTGATAGAGCAAGCAGAAGAGATTGAATCAAAATCACCTTATTGCTGACACCAGCCTTTTGTTCTAAATGGTATATGTAATGGACCAGTATAAAAAAACTAGCAAAAATCAATAAGAAATTAGGCGTAATCGTTCCTCCGGCAAGCATTAAATATTCCAGGAGTTTAAATCCCAGTAAAGCCATGCTTACCGAAGCAATTACCATGTAGATGTACGAAGGGCGAGTTTCCTTCCTCTCCATATTTATTCCTCCTCTCTAAACACCGAAGTTTTTTCAGTTCCACTTTCTTTGAATCCTTTTGTTTTTACCTATTAGCCTAGGAACTTATTTCATCTAAATTAACAAAATACCAGAGCGGGTTGATGGTACATCATAGGTGCTAACTTGCGAATTGCTTTCTTACTTATTATGAGTTCGTTCTTTTTTTTGCTTGAGTTTTTGAAAATTTTCTTTCAAAAATCCATAAAATCTGAAAGTACAAAATTGATGCAATAAGGCATAAAGCTATTGATTCTAAAAAAATATCCAGAAAAAAATGAATGTATCCCACCGTAGAATAAAAAATCGCTCCAAAAATTATTCCTGCGAGAGAATATAAAGCCTTCCCTCTAAAATAGCGCTTATAGCAAGAAGCAACATTGAACCTTTGTCTGCCTTTGTCTATTACCCAAGAAGAAGGTATACCTATAGCTGAATAGAAAATGAGGGAAAACCAAAAAGTGAAAATGAAAACTTCCGATATGCCCATGTAATACACATGTGGATCTCTTTGTTCTTCTGGAGTCTGACTGGTTAGTGAAATGCCTAAGGTTAATATGATTGAACTGATGATCACAGCTGAAAATCTTTTTAACATTCGTATATCTCAATTTCTAACTATCTTCACTTTTCTTTTTAAAACCATCGGAATCTTTTTGGGTTTATGTCAAAATCTAAACAATTCAAATTGTAAATCGAAACTTCATTGAACGCTAAACTCTGCAGCAATCGTTTTTTCTTCTAAGTGCACAAGAAAATCTTTTACGACACAGTATTTTCCTTTACTTAAACTAAAATTGATTTAGTCGAGGGGAACATCTTCTTCATAAATTTCGCCAAGTTCAATACCTAGACCTTCATCACCGAACGTAAAATCCTTATATGGAATTTGATGCCATTCGTTGTTCTGGAACTTCTCAAGATAAAGAGCCGGGCCAAATTCTACTGAGCCGTTTCCCGTGTTCTCGATCGTTAACATGATCTGATTAACAGGCATCTTGTATGTTTCCTGATCTGTCGATATGGAAATAGCCATGCCTTGTTCGGTTATCCTATTTAGTAAGTCACCATATGTGGATAGGTTTTCTGTTTGAATAGGTTCCCCTTTTGAACACGCAGCCATGATGGACATAAAGATTAATATAACAAGTGCTTTCTTTAAAATATCCATCTCTTGCCCCGCTTTTTTCTCTTTAAGATTTTATGGGTAGTAAAGTTATTCAAAATAAATGATGATCATATTAAGGTTTTCCAGATGGATAAGACAATCTTCCATTGTTTTCGAAGCTAACAATTCGCCAGGCAATTCCAACCATTTAGACGCAATTTGATAGATAAACTTTTGCAGCTGATCTTTAGCCAGTCCACCAGCCCTTAATTCGATTTTATACATGTCGTCTATTTTCCAATATTCCTCAAACTCAATGGTGGCAGCATTCATGCTGTGGGTTTCAGCTAATTCAATAAAAGAAGATAAAAATCGTGCTGCTTTCTCTTCTTTAGATGCCTCGATAAACAGGTCGATTAACATCTATTTCTCCTCCTGACTCTTTGGATGTGATTCCATTGCTTGCAAGTAACGTTCGGTCTCTCCAGAAAAGTTCTATCTTTGACTCTGATAGGAGACCCTGTTTATCAAAACTCTACTATTGGATGTGTTTACTTTTCGCCACAACACAACACTTTAGAGTAGATTAAATAGAATAAAGCAGACGGGTAGATGCTTCTGTCTGCTTTATTCTTCTAAAAGCTAAACAAGCGATCCCTTATTGATGGTCTTTTCCATTAATTTTTTAATTGTTCCAGTATATGTGGATCTTTGATTGTTTTATCATTAGCCAGTAAAAGGACTTTAGCTAAAATTTCAGCTGTTTTCGGATCTTCATCTAAAAATGGCAGGAACAATTTGCCTCTATGTTGGCTATGGACAGGAATGATATAGAGTGAACCTGTGGCTAGTTTTTGCACGGAGCCGCTCCCCAAATGGACTCCATATTCGCCGAGATTTCCTTCGATAAAAGCAAAATTCTTGTCCAATCGGACATTGGCCGTCTTGGTTAGCCTCAGTGATTCGCGTATAATCGCTTTTCGCATGTCAATCGTTGTTAAGCTGGCTTGAGGATCGATGCCGCCGACATGCGCGATACTGACTGCCAGATCGATATCCCGCATGGTTTCCGAGAAAAGAATTGGCGGAATGCTGCGCAACTTTAATGGTTTATAGGTTTTGCGGTCAAAAAATGCCACTTGTTCAAGGGTTGGACTTTCAATGTCTGCGGGTGAATACCAATCGGCCAGTGCGTCGACAGTCGCGATGATATTTTCCTGGTGATAGACTTTTTGCAGCCCTTCTTCGTAATGGACCGTCCAAGAGCGCCCTCTGAACAACGTAATTGCTTTTGCCGGCTGAAGCTGATGGCCAGCATAGCGCAATGACCGATACCCATCCAGCTTTTCGTCCTCATTAAGCACATAAAGCTCCCGGAATACTTGTTTGAACGGCTGAATCACCTTTTGATCATATAAAATTCGTTGATAAGCTGCCCAAATCCCATTTTCTTGCAGATGTACACAATGGGCTATCGTGGCTACGTCCGTCTCTTGGAAGGGATAAATGTCTCCGTTCTCTTGGACAAGTCCATTTTCTTCAAGAAAACCAAAACGCTCATCTATTTTAAAAACTAATTTTTTCGCCAGAGGCGCTACGACCGGATTGTTTAACATCTGTTCCAATTCGCGTTTTCTGAAAGGACTTTGCAAAACCATTGATTTTTCTAGTTCAGCCCGATTCCTGCTATATTGTTCTTTTAACTTTGAATGGATTTCTTTCAGTGTTATTACATAGTCATTCTTTTTGAGTTTGGCGGGTAAAGATGCAAGTTCTTTCTCTCCTTTAAAGACTCGAAGACGGCTTTTGCCGCTATTGTCGATTTCGATATGGGCCTGGTATCCTTCCACTTCAGCTGAAACAGTGTATTGCTGAATGGTTTCCATTTTTTTGCCTTCCAGTGACCAGCGCATTCTCGTTAAGTCTTCGTAGCCACCTGCTAGCGCTAAGTTTTTCAATGCAATCTCCACCACTTTTGCTTCACTCGCGCGCCTTTGTGCCCCGAACTGCTTGCTTTCTGTTAGAAATTGCTGGATAAAGTCATAGCGATCTAAAATGGTTTCTTCAAATTTCGCGATAATAGGCAGCAAGCTATAAGCCAGTAAATGTTCTTTGTTCCGTTTTGTTTGAATACTTGTTTTCAGCTCTTCTATATCCAAATTCCCCATGGCTGCATCTGCAAATAATTGCGCTCTTCTATGCAGGGCTCCTGATGAAATGTATTTTGCACATGCATATAAAAGATCAAAACGTTCTTTTCCCAGCTCCTCGTATGCTTCTTTAAACCACCCTATATCAAAAGCTCCGTCGTTAAACCCTTCTGGTGATATTGGGGAGTACTGGGCTATCACGGTCTCTTTTTCAGAAGATAAACTTTCGCTAGTGTGAGCATGAAAATACCAGATTGCTTTTTTCAATCCACCCCATCCAAGGTGAGCAGAAATTATGTCAGTCCATTGCGGAGCGTACATGGCCGCTTCCAGCAAACGTTTGTCTGGTATCGAAAACTCTTCGAAAAGAAGGGCCAGCCGTTTGCCATTATCGTCTTTACACGGATAGCAATTTTTCAGCAGCTGGCTCAACACGTCTTTTTTCGAGTATTGATTATCGAACGAATAAAAATAACCGCGAGGGAATGTTTCACCGTCCAATGCCTTCAAGATGGAAAAGAAATATTCCGCTCCTTCAAAATGGTCTATTTCCACTGCCAATTTGGAAGCCGGTGTTGGAAGGTCGCCTCTTTTCAACTCGATTTCCAATAATCGCTCGACTATTTCTTCTTTAAGTTTCTCAAGCGCTTTGAATTTACCCGATGAACCCGGATGTGTCAGGTGATATAGATGATGGCCGTATTCTCCCCCGCTCCGATCCAATAATTCCTTGAAGCATTCGTTTCTATCGAGGAGTCCCAACCCATATGCGCGGTTGATTTCTTCTGTAGTCGGATGATATTTCCGGAAATTTTTCGCCGTATAGAGCTGGTATTTCAGTTTGAAATAGTGTTTAAATGAATCATCATCCAGCTTTTCTTCTGAATCTTCCGAAAGCCAATCTAGCCAAGGGTGAGCCAAATACTCAAATAAGCCGCTCTGCTCTTTTCGCACATCTTCAGGAATCCCTTTAATAAAAGAGTCTAAAATTTGGCTGGTCATTTTAAAGAAAGCCTGTTTATTTCTATCTTCAAAAAAAGCGGCGACAATTTCCCTTAGCTGTTGCTTATATCTCATCGATTGGTAACTATCATAAAAACCCGCTAAAGTCTCTACCGGGTAGAGTGATTCAAACAGGTCTTTTCTCCATTTACTTGAAGGGGTAGATCCAGCACTTTCTATCTGACAGAGTTTCAGGTAATAGCCATAGGCTATTTGCAGCGAAAAGACAGTTTCCAATTGAAAAAGTTCCATAGGCGTCACTTTCTTTTCCTTAAAAAAGTCGACCCATACTTCTGTTATAGGAAGGGTGCGAATTCCTTTTGGCTGATTTTCGCTGTAATAGGAGTTGTCCCTGTTGATTTCCGCGCCGATTAAATAAGTTTCGGTCGAACCATAATCCTCTATTTCGTATGATGCATTCCGATGTTGATGAACCAGTTGATCCAGATCGGACAACATTTCTTTAAAGCGATCCAGTTTTAGATTGAAGAAATCGTGCAGCAATAGCGGTTCAATTGCTGGCTGTTCTTCTAACAGCTGAAACGTTCGGTTCGTGTCATATAACCCGAAGCCAGCTTGAGCTCCATCTTCTTCTTGAACCGTCAGCTTATCCAAAAGGATTTGTTCTTTCGGAGTTGGGTGTTCGACAGCCAGATGTATATTCTGGAAAAAAGAATATTGCTTAGGTTTTTTGTCTTTGATAACCGTGAGAAGTTCCAACGCGCCAAGGCGCAGCAACTCATTTCTACTTGAAACAAGACGGCTGATGCTGCTTTTTAACATTGGCTGATCCAATTTCATTAAAAGCTTTATCGCCGCTTGCCGGACTGTTCCAGTTTTAAGTTTCAAGAGCGCCTCCACTCGAAGCACTTCATCGGAATTTAGCGTCATTTGGCTGATTTTTTTCAAGGCCAGCTCCCGGTTGTAGCTGCTCCGGTCTGATAGACTGGAAAAAACAAAGTCTCTTAGAACGGGATCATCGAAATTATGCATGAAATTGTTTAAAATGATGCCTCTCGTGTCTGTCCCCAGCAGCGCCTTGTATACAAGAAGGGCTTTAAGTTTTTGAGAATCGTAATCATAAGAAATTAGATACAGAATTTTTTTTGCGACAGACTCGTTTGAGTACCGGATTTCAGCACCGTTGAATAGCTTAGAGGAAATGATAAGCTCTTTTTGGGGAGCAACCTGAAACATTTCCATCAACTTTAAGAACTGGCGATTTCGTTCGATTTCATCTCCCAGTTCAGGTATGTAATTCGACTCGTCTTTATTGCTTCCGCCATTGGAATGAATTTTGTGAATTGCTTTGTAGTCATATGTATCCGGATAGTTGGCGATGATCATCGCTTCGATCTCGGTCGATGAAACACCTAAATTATCAGCGGCAATCACGTATTTGACGTACAGGTTCTCGCTTTCCATAAGCAAATGCAAAGCCGCAACTTTTTGATAAGGCGCCCCGCTATTCATGACTTTTGCTACAGCACTCTTCAGCTGAAGTTCATTCCGCACGGCCGTCGCCCATATGCTGATATATAATTTATCCGCGTTCTCGCTGGTGAGCCACTCCGTCCTGCATGATTCGTCAGTGAGCGCTTCATGCATATAGTGAATGATTTGTTTTAAAACTCGTTTATTTTCCACTTCTAGCTCTATCCCGGTCCAGACACTCATCGCCCGCGCTACTGAACTATACCGGATAAGATCGTGTTCAATAATTACATGCATCAAGTAGATCGTGGCGTCCAGACACCCTTCATCCATCGTTTCCACAATGCTTTGCCTTAGCCCCTCCTGCAATCTTGCGGCCACTAGAAGCTGCCCGAGCATGGTGTACATTTCTCTATCGTGGCTTAACACCATGCCTTTAATCAGGTCTCTGGATAACAAGGCATAATTGTTGTCGCCAAAAACAGCGTCCCGAATGAGTTCCAGTACTTCGTCATTCTGCCGATCAATTTCGTAGGCGAAGATATCGCTCGCTACGCTGTACTCGGCGTAATTCGATTTGCGCGTCAGCAGCTCTGAAAAACTTAATTGAGATGACGCAAAGGCATGGAGCCCCACACATTTCCAAAGAATTAGGTCCAGATGTGCTGATGGTTCCGGTGTTCGAAAGGGCCTTCTATCATAACCGGATGTATAGGCATACTCAGTCGAATGTTCAATGATGTAGGCCAGAACCTTTGCATAGTAGGAAGGCAGGAGCTGCTCTGTCAATAACTTCAGTTTATGTATTTTCTCATCGAAACTTGGAGCATCTCGTTCTAACTCTCTTTTCAAGCGCCTTATATGCGAGTCATAATGATAATCTTCCAATGTAGCGGCTCTGGCCAGCTTTTGGCCGAGCGCTTTATCGGCTTCCGGCAATCGATTGACTTTTTCTTTACGATCTTTCAAGTACTGCTCATCAATTTTCGGGGTCATCCTGTTTCCTCCTTTGGCTCACCATATTCTCCCTGCCAACATAGTCAACCGCAGAAAAACCAAGGTGTCATGTTCTCTTAGTTTGATGGTTCCTTTGTATTCGAGCACTTCTTCATCATTAATGAAAACACGGTATAGTCCGTCTCTAAATCCGGATTCCACTTCTTGCACTGCCTTTTCTAAATCCGTTTTTTGCTCCCCGTACGTATAGCCAAATCCAACTTTACCTGCTGCCAGCTGGTTTTCGGTTTCATTTGCTGTCAGAAAAGAGATCAGATCTTGCTGCTCAAGCGATGCATGGGCGGCTTTCACATTTTGTTTGACGAGTTCTTCCACAAGCTCCTGTAGCGTAGCTATCGTTTCCGGCAAAGTTACTGCCATCTGATTCAAGTATTTCTTTCTGGAACTTGCACTTTTTACTGTAATAAACACTTTCACTTCAGCACGCCTCCTTGCATCTTCAATTTTGAAATAGCGGAAACCATTTAAGAAAAACTTTGTATTTTTCATTCGAAGATATAAAATTGAGCGAAAGATGCATTAAGCTTCTGCATGTTATTTACTAGAGGTTTATTTACTTTCAGTCTTCTTCAAAATCTTCCATTTCTTCTTGGGCGATGACGATAAAGTCTTTTAAAGAAGGGGCCAGCTCTTCCATCTCAGTTGTTTCATGAAGCCATAAAAAAATAGGATCAGCTGCTTTTCCATCTTCTACTTCGAAGCACAAGTAATCTCCAGTTCCATCTTCAGCAATCGCAATCAGATTTTCGGGAATTACTTCATCTAAAACTTCCGTGTTTTGTCTGACAACATCATCCCACGTCTTTTTCAGATTTTTAGCATCTTTTATAGGGAATAAAATCCATTCCCCAACCTCGGGGCCATTAGCCAATTTGAACAATTCTACATACTGAGTCGGGAATAGCACGTTCAGCTTTTGTTCCGTATCTATTATGGCTGATTCCGCTACTCCTTTTTTATTTGTATCCAATAATTTTATAATTTCTTGCATGATTTAACCTCCATTATTAAGTTAACAGTCGATTCAACTGCAACTTGACTATCATTATTTTACAGTGAAGTCCTCACATCTTTTTCAGATTCTATACATATTAAAATCTATAGAAAACTACTGATAACTTATAGTTTAATTTTTATTGGTTAAAACGAAATTTTCCGTTTGTCCATTCCATGTAATTTGCACTTCTATCTCTTCATCTTTTTGAATAACGGCACATCCGCTGCAATATCCGTTTCCAGTTTTTCCGACAGCATCCTCCAGAGTTATTCCAATCCCTTCAGAACCGCCAGAACTAGTTGCGATTTTATAGTTTATTGTTTCAGGAGCCTCGCCACTACCCGTAAACTTTATAGTTCCATTCTTCTCTTCACTATCGCCGTTGGAAACATTCACAACATAAAACATGTCCCAATTTTTACTGCTGCCCGAAAAGTTATAGCGGTTATCACCATTCCCACAAGCGCTCAAAAAAAGCAGCACCGTCATTAAAACTGTCAATCTTTTCATGAAAGTCCCCCTCCTATCTATTAAATAACCTTTTATTTCTTGTTATTAATATACCAAATAAAGCCAGTTCATAGGTAAGTTGTTTGAATATTCTTGTCGCGTAACATACATCTTTATGAGTTTCCTTCTTCATCGAAGTTATAATTACAGTTCAGTATCAATAAATCGTCTTCTTGTTTAAAATGCTGAAGCTCATAAAAAAATAAGCAGGCGAATTTCCTGCTCATTTTAAAATTGGATTAACTTATTCATTTGCCCCACATTCATTGCTTGTTCATAGATAAGGGAATTTATTTAATCATTTTATCCAGGTCATCTAGCCGCTGAGAGGTTTCCGGATAATGAGCATGCCTGATTTCGGAAGTTAGTTGGGTTGTGTATAGTACCATTATATAAATATTGATTATTAAGCCTTCTAAGTTACTCGTGTAGAACCTTATACCAAATTTCCACTTGTTTTTCGGTCTCGATGGTCCGTACTTTTTCCAAGTAGATTTCCAGATCTTCCAGATGCTCAAACAATCGCAGCCCTTGGCCGAGCAAAACAGGGGCAATCGCAATTTGCAGTTCATCCGCAAGTTTTGCACGAAGAAGCTGCTGGCCGACATTAGCCCCGAATACAACGACGTCTTTTTCCTTGGCAACCGCTTTGGCTTGCCGGATTGCACTTTCGATGCCATCTGTTACAAATGTAATCGTTAAGTTTTCATTTTCCTTTGGATGCTTTTCAGGCGGACGGTGAGTCAAAACAAATAAAGGCACTTGAAATTCATAAGAATCGGCATAGGCATCCGGATCCTGGTCCTCGCTTCCATCAAAGCTATTCCGCCCCATAACAACGGCTCCTATATTCTCCCACGTTGCTAAAATGACGTCGTTCGGTTTAAAACTGGCGTAAAGTTTACGTGTCTCCCCGTTCCGGTCATTGATAAACCCATCAATCGACTGAATCAGTCCAAAGCTTACTTTTCCCATGTTCTTCCCTCCATTCTTTAGCCGGTGGCTAGCATCAAAGTGAAATCGGAGTAAAGCTGTTCCAATTTAATATACCTTGCCCATTGTCAGAAAACTAGTTAGTAAAACTTTATTTAATTACTAAGAAAGGGGTAAAATCTTTCGGTATCTACAAAACAAAAAACCATCCTGCTTCTAGCAGGATGGTTTACACTCTCTTATACGTTTGACCCTTCATACGCTTCAGCATCTGAAAAACTTTCTTTCGAATCCATCCGGCAGCTGATCACTGCCAGTCCGGAAGCGATCAATGCGCACAAGCCGCCAACCCAAGACAGATGAAGCAAGCTTCCGTTTGCGACCACATAGCCTCCTAGTGTAGCGCCGAGTGCAATGCCGATATTGACAGCCACCGGCGTTAACGAAGAAGCGAAATCTTTGGCTGCAGGAAAATACACTTCAGCCAAGTTCATCAAATACAGTTGAATTGTCGCATTCATTGCATAGATCATGACCGCCATCAGCATGAGGCTAATAAGACCGGTAATAGTCGATTCCATCGTGAAATACAAGGAACCTAAAATAATGGCTTGAACGATAAAGACGTATCGCAGCTTGCTTACCCCGTTCCGGCTTGCAATTTTCCCTGCCAATACATTGCTTAGAATGGAAAAAGCGCCATAAGCCAGTAAGATCACGCTGATATAACTAGTGGGAATTGCCAAGCCTTCTTCTAAAATCGGCGTGATGTACGTATAGATGGTATACGTCCCGGCAATTGAAAATGTCGGGATAAAGAAAGCCAAAATCATCCGCGGATTGGTGAGCAATCCTAACTGTTCCTTGACAGAGGTCTTCTCCACTTTCATTTTTCTCGGCATGATAAAGATACTGATTACCAAACTGATGATTCCTAAAAGCGTGGTAAACCAGAAAGTCATTTGCCAGTTTCCAAGCTGCCCAATGATTGTCCCTAAAGGAACCCCGATAACATTTGAAATTGTAAAGCCGGCAAAGATCAACGCGATGATCGGCCCTTTCTTGCTTTCCGGCATGATGTCACTGGCGATGCTCATTGCCATTGCAACCAACACGCCGCTCACTACCGCTGTAATAATTCTGGAAAATACTAAAAGCTCATAAGAGCCGGATAAAGCACTGATTACATTTCCGATGATAAAAACAGAAATCAATGTCAGCATCAATGGATACTTGGGGAATCGACTGACAAAAGCTGTCAATACAGGCGCGCCGATAGCATATGCCAGGGCGAAACCGGATACTAGGGTACCTGCTGTAACCAAACTGATGTTCAAGTCAGTTGCCACTTCGGTCAAAAGACCGACAATCACAAATTCACTGGTTCCCATAACGAAAGTTAAAAGAGTCAACGTAAAAGCCAATATTTTTTGTTTCGTGTTCAACGAATCTTTATCTAAAACTGCGGTCATTAAAAACACACTCCTAATTTTTCCTGCCGTCGAAAAGAAGAACGTTCACATCTCCAGTCGAAGGCAGCAATATATGCATATATCGAGAAAAATCGATATATGCAGTTAAAAAAAAGGCAAAGCTCTGCCTTAAAGTTCTCTTTGAATAAAACTTGAAATTTCCGCCAAGGTCTCTTCATTTCTCCTGTAATAGGTCCATTGACCGTAACGCACAGCTTCCAGCAAACCGGCTTTTTGCATGAGCGACAAGTAATGGGAAACGGTCGACTGAGATAAATTCACTTTTTCTTGAATATCCCCTACACAAACGCCGCCTTTGATGCTTACCTCCTTAGGCAAATGCGCTTGTTGTGCTGGAAAATTCTTCTCTGGTTCTCTTAACCATTTCAAAATATTAAGGCGAGTTTCATTAGACAAGGCTTTGAAAATGTCTAAAGCATTTAAATTATCCATTCGCCTATCTTATATCGAATTAGTTCGATATGTCAATGCAAGTGCTTTTTAAAGTTAAAAGACTAGCAGCTGGAACTCAACTGCTAGTTTTTTAATTTGCGTCTTTTAAAGAAAAACGCTTCTTATAAATATAATAGTTAATTGCCACCAAGTTACTTTCGATTGATGGGAATTTCGTTTCTTGGATCTCCTTACAATGTGTAAGATTCACCGTCTGCTGGCACAAAGACTTGGGAAGAGAAGCCTTTTTCAGTTACGAAGCTTTTCAATTCTTCTTTAGACAACCCCCAGTGATTGGCAGATTCCATGTGGACAGCGATTATCGTTGCATCAGGTGCCGCTTGATGAACTTCGTAAACATCTTCTTTGTCCATTACAATTGAACCGCCTTCCAGGAATTGATTGGCCCCTGCGTTTACCACAATGACTTCTGGTTTATGGGCATCAATTGCTTCCTGAACGCCGTCATACCATACCGTATCTCCAGCTACATATAAGGTTTTCTCATCTTGGTGCTTAAAGACTACACCTGATACCTGGCCCATAAGGTTTACTATCTCCCCTCTGCCATGCTCGCCTTTGGTTTTCGTTAATTGGATCCCTTCAAATACAGTATCTTCCTGCAGCACCTCCACATTTTTAAAACCGTCCTTTTGGACCTCTTTCGCATCTTCTTCGTTTTGAACGAACAGTTTAATGTCTTTTGGCAATGCCTCTTTGGCCGCATCGTCCCAGTGATCCAAATGCAAATGTGTAACAATAACGGCGTCTAAATGATCGATAATTTCAGGGATTGGTACAGGCAAGCTATCAAGCGGATTATTTTGATCTTGTCTTGCTGCATTCGGAAAAGGCGGATAAGCACCTTTATCTGCCAAAAACGGATCTACTAATAATTTTCTTCCGGCATAGTTGAGTACCAATGTCGCGTTGCGGATTTGCTGTATGTTCATATTGTTAACTCCTTTAGTTTGAATTACGTTAAGTGTATAATAAGAGCACTTTAGAAATACATAGCATAAATTAAGTCTTTTTGCCGTTTGACTTTATTATTGAAGGGATTTGTAATAAATGTTGGATCACACAGATATGCAAATCTTGGAGGAACTCTCCAAGAACAGCCGTATCTCAATGAAAGAATTGGGTGAGAAAATCCATTTAAGCGGGCCCGCCGCTTCAGCACGGGTGGAGAAACTGGAAACCAGCGGAATCATTGAGGGTTATACCATTAATATCAATCAAGTAAAGATGGGATTTTTTGTTCATGCTATGATCAACATCTTCACCAAAAGCACCCATCACCATCCTTATCTATCTTTTCTAAAAACACAGGAGCCTTATGTCATTCACAACTACAAGATTAGCGGGGACAGCTGCTACCTGCTCGAATGCAAATTTCCATCTACCGAGAAACTGGATGAGTTTCTTATTAAATTAAATGAGCATGTGAATTACAGATTATCAATCATCATTAATAAATAGCTTCTCCCTTTAAAAGATCCTCGGGTAATGAATGTTTCATTACCCGAGGATCTTTTAAGGGCCAATAACGAATGTAACTTACTTGCTAATAAGTTACATTCAAATCTTTACATAATCGCTTTATATTCAAATCATTTGAGAACTGGTATAGCCAAAAAGAACACAAATAATAGATGGAAATGAATTAGTTCACTTCCACCACAAACGTATAAGATACTTCCCCATTTTGCCATTCGGCGAATACTTCATAGACATAACAGCCTTCGCTGGACGGAGCCGCAAAATGATTGTTTGCTAATTTGATTTCCTGATCTCGCTCATCTTCATTCCAGAGATAGACAGACTGTACAGGATCTCTCTCAATTTCAATTAGGATAACTGTGTTTGGTTCTACTTCAATGGCATTGGAACTTTCGGATATTTGGGATGGAGATGAAGCATCTGTTTGAACAACTTCACTTTCTTCCCCTTTTTTTCTTTCCCACATGCTATTTCCTTCTTCCATTTCATACGTTTTCCCGTTAACAATGACCGTTCCGGTCATTGATGGAGGAAAATCACTTGAAAGCTCTTCTTCTCCATTCACTACTTCAGAAGGACCGCTCGCACAACCCGTCAATGAAAATAAAATAAATACAACTGCAAAAAACAAACTATTTAAATTCATTTCTCATTCTCCTTTTTAATTAAAAGATTTTAAAATAGAGCATGAAAACGAACCCTACAGTTTACAAGGTTTTGAATGTAACTTAATTCACATTAAGTTACATTCATCCATCTGCTTTTACATTAAATCAGGTTCAGCAAATTTAAAAAAATTAGGGATTACAAATTCAGGGAAGGTTTGAGTTATCTTTTCATACGTTGAAAATTGAGATTGGTTGGAGATGGTTGTAATTGAGTGACCATCGTAGCCAATCCAAAATATACTGGTATCAGCTTCCATGGTAACAACGACTGCTTTCCGAATGCCGCCTTCATAAACCCCTGTCCATTCTCTTTCTTCAAGACTAAATACGTTCTTATTGCTGGACCACAAGACCAAATCGTTTGAAGCACCGAGCTTGATAAAAAACGGGAAAATCTCCTTCAGTTGCTTTTCGTTTTCAATTTCAGAAACGAGAACCGAATGGTCTTTAGTATTGCCGATACAATGATAACGAATATTCGCAGTGGCACATTCTTCTTCAAACTCCTCTTGCCAAAAATTTGAAACTCCAGCACAAAAATAAATTGGAAATGCCTTAACGTTAGTCATCCATGAAGGGATAAATTCATCATTGCTTTCTGGCAAATAAAAGCCTGAAATGTCGAAAACGTATTTTGTTTCACCGTCTAGCGCGAACGGGAAAAAACCGCTAATATCAGGTTTTGAGCTGTAATACCTTTTCGGGAAATAGCCAACTTCTATTTTCATTGGTCTCGCACCTTTCGTTCCAATTACTGGATTTGAATGTAACTTATCTGCACTTTTGTTACATTCGATCCTTCAAAGCATCGGCTATCTTTGCATTGATACTTCTACTTCATTGATCAAGATAAGGAGATTGAAAATTTTCCACATACAAACCTTCGATTCTTTTTAGTTCTTCTACAATTTCATCTGTAAGGCTTTCTCCCACAAAATACATGTAGTAATCATAGCCAAAATGTACTTCAAATTGATTTTTGGCAACCAGTTTCCCCCAAACCCTTTCTCGGAGAATCATCTTGACCAATTCCTTGACCAATCTTCGTGGAATAGTCTTCCCTTCTGCTAAATTTAAGTCTGTTTCATTATTGTGATTTTCCAAAGATACAATCTTCAAATTAGTGACGCCGGTGTTTTGCAGGAGCACTTCCACAGCTTTTATGTATTTTTCTTCGGCGGCCAGGTATTGGTCTATTGTAAAAACTTGGTCCTCATATGAATCGCCGACATCAGAGATACTGGTCCATTCCTCCACTAAGGTATAATGCCCATTTGCATCTCTATTTCTTGGGTTGTACTTTGTCACTCGTATGGATTTCATTCTCGGCCTACCTCCCAATATAATTAGCACTCTTTTTCTTATAACAAGCTTGCATTGAGAAAAGCTTGTCTTTACACCAGTTAACGTGTAAAAATTTTTAATTTTTCTTTTTATTACAGATTATCACATGATTAAGATCTTATTGGTAGATTATCAAATTTATTCAATCACTGTTAAAACCGTTCGTAAAAGTACACGTTTATGAACAAGTTGAAAAGGGCTGGAAATAGTCTAAAGAGCGTTCGTAAACCTATTAAAATTCTTTACGAACGTTCGTGGATTTTCATACACTTTTACGAACACTTTGCTGCTATGATTATCAATGCACATCTTTAGCAGAGGAACTTGATACCTAACCAACACTGTTCAGGAGGAGTAGGATGAAGGTTGTAAGAATGTGAAACGTTCTCTTTGTTTCTAAATTTCTATTAAGTGGAATTAGGTTAGCCTATATAATGAGATACCCAGATTTATTTAGCTGTTCTTGGTGTTCTAGTGAATTTAATAGGTAGACTAATGGATAAATCGGGAGACAACAACAAAACTAATTTTAATGGTATTTAAGGTTGGAGGAAAAGGAGTTAATCTAATGCTTAAAAAATAAAAGAACATCACTTATACGATAAGTGATGTTCTTTCTTAAAAAATGGTTTTACTTTAAGGACAATCTCCTGCTCTTTACATAAAAATTACAGTTTGCTCCTCTTTGGTTGTACATAGTAAAAATGGTTTTTACATTCGGCTGATGCAATATTGGTAAATGGCGGCTGTCGCCAAGCAGTCGCCCAGTGCGTCGTGCGCGTTGTGTTCCAGTTCCAGGAACGCGCTTAAAGTCGTCAACTTGTGGTTAGGCGTTTCCCGAATAACTCGTCTTGCCAAATGCACCGTATCGATGACCGTGTATTCCGGAATGGGCGTGATGTCCTCTAAAGCATAGAGAAAGCCCATATCAAACGGCGCGTTATGCGCGATGATCGGCAACCCTTCAATGAACGCAATCAGTTCATGAGCCACTTCCTCAATGACCGGCGCATTCTGGACATCCCTATTCGTAATACCTGTAATGCGGGTGATTGTCGGTGAAATGGAACATTCCGGATTGATCAGCAAATACATCGTATTGACCCGGTTGTGGCCGATGTATTTAACTGCGCCGATCTGGATGATTTTATCGCTTCCGGCGCGCAGGCCCGTCGTTTCAAAATCAAGGATGACGTAATCCTCTACAGTCTTTAAACTCGTCTTGTATTTTTTCGGGCGCACCGGCTGGCGTTTTTGCCAGCTAGGGCGGGTCTCCCGCAATTTCTGGTTCAACAATTGTTCAGCATCTCGTTTGTCCATGCTGCCACCCTTTCTTCCTGTCTGTCCTATCCATTATATTCCCGCCGCACCTTCCTTTACAAACATGAGTCATGCTCCGCTGCGCTTCATGTCGCGTATTGCTTGAATAGAAAGCCGGACGAGCAGCACAACGCATAAAAACAGCCCGGTATAGGCAGCAATGTTCAAATAGACTGCGAATGCAGCATCGATGAATTGCGCGATTGCTAATAAGGCGGCGGACACAAGACCAAATGTAATGCCCGTCATCAGCAGCACAAAACGGGAAAAAAGCTGCAGGATGAAGCCTGCGTTTTTCTTATCCGAAAAGACATCGTGATGCAAAATGATTTTGCCGCTCTCCACACGCTGCAAGAGCTGATCGAGCCGTTTTGGGATATTCAGCAGCTCCGGAATGATCAAAGTCAGTTCATCTTCCAGTTTTTCCTTGATGATGCGCGGGTCCTTGAACGGCTTTTTAAAGGCTTCCGACTTGTATTTTTTCGCAAACGTTTTGGCTTCTGTAAACATATCAAACGTCGGATCGATCAGATGAAGCGTTCCATCGAGTGTGATCAGGGAACGGAGCGCTGTCCCGACCGAAGGGTAAAACGTCAAACCGAAGTGGCGCACCAATTCGAATAGCGACTGGATAAGTTCTTTAGTCGGAATGGCATCGACATAGGAAATCTTGAGGAGCAGCTGGCCAAGCGCCTGTTCGAACTTCTGGCGGTCGATATGGTCATGTTCTTCAACAAGCAACGTCACCGCTTCATAGATGACACTTGAATCGTTTTGCTGGACTCCGATAATAAAGCGGATCACGCCGTCTTGCTGCGGAGCCGCCAAACGGCCAACCGCCCCGAAATCGAGCAAGATGGGCGTCCCATTCCGTCCGTCGACAAAAACATTCCCTGGATGCGGATCGGCGTGAAAAATTCCTGAAAACAGCATTTGCTCGAAAAAGGAGAACAACACCGTCCGTGCAAAATCTTTCGGATCGACGTTCAAGTGGTTGAACACTTCCCCGCCTTTTGCCAAGCTTTTGCCGTCGACAAATTCCGAAACAATGAGGGAATCGTTGCTGTATTCCGTATAGACTTGCGGAATCTTGACCGGGTAAGGGCTTTTGGCGAGTGCATTTGATATCTGTACCATATTGCGAATTTCGATATCAAAATTGATTTCTTCCCGCAGCCCCGCTGCAAATCCGATTGCGAGCTGCCGGAATCCAAGATTCTCGGCCCATTTTGATCGGTTGGACACCCACTCGGCAAATTCCACCAAGATGTTCAGGTCATCGCGCATGATCCGTTTGATTTCGGGACGCAAGAGCTTTACAACCACTTGTGCATTATTCTTCCGAAGGACAGCCCGGTGCACCTGGCCGATAGAGGCGGCTGCCAGCGGTTCCATATCAAAAAAAGAAAAAACGTCATCAACCGGCGCTTTCAAGGAATTCTGCAAGATGGCCTGAACTTGCGGGCTTGGAAGCGGTTTTACGTCTTGCTGCAGTTTGCCAAGTTCTTCGATAAAAGGGGCGGGAAACAAGTCGGTGCGTGTGGACAACACCTGTCCGAATTTGATGAAGATGCCTCCGCTTTGTTCGAGCGTGTCGCGGAACGCAATGGCAAGTTCCCGGTCATTCTCCCGGTGGCGTGCGTATTTCAACCCCCGTGTAATGCCGTTCCGTATTGCGATCTCCAATACTTGGCTTAACCGCTTCTGGCGGCGCCAACGCAGCTGGATTCGCCGCAGAAAGAACTTGCGTCCGGTAATGCGTTCTCCTCTTTCACCAAGTTCGATCGGATCGAAAAGCTCGAAAAACAGGTAGAACAGCATTGAGATCAATACCATACTGCCAATCCAGATCACCGTACTGACGCTTGCAACTTCGGACACAACACTTTCGGTCAAGTAATTGGTGTAGCGCAAATATGAATACCAATATACAAATGAGGTCAATACGACACCAAGACTCACCGATAATACTCGTTTAGTGAAATTGATTTGCGATCCCATCAACCGGCCGCCTACAAAATAGATAAAAAATGCGACTAAAATGATTTCAATGAATAACCGTACATATAGCATATACTCCTGCATGTATGCGCCTCCTTGCAATTCAGGAATGTAAATAGTTAAAAATTTGTGCTTCTTCTTTAAGTATAACAAAGATACGATTTAGTATACTTATAAAGGAAATCAATTGGAATTATATGTTAAATAAAATAGGCGGAAGAGATTTTCTATGGACCAGAAGATGAGCGGGGAAGTATGGGTTAATTAATTGACGATCGGAGGAGATAACCGTTACAAAAATCGACCACATGCAGGCGATTGGGGCAATAACAAAAAAATCATGAGGAAAACTCCGAAAATCTTATTGAAGTTGTCTTGTCTCTTAAACATTTTATAGAACATTAAGGTTGCTGCGAAGTATAAGTAAATACCGATAACTGTCTGTCCGGTCAAGCAATAGATAGGAAAGGTTTTTTCAAGATGTTCATTGAGAAAATAAGCTGTTCCTTGACCATATAAACAGAAAATTTTCAGATACAGTTCTGGACGTTCGGAGGAGCCGACTTGTTGTCTTTTCCTGCTTTCATTTTTTCAATTCGTTTTTTTATTATTTCTTTATGACCTCTTTTCTTTCAATTAACATAAGAAACTTTAAATTTATTCTCCATTTATTGGTAATTTAAGTTACACTGAAGAGGAATAAAAAAGAAGGTAGGAAAACTGATGTTTAAACATGTTAAAAATTTCACAGTAATCGCGCTAAGTATTATACTGCTAAGCTCTTTCTTAGTAATTGCTTCAAGTTATTTTAATAGCAAACAAATCGGATCTTTAAGCATGCAATGCATAGAAAACAATGGAATCATTCATTTAGAGATACATAATTCTTTAACAAATGATTATTCATTTGAGTGTAAAAAGAACGAGATCAAATAAGTGGTTGAAAGCTATAAACCTTTTTAGATTTTAGTAGCTGTATAACCCTTTCATATACCCTTGTCACCTCAGCATTTCTTGGGCCACCTCATTTTCCGGATCTAACACCAAAATTTTGCTGGCAATTTCTTTAGCTTTTTCATCGCTGACAACTTTTTCTGGAACGATGTTTAAAAACAATAGATTTTCTAACCGTTTTACATTTTTAAAATCGGTCAATTCAACGGCCCTTTGGGCATGATACAATGCGGACGCATAAGCGCCTTCGATGTGGCAAAGCGGTTGGGATAATACCAGATAAGCTAAATCATGAAGTTTTTCATCTTCGCCCTCTAACAATAGCATCGCCAAAAAAGAATAATTTGCAAGGCTTTCGTTATCGAAAGCCGTTGATAATAACTCATGGCTAAAAGATTTGAAGCTGGTTTGAGCGTAGAGCTGTTTCGCTTCATTAAAATTGCCTTGCAAAATAAGTTCTTCTAATCTATCCCCCATTAACTCTTCCCCTCCCTTTTCTTTTGAGTTTTAGTTAAAACATTTACTTCCATTTAAATTTTATAAACAAAAAAGAAGGCTTTCGCCTTCTTTTAAGAAAAATTCATAAACGTAATGATGAAGAAGAAAGCCAAAGCAGCAACTATTATGAATAAAATAACGCCTGGAATCAGCAGGGTGAAAAACCCTTTCCAGCTTGAGAACCGGTGCGCTTCCCCGATTGCTTTGCTTTGGATAATCAAACTCCAAATCCCGAGGACCATGCTTGCGATGAAAATTAGTCCGCCGACAACAAAACTTACCGGTGAAATTTCGTTACCTGATTCGGTTAACATCATATCAGGGGCGATCAAGTAACCAAGAAGAAAAATCGGCGCAAACCAAATGGATGGAATAGACGTTGTACCGATTGCTTTAAACATCGCCTGATATGTACTCGTGCCTTTAAATATTTTGCCGATAATTAGGTAAAGAGCAGAAAGGAATGCTACACCCGCAATTCCAGCAATCGGTCCGAGAACAAAGCCGATTAAAAGAGTAGCCCATATAGGTAACCCGGTACTTAATTCTGGATCAAACGCTCCTATTAAGGCGTTAATAACACCAGCCAACACTATTAACAAAAAAATATAGCCCATAGTTTTCTCTTCAATCACATAGCGGACCGTTTCCCGTGTCCGTATCCAGATGCCTGTAAACGGATTGATTCTTTCATAATTTAGATTCTCTTTATTTTCATTCATAATTCTTTCCCCCTTTTGTACTTTATTCTACGGACATCACCAGAAATGGTTTCAAAACGAAAGAAAAATCACTGCCGAAATCGCTATAATCTTATTCATTCGCTTCTCTTCATGCACTGCTGAAGAATTCTTGAAGATATAACTATATATCGTACAATTTCCCATATTATTATCAAAATATTCGGTTTATAATAGTAGTATCAAATAAAGAACAAGTAAAGACGAAAGGAGCGCTGAATATGACTGGTTTAATCAACGAACCAATAGCAAAAGCAGAAATGATGATCCGCCGTCCGGTAAATGAAGTGTTTCAGGCTTTTGTAAATCCCGCCATTACTACGAAATTCTGGTTTACAACAAGTAGTGGCCCTTTAGAAACTGGAAAAAACGTCATATGGGAATGGGACATGTATGGAGTATCAACCAAAGTACATGTTATCGAAGTTGAAGAAAATCAGCGCATTTTAATTGAATGGGAAGAATCTTATGGATATACCCCTGTAGAATGGATTTTTTCATCGCGCGGCATTAATAACACATATGTCTCAATTACCAATACGGGATTCAAAGGAACACCTGATGATATTGTAAAACAAGCTATAGATGCTATGGGCGGGTTTACAATGGTTCTCTGTGGTTTAAAAGCTCTTTTAGAACACAAAGTTGAATTGAACCTCATAGCAGATAAAGCACCCAATGCCCACCTTAAACGAGAAGATTCTGCTAGTTAACTTCAATAAGCAATTATTGATCTTAGGCTGTGCCTCCTTTTAGGTATAGCTTTTTTTGGATTTTTCTTCTTGTTTTCTTGTTTGTATGTTTTTATTTTTTTGTTTTTCCTTATGTAAATTAATACATTTATTAGTTTTTATTCCGTTTTAAACTGATTCTTATGTTATAACACTCTCCTGGTAACCTTTTCTTACTAACTCATAATGATCAGAATTCCAATTACTCTAGCAGTAAAGTTCTTTATATACCTGATATCCAGTATTTGATAGGTTCGCTTGCTTTTTCATTTCAAATGGTTCTTCTTCTTTGCTGCCTCCTATTAATATCGTTACAACGCTAGAAATTGTTTAGATAATATAAATGTCGCTTCTTACTTCTCCTCGTATTCCAGCTTCTTAATACCTGTTCTCTTTTATTGCCCTATTTCTAAGGTGTGTTTCTTTCTTTGGTTGCCAAGCAGTCATTAAAGTATGCTATTTGTTTTCTAAGTTTCTTTTTTATTGCTCCCATTCTTCTGTTTTCATACCTTGAGTTTTTTGCTTTTTTATTTTATTTTTGAAAGCTATTTTTCGATTTGTCTTTTTTGTTCTGCTTTTTTTATTACTTTTTTATATATTATTCCTTATGTAAATAAATACATTTAAACTTCTTTCCTGCAAATTTTTGATTCTCTACAGATCGGCTCATGAATATTTTTTTCTCCAGAATATTTTTTTCTCCAGAATCTCCACCTATTGCCTGCTGCTTTATTGATCTTATTTTTCCGCCAAAAAGCCGGCAGCGAAGCGCGCTGCCGGCTTTTTGGATCACTTGCTATTAAAAGGATTGGTGGACCAAAGGCTTGATGAAGGAATAAACATGCGTGGATGCAACTTTAGAAGAGATACCATATATTCCGCCAAGTCTTCCGGCTGCATGAATTTCTCCAAATTTTCGTCCTTTAAAAACCCCTGGATCGTCATATCGGTTACCACTCGGCTAGGCGTCAAGCCGAACACGCGAATATTGTGTTTTCGCACTTCCTGCGACAGCGATTCAGTAAGGCCGAGCACGCCGAACTTCGAAGCGCTGTACGCGGTAGAACCGGCGCTGCCCCGAAGACCGGAGGTGGATGAAATATTGATGATATCTCCGGCATTTTTCTCAATCAATTGCGGCAATACTGCGCGGGTGACGTAGTAAACCCCCATTAAATTGACGTCTATCACTTTTTTCCAATCAGCCGGGTCTGTATCCAGCAAAGCAACATGCTGCCCTATGCCTGCATTGTTGATTAAGATATCAGCAGTGCCTAGAGCTCCAGTCAAATGCATAATTGCTTGTTCCACTTCGTCCATTTGGGAAACATCCGCTATGGCGTAGGCTGCGGTACCGCCTGAATTTTGGATTTGCTTCACCACATCGGGCAAATGTTTATCAGTCCTTGCAATAAGGCCTACATGTACCCCTTCTTTTGCCAAAGCGAGAGCGGTCGCACAGCCTATGCCTCTTCCCGCTCCTGTGATAAATGCCACTTTTCCAGACAACGATTGTCCCAATCTGCATACCGCCTTCCCGATTTTCTTCTATTATCGTTAAAAGCAGTTTAGATATTTCCAGCTTTTATACTCGAGAAACACTTCGTATACAATTGAAGACCGCCTTTTACGACGGCCATGAAACAGCCTCTTTTTCATAACTGAACTTCTGTTTTGTTCGGATTTTCTCTAAATGGGCTACTTGATTGATTTCTTTTACTTGCCAGTTTTCTTGTTCGAAATGAATGCGGCTGAAGCAGCCATTTTCCAATGACGTATATCCATCCTTTTCCTGGAGTGAAAAAGCGGAGAGTATCGTATCAATCACTGCTCCATGGGCCACCAATAAAATGCGGTTGTCCCCGAACTGCTCCTGGATTTTTTGGATGCCTGACAATAAACGCTGCTTGAACACATCTGCAGGTTCTTGGTTCGGGTATCTCTTATCCGGAAAAATTGCCCGCCGGTCATGCAACGTCATGCCTTCCGCGTCCCCGAAATGGCGCTCCATGAATTCTTCCATCACTATCAACGGCACATCCACTTTTCCATTGATGATTTCTGCTGTATTTTTTGCACGTTGCAACGGGCTGGTGATGATAAAATCCCATGCTGATTTCTGTAAATACACACTGCACGCCTCTGCCTGCAAAATACCATTGGCGTTCAACGGTATATCCATGCTTCCCTGAAGTCTTCCTTGCGCGTTCCAATCCGTCTCACCGTGTCTTACTAAGCAGATGATAGTAATGGCAATTCACTCCTTTTAACAGATTCAGGAATGTTGCTGAGCTTATTCGCCCCAGCCGCATGTTCCTGTAAAAAATTATTTCTACTATTCTATCATAAAAGAAGGAATTTTCTAAAAAATAAGCCTTGTTTTTTGAAAATTTTTTTACATAATCTTTTTTCCTTGTATAACGGCTATCCGCCTTGCGGTATAATAGGGAAACGACAAATTTTAAGGATGGCTTCATGAAAACTTCAACTGTTCTGCTTCTTTTGCTTATCATTATACATGCCATTACGGTGATCAATATTCTGCTGTTTGATGGCAAGCTGAACGATCTTGTATTTTTCTTCAATTCAGCTTTGTGCTTTGGCGCCGTCGCTTTTTACACATGGAAATCCAGCAATAACAACAAGACGAAAGCTTAATTTTTTTCATTAAAAAAACCGCTGCAGAGGCTCGAGTAGAGCTCCTGCAGCGGTTTTGTCTATTAAGCGGGCACTGCCGTCCTCTTTTTCAAAAGCCCTGCTACGACTGCTGTAACAATCGCGCCGGCAATGATTGCCAAAGCGTACATTAAAACACTAACGATTCCGCCGTCGACAAGCCCCATTACGAAGACTCCGCCGTGAGGTGCCCGAAGGCTGATATCGAACAACATAACCAGCGCTCCTGTTGTCGCTGCACCGGCAACCGATGCCGGAATTACACGTGCCGGGTCGGCTGCAGCAAAAGGAATAACACCTTCTGTGATAAAGCAAGCGCCAAGGACGTAAGCCGTTTTGCCCGCTTCGCGTTCCGGACGGGTGAATTTGTTTTTAAAGAAAGTTGTTGCCAGCGCCATCCCAAGCGGCGGAACCATACCAGCCGCCATGACCGTCGCCATGAAATTGAAGTTTTGGGCATCAAGCATTGCGATGCCAAAAGTGTACGCTGCTTTGTTGATCGGGCCGCCCATATCGATGGCCATCATACCGCCAAGCAGCAGGCCGACCAGCACCAAGTTCGTTCCGCCTAAGCTTTCAAGAAAAGCGGATATTGCTGTGTATACTTTTGTCAACTGAGGATTGATCAGCATCATGATAAGACCTGTAATTGCAATACTGAATACCGGATAGAAAAGGACCGGCTTCAAGCCTTCCAAACTGTTAGGAAGCCCAGCAAAAACTTTTTTGACGCCAAGTGTTACATAACCTGCCAAGAAACCGGCTATCAAACCGCCAAGGAAGCCAGAACCTCCGCTTGCGCCTTCAACGCCCGTAACCGTAATTGCAATCAGACCGCCGATCATACCAGGAGCAAAACCAGGGCGTTCCGCGATGCTCATCGCGATGAATGCAGCAAGTACCGGGACCATCAAGAAGAATGCATTGCCTCCGCCGATTGTGCTCAACATAGCCGCGAATTGATTGTATTCCGGACTATCCGGGTTAGAAGCATTGATGCCCCAGAAGAAGGAGATGGCGATCAAAATCCCGCCACCGACGACAAACGGCAGCATATTCGAAACCCCGTTCATCAAATGCTTGTAGAAGCCGCCTTTTGTTTCAGAGCCATCCGCTTCATCTTTGGAACGGTCGTGTGTATAGACCGCTGCGTCTCCGCCGACTGCCCGGTTCAACAAATCATCTGTTTCATAGATCGCCTTGCCGACTTTGGTCTGGATAACCCGTTTGCCGCTAAAGCGCGCCATTTCCACTTTCGTGTCGGCAGCTACAATTATCGCGTCAGCTTCTGCAATTTCTGCATCAGTCAACCGGTTTTTCACGCCGCTGGAACCGTTTGTTTCCACTTTTAAGGCGATGCCCCGTTCTTTTGCCCGCTCATTAAGCTTTTCAGCCGCCATATACGTGTGGGCAATACCTGTCGGACAAGCCGTCACAGCAAGAATTTTCTTAGCTGAAGGAGATGCAGCAGGAGCGTCCATCGCTTCCGCCATTTCTTCCTCCCCATCTTCCGCCAGTTCTTTCTCTGTTACCGCAACAAGGACGTCTTCTTTTGACTTTGCAGCCAACATTCTTGCACGGAATTTCTCATCCATCAAAAACGTTGCAAGTCTTGATAATGCTTCCAAGTGATCGTTGTTTGCGCCTTCGCTTGCCGCAATCATGAAAAACAAGTGGGAAGGCTGTCCATCAAGAGCCGCATAATCGATTCCTGATGACGAACGGCCGAAAGCGATAGCCGGTGATTTGACAGCTGCTGACTTTGCATGCGGAATTGCAATGCCATCGCCGATCCCGGTTGTGCTTTGTTCTTCGCGAGCCAAGATATCTTTCGCAAATTTGTTTTTGTCCGTCAATTTTCCGGCTAAGTCCAACTGATTGACCAATTCGGCTAATACTGCTTGTTTGGACGTAGCTTTCAAGTCCAAGACAATTGTGTCTTCTGTTAATAGTTGAGTAATTTTCATTTTGTCACATCCTGTTCATGAAATGGAGTTAATTTCACTTGGCCGAGCAGCGCTTCTACATCGGGTTTATCACATAAATCCGAACGGAAAGCCGTGGCACTACCACTCGCTACCCCATATTTGAAGGCTTCGAGCGGATTTTCATCTTTTACATAAGAAGCGATAAATCCAGAGACCAAGGAGTCGCCCGCACCTACTGTGTTCACAACTTTTTGCTTTGGAGCTTCAGCTGAAACCGCCAAATCTTTTGCAACAAGCAGCGCGCCTTCTCCCCCCATAGATACGATAACGTTTTCCACGCCTTTTTCAACCAATTTCTTGGCGTAGGAATAAGCGTCACTTTTATCCGATATGACAATGCCGAACAGTTCGCCAAGTTCGTGCTCATTTGGCTTGATCAAAAATGGCTTAAGCCCGATCAGTTCGTTCAGAGCGGGACCAGACGTATCGAGAACTAATCGAATACCGCCCCTTTGGCATATCTCCGCCACTCTCTTGAAGAAATCAATGGGGATGGAATCCGGCAAAGTACCGGCAAGTACAAACCAATCGCCACGCTCCATTTTTTTGATTTTCTCCATCAATACTTCCAGATGGCTTTCAGAAATGCTTGGCGCCGGCCCATTTAATTCGGTTTCATTCGCCGACTTGATCTTGACGTTGATGCGGGTAATATCTTCAACCGGAATAAAATCGGTCGCCACGCCTTCACCTTCTAAAAATTGTGCGATATAATTTCCTGTGAAGCCGCCGGCAAAGCCAAGAGCTCTACTGTCGGCTCCCAACCTTTTAAGCACTCGGGAAACATTAATTCCTTTTCCGCCAGGATAGTAATACACTTGTTGGGAGCGGTTCAGTTTTCCGGCTTCAAATTCGGGTAAATATGTGGTGTAGTCAACCGAAGGGGCAATTGTACACGTATAGATCATTAGCTCTCCACCTTTACTGTTGTCTTTTTTTCCAATATGGCAAGAAGGTCATCTGGCATCCTATCAACAACCATGACTGCAGCAGCCAGGTCCATGATCTTTGCAAAGCTGACTTTGTTATACTTGGAATGGTCGGCTAAAACATAAGCTTTTCGGGAAAGTGAACTGGCCAGCCGTTTAACGGCCGCTTCTTCGGGATCCGGTGTCGTATAGCCGTATTCTTCATGGATGCCGTTAACACCAAGAAAACATCGGTCAAACCGATAATTTTGCAGCGATTGGACGGTTTGTGCGCCGACTAGCGCGCCTGTTCTTGACTTCATCAAGCCGCCGGTCAAATAAGTGGTGATGCCATGCTCATTCAAAGAATCAACATGGGTCAGGCCGTTAGTAACGACTGTAATGTCTTTGTCCTTTAAAAAAGGAATCATTTGAAATGTCGTCGTTCCGGCATCAAGATAAACGCTATCCCCGTCTTGTACAAACGTTGCTGCAAATTTTGCCAGCCGAATTTTTTCTTGGAGGTGTTGAGTCGATTTATCCGAAACGCTTTGTTCCATTAAGTTGCGGTCAGGCAATACAGCACCGCCAAATACCCGTTCGAGTTTCTGCTGGTTTTCAAGTTCCGTCAAATCCCGGCGAATCGTCGATTCTGAAGCAGCGGTTGCATCAACCACATCTTGAATTTTGATTGTCTGTTTTTCAGCCAACATGTTTAAGATGAACTCATGCCGTTCATTTGTTAACATCTAAACACCCTCTTTATCGATTCGATAAATCGATAATACTTGAAATCGCTTCCAAAATCAATCAAAAACGATTAAATTCATTCAAAAACAATCAAATGCTTTTAAATTCATTCAAAAACGTTCATACTGTATTGGTGGAAGTCAGTCAAAATCACTCATTTTCCTTAGGAGGAATCATCCATGGTAGAAAAACAATTTACAATTACAGATCAAGCAGGCATTCATGCACGTCCAGCTTCAGCACTTGTAGGAGCGCTTTCGAAATTCAGTTCCGATATCACGCTTGAATACAAAGAAAAGAAAGTTAACTTAAAATCCATCTTAGGCGTAATGTCTTTAGGAATTCCTTCAGGCGCTACAGTAACCGTGGCAGCAAACGGAACGGATGAAGAAGAAGCGATGGCGCGCGCGCAAGAAGTTATGACAACCGAAGGGCTATCAAATTGATGGCGAATTCATTTTCCGGAATAGCTGCGTCCAATGGTATCGCCATCGCCAAAGCGTATCGCCTTGAAAATCCGGAATTAAACGTAGAACAAAAAAATATTACTGATGCAGAAGCTGAAGTTGCGCGTTTTGAAAAAGCTTTAGGCCAGTCAGTTTCTGAACTGGAAGTAATCAAAGAGCGCACAGCTCAACAAATCAGCGAAAAAGAAGCTGACATTTTCGGCGCCCACCTTCTTGTTCTCAGCGATCCGGAATTGGTAGGCCCGATCAAAGAGCGCATTTCTTCTGACAAAGTGAATGCTGAATTCGCTTTGCAGGAAACAGCGAATATGTTTATTGCGATGTTTGAATCGATGGACAACGAGTACATGAAAGAGCGTGCTGCGGATATCCGTGACGTGACAAAACGTGTATTGGCGCATCTTTTAGGTGTTTCCATCCAAAGCCCAAGCATGATTTCAGAAGAAGTGATCATCATTGCAGAAGACCTTACCCCTTCTGATACGGTTCAGCTGAACCCGGAATTTGTTAAAGGGTTCATCACCGATATCGGCGGACGGACTTCCCACTCTGCAATTTTGGCACGTACACTGGAAATCCCTGCAGTAGTCGGCGCAAAAACAGCGATGGCTACTGTCCAAAACGGGACACTTGTTATCGTTGATGGTCTCGATGGCAACATCATCGTCGATCCGGATGCAGCTACTGTATCGGAATACGAAGAAAAACAAGCAGCTTATGATCAGCAAAAAGCAGAATGGGCAACCTTGAAAAACGAAGCAACTGTTACTAAGGACGGCCATGCAGTTGAACTTGGCGCGAATATCGGGACGCCAAAAGATATTGCTGGCGTATTGGAGAATGGCGGCGAAGCGGTCGGTCTTTACCGTACTGAATTCTTGTATATGGGTCGCGACCAGTTCCCTACAGAAGACGAGCAAACTGAAGCTTATGCCGCTGTCCTAAAAGGCATGGACGGCAAGCCGACAGTTGTCCGCACACTTGACATCGGCGGAGACAAAGAACTTTCATACTTAGACTTGCCGAAAGAGTTAAATCCGTTCCTTGGGCTTCGGGCTATCCGCCTTTGCCTTGAAATGCCGGATTTGTTCCGGACGCAGCTGCGTGCATTGCTTCGCGCAAGTGTCCACGGCAACTTGAAAATCATGTTCCCAATGATTGCAACGCTTGATGAATTCCGCAAAGCAAAAGCGCTTCTTTTAGAAGAAAAAGCGAAACTTCAGGACGAAGGCGTTGCTGTCAGCGATTCGATCGAAGTCGGTATCATGGTTGAGATTCCCTCAACTGCTGTAATGGCTGATATTTTCGCGAAAGAAGTCGATTTCTTCTCTATTGGAACAAACGACTTGATCCAATACACAATGGCTGCTGACCGCATGAACGAAAGCGTTTCGTATTTGTATCAGCCATTCAACCCAGCGATTTTGCGCATGGTGAAAATGGTCATTGACGCTTCCCACAAGGAAGGCAAATGGACAGGCATGTGCGGCGAAATGGCCGGAGACGAAGTTGCCATTCCAATCCTTCTAGGACTAGGGCTTGATGAGTTTTCAATGAGCGCATCGTCTATACTTAAAGCGCGCGCTCAACTGAAGAAGTTATCGAAAGCTGAAATGGAAAGCCAAGTTGACCACATCTTGTCTCTTTCAACTTCAGACGAAGTCGAAGAGTTTGTACGAACAAAATTTGTAAACGCATGATAAAAACCGCCGCAGAATTTTCTGCGGCGGTTTTTTATTGTTGAAAACTAGGTCTGCTGAGTTGTTTCTTTTTCGTTTTTTTTATGCCGAAGACGGTAAAGAAATAGCAACCGCTAATGACAATAACACTTCCTATGACCTGAATTTCCGTCATTTGTTCTCCAAGCAGGATAAAGGCTAATAATGCCGTAAAGACCGGATTAAAATTCAGGAAAATGCCTGATGTTGTCGCACCAATCTTTTGGACGCCAATATTCCAGAGTACAAAACATAGAACTGTTGAAACAACGCCGGTATAAAGAATCGCAAAAACAAATGAAACATCCGGATCAACAACGGAGAAGCTCGGCAAATTAAACGGCAATAGGATGATTAAACCGAAAATGCCGGAATACATAGTAGCGAACATGGCAGAAACGTGTGCCATAGCCCATTTGCTAAAAACAGAGTACAATCCCCAAATAGCCACAGCTCCCAGCATATACAGATCCCCGCTATTAACATCCAGCGACATTAAAAGCGCTGCATCCCCTTTTGTAAGAACGAGCAAGACACCGAATAAGGAGAAGAACATCGCCAGAATCTGCAAACCATTAAGTTTTTCTTTGAGTAAAACACCTGAAAAAATGGCAATCGATAACATATTGAGCGTAGATATCAAACCAACATTTGTGGCTGATGTCTTTTCCAATGCGATAAATTGCAAGATGTTGAAGAGTACCACACCGGTTCCGCCCATTAAGACAAGCGGCAAAACCGCTTTTTTCGGAGGCAATAGGGTTTTTTCCTTCCACCACACAAGCGGCACTAGACAAGCAACGGCAATCAACCAACGCAAAGAGGTCAACGTCATAGGCGAAGCGTGCTCCGTCAATACTTTTCCTATGACAAAATTTCCTGCCCACAAAAAACTCGTTAATAATAATATTGAATAATATAAATAGCGCATCTTTTGCCTCTTCTCCGGCTGGCTTCCTACTATAATCATGATAAGCCTTAAACTTTTAATAATAATAACACCTAAGAGCCTAATTTTGTGTATTATTAAGAGGAATGATAAAAACTCAAAAGAAACGAAAGAAAATATTGATTTTCCTTAATTTTATTTAGATTACGGCTTTTTTTGTCTATTCCACGCGAATAATTTAAAGGAGGCATTATATGGAATCGATTACCAATAAAGTTCTTGATAGCCTTGATGTGCAGCTATTGAATATTTTGCAGCGGCAAGCTGCATTAAGCAATTTGGAAATTGCCAAACGGGTGAACCTTTCTGCGCCGGCCGTCCACACCCGGATCAGACGCCTCGAAACAGAGGGCTATATCCAGCGCAAAGTAGCCATACTAGATCAGGAAAAGCTTGGATTTGATCTGCTATGTTTTATATTCATCAGCACGAATATCCATCAAGCCGGAGAACTTCAGACGCTGGAGAACGCCTTGGAAGAAATGCCAGAAGTTTTGGAATGCCAAGTTTTGACGGGTGAATACGATTATTTGCTGAAAGTAGCCAATAAAGACCGCAAAGATCTGCAAGCATTTATCCGCAAATTAAATCAACTGGGCATCACCAAAATCCAGACCAGTTTGGCTTTAAGGGAGATCAAATCGTCCACCGTCCTGCCAATATAAATTGAAAGGACCGTCTCTTTGGAGAGACGGTCCTTTCAGACTGTAAACAAAAGAAGTTTTATTTTTTAAACGGATTAAAGATACAGGTCTTACGGGAGCGATGCCGGAACCTTCGCTCCAGGCGGTCGCTTTCCGCGGGCTTGCGCTCCGGTTCTGAAGCGAAAAGGGGCGGCCAAGAAATTGCGCCTGCCTTTGCAGCATCCAGTCACAGGAATAAAGGCAGTTGTCCGGATCCGAGAAAGAAGCCCAACCCGGCCGGGCGCGAAGACTCCTGGTGGAGCAGTGACGGAGTGAAACGACGGAGCGACTTGAGCTGAAGACCCTTCAGACACGCAGTGACGAGGTGGCTGAAGCCAAGCCCACGGAAAGCGAAGCGGCCGGCCCGATTGGCTTTATGCATCGCTTTTCACCGATCATATACTTTGTCTACAAACTCAAAGGACCGTCTCTTTGGAGAGACGGTCCTTTTTATTGCTCAATAAACTTCCAGGTCCCAAGTATGTTCCAGTTCAACTGCCCCTTTTAATGTCTGGGCGACCGGGCAGCCTCTTTCAAAAACAGCAAGCGCCCTTTCGGCGGCATCTTGTTTGCCTTCCGGCACCTTTAAGATGTAATGGCAACTGATTTTTGTGATTTTCAAAACGCCTTCAGGTGCTTCAATCGTTCCTTGGACATTGGCACGGACTTTGTCAGGAGAAGTTGGTATATGGCGCGCTTCCAGCGCGCCGGAAAGAGTCCCGACCAGTCAACCGCCCGCCGCTGCCACAATGTGGTCCAATGTGGAAGGATGCTGAACCTCTGTATCGACTCCGTAAAATTCACGTACTCCGGAATGGACTCCGTAGACTACGGGCTCAGGAAAATTAGCGATATAGGCTTCACGCACTTTGTTCGCCGTGTCTTTTTGGATAATTGTAATTTTAGTCAATTCAATCGGTTTGCTCATTTCTGAATCCTCCTTGTTTCGGGAATTTTCATCAGCATGTTATTATTGCTATTCCCCAAACAAAGATCTTTATACCGAAAAATCGAATTTATAGTTTCAATTTCCAGATTTCACGGCAGAAGCACGTTTTATTTGATGCTCTTCAATGCTTGTTTTACAGAAGCATACGATTCGATTTTTGTCATATCGATGCCACTGTTAACAATAGTTTGAGCTAAATCCGGGCGCAATCCTGCAGAAACCACATGAATCCCCATCAAACGGAGCATGGCTCCAATCTGGTAAAGAGACTGGGCAATTTTATTGTTAATCATGAGAATGCCTGAAAAATCGGTAATTACGTGATTGATTTCGGAATCGGCCAATTGCGGGAGGACGTTCTCCATTATGTGTCGTGCGCGGTTATCATCAATAAAACCGATCAATGGAATCACTACTACATCGTCCAGTATCGGAACGATGGGAGCGGACAGTTTCATGAGCTCTTTTTGTGATTCTTCCTTGAACTGGTTGGAAAGGTGTTCAAAGGCAAAAAAGGTTTCATTTAAGCTAACATCCAACATCGAGTTGATGCGTTTTATAAGAAAGGCATTTTCTTCTATAGATAAACCCAATCCGATGCTGATTCGGGTAAAAATCTCCGTAAAAACGGTTCTAGTCGGCGGATAGCGGACAACAATCTCTGACAGGTTCCCTCCTGCCTCCACTTGCATCCGGGCATTTCCCTTGCTCCAATGAATCAACACTTCAGGAATGCTTTGTTCATTCCCGTATTCCAAAGTCTCTCCAAAAACCTGCAACATTTCGCAATACATTTTGAAGGCTTGGTTCAATTCCTCTTCAGGTATAGGCTGTTCCGTTGCATTCCGGACGGCTTCCACTATTTCTTTGGCCATCGATTCAAGATTGTTGCTTATGTAAATGGAAAAACCATTAAATGACGCCATTATACTTCACACCTTTTTTCAATGATACTTTATTATAACGCAAATTAAGACAGAAGGCTTATGATCTTCTACAAGTTTTAACCGAATGAATCTTGTTATAAATGGATAAGGCACAGCAAAGATCATTGACAAACAGTCAGATTTTACAGAAAATGAAATGACTAAAAGGATAATTGTTTTCTATCCCACTTTGAATGGAATGGAGGCTGAAGACCATGAACCATTTTGTTATCGGAGATGTCCACGGCTGTTTTTATACTTTCAAACAACTGGTAGAGGACTATTGGGATCCCACAAACGAAGTGCTTGTACAAGTCGGCGATTTGGTCGATCGCGGGAAACATACGCCTCAAACCATTCAACTTGCGCGAAAATTAGCTGCCGATTTTCCAGAACGCGCCCATTTTATCAAAGGCAATCACGAAGCGATGATGCTTGAACATTTTTCAGATCCTCCGAATTTCAATTGGTTGAGGCAAGGCGGACAGGAAACATTGGATCAGTACGAAGCCGAGGATCGCGATATAATAAGTGATATAGAATGGATGGAAGCATTGCCCTTGTTTTATGACCATGAAAAGGTTTTTGTAAGCCATGCAGGAATTGCCAAAAACACGCAGGATCTATTTGATGAAGACGACCCATATGGAATTCTCTGGAACCGCAGCCAACTTAAAAATTTGAACAAACTGCAAATAGTTGGGCATACACCATTAAAAGAACCAAAATACGACTCGGAGAGCCAGGCTTATTATATTGATACCGGCGCTGCGTATTCCGGCTCCTTGACCGGCATCAAAATTGGTGCCGACGGTGAACCGCTCGGGCTGTATCAAATACGGACTGATTCCCGCGACCTATAAAAAAGGTGTCCCCGATATTGTGAGGCCACTGAAAAACCCTTCCTTTAAATCAATGGGAGACTAAAAAAAGAGTTGGAAGGCAGGATTTCCTGTCTTCCGACTCTTTTTTTGCCCTTTTATTGATCTGCAGCTTGCCTGCGTTCATCCAGTAAGCGAAGAATCCGTTTCAGGTTCACGGTGAAAATCGCCATGGCGCTCTGTAAGGCCATGCCGCTCAATCCGGCGCCGGACGTCACCCGATAGCCGTGCCGATTCTTCAGTTCACTGTTCTTGGC
>NZ_PYAT01000002.1 GCF_003014655.1 Planomicrobium soli | reverse complement strand
ATAGGTTCGAGGTGGACGCGTGGCGACATGTGCAGCTGACGAATACTAATCGATCGAGGACTTAACCAATTTTGTTTCGTTTCATCCGTCGTGTAGCCAGTTTTGAGTGAACAAGCACTCTAAAAAGAGTCCAGTGATGATGGCAAAGAGGCCACACCCGTTCCCATCCCGAACACGGAAGTTAAGCTCTTTTGCGCCGATGGTAGTTGGGGGTCTCCCCCTGTGAGAGTAGGACGTCGCTGGTCTGTTTTTTTTTTTTGGTCCCGTGGTGTAGCGGTTAACATGCCTGCCTGTCACGCAGGAGATCGCCGGTTCGATCCCGGTCGGGACCGTTATTTTTCATCCGTAAACACAGCGATTCTGCTGTGTTTATTTTTTTTGTCTAGAAACTCCTATAGATAATATATTTTGATTTACTTGCTTAACTTCGCTAAACTTATGACAGACTCAATAGAGGTGACTTAAACTATGACATACACGATATACGTTGATGCTCCTGAAGAAACGGAAGAGTTTGCTATAAAGCTTGCCAGCCTTCTTCAGCCGCAAGACATCTTGACGCTCGAAGGTGATTTAGGGGCAGGGAAAACTACATTTACAAAAGGACTTGCCAAGGGGCTTGGTATAAAACGGATGGTGAATAGCCCGACATTCACCATCTTAAAGCAATATTCAGGAAACCTAGATTTGAATCACTTTGATGTTTATCGATTAGAGGACAGTGAGGAAGACATCGGTTTTGATGAACTGTTTTCCAGCGATGCTGTTTCTGTAGTTGAATGGGCAAAGTTTATCCAAGACTATTTGCCGGCCGAGCGGTTGGAAATAACCATCACCCGACAATCGGAAACAGGGCGAGTAATTGTACTGTATCCAATTGGCCAGCGTTACGAAACTGTTTGCAAGGAGCTCAAACTATGATTTATCTTGGAATCGATACATCCAATTCACCGCTTGCCGTTGCACTGGTTAAGGATGAGATCGTATTAATAGAAGAAACAACAAACTTAAAAATAAACCATTCGTTAACAGCTATGCCAGCGGTTGAGGAAATGATGGCAAAAGCAAAAATAGCTCCAGCGGATTTGACTCATATTGCAGTAGCAGAAGGACCCGGGTCTTATACAGGTGTCCGTATTGGTATGACGATTGCCAAGACTTTGGCTTGGTCACTTAAAATACCTTTATATATGGTCTCTAGCTTGAAAGTGTTGGCTGCCAATGGACAAGGATTTAACGGTCTCATCTGTCCAATTATGGATGCTCGTCGCGGCACTGCATTTGTAGGAGCGTATGATGGCGCTAGCTTGGCACCCATTATTCCCGATCAACATAGCGACTTGAAAGAATTTCTGGAACAATTAAAAGCGCAGAATAAACCGGTACTATTTACTGGTATAGATGTTAGTATTCATGAACAGCTGATTCATGATGTAATGGGAGACACTGCATTTTTTAGTGCGCCTCAAAATCGGTTGCCACGGGCAGTTAACCTGATTATGCTTGCCAAAGAAAGCGAGCCGGTTGATGTGCACCAGGCGATTCCGGAATATCGCCGGATCACGGAAGCTGAAGCAAACTATATAAAAGCGCAGGAAGGGCAATCACATGAATGAAGAAGTTACATTCAGAAAAATGACAATTGCAGACATTGATGCAGTGTATGATATCGAAACTTTGTCATTTTCGTTGCCGTGGACGAAAGAAGCATTTTTTTACGAGATGGTGGAAAATCAACACGCTTATTATGTAATTGCTGAAACAGATAAGGGCATTGTCGGCTATTGCGGATTGTGGCTTGTTTTGGACGAATGCCATGTGACCAATATTGCCATTCGCCCAGACGAACGGGGCAAGAAGCTCGGAGAACGCCTTATGAAAGCGGCAATGGAAATTGCTAAAGAACAAGGCGCCATATTAATGACATTAGAAGCTCGAGTCAGCAACCATGTGGCTCAGAATCTATACCGTAAATTAGGATTTAAAAATGGAGGCATCCGTAAGCGTTATTACTCGGACAATTATGAAGATGCTTTAGTTATGTGGGTGAACTTTAATGAATAAAGATGTTTATGTACTCGGAATTGAAACCAGCTGCGATGAAACAGCGGCATCTATTGTGAAAAATGGTACGGAGATTGTTTCTAATGTAGTAGCATCCCAAATCGAAAGCCATAAGCGCTTTGGCGGTGTAGTGCCGGAGATTGCTTCACGGCATCATGTTGAACAGATTACGCTAGTCATTGAAGAAGCGCTGGCGAGAGCTCAGATGACACCGGACGAACTAAGTGCCGTGGCTGTTACTGAAGGGCCAGGGCTTGTTGGTGCTTTACTGGTTGGGGTAAATGCGGCAAAGGCATTTGCATTTGCGCATCAACTGCCGCTTGTCGGGGTTCATCACATTGCCGGCCACATTTATGCAAATCGGCTGGAGCAGGAAATGGAGTTTCCGTTATTGGCTCTCGTTATTTCCGGCGGCCATACGGAACTTATCTATATGAAAGAGCATGGCCATTTCGAAGTGATCGGCGAAACACGCGATGATGCGGCTGGAGAAGCCTATGATAAAGTGGCACGTACGTTAGACTTGCCTTACCCAGGTGGCCCTCACATAGATCGTTTAGCGCATGCGAGCGACAATGCCATCCAGTTTCCCCGGGTATGGCTTGAGGAAGGGTCATACGACTTCAGTTTTAGTGGCTTAAAATCTGCCGTATTAAATTACATGCACAATGCTAAACAACGTGGGGAAGACATCAAGCCGGAACATATTGCGGCAGGCTTCCAAAACAGTGTGGTAGAAGTGGTGACGACTAAAGCGTTGCGTGCAGCGGAACAATACAGCGTGCGCCAAGTGATTGCTGCTGGCGGAGTTGCCGCGAACAGAGGATTGCGAACTTCGCTGGAGGCAGCCTTTAAAGAAAAAAGCATTCCTTTCTTTATCCCATCGCTCCCGCTTTGTACGGACAATGCAGCCATGATTGCAGCAGCCGGAACAGTTATGTTTGAAAAAGGCATTCGCGGAACAATGAAGATGAATGGACGTCCGGGAATGGAGCTAAGCTCTTGGACTAAATAATTGATTAGAAGCTCGAGGAACCTGCAAAAGCCGGTCCTCAAGCTTCT
Organism: Planomicrobium soli; assembly: GCF_003014655.1. GTDB lineage: Bacteria > Bacillota > Bacilli > Bacillales_A > Planococcaceae > Planococcus > Planococcus soli_B. The sequence goes on along the minus strand of NZ_PYAT01000002.1, from coordinate 400,369 downwards.
TTTTTTTATATAATGTCTTCTTTTTGGAACGCAAAAATCGATTCTTATGTCAATAGAGAACATTTGTACTTATGCACAATTTGTGAATAGTTTGTTAATAACTAGGTTGAAAAAGAGGGTTATCCTATATATTGTGTGCTGGTTATGGGAAAACTTTGTGCATAACATTTAAATTACCTGTGGATAATGTGTAAAACTATGTTGATAGGCGTCCTATTAATAAACACAATGTGGATAAAGTTGTGGAGGATAATTATTTTACAAAAAGGTATTGACCTACATATAGGAAAGAAAAATCGCATACTGAAGTATGCGATTAATTTTGAACTTCTTCAATTTTCTCTTGCAATTCGAGCCATGCATCCATTTTCTCTTCATGTGCTGCCTTCAACTGTTCGAGCTGGTTTTGCAGTGGCAGCACTTGCTCATGGTCTTGAAAAATTTCCGGCTGGCACAACAAATTTTCAATTTCTGTAATTTGTGCATCAAGCTTTTCCATTGTTTGTTCGGCTTCTTCCAATTGCCGCACCAGCTGGCGTTCAAGCTTTTTGGCTTCTTTGTCAATTTGGGAAGTAGAGGCAGAGCCAGAGGTTTTAGCAACTTGTGAGACCGGACCCGATTCAAGGGCTTTTAGTTCTTCGAGTTCGAGTTTCTTTTCCACGTAGTAATCATAGTCGCCCAAATAATCGGTCGTGCCCTCTTGTGTCAGTTCAACCACTTTTGTCGCGATGCGATTCATAAAATAACGATCGTGAGAAACAAATAGAATAGTCCCTGGATAATCCAAAAGCGCATTTTCGAGCACTTCTTTGCTGTCCAGATCCAAGTGGTTGGTTGGCTCATCCAAAAGCAGGACATTAGCTTTTTGCATCATTAGTTTGGCGAGGGCCACCCGGGCTTTTTCACCGCCTGAAAGGGAGGATAAGGGCTTGAGCACGTCATCGCCTGAGAACAAGAAGCGCCCTAAGACGCCGCGGATATCCTTTTCATTGATATGCGGATAATCGTCCCATAGTTCGTTGAGCACGAGTTTGTTGCCTTTCAAGTTGGCTTGCTCCTGGTCATAATAACCGAATTGAATGCCCGTGCCGTAATGAATGTCGCCTGCCAGAGGGTTTAGTTCTTTGATAAGAGTCTTTAGCAGTGTCGATTTTCCGACGCCGTTCGGGCCAACAAGCGCCAAACTTTCTTGGCGGTATAATTTAAAGGAAACGTTGCGGGATACTGGCTGTTCGCCATAGCCGATAGCAAGCGAGTTGACGCTCAGGACGTCGTTGCCGCTTTGCTTCTCAATAGTGAAGCCGAACCGGGCAGATTTCTCATCGCCGTCCGGAGCTCCCATCCACTCGGTCTTCTCCAAAATTTTTCTGCGGCTTTGCGCCATTTTTGTAGTAGAGGCCCTAACCAGGTTGCGCTGAACGTAATCCTCAAGTTTCGCTTTTTCGCTTTGCTGGCGCTCGAACTGTTTCATGTCCAATTCGTATTGTTTCGCTTTTTCATCCAAATAACGGCTGTAGTTGCCGGTATATTTTTTGACGCGATGGCGCGATACTTCGTAAACGATGGTTACCACTTGGTCCAGGAAATAGCGGTCATGCGAAACAATCAAGATGGCGCCGGGATAGTTCTTCAAGTAATTCTCGAGCCAGCTCAGCGTTTCAATGTCCAAATGGTTGGTTGGCTCATCAAGAATAAGCAGCTGGGGTTTGCTGAGCAACAGTTTTGCGAGGAGAAGACGCGTTTTCTGTCCCCCTGATAAAGAGACAATAGGTTTATCATAGTCGTCCGGATAAAACTTCATGCCGTGCAGAATAGCGCGCGTATCCGCTTCAAACTGATAGCCGCCAGCATCTTTAAAATGGATTTGCAGAAGATCGTATTCTTTCAGAACTTTTTCGTATTGGATAGCGTCATTATAGACAAGTGGATCAGCCATTTGGCGTTCCAGTTCACGCAGCTTGTTTTCCTGTTCACGGAAATGAGCGAAAATTGACATCATCTCGTCCCATATGGTGGCAGTCGATTCGAATGTGGATTGTTGTTCCAAATAACCGACGGTCAAGTCTTTTGGCATGATGATATCACCGCTGTCATAAGACAATTCCCCGGATATGATTTTCAGCAGGGTTGATTTGCCTGCGCCGTTGCGGCCTACTAATGCCACGCGGTCGCGGTGTTGGACTTCCAATTTTACGCCGGAGAGAATTTCATCCGCCCCGAATGATTTATGAACTTGATTTACTTGTAAAACGATCATATAGGTCACCTCTATTCTATATCAGTGTAGCCCATGCGCTGCGTGTACGCAATTAGCCAAGCCTTTACATATTGGCCTGGCTAATGTAAGATGAAAGCGATTTAAGACGAGCTCAGGAGGTTGCAAAAGCGTATGTTACAAGAAGCAGCAAAAATTCCTCTGGCCACTACTAAAAGACTACCGCTATATTACCGTTTCCTTCAAAATTTCGCGAACGCCGGACAAAAACGAATTTCTTCGCAAGAGTTGAGCGACGCTATGAAAATTGATTCTGCAACGATCCGGCGGGACTTCTCTTATTTAGGTGCTTTAGGGAAAAAAGGATATGGATACGATGTGCAGGAGCTTCTAATTTTCTTCCGGAAAACGCTGGATCAGGATGAAGAAACGAATGTGGCGTTGATTGGGGTAGGGGGACTTGGCAGCGCATTTTTGAAGTACAACTTCCATCGAAACCACAACACGAAAATCATTGTGGCGTTTGATTCGAACAGTCCTCATGAAGGGGAAAAAATCAGCGAAATCGATACATTCCATCCGGATGAAATCGAAGAAAAGATTAAGGAATATGGCGTAGAGCTGGTCATCTTGACGGTTCCTTCGCGCTCGGCGCAGGAAGTGACCGACCGTTTGGCAAAAACAAATATTAAAGGCATTTTAAACTTCACTCCTGTGCGTATTTCCGTGCCGGACCATATACGGGTCCAGACCATCGACCTATCGGTGGAACTGCAAACCCTGATTTATCAAATCAAGCAACAATAAAAACCTTTCCCGCTTTGGGAAAGGTTTTTATTATGGCTGGATGTTTTCCATCTGTCTGATGAAATCTTCGATTTTGTCCATATTCAATTGAATGAGCATCACATAGCCGTTCAACATGATATGGGCAATGATCGGTGTGATGATGCGCTTTGTTTTTTGGTATAAGAATGCGAGTACCAAGCCGGTTGTGAAGTACAAGAGCAAGTGCCTAAATTCCATGTGGACCAAGGCAAACATCAGGGCGCTGATAGCGGTGGCGAAAAAGAAATTGGTTGTCTGATTGAGCGAGCCGAAGACAACGCGGCGGAAGACCAATTCCTCAAGCACCGGTCCGAATAACACCACTGCAAGAATGGCTAACGGAACCACTTCGGCAATCGTGACAATGGTCTGTGTATTTGCGGAGCCAGGGTCGATGCCCATAGCCATTTCAATATAAGCGGCAAGTGTCTGGCCGACCAACAGCATTAAAAACCCGAGCAAGCCCCAACCGATGGCGATAGGGTAGCTCGTTTTCTTACCTTTCCAAATATCAAAAAACTTTCGGTCGCGGGCGATGACGAACAATGTGATGAGAAACCCGATAGCCATGGTAATGACCAATAGCCAGCCGGAAGTGGAGATTTGTGCTGTATTTTCATCAAGCCCTTGGTTTCTAAAATAATTAAATGTAGGAACGACCACTAAAATAGGTGATAACTGCACTGCAATAAAAATAAGCAGCACATAAAGCGGGGTCCGTTTGGCGGATCGTTTTGTTTTTGTAGGGGTGCTGTTTGTTGTCATATCCGTATCCTTTCGTCTTTCATCTCTGTTTCTATTGTAGAACTTTAAAAACGAGAGCGCAAAGATATGTAAATATTAAATGTTCTTGCTTGCAAAAGAGGGTGGATTTTATTAAACTGAGTATTGGGTTAGCACTCAAGACATGAGAGTGCTAATGTAGAATATTTAAATTATTTGAGGAGGGTGTTTCAATTGTTGAGACCTTTAGGAGATCGCGTAATTATTGAACTGATCGAAGCGGAAGAAAAAACTTCAAGCGGTATCGTGCTGCCAGGTTCGGCTCAGGAAAAACCACAAGAAGGCACTGTAATCGCTGTTGGTAATGGCCTTATCCGTGAAAACGGCCAGCGTACTGAATTGGACGTCCAAGAGGGCGATCGCATCATCTTCTCGAAATATGCAGGTACTGAATTGAAATACGATGGCAAAGAATATTTAATCCTACGTGAAAACGATATCTTGGCTGTTTTAGGCTAATACTGATTCTTTCTTAGATTAACATCTGGTGATATTCAGCAAAACGGCTCCGCTTTCCTGCGGGCTTGCGCCGAACTAACTCGAGCTTAAGGCTCGAGTGGATTTCGGCACTTCGCTTTCCCGCGGGAGTCTTCGCGGGTTTGCTTCATATCATTACGTAAGAAAATATAAAAACATATATTTTTTCAATAGACAGAGGAGGATATTAACAATGGCAAAAGAGATTAAGTTCAGCGAAGATGCACGCAGTTTGATGTTGAAAGGCGTGGATAAATTAGCAGATGCGGTTAAAGTAACACTTGGGCCAAAAGGGCGCAATGTTGTTCTTGAGAAGAAATTCGGTTCACCGCTTATCACAAACGACGGTGTAACAATCGCGAAAGAGATCGAACTTGAAAATGCTTTTGAAAACATGGGCGCAAAATTGGTTGCGGAAGTGGCTTCAAAAACAAACGACATCGCTGGTGACGGTACGACAACTGCAACGGTTCTTGCACAGGCAATGATTCGCGAAGGTTTGAAAAACGTTACAGCTGGCGCAAACCCAGTAGGCATTCGCCGCGGGATTGAACTTGCAGTAGCATCAGCGGTAAACGAACTAAAAGCGATTTCTAAAGAAATCGAAGGAAAAGAATCGATTGCACAAGTTGCAGCGATTTCATCTGGAGACGAAGAAGTCGGCAAGTTGATTGCTGAAGCAATGGAGCGCGTTGGCAACGACGGCGTTATCACTTTGGAAGAATCACGCGGATTCACAACTGAACTTGACGTAGTTGAGGGGATGCAGTTTGACCGCGGTTACCAATCACCATATATGGTGACGGATTCTGAGAAAATGGAAGCTGTCCTTGATAACCCATTCATCTTAGTAACTGACAAGAAAATCAACAACATCCAGGAAATCCTTCCAGTGCTTGAGCAAGTGGTACAGCAAAGCAAGCCTTTGTTGATCGTTGCTGAAGATGTTGAAGGAGAGGCGCTAGCGACTCTTGTTGTCAACAAACTTCGCGGAACGTTCAATGCTGTAGCAGTTAAAGCTCCAGGATTTGGCGATCGACGCAAAGCAATGCTTGAAGATATCGCAGTCTTGACTGGCGCTGAAGTGATCACTGAGGACCTAGGCCTTGACCTGAAATCAACAAACATTATGCAGCTTGGCCGTGCAGCGAAAGTTGTCGTATCGAAAGAAAATACAACAATCGTTGAAGGCGCTGGCGACACTGAGAAAATCGTTGCCCGTGTTGGCCAGATCCGCAGCCAATTGGAAGAAACAACTTCTGAATTCGACAAAGAAAAACTGCAGGAGCGCTTGGCGAAACTTTCTGGCGGCGTAGCAGTGATCAAAGTTGGAGCAGCTACTGAAACAGAATTGAAAGAGCGCAAACTTCGCATCGAAGACGCGTTGAACTCAACTCGCGCAGCAGTAGAAGAAGGAATCGTAGCTGGTGGTGGTACGGCTCTAGCGAACGTCCACAATCGTGTTGCTGAACTTCTTGAGACAGAAACAGGCGACGTTGCAACTGGCGTACGAATCGTTCTTCGCGCACTTGAAGAGCCGGTTCGCCAAATCGCGACAAACGCTGGCCTTGAAGGATCTGTTATCGTTCACCGCTTGAAATCAGAAGAAGCTGGAGTCGGCTTTAACGCTGCAAACGGCGAATGGGTAAACATGTTGACTGAAGGAATCGTTGACCCGACTAAAGTTACGCGTTCAGCTCTTCAAAACGCAGCTTCTGTTGCGGCAATGTTCCTAACGACTGAAGCAGTCGTAGCAGACATCCCAGAACCAGCAGCACCAATGGGCGGCATGCCTGATATGGGCGGCATGGGCGGCATGATGTAATCTCGTTACAATAAATTAAAAGCGCCAACTTCCTATAAGGAGTTGGCGCTTTTTGTTTATAGGAGAATGAGTAGAAGAAATCGGCTTTAGGCTGTAATGAATAACGGAAGCTCGGAATTTGAGTTTGCCATTGTTTCTTGGTTGCCGCATATCGATTTGAGATGTTTTTCTATTCATACCTGAACATTCTAAAATACGCCTTAAAGATGAAGGCTATTTTAATCTCCTATTTTGCTGTTTATAGTACAATCATTAATACAAGGATAAGAAAATATTGGAGGCAGCATTTTGGATACAATTACGCATACCTTATTCGGATTAACATTGTACGGAACAGTGGATAAAAAAAATATGGAGAAAAAGGAAAAGCGCGCTTTTTTGGTGACAGCGGTAGGGGCAAGCTTGATTCCTGATATAGATGTTATTTCTCGTTTATGGGATACTACAGGGCAATATCAGATGTGGCATAGAGGCATTACGCATTCTATTTTCCTGACACCCTTATGGGCAGCCGTACTCTTCTTGATTTGTATGGCCATTTTCAAAACAAAGGATAAAAGGTTATTCTTTCTCGGATGGCTGGCTGTGGTTATTCATAATACAAGTGATCTGTTCAATGCTTGGGGGACGGGTTATCTAGAGCCTTTTCTAAACACTCGAATTACCTTCGGAACCATTCCTATTGTTGATCTGGTATTCTGGGCCATTATGGGGACTGCCTTTATTTTATCGAGAAAAAACAAGCAAAAGTCGCCTTACTACTTTAGAATGGCGTGGGTATTCATGACCCTTCACCTTATTATTCAAACGACTCAAGGGTTCCTCCTCTATAACCAGTATGATGAAAAATATGATGAGGTTGCTCTTTCTGCTAATTTTGTCCCTTGGACTTATTCAGTCATTGCGAAACAGGACGATACCGTGACTATTTTTCAGGACAATCTGTTCCAAAAAGAAAAAGAACAATATGTTTTAGTTTCTAAGGAAGATGCGGATCTTGATTATTTATTCTCGCAACGTCCTGAAGCAAAAACACTTTACCAATGGTCGCCTTTTGTTGTCGTAGTGGATGATGGGAAACGGTTAGGGTTATACGATCCACGTTTTTACCGTGATGGACAGTCGTTTTTATATGAGTATATTGAGAGGTAGTATGATCACTTAATGATGGTGTTGCTTCTCAGATCATTCAATGCAACAAGCGCCAATCTCTAATAAGAGGTTGGCGCTTGTTGTTTTGAAGAAAATTGGGAAAGGGCTGTCTAAAGCCCAACACTTTCTACAAAGGCAAAATTCATGTAAACTGGATAAGGTTAAGAAAAAATAAGATGACTCAACTATTTTTTATTTTCAATATAGATACAGTAAAAGTTTTTGTATGAAGGGCTGACCTTCATCTTGCAATGAAAGGGTTGAAAGTTGAACATGAAAGAGAATTTTTGGCGCGATTTGCCGCGGCCGTTTTTTATACTGGCGCCGATGGAAGAGGTCACGAATGTGGTTTTCCGGAAAGTGGTGGCGAAAGCGGCACGGCCAGATGTGTTTTTTACGGAATTTACGAATACGGAAAGTTATTGCAATCCGGAAGGGATCTTCGAAGTGGATGGACGCCTGACGTATGAAGAAGATGAACAGCCGATTGTGGCGCATATATGGGGAAATAAACCCGAGCAGTTCCGGGAAATGAGCATCGGACTGGCGAAGCAAGGCTTTAAAGGAATCGATATCAACATGGGCTGCCCAGTGCCGAACGTGGCAACGAAAGGTAAAGGCAGCGGCATGATCCGCTTTCCAGATAACGCGGCGGAAGTCATCCAAGCGGCAAAAGCGGGCGGATTGCCGGTCAGTGTAAAGACCCGGCTTGGCTATAGCTATGTCGATGAGTGGAGAGGGTGGCTGTCACATGTCTTGAAGCAGGACATTGCCAACCTTTCGATTCATCTGCGCACCAAAAAAGAATTGAGCGCTGTGCCTGCCCATTGGGAACTGATTCCGGAAATCAAAGCCCTAAGAGATGAGCTGGCACCGGATACGCTTCTGACCATCAACGGTGATATTCCCGATTACCAAACAGGCATGGAACTTGCGGAGAAATATGGCATCGACGGCGTCATGATCGGACGCGGGATTTTCCAGAATCCGTTCGCCTTTGAAAAAGAGCCGCGAGAGCACAGCGCCGAGGAATATCTCGACCTCTTAAAGCTGCAACTGGATTTGCATGATAAATACTCAACAGAATCAGAGCCGCTGCCATTCAGGCCGCTGCGCCGCTTTTTCAAGATTTATGTCAGTGAAATTCCGGACGCCGATGAACTCAGAAACCAATTGCTGAAGACGGAGTCGACGGCTGAAGTGCGGGCTTTGCTGCAGGATTTTGAGCAGAGAATTGCGGTTGGGTGAAATCAGGCCTGCATAATGTAAACCCTATGGGCGGCGTATTGTAATTTTCTTCACAGGCTATTTTGTGAAGTTGTCTTATTTATAAGTTGCTCCTATAGGAATAACCACTTCTCAGTAAATTAGAGAGGTGGTTATTTTTATATTTTTCAAATGGAATAATAAGTTAATATACTAATTATTTACAATTATTTATGATTAATTAATAACCACTACATATTCTATACTTATAATAAAGTCGAGACTAACTAAGGAGTGGTTAAATGAAACGAATGAGTACTATTTTAGCAGTAAGTATCGCGATGACTACCTTTACTGGACCTGCACTTGCTGCTGAACACGGAGAAGTAAGCAAGGTCATTTCGAAACAGGAACAGCAAAAGATGATAAATGTAGCGCATCGTGGAGCTTCTGGACATGCACCTGAGAATACGATGGGCGCTTTTCAAAAAGGGTTTGAAATGAAAGCAGACTATATTGAAATTGATGTTCAAATGACAAAAGATGGGGAACTTGTCGTTATTCATGACACCACTGTAGATCGTACGACAGATGGAACTGGCAAAGTGGGCAATTTAACATTTGAGGAAATTAGGCAGTTGGATGCGGGCAGCTGGTTTAGTGAAGCCTATGCTGGTGAACAGGTTCCTACCTTTGAGGAAGTATTAGATGCGTTTCGTGGAAAGGTCGGTATTTTGATAGAGCTGAAGGCGCCAGAGCTTTATCCTGGAATAGAAGAGAAAATTGCGGATGCTTTGATTGAAAGAAATATGAATAAATCTAATAACGGGAAAGTTATCATGCAGTCCTTTAACCATGAATCCATGAAAAAATCCAAAGAACTTTTGCCGAATCTCCCTCATGGCGTTCTAGCTGGAGCAGGTTGGGCAAATGTAACGGAAGAGCAATTAGCTCAATTCGCTGCTTATGCTGATTATTTCAATCCAACTATGAACATTGTGACAGAGGAATTAGTTAGTGATGTTCATGAAGCTGGGATGGAAATTTATCCCTACACTTCAAGATCACAAGAACAAGCTTTTCGTCTATTCGATTTAGGTGTAGATGGAATCATTACAGATTATACGGAGCATGTCTATTACCATCCTGTAAAAAATCAATAATATAATGCTAGGAAAACTAAGCAAAACATTTTTGATTCTGATTTTTGTGAAGCAGGATACATGATTTTTTACGATGAAACATATTTGAAAAAAGCATCGGTGCTAAAAACCGATGCTTTTTTATTTAGCAAATTAATTGTCATTATTAATGTTAATCTTTCTTTCCTTCCTCTTAAGAGAACCTGTTACATTTAGTAGCGGGCTTATTGTGTTATCCGAAATTGAAAAAATCAGTAGATATACTTATAAAAACTGTGGTAGAAAGTTTTAACCGTAATCCATAAATTTACTTAGTTTTAACAGTCTTCCTACATTCTACTAACATATACTTTCTATACTAAAATTTGTGCGGTTAATAATTATCCAATCTCTTAGATTGTACCTAAGGGTTTGAATAGTGGATTAACGAGAAGATAAAGCATTTAAAAATTTGCAGCAGAAAAGGAGAAATATAAAAAGTATGAAATACTTTCAAAAGAAATCAGTAGCAGTACTTCTAGCGCTATCCGTTGGTTCTTCTGTACTTCCTGTTCAAGCTGCTACGCCCGTAGCAAATGAGGCTGTTTCAATCCAAAGCCATGGCAAAGGCTCTCATGTTGAATCCCCAAGCAAGTCCAGTAAAGCTTCGAAAAAAGAAGGGGGTTCAAAACCTTCAAAGCCGCAAGGGACTTCTGAAGAAGTAAACGTGGATGCTCCTGAAGTAGAGTTATCAGCAATAGATTATGGCGGAAATGCCAATGATCCTATTTTAAAGAATATCGCTGCGACGAATCCTTTCATTCATATTTTGGATGGTTTTGATTCCATCTGGTCGCTGAACCAAAAGGATTGGAGAGACGGAACAGCGTTAACGAAACCAGGGGCAAACGGTAAGGGTGCAAACTACGATGACGGCCCTACCGTTTATTTTGACGGCTATAAAAACGACAAGACCAAAGTTGTGGCGGAAAAGAAAACCTATGCAAACGAAGAAATCAGAGACAAAGCGACATGGAAAGCCAACATAAAATACGTGGAAGACGTGACGCAAAACAGAACAGATGAAGAGGCGCTAGCGGCTTATTACGATGACCAAAGAGACAAGATCTACAGCATGATGGAAGCTTACGGGCCACTCGCAAATACATACGCAGACATCGTTAACCCGACAACGAGCATCGTAAGATCTTCAGAGGATATGAATAAAGTATTGGAAGAAGAGACGGCTGAAGACCAGAGCCAAGGGATGGGGCAATGGAAGGGAACTAGACTATCAGATGCAATGGATTTGGTGCATTTGATCCGGTTCCGGAGCCCAGCTTCGTCAAACCCTTCGAAGTATTTCTATTCTTCTCCAAGACCCTACCGGATGAATTCAAATGGCGAAGTAAAAGAAATTGTTGATGCGAACGGACTGCCTGTTTGGGAAATCCTTGGCAGCGGCACAAACAAATCAGAAGCATTGCCATCAGGCGGTAAAAAAGAAACAGGGGAAAAACATTTCCAACAATATGAAACAGCTGTGGAAGTCATTCCAGCTTTGGAATATGTGAAAAGAAAAGCGGAAGACGGCAGAGGAAAGGATGGTGCATTCCCAAGCGGCCATACAAGTGCATCCTACTTGTCGACATTCGGATTTGCTTATGCGACACCGGAGCGGTATGCAGAATTTTTAACAAGAGCCGCTCAAATGGGGGAAAACCGAATCGTGGCCGGTATGCACTCGCCGCTTGATGTGATCGGCGCAAGAATCCAGTCCACTGCCATGACTGCCTATGCATACAACCTTGCAGAAAACCAAGAGGTATTGGATAAAGCTTATGAAAACGCTGGAGAAGTATTCGGCGAATTGGCCAAATCAAAAGGAATGGACTTGTACGAATATGCGCATACGGTAACAGAGGAATATACCTTTGAAAGTGCATACGATGAAGAAAAATGGGAAGACCACGAAGCGAACAAAGCGTTCTATCGTGAAAAACTGACTTATGGATTGCCGCAAACCGGTGCAAAAGGGTTGGCACCTGTTGTTCCTAAAGGCGCGGAAGTTTTACTGGAAACGCGCCAGCCGTATTTGACGGATGAGCAGCGTCGAGAGGTATTGTACACGACAGAAATCGAATCGGGCTATCCGGTAATCGACGAGTCGAACGGTTGGGGAAGACTGGATCTGGTCACAGCGGCTGATGGCTATGGTGCGTTCCTAAGCAATGTAACAGTGGATATGGATGCTTCAAAAGGAAGATTCAATGCCCATGACTGGTGGAGAAACGATATTACTGGCAGCGGTATGCTTACAAAGAAAGGGACAGGAACCCTTACGTTGACAGGAGACAACAGCTATTCAGGCGGAACCTTGCTCCAGGGCGGAACGCTCGAAGCTGCTTCTGCGACCGCTTTCGGAAAAGGCGATCTGTATGTAGAAAATGGTACAGTTCTAGTGGATGCGGATGGACCGTTACAGTTGAACGGCAACTTAACGATGGAAGCCGGAAACCTAGACATAAAAATGAGTGACGGCAATAGCCAAGTAAATGTGGATGGTTTAGTATATCTTGAAGGTGGAAACTTGAACTTGGACCTCTCAGATTATGAAATCGGAAAGGGCAACAATATTACGCTGATGACTGCCGACAAAGTGAAAGGCAAGTTCAACAACGTAACGGCTGACGGTTACAAAGTGACTGTGACTTATAGAAATGATAGTGTTGCCGCACATATTAAAGCGGAAAAATAGCATTTGGCAATTCGGAAGCTGTCGACTGGTGTCGGCAGCTTTTATAATCAGAAAGAGATAAAGAAGGGTTCAATTCCTCTTGTAAGATAGAGTTAAATTAGATTTCTCACTATACCTCTACCCGTGCTATAATAAGGCACTTAGGATAATTACGACTTTTGCTCATAATTGAACGGACGCTTAGCCTCCGCCTACCAATAAAATATAGAGGTGTAACAGAATGAATAAACGATGGACATACGCTGAGATTCAAAAATTTGTCGAGAAAAACTCCGATAGCAAATTGCTGTCAACGGAATACCATGGTTTCTCTCAAAAGCTGCTATTCAAATGCTCTTGCGGCAACAATTTTGAAAAAACATTTACAAAGTTCAACAAAAACAACCAACGCAAATGCGACGTATGCCAACCGCCAAAAGAATCACGCGGTGCGAAGTAAATAAGAAAAGCACCAATTCCGGTATGAGGGAATTGGTGCTTTTTCTTTATGCACTTTTTAGAGTCTCTATAAAACTAGCTGATGGGAATGGAGGAGGCTTACGGACCGCCCGCGGAAAGCGTCCCCCGAAATGACCGTCAGCCACAACTCTAAAGCTCTACTAAATCTTCTACAAAACCGCCTGGACAAAAAATTGCGACTGCACATAATTGTACGTCACTTTGGAAAAGTCGAATGGCTGGCCATTTGTTAAATGGAAGATCGACTCAACGTATAGCTTTGGATCGCCTTTTTCCAATCCTAAATAGTCCGCTTCTTCTTCGGTCAACTTATCGACGTGAAGGAACATATCCGTAAAACCGACGTTCAGCCCCAGCCCTTCGGTGATGTAATGAAAGATTGATTCATTGATAATTTCATTGTTCAAATACGTGATGACTGATTTATTAAAATACGATTCTTCCAAGCAGAGCGACTGCCCATGGATATAACGGATCCTTTTTACGTAATAGACATCTTCATCGAGCCCCACATTCAAATTGAGAGCGGCTTCGGTCGTCGGTTTCCGTATATCCAATTCGATTACTTTTGACGTTATCTGAAAGTCTTCCAAAATCTTTTTAAAACCTTTAGTGGAAAGGAGGCTAATGTATCCTTTTCGTTTATGCCTTCTTACAAAAATTCCGCTTCCTCTAACTTGAAAGATTACCCCTTTTGTCTCCAGCAACTCCAACGCTTTCGTGACCGTGCTTTTGCTTACTCCAAACTGGTTCATCAAATCTTGCAATACGGGCAGCTTGTCTCCTTGTTGAAGTTCGTGCTCTTCAATGTACTTCTCAAGTGCATCTGCGATGTGCTGGTATTTTAACATATGGCATTCCTCTTCGATTTATTTGGCTAATAGAATAACAAAATTATAACATATGCTATTCAAAAGCTCACCCAATCAAATTATTAATTGCTAATTATTTTGTTTCGTACTTGATAAATTGTACCGGTACAATTTATAATGAAAACGTAGACAAAAAAGGGGGGCTAAAAGTGGCCGCGAAAATCAGAGATTATTCTAAACTTGCAAAAGATATATTGGAAGCTGTAGGCGGGGAAGAGAACGTTGTAAGTGCTACGCGCTGTGCAACAAGATTGAGAATTGTTCTAAAACGTTCCAAGCCGGAAGCTAAAGCAGCTGTTTCAGAAATGCCCGGTGTTATCACAGTAGTGGAGACCGGTGGACAATTTCAAGTTGTTATCGGCCAGCACGTCGGAGAAGTTTTTGAAGAGTTTTCAAGTTTAGTCAAGCTCGATACAACGAACGACGTAAGTGAAAACAAAGGAACCATTGTAAACCGTGTTATTGCGACAATGTCCGCTGTTTTTGCGCCGTTTGTTTATATCCTGGCAGCAGCCGGTATCTTGCAGGGCTTGCTGATTTTAATCAATTTGCTATTCCCTGGTTTTTCAGGAACAGGCACTTATGAAGTATTCAGTTTCATCTCATGGGCGCCGTTTACGTTCTTACCGATTTTCATTGCTATAACAGCAGCGAACCACTTTAAAACCAATCCATATATAGCTGTTGCTGCTAGTGCTGCGCTGGTCAGCCCGACTTGGGCAGAGATGGCCGGAAGAATTGCAGCGGGAGAAAACATTACGTTCTTAGGCATGGCGCTATCTCAGACGGTGTACACTTCATCTGTATTGCCGCCTCTGATTCTAGTATGGCTCTTGTCTTATTTAGAACGCTTCTTGAATAAACGCATACACGAAATCGTTCGTCCATTGTTTGTTCCGTTCCTATGTTTAATTATTATGGTTCCATTAACCATTTTAGTGCTTGGCCCGCTTTCAACGATGGGGGCAAACGGAATCGCGAATGGCTATAACTTCTTAGCTGAAAACGCACCGATTGTAGCTGGAGCCATTATCGGCGGATTGTGGCAAGTACTTGTTATTTTCGGCGTCCATTGGGGAATCACGCCAATGGTATTGGCGAACTTTGACTTATACGGCCGTGATTCGTTCCAGGCCTACCAAACGATTGCGGTAATTGCGCAAATTGGCGCTGTACTAGGTGTTATCATCAAGGCGAAGAGTCAGGAAACAAAGAAATTAGGTGTGTCAGCTGGTGTGACCGGATTGTTCGGGATCACTGAGCCCGCTATTTATGGAGTAACCTTAAAGTTTAAAAAACCGTTTATCTTCGGCAGCATCGCAGGCGCAGTTGGAGCCATGACAGCAAGTTTCTTCAATCCTTATTATTTCGCTTATGCAGGATTGCCGGGACCATTGACCATTGTCAACGGAATCAGTCCGGAATACCCGTCCTCTATTTGGGGAATCTTGATCGGTGCAGCGATTGCCATTATTCTGCCGATCGTCTTGATCCAAATCTTCGGGTTTGGCGAAAATACGGTGAAAAAAGTGGTTGGTGAAGATCCGGCAGAAGAACAAGACCAGTCTGAAACGGCTAGTACTTATGAAAATGAAGAACCTATCGCTACACCATTAAGAGGCCAAATCGTTCCGCTTTCACAAGTGTCGGACGAAGTGTTCAGCTCCGGTGCAATGGGGCAAGGGGTTGCTATTGAGCCGCTCGACAACAAACTATATGCTCCGTTCGACGGAACCGTGGTAATGATCGCCCTTACAAAACATGCAATCGGCTTGCGTTCGAACTCCGGTGTTGAACTGCTTGCCCACATCGGTTTGGATACCGTGAAACTGGACGGTAAACCGTTTACGCTGCATGTGGAAGACGGCGCTAAGATCAAAAAAGGCGATTTGCTTATCACGTTCGACAAAGAAGCTATTCAGAGAGAAGGCATCAAAACAACAACGCCACTCATTATCACGAATACACATTCTTATAAAGAAATCATTGTTGAAAATATCTTAGACGGCATTGTCGGCGAAAAATTGCTGACAGTCGTAAAATAAGGAGAGAGATCACATGGCAAAATTACCAAACGATTTTTTATGGGGCGGCGCTTTAGCCGCTCACCAATTTGAAGGCGGCTGGAACCAAGGCGGAAAAGGGCCGAGCGTTGTAGATGTTATGACAGCTGGCGCACACGGCGTGCCAAGAGAAATTACAGAAACGATTGAAGCGGATAAGTTTTATCCGAACCACGAAGCGATTGACTTCTACAGCAAATACAAAGAAGATATCGCATTGTTTGCCGAAATGGGATTAAAATGTTTGCGGACATCCATTGCTTGGAGCCGTATCTTCCCGAAAGGCGACGAAGCGGAGCCGTGCGAAGAAGGCTTGCAATTTTATGACAATGTTTTTGACGAATTGCTGAAGCATGGGATCGAACCGGTTATCACACTTTCCCACTTCGAGATGCCGCTGCATTTGGCAAGAGAATATGGCGGATTCAGAAGCCGTAAAGTAGTGGATTATTTCGTCAAGTTTTCCGAAGTTTGCTTCGACCGCTATAAAGGCAAAGTGAAATACTGGATGACGTTCAATGAGATCAACAACAAAATGGATGTCCATAACCCGCTATTCTTATGGACAAATTCAGGCGTCATTGTAAAAGAAGGCGAAAACGCAAAAGAAGTGATGTATCAAGCAGGGCACCACGAGCTGATTGCGAGCGCATTGGCTGTGGCAAAAGGAAAAGCGATCAATCCGGATTTCCTGATTGGAGCCATGGTTTCCCACGTGCCGATCTACCCATACTCTTCAAATCCGGCTGATGTGATGCTAGCGGAAGAAGAAATGAGGCAGCGCTATTTCTTCCCGGACGTCCACGTGCGCGGTTATTATCCAAGCTATGCACTGAAGGAATTCGAGCGGGAAGGCTATAACATTCCATTTTTGCCAGGGGACGATGAAATTCTTTTAAATGGTAAAGTTGATTACCTAGGTTTCAGCTATTACATGTCCACAACTGTAAAAAGCGATGTGGAAAATGAAAATACAGGAAACATTGTAAACGGCGGTCTGCGCAACGGCGTGGAAAATCCGTACATCAAATCGAGCGACTGGGGCTGGGCAATCGATCCGACAGGTTTGAGATATACGCTAAACCGTTTCTACGACCGCTACCAGGTTCCATTGTTCATTGTTGAAAACGGCTTTGGCGCAATCGACACAGTTGAAGAAGATGGTTCGATCCATGACGCTCAACGAATTGATTATTTAAAATCCCATATCGAAGCACTCGAACAAGCAGTCACGTATGATGGCGTTGATTTGATGGGCTATACGCCATGGGGAATCATCGATATCGTCTCGTTCACAACAGGCGAAATGAAAAAACGCTACGGCATGATTTACGTTGATCGCGATAACGAAGGCAACGGGTCTATGGAGCGTTCCAAGAAAGATTCGTTCGAATGGTACAAAAAAGTTATTCAGACGAATGGCGAAGAATTATAAAATCAATCAATAAGTACGGACAAGGAATCTGTATCAAACAGAATCCTTGTCCGTTTTTTGTTTGGTGCAAGGCGACAGGAAAACCCACCTCCTCTATGGAATAGATAAAGAGGAGGTGAAATCATGGATGAATTTTTGAAAGAGCATCATGAGAAATTGAACAAAGCGCTCGATGAAATTTATACAATCAACACCCCATACGATTTCCCAATCAGCACTGAAGAGCAAATAAATGTCGACAAAGAACTGACTAAACTTCTTGCTTTGGAAAAGTTTTATTCAGCGATAGAAAAGGGCAAGAGCCAAGGAACAATATTCGAGGAATACAGCAATCATTTGAAATTTGCCAAAATGGGCATTGAAGTGCTGGAAAGAGAAAAACAAGCTATCGAAGAAGAGCATGCGGATGATATCGCCAATATCCGGCTGCTGCTGGAAGGGATAGAAGAATGAAAGCGGGTCAGTCTGCCTGCTTATGTTTGATTAGACCTGCCGGCTTAGGAGAGCGCGTCTAGTTCTTGCAAGGGATTGCCAAATTGACAGCGCTAACAAGAACTGCTAGATTTAGATTATATTATATCTGAGGAATGTTACCGTTAAGGGCATAACCTGGACCAATTTGTTCACACTACCCGTGTGTCCATATTTGTCCGGGTTTTTTATTTTTACATGCCAAAAAGAAGGGGGAATTCCTCAGTATTCTTTGGTCCACAATTTGAAAGGAGCGGTTTTATGTCGAATTATACATTTCCAAAAGGCTTTCTATGGGGAGGGGCAATTGCTGCCAACCAAACGGAAGGCGCGTATCTAGAAGGAAACAAAGGTTTAACAATTGTCGATTTACTGCCGACAGGGAAAAAAAGAATGGACGCTATGCTAGGAAACATTTCTTCTTTCACTCCTCAGGAAGGCGAGTTTTATCCGGCGCATGAAGCGATCGATTTCTACCACCGCTATAAAGAAGATATCGCCTTGTTTGCTGAGATGGGCTTTAAGGCTCTTCGCGTTTCAATTGCCTGGTCGCGCATTTTCCCGACCGGAGAAGAAGAAGCACCGAATGAAGCGGGTTTGCAATTCTATGACGACTTGTTTGATGAATTGGTCCGAAATAACATTGAACCGGTTGTAACGCTTGCCCACTTTGATGTGCCGATGAACTTGATCGAAAAATACGGCAGCTGGCGGAGCCGCAAGCTTGTCGGTTTGTTTGAGACTTATGCAAAAACAGTGTTTGCGCGTTACCAAGATAAAGTAAAGTATTGGATGACGTTTAACGAAATCAATATGCTGCTTCATTTGCCATTCTTAGGTGCAGGACTTGCTTTCGGAGAAGGGGCAAACAAAAAGCAGATCCAATACCAGGCAGCCCATCACCAATTGGTTGCCAGTGCATTGGCTGTTAAAGCCTGCCACGAAATGATTCCGGATGCCAAAATCGGCTGTATGCTGGCTGCTGGAACTGTCTACCCTTATACGTGCAATCCGGAAGATATTTTCCAGGGGATGGAGAAAGACCGTGAGTCTTACTTCTTCATTGATGTGCAGTCACGCGGGGAATATCCTGGCTATGCGAAGCGCTTTTTCAAAGACAATGATATCTCCATTGAGATGGAAGATGAAGATGCAGCGATTTTAAAAGAGCATACAGTGGATTATATCGGCTTCAGCTATTATTCAAGCCGCGCAACAAGTGCAGATCCGGAAGTCAACAAAAACGTGACAGGCGGCAATGTTTTCGCCTCTATCAGAAACCCTTATTTAGCGGCGTCAGAGTGGGGCTGGCCAATCGATCCGAAAGGCTTCCGCATTACCGCCAACCAATTGTATGACCGTTACCAAAAACCCCTATTCGTTGTGGAGAACGGCCTGGGCGCAGTTGATGAAGTGACGCCAGAAGGTGAAATTAATGACGATTACCGAATCGATTACTTGAAACAGCACATCGCTGAAATGGGTGAAGCGATCGAAGACGGCGTTGAAATTATCGGTTATACCAGCTGGGGGCCGATCGATATTGTCAGTGCTTCCTCCGGAGAAATGAAAAAACGCTATGGCTATATTTATGTGGATCGGGACAATGAAGGAAACGGTTCGTTAACAAGAATCAAAAAGAAAAGTTTCGGCTGGTACAAGAATGTGATCAAATCGAACGGACAAGATTTGGAACATAAAAGTCCTTTGAACAGCTAAGGCAAAAAGCGGGAATCCCTGGTTTCGGGATTTCCGTTTTTTTGTGTGGAAAAGACGGTTTTGGAAGCGTTGACAAGTCTTGAAGGCACAGATATACTAAGTTTAAATTAATAGGCTGTGAATAGGATTGTTACTGATAATGCAGGCAAAACCTAAGTCGCTAACCGGTTAAAATCACATTGATTTTATCCTTATTAGTGCGGCTTGGGTTCTTTGTATTGGATAGAGAAAGAACAGGGGTGAAACCATGAAAATAGCCAAGGTTATTAATAATAACGTGATTAGCGTGCTGCAGTCGGATGGTTCAGAACTGGTGATAATGGGGAAAGGCCTTGCTTTTCAGAAGAAAACGGGCGAAGAAGTAGATCAGGAAAAAATCCAAAAAGTATTTGAGTTAAAAAACAAAGAAACATCCGATAATTTTAAAATGCTCCTTCGGGAAGTGCCGGTTGATCTCATGATGGTTGTTGAAGAAATTATAACGTATGCAAAAAATACGCTAAACAAGAAATTGAATGAAAACATTTATGTTTCTTTAACAGACCATATCAATTTTGCGCTGGAGCGGTTGCGTGACGGCATTGAAATCAAGAATGCCTTGTTATGGGAAGTTAAACAGCTTTATAAAGAAGAGTTTCTCGTCGGCGTCAAAGCGGTAGAGCATATAAATGAAAAGTTTAATGTCACTTTATCCGAGGACGAAGCAGGTTTTATTGCCATCCATTTGATCAACGCAGAGATGAATGAAGATGTGTCGAACACCCTGAACATTACAAAGTTTATCCACCAAATTATTACTATTGTCAAATATCATTTCAAAGTGGAATTTGAAGAAGATTCCTTGAATTATATGCGCTTTATCACACACCTGAAATTTTTCGCCCAACGCATTTTCAAAGGAACGCATTACGAAGGTTCGGATGATTACTTGTTCAATATGGTCAAGGAAAAGCACAAAGACGCGGCAAGATGCACGGAAAAAATCAAGGAATACATCAAGAAGGAATATGGCCATGGATTGACCAACGATGAAATGCTTTATTTGACAATACATATTGAACGGGTTGTCAAAAGATGAGAGGCAAGCTGACTAGAAGCTTCGCTCCATTTTATGCGGAAAGACTTGGCATCAACTAAAGGAAACACGCTATCGGTTTAAGGGACCGATAGCGTGTTTTTTATTTTTGGAACGCGCGTTTTACAGCATCCACGTATTGTGCAGCAGCATGCTGGCTGATTCCGGCATCGGGCACCAGCATATCAAATCCGTGGAAACAGCCGGGATAAAGATGGAATTCTGTCGGTACACCGGCCTGCGCTAGTTTGGTCACGTATTCCAGGGTTTCATCGCGGAAAGGGTCCAAGTCGCCGACACATGTATAAGTAGGCGGAAGATCTTCGAGCGATTCAGCGCGGGCGGGAGCGGCGAATGGCGAGACTTGTCCTCCGTAACTCGATCCCAAATACGCTGACCAGCCATGAATATTTTTTTCTTTATTCCAGACGCGCTCGTCGGATATTTCATGGCTTGATTTGGTGATGATGCGGTCATCGATCATTGGATAAAGAGGCATCTGGAAAGAGATGTCCGGGCCTTTTCGTTCTCTGGCCAATAACGAAACAGCTGCTGTCAATCCACCACCGGCACTGGCGCCGGCCACTGCGATACGGGAAGCATCAACACCCAATTCATCGGCATGTTCAGCAAACCATTTCAACGCTGCATAACAGTCTTCCACAGGTCCCGGAAAAGGCGTTTCCGGTGCAAGGCGATAATCGACCGATACGACGATACATTCAGCTTCTAGTGCAAATCGCTGGCACAATGCATCATCCATTTCCGGAATGCCGATTATGTAACCGCCGCCATGTATCCATAGGAGCCCTGGCATCTTTTCATGTTTCGAGACCGGCTCATATATTCTGACGCGGACTTCAGGATTGCCGGGAGGGCCAGGTATGAATCTATCTATTGTTGAAACCGCATCATGTTGTTTTGGGTTGGCCAAGGTCATTTCGTTCAACGTGCTTCTTACCATTTCCAGCGTTTCGGGAGTAAGCGGTGCTGCTGGCAAAACTGAGAACATAGCTTTTAAATCCGGATGAACTTTTTCTTCCACAAGAAATCCCCCTTTGTTCTTTGCGGAAAAGTTAATGGTACAGTGCCTGTTACTTTTTCCGCTAGCTGTTTTATTCTACATACTGAAGATCAATGCCTTTTTCCATTGAAATTTTTTCGCTTGCAGCTGGAGAATAACCTTTTTCATATGTGCTATCATTAAGGATGAATCACTATCAGATATAACTAAGTTCAACAGGAGGTTCTTTTATGGACAACAACGATTTATTAATCAGATTGCGCTATGCATTGGATATAAAAAACAACGATATGGTGGAAATCTTCAAGCTTGGCGGGATTGACCTCTCGAAAGAAGAAGTGCTGAAGGTGCTGACGAAATCGCCGGAGAGTGATGACGAAGCGGATGGAATCTGGGATGAACCTGTAAACGAGGACCATATCAAAGCGGACAATGCCATGTTCGAATCGTTCTTGAACGGACTGATCATTTTCAAGCGCGGCTGGCAAGAGCCGAAGCCCGGACAGCCAGCAACACCGCCGCTGACAAACGAGCCTTCCAAAAACTTGCTGCTGAAGAAAGTGAAGATTGCCTTGCAGCTGACGGGCGAAGACATGCTGGAGATTCTGCAGCTTGCCGGGGTGACGGTAACGAAAAGCGAGATGAGCGCGATGCTGAGAAAGCAGGGACATAAGAATTACAGCATTTGCGGAGACCGGTATGCGCGGAACTTCTTGAAAGGCTTGGCCATTAAGTACCGGAAATAAGAAAGTAGATAGAGATGCAATCCTTGTCGCAGTAAGGGTTGCGTTTTTATTTTCTTGAAACGGTTCTTTCTTCCACTACTGACTGCAGGAGGAGAAAAGATGAAAATCGATTTTTCGGAGATTGATACTTCTGTGTATAACGAAATGGCTATCGCCATGTTTATCTTTGTGATCGGAATAGGAGCAACTGCATGGCTTGTTGGAGCAGTTTTGTCCATGCTGAAAGTTCCACCGGTCGTGGTGAATACAATTGTTGCGCTTATTGTAATCGGCTGCTTGTATTACGGCGCAAGCTATTTTCTGTGGTAGGTGAATAGATTTCACTGAAAGAATCCGAAAAGTGCCGATAGGAAGCTTGGTTCGTCATGTAAGAAGTTCAACAGTTCATGTAGAAAACGAATTAAATCATGTAAAAGTAAAAAAGTGACCGAAAGAGATCATAGAATCCAAACCGGTGATATAACCTCGTATTGTTAGACATCATGTCTTCTGATACGGGGTTTTCTTGTGTCTCCTGTTTAACGAACATGTTTTTTCATCTTTAAAAGCCTGTTGTATCAAGCTTTCTACACTATATGAAATTTATTTTTAAAAAGTATTGACTATTTCAAATAGTCAGACATATAATATTATTTAATATAACGTCATATGACGTTATAAATAATGGAGGTGCTAGAATGAAACAAGATCAAGGAACATTAATCGAAGAAGCGGTAGGTACAACAGAAGCTAAAAGTGTTCAAGGGGTAGAGATGAAACCGGAACATGCGGCTCAAATATCGGCAGTAATTGATGCAGTAAATGCCAAGAAAATCGAAAATGTATACTTTGTGGCATGTGGCGGTTCAATGGCCTCATTATCTTTCGGAGAATACTTCTTAAGCAAAGAAATTGAAACTCCAAGCTTTGTATATACTTCTAACGAGTTCATCCACCGCGCTCCTAAATCACTTGGTGAGAACAGCTTGGTGATTTTGCGCTCCCATTCAGGAACAACTCCGGAAACTGTAGAAGCAGCAAGCTTTGCTAAAGCAAAAGGCGCCGTGACTGTAGCAATTTCCATGGAGGCCGAATCTCCGCTAGCTCAGGCTGCTGAGCATCTTGTTCATTACAACTATAAAGATGGTTCAGACGCTATTGATGGCGAAGCTGGCATTTTCTATACATTGATCTTTGAACTATTAAATGCGTTATCGCCTAACGAAAAATACAAGCGCGTTGTAAATCAGTTGCCGAACTTAGGAAACCTGATCGAAAAAAATCAACAGCAGTTTGCAGAAGCCGCCAACGAGTTTGGGAAGAAAAACAAACGCGAAAAAATCATTTACACAATGGCAAGCGGTGCGTATATTCACCACGCGTATTCGTTCACAAGCTGCCTGTTGATGGAAATGTTGTGGATTCACTCAAACGCAATCCATTCAGGCGAATTCTTCCATGGACCATTTGAAATCACAGATTACGATGTTCCTTTCTTAGTCGTGAAAGGCGAAGGATCCAGCCGTCCGCTTGATCAGCGCGCAATCGATTTTGTCGAGAAGTTCAGCGATAAAGTTGAAGTGGTGGATATCGCAACTTTGAATTACGATGGAATTGACGAAGACTTGAAAGAATACTTCGGCCCGGCGATCACAGGCTTTGTACTGCGATTGTACGCAGACGGCTTAGCAGAACATACTGGCCACCCATTGTCCGTCAGAAGATACATGTGGAAAATGGACTACTAAGCGGGTAGAGTTCCTCCATACTTTTTTCCGAAACGAAGGCTTCACTATTTGAAGGGGGTTATGAAATGAAGAAGATGCTGTTGTTCTCAATTTTTTTGCTTCTCCTCAGTTCAGTTTTGTCTGCATGTAATTCGAGTAATACAACTACCGCCAGCAATGAAGAGGGAAAAGTCGTGATCGACTTTTTCCACCGTTGGCCAAATGAGCCCCGCAAATCTTTCTACGATGAAAAAATTAAAGAGTATATGGAAGCGAACCCGGATGTTCATATCAATGTGAATTCGGTTCTGAACGATTCTTATAAGGAAAAAATCAAAGTTTTGGTTTCCAGCAATGATTTGCCGGACATTTTTTCTTCCTGGTCCTATTCATTTGCTGAAAATCTGGTATCATCAGAAAAAATCATGCCATTAAATGATGTCTTAAGCGAAGACACGGAATGGTCATCGAGCATCATCGAATCCCAGTACGAAGGCTTCAAATTCAACGAAGAAACTTATGGTGTCCCGTTTACAGTTGATGGAAAAGCATTTTTCTATAACAAAGCTATTTTTGAAGAAAACAATATTGCCGTTCCTAAAACATACGACGAATTTATTGCGGCGCTTGATTCTTTGAAGCAAGCGGGCTTTGAACAGCCACTAGTGGAAGGTTTGACTGACACATGGGCAATCTCACACTATCTTGGAACAATCTTTAAGCGAGTGGTTGATCCGGCAGTGCTGGAAAAAGACTATAAAGCGGAAACAGGGGAGTTTACAGACCCTGGTTATATCAAAGGTTTGGAGATCTTCAAACAGTTGACGGGATATATGGGCGACGTTTCCACTGCGATGGATCATGAAGCGGCCCGCAATATGTTCGCTGCTGGAGAAGTGCCAGTCCTGTATATGCAATTTGCGGAAATCAAGATGGTGCAAGAAGCAGGCAAAGTTGATTTTGGATTCTTCGATTTCCCGGCAGTTGAAGATGGCAAAGGCGATCCGACTGCATTGACAGGTGCGCCGGAAGGCTGGATGGTCAGCAAAACAGCGCCTAAAGAAACAATCGATTTCTTGAAGTTCCTGACTTCTGCAGAAACAGCTGCTGAATTTACGAAAACGGATGGACAGCTTAACGCAGTCAAAGGGGCTGTCACTTCTGATAACGTCAACGCGACAAGCCAGGAAGCTTACGAACTGGTAACCAACGCTACTTCAACAGCGCCATGGTTTGATAACGCAGTGAACATCAACATCGCTGACGTGTTCATGCGCGGTGGACAAGAATTGGCTACCGGCCAATCCACTCCGGAAGACATTATGAAAACAGTCCAGCAAGAAGCGAAAAAACTTAACAAGTAAACGGAAAAACTAAATAAGTCCTAATGTTCTTGGAATGTTAGGACTTATTATAATGAGAGAAGGTGTATGTATGACCGCCAGAAAAATCCCGCTAATACCAACCTTGTTTATCTTGCCGAGTATATTGTTTTTAGGTCTCTTCATTTATTTTCCGCTGGTCCAGAATTTGTACAATAGCTTTTTCCAATTCAGTGTTTTCTCCCCTACAAAAGAGTTTGTCGGCTTCGCTTCATTTCAGCAATTGCTTCAAGATAAGGTGATCGTGGCGGCTTTTATCAACAATGTGAAATACGCTGTTATCTCCGTTTTCTTCCAAGTGTTTTTCGCGTTGGTCCTTGCAACGATTTTGGAAGACAAAGTGTTTAGAAGAATCGCACCCGCTTTGCGCGTAATTTACTTTATGCCTGTCATGATTTCCATTTCAGTAATCGCTTTATTGTTCACATTTGTTTACAACCCGCAAATGGGGCTTTTGAATAGTTTCCTAGAATTAATTGGTCTAGAAAATTTAGCCGTGCCTTGGTTAGGAAATGCTACAACAGCGATATATGCGGTCATCGCCATGTCCCAATGGCAAAGCATCGGCTTTATCACCATGTTGTTCATTGTAGCAATCCAAAAAATTCCCAAAGATTTGTACGAAGCGGCTGATATAGATGGAGCGGGGAAGATCAGAAAGTTTTTCAATATTACGGTTCCGCAAGTGAAAGAAACCATGTTTGTAAACGTGTTGATCACAGTTACAGGATCAATTCTCGTGTTCAACGAACCGTTCATTTTAACTGGTGGAGGGCCAGGTTTTAGTTCGACGACCCTGTCGGTGTTGATGTACGAGCAAGGGTTCGGAAAAGACAATATGGGTTATGCTTCAGTTATCGCGACCTTGATTTTTGTCTTATCCGCTATTTTTGCACTGATTCAAATTCGAGTTTCCGGAACAGGAAAGGATGATTAGGATGGTCAAGACGGATATCAAAGGAGATTTTTTAGAACGGGATCGAACGGCCAGCAAGCCGCGCTCAAAAGCAAAGCTCAACATTACTGGCGGTCTCTCGAAGTACGCAGTTCTTCTCGGATTACTGTTGTTTGCCTTTCTTATTCTTTATCCGCTGTTCTGGATGGTCGTATCTTCTTTCAAAAGCTATGATGAAATTTACAACAACGTGTGGGGGCTTCCGTCGGTCTGGCATTTCGAAAACTATACAACTGCCTGGTCGATGGGGATATCCAGTTATTTTTTCAATAGTGTACTGGTCACTTTAGCGACTATTGTATTGGTTGTCCTAATCGGATCGATGGCAGCTTTCACCTTGTCAAGATACCGTTCAAAATGGATTGATGCGGCACTGATTTTCATCATTGGCGGCATTATGATGAACCCTCAAGTTGCGCTGATCCCATTGTTCGAAATTTTAAGTTGGTTCGGTCTCATCGATACCAGATGGGCACTGATCTTAACTTATGTAGCGTTCAGATTGCCACTGACCATCATTTTGATCCGGGCTTTCTTTTTGAGCATCCCTAAAGAGCTGGAAGAGTCAGCAATCATTGATGGCTGCAGTGAATTTGGTATTTATGCGCGAATCTATCTGCCGTTGTCGATTCCGATTATTTTGACCACGGTTGTGTTGACTGCGTTTTTCGCTTGGAACGAATTTTTGTTTGCGACCGTTTTTATTGATTCGGAAGTGTTGAAGACGATCCCATCAGGTTTGATGAATTTCAAAGACGCCCTGAGAACGGATTGGGGAGTATTGCTGTCAGGGATGGTAATTGCGTCGATTCCGATGGTGATCTTGCTGGTGGTACTGCAAAAATTCTTAGTAAGAGGTTTGTCAGAAGGGTCCGTCAAAGGGTAAGAGGAGGAAAAAGAATGAAGTTGATAGCTGTTGGAGATAATGTGGTGGATTGCTATTTGGATCAGCAAACGTATTATCCAGGGGGGAACTGCGTAAATGTCGCAGTAAACGCCAAAAAGAACGGAGCAGAAAGTGCCGCCTATATCGGAATTTTCGGTACTGACGACAAGGCGGAGCACATCCAATATGCATTGAAGGAAGAAGCGGTGGATTTCCGATTTTCGCGAACTGCAGAAGGCTTGAGCGGGCAGCCGCAAGTGTCGCTGACCGATGAAGGTGATCGCGTATTCGTAGGAGGGCCTAAAAATACAGTGCAGCATAAACTGAAGCTTCAATTGGTTCCTGAAGAATTGGAGTACATCTCCGAATTCGATCTTTGCCATGTGAGCTGCTATTCGTCGATGGAGAGCGAATTGCCAAAACTTTCGAATGTCGTGAACGTATCTTTCGACTTTTCGAACAGACTGGAGATCGACTATGTAAAATCGATTGCCCCTCACATCAACTATGCCTTCTTTTCGGCTGCGGATTTGGCCAACGATGAATTGGACGGATTCATCGAACAAGTAAAAGCGTTCAATTTTGAAGTGTTTGCAATGACAAGAGGAAGCCTGCCAGCCGTGTTTGTCTGCAACGGGGAGCGGATCGAACAAAAACTGAACCCGATTCAAGTTGTCGATACAATGGGAGCAGGAGACAGTTTAATCGGCGGGTTTTTAGTGAATTATATAAATGGGGAAAGTCCGGAAGCTGCTCTTGAAAAAGCGACCAAATCAGCTGAAACAACTTGCGGGATATACGGAGGTTTCGGGTATCCGAAAAGTTTCTAAAAATTGTTTAAAAGTCTCTCCTCCTGTAAAGTTAAAAAAACAGCATCATTAAAATACACCTATAGGAGAGAAGCTATGAACAATCACAATAGTGCGAACGCGGAAAGTCCTGTATTGTTGTATGAACAGATTAAAGCCGGCATTAAAGAGCTGATCAAAAACAACAATTTGAAAGCTGGACATAAACTGCCGAACGAATCCGAGTTGTGCGAGATTTTCAACGTCAGCCGAATCACCATTCGTCGAGCCATTAAAGAATTGGGCGAAGAAGGGTTTATCGAAGTAATCAGAGGCAAGGGAACATTCGTTAAAGCCTCTAAAAAAGATTTGCATTTGTTGAATCTGAAAGGGTTTACAGAAGGATTGTCTACAGAAGAAAACAATATTGATAAAGAGGTTTTGTACAAGCGGGTTATTGTAGACGATCATGATATTTCGAAAGCTTTTTCCTATAAAGAAACCGAGTTTCTGGAATTGGTGCGTGTCGTAAAAGATGCGGAAGGCCCGTTCAGTGTGGACTATGCTTATCTGCCGCTAAGCGTCTATCCCGACATCGAGCCGCTATTGACAAACAGCGCCTCGACGTTTCAGTTGATCCGGGAAAAGTATAAGATCAAATTTACAAAAGTGAAAAAAGAAATTGAATATGTTCATCCTTCAAGTGATATTTGCCGGTATTTAGGCATCAACAAAACCTCATCGGTCATCCTGGTCAAAAAGATCATCTATGGGGAAACGGACCAGCCTGTCCATTACTCAAAATACTACTTGGCTGGAGACCGGGTAAAATTCTACATCGAGTCGGATTATACCGATTAGCCAGCTTTCATTTACCGCACCTGAATTTGGGTGCTTTTGTCATTTTTGCCGATAGTCCATAAAGGAAGAGGAGATGAAGAGATGATTAAAGGAATCATTTTTGATTTTGATGGATTGATTTTTGATACGGAAACTCATCAGTTTACCGTTTATCAGGAAATATTTGCTGAACATGGTACAGAACTGCCGATAGCCCGCTGGCAGCAGGAAATCGGCACCCATTCCGGTTTTTCTGCCCTTGACTATTTGGAAGAACTGCTGGAGCGAAAAGTGGAGCAGGACGTTTTGCGGGAACAGTTCAGCAAAAAGTATCATGCGAAAATGGCTGAGGAGAAAGCCCGTGCAGGCGTGGAGGATTATTTGAAGGCCGCAAAAGAACAGGGCTTGAAAATCGGCTTGGCTTCTAGTTCGAATTTCCAATGGGTCACCAGCAATCTGAAAAAATTGGGGCTCTATGAATATTTTGAATGCATCAAAACGTCGGATGACGTGGAAAACGTAAAGCCCGATCCTGCCCTTTATCTTTTAGCAGCAGAATGCCTTGGCTTGTCCACCGAGGAATGCCTCGTATTCGAAGATTCCGCAAATGGCGCCTTGGCTGCAAAACGTGCAGGAATGAATTGCGTCATCGTACCGAACCCAGTGACGCATACCATGGATTTCTGTCATGTTGAGCACCGGTTGGACTCAATGGCTGACATGACGCTAAATGAAGTATTGAATTATGTGAACAACATAAAAGTTCCAAAATGATCCGTACATATTTGCTGAGATAAATCTAAAGGGAAAACCGCTCTCTGTGTCGTATAGATTCTATACACGATACGGGGAGTTTTTCTATGCCAAAATCCATGCGGCTCGACCAGAGGAGGAAAACCGATGAGAGGAATTTTGGGAATTTTTGCAGCTGTTTTGGCTGTTCTTTATCAAAAGTCTGTCTGGAATTTCACGGCTCAAAGCGACAAAGCTATCGCCGACTTGTTGGCAAGCTCCAGTACCCATCCGCCATTTGCTGAATTTGAAACTCTTCCGGCACCCGTACAGCGTTGGCTGAAGAACAGCGGAGCGGTTGGAAGACAAGGGATCAAGTGCGTGCGATTAAAGCAGACCGGATGGATGAAGCTGAAGCCCGAACAAAGAAAGTGGACAAAAGCGGAGGCGGAACAAGTGATTACAACCCTCCCGCCTTCATTCGTTTGGACAGTGAAGATGAAAATGAACCCGTTCATGCCAGTGATCGGCAAGGACAGCTTTAAGGATGGAAAAGCGCAAATGCTCATCAAAATGGCGGCACTTGTTCCACTGGCGCAAGTGGAAGGGGATGCAAAAACAAACGAATCAGCTCTCCAGCGCTTCCTGATGGAAATGGCCTGGTATCCAACAGCTGCGCTTCTTCCTTATTTAGTGTGGAAAGAAGAGGATGGTACAGCAGCGGAAGCAACAATGTCTATAAATGGTGTAACGGGATCGGCAACTTTCCATATAAATGAACAAGGAGAATTGATCCGAATCACCGCTCTTCGATTTAAAGATAATGGAAACGAGGCGAAACGCTTTCCTTGCGTTGCAGAAATCAAGCGGCAAATGAATGTGGATGGTTTTACTATACCGGCGGAAATCGAAATAACGTGGCTTCTTGAAGAAGGTCCATTTACTTGGTATAAATTTAGCGTGCATGATGTAGAAATTACTTGAAATAAAATGAATAAATACCAGAAAAGTTGATGGATTATTCAGATAAAAGGTTTATGATAGAAAAAAGCCATTCTAGTCTTAGGGGGTAGATGAGATGAATTGGTTGCCGAAGAGAAAAGATAAGGTTGTGGCATTCTGGGAATGGTTTGAAGCCAACGGCCAATCATATTATGAACTAACGGATGACAAGACAGAAAAGCTGTTAACTCAGTTGGACAAGAAAATCCGTAAAGTAAATGACGACTTGGCTTGGGAGTTCAGTTCAGAGTTGGTAGATGGAAAACGAGAGTTCATCGTCAGTGCAGATGGCATTGTGGAAGCATTTGACGATGTGGTTCATCTTGTAAAAGCGGCACCTGAATTGCCTGGTTTTGAAATCATTCCGTTTCGGCAAGCGAGAAACGATGACTTTTCAGCGGAGTGCAACGGAGTAAAATTGACGATGGATGATATTTTCTATTCCCACGAAATAGGCGAACAAACACAGTTAATCCATCTCTGCCTCTATATAAAAGGACTAACGGCGGAACAGGAAGAAGAGTATATTTCCTTGGCGCTTGTGCTCCTTGATAGCGCAATCGGTGAATACAATGTCGGCATGCATGTTGGTGAAATCGAATTCGAACGCTACAAGTACAACAGAGGCGTCAAGCCGCTGGACACGCTGAAAGAGCTTTTTAAAGAGAGTTTGATGGTTTTAGAATAGACAATGAGGAGAACTTGACATGGACAATTACGGCAAGTACGCTAAGCTGCCAGTTACTTTAGAAAAGTTGAAGAACTTTGACGCTGCACTTGAAAAAGAAGGGTTATCGCTCGATGCAGGATTTAGCTTCATGTGGACGGATAACGAGATGGCGTATAATGTAACTCCTTATGATGTAATCGTTTTTGGCCATATTGGATCTGATGGTATCCATTATGGGTTGTTAAGTGATTTTGGGACGGTGCCTGATTTGGAAAATGCTTTTGTCGTCTGTCTCAGTCCGACAGATTATGGCGATCATATCAAGCTAGTAGCGAAAAATGCTGCTGAATTTGTAGATCTTCTTTATACTCTAAAAAGTGCTGTTGCCATTTCTAATTTTCTTCTTATGAGCGAGCGGGCACATTATCAGAAATTTTTTAAGGAGAGTAAGGAAAGAGAAGGAGAATACCCTGAATATGAAGCGGTAACCAATAAGGTAATTGAAAAAATGAAAGAGTCACTTGGCTGTCGGACAATTGAAGATGTATACCAATATGTTGAAATAGAAGTGAAAGAAGATCGGGCGAAGAAGACCGTTCTTGCTACTCATGATGGGCTTGGCGTAGTGCCAATGAATAACGCAACCAGCCAGCAAGAGCGTTTTCAGGTAGAGAAGGATGTACCTGTAGATTTAAAGCAAGCTGAAGCTTTTTTTGCACGCGCTCCAATAGAAAGCCGGTTGGCGTTTATCCGGGATGCCCAGTTTTTCTTTCATACAGAAGACGATCCCGGCTTGAAACAGATGATCCTCAAAGAAATGCGTAGACTGGATTTGGTGGAGGAAAGCGAACGGTTGGAACGAGGATGATTTTGAAAAATCTCCAGATAAGAATTGGGGGAGGATAATAAAAAGTAAAAGAGAGCGGCTCGCAATAAGCCGCTCTCTTTTTATTCGTTTACTTTATACGTGAAATAATCAAAATCAGCAGGCAGGTTCTGGCCGGATGTATCTTGGCACTGCATGCCGACGAATGCGCCGGTGAAGAAGCCGCCGCCTTGGATATAATCATCCGACAATTTGTGTGAACCGAAACGGATCGGGATCAAGTTCCAGTTAGCGCCATCGAATGAATACGAGTATTGATAGATGTCCGCGTTAACGTCGACTTTCAAGTAAACATACTCTACGTCTTCTGGAATAACAATTTCATTTCCTTGAAGCGGCTGGTCGAAAGCGAAGTTATCACACGTCATGATATCCAAGATGCGTCCTTTTTCTTCATGCCAGGTGATTTGCAAGGCAGTCCAGTTTTCTGTGTTGTAGTAATTCACCAGGCCAGCTGCTTGCTGGAAAGTGTCCGGGTTGAACGCGACTTTCGTTTCCGCTGTAAAGTGGAAGTGCTGCCAGCGTCTTGCGACAAACGCTTGCGTGAACTTCGACGTCAACGATTCTCTTCCGCGGATGCGCAGATGCCCTGGATTCTCCTTTAACGAAATGATGTTTTCCTCCAATGGAATGCGCAGTGATTGGAAATGCAGGTTCAAGGTTTCAGAGTCAAATTCGTCTTTTTCCGGGAAGTTCGGCTCCCATTGAACTTCTTCGATAGCCGGTCCTTCAATTTCGAGCGAAGGCTGGTTGCCTCCGACTACAAACGGCCAATCATTTTTCCATTCCACGCGCTGAATGGCAGTCTCACGGCCAAGCGGGCAGAAGCCGCGCGGATCAAGGAGCGCCTGACCGGCACGGGACAACGGACGGCCTGTTAAGTGGACCAGGAACCATTCATCTGTATGGGTGTGGACAATGGATGCATGTCCCGATTTTTGCAGCGGATTTCTCGGCGAGAAGAACGACGTGATCAGGGGATTTTCCGGATGCACTTCGTACGGCCCGTGCAAATCTTTTGAGCGCGCAATAGTCGCCTGATGATCGTATTTCGTGCCGCCTTCAGCTGTGAGTAAATAATAATAGTCACCAATTTTGTAAAGATGCGGCGCTTCCGTCAGCATGACATCGGTGCCTTTGAAAATAATTTCCGGTTTGCCGACCATTTTCTGCTCTTCCACGCTGTATTCCTGCAATGCGATGCCGTAAAAGTTATGATTGCCCATGCGGTGGTCCCAGTTCATATTGACCAAGTATTTTTTGCCTGATTCGTCATGGAAAAGGGAAGGGTCAAAGCCTGAGCTGTTCAAGTAAATCGGCTCCGACCAGTCACCGTCAATCGTTTCGCAAGTCACTAAATAGTTGTGGCAGTCTTTCCACTGGCCTTCCGTCACTTTTACATCCGTAAAAATCAGCCAGAACTGGCCGTCGCTGTACGAAAGGGCTGGTGCCCATACGCCGCCGGAATTCGGATTGCCCATCATGTTCAGTTGGCTTAAGCGGTTGAGCGGCCGGGAAGCTAAGCGCCAGTTTTTCAAGTCTTTCGAATGATAGATGCCGACGCCGGGAAACCATTCAAAGGTAGAAACCGCGATATAATAGTCTTCTCCTACACGGCAAATGCTTGGATCTGGATTGAAGCCCGGCAAAATTGGATTTTGAATAGTTGTCATTGGAGTCACCCTTTATGTAAGATTTCATCTTCCGCCAACCGCTTATGTAAGTGCTTTCAAAAAAGCGTAAGATGAGAGCCCAATGTAAAAAAACCGATACTTGATTTTATAGAGAAAGTTTCTAAGAAACTTTCTGTCAATAAAATCAAAAATCAGAAATTTTTACAGCGTTAACTTTGATAATACACTACTTAGTTCAATAAGCAAACAAAGTATATTCAAGTACCCAATCTTTCAATGAAAGACAAGGGAGGGTTAAACAAAACTTTTCGGCTGCATCCGGACGCTTATGAAGTTCTCGATAGAAAAAGCTGAAACGCCAAGGGCTGCTGACAGCGTGGACAGTTCGGAAAAACTGATCTGCAAGTCGTTCTGCTGGAACCAAAGAGCTTGTTTAGACACGCGTTTGTTCAGCGATTCTTCCAGCCAGCGGTTAGAAGAGGCCAAACGGTTGCCAATAATGACTTGTTGCGGATTAAACGTATTGATGATGTTATTGATGCCCACACCCAGCAAATCTCCGACTTCCTCAAATAACGTGATGATTTCCTGGTTGCCATTTTCAGCAAGAGAAATCAAAGTAGTTAGCTCCAATTCCTGTTTGGCGGGAACAGGCAAGTTCAATTGCGCAGCTTTGGCAATCAAAGCTTGTTCAGAGGCATAAAGTTCCCAACAGCCCTGGTTTCCGCAGCGGCACACCGGACCGTCCACTTGAATTGTCATGTGGCCAAGTTCCCCTGAAAAACCGTTTGCGCCTTTATATAGAGAACCGTTCAAGATAAGGCCGACGCCTATTCCAATTCCCGCACTTACGTAAATGATGTTTTCGCTTTCCTGGCCGACGCCAAACTGCTTCTCGCCGTAAGCGCCTGCATTTGCTTCGTTTTCAATAATGACCGGCAGCCTGTATTTGGTTTCAATGACTGTTTTTAAATTGACGTTTTTCCAGTTCAAGTTAGGGGCAAGCAGAATACTGCCATTTGTATCCACGATTCCTGGCACCCCTACTCCAATTCCGATAATGCCGTGGGGGCTTGGCGGAGCAATCGAAGTTAATAGGTCAATAACTTCAAACAACTTCTTTTCAATTTCCTCATAAGAATGGTTTTTGAAATTCAGTTCTTTCTTTTCAATGATGTTGCCTTCCAGGTCAGTCAAGATGCCAAGTAAATAGTTGACGCCGAGGTCGATGCCGATAGAATGGCCGGCCGAACCGTTGAACAGCAGCATGACAGGTCGTCTGCCGCCGCTGGATACGCCAGGCCCCGATTCATAGATCAAATGGTCGTCCATCAAATCCGCAACTAAAGAAGACACAGTTCCTTTATTGAGGCCGGTTTGGCTTGCGACTGCGGCTCTGGAAATAGGGGATTCGTTTTTGATCATTTCCATAACCAAAGATTTGTTGCCTTCTTTGACGACGTGATGGTTCCACGTTCTATTTTCTTTCATGTTCATTCGGACCAGCCCTCTCTCTATTTTTTCTTCATTCTAACAAACAAAACGAAGAGTTAATAACATCAATTAAATTTACTATAGGATCTATTACCTGCAAAGGAAGGAATAACGCTGCCTTTTCTTTTTTCAACCTGCAATAAATTCTATATAAAAATTATAACTAAAAAAACTTTGTTTATCCACTAGACTAACAAAATTCTCTTTGCTATAATGAAAACGCATACAACAATCAGAATATTGTTGTAACACTAGAATGCATTGGGGGAAAAGATGATGATTAAGAAGAAAACGCTCACAGTTTTGTTATCTGCTGTTGTTTCATCTTTCATGTTGGTTGGCTGTTCATCGGGGTCAGAGGAGTCATCAAGTGCAAGTGGGGAAAAAGAAATCCAGTTCATGCATTTATGGCCTGAAGGCAGTTCGAAAAAACATTATGACGTGGTAAACGATATTATCGCGGATTACGAAAAAGAAAATGAAGGCGTTAAAGTAGATCTGGAAGTATTAAGCAACGAACAATATAAAGATAAATTGCGTGTTTTATCAACATCGAAAGAATTGCCGGATGTTGGCTTGACTTGGTCGGCAGGATTCCTTGAGCCTTACGTGGGCGGCAACATGTTTGCGCCGCTTGACGATGTAATTGAGTCGGATCTGAAAGACGCATTTGTTCCTGGTACTGCAGAAGCATATGCAATTGAAGATAAAACATACGGCCTGCCATTGGAATTGAACATCGTATCCATTTACTACAATGAAAAAATGTTCACAGACAACAATATTGAAGTACCGGAAACTTACGAAGAGTTGATTGAAGCTTCCAAAGCATTCAGAGAAGCAGGCATCCAGCCGGTTGCTTTAGGGAACAGAGATTCCTGGACCGGGTCAATGTGGTATATGTACTTGGCTGACCGCATCGGCGGGGCTGATACATTGAACAAAGCAATCGACCGTTCTGGCAGCTTTGAAGACCCGGCACTAGTTGAAGCGGCTAAAGAAGTTCAAAATATGGTAGACAACGGCGTGTTCGTTAATGGCTTTAACGGACTTGCTGATGAAGAAGCGAAGAGCATGTTCATGAGCGGACAATCGCCAATGTACATGATCGCCACATGGGATCTTCCAAACTTCACTACCAACGAAGATGTTCCACAAGAGTTCAGAGATTCTGTTAAATACATGAACTTCCCGACTGTCAAAGGCGAAGGCGATATGACGAGCTTTGTCGGAGGACCTGGAGTTGGTTTGTTCGTCGCTGAAAATTCCGATGTAAAAGAAGAAGCAAAAGATTTCGCAGCTTATTTTGTTAAAGAGTGGGGCGAAAAAGCCGTTACTGAAGCTGGCGTAATCCCAGCAACAAAAGTGGATGCAGAATCATTGGAACTTCCACAAATGTATAAAGATATCCTGAACGAACTTAACAACGCCAGCAATATCACATTGTTCGCTGACGTTCAGATGAGCCCGGGAGTGGCACAAACTCACCTTGACTCGATCCAGGCACTTTTCGGGAAACAGATGACGCCTGAAGAGTTTGCGAAGAAGCACGAAGAAGCTCTTTCAAAGCAGTAAAATAGCAATTTGAAGCCAGATTAAATAAGAGGGGACGTCCTGAATTTGGACTCTCCTCTTCTACTTTCTAAGGATATGGGGTTGAATGTAATGAACAAAGTCATGTCTAATAAGCTGTTTATCGCATTTTATATTGCGCCGGCCCTGCTCATGATTACCATATTGATCTTCATCCCATTGGTCCTGTCAGGATATTACGGGTTAATGGATTGGGACGGCATTGGTGAGAAAACATTTATTGGGTTGGAAAATTATATTACTGGACTCCAAGACAAGCTGTTCTGGAATAGTGCGCTGCATTCATTCCTATTGGCTGTATTCTCGACATTGAGTTTAGCGGTTTATCTGCTGGTGTCGTTCATTTTAGCTTCAAAAATCAAAGGCTCTGATTTTCTTAGAAAGATTTACCTTATCCCGATGCTGTTGTCTTCTGTAGCCATCGCGCAGCTTTGGGTGAAAATGTACAATCCGTCAAACGGTATGCTGAATGCATTTCTGATGATGATCGGTGTAGAGAACCCGCCGGCTTGGCTGGCAAATCCGTCTATCGTGCTGTATGCAATCTTCATTCCGATTTTGTGGCAGTATGCAGGGTTCTATATTTTAATCTATTATGCAGCTTTGAAAAATATTCCCGAATCGTTGATTGAAGCGGCAAGAATTGACGGAGCAACACCGGCACAGATTGCCTTGCGCATCAAATTGCCGCTGATCAAAGAAGTGGTGAGTGTAACAATCGTCCTCGCGATTGTCGGATCTTTGAAATACTTTGATCTCATCTATGTTATGACTGCG
Source organism: Planomicrobium soli (assembly GCF_003014655.1). GTDB lineage: Bacteria > Bacillota > Bacilli > Bacillales_A > Planococcaceae > Planococcus > Planococcus soli_B. The sequence continues at coordinate 362,795 of NZ_PYAT01000002.1, read as the reverse complement.
GGCGGACCTAACGGCGCCAGTGAAGTTATGGCATCGTATATGTACAAATTGGCGTTCTCGAGCTACAACTTCGGCTACGGAAGCGCAATCGGTTTCTTGTTGCTGATCATTACGTTGATTGTAACGGTAATTATCCGCAAAGTTACCACTACTAAAGAAAGAATTGAATATTAAGAGGAGGTTTGTTTGATGAATCGCATTGGTTATTTTTTTCTATACGCATGTCTGATTGCAGTGGCATTATTTCAAATCCTCCCGTTAATTTGGCTGTTCATGTTCTCGCTGAAAAGCAACGCGGAAATTTTTGCCGGATCGCCATTCTCGCTGCCAAGCGAATTCAGATGGGAAAACTATCAGAAAGTTTGGGATGGCGGAATTGCCACGTATTTCTTCAACAGTGTATGGATTACTGTTGTAGCCATCATTTTAACGGTATTATTTGCAAGTATGGCCGCTTTTGCTATTACGCGTATGCGCTGGAAATTAAGCGGGCTGGTTCTTGGTTTGTTCATGGTAGGCTTAATGATTCCGATCCACTCGGCATTGATTCCGCTTTACAGCATGTTCCTGAGCGTCAGTTTGATCGACAATCCGTTGGCAATCGTTTTGACGTATACAGCTTATAACTTGCCGATTACGCTGATGATTCTTTTAGGGTTTTATTACACATTGCCGCATGAAATCGAAGAAGCAGCGGTTATTGACGGCTGTTCGGTCAACCGGATGTTCTTCCGGATCATCTTGCCAATGACGACGCCGATTATGGCAACAACAATCGTCATCAATATGATTTACAACTGGAACGAGTTCGTGTTCGTGAATACGTTCATCTCTTCAGAGAAATACAAGACGTTGACAGTTGGGATCCAGAACTTTATCGGCCAATACATGACCGACTGGGGCGCAATCGGGGCAACGCTGATCATCAGCGTGCTGCCAATTATCATCGCCTTCATCTTCTTCAGCAATAAAGTGGTTGAAGGAATTTCTTCAAGCGCGGTTAAAGGATGATCAAGGCATAATAAAAAGGCTTCACGTAGTAGGGGATGTGCCCCTATTGTGTGAAGCCTTTTTGTGTAGATGATTTGAATGCTTAGCTTTCTGCAGGCGGAAAAAAGGAAAGCGAGCGGTTGCCCTTTCCGACATTCTTCTATTCAGACAAACCTTCTGCCTGTCCGCTAGTTTTGTTGGCTTTGTTGAAGGCGTGCATAGCGAACCACATAGTGATGAAAGCATACAAGCTTCCGCCGAAGATGACGGCCAAGGCGGGAACAAAGCTCATGAGAAAGTAGAGCGGTACCAGCGTCAGGAGAATCAATAAGTTGTTGATGGGATTGATCAGCATGAGCAAAAAGGAATTTTTGATAATGTTCCGCACTTTGATGTCGTAATGGGCAAAGCTAGGAAAAAGATAGAACAGAAATAACACAAACAGCAGCATGAAGGCGAACAAGGGAACATAAGTCCACGATAAAAGTTCGGCACTGCCTTGGATATAGAAAATGTCAAGTGCGATCAGAAAAACGATGGCTGCGACAAACAGGCCAAGCCGGTTGCTTTTCCAGAAATCGGTGCGGTAATAACTCCAGAACGTCTGGAATACCGGTTTATCGGTATTGCCTCTTAGCCACTCCCGGCTAACGGCGAACATAGCGGTTGTGGACGGGAAAAAGCCAAATAGGATTCCACCAGCGAGTGTAAAGATGACCCACAAAAGATTCAAATAAGCAAAGCGGGTAATCCACTCCAAAATAGTATAAATAAAACTGCTTGTAGCATTCATTTAAAGACCCATCCTTGCAATTGATTTTTAGCGCCTTCTCAATAGTACGAGAAGGATTCAATAAAAGCATACACTAAGCCGGCAAAAAAGTTCACTATTTCAGCTAGCATAAATTCTTCGTTTAAATTAATTAGAAAACTTTGTTCAACTAATAGACAAACTAACGGTATGTTGTTATAGTTTAATTGTAAGCCTTTTCATTCGTATTCACGTATCTCTCTATATTTATCAAAGAAATTAACCAATCTTAGGGGGCAAAAATTATGGCATATTTCCAGAATGTTGACAAAATCAGATTTGAAGGGGCAACTTCAAAAAACCCTTACGCATTTAAATTCTACAATCCAGAAGAAAAAGTTGGCGGCAAAACAATGGAAGAAATCCTGCGCTATGCAGTTTCTTACTGGCACACGTTTACGATGGACGGCTCAGATCCTTTCGGGGCTGGCACAATGCAACGTTCTTGGGACAAGTACAGTGAGTTGGATTTGGCAAAAGCACGCGTAGAAGCTTCATTTGAGTTTTATAACAAATTAGACGTTCCGTTCTTTTGCTTCCACGATGCAGATATTGCACCTGAAGGCAGCAATTTAAGAGAATCGAACCAAAACTTGGATACGGTTGTCGGCATGATCAAAGATTACATGAAAGACAGCAAAGCGAAATTGCTTTGGAATACGGCAAACAACTTCACGCACCCGCGTTTTGTCCACGGGGCAGCAACTTCAAGCAATGCTGACGTGTTTGCTTACTCTGCGGCAAAAGTGAAAAAAGGCCTTGAAATCGGCAAGGAACTTGGCGCTGAAAACTATGTTTTCTGGGGCGGCCGTGAAGGCTACGAAACACTTTTGAATACAGACATGAAATTGGAATTGGATAACTTGGGCCGCTTCTATCATATGGCTGTTGATTACGCGAAAGAAATCGGCTTTGACGCTCAGTTCTTGATCGAGCCAAAACCAAAAGAGCCGACTACGCACCAATATGATTACGATGTGGCTACAGCCCACGCATTCTTGCAGAATTACGGCCTTGCAGACCAATTCAAATTTAATATTGAAGCAAACCATGCAACGCTTGCAGGCCATACTTTCGAGCACGAGCTTCACTATGCACGCATCAACAACATGCTTGGATCAGTAGACGCAAACCAAGGTGATCCATTGCTTGGCTGGGATACAGACGAATTCCCGACAGACCTTTGGACTACAACGCTTGCAATGTACGAAATTCTTAAAAACGGCGGACTAGGCCGTGGCGGCTTGAATTTTGATGCGAAAGTTCGACGTGGATCGTTCGAGCAGGAAGATTTGTTCCATGCGCACATTGCAGGTATGGATTCATTTGCAGTAGGTCTGCGCGTTGCACAAAGCTTGATTGATGATAAAGTTTTGGAGAATGTTGTAGATGAGCGCTACAAAACATACAAAGAAGGCATCGGCCTTGATATTGTTTCTGGAAACACGGATTTCCACAAGCTTGAAGCGTACGCTTTAGACTTGACTAACATCAAACAAACATCCGGGCGTCTTGAATTGATCAAAGCAACGATCAACCAGTATTTACTGCAAGCTTTCGCAACTGCAAACGTACGCTAAAAGAAGTTTTCAACGGTAGGAGAGCGGTCATTATGAAGTATGTAATCGGAGTGGATCTGGGAACAAGCGCGGTTAAAATTTTGCTCGTCGATAAGCAAGGAGCCGTGGTGAAAAGCGTATCAAAAGCGTATCCATTGATTCAAGAACGAACTGGGTACAGCGAACAAAATCCGCAAGACTGGGTAGATGGAACAACTTCCGGGCTGGTTGAGCTCCTTAAGGATTTTGACGGTGATGTGCGCGATATCGAAGGCATCAGTTTTTCAGGGCAGATGCACGGACTTGTTTTGCTGGATGAAAACAATGAAGTTCTGCGGCCGGCGATTCTCTGGAACGATACGCGGACAACCGCACAATGCCAGCAGATCTATGAAGCGGTTGGTGAAGAGCGGTTATTGCAAATTACGAAAAACCCGGCACTTGAAGGGTTTACGCTGCCGAAGATTCTATGGGTCAAGCAATTTGAACCCGAAATCTTCAGCAAAGCAAAAGCCTTTGTTTTGCCGAAAGATTATTTGCGTTATAAGATGACGGGCCGACTGCAGATGGAACTTTCCGATGCTGCGGGGACCTTGCTGCTTGATGTCAGCAAAAAAGAGTGGAGTACGGAACTCTGCGAACTGCTTGAATTAGATCCAGCGCTTTGCCAACCGCTTGTTTATTCGCATGAGGAAGTAGGAACGGTGACGGCTGAATTTGCGGCCGCTTCCGGCCTTGCAGAATCGACGCGCGTATTTGCTGGCGGAGCTGACAACGCGTGCGGCGCAATCGGAGCAGGGATTTTGGAAGACGGAAAAACGCTTTGCAGCATCGGGACATCCGGTGTGGTGTTGTCTTATGAGGCGAATGATGATAAAGACTTTGGCGGCAAGGTCCATTACTTCAATCATGGTGCTCCGGACGCTTTTTATACAATGGGAGTCACGTTGGCAGCAGGTTACAGCTTGTCGTGGTTCAAAGAGACGTTCGCGCCTGATGAATCATTCGACGGCTTATTGGGTGAGATCGGAACGGTCCCTGCCGGTTCGAACGGCTTGCTGTTCACGCCTTACCTAGTAGGGGAACGGACACCGCATGCAGATGCGGCAATCCGCGCGAGCTTTATCGGCATGGACAGTTCCCATCAGCGAAAGGACTTTGCCCGTGCAGTTCTTGAAGGCATCACGTTCTCATTGAACGAATCGATTGAACTCTTCCGCCAAAACGGCAAAGGGATCGATTTGATTGTCTCAATCGGCGGCGGTGCACAAAACGAGGATTGGCTTCAAATGCAGGCGGATATTTTCAATGCGAAAATTGTACGCTTAACAACTGAACAAGGCCCAGGAATGGGAGCGGCGATGCTTGCTGCTTATGGTTGCCAGTGGTTTGATTCATTGAAAGCCTGTGCGGATGCGTTTTTGCAGGAAGATAAAGAGTTCCAGCCAAACGAAGAAGCCGTTGCGGCTTACCGGAAGCTGTTCGCTATTTACCAAAACGTATACGGACAAACGAAAGAGTTGAACAAAAAACTTTTAGAATTCCGTAAATAAGGATATAGAATAAGAGCCTCAACTGGTGTTGAGGCTCTTATTCCATAATGAAATCTATTCAAATAAAAATAGTGGGGTGCGGAAAATGAATTATCGCCAAATCGGCAAGACGGACATGAAGGTAAGTGAACTGAGCTTCGGCACATGGGCAATCGGTGGATCGTGGGGTTCGACAGACGATCAGGAATCGCTGCGGGCTCTGGATTATGCGATGGACAATGGCGTTAACTTCTTTGATACGGCGGATGTTTACGGAGACGGCCATGCCGAAGAACTGCTTGCAAAAGCGACAAAAGGAAAACATTCCGAAATTCACATTGCGACGAAATTCTGCCGGGCTGGGGACATTTACGATCCTGCGACGTATTCGATGGAAAGCGTCACGAAATATGCAGAAGATAGCTTGAGACGGCTCGGGCGCGAACAAATCGACTTGTTCCAGATTCATTGCCCGCCGATTGAGATTTTAAGAGACGGACAAGTGTTTGACGTATTAAACCGTTTAAAAGAACAAGGGAAAATCCGCTATTACGGCGTTAGTGTTGAAACGGTGGAAGAAGGCTTGTTGTGCTTGGAAAACCCGAATGTCAGCAGCCTCCAGGTGATCTTCAACATGTTCCGCCAAAAGCCGATAGAAGAACTGTTCCCTAAAGCCCAGGAAAAAGGGGTCGGCATTCTAGCGCGCGTTCCATTGGCGAGCGGCTTGCTGACTGGGAAGTTCAAAGTGGATTCGCAGTTTGAAGAAGACGACCACCGCAATTTCAACCGCGACGGAGCCGCCTTTAATGTCGGTGAAACGTTTGCCGGATTGGAATTCAAAAAAGGCGTCGAATTGAGCGATAAATTGGCGTGGATTGAAGAAGAGCGAGGCAACCGCACACGTGCCGCGCTGAAATGGATTTTGGAACATGAAGCAGTTTCTTCTGTTATTCCAGGATTCAAAAATGTTAAGCAAGTGGAAGACAACTTGCAGGCATTGAATGCAGCGCCTTTCTCGGAAGAAGAGCTTGCGCGGCTGGAACAGTTTTATGCTGCAGAAGTGCGTCCGGAAATTCGCGGGCCTTATTAAGATGGATGGAGCCGACTCTATATGGAGTCGGCTTTTTTTGTTGATTTTTAGTAGGATGGCTATGTGTGATAGTGCGGAGTTTACGTAGAACGCTTGGTTCGTCATGAAAGAGCATTGGAAATGCTTGTAGGGGATAGAAGAGTTCATGTAAGAGTAAAAAAAGTTTATGAAGAAAATATTGGCAGCCGCTTCGCTGTTCCGCAAAGTTGCATCGCTTTTTATTTTGTTTAGGAGTGATACACTTATTCTTGAGAATGTATGTATCCGATAAACGAGTGGAACCAGCAAGGAGGACATTATGGTTGTATTGAATATTTTGGATTATTCCCCGATTGATGAGGGCGGAACGGCGAGAGAGGCGCTGCTGCAAACGACGCAGCTGGCGCAGCGGGCAGAGGCTCTTGGCTATCATCGGTTTTGGGTGGCGGAGCATCACCAGGTATTTTCTGTTGCGGGCAGTACGCCGGAAATGCTGATGATGCATTTGGCGACATCAACAAAGAACATCCGCATTGGATCTGGCGGCGTGATGCTGCCGAATTACAGCCCGTATAAAGTAGCGGAGAATTTCCGGATGCTTGAAGCGCTCCATCCGAACCGGATCGATCTTGGAATCGGGCGTTCGCGGAGTTTCCGGATAGTGAACCAGGCGCTGAACGAGTCGAAAGGAATTAAGATTTCCTACGAGCAGCAAGTGCAGGATCTGCAAAAATATTTCACCGACGACAAAATAACCGAGCATCGCTTTCAGGAATTGATTGCCACACCGATTACGGAAACGGCGCCGGAGATGTGGATGCTTGGAACCGGCGGAGAAAGTGCGGAAATCGCTGCAGCCAACGGGATGGCATTTGCTTATGCGCATTTCGCTAAGCCGTCTATTGCGGGCGTAGAAGCGGTCGATGCTTACCGGAAGCATTTTCAACCATCTAAGTTATTGGATGAGCCGAAAGTGATGATTGCGGTTTTTGCAATTGTCGCAGAGACGGCGGAGCAGGCGGAAGATCTCGCCAAGGCGTTCGACTTATGGCTGCTGTTTGTGGAGTCGGCTACACCGCCGCCGTATTACCCATCCATTGAAACGGCGAAGAAACGAGGTTTCAGTGCGTCGGAACAAGAAAGAGTAACTCGCAACCGAAAACGGATGATTGTTGGAGATGCTGCATATGTTAAAGGGGAAATCGAGCGAATCGCTGCAATCTATGCAGCGGATGAGATTACGGTTATTCCAAGCATTGCCGGAGCAGACAGCCGGATGAATGAGATTGAACTCTTGGCACAAGCGTTTCGGTTGTAGTTTATCATGTTAGAAGTGAAATGGTTCATGTAACGGTTTTGAAAGTTCATGTGAATGCTTTAATAAATCATGTAAGAACGGAAAAACTTCATGAAAGAACAAAAAAACTTCATGAAGAAAATTTTGGTAAGCGACTACACAAAAAGGTGAGCTGCTGCTTGTTGAAAAACAAGCCAGCGCTCACCTTTTTATTGATGCCAATCGATGTCATAAAGCAGTTTAGCGCACAAGATTGAGAATTCGAGTTCCGGATGGCGCAACTTCATCGATTGAATTTTTTCTGCAGAAAATTCGGCTGCGTTTTCAAACGACGCATGATGAGCAATCGCCTCATGCGAGGAAAGCAAACTTGGAGAAGCCGGTACATTTTTGGAGAATAAGAAAGTTAAATAAGGTTGTTCCTGCGGCTTGTCGTAAATGGTTTTACCTTCGACGATCAATTCATTATCCGGAAAATAAGATAGGGTTTCCGGGCAATGGACAATGCCGATGCGTTTCATGACCCAAAGGTTGGTGGAGCCTGTCTCAATTTCATCATGCATCCGTTCTAAAATATCTGCTATGTTCCGTTCGAACATGGAAAATGGATTTTGCCGGTTCGTAAGATACACAAAATAAGTGCGGTCATCTTTTACATCCAGCAACTGTTCTTCGGTCATAACATCTCCTCCAAGTGGATTCAGACTTGTGTACTCGTGACATAGACCAAGAATGGGTTTGTTATGTTCCATTATAATCCAAACTCAGAAAAATCACCGCTAATTCCTTTCTTTAAAAGAAATTACTAAAAAGCCTGTAACAAAATCATATGAGAAGAAAACCCGTCATAAAATGACGGGTTTTTTTATCTCGTTATAACTTGGCATATTCCGGGTCAGCCACTTTGACGAGCAGTTTGCCAATATTGGTTCCTTTGAAAAGGTCGAGAAACGCATCCGGAGTTTTGTCGAAGCCTTCAACAATCGTTTCTTCGTATTTCAGTTTGCCTTCTTGGAGCCAAGCGGCAAGTTGTTTCGAACCGTTTTCAAAGTCGGCCGCGTAATTGCCGACGGTAAAGCCTTTCATCAATGCGCTCGTTTTTATCATATAGGATTGAAGACGAGGGCCGAGATCTTCTTCTTTATTATAAGAAGAAATTGCTCCGCATAAAGGAATGCGGGCATTCGTGTTCAACAGCTTGAACACTTCATCGGTGACGGGACCGCCGACGTTGTCAAAATATACATCAACTCCGTTTGGCACAGCATTTGCCAAGTCCTCGGCAAATGTTTCTTTTTTATAATTGACCGCTTCGTCAAATCCGAGTTCCTCTTTTAAGAAAGCGATTTTTTCGTCGCTGCCGGCAATGCCGACGACGCGGGTGCCTTTAATTTTTGCGATTTGTCCAACTGCCGAACCGACAGCGCCCGCTGCTCCGGAAACGACGACCGTTTCACCAGGCTGCGGTTTGCCGATATCAAGCAAGCCGAAATAGGCAGTAAGCCCGGTCATGCCGAGAATACCCAGATGCGTTGTAACAGGCGCTGAAGCTGGATCGATTTTACGGACTTTCTGGTCGCTCATCCGGCTGTATTCAGCCCATTTCAAGCTTCCGGTGACAATGTCGCCTTGCTTGAATTTTTCTGATCGCGATTCGACCACTTCCGCTATTCCTCCGCCGACAATCGCTTTATGCAGCTGAAACGGCGCAATATAGGATTTGGCATCCTGCATGCGTCCGCGCATATACGGATCGACCGATAGATAGAGCGTGCGCAGTAAAACTTGGTTTTCTTCAAGTGTAGGGATGTCTTGTTCGACAAATTCAAAATCATCGTTCGTTGGCATGCCTTTCGGGCGGTTCGCCAAATGGATTTCTTTTTGCTTTGTTGGAACCAATGCAATTCCTCCTCAAATAATTTATTAATTTTTACAAACGAACGGAGCACTCGAGCAAAGCGTAACACTCAGGAAGAAAGAAGGTCAACGGATATGGATAGTTCTCCCATATCAGTTTTGAGTGGATCCCCTTTAGTTTTAGCCCCGTTCAGAGAAGGGTACAGAAAGAGTGGCATGAATTTTTAAAGTCTACTGACAGAAATGGAGATGGCTGTAGATGGAGAAAGTGAAATCGGCAATCATTACAGGTGCGAGCAGTGGAATTGGACAAGCAACGGCTAGAGAAATGGCGAAAAAAGGATTTGGCGTCATGCTGGCGGCCCGGCGGGAAGACCGTTTGATCGAGTTGAAAAAAGAAATCGAGAAAGCGGGCGGACGGGCTGAGTATAAAGTGACCGACGTGACTTCTGCCGCTGAGATGAAAGCATTGGCAGAAGCGGCCCTTGAGCATTTCGGGCAGATCAATGTTCTTGTCAACAATGCTGGGCTGATGCCGCTGTCTTATTTGAACAAATTGAAAATCGATGAATGGGACCGGATGGTTGATGTGAATATTAAAGGGGTCCTGTATGGGATTGCGGCTGTTCTTCCTCATATGGAAGAACAAAAAGAAGGGCATATTATCAATGTCGCCTCAGTTGCAGGACATGTCGTATCACCGGGAAGCGCCGTTTACAGCGGAACGAAGTTTGCGGTACGTGCCATCACAGAGGGATTAAGGAAAGAAATCGACCCTCAGCTGAATATCCGCGCAACAATCGTTTCTCCAGGTGCGGTTGAGACTGAACTTCGGAATACGATAACCGACGAAGACGTTCTTTCTAATTTCAGAAGCAGAAGCGCCATGGAACCCCTGCAAGCGACAGATATTGCGCGGGCAATCGTTTATGCGGTAGAGCAGCCGGCGCATGTAGACGTTAATGAAATCCTGATTCGGCCACGGCAACAGCCAAACTAATAATGCTAGATAAGTTGAACTTAAGAATCATCATTTCATATACCGCTTCGGGCGCTTTGGGCATGACTCCCGCTATGAGCCGAGAAGACCACTCGTCTCATAGCTCCGTCTAGCCCCTGGACGCGCCGGCGCTGGGTAAGCTCATTGAAACCAGGAAACTCTAACAGTTTTTGCAGGGCTATATTAGATATGGAGCAAAACAGCGGAGACGCCTGCGGCATTAAAAACATATGCTCCTGCATCGCTGCGCGCTTCGTCGCAAAGCCATTGACCGAAAAAACTTCGCCCAATGGCTTCGCAGCTGTTTTGTGGAATATCAATAGTGAAAGATTGTTAGTTCAACTTATACAGACCAAAAGGAGAGGTTTACCGAATGATAAACACGGACTTTACAAAGCTTTATTTTGATGGACAATGGCAAAATGGATCAAGCGAAAATATGATGAAAAACACGAATCCGTTTTCAGGAGAGGAACTCGTTACCATTCAAGCGGCGGACAAAGAAGATTTGGATCGCGCTTATCAAGCTGCGGCAAAAGCGCAAGCGGAATGGGTGAATGAACTTCCACAAAACAAGCGCGCGGTTTTGGAAAAAGTTGTAGACGTGATGAGCGAAAACAAAGAACTGATCATTGACTGGCTGATCAAAGAAGCAGGCAGCACGTATATGAAAGCGGCGACTGAATTCGGCGCGGCTTTGAACGTTGTAAAAGAAGTGGCGACGTTCCCGTTTAAGATGGAAGGGAAAATCCTGCCGTCGCAAACAGCTGGAAAGGAAAACCGCATCTACCGCAACCCGATTGGCGTTATCGGCGTTATCAGTCCTTGGAACTTCCCGTTCCATTTGGCGATGCGCTCTGTTGCTCCGGCACTGGCGACTGGTAACGGCGTAGTCATTAAGCCGGCGACGGATACGCCGGTCACAGGCGGCTTGATCTTCGCCAGCATTTTCGAAGCGGCGGGCTTGCCAAAAGGGTTGCTGAATGTCATTGTCGGCCGCGGATCGGAAATCGGGGACGACATCGTCAAACACCCGATTCCTCGCTTGATCTCTTTTACCGGCTCAACGCCGGTCGGCAAGCACATTGGCGAACTGGCAGGCGGCAGCTTGAAGAAAACCGCTTTGGAACTTGGAGGCAATAATGCCTTTTTAGTATTGGATGATGCCGATATTGATTACGCAGTCGATTCAGCGCTCTTCGGTAAGTTTTACCATCAAGGGCAAATCTGTATGGCGACCAATCGAATCCTTGTCCACAAGGACCGCTATGATGAATTTGCCAAGTTGTTTGTCGAACGGGCGAAGAAACTGAAATATGGCAACCCGGCCGACCAAGATACGCATGTCGGGCCGCTTATCAACAGCGGCCAAGTTGACCGCATTATGGACGACATCAAAGCAAGTGTCGAACAAGGCGCAGAAGTTCTTCTGGGCGGAGAGCGGGATGGCAATGTTTTGCAGCCGACCGTTTTGGGTGGCGGAACAAACAGCATGCCGATTGCCGAAAATGAAATCTTTGGGCCTGTCGCTATATTGATTCCGTTTGACAGCGACCAGGAAGCGGCAGATATGGTCAATGCTTTCCCGTATGGCTTGAGCGGGGCAATCCATTCCACCAATATTGAACGCGGCACGAAGCTTGCGCATAAAGTTTATACAGGAATGATCCACGTCAACGACCAGCCGGTCAACGATGAAGCCCATGTGCCGTTTGGCGGCGAGAAAGAATCCGGGCTCGGCCGTTTCAACGGGGATTGGGTGTTGGAGGAATTCACGACGATGAAGTGGATTTCGGTCCAGCATACTCCGCGCGATTACGGTCCGTTTATTGAAGGATTAAAATAAGGAAGGAAAAAAGAGTTCGGCCCCTGGCTTTCGAGCCAGGGGCTGAACTCTTTTTATTTTTGCCGGCAGTTGAAACTTTTAGCGGAAAGTTTCGTAAGGAATAACAAGTGAAGAAGAAACGGAGGGATTTACATGGAAATAGGGCGAAAGAAGAAAGACCGGTCGTGGATACCGGAAGTCATTATTGAAGCATGGGTTATTTTACGGGAGATTACCATGCTCATTCCGAGGGTAATCGTAAGAATAGTAAAAGACGTTTCGTAAGAATTGTTGGGAGGAACAGGATGAAAACGACCATTTTTGGTGAACACGAAGAACAAACATTGCGGCAATTCCAGAACTGCTTAAATACCGGCCAAGTGTTGGGAGGGGTGCTGTGTGCGGACGGCCATTACGGCTATAGCCAGCCGGTGGGAGGCGTAGTGGTTTACGACCGCCAGATTTCGCCGTCTGGTGTCGGCTACGATATCGCTTGCGGCAACAAAGCCGTGAAAACAAACCTGAAATACACTGACGTTAAAAAGGATTTGCCGCAGATCATGGATGCCATCAACGCAAAAATTTCCTTTGGCATTGGCCGCAAAAACAAGGAACGGGTCGACCACGAGTTGTTTGACGATCCCGATTGGAACGTTTACCAACAGATCGGCCAACAAGAGCATGACAAATTGAAAAAGCTGGCGATCGAGCAACTTGGGACAGTCGGTTCTGGCAACCACTATGTCGACCTGCTCATCGACGAAGATACGCAGGAAGTCTGGGTGGCGAATCACTTCGGCAGCCGGGGCTTCGGCCATAAAACAGCCAGCGGATTTTTGAACTTGGCGAACGGCCGCGAGTTTTCCGGCAAAGCTCCGGGCGAAAGCATGGAACAAGCGCCGACCTTGCTCGATTTGGATTCGGAAGTCGGCGACATGTATTACCGTGCGATGACGCTGGCCGGCCGCTATGCATACGCTGGCCGGGATTACGTGGCTGACCAAGTGCTGTCGATTTTAGGCGCTGAGCCTGTATTCTCAGTCCACAACCACCACAATTTCGCCTGGAAAGAAAATCATTTCGGCGAAGACACCATTGTTGTCAGAAAAGGGGCGACACCATCAGCAGCTGGCCAGCTCGGCTTCATTGGCGGCAGCATGGGCGATATTTCCGTTATTGTCCAAGGAAAAGACACCGAAGCAACGACCAACGCATTTAGCAGCACCGTGCACGGGGCCGGCCGCATCATGAGCCGTACCCAGGCAGCCGGCAAGATGAACTGGAAAACCCGCCAGCGTTCAGGCGGCCAAATCACCGAAAAGCAAATGTACCGGGCCGTCAAATCGTACGGCGTCGAACTGCGAGGAGCGGGCACCGACGAAAGTCCGTTCGTTTACCGGAAGCTTCAGACAGTGCTTGATGCCCATAAAGAAACGATCGAGGTGCTGCATGTATTGAAGCCGATTGGCGTCTGTATGGCTGGTGCCAACGAGTTGGATCCGTATAAAGATTAAATGAAGAAAGGCGGAAAAAGCAGCGATTGCTTTTTCCGCCTTTTTTAGAGAAAGCTATAGACATACCAGCAGGATCATTAAAGTGGAGTTGAAGAAATGGTGGAACAACTTATAATAGGTTTAACAAATAAAAAAGTAGGAGGGCACTAAGGCAGCTGGGTGATCGGACTGCGTTTGCGCTTGGACAATTCCATTCTGGCTAATTTGCTAGAAGATCTGAGGAGGATGAAGATGACGCTAAAAAAGAAAGTTGGTCGTTTATTTATTGCCGGGTTCCATGGCAAGGTTGTATCCAAGGAAATTAAACACCTGATTCATACTTATCATATTGCTGGCATCATATTGTTTGTCCGCAATATCGGAACCACTTCAGAAATTTTAGCACTTACCAGAAATCTGCAGAAGGAAGCGAAAGCAGCCGGTTATAAGACGCCGCTGCTCATTTGTATTGACCAGGAAAACGGCACCGTACGCAGAATCAGTGAAGGAACCACAGCCATTCCCGGTGCAATGCTGCTCGGCGCGACCCAGAATCCAATGCATGCTTACCAGGCAGGCGCCTTAACAGGGAAAGAACTCAAAGCATTGGGAATCAATTGGAACCTGGCACCTGTTGCTGATATCAACAACAATCCCGAAAATCCAGTTATCGGAGTCCGCTCTTTTGGGGAAGAAGCTGAAAGCGTCGCAGAAATGGCCAAACAGTTCATGTGGGGAATGAAAAAAGCGGGCGTTATGTCGACACTGAAACATTTTCCGGGACATGGCGATACCGCGGTGGATTCCCATCGTGATCTGCCAGTCATCGCCCATGATTTAAAAAGGCTTCATGAAGTGGAGCTTGTGCCATTCAAGGCAGGTGCCGCCGCTGGAGCAGATGCGGTCATGACCGCCCATGTCTATTTTCCGGCACTGGAAAAAGAACCGAATCTGCCAGCTACATTATCACGCTCGGTGATTACGGGGCTGCTTCGGGAGGAGCTGGAATTTGATGGCGTCATTGTTACAGATTGCATGGAGATGGATGCCATTATAAACGGTATTGGAACGGTAAAGGGCTGTGTGAAAGCGGTGGAAGCTGGAGTCGATTTAGTATTGGTATCGCATAGTCACGCCGTACAGGAACAAGCTATCCTTGCATTAGTAGATGCTGTAGAAAAAGGCAACATTCCAGAACAGCAAATTGATCAATCGACTGGGCGGATCGAAAGCATGATTTCCGGCAATGCGTCTGGGGATAATATCGAAGAGAGCTATGGAATAGAAGCTTTTATTGGATCACAAGCACATTATGAAGAAATGAAACCAATCTATCAGGATGGCATCACATTAGTCGGAGAAAACGGTAAGCCTATTCAAGCAGAGGATAAGGTTCTTATGGTTTATCCATCAGACGAGTATTCTGCCATAGTTGAAGATTTACATATTGCCAATTCTGCATTAGCAGAAAAACTAAAAAGGATTCATGGGGACGTTCAAGCTTTTGAAGTTGATTTATCGCGTTATGAAGAAGCGGAAGCTGCCCTTGCAGATAAAGCAAAAACCGCTGATCACATCGTAGTGCTCACATCGAATGCTTTCAAAGTTCCAAAGCAGCAAAAACTTGTCGCCTACTTGATGGACAGCGGCAAACCCGTAGACGTTGTTGTCACTCGTGCACCTTACGACGCGGCTTTATTTCCAGAAGCAAACCGCCGGATTTGCACGTATGAATTTACGCCGATTGCTTTAGATGTAGTAGCTAGAGTGCTGGCGGGAAAAACGGAAATCAAAGGAAAGCTTCCGGTAACGCTAATCCAGCCCATTCGATCATCCGAAACCTGAAAAAGAGTTGTTAAAAGAATAGTTTGGTATGGAGAAAAGCTGAACTTTGCTGTTCAGCTTTTTTTATTTAAGAAGGACATAGGAAAGACTTTTGATAACAAGTGTAAGGGTTTTCAAAAAAACGTTAAATTGGTATAGACAACTATACAGGTCTTAGTTATAGTGAACTTAAATATATGAAAAGGAGTGGAAGTCCTTTGTTCAACTTTTTGCAACGAATAGGAAAATCATTGATGTTTCCGATTGCTACTCTTCCTGCGGCGGCCTTGCTTTTACGGTTTGGCCAGGATGATTTGCTTGGTATCCCGTTTTTATCTGCAGCCGGAGCTGGAATCATCGACAACCTCGCAATCATTTTTGCCATCGGCATCGCATTCGGCCTTGCCCATGACAGCAACGGTGGAGCAGCGCTTGCTGGCGCGATCGCTTATCTAGTTTTGACTGCGGCCATCGCGACGATCAACGAATCGATCAATATGGGGGTATTTGCCGGAATTCTTTCGGGGATTGTCGGCGGATTGCTTTACAACAAATTCTATAACGTGAAATTTCCCGCCTGGCTGGCGTTTTTTGGAGGAAGGCGGTTTGTCCCCATTATCACAGCAGCAACTATGACCGTCTTAGCCGGCCTTTTGGGGTATGCGTGGCCGCCCATCCAACAAGGCATTGACGCAGCAGGTGACTGGATCTTAAACGCCGGCATGTTTGGTGTCGGTGCTTATGGCTTTTTAAACCGTTTGCTTTTGCCGACGGGCTTGCACCATGTGATCAACACCATCGTCTGGTTTGATTTTGGAACATTTACCGATGCGGGCGGCGAAGTCGTGCGCGGAGAAATCAACCGTTTCCTAAAAGGCGATCCGACAGCGGGGCCATTCCTTTCGGGCTTCTTCCCGATTATGATGTTCGGCCTTCCGGCAGCCTGTCTTGCAATGTACATGGCAGCAAAAAAAGAGCGCAAAGCGGCTGTCGGCGGAATGCTTGTCAGTATTGCTTTTACGTCTTTCCTAACCGGAATCACTGAACCAATCGAATTCTCGTTCATGTTCTTGTCCCCAGTTTTATATGTAGTCCATGCTTTGCTTACGGGAGTTGCCATGATGGTGGCGTTTGCCTTTGACATCCGCCATGGTTTCGGATTCTCAGCCGGTGCCATTGACTATGTGCTGAATTTCGGCCTTGCGGAAAATCCGCTGATGCTTCTGGTGATGGGCCTCTTTACCGGCGCCATCTACTTTGCCATTTTCTATCTCCTGATCGTCAAACTGGATTTAAAGACGCCAGGGCGCGAAGATGAAGACGAAGATATGGTAGAAGGAGACAGCACAGAGCACGGAACAAGCGGAACAGATGAAACAGATGCAAGAGCCTACCAGACGATTGCGGCGCTTGGCGGCACCGATAATATCGTAGCGGTCGATTACTGCACAACCCGCCTTCGCTTAAGGGTGAAAGATGCGGACCGGGTAGACGAAAAAGCATTGAAGCGCTCGGGTGCTCGCGGTTTGATGAAAATAAACAAAACGAATGTTCAAGTTGTTATCGGAACAGCAGTTGAATTTTTGGCAGATGCCATGAAAAATAGAATTGCGAGCGGGAATCCACCGTTAGATCAGAACATCGATTTCAACTCTAACGCAACAGCTCCGAAAGAAGAACTGCCGATGAAAAAAGAAATCTTGCCGGAGGATTTTGTGATGCCGGTCGACGGGAAAATCATTCCGCTTTCTGAAGTGCCGGATGAAGTGTTTGCCCAAGGCATGATGGGTCCAGGGTTTGCGATTGTTCCATCAGGAAATACGATCCATTCGCCGGTTGACGGGAAAATCGTCAGCATCTTCCCGACAAAGCATGCTATCGGACTTGTAACGGATACGGGCGTTGAAGTGCTGATCCATTTCGGTTTGGATACGGTGAATTTAAAAGGCCAAGGATTCGACTTGCTTGTTGAAGACGGTCAGCTGGTAGAGCGTGGTGATGCGTTGTTGAAAGTTGATATGGACTTTGTCGGGGCAAATGCGCCTTCAACCGTAACGCCGATTGTTTTCACTAACTTGACCGATCAAAAACTTGATGTTCTAAAAACCGGCAATCAACGCCAAGGCACAACCTCTATCATCAAGGTTCAATAACAACAAACAAACCAGGAGATCCTTTGTGATTTTCCTGGTTTTCCAAAGGAGAGGCTAACGTGGCTAACACTATTTTAATTTCTGCGATAACGATTGTTGATGCTGCAAGTGGCACGTTCACTGGTGATATTTTTATAGAAAATGGCAAGATTATTGAAGTGGCGGCAAGAATTGACCGAAATGCCGACATTCATATTGACGCCGCGAATAAAAATTGGAACGCACTTCCAGGGTTCATTGATGTGCATATCCACGGTGCGGCAGGTTTTGATGCGATGGACGCAACTCAAGAAGCACTGGCTGGAATAGCAGCAGCTTTGCCAAAAGAGGGGACGACAAGCTTTTTGGCGACAACCATGACGCAGTCAGAAAGCGCGATCAGCAAAGCGCTGCAAAATGCCAGCCGGTTCGCAGCAAGTGAAGGACAGGCGGAAATGCTTGGCGTTCATTTGGAAGGGCCGTTCATCTCAACAAAAAGGGCAGGCGCTCAGCCGCTTGAACACATAACGGAGCCGTCAATCGAGCAATTTAGCCGTTGGCAGAAAAAAAGCGGCGACCGCATCAAACTGGTGACGGTTGCCCCTGAAGTGGAAAACGGGCTGGACTTTATCGAAGCTATAGCCAAAAGCGGAGTTGTTCCGTCAATCGGACATACCGACGCAACATTTGAAAATGTTCAGGAAGCGGTGCAAAAGGGAGCGAGCCATGTCACGCATCTATACAACCAGATGAGCCCGCTCCACCACCGGAATCCAGGCGTGGTCGGCGCGTCTTTGTTGGAAAATGCACTGACAGTGGAACTGATCGCTGATTTCATTCACAGCCATCCTAAATCAGTGGAACTCGCTTTCCGCCAAAAAGGAGCAGGCCGAATGATGCTTATCACCGACGCCATGCGGGCAAAAGGACTTGAACCGGGTATGTATGACCTGGGGGGGCAGGAAGTCCGGGTCACGGAAAAGGACGCGCGGCTTTCGGACGGGACGCTGGCTGGCAGCATATTAACGATGGACGAAGCGGTGAAGAATGTGGCTGAACTTACCGGCTGCACGCTTTCGGAACTTGTGGCAATGACATCGGCTAATGCGGCGAAAGAACTTAGGCTCGAGCAAAAAGGCAGCATTGAAAAAGGAAAAGACGCGGATATCACCATTCTCGACGAACAGTTCAATGTGCAACTGACCATCTGCAGAGGAACCATCGCATATTCGAAGGAGGAGTTGTCATGAACGTCCACGTATATGAAAACTTTGACACCTTGAGCAAAGAAGCAGCAAAGCGGGTCGAGGAGCAGCTGGCAGAAAAAAAAGCTTCGGTTTTAGGGTTGGCGACAGGTTCGACGCCAATCGGCCTTTACCAGAAAATGAGCGAAGGCGTCAAAAAACGCGGCATGTCTTACCGGTATGTTCAAACGATCAACTTGGATGAATATTTAGGGCTGGACCCGGCGCATCCAAGAAGCTACCATACATTTATGGAAGAACATTTATTCAAGCACATCGATCTTCCGGAAGCAAACCGGCATTTGCCGAACGGCAAGCCCGGTTCGGTGGAAGAGGAATGCCTTCGTTATGAGCGGTTGATTGATTCAATCGGACCGATTGACTTGCAAATACTTGGGCTTGGCACAAACGGCCATATCGGTTTTAATGAACCGGGAACTGCAGAAGATGAAGAAACGCATTGTGTTCAATTGGCGGATTCTACCCGTGAAGACAATGCGCGCTTTTTCGGCTCCATTGATGAAGTGCCGACCCATGCCATCACGATGGGCATTCGTTCCATCTTGAAAAGCAAGGAAATTCTTCTATTGGCTTCCGGCAAAAACAAAGCGGAAGCGGTGAAAACGTTGCTTGAGAAAAAAGTGACAAAAGAATTCCCGGCTTCGTTTTTGTGGAACCATGACAACGTTACGCTTATGGTGGACCGGGAAGCTTACGGACTAGTGGATATAAAAGGATGGTGATTGAGGTGGTAGATAAACAGTCGCCAATTCCAATTTATGCGCAAATTGAAGAACAGCTGAAAAGCCGGATTTCAGAAGGCGAATTTCTTCCTGGTACAGCTATTCCGTCTGAACGGGAACTGACAGAAACGTTCGGCGTCAGCCGGATGACCGTTCGCCAATCAGTTACGAATCTGGTGAACGAAGGCTTGCTGTATCGGGAAAAAGGGCGCGGCACATTTGTGGCTGCGGCGAAAGTCGAACAGCCTCTAAGCGGCATGACCAGTTTTACAGAAGACATGTTGTCGCGGGGCATGGAGCCAAGCAATGAATTGTTGAAGTTTGAAAAAAGAAAGCCGGATAAAGTGATTGCCGAGGAATTGCAGCTTGAGGAAAGCGACGAAATTTTCTTCGTAGAGCGGATTCGATATGCGGATAAAATCCCGATGGCGATCGAACGGACATATTTGCCGGTAACGCTTTTCCCTGAACTGGGGAGAGAAGTGTTGATAGGATCGCTTTATTCATACGTTGAAGGGTCAGCGCAGCTGAAAATCAGCGGCGCCGTCCAGCGAATGGAAGCGGCGCTGGCTAAAAGGGAAGATGCCGAATTGCTCCATGTGGAAACGCCGTTTGCCGTATTGGTCATCGAGCGTGTGAGTAAACTAAGCAACGGAGTGCCTTTTGAAGTGGTACGGAGCACATACCGTGCCGACCGCTATAAATTTACCAGTGAAATCCAGCGTTGATTGGAAAGAGCTGAAGGATTTTCTTCAGCTCTTTTGGATTTAATGGTTAAGAATCCACTCGGATTGTTCACGCATCAGACAAATTTTTAATATTATCAGGATTGTAAAATAGACTTTTAGAAGCGGTCAATGCTATTCTAAAGACATTGGCTGTTTAACTAGAAAGAAGCCACCAAAAGGAGAGAATGTAACATGGTAGAAAAAAGCTACAAAATCACAAGCCCTGAAGGTCTTCACGCACGCCCAGCGTCTGCACTAGTCGCAGCGGTATCTCCATTCGCGGCAGACGTGAAACTAGGGTATAAAGAAAAGCAAGTCAACATGAAATCAATCATGGGTGTTATGTCACTTGGAATCGCAATGGGCGGAGAAATCCAAATCGTTGCAGATGGTTCTGACGAAGATGCACTTATGGCTAAAGTAGACGAAGTTTTGGTTTCTCAAAACATCGCTCAATAATACAGGTTTCATGAAAGCGCCAACTCCTTGGTAATAGGGGTTGGCGTTTTTTATTTATAGCGGTGCAGGAAGTGAGCTTGATCTGGCATGTAAGGAGTGAGGAAGTTCATGAAGCGGCTTTAGAAGTTCATGTTAAAAGCTTAAAAGTTCATGTAAGAATAGAAAAAGTTTATGAAGAAAATATTGGCAGCCTACTTTCCGGAAATGGGAAGTGGGCGTTTTTTATTGGGGAACGAGGACGGTTTGTGTAGAAAAGTTGATCTGGCATGTAAGGAGTGAGAAAGTTCATGAAGCGGCTTCAGAAGGTCATGTTAAAAGCTAAAAAGTTCATATAAGAACATCGAAACATCATGAAGAAAATTTTTCCACCCACTGCAACCTCATACCCAGAAGGATTTGATCTCCCATTATAAGATCCAAAGCTGAAGTCCAATTTTGCATAATTAGGCAGACAACATTTGGCCTCCACATTCTGATATACCCAAGCTATACTTAAATTAATAAAACTTTTGTAATTATCTGATATCTATCTTTGCACTTTCAAATAGAAGAGAGGTGAGCAGAAAATGGCATTGGATCAGCGGAGTCACGCATTACTGTCTTATCTGACGCAGACACAGGGATATGTTCCGCTTGAAGAGATAATAGAGAAATTTAATATTTCCCGGCGCACCATTTATTACGATATTGATAAGATAAACGACTGGTTAAAAGAAAATAATCTGCCGGCTGTGCAACATGTAAGATCTGCAGGTTTTCACTTGGGAAAAGAAGCGGCAACTCATATTCCTGAGAAACTTGGCGTATTGAAAACTTGGCATTACGAGTATTCCGGAAAAGAACGGAAGGCCTGGCTGACTATTTATTTGATGATCAGGAATACACCAATGTATTTGGAAGATTTGATGGAGAAGCTGCGTGTCAGCAGGAACACTACGATCAATGACATAAAAGCGTTGAAAAAAGAGCTGGAACGATTTGATCTCGAGCTGGAGTTCGACCGGAAATCGGGTTATTTGTTGAAAGGCAAAGAAGAGGACAAAAGGAAAGCGCTCGTATTTTATCTGGAGCATGCATTGCCAAAGCAAAGTTGGCAAAGCTTGCTGGCGCAGCTTCCTGCTATTTTGTCCAACAACGACAGTCTGGAATTTTTGGGGTTTGAGAAGATGCTGGCCGTAGAGCGCATTGTTGCCGAAAGCGAGCAGGAATTGAATGTCCAGTTTACGGATGAATTTCTTCATAGCTTGTCTTTCCGTCTATTGCTGTTCGGCAGAAGGCTTGTCCAAGGCAAAAAAGTTGAAGTGGATGCTATTGAAAAAGAGGTGCTGAGCGATTTAAAAGAATATGCCGCAGCGAAAAGAATGAGTGAAAAGTTGGCGGTGTTGTTGGAAGTGGAATTTCCGGAAGATGAGATTTTCTATATCACCAAGCACTTATTGAGTTCCAGGGTGCAGTTTTCAGAGTCCCGGCTTGAAAACGGGAGCAGCCATGATTCACAAATTCTTGCCCGTGTCGTTTCGCATATGGTGACGGATTTCCAAAAATACGCCTGCATCTTGTTTGAAAACCGCGAGGAAGTTGAAGCTAATTTGCTGCTTCATGTAAAACCCGCTTATTACCGGATTCTTTACGGAATTGAAGCGGAGGAACATATGACCAATTCGATCAAGGAAAAATACCCGGATATTTTTCAGCTCAGTAAAAAGGTTTCAGTTCACTTGGAGCAGGCGACGGAAAAACCGGTCAACGATAATGAAGTTGCACTGATTGCTGCTCATTTCGGCGGTTGGCTGGAGAAAACTGGCGCTAAACCCGCTAACCGAAAAAGGGCGCTTCTTGTTTGTACGTCTGGAGTTGGCACATCCCGTTTGCTTCAGCATCAGCTTGAAGAGTTGTTTTCAACAGTCGACATTATCGGCTGTGTGTCGTTAAGGGATTATGAAAAAACTCAAATCCACGCTGATTTTATTATTTCCACCATTCCTATTGCTGAAAAAGAACGGCCGGTTATTGTTGTGAGTCCGATCCTGGCGGAAACAGAGAAAGAAAACCTGCTTAAAAAAGTGAATGCCTTGATGGAAGCAACGCCCCAATCGCGCAATTCGGAAGAAGCCGTACTGGATATTGTCCGCAAATATGCAGATATCAAAGATATGCAAAATTTACAGAGGGAATTGCGGCAATACTTTTATCAGCCGCAGAGTATTGCTGAGGCCATGAAGCCCGAGTTGAAAGACTTATTAAAGAAAGAGTTTATCCAAACGGCGGAACAGGTCGGAGACTGGAAGGAAAGCATCCGACAGGCAGCTTTGCCGTTGATAGAAGGGGATTTCATCACAGAGGGATATGTCCAGGCGATGATTGACGCGGTAAACACTATGGGGCCT
The DNA here is from genome assembly GCF_003014655.1 of Planomicrobium soli. Lineage (GTDB taxonomy): Bacteria > Bacillota > Bacilli > Bacillales_A > Planococcaceae > Planococcus > Planococcus soli_B. Next base: position 339,845 of record NZ_PYAT01000002.1, on the reverse strand, counting down.
TATATCGTCATTTCTCCAAAAGTGGCCATTCCCCATGCCCGTCCCCAAGACGGTGTAAAGAAAATCGGAATGAGTTTGCTGCGCGTCGAACAAGAAGTACCATTTTCTGATGAGGAAAAGCATCAAGTCCGTGTGATTGTTGTATTAGCCCCTATAGATGGGGACAGCCATTTAAAAGCTCTCGGCCAATTGGTGAAAATACTGAATGACACAGAGCTTAAAGCCGAGTTGCTTAGAGCAAGTTCTCGTGAAGCTATTTATCAACTCCTTGAAACCCATCTTCATTAAGCTATGGACTACATGAACTATAGAAAGGAATATGGATATGAAGTTTTTAGAGAAAAACCTTATCGCTTTGGATGTCGAGGTGAATTCTCCGGAAGAGGCCATACGTGTGGCAGGTGGCCTGCTTGTCTCGGAAGAGCTGACGGAACCTCGGTATGTGGAAGCCATGCTGGAATCTTACCAGAAGAATGGACCTTATTTTGTTCTCGCGCCGCAAATTGCTTTGCCGCACGCTCGGCCGGAAGACGGAGTCAAAGAAGCATCCGCATCTTTTGTCAGGCTCCAAAAGCCGATCGCTTTCGGAAGCGCCGCAAATGATCCGGTTCAACTGGTCTTTGCTTTGGGTGCGTCTTCAAGTGACGAACACCTGGCGATGATGAAGCAACTGGTCATGCTGCTGAGCAATCCGGTCCACGTCGAAAATTTAAAAACAGCCACAAGCTACGAAGAAATACAAAAAATGATTAGGAGGAATGAATAATGTTAAAAATTTTATGTGTATGCGGGCTAGGGCAAGGGACAAGTTTGATCCTGCGGATGAACGTGGAGCAAGCGCTTGGCGAAAAAGGAGTAACAGCGGATGTTGAGCACATTGACGTTTCAGCGGCTTCAAGCATGGATGCCGATTACATCTTTACAAGCAACGAACTGGCGGAAAGTCTGCAGGGCCATGCCGGAAAAATCATTGTCGTAAATAACTATTTCGATATGAACGAAATAAACGAAGCAATCGATCAAAACATCGAGCAGTAACGCCAAAAGATCGTGTAGATATGGGCGGAAGGACAGGACAAACGAAAAGGAGATATAACAATGGAGATTATCTTTTGGTTAGCGGATAACGTATTTGGAACGCCCGCTATTTTATTAGGGATTATCGTCTTAATCGGTTTGCTGCTGCAAAAAAAGACAGCCAGCCAGCGAATAAGTGGAACGTTCAAGGCCATAATCGGTTTTCTGATCATCAGTGCCGGCGCTTCCATCATCGTAGGCGCGTTGACCGTTTTTGAACCGCTCTGGAAAGAAGTATTTAATCTTCAAGGGGAAACCTTGGGGCAGTATATGGGCCAGGAGCTGTTTAACACAGAATATGGAAGCGCTGTCACGTTGGCTATGACGTTAGGTTTTCTGATCAATGTTCTATTGGCACGATTCACCAAGCTAAAATATATTTACTTGACCGGCCATATGATGTTTTGGACAACGACCATTTTCGCCGGTATCGCTGTCCACACCTCTCCTGATGTTTCTTTTTGGCGCCTGGTCGTGTTCCTGTCGATTATTATGGGGATTTACTGGACAGTCCAGCCGGCACTTACACAGCCGTTTATGCGCAGAATCATCGGCAATGACAATATAGCGTTAGGGCATACTTCCGCTTCTGTTGCTCTTCTTTCTGCATGGGGAGGAAAACTGTACGGAAACAAAGAAAATGATTCCGAAAAAATCAATCTTCCAAAAGGATTGGAATTCCTGAGGGATTCCAACGTCATAACGGCATTGACGATGGGATTATTGTTTCTATGTGGAGCGATCATCATCTCTTTCAAAGACACGCCAGGAGCGCAAGAATTGCTGGCAAGCTCTGGAAACCAGAACTTCATCGTTTATGCGATTATCCAGTCATTTACCTTTACAGCAGGAATTGCTGTTGTTTTGACAGGGGTCCGCATGTTTATCGGCGAAATTGTTCCCGCCTTTAAAGGGATTGCAACTAAAATTGTTCCTGGTGCAAGGCCCGCACTAGATAACCCGATTGTCTTTCCATATGCGCCAAATGCCGTAATTCTCGGATTTCTAGGTGCTTTTGTCGGGGCGTTAATCTGGCTGGTCATTCTAGGGAATTCGGTAGGCTATGTGTTTGTTCCGACTATGATCGTCCTTTTCTTCCATTCTGCTTCCGCCGGGGTATTCGGAAATTTAACCGGTGGAGTGCGCGGTGCGATTATGGGCGGATTCATTACAGCGACCATTGTGGCATGGGGCCAGTTCATAGCGGTAAAAATGCTGCTCGCGGGCACTATTCCTGATACGGCAATGTGGGCGGCGGATTCCGACATGTTCATACTCGGACCTGTCATCCGCTTGCTGGCTCAACTACTCCTATAATAAATGCATAAAGAGGCGCTTTTCCGCCTCTTTTCCTTGTTTATGAAAATGTACGAGTGAAAGGAGAGGCAAGTTATGGGTTTCATACGAACATTGCGGGGGGACATCAAACCGGAGGAATTGGGATTTACTTATTCCCATGAACACATTGTCTGCCGGCCAGCTTATTGGGTAGAGAGGGACGCGGATGATTTATTGCTGGACGATAAAGAAAAATCAAAGCTGGATGTGTTGGATTTTAAAAATCACGGCGGCCGATCGATTGTAGATGCGACCGCAATCGATTACGGGCGGGATGTCCAAACAGTCAAAGAAATTTCTGAAGAACTGGATATCCATATTGTCGGAACGGCGGGATTCAACAAAAGCTTTTTATGGGACGCAACTATCAAAGAAGAGCTGAAGCCGATCATAGGCGATTACCGAACATACAGTGAATGGATTGAAGCAAAAAGCATCAACGAATTGACCGATTTTGTCATCAAAGAAGTAGAGGAAGGGCTGGAAGGGACGCCGTATAAAGCAGGGCAAGTGAAGTTCGGGACCGGCTACAACCGCATTACGCCATTGGAAGAAAAAACGCTGCGGGCAGTAGCAAGAGCTCATCTGGAGACAAAGGCGCCGTTGCATTCCCATACCGAAGCGGGGACGATGGGACTCGAACAAATCGAACTTCTGCAAAGCGAAGGAGTCGATCTCTCCTACATGAGTTTTGGCCATATGGACCGGAATCCGGATCCGTATTATCACGAACAAGTAGCTAAAACTGGAGCTTACCTAAGTTTTGATGGCATCGCCAAAATCAAATACGCGCCGGAAAGCACAAGGATCCATTGTATTTTGGAGTTGGTCAAAAGGGGATTTGAAAACCAGGTTTTAGTCAGTGGAGACACGGCCCGAAAAACCTACTATAAACATTACGATTATGGGCTGGGACTGGAATACATCATCGCCAAGTGGGTGCCGCGGTTTATTGATGATGCAAACCGGCAGGGGTTTGACGGCGAAAAACTGGTCCATAAGTTTTTTGTCGAAAATCCGGCTCGCTGCTTTACGTTCAATCGATAGGAGATGAAGGTGTTGATTTTCCAAAACGAAAATTCATATGATGTTAAAGGAAAAATTGAAAAAAGCGGAGTGGCCATCTTGCCGATCGGCGCTGTTGAAGCGCACGGGCCGCACCTTCCACTGGGCACAGACAATTACTTGGCAGAGAGGCTAGCGGCAAAAGTCGCAGAGAAAACGGGAGCGTTCGTTTTGCCGACTTTGCCGTATGGCCAAGTCTGGAGTTTGAAAAACTTTCCTGGAAGTATCAATGTCAGCAATGAATCGCTGATTGGTCTGCTGGTGGACATCGGGATTTCCCTGCACCAACAGGGGTTCAGTATGTTCGTGATGATCAATGGCCATTTGGGCAATGCTGTTGCCTTAAAAGAAGCTGCGCGGAAGCTTTACAGTGACATTCCGGAATTCAAAGTGCTTTATTTGTTTTACCCTGGGGTAAAGCAAATAACAGATGAAGTAAGGGAAACGCAATCGGCGCACGCAAGTTATTTTCATGCTTGTGAAATCGAAACGTCATACATGCTTTATTTGGCGGAAGAATTTGTTGATATGTCGAAAGCGATAACCGATATACCGGTTATTCCATCGAGCGCTGATGTTACGCCAACCCCTTGGGAGGAATTTACACGTTCAGCTGTATTGGGAGACGCAAAGCTGGCAACAAAAGAAAAAGGTGAAAAAATCATTAGCGTAGCCCTTGAGAACATGATGGCGCTGATCAATAACATGAGAACTGCACCTAAGCAAAATTAAAAAGCAGGAGCTGATAGCATGCTGAACGATTATTTCGACCAAGTAAAAGAGCGCATCGAGTTAGTGGAGAAGAGCGAAAAAACCAATATGCTGGAGGCGGCCCGGAAAGTGGCGGAAGCCATCCAAAAGGGCGGCATCATCCAATTGTTCGGCTGCGGGCATTCGCATATTTTAACCGAGGAAGTGTTTTACCGTGCAGGCGGTTTGGTTCCCATGAAGCCGATTTTTGTGGAACCGCTGATGCTGCATGAAGGCGCCTTAACGTCTTCGCAGCTGGAACGGAAAAACCAGTATGCTGAAGGGTTTTTAACCGAACAGGATTTCAGGGAGGACGACGTGGTGTTCGTGCTGTCGACATCGGGCCGCAATCCTGTGCCGGTCGACGTTGCCCAGTTTGCGCGTGAAAAAGGGGCTTATGTGATCGGGTTGACTTCATTGGAATATTCACAGAGCCAGCCTTCGCGCCATACGAGCGGCAAACATTTATTCAACTCGGTCGACCTGGTCATCGACAATCACTCGGTGAGCGGGGATGCCATCCTTTCTTACGAAAAAGTGAAAGTGCCATTTGGACCGACCTCCACAGCCGTCGGTGCAGTCATTCTGAACGCCATTTTTGCGGAAGCGATCCAACTGATGGCGGACAAAGGGATAGAACCGCCTATTTTTCTTAGCGGCAATATCGATGGAGCAGACGACCATAACAACGGACTCGTGAAAAAATACCAGGAACGAATTCCGTTGTTGTCTTGAGTTTATTGGTAAATTTTAAAAAAATGAAATGGGAATCGTGCCACTCTCCGGGAATAACGAATGATCGAGACTCCGCAGCCCGTGCTTTTGCACGGGCAAGGGGGCTTGGGCGTTCGTCCGCAGGAAAAGGCGCGCATGCCCAGCTCTTAACTTCAAAATCCATTCCAAACTAAAAGCCTGCCCCGGAAAGTCTCCGGGCGCAGGCATTTAAAATTCCATTGATACCCAGTATAATGATAGAATCTCAATAACACTCTAACTAATCAATTGAATGAAAAAAAGGTGGGAACAGCAATATGTACGTATTAGGGATCGACGGTGGAGGCACAAGAACGTCTGGAATTGTGGCGGATGAAAAAGGGAATATTTACATGCAAGCGGCCACTGGTCGAAGCAATCCCAATACATTATCGCAGCGGGGATTCGAACAAGTGATGAAAGACTTATTGCTTGGATTGAAACAACAGAACGAAGAAATATACAACCAGGTCGCAATCTGTTTCGCTGGAATTGCAGGTGTCGATGAAAGCCAGCGCACGTCGGAAGTAGCCGAATTGCTCAGAGGCTATCTGCCGGAAGAGACGATGTTGATCGTCCAAAACGATGCGATCAATGCGTTATACTCCGGAACAATCGGCGAAGCGGGCATCGTTCAGATTTCAGGGACCGGCGCTATTACCTATGGGATCAATGAACAGCAGAAAGAAGTTCGGGCAGGCGGTTGGGGCTTCTTATTTGACGAAGCTGGAAGCGGATTTGCAGTAGGAAAAGCGGCACTGCGGGCGGTTTTCAAGGAATACGATCAGCGCGGCCCTGCCACTTCATTGACCGGCAGGCTATTAGAGCATTTCCAAGTCGATAAAGCCACGGAAATCATCAGCCTGGTGTATGGACAGGAATACGCCCGTGCTGTCATTGCACCGCTTGCACCATTGGTAGTGGAAGAAGCGGCTGCTTCGGACCATGTTGCACAAGATATTTTGGTCGGTGCATGCGAGGAGATGCTTCGCAGCATAAACACCTGCCATCGGCAATTGTTCAGACCGGATCATCCGACAACAATTGTTTTAGCGGGAGGCGTATTTTCCGATTGGCCGCTTTTCAGCAGCATATTCAAAGATTTAACGAAAGGTGAGCTTCCGAACGCCGTCTTCCGGCCGACTCAGATCGCTCCGGTAGCGGGAGCGGTTGTCGCCGGATTAAAGGCGCAAGGGATAACACCGGAAGCCACTTTTGTCCGCCGCATCAACGAGCAGATTGAGCAGGAAGTAAATGTTTAACCTTTACCTCAAGCCGGATTTTCGTTTCCGCAGCAGCCAAACAACCAGAGAAATGACCAAAACTGCAGCGACTATGCCGTACTGGTACTCAGCAGAAAGGCTTTGCGTATAGCCGTAGGCAACAGCGATTTCCAGAAAAACGGCCGGTATTTTGCCAATCGTGCTTGCGATTGCAAAGCGCCAAGGGGATATAGGGGTCAACGAGGCGCCAGCGGTCACCAGTCCAGATGGTACAAAGGGGATCAAGCGCAACCCGATGACCGACCAGAAAACACGGTTAGCCGGCTGGTTTTCCAGAACTAGCCAAAAACGGTGGGATCGCCAAGCCGGGTTCATTTTTGTAAAGCCCAGCCGGTAGAGATAAAAGCCGAGAATCGCACCGAAAATCTCGCCTGACAACGACAGGAATGTGCCGATGGACAAGCCGAACAAATTGATGTTAAGGGTCGTCACAAAAAAGCTCGGGAAGAACCCGAACGCACCGACCGCCATATTTAATAAAAGCAGCAATATAAATTCTGCAGCAAGGGATACATTCATGCTGTCCGTTCCTTTCTAAAAAAAGATTGCGCACTAGCGGAGGCTCGTCCGCTGTTGCGCAATCCCGGCGATTCTGGCTCTCTTGTTCCATTACATCATACTTCTGCATGCTTCTGCACATGTAAAGCATGCATCCGCACAGATTTGGCAATGTTCGTGGTCATGCTTTTTGCACTCATTGCCGCAAGCATCGCAGATGAATGCGCAAACTGTGGCGAGTTCCGAAACAAAAGGCGATTTTCTGGAGACAGCCTGTGCCAAAAATGCGCACATGTCTGCACATTCCCGATCGAGCCGAATGCACTGAGCCATCATTTTGACATCGTCTTCGGCTAGACAAGCAGTAAAGCAGTTGTTGCAGGCGACCATGCAATTTTGCAAGCTTTGAATAAATTCGAATTGCTGTTCGGGAACCATTTTAAAACCTCCATTTCAAATTTTGAATACATAATTTAACTTCCCGCTCCCTTCTGTTCTAAACGGGGAGCGGTTTTCTCTTGCTAAAATAATATGCGTGCCATATGCCGTATATGCTAGGATATTTATAGGAGACAAGGAGGGATTTTGATGTTTATACATAAGATTGACGATGACTTATCATTGCGGCTGGTTGAAATGCGGGACGCCAAACGGATTTTTGAGCTGACCGACCAATCGCGGGACTATTTGAAAGAATGGCTTCCTTGGCTGGATTACACGCAAAAAGCTGAAGACACCGAAGACTTTATCAAAATGGGCCGGACGAATTTTGTCGAAAGCAAAAGCATGAACACGGTCATTCTTTATAAAGGAGAAATTGCGGGAGTAGCAGGATTCAACGAAATCACCAATTCGAACAAAACGGCGAAGATCGGGTACTGGCTTGGACAGGAGTACCAAGGCAAAGGCATCATGACACGTGTGGCTAGGGCTTTGACGGACTATGCCATCAACATCCTGGAAATGAACAAAGTCGAAATCCGGGTCGCTGCAGAAAACAGAAAAAGCCGTGCTATTCCGGAACGCCTTGGATTTAAAGAAGAAGGCGCGATCCGGCAAGCCGAGTGGCTCTATGACCATTACGTCGATCATGTAGTCTACGGCATGTTGGCGGAAGAATGGAATAAGGATCAACAGTAAAAGCAGCGGATTTCCGCTGCTTTTACTGTAGACGAAAGAATACTGGTTTATTTTATGAAATGGCTATGTTAAGCAACACTGTTGATTTTTCAGCATTCATTGAATTTTAGGAACCTTTATTCTATAATGAAACCGTTTCTAAGATGATGGTTGAAAGTTGCCTGTTTTCCGTCTGTGAAACGTATGAGGCATTCAGGTTATCAAAGTTTTCTGTCTCGAACCAGCTGTTCTTAATACAATTTCAATGAATGGATGGTAATGAAAATGAATTTTTTTACTAACGATAAAAATGATATTGATGGGTATAGAGAACAACTGCACCATCTAAAATCCCGATTAGATGAAAATGTCCATAGAATGACGTACAACAATCAATTTCATGATGCCCAAATCGACTTCTTGGGAATAAAAAATGAATTTAATGAAGAGGTTGAACAAGAAAAGCTGCCCATTTCGCTTGAGTGTCGTTTAATGGACAGCGATGGGGAGTGGCATGAAATCGTTTGGGAAGAAGTCAAAAAGTTTTTGCTTGACTATGATCTGACCAGGCATACATATTGGGGTTCTACTACTATCTCTGGGGATGGGTTGAGAGGGCTTGATGATTGGATGTGGGATGAAATTACTCCCTATGATGAGGAATTCCTCTCACATGAAATCATTCTCGCTTCCGAAATGAAAATCGTTGTCCACTGTAAGAACATTAAATTGCGACAAATTAAATAAGGGAACTTATAAGCAAAAAGGAGAATTAAATGAGAGACATATTGACAGAAATCATAAACAAAGAAATAACAGGAGATCAAGCGGACCATATTATGGAAGACATGGTAGAGAAGTAGAAGGCGAGCTAAGTTTTTTACTTGGAATGGATAATTTCGAATGGACGGCAACATGCCATGCATTGGATTTAGAAGTTTTGGCTAAGTGGAGGAAGGCAGGCTGGCCAACTGAATGTAGTTTTTGCCATTCGCCTTTGAATTACAAAGAGGACGGATGGACCATTCAAGATGACCACATTCGATGTTTGAAGTGCTTATAAATAGAGTAGCGAGAACCTGGAATCAGTAGCAAACAAGAATTACAACGCTCCTTTGGTGAAGGAAGCATAAGTACAGTTGAATACAATTTGAGTCAGCTTTTTTCAAATAGTGACCAATTTGACACTATGAAGAATTCAAGCGTGCAATAAAACGCCTTCGGAAGAAGGCGTTTTTATAATGCGAATACTCCCTTATGGAATCAAGGGTCTTTATTAAAAAGCAATATCAAGAGTGTTATTTAACATAGCCAAACTAAATGAAATTCTCGTCGAATTGAAGTACGCCATCGCCTTGCGCTATATTGACTATAAGAAACATGCTAACGCATATTTTACAATCGAGTAACCAGCATTAAATACTTGAGATCAGATGGAGTTGCAGATTTTGTCATCCGTGAAATTTTCGAGCATATGGATGACAAAGAGTTTGATAAGCTTATGGCAGTGGTCAATAATGAAGATGGGGTTACGTGAAAAAGAGAGAACCACAAGGTTTTGAGGTCAAATGAAATGGACGCAACCGCTTCAGGTAATTTAGAGGGAAATTAAAAGGCCTTAGCAGGATTGAAGCTATACCAGACAGGGAATAATATAATAACTTTATGCAGGCGTGCACAGGTGGTTTACTAAACAAAGCCTGAAGCGGCTATCCGCTTCAGGCTTTGTTCTGTTATGAAATATCTCCTTTGAACCTGCTATATGCAAAAAATCCACCAAGAATTCACCTTCGTCATTCTTAAATATAAACTTTAAAGTTTTCTTTTGAATTAATTAGGTATTGAGTCTGGTTTGTAATTGATGTAAAGAATACAAAGCAAACTCTTCAACATCTTTATTCTTACTCTTAGAAAGTTCATGCAAAACAGGAAGTAGATAGTGATCTTCTATCATTCCTTTATTGTCCCCTTGAGCACAGGACATTAAAAAAAGAAGTAAATAAAAATGAACTTTTGGCTTTTCGTGATGTCTCATTTTTTCGACCATATAACGTATCAATTCATTATTAGTTGAAAGAATTCTCGTAAATAACCTATCAATTTCTTTCGGTGTTCCCCCCTGTATCACTTCATCTATTTGAGCGTAGTAATTTTTTATTTCTTTTTCAGATAGGTCAGTATCAGATATATAGATTTTCTCTTCTTCAATGTAATTGACAAGCCCATTGATAAATTCTTCGAAATTCTTTGCTAATCTTATTTCTTGATTTTGCTCGACATCTAGATAAATGACAGGAGGATCTGCTTTACTGTTCCGATAATCAAGCGCAATCCATGAATGTCCATCTCCAGAAATTAAGACAACATTCTTCGGCAATCCCCATTCTTGAATCAAATACTCACTTTCTAATATTCCTTTTTCTTTCCCAGTTCCGATTCCGAATATATTTTCAACATTAACATGATCATCAGCCCACGATGTTGGTGCAGCTGAAGGATGGGCATTAAATTTGATATATCCACCGTTTTGTTGTTTTAAGATACTTATGTAGGAAGTAGGTAATTTAATTTTCAATAATTTTTCTGCCTCTTTTACTATCTCATCTGATAGCGGTTCCAATTTTCCATTTTCAGAACCTTCTTGCCAAATATCCTTCACGCTTAAGACCTCCATAAAAATTTATTGAAGTATTCTCTATTATGTTCCTTTTTACTTAGGTATTACTAGTCAATTTTTGTTAACTTGTCTGTTAGTTGAAGAAAAAATCACATGTAATAACTCTATAAAATAGAAATAACTTTTGTATTCATTTGTCTTAATAAATCGCATTGAGAAGAGTGATGCGTTCTTCTCCCCTTAAGAGCCAAGGCTCAGTTGAATAGTGCTGGTGAAGCATTATGCTTTCTGAGATATTGAATAACCGCGAGCGGTATAGAAGAATTAGATTCATTTAGATTATCCCACGGAGTCCAGCTATCTTATACTTTAACATTATAATCTGCCCATCCCGATTCCAGAATTTCTTCTTTTGTAGGAGTCCTTACTGAATGCTCGTTATGTTCTTTGACGTTTATATTTAGCTGAGCATGTAGCGGATGGCTCCATTCGGATTCACATTCTTCACACATGACCCAATATTTAGCTGTGACCGTATTTTTTACGATGGTTAACCAACCTTGATCACAAATCTTGCACCAAGCCACTTTGAATTCGTATGGTTCATTCAATTTGGTCACCCTCTCATGCTAGTTTTGAATTAATCGAATGTAATTTAGAGGTGATTATCCCATAAAACTTATTCACTAGTGTGGTGGAATAGCGTAAAAGAGACAATCATGGCATTTAGATAGTGTTTAAAAATTGGCGATGTTAAATAATATGGTTAATTTTTAATTTAAGGCTATGTTAAATAATCCCGTTGATAATTGTTGAACTAATTCCCTCTTGATTACTTTTTTCCTGTTCTAACTTGATAAGTACAGGCTTTGCAAGAGTGTTTTAAGAACTTGGGATATAAGAAGTATTGTCAAGTATTTCAACAAGAGCTCGTTCATCGGATATCAAAACTTCATAATAATATTTTTTTCCTTGCTGATTCTTGACGATGACCATATACCTCCCTTGACCAAAATCATATCTTGTGCCTCCGTGGAATAATGGCTCACTTTCATCGTACGATTTCAGCACTTCTACTGCTGCATAATGAAAGGCAGCCATTTCGTTTTCTTTGTGTTCACTATACAATTTGAACGCACCGAAGAGCATTCCAATAGTAAAAAGTGAAATTAAAAAAAAGATTAATACTTTTTTCATGAAATATCCTCCTAGTTTTTGTCATAGACCTGCTAAAAATACTGTTTATGATTCATCATAAGCTGACTTTTCACAAGTTGGATATCTTTCGCTGATTCACAATGAAACGCACTTTCATTTTATCACGGGGATTTGCTTTGCACCTTTCTTCTTCGAATCTTAGGCTGAAAAACAACAGAGTTATTTAACATAGCCTATGAAATAAGCTACGCATTTTATAGGAATCATACCCGGCCCCTTCGCTCCAGGCGGACGCTTTCCGCGGGCTCGCGCCGAAATCCACTCGGAACAAGTCCCGAGTGGATTTCGGCACTTCGCTGTCCCGCTGGAGTCGCCGCCTTGCGCTCCGGGGCCTGGAGCAAAGTGGGAAGATAAGCGTCTTGCATCAGCTGCTTCTGTAGTAGAAGCAGTAATTTGAAATCTTTCTTCAATCCAAGCAAGATGCCCAACCAGGCCGGCCACGAAGACTCCTGTGGGAACCGCTCGAGCTGAAGGCCCCGCAGACAGATAAGGCCCAAAGGTAGTTTGGGCCTTATTTTGCGACGAAGCTAGCGCAGCGATGCAGGAGCAGGGTTTTAGCGTCGAGGAGACTGAAGCCGAGCCCACGGAAAGCGAAGTGGCCGGCCTGGTTGGTTTTATACAACTTTATTCATCGATTCTAGACTTTGTCTATAGTCTAAAGCAGCGGATATCCGTTGCTTTTTCATTTGCTTGAATTGCTAAACTCTATGGATGGATCGTTGAACAAATCGTGAACGCAGAGCATTAAGTTCGGGAAACACGGGAAAGAAAGTACCGTCTTTTCAGAGTTATGTCTGGATAATCGGGTTAAATAAGAGGATAATCAAAGAATAAACAGAATCATTCGACAAGTGTTTTTGTACAGAGGGGGAGCTTTTTTGTTAGGGTATTACAACAGTTTATCGGCAGAAGTTTATGATCTTGATAAACCAGTCGGCAGTTCGTTCGGAGATGTTGAATTTTACATGGAGCGTTTGGCTTCATGCAAAGGGCGCATTTTGGAACCTGCTGCAGGAACAGGGCGATTGCTTGTGCCATTGCTTGAAAAAGGGTTTCAAGTGGACGGCTTTGATGTATCTTCGGATATGCTGGCGATTTGCCGGGAAAATTGCAGGAAGAGGGGGCTGGCGGCGAATTTGTTCAAAGCAGAAATGGAGACTTTTTCAGTCGATGAGAAATACGGGGCAATCGTTATTCCGACTGGCACCTTTCTATTGTTGCATGAGCGGGAAAAGTCACTTCAGGCTTTAAAGAATTTCCATCATCATTTAGCGGCTGGCGGAAAGTTGATAGTGGATGTGTTTTTACCGAGTGAACTGGAACTCGACAGACCATCGATCCGCAAGTGGGACACTGAAAACGGCGATGTAATTACAATAGAGTCGCAAATCGTCGAAGTGGACCCGATCAAGCAATATCGGATTTCCCAAGCGCGTTACGAGAAATGGCGCAACGGCAAATTGATTCAGACGGAACTCGAACGCTACCCGCTGCGATGGTATGGCGTGGAGGAATTCCGGATGATTCTCGAACACATTGGATTTGAACAAATTGTTATCTCAACAGATTATAAGTTCGGGGAGTACCCGAACCGCAGCGGCCAGACGATTACGTTCGAAGCAACCGCGAACAAAAAAGGATAAGCAGCGCCGGCAGCCATTGGATAAATACCACCATTCTTGAAGCCATTCAGCAGCAGGAGGTTGTTCAGTATGGAGAGAAATATCCAAGCTATAGTTTCGCAAATGTCCTTGAAAGAAAAAGTGAGTATGTGTACAGGATTGGATTTTTGGCACCTTAGAGGAATCGAGAGATTGGGGATTCCATCAATCCGTGTGGGAGATGGGCCGCATGGCTTACGCAAACAGATTGGCGAAGATGGACATATGGGACTGGGGCCAAGCGAACCTGCCACATGTTTTCCGGCGGGTGCAACGCTAGCGAGTTCCTGGGATAAAGAATTGATGCGGGATGTGGGGATTGCTCTTGGAAAAGAAGCGCAAGCGGAAGGAATCGCCGTGCTTCTCGGGCCTGGGATCAACATTAAGCGCTCGCCGTTATGCGGCCGGAACTTCGAATATTATTCGGAAGATCCATATCTTTCGTCGGAATTGGCAACCGCTTATATCCACGGCGTCCAAAGCGAAGGCGTCGGCACATCCATCAAGCATTATTTAGCAAACAACCAAGAACATCGGAGAATGACAACAAACGCCATCATCGACGAACGTGCGCTTCGGGAAATATACTTGGCCAGTTTCGAGAATGCAGTAAAACATGCAAAACCTTGGACCGTTATGGCTTCCTATAACCGGGTGAACTTTGAGTTCGTCTCAGAAAGCCATTTTTTCCTGGGAGAAGTGCTGCGGAAAGAATGGGGGTTTGGCGGCATCGTGATGTCCGACTGGGGAGCAATCGACGAACGCGATGCAGCACTGGCGGCAGGCCTTGACCTCGAGATGCCCAATAGCCTGGGGTTCGGCGAGAAAAAGCTCCTTGATGCTATTGAGCATGAGAAACTTCCTCAGACATTGCTTGATCAAACAGTGGAACGGCTGCTGAGATTGATTTTCCATGCCGATAGCCAGAAGAAAGAGGGTGCGACATTCAATAAGCGCCTGCATCATGAACTTGCCAGAAAAGCGGCTACCGAAGGCATGGTGCTATTGAAAAATGATGATAATATCTTGCCGCTGCCAAAAGACAAAAAAATTGCCTTGATCGGTGCTTTTGCGAAACACCCGAGATACCAGGGCGGCGGAAGCTCGCATGTTAATCCATTCCACCTTGATAACCTGTATGACGAAATGGCTTGTGAGCTTGGCGGGGAAGATAGGCTTATTTATGCGGACGGATATGATCTGCATGTAGAACTACCCCACACCCGGCTGATTGAAGAAGCAATTGAAGCGGCGAAAAAGGCGGATTATGCCGTGTTGATGATCGGTTTGCCTGACCGCTATGAATCCGAAGGCTATGATCGGACGCATTTGCGAATCCCTGCCGATCACCAGATGCTAGTAGAAGAAATTGCGAAAGTGCAGCCGAACCTGGTGGTGGTGCTGAGCAACGGGGCTCCGGTCGAAATGCCTTGGCTCGATAAAACAAAAGGTTTACTGGAAGGTTATCTGGGCGGGCAAGCGGTGGGAAGCGCATTGAGGGATGTGTTATTCGGCTACACCAACCCAAGCGGCAAATTGGCGGAAACATTCCCGGAGAAATTGAGTGACAATCCGTCCTATCTTCATTTTCCAGGAGACGGCAATCTGGTCGAATACAAAGAGGGAATTTTCGTCGGCTATCGTTATTACGATAAGAAAGAACGGCCGCCGCTGTTTCC
This sequence comes from Planomicrobium soli, assembly GCF_003014655.1. GTDB lineage: Bacteria > Bacillota > Bacilli > Bacillales_A > Planococcaceae > Planococcus > Planococcus soli_B. The sequence goes on along the minus strand of NZ_PYAT01000002.1, from coordinate 324,787 downwards.
ATTCGGCTATGGCTTAAGCTATACCGAGTTTGACTACAGCGATATGACAGTCAGCAGCAACTCGATAAAAGACACCGACGAATTGACCGTCCGAGTGGTTGTTAAGAATACGGGAGACAGGGCCGGCAAAGAAATTGTGCAATTATACGTAAGCGATTTGGAAAGCACGGTCCGCCGTCCGCGCAAAGAGTTGAAGGGGTTCGAAAAAGTGGAGCTCCAGCCGGGAGAAGAGCAAGTGGTGACATTTACTTTGAATAAACGGGCGTTCACTTATTACAATACCCAGATCAAAGACTGGCACGTAGAAACGGGTGAATACGAAATCATGATAGGAAAATCGTCAGCCCAAATTGAATTGAAGCATAAAGTGGCAGTCCAAAGCACTGTAAGGATCAACCAAAATGTCAATCGCAATACGACCATCGGCGAATTGATGGCCGACCCGCTTTTGGCGGAGCCAGCTACAAAGTTGATCAAAGAGATGAACGAAACGCCTTCTTTCCTGGATTCCATGGACGAAAACAAAGAGATGGCAACCATGATGGAAGCGCTGGCCGAAAACATGCCGCTGCGTGCGCTTGTCTATTTCACAAAAGGCAGCATTACTGAAGAAGAGCTGCAGTATATTATCGATGAGCTGAACAAAATTCAGGTCTACGGCTTGTCTGCTGCTGAAAAAAGATGAAAAACCTGGAAAACCAATAAATATGAACCGGCAACCCGAAAGTCGTGTGGTTAAGGTTGCTTGCCCACAGAGAGATTCGAGAAAATTGAATGCTTCTACCGTGAAGGAATCGGTTTGACAAAATCGGTTCTTTTTTGAGGCATAACGCCGAAGAATAAGACGGCTGGCAAGTTGCCATGATGAACATAGAGAATAGTTGAAAAGGGGCGAATGAAAATGAAAGTGATTCGAGCAACAATGGAAGATTTGGACGGAGTAGCGGAACTGTTCAATTTGTATCGGGTGTTTTACGAACAGGAATCGGATTTGGAAGCGGCACGGGGTTACATAAAAGAACGTTTGGAATCCGGAGACTCGGCGATCTTCGCAGCGAAAGACGGGAACAGTTATCTTGGGTTCACACAGCTTTATCCATTGTTTTCGTCGGTTTCAATGAAACGGCTATGGCTGTTGAACGATCTGTATGTCGCGGCCCAAGCACGAAAGCGCGGCGTCGGGGAGCAACTTCTCAACAAAGCGAAAGAATACGCGATGGAAACAGGTGCAAAAAGCTTGAGCTTAAGTACAGCGGTCGACAATCATACCGCACAGCGTTTATATGAGAAACTGGGATACAAACGGGATGAAGGGTTTTACACGTATGAGCTGCTGTTGCCGGAAGAAAAAGCTTGAGGAGATTCCTCAAGCTTTTTTCGGTCCACTTTGGCTCATCAACTTTTGGAAGATACCACTAGAAAACGAACGTTGCTTTCGGTGTAGTTTGCCCAGTAATGTTTTTTGCTGGCATCGAATAATACCGATTCCTCTTTGCTGAGCTGAGAGCGTTTGCCGTCGACTTCAACCGTCAGCATGCCTTCCAATACAAATAAGAACTCAAAGCCCTGATGTGAAAATGGACTCCAATCACTTTCCCCAGGATAAAGCGTCACTAGTATCGGTGATAAGTTAGTAGGTTTTACGCCATGGGAAAGGTCTTTGTAGTGGAAAAATGTTTTACGCTCCGCCAGCTTATCCTGTTCAATGCCGTCTTCAAAGAAAACCCCAGGGTTAACATCCAACGCATCGGCAAACCTTCTGAGCGATTCAAGCGTGGCACTCGATTTTCCGCGTTCCACTTGAGAGAGAAAGCTGATGGAAACTCCTGTCTGCTCTGCAAGCGCTTTTAAAGTCAATTTCCGCTCTTTGCGGAGATTCTTCAATATTACACCCATCGAGTCCTGTGCCATGTTAATTCCCCGCCTTGCTTTAATGATTTCTCTTTTATGATACTCAATTCCCCTGCCGGCAACAAATAAGAAGAAAAAATCCTATTGACAGAAAATTTCAAACTGAATAAAATGTAGCAAGGGGAGAAATTAAAGTGTCACTTCAATTTTGCTAGGGGGATGGATGATGAACAAAAAACAAACGCAACGAGTTTTAATTGCCAGCTTAGTAGGAAGTTCAATCGAGTGGTTCGACTATTTTCTATATGGAACAGTTGCCGCCCTCGTGTTCAATCAGCTCTTCTTTGTCAACGAAGATCCGACTGTCGGTTTGCTGCTGGCCTATGCTTCATTCGCTTTAGCATTTTTCATTCGGCCATTTGGCGGCATAATATTCAGCCACATCGGCGACCGTATCGGCCGTAAAAAAACATTGGTCTTAACACTCAGCTTGATGGGGATTGCCACATTTGGCATGGGCTTATTGCCAACTTACCAAGCTATCGGCATCTGGGCGCCGATTCTATTGATTACGCTTCGTTTAGTCCAAGGATTAGGAATCGGCGGCGAATGGGGAGGCGCTTTGCTTTTGGCGGTTGAGTATGCGCCAAAAGAAAAACGGGGATTGTTCGGGAGTATTCCGCAAATGGGTGTTACCATCGGAATGCTCATGGGAACAGTCGCATTATGGATCATGACCCTGCTTCCTGATGATTCCTTCATGACATGGGGCTGGCGTGTGCCGTTCATCTTGAGTGCGTTCCTTGTTATTTTCGGGCTTTGGATCCGTAAAGGAATTGATGAAACACCGGCGTTCAAACAAGTGCAAGAATCCGGAGAAATTCCAAAGTTGCCGATTGCTGATACACTGAAATATCACTGGCGCGAAGTGTTGATCGCTATCGGCGCAAAAGTGGTGGAAACGGCACCGTTCTATATTTTCAGTACATTCATCGTGTCCTACGCAACAACCAGCTTAGGTTTTTCGCGGACAGACGCATTGACAGCTGTTATGGTAGCAACAGTCGTTACGACGATCTTAATACCGATCATGGGGAATTTGTCAGATACAGTAGGACGCAAAAAATTGTACATCATCGGAACAGTGGCGATGGGGCTGTTCGCGTTTCCTTACTTCTGGATGATCCAACAAGGGTCTGTGGTATTATTGGTTATTGCAACGGTTATCGGACTAGGCATTATTTGGGCACCGATTACAGCTGTACTTGGAACCATGTTCTCCGAAATTTTTGAAGCGAAAGTCCGTTATACCGGAATCTCGCTCGGTTATCAAATTGGGGCGGCAGTAGCGGGCGGAACAGCGCCGCTTGTAGCAACGGCTCTTTTGGCCGAATTTAACAATTCATATATTCCAGTCGCGCTCTACATCGTCTTCACATCCCTCATTTCCTTAGTGGCAATTTGGGCGGTAAAAGACCGTGGCCAACAGCACGCCGGACAAGATTTAGCAGTAAAAGGGAGCCGCGCATAAGCGGCTCCTTTTTTTAGGAGGAATTGAATGTTAACAATCAATGAAAAGCAAATCCAGCAGTTTTATAAAATGAGCGATGCTATTGCCGATGTAATGGCTATCTTGAAAGCGAAAGAACAAGAAAAAATCGCCAACCCGCATCGCACAGTCATCGAGTTTCCAGAACGGGAAGCATCGGCCTTATACATGCCAAGCGCCGATTTGGCGGGGGATGTGGCGGGCGTTAAAGTGGTCACGATCTTCCCTGAAAATCCGGCGCAAGGAAAGCCGACGACCCAAGGAATGATTTTGCTGACGGACGCGTCCAACGGAGAGCACGTAGCGTTGATGGCCGCATCCTATTTAACGCGGCTGCGCACCGGAGCGCTCAGCGGCATTGCGACCGATTTATTGGCGAAAAAAGAAAGCCGGGTACTGGTTGTTATCGGCACGGGGGCGATGGCATTTGAACAAGTGCTTGGTGTGCTTGCCGTGCGGGCGATCGAGAAAATCATTCTGGTGAACCGGACATCCGAAAAAGCGCAGGCTTTTGGTGAGAGCTTAACCCAGTTTGGCATAGAAATTTTGTGGGAAGTGGAAATCAATGTTGCAAAAGCTGTGAAAAAGGCGGATATTATTTGTTGTGCGACACGTTCAAATAAACCTGTTTTTAAAGGGGCCGATTTGCAGCCAGGCACCCACATAAACGGAGTAGGTTCTTATTTGCCGCGTATGCGCGAAGTGGACGAGGCAACGGTAGTGCGCGCTGACAAAATTGTTGTCGACGACTTGGACGGAGTAAAAGGCGAAGCCGGCGAATTGATCCATAGTGCCAAAAACGGAATTTGGTCATTTGATCAAGTCTATGGCACTTTAAGTGAACTTGCAGGCGGCGAGTCTAAAGTGAGGCAATCAGATGAGGAAATCACGTTCTTCAAATCGGTTGGCGCCGCTTATTTCGATTTGGCCGTGGCCAAGGGTGTTTACGCAAAAGCGCAAAAAACTGGCGTCGGAATAGACGTGGAGATGTAGAAAGAAAACGGGGCGCAGGCGTTCCTGCTTTATAGTTTTCTTAGAGAAGTTGAAGTAAGGATTGCCAATATTTTCTTTATGAATTTTTTCGGTTTTTACATGAAGTATTGCAGTTTATACATGAACTTTTGAAAAGGTACCATAACGAATCTCACTTTCTTCATGAGCTTCCCGTATTTCTAAGCGACTCTCCACCGATAGCAGTAAAACACAGGAGAGTAGATATTCGCTCGAGCGATCCATCTCCTATAGACCATTATTTTTAGGGGGAGCAACATGATTAGGACGGAACGACTGAATTTATTGCCATTTACGCTCAAGCAAGTACAGGCTGTTCTAAACGGACGAAACGAACTAGAAGAAATGATCGGAAGCCATGTACCCGAAGAATGGCCTAGCCCGGCCTACGCGAAAAAGCTGGAAGCGAAGATAGAAAAGCTGACGCAAACCCCGGAAGCGAGCCAGTGGAGCCGCATCGTGGTCGACTGGGAAGCAAGGCAGCTGGTTGGTGAAATTGGCTGCAAAGGCGGTCCGGACGCTAATGGCGTGGTTGAAATCGGGTACGGCATTGCAGAAAGTTTCCGCAATAAAGGCTATGCGACCGAAATGGTCAAAGGATTAGTGGAGTGGCTGAAACAAAAAGAGGCGGTCACAAAAATCATCGCCAATTGCCTTGAGACAAATCAACCCTCAATCAAGGTGCTCGAAAAGTCTGGATTCAAACAGACGCATGTGGCTGACGGATTGATCCATTGGGAGATCGGATAAGATAGAGTAAGGGCTGTTTCGCTTAAGCGAAACAGCCTTTTCGTTTGGAAGATAGCGGTTGGAAAAATTTGCTTCATGAAGTTTTCGGGTCTTTACATGAAGTATCGAAGTTTCTACATGAACTCTTAGTATTTTTACATGACGAACCCAGCTTTCTATATGAAATTTCCCCGGTTCTTTTTCACTTTCTAAAGGAGCGACTCTCCAAAAGCAAAGATCAAAAGCTATATGGAACTGTTCGCGCAGCGAACAGCTAAATGCTGGTAGGCGTCGCTTGGAGTGAGAGCAAGCGGGTTGAGGAAATTTGCTTCATGAAGTTTTCGGGTTCTTACATGAAGTATGGAAGTTTCTAGATGAACTCTTGGTGTTCTTACATGACGAATCGTCCCTCATACACACACTTTCCTCATTTCTACCTGCATGCACCACCCTAAAACCGGGTATAGCACCAAAAAGGGGTGCATTTAAATGGCATTTGATTACGATTTGGATTATGAAAATTTAGATCTGCGGAAGCATCCGGAACTGTACCGGGTAGGTAAAGGCGAGCAGGGAGTGCTGCTCGTAGAGCCTTATAAGGGCGAGATCTTGCCGCATTGGCGTTTCAAGACGCCGGAGATTGCTCAGGAATCGTGCGACAAGATTTATGAAATGTTCGAAGAGTACCGCAAGCAGGATGATTTTGTGGGAATGGATATGGCCCGGAAGTTCATCCAGATGGGCTATACGCGCGCGCGGCGCTACACGAATTACAAAGGCGGCCGCAAATACAACGAGGACGGCACCATCAAGGAGCGCAACATCGATCCGGTAAAAGCCGAGTCTGCGGCGATCTTCAAAAAGAAGTGGGACGAGATCCGGGAAGACCAGGACTACTTGGCGCGCAAGAAAAAGCACCAAAAAGAATTTGGATGAAAAGATGCCCCAGCCGCAATCGGACTGGGGCATTGCTATTTTACTTCAGCATGTAAGCCATCATGATGTCGTCACTATAAGAACCATCTTCGTACTTGATTTGATTCTGCTGCCTGCCTTCCTCGACAAAACCTAATCGCCGGTACACATTGATGGCCCGTTCATTGACTGAAACGACGCCCAAGCAGATCTTTTCCAGGTTCTCCTGCTGCTTGCCCCATTCAATCAAAAAGCAGATCAGTTGCGTGCCGATGCCCTGGCTTCTATATCCTTCTTTAATGCCCATTCCCATCGCACCGGCATGGTTCAAACGGGCATATTCATAGCGCCTGAAGACCAGAAAACCGACCACTTGCCCTTCGGTTTCATATACCACATACAAATTGTTTTTCTCAAGCGCCTTTTCAATCTTCTCTTTTTGTTCGTCGACCTTGTAGGCCAATTCGGTTGGAGAAGAAATAAAAAACTTCGTTGTGGCTTCCGACATGGTTATTTCGTTGTTGATGTTCATTATCGCTTCTGCATCCATTCCGCTCGCTAATCTGATCATGCTCTCACCACTTGTCTTTTTATTGAAAAGTATACCGCAAATTATTTAGTCTCCCTAAAATAAAGTGCAATCCCTTTGAGGATGAATTAAAATTATCATAACAATCCAAATTCTTTTATTGCCAATGGAGTTTCGTCCAAAAATAAAAAAGAAGAGGTGCCCAATGACAGCAGAAGCAGTGGTGGAGGTTACAAGAGGAGCGCTTGTTGAAAGTCTACATAGAGGCCATGTAGCTGTAGTCAATGCAAAACATGAGTTGCTGTATAGCGTAGGGGATCCACAGAAAGTGATTTACGCCCGGTCATCCATGAAACCGCTGCAGGCCATTCCCATTGTGGAAACAGGGGCAGCCGACCATTACCGGTTTAGTGATGCGGACTTGTCATTGGCATGTGCATCGCATAACGGGGAAGAGCAGCATACAGAACGGGTGGAGGCAATCCTGGACAGAACCGGGTTGGCAATAGCGGATCTGAAGTGCGGCACCCACAACCCGAAATGGGAAGCGGCGTATAGAGCGCTTATCAAGTCGGGCGAGCCGCTTACAGAGATTTACAACAATTGCTCCGGCAAGCATAGCGGCATGCTGGCAACAGCAAAGCATATGAACGAATCGACAGCAGACTACTATAAGCTCGACCATCCGGTCCAGCAGCGCATCCTTCAAGTGATCAGCGAGTTGACGGAAGTGCAGGAGAGCAAAATTGTCATCGGCGTCGATGGCTGCGGCGTGCCGGTGCATGGCGTGCCGATTGAAAACCTGGCGCTTAGTTTTGCAAAAATGGCGAATCCAAGCGGTTTACCGGAAAGGCGCCGGAATGCGGTCGAGCGGGTTACAGCAGCAATGATGGCGGAACCTGAAATGGTCGGCGGGACAGACCGTTTTTGTACCGACTTCATGCGCATCCTGAACGGTCGGATGTTTGCCAAAGCAGGTGCGGAAGGCGTCTACTGCATCGGCGACAAAGAAACGGGTTTCGGTATCGCCTTGAAAGTCGAAGATGGCAATGCCCGTGCGACGTCCGCGGTCGCCATGGAAGTGCTATCCCAACTCGGCCTGCTGACAGATGAACAAAAAGAACAATTGCGCGATTACCATTACCCGCCGCTTGAAAACGCCCGGAAAGAAAAAATCGGCGAATTGCGTCCAGCATTTACGTTAAAAGAACATATTGCAGCGTCTAAATGATGAAAAACCAGTCGGAAGCGGCTGACTTTTACCTTTCACCGAAGCTGATAATTATGGTTATAATTCTCTCTGTTTAATAACCAACTAACAGAAAATAAAAAAACCAATTTAGTTGAATAGAACTCATTTTCGTTTCAGAGCTGTTGCTAGTCCACAATTTTTTATGATAAACAAAAAGCCTTCTTGCGAAATTGGAAAAAAAGATAGGTATTTTAACTAAGAAATCTCCAAATCCTGTAACTTTTCTTCTACTCAAACGTTAAGTATAGTATGAATATACTGGAAACGAGGGGATGGCGTGGAACGGAAAGTGGTAATCGCCGGAGGGACAGGATTTATTGGCCGCTATTTTGAGAAAAGGTTTTTGGAAGATGGATATGATGTACACATAATCTCCAGAAAGGACAAGCATTTATCTTGGCTTGACCATACGGGCATTGTAGCCGCATTGGACGGAGCGGAAATGTTGATCAACTTGGCTGGCAAGTCGGTAAACTGCCGTTACAACAAACGGAATAAAGAAGAAATCTTGGAGTCGCGGATTGAGACGACGCAGATTTTAGGAAATGCGATGTATGCGTGTGAAAACGCACCGCCGCTTTGGATCAACTCCAGTTCGGCGACGATTTATCGGCATGCGAAAGACCGGCCGATGACTGAATCGACCGGGGAAATTGGGACGGGATTTTCCGTGGAAGTTGCAAAAGCCTGGGAGCAGTCGCTGTTCTCTTTCAAGCTGCCGCGGACGCGTCAAGTAGCACTTCGGACCGCTATCGTTTTAGGAGAAAATGGCGGTGTCATGACGCCTTATTTGAATTTGGTGCGTTTAGGCCTTGGCGGTGTGCAAGGGCCAGGAGACCAAATGTTCAGCTGGATCCATATTGAAGATCTTTACCGCACCGTCCTGTTTCTTCAAGACCGTCCCCATCTTAACGGAATCTTTAACTGTTCGGCTCCTTATCCAGTATCAAATCAGGTATTGATGGAGGAATTGCGCAAACAAGCAAAACGTCCTATGGGTTTCCGTGCGCCATCCTGGATTCTTGAAATGGGAGCTGCAATGATCCGCACCGAGACGGAACTGGTGCTGAAAAGCCGATGGGTTCTGCCGGAACGACTGCAAAAAGAAGGTTTCGAGTTCCGCTACGATACGATTGATAAAGCATTAACTCACCTTATGCATTGACCTCATCAACAATTGCGAATAGGTTATTCGCACTAGAAAGATGTATGTTAAGTAATATAAACAGAAAAAAATCAAAATATTCATTGGAAATTCGATAAAATCCTAGTTTCGAGGTTTTAGTTCTTTTCGCCCGGGTAATTTGAGGGTGGGGGTGGCAAGTTGACTACAGATGAGCTTTTGTTGATAAGAATTTATAATCGGGAACACCAGGCATTAAGCGAGTTATATGATCGTTATTCTCGCTTGCTATGGAAAATCTCTTATCGCGCTGTTCCAGATCAAGCTATCTGTGAGGAGATAGTCAGCCGTATATTCAATGACGTCTGGGCATCCCCGGAAAAGTTCCAAAACAAGAAATTGCCTTTGATTATGGTCGAATATTGCTATAATTGCATTGATACTATGCCTTAAGTGAATGCTCTTAACACCTTGCCCCGCAAGGTGTTTTCTTTTGCTAAAATTGACGCCCATCATGCAGCCGCCTACACTGAAGCTATTAAAATTCAGCGTAATTGGAAAGAGGAGGCAATAAGATGGATAAGAACAGCGAACGGTTCAAGGAATTGCGCCATAAAAAAGTCCGGCTCATACCTTTTACTGTTGAAAAAATCACCGAATCACCCATTCGGCCGACAAGTCTTGAAACTACGGGCATTCTTAAAAAAATGGGGCTTTCCTCAGTTGAATCATGCGTAGAAATACAAGGTGGGTTTGATAGCCGGGTGTTTAGAATAACTGCGCCGGGAGCTGCATACGCATTGCGGCTTTTGCCCTCACAAAAGTACGATCAGTTTATCCAGGAAAAGAAGATGATGGATATTGCCGCAAGAAACGGCGTGCCGGTCCCGAAAGTCCGAAAAATCCAGAAAATTGATGGCTGGGCGGTAATGTTGATGGAATGGGGAGAAGGGCAGACGATTTTAGAGGCGCTTGCGGAAGGTCCCGAAAATGCAGAAATATTGGGGATGGGATTCGGCAAAATCCAAGCCCGGATCAATCAGGCTGCAATTCCGGATTGCCACGGGGAACCGCGCTCCTGGCTGACGCCTTCCAGACAAGAAGCAGAAATTTTGTCGGCTATCCCAAGGATTGATTCAAAAGCTGTTTTGCTTCATCTCGATTATCATCCATTAAATGTATTGACCGATGGCCGGAACGTTACAGTAGTCCTTGATTGGGCAAATGCCACTTTTGGCGATTGCCGTTTTGACATTGCCCGTACTTTTTCAATCTTTCAGTTGGCGGGCCATAGAAATTTCAAGCTGCATCCTCAAATTTTAGCGGACTTTGAATGGGGCTGGAGAAAGGGATACGCAGAATTGGCCGGTCCGTTTGAACAGTGGGACTCCATGAATTTGTTTTATGCATGGAGCGGTGAGCGGTTGAAACGGGATTTGGAAGCAAGGATGACTGAAGAAGATAAGAAGGAAATTGATAGGTGGACAGCAGACTGGCTAAAAAATAAATAGCTGAAAATGCATAATGAATAAAATAAAATCTGCAGGAGCGAACACTTTTCGCTTTCTGCAGATTTTATTTTATTCCCCGCGTAATTGTTTAATCAGAGGCAAGCCGGAAAGCCAGATAAAATAAGCGGTTGCCCATAAAATCAAGGCAGCGCCAAAGCCGACAGCAGCAGCCCAGACGGTGATTTGATAGGAACCGAGGGTTGCAGTTTCAGGAAGAAAGAGGACCGTGCAAACGGCAAGCAGACATAAAAGAGTACCTGTGATGAAATGCGTTTTCTCGCGAAAAAGATAAGCTAACGGAAAAAAATGTGCTCCGACGATAAAGCACATGACAGGGAAAAACCACTCCATATGACCGCTTCTAGATAGAAGAAAGGCTGCCAGCCAAATCAACAAAATTTCGGCTAGAAATGTAAGGTTAAAACCGAGCTGGAGAGCCTTTTCACGTTTTCGGCTTTCTGGGCTTTTGCGAGCAGGTGCGCGCTTTGCTGAAGCGAATACACGCATTCCCATCACAAAGAGAGAAATACCGATAAAAACAGCTATTCCAAGAAGCCAATAACTGCCCAGTTCACGCAGTCCGATAATGCCGACGCTTGCCCACACCGTTCCAAAGAAACCCAAAAAAGTAATGCCGTTCGCTATCCCTTTTACATCGGATTTATAAACCGTTTGGTTAACCATAGACAGCAGCCCCTTTTCTTTTTTAGATGAATGCTTTGTATTAATACGGACCAAAGGGAAGAAAGTTACACGAAAAGCCGTGAAGACATGCAGTGGAAATTATGCTTGTGCATAAGTGAACGGTCCCAGTTGACTCAAGGAATCTTTAGGAGTAAATTTAAAGGATCAATAGCGAACAGTTCCATTTAGAACTGTTCTTGTGGGGAGGAAATAGAAGGTGCCAACTGAAAATCAAAGCATCATGCGCTCGGTCGAGCTTTTGCAGTCGTTTGCAAGCGTCCAAAAAAACTTGTACCGCTTTGTCCAGAAATCGGCAGCGGACAACGGCCTGTCGGTGCCGCAATACACGGTTTTAATCACGTTGATTTCCGAATCCGCAATGACGCAGAAAACAATCGGCGAGAAAACGTTTTTGCCGAAAAGTACGCTCAGCCAAGCCGTTGACGGTTTGGTGAAAGAAGGGCTGCTTGAGCGTCAGCAAGTGGAAGGCAACCGCCGGGAAGTACTTCTGTCGGTAAGCGAGAAAGGAATCGGATTTATCAAAGAGCTTCACTTGAGAGAAGGAAGTGTTCTCCGCATATTTGAAGGAGTGCTGGATGCACTGGACTCGCGGGAAGTTGATAGCCTGCTCACGACTCATTCACGCATCGCTGCTTTGCTTGAAGCGATTGAAATAGAGGAGTAGTTAACATGATTAAAATTCTGAAAAACTTAACTGTTTATAAGTGGCTGATTGCAGCTGTCGTCCTACTGGTCTTCATCCAATCCATGGCAGACCTTTATTTGCCGAGATTAATGGCGGATATTATCGACAATGGCGTGGTTACCGGGAACACTGCATACATCTGGGAAATCGGCGGCATTATGCTTTTGGTGTCTGCAGCCGGGGTCATCGCTTCGATTGCCGCAAGTTTTTATTCGGCTAGAACAGCGATGGGCCTTGGCCGCGATTTGCGTCGCCGGGTGTTCAATCACGTCGGGAAATTCACGCTGCAGGAATTTGATAAAGTCGGAACGGCGTCGCTCATCACACGGACAACAAACGACATCACCCAAGTGCAGCAAGTGGTCATCATGATGCTGCGCATGGTCATCAGCGCACCGATCATGCTGGTCGGTGGCTTGATCCTGGCGATTTCACAGGATGCTAAACTGTCGCTCGTCATTTTGGCGGCAATGCCGGTGCTTGCCGGTTCGATCATTTTGATCTTCAAAAAAGGGATGCCGCTGTTCAAGGAAGTACAAAACCGCCTGGATCGCCTGAACTTGGTGCTGCGGGAAAACTTGACGGGTATCCGCGTCATTCGCGCGTTCAACCGGGAAACGGAAGAGCAGGTGCGCATGACCAAAGCGAATCGCGATTTGACAGACGTATCGATCAAAGTGAACAAAATTATGGCATTCATCATGCCGGTCATGATGCTCGTCATGAACTTGACGGTTGTCGGCATTATCTGGTTTGGCGGCATCCGCATCGATGCCGGCGCTCTACAGATCGGTGAATTGATGGCCTTCATCCAGTACGTCATGCTGATCATGTTCGCACTCGTCATGGCTTCGGTCATGTTTGTCATGGTTCCGCGTGCGGCCGTATCGGCCAACCGCATTAACGAAGTGCTCGAGATGGAGCCTTCTTTTGTTGATAATGGAATCAAAAAAGCGGACCGTGAACGCGGCACACTCGAATTCGACAATGTGACGTTCAGCTATCCGGGAGCCGAAAAACCGGCACTGTCGAATATCTCGTTTTCGGCAAAGCCGGGGGAAGTGACGGCGATCATCGGTGGGACAGGTTCCGGAAAAACGACACTTATTAACTTGATTCCGCGCTTTTATGAGATTGAGAGCGGAGTGATCCGTGTGAACGGCGTTGATATCCGCGAAGCTTCGCAAGATGAAGTGCGCTCGAAAATCGGCTTCGTGCCGCAAAAAGCGATTCTTTTTACGGGCACGATTGTGGACAATATCCGTTTCGGAAAACAAGACGCTACACAAGCGGAAATCGAACACGCAGCGCACGTTGCGCAAGCTGCAGAATTTATTGAGCGGATGCCAGAAGGCTATGAATCGGAAATCGAACAAGGCGGTTCGAACTTATCAGGGGGGCAAAAGCAGCGCTTGTCGATTGCGCGTGCATTGATCCGGAAACCCGATTTGTATATATTTGACGATAGCTTCTCGGCGCTCGATTACAAAACGGATGCCCGGCTTCGCGCAGCATTGAAAAGTGAAACGAAAGACGCAACGGTGCTGCTCGTCGCCCAGCGCGTCAGCACCGTCGTCGACGCAGACCGCATCATTGTTTTGGAAAAGGGTCGAATTGCAGGCATCGGCACGCATGAAGATCTTCTTGAAACCAACGAAGTTTACCGTGAAATCGTGCTATCCCAGCTGACAGAGGAGGAAATCGCATGAGCCAAAAACAACCTCAACGCAGCAGCGGATCCGGGCACGGTCCTGGCGGCATGATGATGGTGCCAGGCGAAAAGCCGAAAAATTTCAAAAGAACACTGCGGCGCTTGCTCGTCTACTTGAAACCGCGGCGCAACAAACTTCTTGCAGTATTTGGAGCAGCCATACTCAGTACAATCTTTATGATCGTTGGTCCGAAGATCATGGGTATCGCCATCACGGAACTGTTCGAAGGAGCATACGGCAAATTTACGAATACGCCCGGTGCATCAATCGATTTTGGCCGCATCGGCGAAATTTTATTGCTGCTTGCAGGACTTTACGTAATCAGCAGTTTGTTTAGTTACATCCAGCAATTTATCATGTCGACCGTCGCGCAGGACACCGTCTTTGATTTGCGCGAAGATGTGAATAAAAAACTCGAGAAGCTGCCGCTGAAGTATTTTGACGGCCGGCCTAACGGCGAAACATTAAGCCGCATGACAAACGACATCGATACGATCGGCAGCACGCTCCAGCAAAGTTTGACGCAGTTTATCACCTCGATTGTCACGCTTGTCGGGATCATCATCATGATGCTGTCGATTTCACCGCTGTTGACGGCGATTGCGCTGGTTTCATTGCCCCTGTCGATTTTTGTGATCGGACCGGTATTGAAACGCTCGCAAAAGTATTTCGCCAAGCAGCAAAAAACCCTCGGCGAGCTGAATGGCCATATTGAGGAAATGTACACCGGCCACCAAGTCGTCAAAGTATTCGGCCATGAGAAAAAATCAGGCGAGCAGTTTGACGCAGTCAACGAAGAACTATATCAAGCCGGAAGCAAAGCGCAGTTTATTTCCGGAATCATCATGCCGATGATGATGTTTATCGGCAATATCAGCTATGTATTGATTTCAGTCGTCGGCGGGATTTTGGTGACGCAGCGCACCATTTCGATCGGGGATGTCCAAGCGTTCATCACCTATTCCAAACAGTTTACGCAACCCATCACACAAACGGCCAACATCGCCAACATCGTCCAGTCGACGGTGGCTGCGGCGGAGCGGGTGTTCGAACTGCTCGACGAAGAGGAAGAAGTGAAAGAACAGACAGGTGTTACACTTGAGCGTGCAGAAGGTTCCGTGGAATTTGAAGATGTCGATTTTGGCTATGGCGAAGAGCTGTTGATCGAGAACATGAACATCCATGTTCTTCCTGGCCAAACGGTCGCCATCGTTGGACCGACCGGAGCCGGCAAGACGACGCTCATCAATTTGTTAATGCGCTTCTACGAATTGAACGGAGGCAGCATTAAAATCGACGGGCTGGATACACGCGCCATGTCGCGTGACGACTTGCGGAAAAACTTTGGCATGGTGCTGCAGGATACGTGGCTCTTCAACGGCACCATCAAAGACAATATCGCCTACGGCAAAAACGGCGCCACCGATGAAGAAATTTTTGCCGCCGCACGCACGGCGCATGCCGATAACTTTATCCGCACCTTGCCGGACGGCTACGACACGCTTTTGAATGAAGAAGCATCGAACATCTCGCAAGGCCAGAAGCAGTTGTTGACCATCGCGCGCGCTGTGCTCGCCGATCCGCCGATCATGATTTTGGATGAAGCAACATCAAGCGTCGATACGCGCACTGAAGTCTTTATCCAAAAAGCGATGAACCACTTGATGAAAGGCCGCACAAGCTTCGTTATCGCGCACCGTCTGTCGACCATCAAAGACGCTGACCTGATTCTCGTCATGGACCAGGGCAAAGTGATCGAACAAGGCACACACGCGGAATTGCTCGAGCAAAAAGGATTTTACGAAGAACTATATAACAGCCAGTTTGCTGAAAAAGTGGCTGGATGAGAAAAAAGCTGACCCTTTTTGGGTTAGCTTTTTTTGTTGGGATTCATGTAGGAGCTGTGAAAGTGTGTGTAGAAAGGTTGGTTCGTAATGAAAGAGGCGTGAAAGTTCATGAAGAAACCGCGAAACTTCATGATAGAATGCGAACACTTCATGAAGCAAATTTTGGCAAACGGTTCGCTCCACCTGCAAGCGACACCCTTATTCTGGTGTCGATGCGAATAAGAATAAAAGAAGAGAACCTTATCTCGAAGGGAAAAGATAAAAGACGTATAGATGGCTTTTCGCCAAGGCGAAAAGCAACCTTATGGGGTTTGAACTTTGGTCTTTGGCTGTTCGCGTAGCGAACAGCTTCCATATGTCTTTTGATCTATGGTCTTGGAGCGCCGCTTTTTTAGAAAGTGATGATGAACTGGGAAAAGTTTGTGTTGAAAGATCGATACTATGTAAGAAGGTGAAAAGTTCATGTAGAAACGACGATACTTCATGATAGAATGCGAAAACTTCATGAAGCAAATTTTTCCAAACTGCTTGCTCCTGTTCCAAGCGACGCCAGCCGGTCTTAGGCTGTTCGCCGCGCGAACAGCTTCCATATGTCTTTTGATCTTGGTCTTGGAGCGTCACTTTTTTAGAAAGTGATGAAGAACTTCTAGGAGTTCATGTTGAAAGCTTGATACATCATGTAAGAAGATAAAAATTTCATGAAGAAACCATCATACTTCATGATAAAACGACAAAACTTCATGAAGAAAATATTTCCTCCCAACCAGTATCAATCATTCCTCCCAATCCCAACCCAATCTTCTTAATCCACAAAAAAGCTGATCGCCTAAGCGATCAGCTTACTCATCCTATTCATTTTTCACCCTCCAAAGACACCATTTTTCGACGGAAGCCGGGAAATCTTGCTGCTTTGCTTTCTGCACTTTGCGCGAGCCCGCTCTTCACCCGTTTCAACTGCGCTACGATGATGATGCTAATGATGACCAGCAAGAACCAGGAGGAAATTTTCCCGATATGCACGAGCGACCAGGCGGCTTGCTGGTCCGGATATTGCCAAGCTCCAAAGAACGTGACGATGTTTTCGGCAATCCAGATAAAAAAGCCGACGAGCAAAAACGCTAAAATTGCGTGCATTTTATAGACGCTGCCGCTCAAACGGAACATGACAACCGTTTTATAGAAAACGACAAACAATAAAGCTTTCAACACCCAGCGGATGTCGTACGAAAAGTGGTGCGTGAAGAAGTTTGCATAAATCAGTACGCTGATGCTGATAGCGTAAACGGGTTTTGGCCAACCGTAAATGTGGAGGTCGAGCCGCCGCCATGCTTGGCAAATATAGCTTGCGACACTCGCGTACATAAAGCCGCTGTAGAGGGGGACACCCCAAAATTTGCTGTAAGCATCTTCCGGGTACGTCCACGATCCCATATGCACTTTAAACAATTCCAGCCCCAAGCCGATTACGTGGAACAAGCAGATCACTTTGAATTCATCTGCCGTTTCGAGGCGCGATGCCAGCATGAACCCTTGGGCCGCTAAACAAACAAGCAGGATAAAGTCATACCGGGGCAATCCGGGGATTTCAATAAGCTTTGAAACAGCGAGTGCCCCGAAAATGATGACCGGAAAAATGCAGGATAAGGCTTGCAGATAACCGAACAAAAACAGATTCTTCATTGGCAACAAACCTCCACTTCCTGTTGCGCTTCAACGGTTGGCTGAGCGCGCACTCGGATTTCAGGCAAAAGACAACCCGAATAGCAATCTTTTTTCAAACGGCGCGTTATTGTTTTAATTTAAGACGAAACAAATTTTACTTAAGTTTCTTAGTTGAAATTAAAAACCGTCCAAACTTCCCAAAGTATCTCTGGCCAAACGGGGTATAGGATTAGAGCAAGAAAAAGCTTGATGTGCATTCGACCGATTTTATTCAGAAAAAGGAGGAAGAGGTATGCCGAAGTTTGATGCAAATGGAGTGGAGTTGTATTACGAAGAAGCGGGGGAAGGAACGCCGCTGGTCTTGATCCATGGTTTGACCGCAAACGCTCGGGCGTTTCAGGAGGAAGTGGATTATTTCCAGGAGAATTTCCGGGTCATCACGTATGATTGCCGGGGACATGGCCGTTCCGACAAGCCGTTGAGTTTTACGCTGAATGACCATATTGAAGATGTGATTGCGCTGCTTGATCACCTGAATATCAAAAAAGCGCATGTGCTCGGAGTTTCGATGGGCAGTTATATCGCGCAAGGCGTGGTGCTTGCGCATCCGGAGCGGGTCGAGAAATTGGTGCTTGTCGTTTCCAAGTCGAACGGAAAAACGTCATCGACGATGGAACTGTTCAACCGTTACGCCGATGAAATTGAAGGCATGGACGAACAGCAGCAGCAAAAGCATTTGTTCAAATACATGTTCCACAACATCGCTGCGGTGGAAGAATGGCAGGAAGAATCGGGACTCAATGATCCGGACTTGACCATCGTCCAGCAGGCCGCTGCCAATAAAGCGCTTGAAGGCTTCGATTTCCGTTCGGCTTTGCCGACCGTCGTTTCCCCGACGCTTGTCATCAGCGGCACGCACGATGGCTTGAATCCGCCGGAGCGCGGGCGCGAACTTGCCGGATTGATTGGGGATGCCGTGTTTGTTGAATTTGAAGATTCGGGCCACGCGCCGAACGTTGAAGAACGCGAACGCTTTTTGGAAGTGGTGACGGATTTTCTGATGGCGTGATAAAGAAAAACGAGCTTAGAGAGGGTCTCTAAGCTCGTTTTTTTCTGGTTCGTTATACGATTCCAACAGCTTGGTGAATTGTTCATCCCTCAGCTTTTTCTCCAAACCGCGCGACAGCCCCCAGATGGCTAACAGCATGGCAAACGCACTGCAGACCAGCATCGTCGCGTATGGCCCGGCTTCCGAATAGACTTCCGCGCTATTGATGATGTAGAGCCAGTCCGGCCGGGCGCCGGGCACGAACATCATATAAGACGCGACCGAATTATTCAGGGAGTGGAATAAAATCGGGACAAGCAGGTTGCCGGTCCGTAAAAATAGCAGCGAAGAAAGGACGCCGAACAAAAACGCGCCGACGATATCGGCGTGCAGCATGCCGAAAATAAGGCTTGAGATAAACACGCCGCTCCACATCGTCGTCTTGGCAATAATCCGCTTTAACAATACCCCTCGGAAAATGAATTCCTCAGCAATCGGCCCGATCACCGTAATAATGGCAAGGGTAAAGACCGCATACAACGTATTGCCGGGCAACGGGATCGACCCGGTAAAAAAGTCGACAAGCCAAGGCGCGACCGGCAACAGGATATACATCTGGAACCACAGCATCCCTGCAGAAAACATGAACGACAAACAGACGAGGCCGGCGACAACCGGCACCCAGCGGCGGAGTCCGTGGAGGAACAGCACATTTTTAACAGAGGTTTTTTGCTTATGGAAATAATAGCTGAAATACAGGACAGGCACAAAAACATACAGGACTAGTTGAAAAACCACTTCGATCATTTGGTCGCTTGCGGAAAGCTCGAACATGGCGATGATGGAAACGCTGATCGCCAACGCAAGAAATCCAAATAAATGCCGAGCGGGCATTTCTTCGAACATCTGCCGCACCGCCTCTCTTATCTGTTGTGAAAGACAAAAGCTGAAGAGCGAGAAAACGGGAAAAATCGTCTAGTATTCTCAAGTTATTAGGACTCATCCGAATAAGCGATAAACTGTGAAACGGCTATACAACAAAGCTTTTACTTATTTTATAACAGGAAACGCATAAAATCACGTTATATATTTCTAAAAATTCTGTCAAATGATACACTGAAAGAAAAGCGGAGGGGCTGCCATGATTAAAACGTGGATCGGTCTATTTTTTGTAGCAGTGATTCTCTTAGCAGGCTGCCAGCCGGAAGAACAAGTGGCGCCAAAAGAGCAAGAAAAAGCGGAAGCCCGATCTTCGCCGGAGGGGCGATTTGAAGAATACGTCAGTTTATGGCGGGCAGGAAATTTTCAGGAGATGTACGATAATTATTTGAATGAGGGGACAAAGGAAGCATACGGGGAAGAGGTCTTCGTCGGCTGGCAGGAACAACTGAAAGAAGAACTGGATGCAACCAGCATCTCGATCGATTATGCGAAGCCGAATGAAAAAAGCGGGGAAGAGTTCGCGGACTTTCCGATTGCGGTCGACATCTCGACGGTAGCAGGGCCGGTGCAATTCGAAAAAACGCTGACGCTGCTTTATGAGAACGATGACTGGTTTGTGGAGTGGGATCCGTCGTTCATTTTTCCCCAGCTTGAAGAAGGCGATCAAGTAAAAACCGAAATCACCAAACCCGAACGCGGTGAAATTATGGACCGAAACGGCAAAGGAATTGCCGTTAATGGCACGGGCTATGAAATTGGCGTGGTGCCCGGCAACTTCGACGAGGGCAAAAAAGAGGAACTCGCAAAGCTATTGAAGACGACAGCTGATGCCATAGACCGTCAGCTGAATCAAAGCTGGGTACGCCCCGGCCATTACGTGCCGATCGGCAAAGTGGCGAAAAGCAATAAAGAGACGCTTGATAAGATTTTCGCCATTACGGGAACCGAGCGCCGGGAAATTCCGCTCCGTGAATACCCATACGGCAAAGCGCTTTCCCATCTATCCGGCTTTATCGGACCGATTACTGCGGAGCAGCTGGAAGAGCTGAAAGGCGAAGGCTATCACGAAGGCGACATGATCGGGCGGCAAGGCTTGGAGCGTTCGCTTGAAGAGCGTCTGCGCGGCGAAGAAGGCATGCGGATTGTCATTGAAAAAGCGGGGGGCGGAGCAGAAAAGATTGCCGCTGCCGAAAAAGAGCCGCAACAAGGTGACACGGTCAAGCTGACAATCGATGCCGATCTGCAAAAAGCGGTCTATCAAGCGATGGATGGCAAAGCGGGAACGAGTGCGGCCGTCAATCCGGATACGGGTGAAACGCTCGTGCTTGCTAGTTCGCCTGCCTATAACCCCAACGAATTTATTTTAGGAATGAGCGGCAGCCGCTACGGCAAGCTGCAAAACGATCCGCTCAATCCGCTGTTCGTCCGCTTTGCAGCGTCTTACGCTCCAGGTTCTGCCATCAAGCCCATGGTTGCGGCGATAGCTTTGGAAGCTGGGACGCTCGACCCGGACAAAGGCATGGAAATTAACGGGAAGACTTGGCAAAAGCCGACATGGGGCAGCTTCCGTGTGGCGCGTTTGCACGACGATGCACCAAATCCTGTCGACTTGAATACCGCGCTCGTCTATTCGGACAATATCTACTTTGCGCGGCAAGCGCTGGATTTGGGGCGCAATGCTTTGGTAGAGGGCCTCGAGAACTTCGGATTCGGGGAGAAGCTGCCGTTTGACGGCTTGGGCCTGGCCACTTCGCAAATTTCAAACGACGGCCACATCACGTCAGAAGGGCAACTCGCCGATACATCGTTCGGGCAAGGGCAGATGCTGACGAATATTCTGCACTTGGCGTCGATGTACGAGCCGTTATTGAACGGTGGGGTAATATACAAACCGGTGTTATTTGAAGAAGACGAAAAAGCACAAGTATGGAAAAAAGAGCTGATTAGCGAGGAAAACGCCGAATTGCTCCGGACCAGCATGCGCAACGTCGTCACCGATGGCTTTGCAAAATCGGCCAACTTGAAAAACCTCCCGCTTGCCGGCAAGACCGGGACGGCGGAGATCAAAGCGGCGACCCGGGACAAAGGAAAGAACAACGGCTATTTTGTTGCGTATAACGAAGAGGATCCAGATTTTATCCTCGCAATGATGATCGAAGATATTGGTGATGATAGCAGCGACATCGTAGCAAAAATGGCGGCGGACGTCTTCAAGAAAACAGCCGAATGAAAAAAACGGCACCTCCGGATTGCGCCAGGTCGATAAGGGGCAGACCGGGGGTTTTTGCTGCATCTATATTAATCTTGTATTATTTTCAATTCCTAAAATGTTCTGTCTTATGTTAGAATGACGAAAGTTCGAGGAAAAGAGGGGATAGCATGGAGGAATGGTGGAAAAAAGCGACGGTCTATCAAATCTACCCGCGCAGTTTCATGGATTCAGATGGTGACGGAATCGGGGATTTGAGAGGCATTATCCAAAAGTTGGATTACTTGAAAGAGCTAGGGGTTGATATTTTGTGGCTGTCGCCGGTCTATGATTCGCCAAATGACGACAATGGCTATGACATCCGCAACTACCATGAAATTATGAGCGAATTTGGCACCATGGCCGACTTTGATGAATTGCTCGAAGAAGTCCACAACCGGGAAATGAAATTGATCATGGATCTTGTGGTCAATCATACATCGGATGAGCACGAATGGTTTCAGACGAAACCGGACTTCTATATTTGGCGCGATGAGCCGAACAATTGGCGGTCGATCTTCAGCGGTTCGGCCTGGCAATACGACGAGAAGCGGGCGCGTTATTACCTGCACTTGTTCACTAAAAAGCAGCCCGACTTGAACTGGGAAAACCCGGAAGTCCGGGAAGCGGTATACGGCATGATGCGCTGGTGGCTCGATAAAGGCATCGACGGTTTCCGCATGGATGTCATCAATTTGATTTCGAAAGACCCGCTGTTCCCGGATGATGATAAAGGAAACGGCAGCATGCATTACATGAACGGCCCGAAAGTCCATGAACATTTGAAGGAAATGAACGAAAAGGTGCTGTCGCATTACGACATCGTCACAGTTGGCGAAACACCGGGTGCGTCGACAAAAGACGCAGTCATTTATACAGATCCGGCTAACAAAGAGCTTAATATGATCTTCACGTTCGAACATATGGAGTTGGATCAGGCAGGCGAGAAATGGGATCTTAAGCCGCTGCGCCTCATCGACCTGAAAGAAAACAAAGAAAAATGGCAGCATGCCCTCCATACAGTCGGCTGGAATAGCCTGTACTGGAACAATCATGACCAGCCGCGCGTCGTTTCGCGCTTTGGCAATGACAAAGAATTTCGCGAGGAGTCAGCGAAGATGCTGGCGACCTGCCTGCATTTTATGCAGGGCACACCGTACATTTACCAGGGGGAAGAGCTTGGCATGACCAATGTCCGGTTTGATTCCATAGACGAATACCGGGACGTTGAGACGCACAATATGTACAAAGAACGGATTGAGCTGGGCTTTTCGCATGAAGATATCATGCAGTCGATCTACGCTAAGGGGCGCGACAATGCACGGACACCGATGCAATGGTCGGCGGAACCGAATGGCGGATTCACAACTGGCACGCCGTGGTTGAGCGTCAATCCGAATTATCCGGAGATCAACGCCGAGCAACGGCATGACGTGAATTCGGTTTACACTTATTACCGGGCATTGATTGCGTTCCGCAAAACATTGGACATTGTGACAACTGGCGACTTTACGCTGTTGTACCGGGAAGATGAAGACATTTTCGCCTACGAGAGAAAGCGCGGCGATGATACCCTGACCGTATACTGCAACTTCTCCGCCAACTCCAGAACCTTGCCGCGGCCGTCGGGTGAGTTTCTGATCGGCAATTACGAGCCGCCAGCAGGAGAAGAAGAACTGGAACTGCGCCCTTATGAAGCCGTCGCTTTTTATGACGAAGTGAAATAACTAACGTCTGCATACCGCTTCGGACGTCTTGGGCATGGCTTAAGCAAGAAGCCGGGAAGATCGTTTGTCTTCTTGCTGCGCCTAGCCCTTGGACGCGCCGGCGCTAACAAATGCTTTAAACTTAGGCATTGTTGAAGACTAATATTGATTATACTTGGAGGATGAAATCATGACTTTTGAAGAACTTATACAAAGCAAGCCAACGGTAGAATGGAAACAAAGAATGGATGAAGAAGATGAAATTTTCACCGATGAAAATATCAGCGCAACGAATGATGTTTTGGATTCTTACATAAACCAGTTAAAAGGGCTAGGAGACGCGTCGACAAAGGAAGCTATTTTAGGATGCGTCAAAGAAGTTGTTTTAAGATTAAATGAATTAAACGACGACTATGATTATTTTATTGAAACAATGGAAAGAGAGGAATTAGTGGAGTTTATAGAGGAAGGTGCAAAAATAGTTGGTTTTACATCTGAAGAAGATATTACTGAAGAGTGGAGAGAATGGTAAAAAAGTGAACAATAATTGTAGTTTAGCGGCTTTGTATTGCTAATAAACTAGAAGCTAATAGAGCAAAACAGCGGAGATTCCTGTCGGATAGCGAAGCTGTTTTGCAGAATAGCTATTAATCTTTTTTTAAGAAATTTTTAATTTGTATATTGTGCAAACGTTTACACTATGATACGATCAAATCAAATCAGAACTGGAAGCGCTTTCTAAACCGTTTCCTTTTTTTATTTGCCACATTGTGCAAACGATTGCACAAACATTCAAAGGGGGATTTCGAGATGAAGGAGTTCAAGGTTCGCAAAGGTCTTTTAGCGTCATTGTTTGTAACAGCGGGGATATTGGCAGGCTGTGGAGGCGGGGGAGAAGAAGCTTCGCAGTCAGAAGGCGAAAAAGTCACGGTCGACGTTTTCCAATTTAAAGTGGAATTTAAAGACCAGTTTGAAGATGTGGTCGAACTTTACGAGAAAGAAAATCCGGACGTCAACATTGACATCACGACTGTCGGCGGCGGCGAAGATTACGGCGCGGCGCTGCGTTCCCGTTTTGCTTCCGGCAATGAACCGGCAATATTCAATATCGGCGGACCGCAGGATGTGGCAGACTGGAAAGATAAATTATCGAACTTGAGCGATACGGCGGCTGCAGAAGCGGCGCTTGATGGCACACTTGACGGCGTGACGGTGGAGGAAAATGTGCTTGGCCTTCCATATAACCAAGAAGGCTATGGTTTTGTCTATAATACCCGCCTTTTTGAAGAAGCAGGAATCGATCCGGTTTCCATCACGGATTTCGCCAGCTTGGAAGAGGCAGTGAAAACACTGGATTCGAAAAAAGAAGAACTTGGATTGGATGCGGTATTCGCACTTCCAGCGAAAGAAGCTTGGGTAACCGGCCTTCACTTATCGAACACGTTCCTGGCGCCTGAATTCAACCACAACGTGTTGGATACGTTTGCAGCCGATAAAGTGGAATTCAAATACGGAGACGCATTCAAGAAAATCCTTGATCTGCAAAACGACTATTCTGTCCAGCCGACCGTTTCTTTGGACTACTCACAGCAAGTGGAAGAATTGTTCTCGCTTGAGCGCGTGGCGATCATCCAGCAAGGAAACTGGGTATACGGCTCTATCGCCGGGATCGACCAGGAACTTGCGGACAGCGGCGTTGGCATGATGCCGATTCCGGTTGAAGGCTATGAAGAAGGCGGACTGCCGGTTGGCGTACCAATGTACTGGGGCGTAAACTCGGCGAAAGACGAAGAAGTGGTTCAAGCTTCGAAAGATTTCCTGGATTGGCTATACACTTCTGACGCCGGGAAAAAAGCGGTTGTTGAAGACTTTAAATTCATCCCTGCATATGAAGGGTATGACACATCGAAAATTACAGATCCAATGTCGAAAGCCATTTATGATGCATCTGAAGCCGGAAACACAATCGGCTGGGTATTCATGGGCTATCCGACTGGATGGGGTGAAGGCGAAGTTGGCGCTTCGATCCAAAAATACCTGAGCGATGAAGCAAGCTGGGAAGAAGTCATCGACTCGGCTAAACAAGCTTGGGAAAAGAACCGGAGTAACTAACACCGAGCCAACCGACAAAGCAGCCTGCGGGCTGCTTTGTTTTAAATTTACCTGTTTCACCGGTTTTCTTCTATAGGAAAGGAAGGGCTGTACATGCGCACAAAAAGTTACTCTTACTGGTTGTTTCTAGCCCCGGTCTTAATTGCATTAACGTTGGTGGTTGTCGTACCGATGCTTCTAGGTGTCTACTATTCGTTCACGTCATGGAACGGCATTGTTACCGGCAATTTTGTCGGCTTTGAAAATTACACAAACGCCTTTAAAGACGAGCGTTTTATGGACGCGTTGTGGTTTACCGTTAAGTTCTCGGTCGTCTCAGTCATCATGATCAATGTGATCGGCCTGTCCTTGGCACTGCTCGTAACATCCCACGTAAAATCCAGCAAATTGCTGCGAACGGTCTTTTTCATGCCGAACTTGATCGGCGGCTTGATTTTAGGATTTATCTGGCAGTTTATCTTCATCAAAGTTTTTGCGAGCGTCGGCCAGATTATCGGAATGGAAAGCCTGCAAGGCTGGCTGTCTACAACGAATACCGGTTTCTGGGGACTGACGATTTTGATGAGCTGGCAGATGGCCGGTTATATCATGGTCATCTACATCGCGTATTTGGAAGGCATGCCGAAAGAATTGCTGGAGGCCTCAGAAATTGACGGAGCTTCTTCAACTCAGCGCTTCCGTTTTATCGTCTTTCCGCTGGTTGCCCCGGCATTCACCGTCAGTATGTTCCTGACGCTGTCAAATACGTTCAAGCTGTACGACCAGAACTTGTCGCTGACAGGGGGCGGACCATACAACTCGACTGAAATGGTGGCGATGGAAATCTTCCAGACGGCGTTTACGCAAAACGTTTTCGCTTACGCTCAGGCGAAAGCCGTCATCTTCTTCGTGATTGTGGCACTTGTAGCTCTTGTTCAAGTGTATGTGAATAAACGCCGGGAGGTGGAGATGTAATGAGGAGAAAATGGAATTTCAAAATGGAGATTATCGGCCTGGTTCTTGCGCTTCTCTGGCTGGCTCCGTTTTATCTCATGTTCGTCAATTCGTTCAAGACCAAGCGGGAAATCTTCACGAGCACGATCGCGCTGCCGGGTTTGTGGAATTTTGAGAATTACATTGAAGCCTATGAACGGCTGGACTTTTTGCGGACGCTGTTCAACTCGCTGTTCATTACGGTTACGAGCGTCCTGTTGATCGTCCTGTTTTCGGCGATGGGCGCGTATGCTTTGTCCCGGGCAAAAAGCAAATTCAGTTCCGTGTTCTTTTACTTGTTCGTAGCGGCGATGCTGATTCCGTTCCAGTCGGTAATGATTCCGCTTGTTACAGTATTCGGCCGCTTTGAAATGCTTAACCAGGCCGGGCTCATTTTCATGTACATCGGTTTTGGCGCCAGTTTATCGATTTTCCTTTATCACGGCGCTTTGAACAATATTTCGCGGTCGCTTGATGAAGCAGCGACAATCGACGGTGCAAACCGCTGGCAAGTGTTCTGGCACATCATTTTCCCGATGTTAAAACCGATCACGGTCACTGTGGCGATCCTGAACATCATCTGGATTTGGAACGATTATCTGTTGCCGTCACTGGTCATCAACCAGCCAGGCAAAGAAACGATTCCGCTGAAGATGTTCTTCTTCTTCGGCGAGTACACAAAGCAATGGCATCTCGCAATGGCAGGGCTGACGCTGGCGATTGTTCCGGTCATCATCTTTTACTTTTTCGCTCAACGTGCCATCATTAAAGGGGTATCGGACGGAGCCATCAAATAACAGGGAGGAGAGAATATGGCAATTACGATCAAAGATGTTGCAAAGCAGGCGGAAGTTTCGCCCGCAACTGTGTCGAGGGTGATTGCCGACAATCCCCGGATCAGTGAAAAGACAAAGCAAAAAGTGCGGGAGACGATGGAAAGCCTGGGCTATTACCCGAACTTCCAGGCGCGCAACTTGGTGGCGCAAAAAACGCGCACCATTGGCGTCATTATGGCGAACTCCACAACATTGGCGTTTCAAAATCCGTTCTTTCCGGAAGTGCTCCGCGGCATTTCGGTGAGCGCCCATAATAGCCAGTACGGAATTTATTTATCTACGGGCGCTACGGAAGAAGAGATTTATGACGAAGTGGTGGCAATGGATCAAGGAAAACGGGTGGACGGCATTATCCTGCTGTATTCCCGGGTAGGCGACCGGATCATGGATTACTTGATGAAAAGCGGCTTGCCGTTCTCGGTTGTCGGCCGGCCGCATAGAAATGCAGATACCATATCCTATGTCGACAACGATAACATCAGCATCACCAAGCAAGTCATGTCGCATTTGATCGGAATGGGGCATAAGCGCATCGCCTTTATTGCCGGCGGCATCGATTTTGTTGTATCTCTGGACCGCCTAGAAGGCTACGAAGAATCGCTTGCTGAAAACGGAATCTCTTTCCAAGAAGAATATATCGTCAAGCAAGATGCTATGCAGCAGGACGGAAAAAAAGCGATCCGCCGGTTGTTCGATCTTGAAGATCCACCGACTGCCATCGTCACCCATGATGATTTGGTGGCGTATGAAGTGATCGGCTATCTGGAGGATTTGCAGATCCGCGTGCCGGAAGATGTATCGATTATCGGCTTTAACAACCACGCCTTATCGAAACATTTGAAACCGCCGCTTTCTTCTGTGGACATCTGCATCTACGAACTGGGTTTTGAAGCGGCAAACCTACTGCTGGAAAAAATAACTGACGAACAGGCAGCTCCAAGACAAATCACGGTGTCTTCCCGTTTGATTGAACGGGGTTCTTGCCAAGGTCGTTGAGAGGAATCGGGCTATGAAGAAAATATGGTGGAAAGAAGCGGTCGCTTACCAAGTTTATCCGCGAAGCTTTAAAGATTCAAACGGGGACGGCATCGGCGACATCAACGGTGTAACTAGCAAGTTGGATTATTTGAAAGACCTTGGCATTGACGTTATCTGGATCAGCCCGGTGTACGAATCGCCGAACGATGACAACGGCTATGACATCAGCGATTACCAGGGGATTTTAGCGGAATTCGGGACGATGGAGGATTTCGACCGCCTGCTCACGGAAGTGCATGCACGCGGGATGAAACTGATTGTCGATTTGGTCATCAACCATACGAGCGATGAACACCCATGGTTCATCGAATCGCGTTCATCAATCGATAGTCCGAAGCGTGACTGGTATATCTGGCGCGATGAGCCGACCAACTGGGAGAGCATTTTCGGTGGGCCGGCATGGGAATGGGATGAAGAAACAAAACAGTATTACTTGCACTTGTTTTCGAAAAAACAGCCGGACTTAAACTGGGAGAACCCGGAAGTCCGCACGGCTCTTTACGATATGGTCAACTGGTGGCTGGATAAAGGGATCGACGGTTTCCGCGTCGACGCCATCAGCCACATCAAGAAAGATTTCACTGATATGGAAAATTCGGAAGGCAAACCGTACGTCGAAGCTTGGGACAAAATGATGAATGTCGACGGCATCCAGCCGCTGCTTGCTGAACTCCGCGACTCGACTTACGGCAAGCGCGACGTCATGACAGTCGGCGAAGCGAACGGGGTATTTGTCGAACACATCGAGGACTGGGTCAGCGAAGACACCGGTAAATTTAATATGGTGTTTCAATTTGAGGATCTCGGTTTATGGGATCTCGACGTAACAACAGGCGTTAACGTACCAGAGTTGAAAAATGTATTAACGCGCTGGCAAAAAGGTGTCGAAGGGATCGGCTGGAACGCTCTCTTCATCGAGAACCACGACAAGCCGCGCGTCGTCTCGACATGGGGCAACGACAAGGAATACTGGCGCGAAAGCGCGACTTCCCTTGCCAGCATGTACTTTTTCATGCAGGGAACGCCGTTCATCTACCAGGGGCAGGAAATCGGCATGACGAACGCGCCATTCGAAGAACTCGATCATTACAACGACGTCCATGCGCACAATCTTTATTACTACAACCTGTCGGAAGGCATGGAGCACGACGCCATCATGACGATGCTTCGGGCAACGAGCCGCGATCATTCACGGACACCAATGCAGTGGGACACTTCCTTGCACGCCGGTTTTTCGTCCGCGGAGCCGTGGCTAAGAACCAACCCGAACTATAAAACCATCAACGTTGAAGCCCAGCAAAGGGATCCGCATTCAATCCTGTCGTTTTACAAACAGATGATTTGGCTGCGCAAGCAAATGGACGTCCTTGTCTACGGTACTTATGAATTGCTGGACGTCGGCCATGAATCCATTTACGCCTACACGCGGCAAAACGAGACCGAGCAGATCCTTGTTATTGCAAATCTCGGGCAGCACGCTTGCCTATGGGACGCACCGGAAGACGGGGAGTTGTTGTTGGCAAACTACCAGGAAATCGATCCGAACCAGCTGCTGCGATATGAAGCCCGCGTATACAAATTGGCGCGTTAGAAGAAGGCTCTTAATAAAAAAGATGTTCAAACCTTTGTCACATATAGCCTTTTCAAGCGAAAATAAACCGATTTTCCAGGTTGGAAAGGGAACGTATGATCGTTTCCAGGTGTATAATAGAGGAAAGAAAAGCAACCGGCGCTGGTGAAAGTTAGGACTGGCAGCAAGCAGAATTTGACGTTTTAAAAGAGAAAAGACCTGAATAACCTAAAACAAAATCCAGAAATAACAAAAACCCCGAGTCACGGAAACTTTTTTAAAAAAGTGTCTGTTTCGGGGTTTTCTTGTACCCAACATAGGTTATACAAGAGGAAACCTTTTTGAGGGAAAGGAGGGAATGTTGGACAGGAAGTTACGTATTGACACAAAAAATTAATAAAATCTGTAGGTTATTCTGGCGAACTCTGCTACACTAGCATCTTGCAAATTGTTTTTCCAAAACTATGGGGCAGCAAGAAGCAGGCGCCCATAGCAGGAACAAACCTTTTCGTACTATAGAAAATAACAGACGACTTGGCATCTCTGGCACAATTTTCGGTTTAGGCCGCTTGATTGAAGGGGAAATTCGCCACGGGTCTTTGAGAGGGATCGGTATGAAGAAAATATGGTGGAAAGAAGCAGTCGCCTACCAGGTATATCCACGCAGTTTTAAAGACTCCAATGGGGATGGCATCGGGGATATTAACGGTGTGACAAGCAAATTGGATTATATAAAAGATTTAGGGATCGACGTTATTTGGCTAAGCCCGGTATACAAATCGCCGAATGATGACAACGGCTATGATATCAGCGATTACCAGGACATCATGGCAGAATTCGGAACAATGGAAGATTTCGACCGCTTGCTTGCGGAAGTGCATGCACGAGATATGAAGCTCATCATCGATCTGGTGATCAACCATACGAGTGACGAGCATCCGTGGTTTGTCGAATCGAAATCATCGAAAGACAACCCGAAACGGGACTGGTACATTTGGAGCGACGACCCTACGAACTGGGAAAGCATTTTCGGCGGTTCTGCTTGGGAATACGACAAAGAAACAAAACAGTACTACTTGCACTTGTTTTCGAAAAAACAGCCGGATTTGAACTGGGAAAACGAGGAAGTGCGTGAAGCATTATTCGATATGGTCAATTGGTGGCTCGATAAAGGAATCGACGGTTTCCGCGTAGATGCCATCAGCCACATCAAAAAAGATTACACTGACGTTTTTGACCCTGAACAAAAACTATATGCCCCGGCATGGGAGAAAATGATGAATGTTAAGGGCATACAGCCGCTGTTAGCTGAACTGCGCGACAAAACGCTGAAAAATCGCGACATTATGACGGTCGGCGAAGCGAACGGCGTCCATGTCGGGGATATCGAAGAATGGATCGGCGAAAAAGACGGCAAGTTCAATATGGTCTTCCAGTTCGAAAGCTTAGGGCTTTGGGATACTGATGAAAAGACAGGCATCAATGTGCCGAAATTGAAAGAAGTGCTGACGCGCTGGCAAAAAGGCGTCGAAGGCAATGGCTGGAATGCCTTGTTTATCGAAAATCACGACAAGCCGCGCGTCGTCTCGACATGGGGGAATGACACTGAATACTGGCGGGAAAGCGCCACGGCAATTGCCTGCATGTACTTTTTCATGCAAGGGACGCCGTTTATCTACCAGGGCCAGGAAATCGGCATGACGAACGCGCCGCTTGTGGAACTTGATCATTACAACGATATTCAGGCGCATAATTTATACCACAACAATTTGGCGGGCGGTATGAAACACGAAGCCATCATGACGTTGCTTCAGGCAAAAAGCCGCGATCATTCCCGGACGCCGATGCAGTGGGACGCAAGCTTCAACGCAGGCTTCACCGATGCATGGCCATGGCTGATGGTCAACCCGAACCACGACAAGATCAACGTCGAAACACAGCAACAAGATCCACGATCAGTGCTATCATTCTATAAGCAGATGATTTGGCTCCGTAAACAAATGAACGTTCTAGTTTACGGAACCTACGAACTTCATGACATTGGCCATGAGGCCGTTTACGCCTACACGCGGGAAGACGAAAACG
The DNA here is from genome assembly GCF_003014655.1 of Planomicrobium soli. Classification (GTDB taxonomy): domain Bacteria; phylum Bacillota; class Bacilli; order Bacillales_A; family Planococcaceae; genus Planococcus; species Planococcus soli_B. Next base: position 293,149 of record NZ_PYAT01000002.1, on the reverse strand, counting down.
AAAAAGTGCTCGTCGTTTCCAACCTGGCGCAATTTGCCTGCGAATGGGATGCGCCGGAAGACGCCACCTTGCTGTTGGCCAATTATGAAGACGTGAATTCTACTCAATTACTCCCGTACGAAGCACGGGTTTATAAAATAGCTAAATGAACGGAAGATAGATAACCGGCACCTCCCTTTGGGGAGGTGCTGGTTTTTTGTTTGGGTGTGATTGGCTAGGGGGAGCGCAAGTGCATGAAGGGAGGGGGAAGTTCATAATGGCGGTCGAAGAATGCATGAAGGGAGGGGGAAAGTTCATGTTGGAACATGGGAAGTTCATGTAGAAATGCGAAAACTTCATGAAGCAAATATTGCCAGCTAACATATTCCAACAAAAAAGGCTGCTCGCATAAGCGAACAGCTTTAACCCCATCACCACAGGGGCTTTTCTTCATTCGAAAACTTGTATAGAAATGGAAGAATAGCAACGATTCCAATAGTAAGTGGAAGGCCAAGCATGATAAGGCTCTTAAAAGATAAGCTGAAATAGTGGGATGAGAGAATTATACTTGGAGCAATAATAACACTCAACAAACTCGTCTGCCTTCTGGACTTCACTGTCTGATATTGTGTCGCACCGCAAGCTGGGCACGTCATGCCAGTACTAAACGTAAATGACTTTTTAAAAGTTGTTCTCCAGCTCCATGTATGGCCGCAATTTTGGCAAATCGGCATGGAAACACCTCCAAAGAGTTTTTGTTTCTATAAGTATAGATACGAACGAGGTGGAAAAAAGTTACAGGAAAGTTTGTTCGAGGAGACATATTCGGTAGAAAACTTTGTTCATTATGTAAGAAATGCGAGAGTTTATGTAGAAACCTCGATACTTCATGTAAGAAGCTAAAAACTTCATGAAGCAGATTTTTCCAGCCAGCTTTCTTCTATAGATAGCAACGCCAAAAATAAAAAGCTGTTCGCTGGGCGAACAGCTTCCGTATTGATCTTTTTTTGATTGTGGAGAGAAACTTTTCTAGAAAGTGATGAAGAACTAAGAAAAGTGCAGGTAGAAAGCTAAATTCGTCATGTAAGAAGCGCAGGAGTTCATGTAGAAACTGCAAAATTTCATGTAAGACTCTAAAAACTTCATGAAGCAAATTTTTCCAGCCAACTTTCTTCTATAGAAGTGGCTCCAATAAATAAAAAGCTGTTTGCTAGGCGAACAGCTTCCGTATTGATCTTAGACTTTGGGAGAGACGCTTTTCTAGAAAGGTATGTAGAACAAAGAAAAGTTCATGAAGAAAGCTGGACTCGTCATATAAGAAGCGCAAAAACTCATATAGAAATCTCAATACTTCATGTAAGAACTTGAAAACTTCATGAAGAAAATTTTTCCAAACGATTTTCTTCTATTACAAGCTACGCCAACCTCCACCTATCTTTAAAAAAACCTCCAGCCATTTTAATAAGCTGTTTAATTTTGAATCGCAAAATCCGATATAACTATCTAAAATAAATTACCCTTTAGCGTCTATTTAAGCAGGGTTTTTGAACCTCAGAACTTGGTCACTCTTATAAGTGAGTATATCCTGAAGACAAGGCAACAAATGACTAAAAACAAATAGTGTTTATAGAACATTAAGGTAAAATGAAACTAAGAAGGAAATTAAATGGTAATACAATTTTTGAATTTAAGGATAAAGAAAGGAGGATACCATTATAAAAAGAAACCCTAAATTGTTCATTTTGTTAATAGTATTGAGCATAATATTACTAACATTGTTTTGCATGTGGTCTATTTCAGAAAGTAAGATTTCTTATGAAGAGCCTCAGGAAGCGCTACTAGCTGAAAGTGAGGAGTTAGTTCTAATTCCAACATATAAGACGCCAGATGAAGCTTTGTTCTTTTTCATTGATAACCAAAATAATCTTGGTGCAGTTATGGTTTACAAAAACATTTTTGGTTGGAAAACGGATTTTCGTACTTGGAGTTCAATGAACAGTATAATTACCAAAGAAAGAGTTGGTGGTTATCAAATTCATGGAGACGAAATAATCTTTGGATTAATGAAAGGCGGAGACAATCGCGTAATTATGGTTGATAACGTCCCTGCTATAACCATTAATCTAGAGCTTATGCTGCCTGATGAATCAGAAAATCAAGAATGGAATGGGTTGTACCTTTGGTATTACGAAACTGATGATCTCTCAAATCTAACAAGCTTAAGCCTTGTTGATCGAAGCACAAATGAAGAAATAGATACATCTCCATTTTCAAATTAATTTGAAACATCGCAAATTGCGATGTTTTTTGTATGAAAATGAAAAAATGCCCAATCAAGGATTGGGCAAGTAATCAATGAAAAGCAGCCATTACTTCTGCCACCAAATAAGCGGCGAGCTTTGCTGTTTTGCCATTGTCATCTAAATTAGGAACAACTTCTGACAGATCAAAGCTCCGGACTTTTTCATTCGAGACGATATGCCACAATAGCCGGCGCACCACCGCTGGATCGAGCCCGAACGGGGACGGGGAAAGGACGCCTGGCGCGTAAAGCGATGTGATGGAGTCCATACAAAGTGTAACCATGACATGATCATAATCTTCGCAAAACGCATCAATCAGTTTTTGCGTGTTCTGCAATTCCAGCAAAGTGAGGGCTTCTGCAAGAACGTACGATGCGCCCAGTTTTTCTGCTTGGTTAAAAAGTGTTTTCGTGTTGCCGAGCGGCTGGATGCCGAGAACCAGATAGCCCGATTGGCTGTCCTGTTCAAGAATCTGCCTGAACATTGTCTCAGAATTCGGGCGATCGGCTTGGCGCAGATCAAAATGCGCATCGATATTGATGATGCCAATCTTTGCATCCGGTCCGGCAAAACGGCGCAGCCCTAGATAATGACCGTACGCTGTTTCGTGCCCACCGCCTAAAATGATAGGGAATGAGCCGCTTGCGAACAGCAGGTTAACGTGGTCGCCAAGTTCGCGCTGGGCTTTTTCCAGGTCGTTATTTTTACACATTACCGAACCGACATCAAAGGTCTGCCGGTCGCCAAGGTGATAGGGGAGGTCGGCAAGTTGGCGGCGAATTTCGTTCGGCGCATCAGCGGCGCCCGCTTGCCCGCCATTGCGCTGCACTCCTTCATCGCATTCAAAGCCGATCAGGGAAAATGCGCCTCCCGGAACTTCAGTGGTATCCATAAATTCGATTGTTTGATGAAAACGGAAACTGTCGCGGTCGGTTTCGCTATCCACGCGTCCGTGCCAAAAATGCTTTTTCGGTAACTTATACAAACCCAACACCCCGAATCAATGAAATTTATGCTTTTGTTAAGTTTATTGTAATGAATTTCGGCTCTCTTTACTAATCCCTAAAACAATCTTGCTGAAACTTCTGATCATAGGCATGCCTATTAAAATGAAAAAGCAAGCTCAACGATGAAGAGCTTGCTGGGCACGGTATTCATCTTCTTTAGCTACGTAAAAATCGTATTGCGTTGGGCTTTCCTTGAAACTTACAAAGCTAGAAGTAGAGCCGCCAAAAGCCGATTGCGAATTAGCACTTAAGCGGCTTACCGCATCATATGGCACTCCATGGTTGTTTAATTTGTTTGTTGCTTCAAAATACATCTTGTTCCCGAACGCTGAATGAACTAAGCATTTTCTCTTGAAAAACAAAAAACGGATCAATCCCATACCAGCACCTCTTTCTTATAAATTTATTTTCTCCGCAGTTCTTCCGCAATTTCTCTTAACAGCGCATTGCGTTCTTTCCCTTGTTTCAAAAAAGCGAAAAGCACATAAATTCCAACTGCAATCGGAATCAGCGTAAACAAAATTGAAAGAATTGGCAATAACATAAATAAGCTTTCAGACATAATCAAAACCCCCTTAGTAAGAATACGAAATAAGGAGAAAAACGTTTCATTTTTAAACTATCATGAGAGTTTCATGTCTATGTGGTAGATTAATCATAAATAAAGAAAGTCTCTCAAACTAGAAGGCTTATGGAAAAATACATTGCTTTTAAGGAGGTAAAATATGAGGGGCAGTGAAGCGGCGTTAGAGATGAAACGATGGCCCAAAAATTCCATAGCGGCGGGGTACCGCCATACTGCTGCGCTCCAAATGGATGGCACGGTTACCGCTGTAGGAGATAATAAATATGGCCAATGCGATGTGGGCGGTTGGAGCGGCATGGTAGCAGTAGCGGCAGGCAGCGCACATACGGGTAATGCTCATACGGTTGGGCTTCAAAGGGATGGGAAAGTAAAGGCGGCAGGTTGGAATAAATATGGCCAATGCGATGTAAACGACTGGCTCGAAATGGCGTCGATCGCGGCTGGTTGGCGTCGTACCGTGGGGCTTCGTTCAGATGGCAGCGTAGTGGCTATAGGGGGAAATAATGAAGGCCAATGCAATGTGAGCGGCTGGCGTGATATTGCGGCGGTATCGGCGGGTGACTGGCATACTGTCGGGCTCCAATTGGACGGTACGGTGACGAGTGCAGGCAATAATCGGTATGGCCAGTGCAACGTACATGAATGGAACGATATAGTAGAGATTTCAGCGGGTTACCTTCATACCGTCGGTTTAAAATCCGTTGGCACGGTTTCGGCTGTGGGTTTGAATAAGGACGGCCAATGTAAAGTAGGTGACTGGCGCAATATTAGGGCAATCTCAGCGGGAAGCAATCATACAATTGGGCTTCAAAAGGATGGCACTGTGGTAGCGGTGGGCCAGAACAATGCAGGGCAATGCGATGTGAGTCATTGGCGGGACATCGTGGCAGTATCGGCAGGCTGTGCTCATACAATTGGTCTAAAATCTGACGGTACGGTAGTTGCTTCGGGCCGAAACAGCGAAGGGCAATGCGTTGTGAGTGGTTGGAGCGGCATCGGGTTGAGCAGGGGTTAATTTCGCTGTGTTTACGAAAACTTCTACGAGGAGCTGGAACATCTTATGGTAAAAGCAAAAAGGTCGGACGGATTGATTCTGTCCAGCCTTTTTAATTGAAGACAATAAATTCAAGCAGGAAAAACCTTCTGAAACATAGAATTTGTAGCTATCATCTATACTGACCAGCTGCGTGAATTGAAAATACTGCCAGGAGCTTCTTGCGGTTCATTAATAGAGAAGAAAGGAAAGGTGGGAGGAATGAAGGCAATCACGAAGATCTTTTATTTCCACGTTGTTTTATTACTGCTGGCGGGCTGCGGTGGCAATACGAACGGAGAACCTGCAACGGAAGCTTCAGAAGACAATACTGTAAGTGAACAGGCCCCAAAAGGCACAACCGAAACCGATGAGAGCAAATCGACCAGTGAACGGGAGGAACAGGATATGGAGAACACGAACAACTCTTCAGAAGAATCCACTCAGACAAAATCGAACAGCGACGCTTCAGAAACCACAAACGATCAGCAAGGCAAAGAAACGCTATCCGACTATTCGAGCCAGGAAATCGAATACGCCAGAGTCTGGCTGCAGCTTGGGGCAAATCAGGACATAGACGGACTATACGTTAACTATATGCCAGCCGGCACGCCGCTCAACCCGGATGACGAGACAAGCGGCACCTATCCAGAAGATGTGATCCAGCTGGCAGGTTCGCGCTTGGTGGACGGATCGGTCACGTATAGCGGAAACGGCGATGGCACCATCAATGTCTACAACGTGCCGTTGCGCTGGGACGGCAACTACCCGGCTGGCGAAGATTTCTACAGCGAGATCATCAATAATACAGAACTAGTCCCTATTGACGTAGGCGACGATAAAGAAGTTATTAGGTTAATCAAATTGTTAAATGTTGAATCGTGAGAACGGAAAGACCCTCTCCAAACAGAAATGGTCTGTTTGGAGAGGGTCTTTGTTGTAACGAAGCTACGCTATCGATTCCTCTTCCGGTACTCCAAGCCTGTCAGTAAGTGTCTTGTAGATATCCTGGAAATGCCGGCCTTCATACCACATCTCATTATAGGAAGCGGAGCGGATGATGGCTTCTTTATCCACTTTAACAACTTCGATTTGGACCGTATTGCTTCCACCGGTCTCGTCGATTTCCTGTTGCTTTTCCTTCATGAACGCTGCCGTATCCTGCGGTTCGTATTGCTTGAAGGTCTCGATCACATCATTGAAAACCGTCATCGTATCTTCTTCACTCTTGAACAACCAGTAATAATCTTTTTTCTCGCGCGCCAAGTGCAGGTTGAGTTGATAATGCATAGTGTTCCTCCTTTTAAAATGAAATCTGTGAATGAGTATAGTGCTCTATACCCATTTTGGTTTCTTTTAAAGAAAGTGGCGAAATATTCTATTTCGGGTCTTTCAACTACCTGCTTTTACCCAAACAAAAACCACCTCCGATTTAGAAGGTGGTTTATATTGTTCTGCTGTAAACCTGGTTTTATTTCCGGTCTACCAAAGTTTGAATCATAGTTTTCAACTCGGCTACTTCAGCTTTAAGCTCATCGATTTCCGATAATTCCTCTATGATTCCAGCTGTTTCCGCGTCGATTTCCTCTGAAATCTTTTGGGCGTTGTTGACGATTTCCCCGACGATCAAGTTGATCATGAGGAAAGTCGAAATGACAATAAAGGAAACGAAATAGAGCCACGACCACGGAACCACTTCAAATATGGGACGGAACACGCCGCTTGCCCAGGATTCGAGGGTGAAGACTTGGAATAAGGTGATGAACGACAAACCAAGATTGCCGAAAAATTCCGGTTCAACCGAGGAATAAAAGAATGTGCCGATAACCGCATACACGTAAAAAATGATCGACATCAGCACAATGACGCTGGTTATGGTCGGAATGGCCATAAATAACGCGGCCACCACTCTTCGCAAAGAAGGGATCGTGGTAATTGTCCGCAATACACGCAGCACACGGAAAATACGTAAAACGCTTATGTATGGGGAGTTGTAGAGAACAAGACTGCCGACCACAATGATAAAGTCGAAATTGTTCCAACCGTTCCGGAAGAATTTGGTGCGGTAAAGATAAAGCTTAATTAGGATTTCCAAGGTGAAAAACCCGAGAATGACAAAATCCAGTGCCAATAGCCAAGTGCTGTATTTCGCAGCGAAATCCGGATAAGTCTCAAGGCCAACAAGAATTGCGTTAATGAGGATCAGGATGGTAATGAAATTGGTGACTCTTTTGCCTTCCATAATGCGTATCATTCTATCTTTCATAACTAAAGTGACGACTCCTTACTTTTTCTTTGCAGGTTTTTGGCTCCTGTTTTCAGGAATGGATGGGGACCTGCTATTTCCCAAACTCCAACTATTATATCATGGGCGTCATGTTGAGGTTATGGCATAACCGTTTTTCAACACTTTAAAAGTGACAGGAATTAAACAATTTGGATGCACAACCATTTTTAAAGAGATCGTGACCATAAAGAAGTGATGATGCTTTTTCTAGTCAGAATTGTTTGATTTTACCACCGCGCAAGAGTAACCTTAAAAGGGAACCGAGAGGAGTGAAACCCAATGGAAAAAGCAATACCAGAAGTAACGCTGAACGATGGAACAAAACTGCCGGTTACCGGACTGGGTACATACGGGCTATGGGGCAATGCAGGAGCGGACGCCGTCAGCAGCGGAATCAACGCCGGTTACCGGCTAATTGATACGGCCTACAATTACGAGAACGAAGGAGCGGTCGGAGAAGGCATCAAGCGCAGCGGCATCTCCCGCGAGGAATTGTGGATTACCTCCAAGCTGCCAGGCCGCTACCATACTTATGAGAAAGCATTAGTGGCGATCCAGGAATCGCTGTACCGTTCCAAGCTCGATTACCTGGATTTATATATCATTCATTGGCCGCTTCCAAAGCAGGACCAGTATGTAGAAGCATGGCAGGCCCTGATCGATGCGAAGAAATGGGGATTGGTCCGGTCGATCGGCGTAAGCAACTTCCTGCCAGAGCACCTGGAGCGCATTATACAAGAGACCGGGGTAACGCCAAGTCTCAACCAAGTCGAACTGCATCCGTTCTTTAACCAGGAAGAGCAGCGGAAAGTGCATGAGGAAAGGGGCATCCAAACGCAGTCGTGGAGCCCGCTTGCCAGATCATCGGACATTCTATCAAATGAAACAATAGGGAAGATTGCCGAGAATCATAATAAGACCATTGCGCAAGTGGTGCTGCGCTGGCATCACCAGATCGGCTCTGTTTCAATTCCGCGGTCCACTTCTCCTCAGCGGCAGCGGGAAAACATAAATATTTTTGATTTTGCTTTAAGCGAAACTGAAATGAGTGCGATAGCAGGGCTGTCTAAGCCGGATGGCAGACTGAATGATATGGACCCGGCTACTCATGAAGAGTTTTAAAAAGAGCGTAAGTATAGAATGGTTTGAATGCAAGTGAAACTATTGAAAAGGGGAAATCAATCAAATGACTCATTATGCAGTTCTGTTGCCTTTAGTGGATAAGGAAAAATCAGATCAGGAAAGACCAGCACACTTAGCGTTCCTCGATGAAATGAAGCAAGCCGGCCATGTATCGGCATTCGGCCGCTTTGTCGACGGCTCTGGCGGTTTGGTGATATACAACGCTGAAACTTATGAGGAGTGCGAGGCTCTTGTTAAACAAGACCCTTTTGTTCAGAGCGGTGCACGGACCTATAAAATTCATGAATGGGGTTTGCTTTTTGCGGATTTGAAATTAGGTAGTTAAAGGAGAAGCGGATGTAAAGTACGCCGCTGAATATATAATAAAATGCCTCAGGAGCACATTAATTAAAACATAAGAATAAATAGAAAAAGCGAATCCAAACGGATTCGCTTTTCTTATGAGGCAAAAATCTTTAATCTCTCATATTTACTTTATTTATTGTAAGCCACAACTTCGAAGAGAGAATAAAGCAAATTAACAAATTAAAGGGATTTTAGCAAATTACACTTGAACTCTGTAGAAACAAAGCATCTAAATAGTTCACAAAGCTATATAAAAATAAAGCCAAACTAATTACAAGGAATTTTCCAAAAGCAGTAAAAAAATAGTTAAATAATGCTAATATTAAAGTGATAAAAATTGAAATGTGGTTATAGTTATGTCTTTTTGTAATAAGTATCTCTTTTCGCATCTAGAAGATTTTCTTTTCGAAATAAGTAAATTTGCAGTAGATTAGGAGGCAAACATGTTTGAATACTCGAGACTAAATGACTTTGAATTTGAAAAGCTGTGTATAGATATTATGGAGAGGAAACTTAAAATCGAGTTAAGATACTTTCCAAAAGGAAAAGACGGTGGAATAGATCTTGTTGATGATGTAATTAATAGAAATGTATTAGTCCAAGTAAAACACTTTGAAAAAAGTAATTATGCAAGTTTTAAAAGGTCTTTAAAAACAGAAGTTGAAAAAGTAAAGAAACTAAAACCAAAGCAGTACTATATTTTTACTTCGCAATCACTTACTCCCCAAAATATAAAAGAAGTCTATAGCTTGTTTCAAGATTATATGAAAAGTGAAAAAAATATAATTACTCGAGAGGATATAGACCGTTTTTTAGAAAGCGAAGATAATCTTGATATACTGCGCAGCCAATTTAAATTATGGGTCGTAACTGACCACGTTTTAAAGGACTATTTAAATCAAGAAGTATTCATTGATAGTGAAGTCTTAATCTCAGACATAGAAGAAGAACTTAAATACTTTGTTCAAACAGATATTTTCAATTTTTGCATTGAAATACTAGAAAGAGAAAGAAAAGTATTGCTTTATGGAGATCCCGGAGTCGGTAAAACTATTAACTCAAAAATGTTGTTACTACATTTTATTAGGGACGGATATAAAGTTCGTTTTTCAACTAACGGAGATATAGATACGATAAAAAGAGCAGTAACGCTAAATAAAGATTTAAAAGAAGTTATTTTTCTAGACGATTTTCTAGGGCAGCATTACTTCAAGTTGAAAGATGGGCAAGATCAACAATTATTAAGTTTGATAAAATTCGTCGAACAACATAAAAACAAAATTATAATATTGAATTCGCGGGTTACTATTTTAAATGAAGCAAACAATGCTTATGAAGCGCTGAATAGATATTTTAGTACACAACAGATGCAAATGCGCCGAATTAATATGAATGAAATAAGAGATGTTGAAAAAGCAAGGATATTTTATGCGTTATTAGTAAAAAACAAAGTGACTGATGATTATTATAATAGTGTAAGAAGAGACAAGAATTACATGCATATTGTTCAACACAGAAATTATAATCCAAGAGTCATTGAATATGTGACTTTACCGATTAAGGTAGAAGCTGTAGTGAAAACAGATTACTATGAGTTTATTTTAGAAAACTTAAATAATCCCAAAGATATTTGGCGAAATGAATTTGAGCTGAGGATAAAAGATTTAGATAGAACTTTTATGTATATATTATATTCATTGACAGATACACTGGTTTCTATAGAGGTTTTTAAAAAAAGTTTTAACTACTATATTTCAACAAATTTAAATGTAGATAATACGATTAATAATTTTGAAAGTATCCTCCAACGTTTAAATCATTCAATGATTAAAGTGGTTGATGATTATAACGGAATAAAAGTAGGAGTATCGAATCCCTCTATAAATGACTACTTAAAGGATGCAACTTTTAGAAATGATTTAATGCTAGAAAATTTAAAGCGAAAATCAGTTTATTTAGACCAACTTGAACGTCTATATTCTCCTGACGATTTCAATGATGTATTGAGACAGCTAGTAGTAAATGAAAAAGTTTTGGAATACAGTACTATTCAGAAAGAGAAGTTACATGAAATTATTATATATACAGTGGCAGAGCATACTATTTTAAAAGAAGCATACGAAGAAAGTTTAAATTTATTAGTGTCATTAGATAGTTTTACGCGAATTGGTAAACATAGCATGAATAAAATTAATCTTATCCAATCCTTTTTACAAAACGAGCATTTAAGAAACTATTATAAAATAGATGAGAAACTTGGCAGTATAGAAAACATGGAAATCTTATTCGAAGGTTTAAGTTTTGAAGAACATATAATTCTACTTGATTTAATAATAAATGTAATGATGAAGAATCGCAGAATCGATAAAGTTGATAAAGACTATTTTATTAAAATGGTTTTAAGTGAACTAGAATACTATATAGATACTTACAACTATATAAATACAGTAGATGAACTTTGTGAAATAGATTTATTCAAAGACGATTCTTATGAAGAATTACATTCAGTAAAAGAAGTAGTGAAAGGTGAAGTCATGAGTATTATAGACCTTACTGAAGATGCAGATGTTAAGTCGAATCTTATTAGAGTTCTTCAAGAATTTGATTCTACTGTTGAGTCTTATATTGAAGATGCTTTCAGTGAAGTGCGAACATCAAGAAAAACGAAACCACAAAAACTAAAAGGGAATTCCGAAATAAGTATAGATGATGTTTTAGATCGTCCGGTTAGAAGCTATAGAGTATAAGAAATGCGCTTAAATCGTATCTCTGCAAATAAACGATTCTAAAGGATTTTGGCTATACGCAGCTTTCTGCAACTTATACATGGGTATATCAAAGAAAATTTTAAATCTTGGCTTCTAAGCTTTATCCAGGATTAAAAATTAATTAGGAATTGTGTCGATTTCTGAGAAACGCAGGTAATACTATAAGAGGAGGTTAGGACTATGAAAAATAAAGACAAAGAGGTTTTAAATTCAAAACAGCAAGTTCTAGATAAATTGGGGCTTGATTCTGAAAAAGAATTGTCAAATGAAAATGTATTTAGACGTTTTGTTAACATGGATGCAATAGTTGATAAGGAAATTCTCGGTATGATTCTACCTAAGATAGAAAACTTTACAGAATTGGTAGTGAAACAACAGGAGTTTATTGCGGAGATGGCGGATAAGCAAAAATTTATAGATGCAAAGGCTATTGAAGGTTTTAATACAACAAAGGAAATTATTACGGAAGTAATAAAAGCTAACCCTACAATGGATACAGAATTAATGATTTATCTGATCGACTCATTAAAAGAAATGGATAAATATATATCTGATCATGCCAAGGATTCCGGAAACAGAAGCGAGCGCCTAATTAGTATTGGTATAGGAATTGGAGCAGTTGTGGCCGGTACAGTATTGGCTATTGTATTCAAAGGTGACGGCGGTGGAAAATCCGCATAAGAAAATCGGTTTCTGAGGATAAGTCTAGTCGATTGCAATAATGCATTGTTATTTAAAATCGCTTCTTTGAGAAAGAGATGATTCCAGAACATTTAGACAATTCACTACAATTTATCCTTTACCCATAGCTACACCGTCTGCAACAACATGTCGGTTGTGGCTTTTTCATTTTATTCAACAGTATAAATTGTTTGGGGAGTGTGTCGCTCCCTGGGAAACAAAAGTGTGATTTTAAAAAAAGTAAGAAAATGAAACATGGAGCCATCAAGGGAACATGTTAGAATATCAGTTAAGGGGCATTAAATCTTCTTATAGTAAGCGGTATTATCTTGCCTAAAAGGAATTGCAGCCTTCATGGAAGATAGATGAATTGAAAAGGATGGGATAGCTAAGTGGACAAAACCGTAGAACAAAAAATGAACGAGATGCTTGAAGTATTCAACAGTCTTCCGAATTGCAGGATCGAACCGAATGAAGGCGATCGGCTTCTGATTGCGAGCAATAAACCGGTTCCGTGGAGTGATACTCTTGAAAATAAGGACGCGGAATTATCACATAAAATTGGGTACATTACGCCTCATAAAGCGGCACTCGGTCTCTATATTGATTTTCCGCATAATTATTTAGATATTGACAGGGTAGAGGAAATCATAGATCCCGAAATCACATTGACTTATTACGAGCCAGGCACCAAACCTTCAAACGCGAAAAGCTGGTGGAGATTCCGTTCAGATGAAAAGTTCGACAGCATCCACCTGGTCCTGAGAAAAACGGAGCTGGCGTTGTATGATTTCAAGCGAGAAGAATGGGTTCAATTGATGGAAGAGATAACGAGTGTTCATAAGTAAACTTCATTTAAATTTATTTACCTGAATTCAAAGGCTATAAATTCTGCTTTCCTTGCTTCCGCTTTTAGTCTTTATTTGCGATTATAAATTGCTTGGGAATGGGACGCTCCCAGAAAAATAAAATCAATGGGGTTAACTATGAAAATACGTTACTATCTTGGGTGGTTCAGCAATACTTTTCCAGAACAACTGGGAAGAATGATCCAGAAGGATATAACTGACAGGAAATCGCTTGTTATGATCAGTGGGAATCCATTGGTTGATAAGGAGGATGGTGTTGCGGAACTTTCGTGGCTCGCTCATGAAGGCATCGAATTTGAGGAATATCATCGGATCAATTCTCAAGTACAGATGGAAGAGGCCAATGCCATGCTTCAGAATGCTTCTGTCATTTTCTTGTTGGGCGGAAATACGCTTGAACAAAACCGCTTTTTGGTGGACTATGAATTGGCGGATGCAATCCGAAAAAGCGAAGCTGTTGTGCTGGGGGCAAGCGCCGGTGCGATTAATATGTCGGCTAAATGGCTCTGCTCAAGAAACCTTGGATCTGAAGTTGAGGAGAGCTCTGTTTACGAAGGAGTGGGTCTCGGCGATTTTTCAGTCCTATCCCACTTTGATCTGGAAAATAACATGAAAATGGTTCGAAATGAGCTGTCTCTTTTATCGGAGGAAATGAAAATTTACGCGTCGAATAAGGATTGTGGCATTCGGGTTGCTGTGGACAGAATCGATATATTTGGGGATGTGTACAAGGTCTTCCAATCAAAGATTCAAAAATTGGATGAAACGTTCAGATCGAAGTAAATAACAGGAAGCTTCCATGCTTAATTTTACTTGAAATTGAATTAAGAAAAAGCCGTATCCACTGACCTCAAAGGTTAACGGATACGGCTTTCCTGTGTTTATCTGTGAAATGGACTAGTTATAGAATCTGAAATTCATTAATTGTAGGAATTGTTGTGCCAGTAAACGGTAGACATCCAGTCGTTTTTCCTGGGAATGTGAGATGCTGCAATGAATTGTGCGCGACACAGAGAACATCCACTAAAAAGAGGGGAAGAGGACTCGGACTGGTATTAGACGTTTAATATGAACGAGTGAAAAGGATTTAATGCATAATGAAAAGAGCTTCCGCAAATGCGGAAGCTCTTTTTTAACGAGTATCAACTGGCTTTTGGAAACTCTTTCTCTACCTTCTCTCTCAGTTTCTCAATAATGGTTTCATTGTAGAGAAGCTCTTCATCCAAAAGAATCATATATCCTTCGTATGGTGAAGGGGAACTAATCAATTCATAGGCTTCAAGATATGCCTCTAAATCGTACATCTCCTCGCCCTCCAACGATTCTTTCTCAGCTATTTGAATCAAATCCAATGATTTCTCAGGATTAACAAGCACGTAGATTTCCGCAAGGGTCGTCAAATCATCAATTCGGTATTCAGAATCTTCATTTTCAAGACGGTTCTCCATGAAGTCGATCGCTTCATCAAATTTTCCTTGCATAAGATAAAGGTCGGTCTGCATCCATGCCAGTTGATTGGAATCCTGCTCTGATGCCAGAATGGATAGCTCATCAATGAGGTTCTGGGCTTCTGCATAGTTGCTTTTTTCCATCGCTTCATAAGCAAGCTCATACTTCTTTTGTTCCGTTTTGTTTTCTTCAATCATGTCATCAAGGAAAGTTTCCTGGAAGTCGACTAACGCCATACCGGTTGTTTCTTCCAGCATTTCATAGAACTTACTTGGCAATCTTGCAGACAGAAAAGTCTTAAGGACCTCTTCTCCGTATGCATTAACAAGCGATTCGACCGCCAAGAAACTTTGAGCATACGGGTCGAATGTTCGAGTGTACGTGTCTAGGAAAGTATAGTGGTGATTCAATAAGTGGAAATCAATAATTTCAACGTCTTCCAACTCATACCAGTCACTAGTGTCGCCTGCGAGGTAATTAGCGATTCCTTCTTCAAACCAAGTCGGTAATCGTGTTTCAGCCAATCCATGCTTTTGAGAATAAAGATCGCTTTGGTGGTGGCTATATTCGTGAAGTAAAGTGATCTCCCAAGAATAATCATCTGGAACCATATGGATTTCCCGAGTATCGTAATCATAATAGCCCCCTGTATCATCAAAACCGGTCGCTTCTGCCAATGTATCGAACTCATCATGGAAAACAATAGTCAGGTTGCTTGTGTTTTCATTGCCAAAAAAATCAGCAATCCGTCCTTTTTCCTGTTCCAAAAACTTATCAATCTTATCAACTTCATCTTTTGTCGAAGCAGTATACGAATAAGTAACACCATTTTTCTCCAACGTGCCTGCCAAGTTCTGATTCGTATTGCTATTCCAAAGTGAAGAAGCCAGTGTTTGAGTTTTTTCAGCAACTGTAGGATTTCCGATGTTCTCTTTGACTTCCAAAAATGTATTGGCAATTGCAAACAAGCTGATTGCCGAACTGAGGTAAACGGTCAAGATCAAAAGAATCGCGACTTCCATCCGGCTGATCAGCTTTATTTTCTTAAGCTGTCCAATTTCGATGCCATAGAGGCTAAAAGCAAGTGTTGCTAAGCATAGGAGCAGCAGCCCAAAGGCAATCAGAATTCCTGCTACTAAGCCCTGGCTAAATATAAGCCAATAACTGCCGATGCTCATTCCTATAAATAAAATTAGTAGAATTATTGCTTTTGCCAGAAACTTCATGTTCTTCTCCACTTTCCATTTAAAATTGATCTAAACTGAATAACCGCCAGACAAAAAGGAAAGGAGTTTGCTAAACATCGCTCTGACCCACTTTTACGCCTTGGGTAACTTCTGTAAACATGCTAATGACAAATAAAAGTATTTAAAAATTTCTGTTAATTTTTCTATATATTAACATATAAGCACGTTAGAATCTATCGTTTTTTCCTGATTAGTAAAACAAATTACCTATACAGTAATTATGTAAGTGACTAAAATGTAACTGTCAGGTTAATCGGCAAATGGATAGGACAGGAAGGATGGCATGCTGGTCGCGTCTTTTTATTAATCCGCTGCATTATTATTTCTTAAGAGAATGAAACAGGGCATTCACTAATATAAAACGGCCGTGTCAGAAATAGTTTGATTTTCTGACACGGCCGTTTTAATATTGGTTATTTGTAAATACAACAGGTTTACTCAAGTTTGATGGTATTCGAATGGTCCTATTAGTTTCTTGTTCCCCGAGCAGCCTTCACACTATCCGGATCAAAAAACTTATCCACTAAATCGTAAATTGTGATGAGCTCGTAAAGGATCGTGAACTCTGGCGGGAATAGGGTAGGATGCAGGGGATCGCTTGCCGGTACTCTTTTGCTGTTCTCCCAAAACAAGTCCGTAATCCTTTTTAACTGGTGCTGATGCTTTTCGTGATCGTAGCTCGTAGAATTCTGCAAGTCGTTCGCGAGCGCCGTGACGGCATGCATGATAAGATCTCGCTCCGCTGTTGTCCACTCGATATCGTGCAGCGGGACCCGAAGCAAAGCATCCAGATGGAACTCGAGATTATGTAAAAACTGCAATTGCCTTTCCGCCATCTGAAGCTCCGCTTCCTTATCGCGGACCCACGGGTATAAACTGGATTCATCCCGCTGGAAATAGATCAGTTTCTCAGTCTTCCTGATTTCCGCAGTCAGCCGTTTAACAGTTTCCCGGTCCTCTTGAAGGTTTGCATCACCGTCAAACAGGATCGTCCGGAATGTGTGTTCCAGCATGCTTCCTGCACGTTCACTGATGTTTTGGATGCTTTTTAGAATATCTTTCCGATAGTCTGGTGGGAAGACGAGCATGTTTACAGCGGTAGACACGAGCAGACCGATACTCGTTGTACCCAATCGAATGAAGAAAGCGATCAGGAAATGATCGTGGATAACTTCGACCATCGCGACGGCTGTCAACGTGGCAACGAGCAGGCCGGCATGAAGATTGAGTCTGTAACAGACCAAAATCGTGGCAACAGCAGCGAGGGTATAAGTAATCGGTGAATTCCCGAAGAGTGTGATAAAGAAAACAGCGAATGCCGAACCGATCGCAGAGGCCGGGAACCGGACAAGCCCCTTTTTGATCGAGTCGCTGACAGTCGGCTCGATCGTGACAATTGCGGTGATGACAGCAAAAACGGGCGGCCAGCCAAACCACTCGCAAATAATGGCTGTTAAAAATATAGCTATACCCGTTTTGACAATTCGTCTGCCATTGAAACGGAAGGAGCGCATCATAGTTCGACCACCTCTCTTTTGCGTAGTATTTTCACTAAAGCTCAGTATAGCATCAGATTTTGGTTAGATTCCATGGTGATAGTACAGGAATCATCCACTACAAAAAGGGACTGTTAGTTATCGATAACTAACAGTCCCTTTTTTGTATTGCTATTTTTTCAAGTTACTCAAGCAGCAGGTTCGGCAGCATCAAGCTGATGGCCGGAATGTAAGTGACCAGCATCAGCACCAAGATAATGACTGCGTAAAAAGGAAGCAGCGGTTTCGTGACTTCTTCCATATTCAGTCTCGCTACACTGGAACCGACGAACAAGGCATTGCCGACCGGCGGTGTAATGGTGCCGATGCTCAAGTTCATGACCAGCATGATGCCGAAATGGACCGGATCCATGCCGAAGCCTGTGACGATCGGCAGGAAAATCGGCGTGAAGATCAAGACTGCCGGGGTGATGTCCATGAAAGTTCCGATCAGAAGCAGGAAGACGTTCAGGAGCAGCAACAGGACGATCGGGTTATCGGAGATGCCCAGGATAAATCCGCTGATGGCACCCGGAATGCCGGTGAACGCCATGACCCAGGACATGACTGCGGAAGCGGCGACGAGCATCATGACGATAGAAGTAAGCTCGACCGCTTCCATAAGGACCTTGGGGAATTCTTTTATTTTTACTGTCCGGTAAGCAAGCGTCAGCAGGAATGTGTAGGCGACGGCGACTGCTGCCGCTTCAGTGGCCGTAAAAATTCCTGCCAGGATTCCGCCGATAACAATGACGATGAGCATCAGGCTCGGAATCGTCTCGATGAATGTCTTGAATGCGACTTTCAAAGACACACGTTCAGTGACTGGGTAATTCCGGCGTTTGGCGATTGTGTAGGCCACGACCATGCAGGCAATCGCCCACAGGAGCCCTGGAAGATATCCGGCGACGAACAAGGCCGCGACAGAAGTTCCGCCGCTGACCAGTGAGTAGATGATCAAGGTTCCGCTCGGAGGGACGATCAGCCCGATAGGAGCGGAAGCGATGTTTACTGCCGCTGAGTATCTCGGGTCATAGCCGTCTTTTTTCTGCAGTGGACCGAGGACCCCTCCAACAGCCGCCGCAGCAGCGACAGCAGAGCCTGAAAGCGAGCCGAACAGCGTGTTGCCCAGCACGTTCGTATGTGCCAGTGCCCCGGGTGCTCGGCCCACGAGGACTTTTGCAAAATTGACGAGCCGTTCAGCAATTCCGCCGTTGTTCATGAGAACGCCGGCGAGTATAAAGAAAGGAACCGCTAGCAGCGTAAAGCTGTCGAGGCCGGTCACCAACGTCTGGCTGGCCATAAAGACCGCTAAATCCGGCGGCAGTATGAACAAAGCGGTGACCAGCGATGCAATGACGATGCTGAATGAAATCGGTACACTAAGAATCAGCAGCAGTGTGAAAACTACTGCGAGGATTAGTCCTGCTTGTAATGCCATCTAAATTCTCTCCTGTTCTATGGGTTTATCTGCTCTCTAGCTTTCGGTTGGAGATCAGTCTGTTTGATCTTATTGATGGTCTCGAAGATGTGGATGAAGGCGTAAAAAATAAATAGAACACCTGCTACAACCACGCTTAAGTATAAATACTGCATTGGCATACCCAAGGCTGAGGATACTTGGCCCATTGCACTGCGGTATGTTTGTGTGCCGCCGAACAGCAGGACAGAGACAATGAATACGATAATGATTGCCTCAACCACGAAATCAAGGATGCGCTGGATTTTTTCCGGCAGTTTCCTTGCGACAAAAACGATTGCCAAATGCTTTTTCAATCCATATGTATAGGCAGCTCCGAGCATGGTCAGCCAGACCAGCGCGTAGCGCAGAAATTCTTCGGTGACGGTGCTTGGTGAATTCAGAACGAAGCGGGTAAACACCTGCCAGCAGGCTACCAGCACCATGGCGACCATCAGGGAACAGGTCAGGAATGCCGTAATTCGGTCAACTATTTTTCTCATCGGTGTTTCTCCTTTTTTATCGCGAAAAGGACAGGCACTGCCCAGAGCGGCTGATTGCCAAGGCGAGAACCTGTCTTTCAGTGCTTTTTAATTGGCGTAGCTTTGGAAATCTTTGAAATACCGTTCGTAATCCGCGTTTTGGGACTGATAAGATTCATGAAGCGGTCTAGCTGCGTCGATAAATGGCTGCTTGTCGATTTCGTAGAATGCCACACCCATTTCTTTTGCCTCCAGGATCGCTTGATCGATCGCTTCCGCCCATACATCGATATGGCTTTCGGAAGATATGGCCGCCGCGTCTTTTAATGCCTGCTGCTGTTCCGTGGATAAACTGTCCCAGGTGTTAGTGCTGATAATCAGCAAATCCGGTACATATTGGTGTTCTGTGTAGGTATAGGCTTTCGATACTTCGCCGTGCTTGCTGTTTGTCAGTGCGGTTTCATTGCTTTCAGCCCCGTCGATGACGCCTTGCTGTAGGGACGTATACACTTCGCCGAATGACATCGGTGTCGGAGCTCCTCCCATTGCTTTGATCATCGCAATCGAAGTGGGGCTTTCTTGGACGCGGATTTTCATGCCGTTCATATCAGCCGGAGATTCTACTTTTTTGTCAGCGGTATAAATGCTGCGCTGGCCGCCGTCATACCAATTGATCACGATAAATCCATCGTCTCTCGTGCTTTGGAATATTTCCTGGACCGCTTCGCTGTTATTCATCACTTCATAATAATGCTCTTTGCTTTGAAACACATAAGGAAGCGAAAAAATCGAATAGCTGCTGCTGAACGATTCCAGTCCGCTCGCGCTGACTTTTGCCATATCGATTAATCCTGATTTGACCATCTCAATTGTGCCGCGCTCCTGTCCCAATTGGCCGTTTGGATATACTTCGAATCCAATCGCGCCATCGGAATTGTCATGGGCCAGGTCAGCGAATTGCGTTATCGACTGATGGATCGGATGATCTTCAGCCAAACTATGCGCAATCCGCAATGTAGTCGAGTGCCCGTCCTCGCCGGCTGCATTGCTGGTAGCACAGCCCGCCAGCATCAAGCCGGTTAAACTGCCTAAAATTGATAAAGAAAGCAACTTCCGTAACTTCAAAGATCATTCCCCCTAATTTCTATTTTGTTATAACCCAAAATAAAACCCGGACGTCCATCCGGATTGCCTCTTATTGCTATAGGCTGCTGATAAAATAGAGAAATTTTCTAGCAATAAACAGTATACTGTTGTTTATCCAATCTAATGGATTTATTGTAATTTTCCCCTTGATATTATATTCCTAAACCTTTTTCCTTTGATTGAGTAGTAAGTAAGTGGAAATCTTTATTTAATAGTTTAGAACCTGTATAGCAGGGAGGGAAAAAGTAATAGTTTTTGTAGTTGCGTTTTAAAGGAATTTTGTTTGTTTAATATAGTTAACCTCTTAATGGGTTTTGGTTATTGTTCTTCTTTTGAAGCCAAGCATCGATCCATCTCAATGAATCTTTGTACAGAAACACAATGCCAACTAAAAAATCCGCCTTATAGTTGGGCGGATTTTTTCTCGGAAAGTATATTAAGTTCACCCGGCACAAGTTCCTTTAAAGCGATGCTATAGAAATGATCTTTCTAATATTCCCCGTATAGTGCAACCCACGTTTTCTCACCGACAATGCCATCAACTTTCAAGCCTTTATCCTTTTGATATTGCCGGACATTTTTTTCTGTCTGGGGCCCAAAGATTCCATCAACCGCTGTTGGTAGTCCATACTGATTCAACGTCCATTGGAGAAGCTCTACTTCAATTCGGGCACTTCCTTCACGCAGAATAAACTGATGCTCCGGCGCAATGTCCATTAGATTTCTCAGCTCGGCCGGCAGTTTTCCTTCTGGATCTGCAGGTTTTTTGTGTTCCCCGTAAACTGCTACCCACGTTTTCTCACCGACAATGCCATCAACTTTCAAGCCTTTATCCTTTTGGTACTGCCGGACATTTTTTTCTGTCCTAGATCCAAAGATGCCATCAACCGCTGTTGGGAGCCCATACTGATTTAATGTCCATTGGAGGAGTTCCACTTCAATGCGCACGCTTCCTTTGCGAAGAGTAAACTGATGCTCTGGCGCGATGTCCATCAGATTCTCAAGTCTTGCCGGCAGCTTCTCTTCCTGGGCTGCAGAGGCGCTGCTTAGAGCTGTCACCGATTGAAAGGAGAGGGGAGATGAAATCAATAACCCAAATGCCAGCAACATTGGAATCCATTTCTTTTTCATGTCTGTTTCCTCCTGAATACTTATTTGTTTCTTGTCTACCCTGCTAAAGAATAGAACAAACTGATACGTCTGGCGGCGAGAGGCAAGAAGGAATTACTCTCTCCTGCTCAATTACAGAGAGATGAAAGAAAAGTAAGCAGAAAATTTATAAAACTAACAGAATATTCATATACTTTACTGAATTTTAACGTTTATTTAACCTCGTTCCTTTACCTTTAAAATACGAGAAGACCGAAAAGCGGTGGAACTATGTATGAAATCGCGGAAAGGTTCTTGTGGAAGGGGTTCTGCAGCACTCGTGCGAAAAAGTTGAAGGGGGGAGAAGCTTTGTCATTTTATTATGTAGCTTCACAAGGTATTTTAGGCATTCGAACGAATATCAAGGGGTTTAAATGGTGTTTTGGAAGTGATATGCCCGAAAGCACAGAAGACGAATACTTGAACTGCGCGGTAAAAATCCATGTTGTTTTGGAGAATTTCAATGATGATGAAAAACTTGCGTCCATGGGGAGGTATCATTATTTCAATGGTTCACCAGGCGGGAATGAGGTCCATTACACCCGTAAGCTGCCAATGAACCAAAAGATGCGCTTTAAAGCGGAGAATCTCCTGTCGGAAGAAGCGAAAATCACGGTCAATAAAACTTATTTCAAATTTATCACACACCGAATTATGAATTTGCATTCCATCCATTATATTGTCACGGATTTAGCGGCCCTTCTTTTGTTGAAAAAAGGTTTTGCGCCGATCCATTGTTCAGCTTTCCAGAAAGAGGATAAAACTGTGGCAGTGTTCGCTCCGCCGGATACGGGGAAAACGTTGAGCGCTGTCACAGCCTGCATGGATTTCGGCGCCAAGTTTATCGCTGAGGACATGGCCATTACAGATGGGAAAACTATTTATGCGGTGCCTTGGACCAATTCATTTTGCCATTACACCGAAAACAGCAAGAAAGATAAAAGCAGGGACCCGAAGGCCGAAACGGCTCAGGACAAAAAAAGGCAAGCCGTTCTTTCAGCGGAAGTGACCCACGTGGCGGTTCTTGAAAAAGATCAGGACGGAACGGCGCTGCTGCCTGAAAGCATTGCCATTGCCAAGTTGATGAACTTGAACCGTTATGAATTCAATTATTTACGGTCGCCTTTACTGACTGCATACGAATTTTTCAACCCGGGCTTGATGATTGATGAAGGGCTTATAAAAGAACGGGAAATCCTTACTGCCCTTGTCAACAACTCCCAAAAAGCGTTCACGCTGAAAAGGGAAAATCCGACTCATTATGCGGAAGCGCTGCTTTTTGAAATGGATGTAAACAAAACACCTGTTTCAGTCCAATGAATCTGGCAAAACCGCCTTCTTTCGAGAGGCGGTTTTTTGTTGAGGAAAATGGTATAGCGTGGTGCTCTTTAATGGATATCAGAAGTATTTTAACTAGTTAAATAATTTAACCTGCATTTAACCTATTCATTCTAGTATGAAATTTAAAGTAAATAGTTAGAAAGAGAAAGGGTGGATGCTTCACTATGGTGTTTTGCACTCTGCAATTTTGAAAAAAGGGCTCTATTCTGCAGGCAGATGTTTGTCCCCGCGATTGGTAATTCCATAGCCGGCCGCTTGAAACCAGCAGCCAAGGAAGAGTGCCAAATACCATCCTTTGAGCAAATGAGGTAGAGAATTATGGAAAAGACCGTCATTGCGCTTATGACAGTGATTGTTATGACGAAAGTGCTTGGATTTTCAAGGGATATCTCCCTTTCTTATTTTTATGGCGCAGACGGTTTAACCGATGCGTACTTGATTTCCCAGACGATTCCATCTGTGCTGTTTTCTTTTGTCGGTATGGGCATAGCAGCCAGTTTCATCCCGATCTACACGAAGATCAACGAACATCAAGGGATGAAAGAAGCCACCCGCTTCACGGCAAATTTGACGAATATTGTCATGCTGCTGTCCACGGTGCTGGTTGTGGCGATGCAGCTGTTTCCCGTACAAATCGTAAAGGTATTTGCCAGCGGCTTTGAAGGCGAAACGCTCCAAATCGCGGTGGATTTCACCCGCATTTCCGCCTTTAGCATTTACTTCACCGCATTGGTCTATATCTTCAATAGTTACTTGGATGTCAATAAGCGGTTTTTGGCGACCGTGCTCAGTGGTTTGCCATTGAATCTGCTGATCATTTTTTTCATTTACCTGAGCTATGAAGTGAACTTTTATTTATTGTCCATCGGTTCGGTCTTGGCAGTTCTGGTCCAGTTTCTGTTTCTTTTGCCGTCCATCCGCAAGTCAGGATACCGGCATAGTGCAGTCGTTAAACCGGCAGAAAAGAATGTCCGGAAAATGCTCCTTTTGGCGATTCCGGTCATTATCGGCGTGTCGGCGGACCAGATCAATGTGCTCGTCGACAAGACGCTGGCTTCCCGAATTACAGAAGGCGGCATTTCCGCTTTAACCTATTCACACCGGATCGAGTTCTTCATCCAGGCAATTTTCGTTACCGCGATTGTCACCGTCATGTTTCCGAAGATCTCTAAGCTTGCGGTCAACAAAAATCTGGCCCAGCTAAAAGACATTGTCGGAAAAATCATTACCACCATCGCCTTGCTGGTGATTCCGGCAACATTCGGGCTGATGATTTTTTCCCGGCAAGTGACGGAGCTCCTGTTTGGCCGGGGCGCTTTTGGACAAGATGCGGTTGCATTAACTTCCGGCGCACTTTTCTTTTATTCGATCGGCATGCTCGGATTCGGGCTGCGTGAAGTCCTGGCAAAGGTGTTCTACTCGCTCGAAGATTCCAGGACGCCCATGATCAGTGCATTTTTTGCCATGTTCCTGAATGTCGGCCTGAATATCTTCCTGTCGCGGATCATGGGCATCAATGGGCTCGCGCTCGCCACAAGCCTCGCTACTTTGGCAAGTACCGGACTGCTCTATGTATCTCTTGTACGCAAAGTCGGTTCAATGAATACCAGAAAAATCGTATTGGATATTTCCAAATCGATCGCCGCAGCGGCTGTTATGGCGCTGGCCGCCAAAAGCGTATTCGACTTCATCAGCCACGGCCATTCCGATACCATTGCCCTCGCTTGCGGGGTAGGTACAGGCATTGTGGTCTATGGCATCATGCTCTGGCTTCTTCAGCTCAGCGACGTCGCCTATTACAAAGCCCGGCTTCAGGCGCTGGCAAAAAGATAAGGCCAGGTTCATATTTAAAGCAAACAGATTATTGAGGAGATTCGATCTATCTTTATGTGTTCGCATTCTTTTGGCTCCGGAGCTGCGCTGTCGAATGGGGGTTCGGCAGCAGAAGGCGAAGGAGAATTTCAGCAACAAGCTAATGTAATGGGGAGCTTGACCCTTGCTAAAGCAGTTGCCTGGCGGAGAATGTGCGGACTGTAAAAAGATCTTGTAGGGAGAAGCTTACACGCGGAATGAGGGGGAGTAACAGTGGAACATTATTACATTGCGGCCAAAGGGGTTCTGGCGGTCAAAACCAATATCAAAAACTTTAAATGGTCATTCGGGTACAACATGCCTGAAGCGGAAAAGGCAGACTATGAAGCATGCAAAGTAAAGCTCCATTTGGTGATCGAGGACTTTAATGAGGACGACCAGCTGGCTGAACTTGGCAAATACCATTATTTCAATGGCAATTCAGGCGGAGAGAAAATCTATTACACGCGCGATTTCGCTATGGGCAAAAAGCTGCGCATCAAAGCGGAAAATCTCTTGTCTGACGAGCCTAAAATCACTGTCAATAAAAATTACTATAAATTCGTTACCCATCGCTTTATGAATTTACATTCTGTAGGCTATATCCTGACAGATCTTGCTACGCTGCTTCTTCTCAAGAAAGGATATGCACCCATCCATTGCTCAGCATTCAAGAAAGACGGTGCAGCGGTTGCAGTATTCGCCCCACCAAGCACGGGCAAGACGCTGAGCAGCATGATGGCTTGCATGAACCATGGTGCGAAATTTATCGCAGAGGATCTGGCGATTACAGATGGCAATGAGATCTTTTCGGTGCCATGGACGAGTACATTCCGCTTTTATTCGAATATGGAACAAAGTATGGCGTCAAAGCTGAAGAACAAAGCAACCAAGATGATCCCGCAGCTTGAATATATCGATTTTTTAAAAGCGAAGCCGATCACCGATTACGTCTCTGCTTCGTCCATCCTGGACGCAGAAACCGTGACACATGTCGCGATTCTCGAAAGGGGAGGAGATAAAGTATCCGTAGAACCGGCTGAAGAAGCGGTCCGGAAAATCCTGAACTTGAACCGCAATGCGTTCCATTACTTGAAATCACCGTTCTTGACTGCTTATGAATTTTTCAATCCCGGCATGGCGATCGAAGAAGCCGCATCAAATGAAAAAGCGATTCTGGAACAACTGGTCCGAAACAGCGAGAAAGTATTCAGTGTTAAAAATGTTAATCCTACTGATTACGCGCAAGTTCTGATAGATCAAATCGCATCAAAAGCACCTAAAATCGTGCCTTTGTGTTTGAAACAGTTCTAAATGGTTCTGGCCATAAGACACCATTTATATTGTAGTGCATACAAAGTTCTTAGGTACGGCGTTTAAGTTTATTCATCCTTAAAAATTGTGAGGCAAAGAAAAAGCATTATCTGAAACCGGAGTTTGAGTGCACCTTCTGCCAGTTTACAAAATCCGACCTCATTGGTATATTGGGCGTGAATACGATAGTCCAAAAATACGGATAAGGAAAAGAGGTTGGAAAAATGGATGTGAAATTTCCCATTGGAAAATTAGAGGTTCCTGAAAATGTGAAAGCTGAAGATGTCCAGGGATGGCTAGGGAAAATCGGAACATACACGACGCGGCTGAGGGAAGCAGTTGATGGATTGGACGATGAGCAATTGGCTAAGAAGTACAGAGAAGGCAGCTGGACAGTCCGTCAGCTGGTGCATCACATTGCAGATTCGCAACTTAATATGTACCAGCGCCTGAAATTAGCTTTGACGGATGACAATCCGACGGTTCCGGCTTTTGACCAGGAAAAATGGGCAGCGCTTCCGGACAATGAGCTGCCGGTGGAAAGTTCGATCCGGATGCTGGAAGGGCTGAACGAACGGATTGTGTCACTTGGCCAGCATGTGACGGAAGAACAATTGAACCGCGTCTTTACTCACGAAACGAATGGCGAAATCAGCGTCGCAACGAAACTGGCAAAACTGTCCTGGCACGAAGAACATCATTTGGAGCATATTAAGATTGCCTTGGCGAACTGAATTGTATCTATTAGTCAAACATGATTTAAGCTAAATAGTAACCTCACATAAGGAATCCGCTCGATTCACCAATAAAGCGGATTCCTATTTCAGTTTTATCTATCAGCTTGATGGGAACAATCTTTTACTATTCTCTACTCCTTAATTCTTCCTGAAGATAGTCTACAAAATCCAGCCAAGTTGTTTCATCTGTAATCATGCCTGAATTTCTACACTCATATATTTCACGGATATATTCTCTTAAATTAACATCTTCTATACTCTTAATATTTTCCTTGATTGTATCCATTACAAGTATAGGTGCATCTGAACTTTTACCTAATACATATTTTAAAGCGAAAAACAGTATATCATTAGTTACTGCTAGTTTCTGTTCCATTTTTCTTCCTCCTTAAATCTGCTTTCAGTTGAATGGGAATTTTTTAACGTTTCCTTGTATTTCTCTTCAAGGAGTTCGTTTATTTTTTCCATGTTCGTTTTTGTATAGATGATTCGTGCTGGCTCATAATATACCCCTTCTAAAGCAGTTTTTAGTTGTATCCCCGCAGGAAAACAGAGATAAACGCTTATAAAAACACGCTCCTATGCTAGAGACAATCCTGAACGATTCTGACTGTATAATATAATTCACAGTGTATCCAAATTCTTACCTGCTATAACGATGTTCTTAAATCCGATGTTTAGTTTTATTCCCCGCTTATGCGGTAAAAACGCTGTCCGCAATTGGATTTATTAGAGACTAAATTTTTAATGGCAACCAGGACCGGCTGAAAAAATCAATGGGAGGTGTCTGATGAAATATTTCACGAAAGACTGGTATGAGGAAATGCAGGTATTTGGTTTTCTGACTTTCCATGAGACGTTAGAAGAGTGGGAAGAAGAACTGGCTTATTATAAAGCTGAAGGCATTGACTACAAGGAGATAAACCGCCGTGATTTGGAAGAGATGCGTGCGGATCTACTGAAATTCCTGCCCGAATCGTTTTATCCGTATATCCATGACGGCACCATCAACTCAGGTTTTCCGACGCAAGAATTGCGCGATATGGCTAAACAATGGGAAGCGGAAAGAGAGGAGCGTATGGAGGCGCTTTTTGGCGAGTATAACCGCCACTACGAGTCCATCAAAGATCAGCTTCCGGCTGGCGCTGTACAATTGGTGGAGGAAAGCCTGCACGACGCAACCGTGATTTCGGTCGAAAAGCCGTCGGATGAGGTGCTGATCATCCAGCTCGATTGCAGAGGCTGTTTCCATTATTTCACCGATATCGAGCTAACCTTCACCGGAGTTACAGAAGCCAACATTCCAGAAGAGTTTGAAGGCGCCTGGTGGCTGTATGATGAAATGGATCTGACCGATCCTGGTTTCGAACTTCAGGCCCTATTCGACAGCCCGAGGACTGAGGTGAAGATTGTTGCGCGAGACGTAAAAATCGAGGTATTGGAGTAACAGGGGAAATCCAGAAAAGCAGACATGGAGAATGTAGGTTTATTTTATGAGGAGGCTCTACTTTTGAAAGTATCACGCAAAATGGTCAATAAGCAATTACGGTTCAGAGGAATGCTCCTGAGCCGGTTGGTGCAAAAACCGACCGAAGCGAAGTTTATCGAATCGATGCAGAACTCCAAAAAACAGATGGATAAAACGTTCAAAGGAAAAGACGTAAACGGGCTCCGCTGCAGTGAAGTGTGGGTTGACCGGAAAGATGGTTCCAAAATCCGTGTGCGCATCTACAAACCGCTTCATCTGGAAAAAGCGGTTCCCGGTGTGCTGTGGATCCACGGCGGGGGCTATGCACAAGGCGTTCCGGAAATGAGCGGGAAGATGTATCAAAAACTGATTGAGACAAGCGATTGTGTCATTGTCGCGCCTGACTATCGCCTGGCGATTGATGCACCTTACCCGGCGGCGTTCGATGATTGTTATGAGGTTTTATTGTGGATGAAAAACCATGCGAAGAAGTTGGATATCCGGGATGATCAGCTGATGGTCGGCGGAGAAAGTGCCGGCGGTAGCTTGACGGCTGCGCTTACCTTGTATGCGAGAGACAAGGGCGAAGTGAATATTGCGTTTCAAATGCCGCTCTATCCGATGATCGATGACCGGATGCTGACGGCATCGGCCCGGGAAAACAATGCCTATGTATGGAACTCGGACACCAACCGCTGGGCGTGGAAGCTCTATCTTGGTGAAAGGTTCGGCAAGAACGTACCGGCCTATGCTGCCCCAGCGCGGGCAACAAATTACAGTAACTTACCGCCAACAGTCACGTTCGTAGGGGATATCGAACCCTTCCGAGATGAAACGATTCAGTATGTTGAAAATTTAAAACAGGCAGGAGTTTCGGTCGATTTTGCAATGTATAAAGGAGCTTACCATGGCTTTGATATCATTCATCCAAATGCCGAGATAAGCAAGGCAGCAACCCAATTTTTGATGAGCTCATTCAAACATGCTTCGGAGCATTTATTTGTGGAGCAGAAGGATTAAAGCTTCAAAAGTTAAAATATTATAGATAAAAAAACGTGGCCAGGAAGTTGTCCTTGCCACGCTTTTCCTTTTACAACAGGTTATTTCGTATTCGTAAATCCGCCATCAATGCGAATAGTGTCGCCGTTGATGTACTGGGCCTTCGAAGTCAACAGGAAAGCAACGAGTTCTGCGACTTCCTCCGGTGTACCAAGGCGCTTCTGCGGAATACCGGCTTCGGCGTTCGCTTTCATCTCTGGATTCGCTTCGAAGAACGTTTTGACCATCGGTGTTTCAGTCGGACCTGGCGCAATGGCATTGACCCGGAGACCGTCCTTGGCATATTCCGCAACCAAACTCTTCGTGATGCCGACGATGCCGTGCTTTGTAGCGGCATAGGTGACGACGGAGTCCTGGCCAATGACCCCTGCGCTTGAAGCGGTATTGACGATCGAGCCGCCGCCGTTCTTAACCATGACTTCGGCCACATAGCGCAGGCCATACAGAGCACCCATCAGGTTGATGCCGACGATCTGATCAATTTCCTGTATGTCTGTTTCAAGAAAATACTTGCCGCTGCCCGAAATGCCAGCGTTATTGAAGAAATAGTCGATCGAACCGAAATGCTCGAGCGTTTTGTCTACGTAGTTTTTCACGTCTTCCGCTTTTGAAACATCGGCTTTGATGAAAATAGCGTCGACGCCTTTTCCTTTAAGCTGTTCGACGGTCTCGTTGCCGCCTTTTTCGCTGATGTCGACAACCGAAATGTTAATGCCTTCTTCTGCTAGACGGAGTGCCGCCGCTTGTCCCAGTCCACTGCCGCCACCTGTGATGATTGCTGTTTTGCCCATGTAATTTTCCTCCTCCAATAAAGTTGTCTCTTCTAAAATTTCTACCTTTAGTCGTTTCCCTAATTGGAGAAGAGTTAATCAGGCAATAGGCAATTACCGTGATCACTTATTTCGTAAACACAAGCGCTGGAATGTGTTGAATTGGCAGGGATGCCTTAAGTGGTGGACAGAGAGCTATCATTTACGACACGAAGAAGGCAATCAAAAAAGGTTAATCCAAAATAATTGCCTTTCCTTGTTCACGCAATTCTTTTAAAGAAGCAAGCATATGTTGAATCTCTTCATCAGAATGCCGTTCCCAGGAACCCAATTCAGCAATGATCTTCAGTGGAGATTTGGACCGGTAAGAACGTGTCGGATTCCCCGGAAACCGTTTATCGGTCAAGTTAGGGTCATTTTCAAAATCACCCAAGGGCTCCACTATATAAACTCTCTCTTTAGCGTTGGATGCGGCCAATTCTGCTCCCCATTTCGCAGCTTCTAACGTAGCCGTAAAATAGATGTAATTGGATTTCTTGTCTTGATAATTGGATTGGTTTTGCGGTTCCAAAAGATCGCCAATTTCCAATTGGGCTTTCGTTCCATGAAAGAAAGGACCGGGATCCAAAAAATCTTTTTTGACGTTCATCGAGATCAGCCTCCTGTATGATTAGTATGGTATAGAACAGTATAGGACAATGATTTGGTAAAAAGTAGTCTATAAATATATTTTTATTAGCGGTATAATAGAAGTAGAAAGAACGATCCGTACCACTTAATGTTATTGCATATAACCAGAGCTTGGTTTCTCGATAGTCATCGCGAGGAATCGGGCTTTTTTGATTTTGCCCCATTCCGCGTGCCGTCGTTTATCCAAAATCATAGCGGGTAGATAGTTGTTATGTGTTTTAGTTAAAACAACTTTCTAAAAGAGGTGTCCATTATGAAAAACGAAGTAACGGTAAAGAACAAGCTCGGCCTGGGAACTGCGCCGCTCGGCAATATGTTCCGGGACGTTCCGGAAGAAGAAGCGATGGAGACGATCCAGTCCGCGTGGAATGAAGGCATCCGGTATTTTGACACGGCGCCGTTTTATGGTGCAGGACTTGCCGAAATGCGGCTTGGTGAAATCTTGTCTTCCTATAATCGCGACGACTTTTTGCTGAGTTCGAAGGTCGGCCGGATTATTCTGGATGAAGAGGAAGAAAAAGAAGGGCTGTTTGAGTATGGCCGCAAGAATAAAATTCAGACGGATTATACGGAGGATGGCACGCTCAAATCGATTGATGACAGCTTGAAGCGTTTGAAAACGGACCGTTTGGATATGGTATTCGTACATGACCTCTCGCCGGACTTTTTGGGAGACGAGTGGATTACAAAATTCGATGAAGCACGCAAAGGTGCATTCAAAGTATTGGATCGGCTTCGGGATGAAGGTGTAATTCGAGCATGGGGGCTTGGTGTCAATACGACGATACCGATCGAAGTGGCGCTTGAGCTGGAAGAAGCACATCCAGATTTGAGCTTGTCTGCGACGCAATATACGCTGCTTCAGCATGAACGCGCGCTCGAGCGCATGATGCCATTGGCAGAGAAAAAAGACGGTGGACTTGTGATCGGCGGGGCATTCAACTCGGGTGCTTTGTTTGGCGGAGACTATTTCGATTACAAAGAAATCACTCCTGACATCCGAAAGAGAGTCGAGCGGTTTAGCGATGTCGCGAAAAATCACAGCGTGAACTTGAAAGATGCAGCGCTCCAGTTCTCGACCGCTCATCCAGCTGTAAAAGCGGTGGTGACGGGTTCGACAAGACCGGATCGCATCAAGGAAGATCTTGCGGCAATGAAGGCCACGATTCCAACTGCTTTTTGGGAAGAACTGGTAGAGCAGGGACTTGTTTCTCCTAAAGCGGTTTTGCCCGGGAAGTAAGAATTTAGTCGAAATAGCAGTATAAAGAAAAGAGGTTCCGGCTTGATTGCCGGAACCTCTTTTCTATTCCTTAATATTTGTAAGACTGCCCGCCATCAATTGGAATAACGGAAGCGTTGATGAACTTCGCAGCGTCCGATAGAAGGAATGTAACGAGGTTGCCGACTTCTTCCGGTTTGCCGAAGCGTTTCATCGGGTTGACGCTGACGAATTCCGTGCCGACTGCTTCCCAGTTGTCGCCGCCGATTTGGCGAAGAGAGCCTTCGACCATTGGAGTCATGATGGCGCCTGGTGCGATGGCGTTGATGCTGATGCCGAACTGGCCATATTCAACTCCGGAGTTGCGGGTCAGACCGACAACGCCGTGCTTGCTCGCTGCATAGCCGGATTGGTTGCCGACTCCGCGGATGCCGCCAACTGAAGCGGTGTTGACGATGGAACCGAAGCCTTGTTCTTTCATGACTTTAAGGACATGTTTCATGCCGTAGAAAACGCCGTTCAAGTTGACGTTGACCACTTTTTCAAACTCATCAGAGCCATAGTCTTCTGTCGGGTTCTGTTTGCCTTCGATGCCGGCGTTATTGAAGAAGCCATCAATTTTGCCGAATGTGTCGAGCGTGAATTGAACATAGTTTTTCACTTCTTCTTCATTTGTCACGTTTGCTGTGACAAGTTCAACCGAAGCTTCGGGAGCTGCAGCAAGAATTTCGTTTTTGCTTTCTTCCAGGCCGTCTTTGTTCATGTCGACAAGCACAAGTTTGCCGCCTTGTTTTGCGATGGAAAGCGCAGCAGCGCGGCCAAGACCGGAACCTCCGCCTGTGATGATGATTGCTTTATCCGTGTAATTAATCATCTTATAATCTCTCCTTTTAATTGGTGTGCTAAACTGGATTTAATGACCACATCTAGTGTAAGCCTTTGCAAAAAAGGGTTCAATCAGTAAAAAAAACGAGTTTGTTGAGTAATGCGACAGTTTCGTGAAAAGTGTCGACTTTGGAGGCAGTGGGATATGGAAGAGAAAAAGAAGAAGCTTTCGCCGCAAGCCGAACGGACAAAACGCCAGTTCAAAGGGGCGTTCACCGATCTGATCAATGAAAAAGGCTTCAGCCACGTGTCGGTAACAGATATCGTCCAGCGCGCGAAGTATAACCGGGCAACATTCTACCTTTATTATTTGGATAAACTACATCTGACAGAAGAGCTGAAAACAGAGATGTTCCAGCAAATCAAACGGACCAGTATGGAACGTTATGTGCCGGGCAAGGAGATTTCAACGCAATCGATGGATTCCGATTCTTTCGAACTGGTTGCGTTCATCTACGATAACCGCTCGTTTTTCAATCTTTACTTGAAGGAAGACACCATTCCAGGCCTGTACAAGGACTTGCCGCGTGCAATATTCGAACTTTTGGATGAGCAATTCACCTTCATACCAAATGGCGACCATGACATCAATTCCTCGCAGTTCAAGCTATACATGGCCCATGGGACGGCCGGACTGATCCTGGACTGGGCAGAGAAAGGGTACCAGAAGTCGCCGAGGGAAGTGGCTGGGGAATTGATCAGGATTTTACAGGCAATCGCTGCCGGGTTCCGGGTGGAGTAAAGACAAAACAGCCTTTCCTGATTTAAAGGGCTGTCTTGCATATAGAACAAAAAGCATCTTATCGAAACGATGCTTCACATGTTTTCTTAAATTTCCTGTAATTCCTCGATAAGCTTTGTCCGTTCATTTGTTCGCTCGCAAACCAGGATTTCCCGCAGGAACAATCCTTTTTTCGCGATGCAGCGGTCGGTGATGGTGAAGCCGGCTTGATCGATCATGTGGTCGATCGTTTCGATTGTCACGACAAGCAGCTTCTCCGTAAAAGGCTGTGCGTGTTTCAGGATTTCCTGCTGTTCCTCGGATGTTATGCGCGTATACAGGTTATAAGGCATGTCGATAATGGCCACATCGTATTGCTGGGTGATGTCGGCAATCGGCCCTGAATCGACTTGGCCCGTCAACCCGAAATGCGCGATGTTTTCCCGTGAACCCTCAACTACAAGCGGATTGATGTCCCGCCCGACAATGTCGATCCCCATCGACAGGGCCTCGACCAAAACCGTTCCGATGCCACAGCACGGATCAATGGCTTTGATTCCGGCAGGATAGGGGACTGCGATATTGGCGACAGCGCGTGCCACTCTCGTGCTCAGTGCTGTGGAATACTCCCGCGGTTTTTGTTGGTGCAGGAACCAGACAGACTCACTTTGCCGGGACGTGCCGAAATACCA
Source organism: Planomicrobium soli (assembly GCF_003014655.1). Classification (GTDB taxonomy): domain Bacteria; phylum Bacillota; class Bacilli; order Bacillales_A; family Planococcaceae; genus Planococcus; species Planococcus soli_B. The sequence goes on along the minus strand of NZ_PYAT01000002.1, from coordinate 258,934 downwards.
GCGTCCGCCAAATGGAATCAATCCGAACGTGACGTCAGGATTGTGGACGTCTGCCCGGCCTGTGATAACTGCGCCAATTCGCCGTTCAATATCACGTTTTTCCAAGTAATCCACTTTATCCCCCAAAGCCAGCCCGTTGATCTTCGGGAAAATCACTTTAAATGTGGCACTGTCCATGTTGACCTCAGCCGCTTGCTCCAAAATACCGGATAGTTCCGCTGCTTCAAACAGCACTTCAAGCTGCTCCTTGATGAACGGGCTTCTGCTCGGATCGATGCCGCATTTGCTTTTTATGATCTTCTCTTCTGTGTCTCTGCCGAAAAATGCGCGCATCTCCAACTGGCACAGTTCTTTTTCATCCTCGTGATAAGCGTACGTATATATGAATTCGCCCGTTGGCGTTAATCGTTTCAATCCATCCCGTCCTTCTTTGCACGCATTATCCGTGCTGCATTTATCAAGTATACCAATAACTCCAGAAAGTTATGTTCTTGGGTTTATAAAATTGCTTTCTCGGTTGTATAGGGTGAAGCAAACTTGAATATCTTTTTGTAAAAGATTGATCCGATTTAATTATCCTTCTTGTTCGCGCAATATTATGGGAGAAAAAAGAGGCTTAACGCACCCCTTCTAATTGTTAGAATGTTTAAACTTTTTATTGACCTTAATAAATGGAAGCGGTTACAATTATTACAATGCTCGAGAATCTACTTGGGAGAAAAGGGGGTGGAGAATGACTGAGCAGTCACTCAGTTTTGAAACGGTTGATAGCAATCCATAACCTAGCTGAAAAGGGGAGATCATTCATGAAGGCGTACAAGAAAGAAGTGCAGTTCACGATTTGGATGACCTTGGCATTTGTTCTTGTTGGAAACGTGGCATTGATTTTTTCAATTTTTCCTACAGATGCCATGTTATTCGGATTCCCGGCAATGTATATCGTGCCGATTCTGATGGGATGGTTCGGCGTTTTCCTCCTGACCATCATCGCAGGTAAAATCGGAAACAAAATTGATGACGAAATTGACAGCGAGAATAGTGTAGATGCAGAATCTGACAAGGCGAGAGGAGTGTAGTCGATGGATGGACAAAGCTGGAAGATGGAGAATCCGGTTCTTGGATTGGTTGTTGTTGCGTTAACGTTCGTCTTATTTTATATAGTCGGATATATATCGAACCGAAAAAGTTCATCGGCAAAAGATTTGTACGTTGGTGGATCAAACGTAGGAGCTATAACGAATGGCCTTGCGATGGCTGCGACTTATATGAGTCTGGCCACTTTCTTAGGCATCACCGCACTTATTTTACGATTGCAAGTTCCTTTCATCATGTTATGGATTCAATTGATCTTGGCGATCCCATTGATCACCATCATTTACGGTACGAGCTTGCGGCGGATGGGCGCATTTTCTCCAACGCATTTTATCCGCGACCGCTACGGCACGACAGCTTCCATTATCGCTGCTTTGTTCATGATTTTGGTTTCGGTCATGTACGCATTGGGGCAGATGATCGGAATCGCTGTCACGTTTGAAACGTTATTGGGCATTCCTTACATAACGGGCCTTTTTGTTTTCGGCCTGATTATTGTCGGTTATATCACCATCGGGGGAATGGCGGGCGCAACGAACAATGCGGCCATTCAAATGGTGATTATCGCCTTGATGTTCATTCTTCCGTTAGGGGCTATTATGAAAGCGGTCGGCGCGGAAGGCTGGTATTTCCCGCCATTGCTTTATGCCGACATGGTTCCGACTATGCTGGAATCCTTGCCGACATTCTTTGATTACCAATTTCCACCGAAATGGTATTTCTCACTGATCCCGGCTCTGACCATCGGAGCGCTCGGGCTGCCTCATTTGGCCATGCGTGTTTATACCTCTTCCTCATTGAAAAGTGCCCGTTCGGCTATGGTATGGTTCGCTTTCATACTGGGGCTCGTGTTTTCCGCAACTTACGCAATGGGCTTTGTCGGTGTATACGCAACGGCTACGCAAGGCTTAGTTATTTCTGATACCGATGCGGACAAATTAACGATTATTTTAAATTTGGTTTATAACCCGGAGTGGGTGACGGCACTTGTTATTGCTGGAGCGATTTCAGCAGGTTTATCCACATTAAGCGGCAACTTGCTGGCGATCGGTGCACTGATTTCTCAGGATGTTATTGCGACACTAAAGCCGAATATCCCTCAAAAAGTGAATTTGCGAATTGGCTATATCGCTATCTTCCTAGGGGGACTGGTAAGTATCCTGTTAGCCATTGAACCTCCCGCGTTTTTGGTTGTCAGTATTTTATGGGCTTTCGGATTAGCGGGGGTCACCAATGCACCGCTTATCATTGTAGGTGTCTGGTGGAAAGAAGCCAATAAATATGGAGCGATTGCCGCATCTGCCGTCGGAGGAATTCTTTACATTATCGTCTCGCCGTTTGTTTTCCCGAACATTGTGCTGACAGGGCATGGCGTGACGGATGGGATGGGATTGTCGGGGGCAATGCTGGCAGTACCGGTCAGCTTCATTTTATTGATTGTCGTCTCCTATATCACGAACCGGATGCCGGCATTATCCAGTAAATTGACTAGGCAGCGGGATGATGAACTGATTGAACGCATCCATGGCTGGAACGACGTGAAATCCTACCGTTATAACAGCACGCTCGGCGCTGGCATCACAGTCGCTTTATCGCTAGGCGTCGCTATTTGGGCATTGATGCCTTGGGGGATTTAAACCATGAAAAAAGGAGTGTTAAAAATGGTCGGGAAAATGATTGCGTTGGACGAACCATCTTTTCGTTCATTTTTGGACTCGCCAAAAACGGAAGGGGCGAGCAATCTTCTTTTGCTCGCCACAGGAGTAGGCTACGGCGCAATTTCTATTGCGTCCAATGCCTCGTACATACTAAGTTTTGATTCGACTTTACTTAAAGTCTTTATCATTCCGCTGGTTTTCCTTTTCTTCGGTTTGTTAATGGCATTTGTCACGAAAATCGGATTAGCGTTATTGCTGTGGGCCGGTGCCAAAGGGCTTGGCGGGACCGGGCAGCTGCGGGCTATCAATCTGGCTGTACCTGCAGCGCTTATTCCGGGTCTGCTTGCCGTGCCTTACCTGGCTGGAGCCGGCAAAGAAAACGGCTTTGTTCTTTTGCTTCTATTGGGTGGGGTTGTCTGGATGTATTTAGTGAGTGCGCGAATCATTCAGGCTACCCAAAATTTCACAACGAAAAAATCTTACTTTGCCGCTTTTTTATCTTTTCTTTTTTTAGCAAGCGTATACTACTTGATCACACCCACGGGATGACTATACAAAAATGACTAGAGGAGTGAGCAGATGGATTTCCAGCACTTGATTGCACCAGAACAATACAACATCTCATCTGAGTTGGAAAAATACCGGAACGATAGCGATCGATTGGCAATCCGCTGGTTCAATGCGGAAGGCGATCGGCAAGAGCTGTCATACCAGCAGTTGATCGAAAAAACCAATCAATCTGCCCAAGCCTTATTAAAATTAGGGCTCCAAAAAGGCGATAAATTGATGATCATCCTGCCGCGCATTCCAGAAGCTTATATCACTTATCTGGCTTGCTTGCGCGCTGGAATTGTCGCGATTCCTTGTTCGGAAATGCTCCGCCAAAAAGATCTGCTTTACCGGATGGAACATTCCGGTGCTAAAGGCATCGTCGCTCATTACAGGGCGACTGCTGAGACCAATAAGATTGACGTGGAAGTGGAAGCGCTGAAAAACAAGCTGATTGTCGGAGGGAAAGAGGAAGGCTGGCAGTCTTTCGAAGAATTGGCTCTAGTGGAAACGACGGATTTTGAAGCGGTTCCGACGCATCGTGAGGATATGGCGTTTTTATCCTATACTTCCGGAACGACAGGGAACCCAAAAGGGGTTGTCCACGTTCATGGCTGGGGTTATGCGCATGTTCGGACAGCGGCTACCGAATGGCTGGGTGTGAGAAGCGGCGATGTGGTTTGGGCCACGGCTGCTCCTGGCTGGCAAAAATGGCTATGGAGCCCGTTCTTGTCCACAATTACGCTTGGAGCTACGGCATTGGTTTATAACGGTCCGTTTGATGCTAGGGAGTATTTGGATATTCTTGAGAAGGAGCAAGTCAATGTATTATGCTGTACACCGACTGAGTACCGGATCATGGCGAAAGTGGAAAATCTGAATGATTATCAATTGCCGCATTTGAGAAGCGCAGTTTCTGCCGGAGAACCTTTGAACAGGCAAGTAATCGAAGCCTTTCAAGAGGCTTTTCAGATCAATGTTCGTGATGGCTATGGCCAGACCGAAAATACTCTGTTAGTCGGCACACTTCAAGACATGGAACTAAAGCCGGGATCGATGGGCAGGCCAACTCCGGGAAATCCGGTCGAAGTGATCAATGAAAACGGAGAACCGACAGCTGTCGGGGAAGTGGGCGATATTGCGGTCCACCGGAGCTGTCCGGCATTATTCAAAGAATATTACATGGATCCCGAACGGACGAGCGCATCTTATCGTGGAGACTGGTATTTGACAGGGGATCAAGCTTCAAGAGACGAAGATGATTATTTCTGGTTCGAAGGAAGAAGTGACGACATTATTATCAGTTCCGGTTATACGATTGGGCCGTTTGAAGTGGAAGATGCTTTGATGAAGCATCCGGCAATCCAGGAATGTGCGGTCGTCGGGGTGCCGGATGAAATTCGCGGCACTGTCGTTAAAGCGTTCGTTGTCCTCCGGGAATCAGTAGATGCTTCCAATACTGATGCGTTGACAAAAGAGCTGCAAGATCACGCAAAAACGATCACAGCTCCTTACAAATATCCGCGCATTATCGAGTATCTCGAAGAATTGCCAAAAACCACTTCCGGGAAGATTCGGCGTGTGGAATTGCGAAAGCTCGGATAAAGTTTTCTTCCTGATAGATAACGTTCTACCGATAGCCCCCAAACCGCTTCGAGCGGTTCGGGGGCTTTTATGGTTCATATATGTTGTGAAAGTGGAAAAGATTTCAGTCTGTGCAATGTATCCTGTGAATAATGCCAGAGGCTTTAAAGGAATCTAAGGCCCCGCAAGCGTTCGCTCTCTCAACTCCTCCTGCTTCTACTATGAAATGCCTACTCCGAGCAGTCTTTAGAACGGTTTTATCAGGAGTGGCCTCTGTAAACTGTATGAATATTCCGGCTATGTTAGACTGGCAAAGAAACAATTACTGCCAAACCGATTGCATAAAAGGAGCGATATTATGGAAAAAATCACATTGGAAACAGCGAAGAAACTGATTGATGCAGCAGAACAGGAAGCGAAGAATCTGGGGGTTGCCATGGTGATTTCCGTTGTCGATGACGGCGGGAATATGATAGCGGTCCATCGAATGGACGATGCCTGGCTGGCAAGTGTCGACATTGCACAAAACAAAGCCTGGACGTCTGTTGCCTTGAAAATGCCGACGGCCGGACTTGCATCAGCAACGGTGGCGAATGCAGAACTGTATGGCCTGAACACGACCAATGGTGGGCGTATTGTAGTGTTCGGCGGCGGAATTCCGCTCACGAAAGACGGCAAAGTCGTCGGTGCCGTCGGCGCTAGTGGAAGCAGTGTCGAGCACGACGTTAAAGTTTCAGAAGCGGCTGTCAGAGCGTTTGAAGAACTATAAGAAGCAATGAAAAACCATTAGAAAAAGTACGTTAAGAATATTTTTTACAATGCTGTTTGCTTTTTCTTGAATGGAATTATTAGAACAATAATAAGAGGGTCCACTTGGGTGTTCACTAAGTGGGCTTTTTTATTGTGGGGAACAAAAAAATTTTAATTCCCGTTCAAGCCTCTTGCTTTTGCGCTCCGTGTTTATCGCATTGCCTCCTAGGGAAGCGAGACAGTATAGCAGTTATTGGGCGTCTGTGGGATTTTGATAGGAAGAGGAGGGAATATATGCATCTAGATAGATTGAAAGAGTATCGGCTTGAAAAACTGGATGATCTAACAATAGCGGAACTGCAGAAAGAGATGGAAGACGGGGTGCTGACTTCCGAAGAACTCGTTTTGATGTTCCATGAAAACATAAGCGAACGAGACAAAGGCATCAATTCCATCATTGAAGTCAATCCAGATGCGTTGATCATTGCCCAGGCATTGGATATGGAAAGAAAAATCTCCGGGCCGCGCTCGGTTTTGCACGGCATTCCGATTTTATTGAAAGATAATATCGGCACGGGGGATAAAATGCACACCAGTGCCGGATCATATGCGCTGAAGGATTATTATGCGGAGAAAGATGCGGTTGTCGCGGCAAAACTGCGAAAAGCGGGAGCGGTGCTGCTGGGGAAAACCCACATGACAGAATGGGCGGATATGATGTCGGAGGATATGCCGGATAATTATTGTTCGCGCTCGGGCCATATCAACCACCCTTTCGGTGATTTTTATATCGGTGGATCAAGTTCCGGAAGCGCAGCGGCGATTGCCATGAGTTTGGCGGCAGCTTCCATCGGTACAGAAACTTCTGGCTCCATCATTAATCCCTCTGACGAAAATAGCCTTGTAGGAATCAAACCGACGCTCGGGTTGACGAGCCGAAGCGGCATTATTCCATTGGCGGCGTCACAGGACATTGCCGGGCCAATGGCGAGAAACGTCACGGATGCGGTAACGGTTTTTTCAGCCATAATCGGCTGGGACGCTGAAGATGAAATTACAGTCGGCGCCAAGCCTTATGAGTCCTATGACTGGCTGGCGCATTTAAAGAAAGACGGCTTGCAGGGCGTGCGCCTTGCAGTGCCCCGCCATTTATTTGAAGAAAGCATCACGGCCAATGAACTGGACCTGTTCAACGAAGCGTTGGATGTGCTCCGCTCAGCGGGAGCTGAACTGATCGACCCTGTCGACATCGGCGTAACGGAAGAAGAAGTGGGGGATGAAGTCCAGTATTTCGAGTTCAAGCCGAATATCAACGAATATCTGGGCAAGTCGCATCCCAGCAACCCGATCCGCTCACTGGATGACCTTATTGCTTTTCATAATAAGCATCCCGAGAAAATGCTGCGGTATGGGCAAAGCAAATTGGAAAAATCCAATGCAACATCCGGACGCCTTAATGAACCGGAGTATGTAGAGGCGCTGAAGAGAAAAAGGCTGCTGGCAGGCGAACGGGGAATCATGTCTACGCTAGAGGAGTTGAAGGCTTCCGCTTTTGTGCTGCCGAAGGATTTTGGCGGTAGTGTTGGTGCAACTGCAGGGATGCCGCTCATTACGGTGCCGTACAGTTTCGAGGAGGAAAACGGACCGTTCGGAATCACGTTCATGGGTCCGGCATTCAGTGACCCCGCCTTGATTGAATTCGCGTATGCGTTTGAGCAGGCGACAGACGGAAGAGTCAAACCGTCTTACAAATGACTGCTTACTGTAAAAAGAACGATTTAGTTATGGACCGCAATCGCATAAAGAAAACGCCATCTTAAATGAAATCACCGATTTCAAAGGTGGCGTTTTTATCGTTATGGATAAAGGCAGAATACATGCCACAGCAAGAGCTTGAGAACAGTTAGGAACCACTGGAAAATGTATAATAGAGTAAAATCAGTTTTGGAAAATTCATTCCTGAAAATAAAAGACTTTAAAAAAACTCAAGGAGTATCACTTCTAAGCGAAGTGGAATTCCAGGCTGTTTTTATCTACACCGTGAGGAGGGGCAATCATGAACATCGGGATTATCGGAACAGGCAATATCGCGACGTACTTGCTCGAGCAAACCAACATCAACCATAAGGCCAACGGAAGAATCACAGCCATTTTCGGACGCAACCAGGAAGCGGGCCAGCGGTTGAGTGAACAGTTTGAGGCTGATTTTTACACGGAGCTTCAAGGGTTTTTGGACTTGCCACTCGACATCGTCGTAGAGGCATCCACTGTGGAAGCGGCGGGTATTTATCTGAAAGATGTGGTGACCCATAAAAAAGACCTTATTGTCAGCAGTGTTGGAGTTTTTAAAGATGCTGCGTTCCTGGACGAAATTAAAGGGTTGGCAGAGTCTGCAGGGACACATGTTTTCCTGCCATCCGGTGCAATCGGTGGATTGGACGTCTTGCAATCGGCGAAAGCAGCTGGGGGATTGAAGAGGGTCCAGATCACGACACGGAAATCACCTGCATCTCTCGGAATGGAATCGGACGAAGAGGAAGTGCTATTCGAAGGTTCCGCTTATGACGCCGTCGAAAAATTCCCGAAGAATGTCAATGTGGCGTTGGTGCTCGCACTTGCGGGAATCGGCGTCAAGCAAACGAAAGTGCGCGTCATCGTCGATCCGGCCATTGAACAGAATACCCACACCATCGAAGCGGAAGGGGATTTCGGGCGGATGCAGCTGCAAGTCGAAAACCATCCGATGCCAAGCAACCCGAAGACCAGCCTTCTTGCTGCACTAAGTATTTTGGCAGTGCTGCAAAACAAAGGTCAGGCGTTGAGGATCGGAAACTGAGGCCTCGGTCTGGATGCCAAAAGCTAATTCAAGCAAGAGTAGAATACCGGAATGCAGGTGCAAAAGTTGTGGTAACAATATATGAAGAAAACTGCAGAGATTTTGGCCAGATAGCATAGCTTATGTTGCAGATTATTAAACGTTAAAAATAATGTCAAGCTACCTAACAGAGCTTCATGCAGATAAACAAGAAACAGACAATCCTTTTGCGGATTGTCTTTTTTTCACCGTAAAGATTCCAGGCTACGAACTAAATAAAACTCATATTTAATAAATCGCGGTAAATATCACTGATTTATATTATTATAAAATTATTAATATTTAAAAAAGGCGGTGAAGTTCATGCAGCTAGAAGTCAATATCAAACAGAACTTAACGTTAAAGATAACGCAGGAAATGCAACAATCGCTGCAGGTTCTTCAAATGTCGGCAGTGGAATTGCAAGCAAGTTTAGCAGAGAAAGTTGCGGAAAATCCGTTATTGAATATTGAATACCAAGATCATCACGTTGACTTTAAACGAATAGAGAAGATGGCCCTTTTGAAAAACCATTCCGGTTCGGCCGCTTCGGTTAAACATATAAGCGAAGATTATCTGCATACAAAAAGACCCGTCAACCTGGAAGTTGAAGATATAGAAAAACATTTAGTCGAACAAATTCCTTCTAATACTAATTTAAGCGCTATAGAAAAAAAGATTCTACTTTTCTATATTAAAAACTTAAATGAATCAGGGTATTTAGAGGTTTCGTTAGAGACTGCAGCAGACAAGTTTGATGTGCCGATCGAGGCAGCGGAAAAAGTGCTGGGGCTGCTCCACACATTCGAACCGGCTGGCATCGGCGCAAGAAACTTGAAAGAATGCTTGTTGATCCAAATAGCAGAAACCTATTCGGAATCCTGTTTGCCTTATCTGATTGTTGAACGCCATCTCGATGAGTTGGCTCAGGGGAGCTTAAGAAAAATTGCGGGCCTTTATAAGCTGCCAAAAGAAGAGGTTCAATCAGCTGTCGATTTTATTCGGTCGCTTAAACCAAAACCGCTCCAAGAGACAACCCGTAGCGCCGTGGAATATGTGATTCCCGATATCATTGCCGATAAAGTAGGCGGCGAGTGGGTTGTAAGTGTGAACAGGAAGCATTTGCCTGCTATATCGATCAATGAGCATTATACACATATGATGAAAGAATGCGATGGAGTGACAAAAGAATATTTAAAAGCGAATTTAAAAGACGCTAGCATTTTAATCCAGGGATTGGAACAAAGAGATCAAACGCTTTATCGGCTCGCGAGATTGCTTGTAGAAGTACAGGCAGATTTTTTTGAAAAAGGACTAATGGCTTTAAAGCCGATGCGCTTAAAAGATGCGGCGGAGCTTTTGGAAGTTCATGAGTCTACCATCAGCAGAGCGGTGAACAGCAAATATATCCAAACGCCTTTTGGCGTATTCAAGTTGCAGATGCTTTTCGCTAAAGGCTTCTTGAATACTGAGGGGAAAATAGAATCCACTTCCCAAATCAAAACGAGAATAAAAGAGCTTATCGAGTCGGAAGATAGCAGCAAACCTTATTCCGACCAAAAACTGGCTGCTATATTGAAGGGGGAAAATGTCCAGATCTCCCGAAGAACGGTAGCAAAATACAGAGAAGAGCTGCTGATCAGCAGTTCAGCGAAGAGGGTCCGCTACAGTTAAGGCGAACCATGTGAAAGAGACCAAACAAAAAGAAGGTGAAAGTATCGGGAGAATAACTATCGATCTTTTACCTTCTTTTTATTGTGAAAGCATCAATCTTGTTTCGTAAGGTTATGGAAGACATTCAATTGTTCATGAACCGCTGCAACTTGCTGTTTGTATATTCTTCACTGATTTTAGCATGCCGTAAACAACTGGAATAAACATCAGCTATTTCCGTAGTCCTCATCAAAAACATCCCCCAAAGAATAAGCGACCTGAATCCTTTTCGGCTTCAAAAAAATCTCGTAGGCGTAAACGCCGTGCCCCCCTATAAAAAACTCCGTCGAAGGATTTTTTTCTGCAATTCTTTCCAACTGCTCAAATAGCTGGGGATTCCGTTCGAACGGAAGAGAAGTCGTTGCCGATAAAAAGAGTTTCTGCGGTTTTATCCGCTGTACAAGAGCCTCAATAGATGACAGCTTCGGAGAAGGGCCGGCAGCAATCGTTTGCCATCCATGCATCATTGCTTGCAGCAGAAGGATGTGCAATGGGATTTCATGTGTTTCGTGCGGCAGGCAGCATCCGAGGATAAGCGGTGCTCCTTCAGGCAGATCGAAGTTTCTGCGGATTTGCACCAGGAAATCGCGTATGACCAGACTCGTGATGGTTTCCTGGCTTTCGTCCCATGCCCCGCTTGCCCATAGTTCTCCGATTTCCTGCATCAACGGCTGGATGGTGGCACTTAGAAACTTTTCCAATCCGTACCGGTGGTGCCCGTGTTTCAGTAAGAGCAGAAGCCCGGCTTCATCGTAAACAGAACCTTTATCTAAAAGTGCAAGCACTTCTTCGCTAACGGGTGCTTTAGGAAGAGGTTTTGAAGATTGCTGCGAATACAGTGCATGCAGTGCTTCTTTCATCGAGTGGCCTTGATCCCGTAATCTGCAGATAGTCAACAATGTTTCAACGTCGTCGAGCGTGTATAACCTATAACCGTTTTCATGCCTTTTTGGACAGACTAACCCATAACGCTCTTCCCATTTGCGGATAACTTGCCGTGACAAACCGGTTAACTTAGACACTTCTTTTACAAGGAGACCGTGTTCTGGATTTGTTTTCATTGGGCCGGGCCTCTTTCCTCGATGAAATCCTAGTTTTTTTAATTCTATTACCTTATACTAACGATATATAAACATTGTACAAATATTATGCACTGAATGTTTCAAACCTCGTTTGAAGGGAATAAAAAGAACTATTACAGGCATTCAATCTTTGATTGTCCAATGTTAGGCCGAAACGTTATACAGTTAAAGTGTTTAACTAAAAGAAAGAATTGAGGAGATTCCTTTGAAAAAGAGTGTTAGTGTTATCGGGGCTGGAGTAGCTGGGCTTGCAAGCGCTTGCCGCTTGCAGAAAGCAGGATATGAAGTCACATTATATGAAAAAGAAGCGATGGCCGGCGGGAAAATGCACAGGATTCAACAAGATGGTTACCAGTTCGACTTAGGCCCGACTATTGTCATGATGCCCGAACTGTATCGGGAAGTTTTTGAAGTGTGCGGCGTTAACCCGGACGACTATATCCCGATGGAGCGTCTGGATCCTATGTACAGCGTGTTTTTCGAAGGCTCTCCAGATGACCATTACCAAATCAGTTCAGACTTGATCAAGCTGACAAAAACGCTTGAGTCATTCGGGGAAGAAGATACACAAGGATTCTTAAAATATATACAAGAAATTTACAGCCGTTTCACGGTCGCAAAAGAACACTTTCTTCAAAAACCTTTCCGCAAACCCACGGACTTCTACAATCCGACGGTGCTGCGCCAAGGACTGAAGCTTAAGACGTTCGACAATGCGGATTCCTTCATCAGCAAGTACATCAAAAACGAACGCCTCAAACAGATGATCAGTTTCCAAACTTTATATATCGGTGTTTCTCCTTACAGCGGTCCCTCTCTTTATACGATGATCCCGATGATCGAATTCCTTTATGGGGTATGGTTCATCAAAGGCGGCATGTATACGTTAGCTAACTCGCTTGAACGATTATTTTTGGAATTGGGCGGCACGGTTCATTACAATTCGCCGGTGGATGAGATTGTGATCGAAAACGGACAGGCGACAGGCATCCGTGTGAATGGCGAATATGTTCCGTCGGACTTTGTCATGTGCAATGCCGATTTTCCATATGCGATGAAAAACCTGGTCACTGAACCCAAAGCAAAAGGAAAATATACCGATAAGAAAATCGACAGCATGAAATATTCATGTTCTTGCTTCCTGATGTATCTCGGTATGGACAAAAAATACGAGGAAGTGCCAAATGCGCACAACTTCATCTTCAATGAAGAACTGGAGCAGAATTTGAACGACATCTTTTCAGGGAAACGCCTCGACACAGCATCGTTTTATGTTTATATTGGTTCTAAGCTGGACGCGAGCTTGGCACCTGAAGGAAAAGATGGACTTTATGTCCTGGTTCCGGTGTCTGATAAATCGTGTTCACAATATGAATGGAACGATGAAACAATCAAGCATTACCGCGACAACATTTTAGACGCATTAGAGAAAATCAAAGGCTTTGAAAATGTGAAACAGGAGATCGTTTCTGAATCGTATATGACGCCGCCGGACTTTGAACGCCGCTTCAATGCCTATAATGGTGCGACTTTCGGTCTTCAGCCGACCCTTGCACAAAGCAATCACATGCGTCCGCAAAGTAAAGCCACGCATTGCGAAAACCTTTACTTTACAGGAAGCAGCACACATCCTGGGGCCGGTGTTCCGATCGTCTTGTTGTCCGCCCGAATTGCAACGGAAGAGCTATTGCATGATGACAAAGGAATCCTATTCCACACCCGCTGAAAGGGGAGCTTTCTATGACTGCTCAATTGTCTGTCCAAGAAGACTTTGCGTTTTGCGAACAGATCATTAAACGACATTCAAAAAGTTTTTACTACGCCTTTTCAAAACTGCCTGAGGAAAAAGCCCGAGCGGTCTATGCTATTTATGCTTTTTGCCGGACAGCGGATGACAGTGTTGATGAAAATCGCGGAAATGCCGCCCAGCTGCTGGCTTTGGACAAATTGACAGCTGAACTCGACCGGTTTGCTCAAAGAGAGGAAATCGATCATCCATTGTGGCGCGCATTGCGCATTGTCTTCAACACCTACGAAATGGACCTTGATCCATTTTACGATCAGATTAAAGGGCAGCGGATGGACATCTCTTTTTCCACTCCGAAAACGCTGGAGGATGTTGAAACCTACAGTTATTACGTGGCCGGCTCAGTCGGCCGCATGCTGTTGCCCATCATCGCCTCAGATTCGAAAGTGGACTGCACAGATGCCGCTGTCAGTCTGGGCATTGCCATGCAATTGACGAATATTCTGCGGGATGTAGGAGAAGACTATCGTGAAAAAGGAAGAATTTATCTTCCTGCCGCGGAACTCCAGAAAAACGGATACCGTGTTGATCAACTGGCAAACTCCGAGATTAACGAGGGTTTTGTGGAAGTTTGGGAAGGGATGGCTAAGCGCGCTGAAAAGCTGTATGCCGAATTTCTTGACTGCATATCAAACTTCGACAGGGACAGCCGGCTTCCCGTTCAAGTTTCTGCACAAGTTTACCGGGGAATTTTGGATAGCGTCCGCCAAAACAACTATGATTGTTTTGCGCGGAAAAACTTTGTGACCAAACAGGAAATGATCCGGATACTGACTAACTCGGTCAGATAAAGTGAATATGAAGTTGCACTTGTCGATATTCCGCAAAATAGCTCCGCTTGCCAGGGGAGTTTCTACTGTATTGCTTCATATCTTTTAGTGAACTTAGAGCAAAATAGTGCTCCGTGTTTCAAAGCTGTCATAGCAAGGCAAAGCACATAGGTTTCTTAGAGCGGCTTGTGCAATAGCATCCACCCACTATAGTGATTTAAACAAAATTGAAGAAAAAATTTGGAAAGAAGGACGGTACATGTATGGCGAATCCTAAAAAATCCGTACTCGTTATTGGAGGAGGACTGGGTGGCTTGTCGGCCGCTATTTCCCTCGCGCAAAACGGATACGCTGTTTCTTTATATGAAAAGAACGCACATGTGGGCGGGAAACTAAACCGCCTTGAACAGGATGGTTTCGGTTTTGACCTCGGGCCGTCCATTTTAACGATGCCGCATATTTTTGAAAGATTATTCCGTGGCAGTGGGAAACGGATGGCTGATTATGTACCGATGAAGCGGCTTAATCGCGAGTGGCGCTCTTTCTTTCCGGATGGCACGGTATTGGATCTGTATGGAGATCTTCAGTTGATGGAACAAAGAAATCCTTCGCTTACCCGCAAAGATATTAAAGAGTATTATTCGTTTTTGAAATACGCGAAGCGGCTCTATGATACAACAGAAGCCGGCTATTTCGAAAAAGGGTTTGATTCGACGAAAGAAGTGATCATGAAGCAAGGCATCATTTCATCGTTGAAAGGATTTGATTTGGGTTCCACCATGCACGGTGCCATTTCCAAACGCATCGGTAACCCGCATCTGCGCGATATGCTATCTTATTTCGTCAAATATGTCGGTTCTTCTCCTTATAACGCACCTGCCGTTCTCAATATGATGATTTACATGCAGCATGTCCAAGGCTGCTGGTATGTGCCGGGCGGTATGCATAAACTGGCAGAAGGGTTGACAAGGCTGGCAAAAGAAGCCGGAGTCCAAATCCATACCAGCCTCGGTGTGATGCAAGTCCATACGAGTAAGGACCGCCATATCATGGGGATCGAACTTGAAGATGGTTCGGTGAAGACAGCCGATTATTACGTATCGAATATGGAAGTGATTCCGTTCTACAAAAAGATGGTGGCAGCAGATCCCAAGTTTGTCCAAAAGCTGGAAAAGAAATTTGAACCTTCGAGTTCCGGTCTGGTTTTGCATCTGGGCGTGAAAAAAGAATATCCGTTTCTCAACCACCACAATTTCTTCTTTTCGGAAAATCTGCACGAACAAATGGAGAAAGTGTTCAAAAAGCACGAGCTGCCGGATGATCCCACCATCTACGTTGTCAATACCAATAAAACCGATCCATCACAAGCCCCTCCTGGACACGAAAACTTAAAAATCCTGCCGCATATTCCGTATATACAAGACAAGCCGTTTACAGCCGATGACTATTTGAAATTCGAAGAAACGGTTCTCAGAAAGCTGGAACGCATGGGGCTGCATGGATTGCGGGACAACATTGTAACGCGTGATGTCTGGACGCCTCACGATATTGAGCGCACTTACGGATCCCACCGGGGCGCTATTTACGGTACGGTTTCCAACAAAAAGACTAATAAAGGCTTCAAAAACCAAAAACAGAGTGAGCTTTATGACAATCTTTATTTTGTCGGCGGCACTGTCAACCCTGGCGGCGGAATGCCAATGGTGACACTGAGCGGACAGCAAGTGAGTGAAAAAATCGTAAAGCGCGATAAGGCGAAATAAGCTGCTTGAAATAGTTGATGGAAAGGCGCAATGCCTAAATCTGATCAAAGTGCTGAGGTGATTCACCAATGCCGTTAATCCAATTATCGACCGGTTGGCTTGTGCTGGCCGATATCGTTGCGTGGATGTTTTTCCATCTCAGCATTTCTTATGGCATTTATAGAATTCCTTTTCAGTGGTTCGTCCACCATCAAGGGTTGTTTCAACCCATCCGCTTTGAGCGCAATGGCGAATTGTGGCAGCGGCTTTTCCGGGTGAAGGATTGGAAACAGCAGCTTCCAGACGGATCCATGCTTTTTCCGAAAGCCTATAACAAAAAGGCGCTTCATGGCCGGGATTCTTCGTCTTTGACTGAGTTCCTGGTCGAATCCAGAAGAGCTGAATTGACGCATTGGCTGTCGATAATTCCGGCGCCTCTATTTCTGCTTTGGAATCCTGTCGGCATATTTTGGGCAAATGTAGCTTACGCTGTTTTGTTCAACGCCCCGTTCATCTTGGCCCAGCGCTATAACCGCCCGCGCCTGGAGCGGTTAATCATTCAAAAGCAAAACAAATCCCGAGCGAGTCTGATTCGCTGAGGGATTTTTTTGTGATTAAAGAGCGTTGATGGTATAGAATTCACTATTAAAAAGATCGTTCCGAATAATAGATGATATGATAATCAGATAGGAATAGTTCAGGCAAGTCGATGTAAGTTTCGTCTCGAGGTCAACTTTAACTTATATTCAGAAATAGCCTTTTAATAAAGAAATCCTGCATTTGCAGAAAGAGGTGGCAAATTACGAGTTCTTTGCGTTTTAGACTAAGTACCATTATTGTGTTTTTTGTTTGCTTTGTTGTTTTAGTATCTTTGCTGATCACCAACCTTCTTGTTACCGATTCAGCAAGCGAAAATATAGAAAACCAATTAAAAGAAAAAGTGGTTAGCACTTCACGGATAGTAGCAGAGTCGCAAGTGGTCCAAAATGGTTTGCAAGCTGATGCAACGGGTTCGATCCAGAACTATGCACTTGCCATACAGCAAGCTACGGAGGTGCTGTTCGTCGTTGTCATGGACATGGATGGGATACGGAAATCGCATCCGAATCCGGAATTGATTGGCAGCCCGTTTGCCGGCGGTGATGAGAAGCGCGTACTTCGGGGCGAGGAATATACGTCGAGGTCAGAAGGGACGCTTGGGGAATCCATACGGTCGTTTAGGCCAATTTTCGATAGCAATGGAAATCAGGTTGGTGCAGTGGCAGTGGGAATTTCTTTAAAAGAAGTCGAAGAAGCCATACAACAGAATCAAAGGCGAATCCTTACCGGTTCGCTCATTGGGTTATTATTTGGAGTTGTTGGCGCTTTCTGGCTGGCGCGGTACATCAAGAAAAGTTTGTTTGGCTTGGAACCGTATGCCATTGCACGTATCCACGAAGAACGGAACCAGATGCTCCATTCGGTCTATGAAGGAATTATTGCTATCGACAAAGATTCCAGAATTGTGCTGGTAAACAAATCGGCCCGACAGATTTTTCAAAGAGCTGGTTTTTTGGAAAAAGAGCCGATTGGAATGGAGATCAATGCATTTTTACCCGGCTTAATGCTGGACCGCGTATTGGGTGAAAGAAAACCAATTTTAGACGAGGAGCAGAATCTCAATGGCGTCTCCATTATTTCGAACAGGGTTCCGCTTGTAGTAAATAACAAGGTCGTTGGAGCGATTGCCACATTTCGTGACAAGACAGAAATCAACCAGCTGGCCGAGCAGCTGACCGGTGTAGAGATGTATGCGGAAACGTTGCGCGCTCAGTCTCACGAATTTATGAACCAGCTCCACGTGTTGCTCGGCATGATCAAACTAGAGGAATATGAGCAAGTAGCCCGCTTTATCGCAAAGCTGGTTGATCATCAAGTGCATGAAGTCGGAAATGTTACGCGCCACGTTAAAGACCCGGTCTTTGCTGGCTTTATTATTGGGAAAATCAGCTACGCCAGAGAAGCCCACGTTGAGTTGACAGTAAGCTGTGAAACAGAAATACCGAAGCCAAGCGATTCGGCTGTAACGCATGAACTAATTACAATTGTTGGAAATGTAATTGACAACGCGATTGAAAATGTTACAGGCACGGTGCAAAAGAACATTAGTGTCCAGTTCTCATATATAGATGAATTGCTGGCTATAACTGTAATGGATATGGGGTCTGGCATCCCAGAAGACATGCAGGAAGCCATTTTTGCAAAAGGGATTTCTTCCAAAGAAGGGGATCGGCGAGGATTTGGGCTTTACTTGGTGAAAAATAGCGTTGAGAAGCTCGAAGGTTCGATTGAAGTAATATCGGAGCTGGATAAAGGCTCGACATTTAGTATTCTAGTTCCTTATCAAGCAGGAGATGACAGCGATGATTAAAGTATTGATTGTAGAAGATGATCCGATGGTTGCAGCGTTAAACCGTCAATACGTTGAACAGATTGACGGCTTCATCGTCAGCGATAGTGCAGCAAATACCGATCAGGCCATTGAATTGCTGGCAAAAAAGGAAATCGATTTGATTTTGCTTGATATTCACATGCCCGGATCGAATGGCATTGATTTTCTGAGGTGGATCCGCGAGCAAAAGCAGGACCTCGATGTTATTTTAATAACGGCAGCTTCTGAAATCCTTCAAGTCCAGCAGGCGTTGCGGCTTGGAGCTGTCGATTACTTGATAAAACCGTTTGAATTCAGCCGTTTTCAGGAGGCGCTGGTACAATACAAAAACCATCATTATAAGTTCAATGTTAAAGACCGGGTTAGCCAGCCAGAACTGGATCGCTTGCTTCGGAAAAAGAACACATCTGATCTGGCGACGCAGAACTTGCCAGCATTGCCAAAAGGATTAACAAAAACTACGCTGCATACCATTAATGATGTAATCCGCATGCAAAAGACAGGAACTTTCTCTACGGAAGAGCTTGCGCAAGCGGTCAATATTTCCAGAGTGTCAGTGAGAAAGTATTTGAAGTTTTTAACAGATATCAATTACTTGGACGAAGATTTGATCTACGGAGTTGGCAGGCCAATTTATCAATACGCGTTAAATAAAGAAGGTTCACACCGGCTTAACCCCTATTTATAAAAAGCAACCAAAGCGGTTGCTTTTTTTAATTACAATAATATCAATACTTCCATAAGCTATAAGATTTCAGAAAACTTATTTATGATAAGAACAATAATTGAAAGCGCTTACCCTAATCGCGATTAGGAGATGGGCAGCTTTTTGGAAGAAAGACAGAAATCAAGGGCAACGGATAAGTTGTTTAAAGTAAAAAAGACGGGGTGAGCAGAAATGAAAGATACGAAACAACAAGTACCGTCAGAGGTGCCATTGAAAAAAGATAGAGGGAAATTTACAATTTTTAATATGCCGATTCTCTGGTTTGGCATCTTTTCAGTAATTGCGATTTACGCAATGTATACGGAAAACCTGCCAGCCGGCATGATCGGCGGTTTGCTGATCATGATGGTACTGGGAGAACTGCTCGGATGGTTCGGCAACCATACACCGATCGTCCGCACGTTTTTAGGTGGCGGCGCAATCGTAGCCATTTTCGGTTCTGCGTATATGGTCTATAGCGGACTTATGCCTGAAAGTACGGCCACGGTCATTTCTGAATTTATGAAAGACAGCGATTTCTTGAACTTCTATATCGCTGCATTGATTACGGGAAGCATTTTGGGAATGGAGTCGAAAATACTAGTGAAAGCAGGGGTCCGTTATGCGTTGCCGCTGCTGGCTTCAGTAGCCGGCGCCGTTGCCCTTGCCGCATTAGTGGGACTGATTCTTGGGTTTAGCGTACAAGAAGCGGTGCTCGTCATCGCAATGCCGATCATGGGCGGCGGTATGGGCGCAGGCGCTGTGCCGATGTCTCAAGTCTATTCTGAAATGCTCGGAAATGAACCTGGCTATTATTTATCAATCCTTGTTCCGGCCCTGGCGCTCGGGAACGTCTTTGCCATTATTCTTGCCAGCGTCTTAAACTTGATCGGGAACAAGTACCCGAGTCTGACCGGGAATGGTCAATTGATCAGAGGTTTCTATTATGAGAAAAAGGAAACACCGGAATACAATTTGGCTAAGATGGGCATCGGGGTATTGGCAGCTGTATCGTTCTATATTCTAGGCAATATTCTAGGTGATTTCATACCGCTGCATCCTTATGCCATTATGATTATTCTGGTTGCGATGCTGAAAGTGGCTAATGTAATGCCGGAAGTGATAGTAGAAGGCGCAAGCCAATGGTATGAATTTGTTGCGCGAAACTGGACCAATGCCCTTTTGGTCGGAATCGGCGTAGCATATACGGATTTGGAAGCGGTTCTTAATGCTTTGAGCGTTCAATACGTGCTGATTGTTTTGGCGGTCGTTTTGGGAGCGGTGATCGGTTCAGGAGTGATCGGGAAATTTATGGGCTTTTATCCGATCGAAGCTGCGATTACAGCGGGACTTTGTATGGCGAATATGGGCGGAACTGGCGATGTCGCCGTTTTATCCGCTGCCAGAAGAATGGAATTGATGCCATTTGCACAAATCTCCTCGCGTCTTGGCGGCGCGTTGATCTTGCTTTTGGCCAGCTTATTCATACCGTTCTTCATTTAAAGAAATGCTTCCTGGCCAAGGAACACTTCTGGATAATCCAGTAAAAGATATATCCTATAAAAATCCACCCCGCATGATTTATCAAGGGGTGGATTTTTGTATTCATAAAAAATGTGAGAATAGAAGGAAGATGTCTCAAACGGCGAAAACTGTTTTTTATAGTGACCAACTGGACGAGTATTCTGGCAATCAGAGACTGAACTCTTTTATTATGGGAGGCATAAAGCCGTTCTGCTGTCTCGAAGGTGGCGCCTTTATTTCTTCAAATTTAAAGAAGATAATTTTCTTGGATAGATGGTATGATGATTAGATGAAAAACAGAAAGAGCCCAGATTGATTAATCATTATTAAATGACTTCGATATATCTATTCATATAAAGATTTTCAGTTTTACAGAACAGGTGATAAAGTGGCAAACGCAACGATAAGTATACATAAAACTTCATTACGATTCACAAAAACAGCTACGGAAAAAATGGGCGGGTTCGGCATTAGCGAACGCTCATTTTTTATTGCGGACAACCCTTTTAAAGTGTTTATCGAAAGGTATCCAACAACTCCCGATGGCGCTCTTTCGGTTGCGCTGATTTTTGAACGGGCTGAGAATGGCCGTTTGGCAGGGAAAGAACTGGAAGGATCCGTTGTCCTTCACTGCATATTCACGAATCATCAACTGCTCGTGACGAACGTGACGCTCCGAAAAAATTATCAAGTGCTTGGGACAAATTGGCAGCGGGAGGAATCTTTTGTTTTTAATAATTCCCGTGACCCGGCTCCGGTAACACTCATCAATTTGATCAACCGGATGACGCCGGCAAAAGAGCGTTCCGATTACGTGAAAAAACGGATCGGCAGCTGGGAAGGCTATTTGAAAATTCAGGAGCAAGGAATGGATATTCCGGATATCAAAACCGGTTATTCAAAGCTGGCGTTTAACCATGATTTCAGCCGGATTACGTTGACTGGCTGCGGATTGAAAGACAACGAATGGAAAACACTGAGAGGTCTAAGCGTCCGGCTTGCCGGCATTGACGGGGACGTCGGAACCGTCATTAAAGCAACAAACCTGTCTGTTGAAATCGAACTGCAAAATTACATCGTCAAGCAGCTCCGCGAGAAAGGGCATACGCTCCCCAAAAGAGAAGTGGTCTTCAGTAATTTCGCGGCTTTGAGCCAAATCAGAAGACTGCGCCAAGGGTTTACGAATTTGGAAAAGGGTCTGGCGATAAATCCGAATCTCGATCGCCTATTGTTTGAAGAGAAGCCGAAAGTCGCACCGCTCAAGCCCATGGAAAAACTCACCTTTCACAACAGGTTGAACGAATTTCAGCAACGAGCGGTGTCCGGCGCTGTGGCAGCTGAAGATTTGTATGTGATTCAAGGCCCGCCGGGAACAGGGAAAACGACGGTTATTGCGGAGATCTGCCTTCAAAATGCGAAAAAAGGCTTGAAGACGCTTGTTGCTTCGCAGTCCAATTTGGCGGTCGATAATGCACTCGGCCGGTTATTGGCAAATAAAGATATCCGGATTCTCCGCGTTGGCCGGACAGAAAGCATCGAAGAAGACGGCAAGAAGTTTATCGAAGAAAACGTCGGCCAATACTGGAAAGACAATACCCTTAAAGAGATAACGGCCCAATATGAAATGCGCAAAAACCGCGGACTGGAGCTGGAGCGGGAACTAGAGGAAACGGAACAAGCTTATAAGGAGCTTCAACCTATTTATGAACGGTTAGCGGCCGCTATTGAAAACAAAAAAGCGGCGCTGGAGAAAAAACGCAGGATTCAATCGGCGCTGGGAGAAGAACACAACAAACTTCAAGGTTTTGAAATTCTTAAAGAAAAGGCAGTCCGGCAAAAGTGGGACATCGAACAAAAATTGCAGGCGCTTGAAGAATCGATTCAGAAGGACCAGGCTCTTCTTGGAAGCAAAACGATGGAGTGGTTTCAGGAAGAACAAAATCGGATCTTACATGAAATCCAGCAGTTCGAGCGTGCTCGGCTAAAAAAAAAGCTGGAAGCAGAACTGGCTGAAAAAAAGCTGGACATGGCTGCGATAGCTGGAAAACGGGATCAGGTATTGGCCGAACTTGCCGAGAAGAAAAAAGTGCTTGATAGAATTGAAGGTACGAAAAAAGTCGATGGCTTACTGCAGATAATGGCCGATCAAAAGATCGAGGAAGTTCCTGCCATTACGTACGGCATTAATAAGTTAGAAGTGAACCGTGACAAGATGGATGTATGGGGGAAGCTGAAGAAATACAACGAGTCGATAGCGGCTGCGATTTCCTATGTTGATCCGTTAGCAGTGGCTGCGAATCTTTCTATTGATGAGCTGAAGCAACAGGCAGCCGCAGCGGCAGAATCTTTTACATCTGCTGATATCGATCATTTTCTGGAAATGCTGAGAGAAGTGTTGAAGAGCTCAAGGCGGAATGAACCCGCAATTCTCGCAAAAGCGCTCACTGGTTTATACAAGCGGCAAAACGACCTTTGGAGAAGAGGGGCGAAGCTGAAAACCGCTGACGCTTATATAGAGGATTCCAAACGGACTTTCCAGGGCTTGAAAAAAGTCCTGCATGAACAAACGATGAAACAGCAGCAACATTTCTTCGACTTGGACCAGAAGTGGCTGGAGGAGCTGGAGACAAAGCGGCTGGAAGGCGTGCCGCTCGAACGGCAAATCCAACAGTTGTCGGATGTGGCTCATCTAGCCATCAATATTGACGAGGCAATCGAAGAGCAGCAGGTCGAACTCGCGGAACTTCGAAAAGAAAGAGCTTTGTATGAACAGGCCAAGCAGCTTGTGGAAGAACACCAAAAAGAACACGTCCAACAAACAAATGAATTTGAAGCGAATAAAACAGCAATTGCCGAACTGAATGAGGAAATTGCCAGTCTACAGGAAAGCATTTCCTTCAACGAAAAAGAGATGAACTCTTTAAGAGAAGTTCTTTCTGCAAATCCTGAAGCCCAATTTGAAGAAGCGGGTAAAAAGATGGCCAGCCTTTCATTCACAAAAGAGTCGCTAAAACAGGAACAGAAAAATCTGCCATTGCTGCAATCGATTCAAAAGAAGTGGCTGGACTTGTTGGAAGAAGCGAACGACCATGACTTGGATGAAATCCGCAAAATGTATATCAAGCACGCCAATGTAATCGGGACGACTTGCGTCGCTTCTGCACGCAAGGATTTTGTGGACAATTACCCGGCTTTTGATGTGGTCATTATTGATGAAGTGTCAAAAGCCACACCGCCGGAATTGTTGCTGCCGATGCTGAAAGGCAAGAAAATCATTCTAGTCGGGGACCATCATCAATTGCCGCCCCTTCTTGGCAACGACACGCTGGAGGAAACGCTTGAAGAAATGATCAAAGAAAATAGCGGGTTTGAAGAAAAGCGCGAATTGGAGAAGCTTTTGGAAGAGTCGCTGTTTGAGCGCTTGTACAAAAATTTGCCGGAGACCAACAAGACGATGCTTGCGATCCAATACCGGATGCATGCGGATATCATGGAGACCATTTCGCCGTTCTATCGCCTCGAAAACAAGCAGTTGCAGTGCGGACTCCCGGATTCCGACCGGGACCGCGACCATTTGCTCGAATCAAACTTAGTCAACCGTACTAACCATCTTATGTGGCTCGATCTGCCGAATGAACCGGCGTATTTTGAAGAACGGATGAGCGGTGGCAAGAGCCTGTACAACCCTGTGGAGCTGCAGGAAATCAGCCGATTGTTGGTGGAGTTGAATAGTGCGGTTGGGGAAGCAAAAAAGGCAGGGAGAATCCAACAAGACCACCTGAAGAGCATAGGCGTTATCAGTTTTTACGGGGAACAAGTAAAACGGCTGCAGCGGTTGATCGACCAGGAGCTGCGGTTGCCGCACCTGACAATCAAAACGGGAACAGTCGACCGCTTCCAAGGAAGCGAAATGGAGATTATTCTCCTCAGTATGGTCCGCAACAACCAGAACCCGCACGGCGATATCGGGTTTGCGAAAGATTACCGCCGGTTGAACGTAGCGTTATCACGCGCCAAAGAATTGCTGGTTTTGGTCGGCAGTTCCCAAATGTTTACGAAGCGCGCGAAAAAAACAGAAACAAAACAAATGTATAAGCACGTATTGGACGTAGTGAAAAAGAAAAACGGCTTGAAAGCATTAACGGGCAGCAGGGGGTGAACGCATGGATAAATTAATGAGGGAACTGCGGTCAAATTTATTAAGCAACCAGGATATCTCCATCATCAAGAACGAACTTTGGCAATTGCCCATTCGCTCCTATAACGTATCTTTTAGTAGAGTGAAACGCTTTAAGATGGATATCTTGATGAAAATGCTGCTGCTGGCTTTTCAGGAAACGGATATCCGGCGAGCCGCCACGCTGGCTGACATGTTGTTGGTCGAAGAATTGTTTATTCATGATTTGATCGGCAAGATGGAGCGGACGGGTTTAGTCCGGCTTGAAAAGCAGGGCTATAAACTGACAGCCAAAGGACATGACTACCTCGGCAAAGGCATTTTTGAAGAAGATATGGAAGAAGATCAGGCCCCCATCTTTTACAGTCACGTGCATGGCGAATATCGATTAGCGTCTGATCAAACGAATCCGGAAGCTGAAAAAATACTTCCGACTTACCGCTATGCAATAGACGGGACCGTGGATTGGGACGAAATATACGAGCTGCTTTCAAAAGAGGAGTCGGGTTCCGCAGAAGAGAATTTTCAAGTTATCGTGACGGACGTTATTGGATGTGAAGAACTCGGCACAGAATCCATCCCGTGCATCGAATTTCAATTATACGACCAAAAACAGGATATTTTTTATGCTCGTGTCTGGAATGGAATGATTGGCGGATGGGATGAAACGCTGGCGAAACAAATAGAGGAACAAGAAGTAGTAAAATGGCGTGAAGCGATGGACAAACAAAAAGAACTTCAAAATTAGCTGAAACGCCGTCTATTTGATATGGATGGCTTGGGCCTGTAAATGTAAGAATAAGAGTTTATTTTTTTGAATGAAATTACTTGTAATAATAGAGGCATACCGTCTCCTTCGCTCCAGGAGGACGCTTTCCTCGGGCTCGCGCCGAACTAACTCGAAACAAGTCCCGAGTGGATTTCGGCACTTCGCTGTCCCGCTGGAGTCGCCCCCTTGCGCTACAGAGCCTGAAGCAAAATGCGAAGACGATGGTTACTACTGCAGTGGGAGCAGTGTGTTGAAATCGTTTCCTGAATTCAAGAGAGACGCCTAACCGGGCCAGCTACGAAGACTCCTGTGGGAGCAGTGACGGAGTGAAACGACGGAGCGACTCGAGCTGAAGACCCCGGAGGCGTGAAACGGCGAGGAGACTGAAGCCGAGCCCACGGAAAGCGAAGTGGCCGATCCGGTTGGTTTTATCTATCATTTTTCTTTAAATCTAGATTTTGTGTAAAGACTGACGCCATCTATGTAATATAGATGGCGTTTATTCATTGGTCAGGATAGGTAAAAATTGCAGGGAAGTTTTTAGAAAGAAGGAACTTATTAGCTTGGGGGCCGTCTAATAGTTAGTCAGACGAATGTTTCGTTTTATCCTGCTATTGCAATGATTGGTTTTACCAAGTCGCGTCCGCAAATAGTCAGAAGAAACCTTAAACTGTCATTTTGCTTCATTTTCAAGTAAAATGGAATTTGTTATCATTTATCAAAACTGCGCTTGAGGTTATGCGGCTTCAAGCTTTTTTAGTTCCATGTCCCAGAAGTTCCCGTGAAGACCATTTGTGAGAAGGTGTATTATGAAAAATATAAAAATGTTTGATAAAGAAAATATAAATAAATTTATTCCTCTTTTTCTGCTGGCTGTTGTAATGCTGTGGATGAAAACCTACATTTCCCAAAAAACGCAGTTTAACCTGGGTGTGGATGGAGGGTTTCAGGAATTTCTGCTGTTCATCAATCCACTTGGATCGGCGATGCTTCTATTGAGCGTGTCGCTCTTTTTTAAAGGAACCTGGAAGTACATATCGCTTCTTGGAATTTACACATTTTTGTCTATCCTGCTTTATTCAAACGTGGTTTACTATCGGTTTTTCAGTGATTTTATCACGTTGCCAACCTTGTTCCAGACGCAAAATTTCGGCGATTTGGGCGGCAGTGTTCTGACATTGATGCAGCCAACCGATGCTCTTTTCTTCATGGATGTGGCTGTCTTGTCGATTCTGGTATTTTCGAAAAGAATTAAAAAAGATGCACGGAACTTCAGAACCAAAGCGGTCATTCCAGCCATCACCATGGCACTGGCCATTTCGTTCTTGAATCTGGCCATGGCGGAAGGCGACCGTCCGCAATTATTGACGCGTGGATTTGACAGAAATTATATTGTAAAGTATTTGGGCATGTACAATTACACGCTTTACGACACGGTTGAAAGTTTAAAATCCTCTTCCCAGCGAGTAATGGCTGACAGCGACAGCGTAACGGAAGTATTGAATTACACAAAATCCAATTACGCGCCGCCAAACAAAGCGTATTTTGGTGCAGCTGAAGGGATGAATGTCGTTTACGTGCATTTGGAATCGTTCCAGACGTTTCTGATGAACTATGAATTGCACGGAGAAGAAGTAACGCCTTTCTTGAATTCCTTGATTGGCGATTCAAATACGCTGTATTTCGATAACTTCTATCACCAGACGGCGCAAGGCAAAACTTCGGATGCGGAATTCATGCTTGAAAATTCATTGTTCGGGTTGCCGAAAGGTTCCGCCTTTATCACAAAAGGCAAAAATACGTACCAGGCAGCGCCTGCTGATTTAAAAGACAAAGGGTATAAATCGGCTGTGTTCCATGGCAACAATGCGACGTTCTGGAACCGGTCCGAAATCTACAAATCATTCGGCTACGACCATTTCTTTGATATCAAATCTTATACCGGACTTACGGATATGGATATGGCTGAATACGGCATACTGGATAAGCCGTTCTTTGAACAGTCGGTGGATCTGCTTGAAACATTGCCGGAACCTTTCTATACGAAGTTCATCACAGTGGCGCATCATTTCCCTTATAATATCAACCAGGAATTGACGACCATCGAAAAAGCTGCAACTGGCGATACCAGTGTCGATAACTTTTTCCAGACGGCTCGGTATGCCGATGAGGCAATTGAACAATTCTTTGCGGAATTGGAAGATTCAGGTTTGGCGGATAATACGATGATCGTAATGTATGGCGACCATTACGGAATTTCCGAAAACCACAATAGCGCGATGGAGCAAATCCTATCCAAAGAAATCACACCGATTGACAATGCGGATTTGCAGCGGGTTCCGTTGTTTATCCACGTACCAGGCATGAAAGGCGGCGTCAATCATACGTATGGCGGCCAAATCGACCTTCTGCCGACAGTCATGCACTTGCTTGGTGTTGAAACCCAGGACAATATTTATTTTGGTACAGACCTATTGTCTAAAGAACACGAGGAATTGGTGACATTCAGAAACGGTGATTTTGTCAGTCCTGAAATATACTCAATCGGCGATACGTTCTATGACCGGAAAAGCGGTTTGCCGTTAGCGGAGGATCAGCTGGAACAGGCGAAGAAATTACAAGAGCAAGGAATCTACAAATTGCATCTGTCGGATCAGACAGTCAATGGCGATTTGTTGAGATTTTATTCTCCTGAAGGCTTCACCCCTGTTAATCCCGCAGATTATCAGTACAAAGAAGTTACAACCGAAGAACTTAAATAATTGATGAAAGAACGAATCCTCTGCAAAAGGATTCGTTCTTTTTTATTTGGAAATTAGGATGCGGAAAGTAGAGCTTAACGCATCTGCCGCCTTCAAGCCCGATGAAGGATTTTGCAAAACAAATAGCGAATACGCTTTAAAAGAAACCTCACTGAAAAGAAAGGGGAATGGAAATGAAATTATTAATTCTTGGCGGTACCCGGTTTTTGGGCCGCTTTCTGACAGAGACGGCGCTTCAGAAAGGGCATGAGGTAACCTTATTCAACCGTGGGAAAGAAAACCCGGATTTGTTTCCGGAGGCGGAAAAGCTGATCGGGGACCGGAACAACAACTTGACAGCGCTAGAGGGCCGGACATGGGATGCGGTGATCGATACGTGTGGATTTGTTCCATGGACTGTACGGGAATCAGCCGAACTGCTCGCCGGTGCAGTTGGCCATTACACGTTCATCTCCAGCGCGTCTGTCTATAATAACTTGGAGAATCCAGGTATTGACGAGAATCATTCGGTCAATTTATTGCCACCCGGGAAAGTGGAAGAGCTGGAGAAAGAAGCCGCTGCTCCTGCTTCTTACGAATACTACGGCGAATTGAAGTATTTATGTGAACAAGAAGTAAAGAGAGCTTATCCTGAACGCAACTTGATCGTTCGGGCGGGGCTGATTGTGGGGCCATATGATTATTCGGATCGCTTTAACTATTGGGTGAGCCGGTTGGCAAAAGGCGGGAAGGTACTGGCGCCGGGACGAAAAAGCAAGAAAGTCCAGTTTATAGATGTTCGGGATTTGGCCGAGTGGATTCTCCGCATGGTCGAAGAAAACGTGGCGGGAACTTTTAATGCGACCGGCCCAGAATCACCATTGACGATGGAGCAATTTTTGGAAGAGTGCAAAGCGGCTACTGGGAGCGATGCCGAACTGGTTTGGGCGGACGAAGAGTTTCTCCTTTCAAACGGTGTTCAGTACTGGTCAGAAATGCCGCTTTGGATACCGGACCGGGAAAATATGGACGGTTTTTTAGCAATCGATATTGGGAAAGCGCTGCGCAATGGGCTTGTATTCCGGCCATTGAGCGACACTGTCCGCGATACGCTCGAGTGGGAATCAGGACGCGCCGCGGGAGACCGGAAAGCGGGGCTTGATGCGGAAAAGGAAAAAGCGGTATTGGAGAAATGGAAGGAACGCGCGGTTTGAGTTTGAAGTAGAAAGTGAGATAAACCACCACATTAAATAAACCTTTCACCTTGGTAAGCCATGTAACTTGAGGTGAGGGGGTTTTGATTTTCATCCGGAAACTCTATTCAATTTGGATAATTTTGAAACCTTTCGCCGCCAAAAGCAGTAAAGTTTAATAGGATTAACCCGAAATGGTAAAGGGTATTCGTCTTTAAAGAGGAAATGCGTATCAGTCCCCCAATCCATAAAAAAGGAGAATCACAATGGAAATTCTAAAACGGTTCAGAGACATTATGGCGAGCAACATTAACGCAATGCTGGATAAGGCGGAGAACCCGGAGAAAATGATTGACCAGTATGTGCGTGATTTGAACAGCGACCTCGGAAAAGTAAAGGCGGAGACGGCTGCAATTATGGCAGCCGAGAAGCGTGAGCGCCGGGAACTTGAGGAACTGCAAAAAGAGATCAATGATATGCAGCGTTATGCGGTGAAGGCTTTGGAAGCAGGGAATGAAGACGACGCACGGAAATTCCTGCAGCGGAAAGTTGAACTGACCGAGAAGGAACGGGACCGGAAAACAGCTGTCGAACTTGCCTCTGCGAACACAGTACAGATGCGGCAGATGCATGGCAAACTGGAGTCGGATATTGGGGAGCTGGAATCGCGCCGCGCAGAACTAAAAGGAAGAGCAGCGGTTGCGAAAGCGCAGAAAAAGATGAACGACCTGCATTCGTCGGTAAGCAGCACGGGTGCCCGCATGTCGGCGTTTGACCAGATGGAAGAAAAAATCAACTTCGAGCTCGACGAAGCGATGGCGCTGGCGGAACTTCGGAAAAGTTCAGAACTGGATATCAAGGACCTTGCTTCGAAGTATGATGATAATACAAGCGCAGACAAGGATTCCGAGTCACTAAAAGACGGCATTAACGTAGACGATGAGCTCGCGGCGCTGAAAAGCCAAGTAAGCAAAAACGGGCAATGAGTATAGACCAGAACTATGTATTGGGCTGTGTGAAGGGAGGGAGATGGAATGGTCACTCAATATAAATGTCCGAATTGCGGATCAGACATGGCGTTCGACAGCGATTCGGGCAAGCTATCCTGTCCGAGCTGCGGCAGGCAGGATGATATTGAAACATTTCCGGAAGCGAACATCCAGCGGAAGTTCGAGCCGGAAGAAGCGAAAGAGTACCATTGCGAAAACTGCGGCGCGGTTATTTTGACAGAAGCAAATACGACTGCGACGCATTGCAGCTTCTGTGGGGCACCGGTCGTACTTGCTGACCGGCTGTCCGGCGACTTTGCTCCTGCGAAAGTGATTCCTTTCACCGTCAGCAAAGAAGAAGCTGTCGCCGCATTTCGCAAATGGACGCGCAATGGCCGTCTGACACCGAGGGGCTTTATGAGCGGAGACCGAATCAAGAAGATGACCGGGATGTATGTGCCGTTCTGGCTCTATGATATTGAAGGAACCGCAGATGTGGCAGCAGTTGCAACGCGGATACGCCAATACCAGCGCGGGGACACCATCTATACAGAGACAGATTTTTACGACGTCCGCCGGGAAATTGACATCAGTTATTTGAAAGTGCCGGCAGACGCGTCAGAGAAAATGGATGATGAACTGATGGATAAGCTCGAACCTTATAACTATGGTGACCTCAAAGACTTTCGTATGCCTTACCTTGCCGGTTTTCTTGCGGAGAAATACGATTATGACGATGAAGCCTTGTTCTCGCGTGTGCAATCAAAGATCGTGCCGTACATCGACTCGTTTATCAGTACAACGGTTTCGGGTTATTCGTCTGTCAGCTACACGGATAAACACATTGAGGCTAAGAAAAACAAGGTGTACTATACGCTGCTTCCGGTATGGATGGTTTATTACGATTTCGAGAACAAAGAACACACTTTTGCGATGAATGGCCAGACAGGTAAAGTGGTCGGCAGACCGCCGATCAGCAAAGCCAAAGTTGTCGGCTGGTTCACGGGCATCGCCGCTTCCGCATTTGTTGTGATGAAAGCTATTTCGTATGCGGTAGGGGGTGTTCTTTGGTGAGAAGGATGAATTTGAAAATGCCGGTTGCGCTATTATTGATGCTGTTTTTTATAACCATCGGAGGCTGGCCTGCATTTGCCCAAACCGATCAGCACATCATGGACAACGCCGGGCTTTTGACCGAGTCGCAAATAGCGGAGCTGGAAGCTTTTGCAGCGCAGCATAGCCAAAAAGAAGGCACCGATTTTCTATTTCTCTCCACAGACTCCACGGGCGGAGATACAATCGTAAAATACATGGGCGATTTTTTTGACCAGTGGGCGGAGGAGAACAATCAGGAAAATGCGGTTTTACTGACGATCGATATGGGTAGCCGGGAAGTATACTTGGCTGGCTTCGGCACAGCCCAAACAAAACTTGACGACAGCCGGGTCGACCTTGTGCTTGACCGGATTGTGCCTAATCTGCGGGTCGGCGACTACGGCGGCGCTTTCCGGAAAACAGTGGAGACATCAAGCCGCTATATGGAATACCGTCCGGGCGTCAATCCGGAGAGTATTTTCTTAAAGACTTGGTTTCACTTGGCAGTATCACTGCTGCTCGGCGGCATAGTTGTCGGTTCGATGCTTGCGGGCGTCGGTGGACGGGTCACCACTACTTCATCGACATATATTGACCAGAACAACACCCGGGTCAGGAGCGAAATGGACCGTTTCCGAAACAAGACGGTATCACGGCGCAGAGTTCCGCAAAACAAAGGCGGCGGTGGCGGTTTTGGCGGTGGTGGAACAACTGCCGGTGGCCGCTCCTTCAGCGGAGGCGGCCGCAGTTTCTAAGGATTAATCGAATAAAAGAAAGGGATGAAGAGTATGGCGTTTTTCGGAAATCAATTTTCAGATGTGGTGGAATGGGATGAGTTCAGGGACGATATGATTTTTTGGAAGTGGAAAAATCGGGAAATTAAAAAAGGCAGCCGATTAATCATCCGTCCCGGCCAGGATGCCATCTTTTTGAATAACGGACGGGTTGAAGGGATATTTACAGAAGACGGCGACTACGACATCGAATCGCAAATCGTGCCGTTCTTGTCGACATTGAAAGGCTTCCGTTTCGGCTTCAACAGCGGCATGCGGGTCGAAGTGCTTTTCGTCAACACGAAAGAATTTGTTGTCAGATGGGGCACAAAAAACCCGATCAATATTCCAGCGCCGGGGCTTCCAGGCGGCATGCCGATCCGCGCAAACGGCACGTTCCAATTTACGGTCAACGATTACGTGAACTTGATTGACAAGATTGCAGGAGTCCGGGACAGCTACTTGGTGGAGGAAGTGAAGATCCGCCTGACGGCTGTACTCGATCAGCTGTTGATGAAATGGATCTCCAAGGAAGGCCAGAACATGTTCAACTTGCAGGCGAATGCCCATGAAATCGGCAAAGGGATATTGGATGATCTCAATATGGAAGTCATGGACGATGGCATGAAAGTTACCGGCTTCCAGATCATGAGCTTCAACTACCCGCAGGAAATTCAGGACATGATCAACAAAAATGCCTCTATCGGCATGGTTGGGGATGTCTCAAAATACCAGCAGATTTCTGTCGCTGATGCGATGGGCAAATCATCTGGCTCCAACACCGCTTCCGATATGGCCGGCATGATGATGGGCATGAACATTGCAAAGGAAATGATGAACAACCAAAAAGAATCCGGCAGCGAACAAAATGCCGGCAGTCAAGACGCTCCAACAGCAAGCGGTGATGCCAAAGGGCCGAATTTCTGCCCAAACTGCGGCGAGAAAGTCAGTGGCGCGAAGTTCTGCCCGAACTGTGGGCAGAAGCTGGCATAACTGAAATTCTCTTGAAGCAGGCACTTTCCTGATTCAAAGACGTTTTATCGGAAACTGCAAAATACTGAAAGCTATTTTGAAAATTGACAGAGAAAGGCGTTTTCGCTACTCAGAGAAGATAGCGGAAACGCCTTTTTGGATTCAGGCAAATCTTTGAATAAGATGCAATGTTTCTACTAAATAGTTTCTTTTAAACCTGTTATTTAAACTTGCGTTCTGTTAAGTCTATACCCTATAATCTGTAGCATTGTGCTTAAACTATAGATGGCCGAGCGAAAATAGGTGCGGTCTTTTTTAAAGCAATAAATTCAGGTGAAACGGAGAATTAACATGAACAAATTTTACAGCCTTGCTGTTATTTTCGCAGGATCAATCCTGCTTGCATTCGCATTCAATATGCTGTTACTGCCGCATGAAATTTTATCTGGTGGCATAACAGGAATCGCAATGATTTTCAGTTTAATGACGCCGGTCAATGCCGGGATCTGGCTGATTGTCTTGAACATCCCGATCTTAGTACTTGGTTGGATGAAACTCGGTAAAATCTTTATCTTTAATAGTATCTATTCGGTAGCGGTCACATCGATTGCCATGCTGTATATCCCAGTAGTGAAACTGACAGAAGATGCTTTGCTGTCGTCGGTATTCGGAGGTGTGCTTGTCGGTGTTGGCGTCGGATTCATCATCCGCGCTTTCGGTTCGACTGGGGGCTTTGACGTAATTGGTCTGCTCCTGACGTTGAAGCGCGACATCCCACTTGGCTTTTTGGTGTTCGGCATGAACAGCCTTGTCGTATTTGTTTCAGGTTTTATCTTTTCATGGGAGCTTGCGATGTATACGATGGCTTCAATCTACATCACAGGCCTTGTCGTTGACCGAATCCATACCCGCCACATCAAGCTGAGCTTGATGGTAGTTACAAACAAGGGAGAGTCTGTCAAAAAAGAACTTCTTGAGAATCTGCAGCGGGGCATTACCGTGACAGACGGCGAGGGCGCTTATTCAGGAAACAAAGTGAAAGTGCTTTATTCTGTCATCTCGCGCTATGAACTTGCGCATGTGCGTCCGCTCATCAAGAAAATTGACCCGAATGCTTTCGTCAGCATCAGCGAGACGATGGAAGTCATGGGCAATTTCCGAAGAGACACCTCGTATCAGAAACAACCAAAAAACAGCGTTTCGGCTTAAGGAGCACTGAGCCCGCTTAGAAAATAGAAAGCAATAAAAATCGCCTGATGGTGTTAAGGTCAGACAGTTGCAGCAAACCGTCAGTATAATAGCCGTCTAAATAAGAAGATCCCCCCAAGGAGCCGATAAAACTCAAAGGGAGGTCTTTTTTTTGCTTTGCCAGTAAGGCTCAGTAAACCAAGAGGCTGTCATTTATTTTTCTAATTCGATTTTAACATCACCATCGATGTAGTTTGGATAGGAAAACAATTCTACCTTTACAGGATTAAGATAACCATTGTCCTCAAACCCAATATCAATGGTTTGTACGCCTCCATCATACCCATCGGATATTCCAGAATGCCGCAAATCCATGAGTACACCGTTGGCATCGGAGACCTTCTTGTCAATTCCATAAGTGGGGTCCTGCTCTTGGTCTAGTTTTAAAGTCATTTCAAATCCAGTACGGCTTGACTTGGTGAGCTGCAACTTGCCGTCTTTCGGGCTATGGACCAATAAATCCTTATCAGTGTCCACTAGGAAATAGGAATCTTCCAAATCAACTGCCTGCATTCTATTGATTCGCAGATACAGTTCTTCCGGCTTTTCAAAGTAATTGCTTTGAAGGAAATAAGTCAATTCACCATCTTCGATATCACCGTGCGCCGAAATCCCGTTTGATATAGAGCTCCAGATTTCTCCGTTCTCATCCTCTAGGCGCATATCCTCAAACTGAAGGATCTTTTTTGTGTTAGCCGGATCGAATGAGATTTTGACGCCGACACGCAGCGGATGGATTGTCACGTTTTCTATGGTGAATTTCTGTCCTTCCACTTCCACTTCTTCCTTCATCTCATAAGTGACGCTGGGTTTTACATTCTCGGGCACTGTGAACGGTACGGAAAAGTCGAACTCTTTGCCGTCTAATTTCGTTTTCAGATTAAGCGTGAATGCCAAATCTTCAAACCTCGCCGGTTCTTCAAACGTAAAGCCCAGGATGTCTCTATAAATTTTCGGTGAATCTTCCTGGGAAATCGGATGATTGAATGAAATGCTGGAAGGTGGAACTTCTTGCTGATTTTCTAAAACAGGTGCAAGGATGGTGATATCATCCATATCAACCGCCGATTGGATCGTATAGAAAATATTCATCCCGGATTCATCCAGAATGACGCCATCAATCGTCAATGTTGCGCTTCCAATTGTTTGTGATTCGCCGATCGGCTGGTAATATTCATTTTCAAAAACTGCACTTAAACCTTTGTCGTTTTGAATCAGTTCGACAAATTTCTCCAGTCCCGGAATTGCCGCGACCGCGTTAGCGAAAGCGGGGGACACACGGATTGTGGTCACTAACGTGAGAATTAGGAGTGCAGCGGCAGCCAGGCTCCAAACCGTCCGTTTTCGATTAGCATAGATTTGCATTTTTTCGCGCTTTGCCCGCTCGAGTCCCTGCATGATCGCTCCGTCCGCTGCATCTAAAGGGAGAGGGACCTGTTCCAAGCGGTCTTTGAAATCATTCAATTTCTGTTCTTCTTTTTCATACATGATCAATCTCTCCTTTGCCTTCAAAATGCCTGCGCAACGTCCGCAATGTTTTGTGCAATCTTGATTTCACGGTGCCCTCAGGAATCTTCTCGATGGCTGCGATGTCTTTAATTTTGACGTCCTGAAAATATTTCATGTAAATCAATTGCTGTTCGGTGGGAGACAGTGTGTTCAAGGCTTCCTGCAGTTCAAGCTGTGCCAGATCGTCTGAGACGGAAGAATCTGCAGCTTGTCCATTTCTGGCGTAGCGTTTGTCTTTTTTTAATTGGTCCTGGCAATAATTGATCATGATGCGGATCAGCCACGTTTTGGCG
Organism: Planomicrobium soli; assembly: GCF_003014655.1. Taxonomy (GTDB): domain Bacteria; phylum Bacillota; class Bacilli; order Bacillales_A; family Planococcaceae; genus Planococcus; species Planococcus soli_B. The sequence goes on along the minus strand of NZ_PYAT01000002.1, from coordinate 222,913 downwards.
TAGGCAGGCTCTTTTAAAGCATGAATTTTCTTGAACGCCCGGTAAGTCGTTTCTTGCAGGGCTTCGAGCGCATCGTGTTCATTTTTCAGGAAAGCCAAAGCCGTCCGCAGCAAGGCTTCTTTATGTAGTTGCATTAAAGCGACAAACGCTTCTTCATCCCCTTGAATCGCTTTTCGGGCAACTTCGATATCGTCCACAGCCAACACCTCATTTCTCTCTTGTTATACATTAGACACAGCAACGCTGAAAAAGTTCATGAAAAATAAAATTATTACTGCTAGAAAAAATTCCGGTTGAAGGCCGGAAGTACTTGTCTTTTGAATAAGTGCAGCGAACTCTATTATAAAACAATGGCATTTAACTTCCATATGCTACCATAGAATGTATAAGGAAAATATGTTTTAAAAGTCCGATATAACTGAGGAGGCTCCTATGTATTTTAATAAGCTGCTTGGCACCATAGAACGGCTGAAAGGCGTAGAAAAAATCATCCGCAGAACGGCAACAAGAGCTATTATCGTCCGGAACGGGAAGATTTTGCTTGTCCATTCTAAAAAAGGATTTTACGAATTACCGGGAGGCGGCGTGGAAGAAAGGGAAAGTTATGTGGATGCACTTGTACGGGAAGTGGCGGAAGAAACGGGATACATAAACTGTAAGGTTAAAAATAAAATCGGGGTTGTTACCGAAAAGCGGAAAGACTGCTTTGAAAAGAATCTATATTTTCAAATGGATTCTCATTATTATCTCTGTGAGCTACTGGACGAAGAAAAGAGCAGCGACCAACCGGATAATTATGAATGGGAACCGGGAACCTCGGCTGTATGGATTGAACCGGCTCAGGCCAGGCTCGAAAACCAAGCTGCCTTGAAGGGGAATGCGGGGTTTTTATTCATCCACCGGGAAAATTTTGTTCTGGGCGAAGTGGAGCGGATTTTCGGGTTGGTGGAGGAACAGGAGGGAATTACTTTCTAGGATGAGAAAGATGAGCCGATTTCTTCATCTTATTAGCATTCTGCATCCAGTTTTTTTAACCAATTCCAAATTTGTCGGATTAAAATCAACACTCTCTGACGCCTGACTAGATGCCATAAGCAGTGGCAAGTAACGAACGAACATGAAAAAAACCGCCCGCGGAAACTTCTTCCTTGGGCGGTTTTCCTATTTAGTTTTTGCTGTCCTGGTAGTTGCTCAAGTGTTCCTTCACTTTTGCAGGATCTGCTACAAGCTCGTTGCCTGTATCAACAAGCGGGCTTACAGTAGAGACAGCTTTGATTTTATTGCCCTGATAATAGTTGATGAATTCATCTTGGTTAATGGAATAAAGCACTGCTTTTCGCAAGTCTTCGCTTTCAGCAACTTCGCGTCCCTTCGTATTGAAGAGCATGTAGCGCACGCCGTTGCTTTCCATTTTTTGAAGAGCCAGTTTTGGATCGTCTTCAACAACATTGTATTTCGTTTCAGGAATCAAGTAATTCAAATGAATTTCGCCGTTTCGAAGGGCTGAAAGGGCACTGTCCGGATCTGCGATAAAGCGGACAGTGACATTCGAGATTTTCGCTTCGTTTTCTGTTCCCGGCATATAAGCTGGGTTTTTGCGGAATACGGCTTCGTAATCATTTTTATGAGAAAGGATATACGGTCCGCTTGCATATAAGTGGTTATCGTACTGCGCGCCTTCCGTCACAGTGTTTTGGTCGCCGTAAGGGATATCTTTGTTGATGTCGAATGATTCAACGTCGTATGTGTTAATGCTTTCAACTTGTTTTTTAGAAACAATCCCTGCTGATTGGTGAGCCAGGTAATTCAATACTTGCGGGAATGGCTCAGTGGTTGTCAGTTTGATCACTTGGTATTTCCCTTCAGCATTATTGGCATCTTCTTTACCTTCAACCAGTTCGGAAATGCCGTTTTGCAGATCTGCCTCTAAAGCTTCTCTTACAGTTCCACCGTCAACGGTAGGGATGTCAAGCTCAGCAAGATCCGTAACTGTTTCGGTTGAAGCGATATGTTCATGCAAGCTGTATGTGCGGTGATCCGGAACGGAATTCGAATTTGATGCACGGTCGAGCGAGAAGATCACATCATCGCCGCCAACGCGTTCCCCTGTGTCAACGGCTTGCTGGTCGTCGATTTTCGCAAAGTTGATATCATCACGGAGAAGGAAGTAGTACTCGGAGTTTCCTTCCGCCATTGCGAAGTTATGGGACAAAGAACCTTCAGCGGTAATCTGATCATCTTTAGTCAAGTTTACGAGACGGACATACATATTTGTGTTCAATTGGTTGATGGAACCATCGTTTCCTTTGATTGGATCCAGGGAAGTTAAAGTTGAAATTTCCTGTGACACGATAAATGGATCGTTTTCGCGTTTGGATTGGTCGACAAAGTCGATTGGTTCCCATGCAAGCGCGCGGGATTTTGACAGACGAACGGAATCCTCTTTCAAAATTTCAGTGTTGATGCCTTGTGTTTTATAAGAAATATAAAGAGGGGCGATATAAGCCTGATCCAGCACTAGGCGCTCCTCAAGTTCTTTATACGTTTGCTGGTATTCATCAGCCGACTGTGTGCTGGCCTTGTCAATCAGTTTATCGACTTCTTCGTCAGCCATGATGCTGTTGGCACCGTCTGATTTGAAAAGGGCGCGGACTGCATAGTCCGGATTCCCGGTAACCGTCGTCCAGCTTGATACAGCCAAGTCGTAATTTCCAGCTTCTTTTTGTGCAGTGAAGCTGCCGTAATCCGGCTGAATGTTCAATTTGACGTCGAAGCCGTTTTTGACCAATTGGTCCCGGACGATATTTACATCGTCTTCATTGGCGCTTTGGCTTAAAATTTCAATGACCGGCTTTTCGCCTTCAGCCGCTCCGTCGGTTGCCTTTTCTTCAGCAACGTCGGATTTTGTGTTCACGCAGCCTGCCAGTACTAATACAAAGGCAAGCAGTAGTGGTAATAAACTTTTCTTCAAAATAAGTTCCTCCTAATTTCTTTTTTATTTGATTAAACTCAATCCATTTTAGGATCGAGGGCATCACGTAATCCGTCCCCAAGAAAGTTGAATGATAAAACCAGCAGAATGATCGCAAGGCCGGGAAAGATAGCCAAGTAGGAATGCGATTCCAGGTAAGTGCTGCCAATTTTTAATATATTTCCCCACTCCGGAATATGAGGTTCCACGCCGAGTCCGAGATAACTTAAACTGCTCGTGGCGATTACAGCTCCGCCAATTGTCAAAGTAGCTTTGACGATCATTGGTGCCAAGGAGTTAGGGACGATATGTTTGAAAATGACTTCCGCATCGCCGGCGCCGAGTGCGCGGGCGGAATCGACGTATTCGAGATTGGAAACCATCAAGACATTAGCGCGCATCGTTCTTGCATATGTAGGAATGGAACCGACGCTAAGTGCAATGATCAAGTTGGTTGTGCTTGCGCCAAAAGCGGCGATGATGGCGATAGCGAGCAGGATGCCGGGAATGGCATACAGCACATCAAGCAGCCGCATGATCACATTGTCGGTACGGCGTCCATAATAGCCGGCGAAAGCGCCTAAAATTCCACCGATGATAACCGGAATAAGGGTGGAGAGGATTCCGACAGTAAGTGAAATCCGTGCGCCAAATACAATGCGGGAAAACAGGTCGCGCCCAAAGTCATCGGTTCCAAGCGGATACGCCAGGCTTGGCGATTCAAGCAACGCTTCGTAATTATTCTCAACCGCCAAAGCGTAATCGAATGTCAGAAAACTGCAGACGGAAATGGCGAAGATGAAAACAATGAAAAACATGCCGAGCATGGCCGTCATATTGCGGGTGATTTTATCCCAGACAAGATGCCATTGCCCGGTGCCCGGACGATTCTGGTTCCGGATTTTGAAAATCAGGCTCAATCCGAGCACGAGTGCAAATAGATTACCTGTTAACGCGGTAGCGATAAGTGGGATTGCCAGGAACACTAATCGCGGATGTGCTGCATCAGCCGTTACATATTTTGCGACGAGGAGCAGTGCAGAAATGTGGAGCACTGCTACGAACAGCAATGCGAGCATTCCGATAGGAAACAAGTCCGCGACATACGGTTTAAATAAATTCAAAGCTGAAACAGCAATGATGAATAACTGGATCAGCACCGCATAGACCGCAAATGTGTACTCAGCTGTTTTTTGCTGCTTAAGAAGATGGAACGCGAAAATGCCAATGAACACATTCGCGGTCAGGAGGCTAAGCAATTGGATAAAGCCCAAACGCCGCGTCTTTTTTTGGATTTGCCCGAACACGACCAAGTCCCGTTTGATCAGCAGCGTGACAGCAAATTGGATCGCTGTAAAAACCGCATAAGCGATTGTTATGGCAAAGAAGGCCGGTTTGATGCCGCCGTTGCTGTAGTCAAAGCTATTGGCCAGCAGAATAAGCGTCAATACAAGTGAAACAACCGAAGCGAAAACCGACTGTGTGTATTCGGAAGACATTTTAAGCACGCGTTTTACGGTATTTGTTTTTTCTATTTCTTGGATGACCGACATCATAACACCTGCTTTAATATTTTTTCATTTTGGACCGAATTCGCGGATCGAAAAACGCGTACAACAGGTCGATGATGACATTGACTATCGAAATGGTGATGGCGATATAAACAACGCCGCCTAAAATACTCGGAATATCGGGAACGAATTGCTTGTCGACGATATAGTTGCCGATTCCGCTGATATTAAAAACTTTTTCAGTAACAGCAGCGCCGCCGAGCATGCCGCCGAACAACAAGCCGATGACAGTGATGATCGGAATCATCGCATTGCCGAAAGCGTGTTTCCATAATACATAACGTTCGCTTAGGCCTTTCGCTTTCGCGGTGATGATATAGTCTTCATTGATCACTTCAAGCATTGAAGATCGCGTCATCCGTGCGACAGAAGCGGTCAACGCCGTACCGAGAACAACGACCGGCATGACCATCGACAGCCAGTTGGACGGATTGTATGTCGCCGGCAGCCATTGCAAGTTGATGGAGAAGCCGAGGATGAAAATCAGCCCTTGCCAAAAGTTTGGAATCGACAAACCGATCAGTGCTACGAACATTAATGTGTAATCCAAAAAAGAATTCGGGCGTGTTGCCGAGATGATTCCCACCGGAATAGCGATAATGATAGCCATTAATAATGCGAGAATTGTTAATGTGAATGTAACAGGAAATTTGTTGGCGATTGTCGCTGCCACATCTTCATTGCCTTCATAAGATGAACCGAGATCGAAGGTCACGATGCCTTGGATGGCATTCCATAATTGCGCAACATAAGATTGATCAAGCCCGTAGATCCGGTTGAAATTGTCCAGCTGCTGCTGCGTGGCCGATTCACCGAGTAAATTCGCGGCTGGATCGAATGGTGACAGATACAAAATAGTGAAAACGAGAACCACTACGCCAAAAATAACGAAAATGCTCATGACGAGTCGTTCGAATATGTATTTCAAGTAGAAGTTGCTATACAGCAGGATGAGGCCATACATTAAAATGCCAGGAACAAAAGAAAGGAGCAAAAAATTGGGTCTTTTCAGCAAATCCTGGAAAGTTTCCTGGAAAGTAACACGCTTTTTCCCTTGTTCGGCAAATGCGGCTTGTGCAGTTTCCGTCACTTTCTTTTCAAACTCTTCATCTGCCCACTTTTCCGCTTGTTGCTCGATGTCGTGATCTACGATCGGCTTGTTGAAGAAAATTTGTTTTTGCACGAGCTGCTCCCGAAATTCCTGCTTCAGCCGCTCGCGGTATCCCGTTATTAGAAGGGATTCTTTCTTCTCCTTCACTAAGAGATAATAAGCATCGTTATTTTTTCGATACAAGTAGAAGAAAAAAACAAATATCGTTACGGGTAATCCCAGTAAGAGCAGCAATAAATTATAAGAAGAGCGAAGGCTCATTTTTTCATATGTAAGGCGAATCAAACCCGTAATATCGCTGTTGCGAGTTGGTGCTTTTTCAGCTTTTATCAACTAAACGACGTCCTTTCCAGCTAAATTGCATAATTCCGAGTGGTATAGTATAGTTTAAATTACATATAATTGGAAGTCAACATCTCCTTGTAAGGAAATGCAATTATTCAATACATATTGGCAGGTGGAAAAATGGAAACTATATTAGAAGTTAAAGATTTACGAGTCTCCTTTCAAACGGGAGAAAAAGAGTTTGAAGCGGTCCGCGGTGTAAGTTTTGATGTGAAAAAGGGAGAAACACTGGGCATCGTTGGAGAGTCGGGAAGTGGGAAAAGTGTCACTGCACGCAGCATTATGCGATTATTGCCTTCGCCACCTTCTTTCCTAAAAGAAGGTGAAATTACTTTTCTGGGGGAAAACCTTGCTTATAAGACGGAAAAGGAGATGGAAGAAATACGTGGCCGCGATATCGGCATGATTTTTCAGGATCCGATGACTTCACTAAATCCGACTATACGAATAGGGGAGCAAATCGCAGAGAGCCTGATCAAGCATCAGAAGATGGCAAAAGCTGAAGCGAAGGCACAAGCTATTGATATCTTGAAACTGGTTGGAATCCGTGACAGTGCGGCGCGCTATGATCAATTTCCCCATGAGTTTTCGGGTGGCATGCGGCAACGGGTCATGATTGCCATCGCTCTCGCTTGCCGTCCAACGCTGCTGATCGCCGACGAGCCGACCACGGCACTGGATGTGACCATTCAAGCCCAGATCTTGAATGTTATGAAAGATATTCAGCAAAAACTTGGCACATCCATTATTTTGATCACACACGACCTTGGAGTTGTTGCGGGGATGTGCGACCGGGTAGCGGTCATGAAGGATGGGGAAATTGTTGAAACCGGAACAACCGAGTCGATTTTTGAAAGCCCGCAGCACCCGTACACCAAAAAATTATTGAACGCTTTGCCGCGTCTTGACGAAAAGAAAAAACCGAAGCGGACTCCGCTTGCGCCAGCCGGCGGCAATTCGGTTAAACCATTGCTTCAAGTAAACTCACTCAAGCAGCATTTCGATATGGGCAAAGGCAATACCGTTAAAGCCGTCGATGACATTTCGTTTTTCATACGCCGCGGTGAAACACTTGGCTTGGTAGGGGAATCAGGTTCCGGCAAGTCGACGACGGGACGTGCAATTTTGCGCCTCCATGAACCGACCGATGGCAATGTTCTTTATGAAGGCATGTCGGTCAACCGATTGTCTAAAAAAGAGATGAAAACGATGCGGCGCCATATGCAGATGATTTTCCAGGATCCGTATTCTTCCTTGAATCCAAGGCTAAAAGTGCTGGATATCATCGGACAAGCACTGGACCTTCATAAACTGAGCGCGTCCAAAGAAGAACGGAAAAAACGGGTGATCGAACTGCTTGAAATGGTCGGGCTCAACGCTTCACACGCTCTGCGGTATCCGCATGAATTTTCTGGAGGGCAGCGCCAGCGGATCGGCATTGCCCGGGCGCTTGCTGTTGAACCGAACTTTATCGTCTGTGATGAACCTTTATCCGCGCTTGATGTGTCAATCCAATCGCAAATTGTTGAGTTGCTTGAAGACTTGCAGCACCGGCTAGGGCTGACGTATTTGTTCATCGCGCATGACTTGTCGATGGTTAAGCACATCAGCGACCGTGTGGCAGTGATGTATGCAGGGAAAATTGTCGAGCTTGCGGAAAGCGAGGAGCTGTATGCCAATCCGCAGCACGAATACACGAAATCCCTGTTGGCGGCTATTCCAATCCCCGACCCGAAAATCGAGTCGAAGAAGAAGCGGACGTTAATGACGGAGCAAACCTCAAATGACCGCTACAACCTGCGGAATTCGCATCTTGTCGAAGTGTCTGAGGGGCATTGGGTAGCTCAAGTGAAGCAATAGATAATAAAAGCGGCTGAATCAAAGCAGATTATGTTCGACACCATCAATATTGACTTGATTGAAGGGGTACAAAAAATCTTAAAAGATCTGATTATACCCGTATCGCCTGTACCATCGGAATTAAAATGAGCACATATCGAAAAACACCCCCGTTCTGGAGAGGAGCCAGAACGGGGGTGTTTGCATTTGATGTTTTTGGTGAGCCAACTACTTCGTATTCGTGAACCTGCAGTTGATACGGATCACTTCACCATTGATGTACTGCGCTTTAGAAGTCAGCAAGAACGTTACGAGTTTAACGACTTCATCAGCTGTGCAAAGGCGTTTTTTAGAATGCCTAATGAAAATATTTGGATTTGCGCCTATTAGCTTAAAAAAGAACGAAGATTTATTAAAAAACATTCAAAAATGTCTAAGTGTATTGAAGTAGATGGTTTTCTGATATAAGAAGGAGAAGCTGCTTCTGAGCTTATGCCACTCTCATCCAAGCTCTCATCACAGCCCTCATTTTCTTGATATATTTCTTTTTGACCCATTGGACAAAATAGAAAGAGCCGCATGTAATATGCTGCTCTTTCTTATGCTTAATGTGCTTCAGTGATTATGATTCAGCTGTTTTCCTTAATTGCAGTTAAGGGTTTGTTGGAACGAATGCTTTTTTATCTTGAGCTTCGTGCATTTTCACTATTACGAAACGCGCAAACGGCTGGATGATAAGGCTTTCAGCAATCAACGCGATAATAAAATTACGTGGCCAATACCGCAGCCAGTTGCTGAAAAGTTCGGCGTGGAAGCCATTGCTGATGATATCACCGATAAACGTCATGATAATTGACATTCCTAAAACCGTGAAGAGGATGCGGAATAGGATTTTAGAGTTGAAGCTGTCTGTAGGCTCGGTGAATTTTTTGGTCAAGCCTTCCGCGATTCGGCCGATAAAAGCCGGTTCAATAACCATGACAATCACCCAAGCGAGCGGTATGACTTTTAAGATGGCGAACGCAATTTCCTTATTGAAGGTACCGGCAAAGTAAATGGCGTTGAATGATACCATCAGGATGACGGTCAATGTACAGATGACGGCTCCGAATATGAAGCCTTCTTTGCCGTTTCGCGGCAGTCTTTTTTCTTGTTGCATGTTTTTCTTCCTTTCAAAAAACTTATTCTCGACCTTGTTTATACGCAAAATGGTTGCAAGCGAAACGCAGTTGCAGACCGGTAAAAGAAGTGTAAACTCAAACTAAAAGCGGTAGTCAGTCAGGTCTAGGAGCTACTATAACAAAACGGATGCGCCGTTCGTAAGTGTCCATTTTGTGTCTGTATCGAGCTAGGAAAAATTCGGTTAAAGGAGAGGGTATTGTGATTTATGTCGCATTGCTCCGAGGAATTAATGTGGGCGGAAATAATAAAGTGGATATGAAAAAGCTGAAACAAGTTTTTGAAGAGGCAGGCATGTCTTCTGTTAAAACATATATCAATTCCGGCAACATCATCTTCACCGACACTAATCGTTCGAAAAAGGAAATAACGGCTGTCCTGGAAGAAGCGATCTACTCTCATTTCGATTTGCAGATCAAAGTGCTGGTCTACAGCTTTGATGAGTTTAAGCCGATCGCCGAAGCGATACCAGCAGAGTGGACCAACGATACAGAGATGAAAAGTGACGTCCTGTTCCTATGGGAAGAAGTCGACACGGAATCCGTACTGGATGCACTTACCGTCAAACCAGAAATTGATACGGTCTACTATGTTCAAGGAGCGGTTCTTTGGTCGGTCGACCGGAACAACGTTACAAAAAGCGGAATGGCAAAAATTATTGGCACCCCGCTCTATAAACTTGTAACGATACGGAACATCAACACTGCACGGAAGTTGTACGCGATGATGCAAAAAGAATGAAGCGGCAAACAGAGAAAAGTATCAAGACATATTAGATTGAACATACGAAGGCTGAATGGAACTATAGAGGATAAAATAGCCATCGGTTATTGTGTTTTTGGTCTTATTGTTCCTTGCGGCAGCAATCATTTAAATTTTGATACACTGCGATATGCTAAAGAAGCCTGTACCCATAACAACCAAAGTTCAGAAGTGGAACAGTGTTTCTTGGCGTTCAGTTGGCCAGTTACTTGCAGGTGATGCAATATCTGTTTCTCTGTTTTGAAGAGAAAAATAAATTCACTCAATAAACAGTTCTGTCATGACTTACTGACGGAACTTTTTTTTCTTAATAAAGATACATAAATGCTATTTTGCAATTACCCCTAAATTTTTCGACTGAATATAAGGCTGTTTTGCTCCATATCCATATCAACGTATTATTGTTTTCACAATCCTTAATGTCTCCTTAACAATGCCTTCACATTCGAGCTCTACACTGAAAGCAGAGTAAAAGAGGAAATAAGAGGAGGAAATGATATGAACAAGTTATTCTCAGGTGTGGGAATTCTTACGATGACGGCATTTTTGGCGGCTTGCGGAAGCGGGCAGGAAGAAACAGAAGACAGCGTAGAGGCGAAAAGCGGTTCGGCGGTTTCCGGTACGCTTGATTTCTATACATCGCAGCCGGATGCAGATGCACAGGCCCTTGTTAACGCGTTTACTGAAAAGAATCCAGACGTGAAAGTCAGCACGTTCCGCTCCGGTACAGAAGAAGTGGTTTCGAAAATCCAAGCGGAAAACCAGGCGGGCGCTATCCAGGCAGATGTCCTGCTGGTAGCGGATTCAGTAACGTTCGAGAATTTCAAACAAGAAGATTTGCTGCTTAAGTACAAGTCTCCGGAAGCGGAAGCGATTGACGGGGCGTTTGTAGATCCGGACGGAGCTTATACAGGAACGAAAGTGATGGCGACAGGCCTTGTCGTCAACACGAACAAAGTTACGGAACTTCCCGACAGTTGGTCGGTCTTGACCGATGAAGCGACGAAAGGGCAGGGCATCATGCCAAGCCCGCTGTACTCAGGAGCCGCGGCCTACAACTTGGGTGTCATGACAAAGCAGGACGGGATGGGCTGGGAACTCTATGAAAATTTACGTTCTAACGACATTACCATCACGCAAGGGAACGGTGCGGTGCTCGAAGGCGTTGCGATGGGTGAGCAGAATTACGGGATGATCGTCGATTACCTTGCGGCACGGGCGAAGAGTGAAGGCAGCCCGGTTGAACTGGTGTACCCGAAAGAAGGTGTGCCAGTCATTACAGAACCGGTAGGCATTCTTGCAAATACCGATAATGAAAAAACGGCAAAAGCGTTTGTAGATTTCATCTTGTCTGAAGAAGGGCAGGAATTGGCATCGGAACTCGGCTATACACCCATCCGTGAAGGCATCGATGCGCCGGAAGGCTTGAAGACTTTGAGCGAGATGAATGTTCTTGAAGCGAACACGGGTGAACTTTTAGAAACACGCGAAGACGACAAAGCAAAGTTCGGAGAGATTTTCGGTCAATGACCGGCGCTCCGGATCTAGGCTACAAGGAGCTGAAGCTATGATCATCAAACAGCCAATGGCCGAAGAGAGAAGAAAGGGCTTGCCCCCTTTCTCTCTCTTTTTTCAAAATAAAAACTTCTATAAAGGAATCGGTTTGCTGTTCATCTTCCTGCTGTTTTTGCTGCCGGTTCTTCGGTTGGTCTGGCTCAGCTTTGTAGATGATGGCTCATTGACCCTTCATTATTACACGGAAATTTTGCGGGAACGGGCAACGTGGTCCACAGTTCAGAATACTTTGGTTATCGTGTTCGGTTCGACGGTTTTGGCGCTCGTTTTGGGGGTGGCTTTTGCCTGGATTGTGGCGTATGTGCAAATAAGGGGAAAGCGGGCAATGCAGCTGTTCATCTTCCTGCCGTTCATCATTCCTTCTTATATTACAACACTTGCCTGGACGCAATTTTTCGGCGGTTCAGGACCAGTGACTGCTCTTCTTGCCTTGCTGCCTGGAAACCTGCAAGCACCGAGCCTATACAGTATCGAAGGCATCATCCTGCTGCTCGGGTTGTCACATTATCCATTGGTCTATTTGTTCACAGTCAATGTATTCCGGAAAATCCCGCGTGACTTGGAAGAAGCGGCGGCAACGTCCGGCTTATCGAGAAAGCAGGCATTCCGAAAAGTTGTGCTGCCATTGGCGCTTCCAGGGATTGCGAGTGGCGGGCTGATCGCGTTCTTGTCGAATCTGGATAACTTTGGAATCCCTGCGTTCTTGGGGACGCCGGCAAATATCCGGGTGCTCAGTACTTACATTTACGAACAAGTGGTTGGCTTTGGACCAAAAGCATTTTCCCGGGCAGCGGTCTTATCGGTGATGCTCGGTGCCATCGCGCTTTTAGGCACCTTGATGCAATGGTTTTTACTGCGACGCAGTCGGGTCACCGAAACGGTTCGTGGCGACATGGCTCCGCGTATTTTCTTAAAGCCTGTTCGGCAGATAGTGGTGGAAGGTGTCCTTTGGAGTTTCTTGCTTGTTACAAGCTTGATGCCGCTTGTCGTGATGGGAGCGCTGTCGCTAATTTCAGCGTACGGTGTACCGTTCAAGCGTGAAAACTTGTCGCTAAAGAATTACGAATATGTCTTTTTGACAGATGTAAAGCCGCTGTCGGCATTGACGAACAGTTTGCAGCTCGCTTTGGTTACAATGGCAATTTGTTTGGTCCTTGGTACGATTCTCGCTTACCTTCGGTTCAAATTTCCGGATTGGAGCACGAAGACGGCGGAACTGTTTATCACGATTCCGTACGCACTGCCGGGAACGGTGTTCGCGCTTTGCATGATCTTCATGTGGATGGAGCCGGTTCCTGGATGGAATCCCGGCGTCTATGGCACAGCGCTTATTTTATTCATTGCTTATGCCACGCGCTTCATGGTCTTGCAGATCCGGGGAAGCTATACCGCGTTTTTGCAGCTCGATCCATCAATGGATGAAGCGGCCAGAACTTCTGGCGCAAAGGGGTGGGTCAGGTGGCGGAAGGTTTTATTGCCACTATTGTTTCCGGGAATTTTAAGCGGCGCTCTTCTCGTATTTTTGATGGCGCTGACCGAATTGACAGTATCGAGCCTCTTGTGGTCGAGTGGCACCGAAACGGTTGGGGTTGTCATTTTCGGTTATGAGCAAGCGGGTTATTCGACGTATTCGACTGCCTTTTCTACAGTCTTAGTGCTTGGAATACTGCTTGGCGGACTGCTGTTTATGGGAATTGGAAAACTATGGGACAGAAAGGTGCTGAAAGCAAAATGATCGAAGTACTGGGTGTTACCAAAAAATATGGATCGTTTACGGCGTTGCAGGAAGTGGATTTGGAAATCGGACAAGGTGAGTTTATCGCGATTCTTGGCCCATCCGGCTGTGGGAAGACAACGCTTTTAAAATTGCTTGCAGGCTTTATGGGACCGACAGAAGGCTACATCGTCATGGATGATTCCACAGTGGCATCGGCTAAACGCGTCTCACCGCCTGAAAAACGGAACATCGGCATGGTCTTTCAATCGTTTGCGCTATGGCCACATATGACGATTGCGGAACACATCAAATTTCCACTGCATCATCATCCGAACCGGAAAAAAGAAGGCAGGCATGACTTGCAGGCGCGAGTGAATGAAGTGCTGCAGCTTGTCGGCTTGGACAGTTTTTCGGACCGTTATCCTTCTGAACTGTCAGGCGGTCAAAAGCAGCGGGTGGCGCTGGCACGGGCGATTGCGCCGAAGCCGAATTTGCTATTGATGGACGAGCCGTTTAGCGCGCTGGATGTGGAACTCCGGATGGAAATGCGCAAAGAGATCCAGAAGCTTCACCGGGAAACTGGAGCTTCTATTGTATTTGTCACTCATGACCAAAGCGAGGCGTTGGCTATCGCGGATAAAATCGTGGTTATGAACAAAGGGCGGATCGAACAGATTGCTGCGCCTGAACTGATCTATACGCGGCCGGAAACGGAATTTGTCGCAACGTTTGTCGGGAAATGCAATTTAGTGAAAGGGCAATGGCAAGAGGGCAGCTTCATCCCGAAAATCAACCCGCATTGCCTATGGCCGGATCTCGGGGTCGCAAAAACATTCAAAAAGAATGGTACGTATCCTGTGCGCCCTGAACAATTGCAGCTGTCGACTGTTGCCATCAACGGAGTGCATGGCCGCGTAACATTTGTCCAATATCAAGGCCATGAAATCCATTATACGGTCGATGTGTCTGGCGAGACATGGACGGTCCATGAATCTGTCTATTCACAGCGGTTCCATGTCGGCGATGAAGTAACGGTGGGATTAAGGACGGCGGTAAAAAAGGAAAAAGTGCTTGCTTCTGTATAAAACAGCTGTTAAAGAAAAGAGCTTATTATGAAGTTCGGATTTTCGATGTGTGCAGCGATGCTATAAGTTTTGCCCCTTTGAAAATAGGGAAAGTTGTATAAATACGATTAGCCACGGATTTAGCAAAGCAAAAGGTTTTTGAAGGAGGAGAACAAGAATGGATGGAAATGCGTCATCAACACAAGAAGCGATGCAGAAAGTCAACAAATTGATCAAAGGCATCGATGTGGCCATGCTAACAACGATTGCGGGCAACAAGGCGGTATCCCGGCCGATGCAAACGCAGGAAGCGGAATTTGACGGCGATCTTTGGTTTCTTACGATGAAAGATACAGCCAAGTATCAGGAAATCTTGGAAAACCCGATAGTCAACGTGTCGTATTCCGGAAAGTCGTATGTTTCCATCAGTGGAAACGCTGAATTCAGCGAAGATTTGGAGCGGAAAAAAGAATACTGGAATCCGGCTTTCGATAAGCTATTGGAAACCACTTACGATGATCCGAACGTCGTCTTGATCAAGGTGAGCGCGGACTCAGCTGAGTACTGGGAATCGGGCAATCCGCTAAAGACCATCACCAAGTTCGCCAAAAAACTCACAACCAATGAAAGATTGGATAAAGACGATAACGAATTGAACGATACGGTCGATTTTAATCAGCAAAACTAAAAGAAGCTCTCAGGTTAATCCAGCGGCCTGAGAGCTTCTTTTGATTGATGAAAGTTTCTATTTTTATTGTTAACTCAGTTAAAAACAATGCGAAAAAATGACCAAATTAATGTCCTTTTAAGGTTCTTGCCTAACTGAAAAACTTGTTATTTTACTAGTTCATAAATTGTCTTTGCTGAACTTTTTGAAAGGGTAAAGGTGGTATGCGTATCTTCTAGGTTCATTATCGTCCCATGCTCACTGCTTATCCATAGATAATACGATTCTTCACCAAATTCAACTTTATACTCAGGGTCCACCATCTCAACTACACCTGGCTCTTTTTTAGCCTTTTTGAACGCTTTTACTATATTGCTTACAACTTTAGGGTCTGTATATGATGTTAACGAATTTTTTTTGATGGCTGAAAAGCTTTCCATTTCGTATACATCTACTTTTCCGATGTTTTCTGATGAACATCCACTATTGAAAGGCACAAAGAAAACTATAAATACGAAGAATAAAGACAGTTTTTTCAACAAAATCCCCCCATGAATGATTAGACAAATTCAATTGAATAAAGTTACACATTTTTTCGATTATGAACAGAATCAATTAACTTATCCTTATTATTAAAAACTTACAAAAAGCAATTGTTAATAAATAGGCGATTTGATAAGCTGGATTTAGCAGAACAATTACGAGTATAAGGGGACCTGGCCGTGTCTAATCTATCGCTTGCAGAAGCTGTGAAATTGAAAAGTGTACTAGCAAAACGAATTCATGAATTGGAAGAAGAAATGGATCGCGTGGCGTTTGTGGAAGTTGAAAAGGGCAGCAGAGTGCCGAAACAAAGCCGCTCGCTCGTGCAAGTCGAACAAGAAATTGAAGAGCTCCGGAAAGATTTTCGGCTATTGGATAAATTGATGTACCGGGCGAATATTGAAAACGAAGTGAATTTCAACGGCGAGACCCTGGCAATTGTGGAAGCAATTGAATTGGCGACGCAGCTGCGCGCCAAAGCGAGAAAGTTTAAAATGTTCGGGGCTGCTGTAAAAGAAGAGATTCAGTATGGCTACGGGGAAGGGATTCCGCTTGTAAGGCGGGCGACGTTCGATCCTGAGGAATACCGCTTGAAGGCGGTCGAACTGGAACGGAACGCCAATCGGCTTTCGAATGCCATCAACAACAAAAACTATTCCATTGAACTGGATTTCGACAGCGAGAAGTATTTCTGATCCTTGGAGCGGTGAGACTCCTCTCCAAGGCGTGGAAGGAAACTTGATTTGTACTTCGGTGCAATTACTCTGATGGCAATGGCAAACCAATGATCCATTCCCCATTACGACTTTACCTGTTACCGATAACCAACCAAGAGCAAACGGCGGTCGACGACCACATTAGTGTTTTATATTCCTTCCATGAATCCTCCTGCCTTTGGGCAGGGGGATTTTTTATAGGCTAACAGAATAGGAGAGTATGAAAGTCGACAATGACTTTCGACAGTAGTGTTTAATAAATGTTCCTCTTCAGTTTGCTATAGAACAAAGTTTAGCAATTTCAATAATGGGGAAGTCTTTTAAATACGGTTATAAAGTAATACATACTCGAACAATTCATCGGATTCGACAATTATTACGTTTCTTAAAACTAAGAAACAGCACCCCGATCTGCAAGGTTTTATGGCCTTAAACTGCAGATTGAGGTGCTATTTTGATAGGAATATTTTTATGGGAGAATTGCACTTGTCTTCTTCAAGCAGCCATAGCTTAAGGAAACTGACAGTGGAGCATTCATTTTTATGCTTTTGGCATCTATGTTAGTATGGAGACTATTGTGTGCAATCTAATTTAGTTAAGAGGTGAAATATGAAGAAAGCTACACAAGTATTTTATTATTCAATAATTATTTCGGTAATTGTGGTTTTATGGGGAGTCTTTGCTCCTGAAAATTTAAAATCCGTTACGACCGATGTGACAAGCGAACTGACTGCGAAATTCGGCTGGTTCTACCTTTTGCTAGTTATCGCCATTCTTCTTTTCTGTGTTTATATAACTTTTTCCCGCTACGGCAACGTGAAACTGGGAAAGAAGGATGACGAGCCCGAATTTAGCCGTTTGTCATGGTTTGCAATGCTTTTCAGCGCAGGAATGGGGATGGGATTGGTTTTCTGGACTACCGCTGAACCGATTTCACACGCTTTTATCAGCAGCCCGGTAGCGGAAGAGGGATCTGATGCTGCGGTACTCGATTCGTTGAAGTATTCCTTTTTCCATTGGGGGATACATGCCTGGGCCGTTTATGGAATAGTCGGGTTGATCCTTGCTTATTTCAAGTTCAACCGTGGAATGCCTGGCCTTATCAGTGCGACACTAATTCCGTTATTTGGGGAAGAACTCATGAAAGGGCCGCTTGGAAAAGCGGTCGATGTACTCGCGGTCTTTGCCACAGTGGTCGGCGTAGCAGCGACGCTTGGTTTCGGTTCCGGACAGATCACCGGCGGACTGGCTTTCCTGTTTGGTACACCGAATAATTTCACTGTCCAGTTAATTGTGCTGTCCGTTGCGACAATATTGTTCATCTGGTCGGCCTGGTCTGGGATTGGCAGAGGCATCAAGTATTTAAGCAATATCAATATGGTTCTGGCTGCTGCGCTGATGATTCTTTTGTTTATCGTGGGTCCGACAATGTATATTGTCAACATGTTCACACATACACTCGGAAGTTATGTTACCGACTTTTTTAGAATGAGTTTACGGCTGGCTCCACTTGATGATGAAAATCGCAGCTGGATCAACGGCTGGACAATCTTCTACTGGGCTTGGTGGGTTTCATGGGCGCCGTTTGTCGGAATTTTTATCGCCCGTATTTCTAAAGGCCGGACGGTAAAAGAATTTATGTTCAGTGTTTTGTTATTGCCATCGCTCGTGTGTTTCATTTTCTTCTCCGTATTCGGAGTTTCCGCATTGCAGCTTGAGCAGTTAGGGATCGCAACAATCTCCAGCTTTACTTTGGAGACCTCGACATTCGGCGTGCTTGCGGAATACCCGCTTGGGACGTTCATGTCCATAGTGACGATTGTCGTCATTGCAATATTCTTTATCACTTCGGCGGATTCGGCGACATTTGTGCTTGGCATGCTAAGTACGAATGGCATGTTGAACCCGACCAATTCTGTGAAAATCACTTGGGGGTTGCTCCAGTCTGCAGTCGCAGCAGTCGTCGTCTATTTTGGCGGGACGCAAGGTTTGCAGAATATGTTAATCATTGCTGCATTGCCTTTTGCACTCGTCATTATATTGATGGGCGTTTCCTTTTTGAAAGATGTCCAGACAGCACCCCGTCCGCAGCGCAAATAAATAATGGATTGAAAGCTCCGTTTCCTCATTACAGGAAGCGGTGCTTTTTCGATTGAAGATGGCATGAAAGCAAGAATTAGCTTAGAGTAAAAAGAAAGAACTGTAAAGGATTGAGATATTTGAAAGTTTTTGCTTCACATGACGAGCAGATTGCCTTACTTGAAAAACGAGGCATGGCAGTTCCAGATAAGGCGGCAGCGAAACGGATCCTGTCACGCGAGAATTACTATGCACTGATCGATGGCTACAAAGAGCCATTCCTTGAGCGTGATGAGCGGAATAATCCATATGGTCTTGAGCAATACCGAGCGGGCACTGAGTTCGGGCATATCTATGCGTTGTACCGCTTTGATCGGGAATTGCGGATGCTCTTGCTTAATGAACTGTTGAAGTTCGAGAAAAACATTAAATCGAAGATTGCGTACCGCTTTTCCGAGAAATTCAAGGAGAAAGACAGCTTTCTTGAGTCATCGAACTACAGCCCGGACAGCCATCACCACCACGAACGCGATCGCATCATTTCAACTCTTTACAACCTCATCAAAAGCCACAAAAAAAGGGACCGCGTCAGATACCCGGCTATCCGTGAGTTTTTTGATAAGCATCGGAACGTCCCGCTGTGGGTGCTGATTAATTTCCTGTCGCTCGGACAAATTATAAATTTCTATCGGGTTATAGACGAAGATCTCAGAGCGCGAATTGCACAGGACTTTGCGGAAGAGTTCAGTGAGGAGTATTGGCCAATCCGTTTAAAAGCAAGCGAACTCGACGCTATACTGAGTGTCGCTTTTCCATATCGCAACAAATCGGCGCATGAGGAAGTGCTTTACCGCTACCGCCTTGACCATCCCGTTGAGCTTCGCGAAGTGGAAGCCATGATGGAAATGCAGAAAGAGGATTTGAATAATGGGACGGTGTTTTCAATGGTGGGCTTACTAAAGATAGTATTAGCCAAGGAAGAATATGAGTTTTTTTCCAGTGAATTGGAGAACCTTATCAAAAAATTGCAGGAGACGATATCGGGGCAAGCTTATAAGGCTATAAAGAAAAAGATTGGTTTTCCGGAAGTATACCCTAGTTCAGAAAAAGGCAGCTAAAGCATAATTTGTTCGAAGTATATAAAAAGACTCATTCCTTCTTCAGAAGGAATGAGTCTTTAGACAAAAGAATACTTTTTTGTTTTATAGAATAAAATATGCATATTAGTGGAGCCGTGCCGGCTCCATCGCTCTAGGCGGACGCTTTCCGCGGGCTCGCGCCAAACTAACTCGGAACAAGTCCCGAGTGGATTTTGGCACTTCGCTATCCCGCAGGGAAAACCGTTGCTCCTGTTTCTGCATCGCTGCGCTAGCTTCGAAACATGAAAGGACGTTGCATCGCTTCGCTGCTTCGTCGCAAACAAATTGGTCGAACTTCCTTCGCCCAATTTGCTCGCCGCCTTGCGCTCCGGAGCCTAAGCAAGATGGGAAGACGAGGTGTCTCGCAAAAGCTATTTTTAAAGTGGGAGAAGCAGTCTGAATCATCTTCTGGAATCAAGCGAGACGCCCAACCGGGCTGGCCACGAAGACTCCTGTGGGAGCGACACGAGCTGAAGACCCTGGACTGAGCGTAAGCGAATGTTTTGCATTTGCGACGAGTAACCGCAGGAGCAAAGGAAGCGGCTGAAGCCGTGCCCGCGGAAAGCGAAGTGGCCAGGCCGGTTGGTTTAATGCTTCTCTATTCATCAATTGTAGACTTTGTCTAGAACCATATTCCTTCTATAGAAGGAATATGGTTCTTTTTTTCTATAAAGCATCAAAACTAGAACGCAACCATCTTTTATTCTATATCTAGAGGCCCTATATATAATAAGACATAAGTATTATTTTTAGAATATTTTAAAAAATTACACGATGAAGTATTGCATTGTTCTTTTTTGTATATATATACTGAATTTGGTAATAAATATGACAGGAGGAATTTAATTGAACTTAAAAAAACCGTTTCTGAAAACTTCTCTTGCTGCACTTCTTGCGTTGTCAGTAGTGCCAACTGCTTTTGCCCATGACGCACTCGACGGCAGTGACCTTTCCAAAGGGCAGCGGAGCGTATTCTCTAACGAAGAAATAGTGAATTTGAGTGATCCAAGCATCAGTGGTTCTAAAAATCTTTCTTTCCTTAAAGAAGGAGCGGCAGCGCAAATCAAGGAATTGGCGGGTGTGCAAAACAATACAGCCGATGTCTATGCGCATAAAGGCTTTGCTTATCTGGGAACGCATACGGCAAACGGAGCAAATGGTGGAGTACGGGTTTTTGATTTGAAAGATCCTTCAAATCCTAAAGAGGTAGCCGTTTTTGGGCATAATGATGTGCCGGGAACCTGGCAGGAAAAAGTTATCGTCAAAAGCATTAATACACCTCATTTTAAAGGCGACTTGGCTGTAGTCAGTGTGCAGCAGCTGAATCGAAATGCGCCTAATACTTCGGGCGGTTTCTTGCTTTACGATGTAACCAATCCCTCTGAACCAAAAAAGCTTGGTTATTGGGAGACTTTTAAATCGACTCGCGGCACACACGAGCTCTATTTGACGATGCAAGGAAATCGCGCTTTAGTGTTCACATCGAATCCATACGCAGACCTATACAGTAGTGGAAAACAAAAAGATTTCCAGATTGTCGATGTTACCAACCCGGCGAAACCGGAAACATTGTGGCAGTTCGATCCGCGTTCCTTGCCGGAAGTACCTGATTCATTTAACGGCTATAACTGGAACGCACCAGATGGAAAATCGAGAGCAGTCTTTAATCACAGCGTTATTACTGACCATAATGCGCAATTCGCGTACGTATCCATGTGGGATTTAGGGACAGTCATTTTTGATATCAAAGATCCAGAGAACCCTGTTTATGTCGGGCGCACGGACTTTTCTTCTGAACAGCAAGGCGCTGCTCACTCATCGGCACTTGCGAAAGGTGGAAATGTGCTGATTGAAACGCGCGAAGTATCGACTCCTGTGAGAAACGGATATGAGAAATCATACGGCTATACACGCATTTTCGATATCAAAGATAAAGCAAATCCAAAACTGTTAAGTGAATTCAAGACAGATCTAACTGAGAAAGTGGAAGACGGAGCGACGTTTGCAAATACGGTCCATGACCCGAAAGTGCATGGCAACACACTTTATCTAAGTCATTATGCAGGTGGAGTCTACGCAGTAGATATTACAGACCCGAGCAAGCCGAAGCAAATCGGCCAGTACAAACCTGACCAAGCCGATGTCTGGGGCGTCTTCGTGGATCGCAACTATGTTTTGGCTTCTGATATGGGCCAAGGCCTGAAAGTCCTGCTCAAGAACAATGCTCCTCAACAAGCAAAAGAAATTAAATAAAACAATCAAATAGCTAGCGCTGCACTTGGATTTTCCGAGTGCGGCGTTATTTGTTTAGTAGCGGCAATGAAAAACGCCGTCCTTAAACAACAGGCGGCGTTTTAGTGATATATTCGTTCAATCCTCTGTAAATGTCGACAATTTCATTTTGTTTTATCCGCACCAATCCACTGGATGATGGTGCAACATATTCAATAATTCCAGGAATGACCGGTTCTTCCTGGACCCCCCAGGAAATGGAGCGTTTTTTGCTGTATTCCTGATAGACGCCCTTGCCGACAAAACAGACGGCTTTTGGCCGGTATCTTCTGATTTTCTCCTCTAGAAGGGCAGCTCCTTCTGCATATTCCACTTTGGAAATCTCAGCCGCTTCTTTCGTAGGACGGGCAACAATATTCGTCAGGCCATAACCGAGCGAAAGCAGTTCGTGGTTTTCTTCAGGCAAGAATTTTCGCGGCGTCAAGCCCGCTTCAAACAGGATTTTCCAGAACCGGTTGTTCGGATTGGCATAGTGAAAGCCTGTTTGGGAAGAACGGATGCTCGGATTGAAACCGACGAAAAGGATTTTCAGTCCTTTCTGTAAATGGTCAGGTATTGGTTCTAAATGCATATTGGGCAGCCTCCTTGATTAGTCTTTCGGCAGTTCATCGAGCCCTTCTGCGTCCCCGGGGCGAGGAGAGTCTGCTGCGCCGTAAATATCGCCGGTAGATGGATCGATCAATATTGCCTGGACATCACCAATCCGGTTATCCGAAGACACGGTTTCAAAGCCTTTACCGACCTGAATCGGTCCTGTTATGGTCGCCTGCCTTTTTTTTGCTGATTTTTAAAAATTTCGTTTATGCCCACTGTTAAATCAGCTCTTATATGATTTGTTTCCTCCTTTACGGTATACCCCACTTTCAGAAGTCTAAAAATGAGATAGCCAGCAAGGCAGGTGCATCGCTAGGACAAGAAAGACGTGAAGTCAAAAAAGAGCCCTTTAGTGATAAAAGGGCTCATTGCTTTTTGTATTTTCCTGACTAACTAATCATCAGGTTCTTTTATGCATAAGTATTCAAAGTGACTCTCCAGCGTTTTTCTGTTGCCATATCCAAAAATTCTTTTTTGTCTCCGTACATCTGAATCACATCCCGGATTTCTTCTGCGCGATAAGAGGCATTCCGGTTGTTCGCAAGGGAAGGGTAACCCGATCCGCGCTGCAGGTAATCGGAACTTGCAACTGTATACCAGCGATTTTCTTCAATTGGCTCGCCGTTGATCCAGATTTCTTGGACGCTTTTGCTGTCGTGGACCACTTCTGCTCCAGACACATGCAGCTTGCCTGCAAATTTCCCGCGGAATCCTGGTCCTCTACCGTCCGATAAGCAAACCTGTGCATCCAGCGATTGCTCGATAGCTTCTTTTAAATCTTTTCCTTGCAACTCGAAGGAGGTCGGATTGAGCGGGGAAGGGCAAATCTCGATCAGCTTCTTATGAGACAAGAAATCGAACGCGCCTGCGTTGACGATGCCGCTGTTGATGAGCCCGATATGGCATTGCATCATATCGCGCAATCCATCCGCGACGAGATTGGCAATCGGATTTTCTTCTATCACATCATGCCAAAGCGGCTGATCTAATTTATAAAGCGGTTTGCTTAAGGCAGCGATCGCTTTTGCTTTGTTTTGTTTTAAGATTTCGAGGATTTGAAGATCCATTGGAACATCTCTTGTTGACAGGGTTTCAGAGTGGATTAGTGTAACCTGACCGTTTGCTGCTTCGAGTTCGATCACTCCAACATGCTCGGCGTAATTGCCAGCACTGTTCATGATAACGCTATTTGCAATTTTGGCTTTTGGATACAGTTGGTGGTCGTGCGCCGAAATGATG
This sequence comes from Planomicrobium soli, assembly GCF_003014655.1. Lineage (GTDB taxonomy): Bacteria > Bacillota > Bacilli > Bacillales_A > Planococcaceae > Planococcus > Planococcus soli_B. The sequence goes on along the minus strand of NZ_PYAT01000002.1, from coordinate 199,510 downwards.
ATATCAATTTCCGGAATGGCAGCTGTAAGCAACTCATCCGCTTCTGTCCCGATATGGCTAAGCAAAATGCACAGATCATAGTTGCCTTTGTTCCGGCCGATCTCTTCCTCAATCATCTTTTTGTACTCGTAAACGTGAATGCCAAGGCCATCGTTAAAGACACCCAGATCCGGCGAAGAGCCGGTAATGAGAATCCTCATGCCGTTCTTGATTAAAATCGTGCTCCTTACGACGCCTTGAATTCCGATTTGATCTTTCTTGACAAGGTTGTTGCTGATAAAGGGAATCGTGCTGTTAGTGGCCATATGCTCAAGCGTCTCGATGCCGTTGAACATTTCATTATTGCCGATAGTTAATGCGTCATAACCCGCTTCCTCCAATAATTCAAGTGCGGCAGTGCCTCTTGTGCCTTGCAGTTCGATGCTCTTAAAATCGGCGAAATCACCGCCATCGAGTAGTAAGGTATTAGCGTCTTTCAGCTCTTTGATCAACGTCACAGCTCTTGCAAAAGTTTCATAATTGCTGTGGACGTCATTCGTATGTAGGATTCTCAATTTCATGTGGATTCCCCCTGCTATGTAATGTCTTCATAAGTATTACGCCAATCTAATCAATGAAGTTTCGGCGAAAAGAAAGATAAACGGAAAATTAATAATAGGCTGAAATAATAGCAGGAACCAAAGGGCTGCACCACTTTAAATCTATAAACCAAACTTAATCCTTCTAACCTTTTAAAGATGCACTTTAAAAAAGGATTATAACTGACAAATTGCTTTTCTTTTTGACTACCATATTTATCGTTTCAAAAAAGATAAATCATACTCCAGTCATAGCGTCTGATGAAGCGAAAGGAGTTTATGCAATCTTTGCTGATTGCGCAATAAATAATACTGGCCCGCTCAAATTTCATCTTTGGAGCGGGTTATATATCTGCGTATAGAGAGCTCATTTAGTAAATAAAACGGGGAAAAGACCAGGAAAAAATGGCTGCAACAAGCTACACAAGAAATTTCGAAATTCGTCAACATAATCGAAAAACCAGTAAACGAAAAGTGAAAACATCGTTTACTGGTTTTTTTTATGAAGTTTAGCTTGAAAGGAGTTTTGTTGGAGAGATTAATAATTAATATAATTCTTAATTATTAGATTTATTTAACCTGAATTTAACTTTATACCTATAAATTTAGTTGGTGTTATATTTTTTGTTTTTTTAGTAGTTCGAAAGAATTAATTTTGAAAGCTGATTTTGTATGGAACCACAAAAACCTTATGCGGAGTTGACCAACAAAGTGAAAGTAACAGGAAAAATGGTTTGTACAACAATGATGGTGGTTTGCATGAATGGAGGAGATTCGGAATTGGGAGATATGTTTTCAAACTCTTACTTCAATGATCAGTCAGCTAATGAAAACAGGTTTGAACATCCGTGGGAAATCGTATGGAGCGAAGAATTCGAAGGCGAAGCTTTAGATGCGGAGCGTTGGAACGTGTTGGATGACGCTTTTGGATATGGTGCAAGAAGGCAGCATTACAAGCCAGAAAATATTGAAGTAAGTGATGGGCTCTTGAAAATTCATACAAAAAAAGAAATGTCTCGAGGCTTCCCTTACACCTCTGGCGCTATAACCACAAAAGAAAAGGTGGTGTTCAAGTACGGAAAACTGGAAGTAAGAGCAAAGCTGCCTGCAGGGACGGGTTTGTTGCCGGCCATTTGGCTTTGGAACAATCAAGGCAACGATTTTCCAGAAATTGATATGGTTGAAGTTTTGGGCCAAGAGCCGGGACAGATATGGAATACGATTCATTACGATGTGAACGGCATCTATGGAAAAGATTATGCCATGAAGGAATTTCCTGATTTAACAACGGATTTTCATACCTATGGCATTGAATGGACGCCAGATGAAATTGTGTTTTTTGTCGATGGCATCGTCACACACACGAGTACAGTGTACGTGCCGCAAGAAGACATGTACCTGTTCATCAACACTGGAGTAGGGGGGGACTGGGTTGGAGAACCCGACAATTCAACGGTTTTCCCTGCCCAAATGAATGTGGACTGGATTCGTTATTACCAAAACAAAAAGGAATGAGGAGATAGGTGAATGGAAGTAGTTTATATACTGGCAATATTATTATGGGTAGTTTTCTTTTCAATTCAAGGCATGTATTTGATTATGGGTTTAAAACAAACGAAGAAAGATACAACAGTTCGCAAAGATCTTACCGAAAGAAAGATGTCGATACTGGTGCCTGCATATAATGAAGAAAAGGTTTTAGCCAGCTGTTTTACCGGATTCAAGAATTTGGACTACAAGAACTTTGAACTGATTATTATTAACGATGGTTCAAGTGATAATTCTATGAAATTATTGCATGATTTGTTGGATTTAAAAGAAGTGGATTTGGAGCCTAAAAACAAACTAACTTATAATTCAATCACTAACACATATGTATCCGTTACCTATCCGAATGTAAAAGTATTGGATAAGCTGAATGGGGGCAAAGCAGATGCGTTGAACGCTGGGGCAGACTATGCACTTGGAGAAATTATCATCACGTTGGACGCGGACAGTATTCTGCAGAAAAATGCATTGATCCATGTTAACGAAGCAATGGAAGATCCAAACGTGCTTGCAGGGGGCGGAATGGTCCATGTTGGGCAAATGTATCAACAATCAAAGCCATCCTTTAAAGGAAAAGGACTCGTAAGATATCAACTATCCGATTATATGCTGTCGTTTTATGTGAAGAGATTCGTGCAGTCGAAACTGGGTGTTGTGTCCGTTGTATCAGGAGCTTTTGGCGCGTTTCGAGCGTTCGCATTATACGAAATCGGAGGCTATAAGAAGACTGTTGGGGAGGATATGGAAATCACCCTCAATGTGCAGAAGTTGATTAAAAACGTTTATAAAAAAGGGAAACTGGTATTCATACCAAAAGCTGAGTGTTATACAGAAGTTCCGGATAATTACGGTGATTTAAAGAAACAAAGAATCCGCTGGCAAAAAGGATTTTTGGATTCACTTATGATTTACCGTAAAAGAAGAAAGCGGGATCTTGGATTCAAGCTTGTCTTTTTCATTTTCCTCGATTCATTGTTGCCTGGATATATCGGTATTGTAACAACATTTCTTTTAGCTTGGTCAATTATTACCGGGAAGTTGCTGGGCTTGACTGCCGCGTTATTAGCAGCTACAGCTGTAATGCAAATTCTCCAAAGAATGGGCGCTTACGCTGTCTCAAAAAAATACGGATATGCTTACAGCAAAATGGACTACATAAGAATATTCCTATTTTCAGTTGTCGAACTCGTTACTTACCGCCTTTTAGATATGTATTTCTTCATATATGGATCGATCGCTTTTGTCTTCCAAAGAAATCATAAGTGGAATAAGATGGAAAGAAGTGGAGATGTGTTCATCTATGCTAATGATATTGTTTATACAAAGCCAGGAATCTTAACGAACACATTGCCATTGCAAGAAGCAGCTACCACAATTACCGTCTCTGGAAATCCGGTGGTATCTTCAAAATAACCCATGAAATCATTTCACAAATTCTAGTGAAAATGAGTAGAAATTTGGAGAAAAGCCCATCAATATATGTTCTGGAGACTGAATATTTGAATAGAAAAGAGATTCGTCAAATTCCTGGAATTTGGACGAGTCTCTTTTTATATAGGTATTTTTTTTATATAGGTATTTTCTTAAGCAATCGCCTTCCGTTTTTAATAGCAGGAAGACTAGGTGAAATACTTTGAGTTCTTCTCATTATAAAAAAGCTAAGTTAACAAAAGCGGGCTGCTATTAAAGCGAACTTTACACTTATTGGGTTTTACTACCCAGAAAGAAACAAAATGTTTTGTTTTTTTAAGTAAGAGTATGCATTAAATAATAACTGTTTTAGATAATTTTGAATTTTGATATTGTTCATCCACTAGGGCAGGAATATAATGGGAGTGTCTAAACACATAACTGCATGCCTTCTAACTACATATACTATGATAAAGGAGGGTGGACATATCTGTGAAATGATAGCGAACTGTTCGGTTATCATCTTACCGTCTCCAATCCAAAGGTTTTGCAATCAGACAGACGAAAAAGAAGTACACTTCTGCATCCGAAGGAGCTAACAAGAAAGAAGGGGTCGCCATGCCGGCTAAGCAAGCATGGGCAGGCAAACCGTGTCTTTTCATTCTCGTGATCTTTAGTGTATTGGCGCTCAGTGAGAATAATATAGCGAAGCCATTTGAATCCCCAGAACCAACGGCTGTGAAGGATGAAACTGCGTTTTTGGTTTTATTGCCATCGAAGGAGAAAGCAAATGCAGCCGATCAGGCACCAAACGAAGTGATTGGAAAAGCTCACATTTTGCTTGATAAAGAACAGAGTGACGTCATGTCTGCAAAGAAGTTGAAAGTGAATGTTAATGGAAAGCTGGAAGAAGCGGAAAGTTACATTGTTTATGCAGATTCGAATACCGTGTATTTTATGCGGGCTTTTAATCGCCTCTGGGAAACTTATTGGGTAGCCGCATGGGCAAAAGAAGGCAACTTCACTTTGAGCGATGCTCAAAATATGAAAGTTTTAATGGTGGAGTATGAAGAATTGCGAAAGTCTCTTCGGCTCTTTGCCAATGAAAATACCGCTAAGTCATTTGGTTTTCAAGCTGATTTTAAGTTTTTTGGAGATTTAGCAATTCGCCACCGAATACAAGCCATCCGGTACGTACTGGAAATATGGGAATCAGAAGCTGGCATTACAACATTTTATGAGATGAAAAAATCGATTAGGCATATTAACAAAATGATTGTTCTGTCAAACAAAGAAGTAGAAAAAATAAATACCCTATATGCCAATTATGTTGAAGCCAAGAGGGAGCTAAGTGCTAGAAAAAGAAAGGACTGGGCAGATGACTGGTCTAATAAGTATACGTATAATGTAGACAGGTGAATGTTTTAAAACATCGCCTGTCTTTTTGTTGGAGTATAAAAGAAAGCCAAAGTGATGGGGTAACTGAATATTCGAAGGGGTTGAAGTCAGTAGCCTATAATCGGTTTGCCTCTTTGTTTTTTAGTGTATATAAAAGAGGATGGTACATAATTCTATCTTGAATTGAATTCGGAAAGGAGCTTGGAATATATGAGCATGCAACAAATCCGGGAAAATGATTTGGTCCGAGACGAATACGGAAACTACTACAAAGTGGTGGGGATTCATGCGGAAGGAGATACCTTGAAAGTGCTCGAAGTATCGAATCTGTATTTTGAAACGTCGTTTCAATACTCGGCGGAAAGTTTAGACCAAGATTCTAAAACAAAGCCTGTGGGTGTATTTATTCAAGAACAGGTAAATGCGTATATCGATGAGACTCAGCAAAATGAGCGGCCAATCTATGGCATTCGCGATTTGATGGTCAACCGCATCAAAGTATACGCAGTAGATATTACACAGCCGCACCCAATGCGGAACCAAACGGTTTAAAAAGAGAGTCCCCTTGGATACCATCGTATCCAAGGGGATTTTACTTTTAGTCCAAGTCGACAATTACAGAAGGCGCATCAATCGGAACGCCTTCATCCTCGAAATGGTTGAATTTCTTAATTTGCGGCTTAATGATTATAGAAGTCGCCTCTGGATGGAGTGCTTCAAATGTGAATTGATTTTTCTTTGGGTTTCCAGTGCCGAACTGCATAGGATATATATTGCCTAGATTATCTTCTAACTGCCAACTGGCCATATAACGGTTATCATTGACGTCCTTTTTATTGAAAACCAGTACTGTCGACAGTTTGGTCAGGAGAAGTTCATTCAACTTATACTGGCCGCCTTCAAATAGTATGTTTTCATCTATTTTTACGGATTTGCTATCCAAGGCTCTAAGTTTAAAATCAAATGACCAGTCGCCGGTCAGTTGTGTTTGGGTATCGAAATCTTCGAATGACTGAGGCTTCCAGGAGACCTTCAGTGTATTGGGCGAACCGAACACAAAATCCGGTGCCATTGTAATCATTCCGGCATAGGTTGTATCACTTACTTTGTTCATCGCGATGGAAGAGCCGGAACCGTTAGCGCCAAACGCTTCAAGAGATCCATTTGCTAGCGGGAATTCTCCTAAGTTTTCTTCGGTTTTCAACGCGAAAGTAATTGTCACGGAAGTTCCGTCATAAACAGCTTCTTCAATCGACACTGTTGAGCCATTGCTGGTGTCTGTCAAGTTTAGCGGCTGCGCCACTTCGCTAAAATGGTTGAAGATGAGCTCGTCCTCATCGAAATAGGAAACGATGTTTTGCAGTATTGGAATTTGTGAGGCTACGGAAGGAAAGGCAATGGCTGTCGTTGCTGAAGCAGCTATGAAAATGCTTGCGGCAACTGCCAGTTTCTTAATCCAATGAGGTTTCCGTTTTTGGTCAAGCAGACGCTTTTTCATTTCTTTTTTCTCGAAATTTGAAACGGCGGCTTCCGGAATCTCTTCAATATCCGTCATCAATAACTTGTTCAAATCGTTCATATGAACCGCTCCTTTCGCTCGAATAAATGAACCAGTTTCCGCTTGCCGCGGTACAGCCGGTTTTCAACTGCTGACACAGTAATGCCAAGAGCGTCGGCAATCTCATTGTTTGACAATTCTAGATAATATCTCATCAGAAAAAGTTCCCGATCCGCTTCCGGCAATTTATACAACCGAAAAAGCATTTCCTCGCGTGACTCCTTTTCGAGTACTGCATCCTCCGTATCGCAGGTGCGGCCATCGTTTCGGACTTTATCTGTCGTGGATTCTCTTTGCTGCTGCTTTATGTGGCGCCGATAACTGTCGATTGCTTTGTACTTTGTAATTATGCCAGCCCATTTCCTGAAATCAGCTGCGTCTCCTTCAAACTGATGAGCTTTCTGCCATATCGTCAAAAATACATCATTCAAGCATTCTTCGGCTGCTTGCTGTCCGCAGCTTTTTGTTAGAATATGCTGGCAAATCCCTTTTAAAAAAGGCATATATGTATGGATCATAAAAGTGAGCGCTTCTTCGTCTTTTCTTTTTAACCGCCCGATAAAGTCTTCCACCCGAACCCCTCCTTGCTCTGCTAATCTATACAACGAAGAAGCTGTGGAAAACCTCTCGCTTTCTTTAAAAAATTTTATAAGAAATACAATTGTATAATTTCATGCCCCCTGTAAGAATAATTCTGTAGTAATTTAGGCTTTTTTATTTACTGTAAATTAATATAATATATTCATGTAAATTCCTTAATTTGTTATAATTTAAGTGTAGCTAGGCTAAAGGAGAGACTATGTTAAATAATCGGCAACGAGAATTTCGTAAAAAGATGAAAGAAGTTGAACAAAAAAAATCGAATCATAATCCGATTTATAGTTATCGGGAGCAACGGTTTGAAGGTGAGAAACCAAGAAAACAATACAAGCGGCCATTAGTGCAAGTTGGAGGAATAGTGAGTCTATTAGTTTTATTATGGAATCTGTATGCTTTTTCTTCGCATCTCTTTCCCTGGACTGCAAACAGTTCCTTTGTATCAACAAATCAATTAGAAGTTCATCAATACATACAAGAAAGTGCTGAAATAGAGTTGGCATTAAATGAGCAGATCAGGTCCTTAATTACCCAATATAATGAGAATTCTTTGACTGATTTCCATATCGAAGAAGCACAGAAAAACATGTTCGAACTGCAAAAAAAGATGGAGACAAATGAACCGCGTTTCCTGGCAATGAAATCCTATCTTAGAGAACAATTCAGCTTAGCTTACCAGTTAACAAATGTTTTAAAGACAAAAAACTCAGAAATTAAGTATCGAGAAATGGAGTATATTATTACGAATCAAAATGCACAATCTGTTCGAAGAAATGAGGTTCTAGTGGAACTGTTAGAAAGTGAAAAGATTCCTTACGAATGGCTTGAAAATGGAACAATCTCTTATCAGTACGAAGTATAAGAAAAATTATAAGTACATAAATGAGATGAAAAGAAAAGACAAATAGAATAAAGAAGGAGTACGCTCATGCCAAAATTATTTGAAAATCTTAAGCTGCTTAGAGAAAAGAATAAACTTAACATGCAGTTCGTATCTGACCATTTGAAAATTACTAGAGCGGTTTATGCGAAATATGAAACCGGCAACGCAGAACCGAATCTTAAAATGATAATCAAGATAGCAAATTTGTATAACGTTTCCTTAGATGAATTAGTAGGCAGAGAATTTACACCTAATGGCAAAGTGATTGATCAACTTATTATAAAAAAAGAAATGACGAAAGAGATTAATAGTATGGTTAAACAAATCGCCAATGAGTTTATACAAAGTAAAGAAGCTGACATCACCAATAGGATAAAGCAAAAGTTCAACTTAAGATAGTATATGAAAGAAGGTAAAGTCAGCCGTATGCAGAGAATTTGCATGCGGCTTTTTGTTCACTTAGGCGTTCCGAACGGGTGTTGCCATGTTATAATACAGCATAAAATAAAGTCGGAATAGTTAAATAAATAGGAGGAGGATGGACATGCAAACAGTTTTATTTGTGGTATTGGACGGATATGCAGACTGGGAAGGCGCACCGCTTGCTGCAGCGTTAATGGGAGAGTTAGAAGGAGTAGGAGAGTTTGATGTGAAAACGGTGTCTTTGGCCAAAGAACCTATAAAGTCGATGGGCGGTTTTACTGTTCTTCCGGATTACGCAATTGAGGAAGCTCCCGAGGATTTTGCCGGTTTGATTTTGATCGGCGGAACTTCCTGGCGGAAAGAAGCGAGCCAGCGGGTGATGGAGCTTCTTGAAAAGGCGATGGAGCGGGAAGTGGTAGTAGGCGCGATTTGTGACGCGACGGTATTTTTAAGCAAGAACGGGCTATTGAATAACATTGAACACACTGGCAACTTTCTGGAAAATGTTAAAGAAATAGGTGGGTCAAACTATAGCAATGAAGCCGGCTATCTCGAGCAGCAAGCAGTGCGAAGTGGCCAAATTATTACAGCAAACGGCACAGCATATATGGAGTTCGGCAAGGAAGTGCTGGAGGCATTAGATGCAGCCCCTCAAGAGAAAATCGATGAATGGTACGGCTTTTTCAAGCAAGGTTTCCATGACTTTATGAAAACAAATAGTTGAGGTGAGTCGGTCCGACCACCCCTGATTGTGGAGTTTCAGCCACAAACAGGGGTGGTTTTGTTTTTGATGGTGAGCCCAGCAGAAATTCGATAAACTGAGAGAAGGAATAATGTAGATAAAACAGGCAAACAAGAATCTGATGAATGATTGGAATGAGACGATGTTCAAAATTATGATTGTGGAAGACGATTTGACGATTGCCGGTGTGTTGAAAGAAGAGCTGAAAAAATGGAATTATGAAGCGTTCCTAGTGGAAGATTTCAGCCGGGTAATGGAGGAATTCAAAGACAATGCGCCACAGCTTGTGCTGATGGACATTTCGCTTCCTTCGTTCAACGGCTATTATTGGTGCCAAGAAATTCGCAAGGCATCACAAGTGCCAATCATTTTCATCTCTTCTCGAAATGAGAATATGGATATTGTCATGGCCATCCAGATGGGGGCGGATGACTTCATCTCCAAGCCGTTTGATCTTACGGTAGCGGTTGCGAAAACACAAGCGCTGTTAAGAAGGACTTACGATTTTAACGAATCGGATAATTTCCTGAACTTCAACCGAACGGTCCTGAAGCCCGGTGAATCTAAACTCTACTATGAACAGCAGGAAGTGGATTTGACGCGGACGGAGTTGAAGATTCTTGAACTGCTGTTTTTGGAAAAAGGCGAATACGTTACAAGGGAAGAAATCATGGTCAAATTATGGGAAGATGAATCGTTCATCGACGACAACACCTTGGCAGTCAACATTGCAAGGCTGCGCAAAAAGCTGGCAAAAGCCGAGCTGCTGGATTTCATTGTAACCAAAAAAGGGATCGGGTATGCCCTCAATAAGGAGGCAGCCCATGAATAAACCTTCAAAAAGTGAAGTATTAAAAAGCTTTTTGCTGGCAGTGCGTGCGCAGTTTTTCGTATTTTTCGGCACCATTGGAATTTTCGGGCTGGTTTTTGTATTGGGAAGGCTGCCTTTCGATCTCTTTTTATATTGTACGGAATTAGCGGCTTTTTTCTTTCTCGCATACTTAATCGTCCAGTATATCCGTTTTAAAAAACGTTATTTCCTGCTTCAAAGCCTGCAGGCTGTAAGTGCGTCGAATATAAAAGAGGTTGCTGAAAACGCTGACCCTGCAGAGCGGTTGTATATTGAAAAACTTGAGGAGCTGCTTCTCGACTTGCGTGAGCTTGAGAACTTGCATAAAGACCGGCAAGCTGATCAGCTTGATTATTTCACGCTTTGGCTCCACCAGATCAAGACACCAATTTCCGCCATCAGCTTACTGAACCAAAGTTCTCAAGCAAAAGAGGCAAAGCAGATTTCTCAAGAATTGGTGCGGCTTGAGGATTACACCCATATGGCGCTGAATTATATAAAGCTCGAAGAATCTGGGGCAGAAATGGATCTTGCCGAGGTGGATCTTGATGACATTATAAAAAAAGCGATCAAGAAATATTCGATCCTCTTCATCTATAAAGGCATCAAGCTCGATTACGAGCCGCTTGGAATCCAGGCATTGTCCGACGGGAAATGGCTGCAGAATCTGCTGGAACAAATTTTGTCGAACAGTTTAAAATATACGCCGCATGGCACAATCTCTATTTTCAAAGACCCGAAGAATGCGCATGTTCTTGTTATTGAAGATACCGGCCTTGGCATCCGCACCGAAGATTTGCCGAAGATTTTCAATAAAGGCTATTCAGGCTTAAATGGCCGCCTCCATGAAAAATCGACGGGTCTCGGACTCTTTCTCAGCAAAAAAATATGCCAGCGGCTGGGCCACACGCTCGATATCCAATCGGAATTCGGCCGAGGCACCCGCGTGTCGATCGACATGTCGAGAAAAGAATTAGCGGTTTTTGACTAAAGAAGAAATGCTCCCGAAGAACTTCGGAGCATTTTTTGCTGACTCGCTCGATTTTATTAAATAGATTGATGAAAGCAGTCGTTTATGTGAACTAATGGAGCTTTTACATGAACTTTTGAGATTCTTTCATGAACTAACGCATTTCTTACATGACTTATGGAACTTTTTACATGAATCAGCCAAAAATCAGCAATCTTACGAAACCGTAAGATTGTGTATCTGATTGTAAGGCTAGGTACAGGCAGCCCGTTTTTTCCTGTCGTATCATTGAGAGCAAGGAGGGGTTAGCAATGACCTTATTAGAAATCAAAAATCTTAAAAAAGTATACACAGCGCGATTTTCAAACCAGCAGACAGAAGCGCTGGCAGCCGTCAATTTCTCAGTGAAAGAAGGAGAGTTTGTTTCGATCATGGGGGAATCGGGTTCCGGAAAGACGACGCTCTTGAATATTATCTCCACGCTTGATGATGCTACTTCCGGAGAAGTCTATTTGGACGGTGAACCGTTATCAAAAATCAAAGACAAAGAAATTTCCGCTTTCCGCAGAAATACGCTTGGCTTTGTTTTTCAAGATTTTAACTTACTGGATAATTTCACAATCAAAGACAATATCCTTTTGCCATTGGTGCTGTCGAAAACGCCGATTGAGGAAATGGAGCGCCGGTTGATACCCATTGTCAAAAACCTTGGAATCGAAGCCCATATCAACAAATTCCCATACGAGGTTTCAGGCGGGCAAAAACAGCGGGTTGCTGTAGCGCGGGCACTCATCACGCAGCCGAAAATCATTTTGGCGGATGAACCGACAGGCGCCCTTGACTCGAAAGCGTCTCAAAACTTGATGGAAATCCTTAAAGGCATCAATGAAACCGGACAGACAATTTTAATGGTGACCCACAGCACGCGGGCTGCGAGTTTTTCAAATCGCGTCCTCTTTATTCAGGACGGCGCGGTGTACCATGAAATTTACCGGGCGGATGCATCAGCTGATGAATTTATGGACCGCATCTCGCAGTCATTGACCGTCTTGTCCAACCGTGGTGAACGGAATGAATAGCCGCTTTTTCTCTTCATTGGCGCTGCGCAATATCCGGTCGAACAAGCAATTGTACATTCCTTACTTGCTGTCTTCAACTGCAATTATTATGATGTTTTATTTGATGGCTTCTTTAATGACAAATAAGTTTGTGCAGGAGCGTTCAAGTTCGTTGCCGACTTTGTTTGGCATTGGAGTAATTGTCATAGGCATCTTTTCGGTTATTTTCATCTTGTATACAAACAGCTTTCTCATAAAGAGAAGAAAAAAGGAAATCGGCCTTTACGGCATCTTGGGGCTCGAGAAGAAACACGTCGCGAAAATTCTTTTTTTCGAAACCTTTTTTACAAGCATTTTAAGCATTGCCGCAGGTTTGATGGCGGGACTGATTTTTGGTCGCCTGGTCTTCATGCTGTTGAATTATCTGCTGCGTTTGCCTTCAAATATCGGCTATTCGACTTCACTGATGACCGCTGCGGCAACAGTTGCATTATTCGTTGGCATTTTTGGAATTACCTATCTTTATAACGTCAGCCAATTCACGTTTGCGAATCCGATCAAATTACTGAAAGGAAAGCAAGAAGGAGAGAAGGAACCAAAAGGCTCAATCATTCTTTTTCTTCTTTCGCTGATTTTTCTTGCCTGGGGCTACGGCATTTCATTGACCATCCCAGACCCTCTTAGCGCGATATCCAAATTCTTTTTGGCTGTGCTGCTTGTTATTATCGGAACCTATCTCTTATTTGTGTCCGGATCGATTTTCATTTTAAAGGCAATGAAGAAAAATAAGCGAATCTATTACCGTCCTGGCGCTTTTATCTCTATTTCGGGCATGTTGTATCGCATGAAACAAAATACGGTGGGCTTGGCGAATATTTGTATTTTGGCATCAATGGTCATTATTGCGGTTTCCACTACTGTGACTATTTTTATCGGGTCAGAAGAAACATTGGAGAACCGTTTTCCATATGAAAACAATATGACGCTTCATGGAGACCCTGAAAACGTCGATGCCATAAATCCCCGCTTTTTCGAGCTTCAAGACCAGTTCCGTGAAGAGACAAAAAAACTGGGCCTTGAAGTGACGGAAATGGAGACTTACCGCTATCAAAACCTGTTCGGCAGGCTGAACGGCAATCGATTTGTATTTGAAAAAAGCGGTCCAGGAACAGAACTGCCTGTCTTTATGGATGTCCTGCCTCTTGAAGATTTCAATAAAATGACCGGGAAATCGTATTCACTGGCAGACGATGAAGCACTTTACTACCACTCGACTGGAACGTACAAAAAAGAAGAATTGGCCATTGGAGAGCAGACTTTCCAATTGACTCCGATCGAAAACGAATTCAGCGAGGAGATGGCGTTGACAGAATCGCTGGCACTTGTCGTGCCAAACATTTCGCAAATTGAGCAAATCAAAGCGGATTTTGAAAAAGAGGTGCCAGGAGATAGTTATATGGCGATCAATGCGAAAATCGGCTGGAATACAACTGGCACGGAGGAAGATAAGAAAAAACTTGCTGATCAGTTGAGCGAAGAATACAGTTGGGCTTCGGATGGCCATTACGAGTCGCGGGAAAACCAGCGTGTAGAATGGTACAGCATGAACGGCGGCTTTTTGTTCCTCGGTATTTTCCTGGGCTTGTTGTTCACCATCGGTACGGTGCTGATCACGTACTTCAAGCAAGTATCCGAAGGTTTTGACGATCGTGGGAAATTCCAGATCATGCAGAAAGTCGGCCTTGATAAAGAGATGATCCAAGAGTCGACGCGTTCGCAGATTGTCTGGATGTTTCTGTTGCCGATCGTCATCGCGACAATCCATGTGGTTTTTGCTTATCCGATTGTCCGGAAATTGCTGCTGATATTCGGCATCACCAATGAAATGACCTGGCTCTTGTCGTTTATCGGTGTTGTCATCGCCTTTGCAGCGATTTATTGGATGATTTACCGGGTCACTTCGAGAGTGTACTACAGCATCGTCAAATGAACCCGAAGAAAAAAGGAATTCGGCATACTGCTGAATTCCTTTTTTCGCTTAGCGCTTGCCATGAGTTGCCTGAAATTTTTCCTCGGATTGCAACAAGTAGGAGACACCTTCAATAAAGCCTATAATAGCGGGAATGGCTGTCCAACAAAAAGCTAAATATAAAAGCCCAGTCTTAGGTTTCCCTAAGTAAAATTTATGGACTCCGAAATCCCCTAAGAAGATTCCGAGAAGCCCTGCCGCCAGTTTGCTTTTCATCTTCATCATCCTTTCTGCGTTAAACTTATTTTTCCCTGTATTGGTTAGAGTTAACCTCTGATTGCAGTGAAATCAGTAAAAGGTTAAAAGTGATTTAAGTTCAAGAAGGAGAGAAAGAACGCTGTTGCGATAGGGTAACTGCAAAAGGGCCGCATTTTTCAGCTAATGCGGCTCTTTTGAATACTTCTATTCTACTACGTGCTCCGCTTCTGCTTTAAAGGCTGGCCCTTCCTCCGGTGTTAGCCATACTTTAAGCTTGTATGTGCCCGGCTCTAAATCTGCCTCGGGAATGTCAAATTCATATTTTAATTCTTCTGCTTGCTTGATGGTTTCTTCACCCATGCTTTGTGTAAATGAAGCGATAGAAGAGAAGAGAAAAGCTTGTTCATTGTTTTTATTTGTTAAAGAGAAATCAAAACGCTGGCCGCTTGTGAATTGAAACGTTTTTACTTGTTCTGTCTGGTTTTTCAATGTATAGCGGTACGTATCTCCCTCTACTTGTTCAACAGTCGGATTTACTTCCCCTGCCAAGATTCCACCTGTAGACCCTTCAGTTGTTTTCGGCTCCTCCGCTGGCGGCTCATTTTTTGCATCTTCATCACTTGTACCACATGCTGTAAGAAGCAGTATAAGCCCAAGAATTACTAATGCCTTAAGCCATGTTCTTTTTTTCATCATTATTCCTCCTTAAGTCTAACGGTGCTATTTATTATGAGAACGTTATAAGCGTCCAAAAGTTACAGTTTAACGCAAGACAAAAAAGCTTGTTTTATAACCTATAGTCATAAGTGGCAAATCGAGTGATAATCTGTAGAATAAACACAAGGTCCAATCGGTAATGAGAGAGGAGCAACTGATATGAAACAGCAAATTCCATTTTCAAAAGAAATCTCGCTAGCATTTGAAAATGATCCGCCTGGCCAGTGGTTATCTGTATTGCCAAAAGGCTGCATTCGCCTTAGTTCAGGCTATCCGGCACCGGCGCTTGTTCCGTCTGAAGAAATAAAGTCTGCGGTAGTCCAGCTGCTCAGTGAAGAGGGCGACTTACCGCTCCAATATATCGGGAGCCCGAGAGTTCCGAAGCTGAAAGAGATGATTAAAGAAAGATTAGCTGGGCGTGATGTAGTTGTTGCAGAAGATGAATTGCTTGTTACAGCCGGCGCTTGCCAAGGGATTGATTTGATTGCGCGCGTAATGCTAGACAAAGATGCGGTCGTTGCAATTGAAGCGCCTACTTATATGGAGGCGCTGGAAGTGTTCCAGAATTACACAGACCACTTTATAAGTGTGCCAGTAGATGAACAAGGCCTTCAGACCGAACGCTTCGCGGAATTGTTATCGAATAGAAAAGAGCAGGGACTGCCGCTTCCACGGATCTTGTACACGATACCGACTTCTCAGAATCCGACGGGGACGACAATGTCTTTGGAGCGCCGAAAACATTTGCTGCTGCTTGCTGAAGAGTACGGCTTTTTTATTTTAGAGGATGATGCATATGGTGAACTGGGCTTTGCAAAGGAGCCGCGTTTGTTGAAAGCGATGGATAAACAGGACCGCGTTCTCCATATCGGGTCTTTCTCGAAAGTTGTGGCTCCTGGTATGCGGATCGGATGGGTAGCAGGTCCAGCAGAACTCATAACAACATTGGGATGGTTCAAAAAAGATATAGGCCATCCATTTACCCAATCCACATTAGCGGCATTTCTTGAAGGCTCTGATTTTGACAAACGTCTGGTCTCTTTAAGTTCTACTTATCAATCAAAATGTATGGCAATGCTCTCTGCATTAAAAGATTTTTTGCCTCCATCGGTTTCCTGGTACGTGCCGGAAGGCGGTTATTTTGTCTGGGTCAAAGTTCCAGGCGCCAACACAACGGATTTGTTGCCGGAAGCCTTGAATGCAGGCGTTTCTTTCGTGCCGGGTAAATACTTTTTCTTGAACCAAGAAGAGGGGAATGAGTATTTGAGGTTGTCGTTCAGCTATGCGAGTAAAGAGGAAATTGTGAAGGGTGTTCAATTGCTTGGAGAAGTGGTTGCCTTGGACTTTCGAAAAGACACATAATCTGAGGCAGCTTTGCTTACAGCAAATTAACAAGGCGTGTCCGAATAACCAGGTTGGTTATCGGGCACGCCTTTATTTTAGATTAAGTAATCGAAGCCTCATAAATCGTCTGAATCGAATCTTCAATCGCTGCGTTGAATTCATCATCACTTTGACTCGCGCTTACTCCTTCTGATAATCCTCTGGAAAAGCTGGCAATTAAGCCTTGATTGGCTGCCAGTTTTTCATTCGCTACTTTTCGGGAATATCCACCGGAAAGGGCGACAACCCGAACGACACGAGGGTGTTCGATTAATTCGCGGTAATAGTTGTCGACAGTCGGAATCGATAGCTTCAACATGATGTTTTGATCTTCGCTCAGTCCATCTAAGTAATTCAAGAGTTCTTGTTTTAAGATCTCTTCGCATTTTTCTTTGTTTTCGCTATGGATATTAACTTCAGGCTCGATGATCGGCACAAGTCCTGCTGCTAAAATTTGCTTGGCGACCTCAAATTGCTGTTCGACCACTCGCCGGATACCATTAGGATTTGGTTCGTTGATAACGGAACGCATTTTCGTTCCGAAAACATGCCGCTCATTTGCCCGCTGCAATAACTCATCTAAGTTCGGAATAGGTTTCATCAATTGAACGCCATCTTCTTCATCCGCCAGCCCTTTGTCGACTTTCAAAAAGGGCACGACGCCTTTTTCTTCCCATAAATAATCAGACGTATACTTGCCTTCGACTTCACGGTCCATTGTCTGCTCAAACAGGATGGCCCCAAGAATCGAATCGGAATTGAAGGAAGGGGCGGTCATAACCCGCGTCCGCATTTCATGGATCAAGTCATACATTTCCTCTTCATTGGAGTATTGGTCTTCAGAAACCCCGTAAAGCTTTAATGCCTTTGGTGTACTGCCGCCGCTCTGGTCAAGTGCAGCGATAAACCCTTTTCCGTTCTTTACTAGATCGAATTGTTCTTGATTCATTGTCCCAGCTCCTTAGATAATTTTTCATAAAAATTAACAGTAAGCCTTACACAATTAGTGTAACAAAAAAAGAGCTTTATGTGTGCTGAAAAATTGAACTATTCTGTAAGCGATAGGATTGCAGAAATAGCGGAAAGGGAATAGCTGAAATAATACGATAAGGTCTTGCTGAAAGGCTTCAAAACTAACTAAAGGAGGAAATAGTCGTGAAATCAAATGCTTCAGAAGAATATAATTCATCTAAACGAACAAAAGATAATGACAATGAAAATGCAGTAGATAAAGCCTGAAAGTTTATAGGTGTTGAAGATAATAACAATCACCACAAAAGTGTAGATGCAGCATATCCAAATATGCCTGATGAAGAAACTTATATAGAGAACCCTTGGGACAATTATTGAAGTTCATTTCAAAAAAAGTGCTAAGTAAAAAGAAAGGGCCTTTTGAAATTTTAAAAAGGCCCTTTCTTTTTAAAGTTTTTTATGTAGACGATTCCAGGGTTCTCCCCGAAACGCTTCGTCTTTTCTTGCCAAGTGCATTCACAATAATGACGCCGCCAATGGCTATCATACCGCCTATAAGTGCCAGGGGAGTCGGCAATTCCTGTAACCAGAACCAGGCGACGATAATGGCCACTGCGGGTTCCAAGTAGATAAGGCTCGACACTGCACTGGCATTTTCCATTGATAGCGCAGTTGCCCATGCGACATAGGCGATTGCTGCTGGAAAAATGCCTACGTATAAAGTGGAAAAATGTGCTTCCATCGTTGCATTTTGCAGCGCTGTAAAAATTCCTGGTGAAAAGATGAAAAACGGCAGGGTGCCTGCCCACGTAAAATAAGCGGTCAATTCAATCGCTGAATAGCGGGTGAACAACGGCTTTTGGAAAACGAAAAAGATTGAGGTGGCAAAAGCAGCAATCAGTACAAGCACTGCGCCGCTTGTCAACGTCAACGAAGCTCCTGTTGAACCGAAAGCGATGAAGAGAATGCCAATAAAACCAACGCCCAAGCCAAGCCACCCAAGTCCCGTCAACCGTTCTTTCAGGACGAACATCGCAATCAATGCTGTGAATATCGGTCCTGAGCCGACCAACATGCCGGCGGTACCGGCTGAAATTGTCTCCATGCCGAATGTCACGCAAATATGATAGACGCTAATGCCGAGCCAGCCGAGCAAAAGAATCCGGACAATATCGCCTTTATGCGGCAAACGGAATTTTGTTCCCGGCCATAGTGCATAAATCAGAAAAAGAAGTGACGCAACCGCAAAGCGGACAAGTACGTTCTGGCCTGCATCATATCCGCCCTGCAAACTGACGCGGATGGCTGCAAACGATGAACCCCATATAAGAATCGAAAACAATGCCAGCGAAAAAGCTTTTGTGTTCAAAAAATCTCCTCCATATCAGCCCTTGGCTTCAGTAACGCTCTATTAACACACAAAGCTTATTATATGCTTTAATAGCGGGAATGTTAATCGATGGCTTTCTTTCCATGCAAAACCCCTTTGGCAATTGGAACAGCCAAAGGGGTTAGTTTTTTGAAAATTAAGTGGCGGTAGAATCAAATTCTAATTCTTGGGCACGCCCGAGCCGTTCAGTCAACGTGTTGAAGATATCATTAAAATGCTTTCCTTCATACCACATCTCATTGTAAGCGGCAGACCGGACTACGACATGCTTTTCATTTTTTGTTACATCGATTTGAACTGCATGCGTTTCGCCAGTTTCTTCAATTTCTTTTCTTTTTTCTCTCATAAACAGATCTACATCATTCGGCTCGTATTGCTCAAATGTTTTTACGACTTCATTAAAAATGGATATGGTGTCTTCTTCGCTTTCGAAAAGCCAGAAATAGCCTTTCTTTTCACTTGTCAACCGAATCGTAAGTTGATATTCCAAGACATTACCTCCTTTTTATGAAAAAGCAGTTGTGCCTTATTGCTATACCCGATTTCAATAAAGTAATTCTTGATTTCAAAGAAACTTGATCTGTTTTCGGGAAGTTATGATTGTTCTTGGCCTGTGAAATCGAATTTCACGCCGGTTAGTTCTTCTGAGACTTCCCACAGTTTTTTCGATGCCGCTTCGTTGTTTGCAGATGCGTGAGGGGTATCGAGTGCCGGAAATCCTTTCCGTTGGCCTTTGCCATCAGGGCCGATGTACTCGCCGCCATTCAAGGTGGATTCAGTGGCGGCGTAGATGGTTGGCATCGCGCCCATGACAGGCGGCTGAAGGAGCCGGTTGGCCAGTCCTTTTAAAAACTCAGGGGCATCGCGTTTGCCAAATTTAAATAGGTTAGTTGCTGAAATGCCTGGATGGCAAGCAAAGCTTTTTGTAGAGATGCCATGAGCTTTCAATCGTTTATCGAGCTCAAGCGCAAACAACAAATTCGCCAGTTTGCTTTGTCCATAAAACTTCATTGCCTTATAACCTTTTGAGCCGTCAAGGTTGTCAAAATCTATAGAGGCGCCTTTATGGGCCAAGCTGCTGACGGTGACCACACGAGAATCTGGTTTTTTTAAAAGCAACGGCAAAAGCAGGCCCGTAAGCGCAAAGTGGCCAAGGTGGTTGCTGCCGAACTGCAGTTCAAAACCGTCTTTCGTTTTTGTAAGCGGGGGAGTCATCACTCCGGCATTGTTGATCAACAAATCGAGTGACTCGAAACGGCTTTCGAACTGTTCAGCAAAGCCATGTACCGTTGAAAGGTCAGCAAGGTCGAGTTTCATAACTTCTATTTGCGCCTCAGGTTGCCCCTGCAGAATTGTGTTACACGCAGCGCGCCCTTTTTCTTCGTTTCGCACGGCCAGGATGATCCGGGCTCCGCGCTCGGCAAACACTTTCGCCGCTTCTAGGCCAATTCCGCTGTTTCCGCCCGTAACAATTGCGGTTTTTCCGGTTAATAGCTCTTGTGCCATTCTATCAGCTCCTCACTTTTTCATTTCCTCAAGCTCTTAAAAGGTAACAAGCTTTGCTTTGATACTTCAATTTTTGCAAAGAAGCAGTCGTATAAAAACCGCCTTCGGTTTTTGAAGACGGCTTTTTGTACTTCGGCTGTAAAGTTACACTATACGACGGCCGCTTTTTCCAAGTGCATAATAGATGCCGTGCTGAAGTGATTGCAGGCATTCGTATTTCTTTAAGTTTGTAAAGGTCTGTGAAATAAGCAGCGCCAGTTCCGGGGAGACGCCAACCAAAATGACTTCTGTTCCCAGTAAGCGGGCAGAAGCGCTTAATTTGTCGATCATTTCGGCAGTATGTTCGGAAATTTGCTTTGTTAGTCCGGTAAGATCCAGTAGCAGATAACGCGCTTGGTGCTTTGGTAGATGCTGGAGTGTTTTAATGATTAAATCTTCCGCCCGTTCTTCATCGTAACTCCCAATCATTGGAACGACAATAATGCCTTCAAGCACTGGAATAATCGGAGAAGAAAGTTCTTTCACTAAGTTTTGCAGCACTTTCGTGTTTTTATCAACGAGCTGTTCAAGCTGTTTGATCTGTTCTGCTTCCTGGCGCCGCGATAATTCATGGATATTTTGTTGTACGGTTATTTCGGAAGGGAAATATTCAACAACGCTGTACGGATTTTCGTCACTCTGGTATTGATGGGTCTTGTACCAGAAATCATGGCCGAAAAGGCCGGTAAACACTCCGGCATAATGGGAAGGGACGAAAATTCCTTCTATTTGTTTATTGTCTGATTTGTTTAATTTGTATTCCCAGTCGTTTTGGATGTGCAACGTGAAATGATTGGTTGCTTCATCCATTTCCACAATTTTAACTTTCCCCCAACCGGCAGACATATATGTATTCGAGATCCAGCCGACTACATTAGAGGCATTGATATTCTTCATGTCCCGGAATCCTTCGCCGACAATAACGCCTTGCCGGAAACCGGTAGTTTCTAGCACAAGGTTTGTCGCTTCAACCCCGGATATTTCACGGATGGAATCAAAAAAGGTCTTCATTGCCGAGATCCAGAAAAAGACGACATCTCCGCCTTCAAATAATACTTCTCCCGACTCATGATCCCACTTCAATTCAATTCCACCAACGGTAAATTCATTTTTCATGGTTTTGCTCCTTCGCTCTAATCTAACCTTAATTATATAGGGTATTTCCTAAACTTGTCGCTACAGAATGAAAATTAGTTTACTATCGTATTCCCATTATTCCGGTTATTTAAAACGGTTCTATGGGAAATAAGCGATTTTCAAAGAATTATATGGTTTTTGATAATCGTTTTCTTTCTAAAGTGTATATTGAAAGAGTGGTGGAATAAATAGTCGAAGGAGCCATGTTATTTATGAATTTTAAGAATATCACTGATGTTTTATGGAGCTAAATTGTCTGCGAAACCGCATTTAAAGAATTTGGTGTGTGTAAATGATGGCTCAATTGTAAGGCTGAAAGAGAATTATTGAAAAATTGAGGGGCAAAGCAAGAAGAGGTTGATACAATCTATGAACGCATTGCATTCCAAACGAATCTAGCAACTGCTGCAGCGTACTCAGACCTTATAATCTTAGCGATTCTTGAAGTTGTGAATATCCGGATGAATTCTATAAAAAATTAAGGAAAACTGGTGTCGGCTCATACTGTCTTTGCAATAAACTTGTCCATGTTACTTCTAAGCAAGTTCGCTGAAGCAACAGGACTTTCGGGAAAATTCTTGGTGGTGCACTTTTCCAATAAATTTGAGATTAACAATCCAGCTAAAATCATTTACATCCGGAACCGATTCAACTGTTTTTATGATCTGGTCACTGAAGAAGTTTTCTACAGCTACTCAAATCCCGCTTTCTTAGAACCAACTTTTAATACGAAATACCTTAAAACATTAAAAAGGAACACCCACCTTATTCAATAAGGTAGGTGTTCCTTTTTATTACTTAATAATATCTGAAATTACTTGTCGTCGTAATGTCCTTTGCCTTTGCCTTTATCGTGCCCTTTGCCTTTGCCTTTATCGTGCCCTTTGCCTTTGCCTTTATCTTTGCCTTTGTCTTTGCCTTTATCTTTGCCTTTGTCTTTATCTTTGCCTTTGTCTTTGCCTTTATCTTTGTCGTAATAATGTCCTTTGCCTTTGCCTTTATCATGCCCTTTGCCTTTGCCTTTATCATGCCCTTTGCCTTTGCCTTTTCCATAGTCTTTATCTTTGTCGTAATAATGTCCTTTGCCTTTGCCTTTATCGTGCCCTTTACCTTTGCCTTTATCATGTCCCTTGCCTTTGCCATGACCATAGTCTTTGTCTTTACCATAATCTTTGTCTTTGTCGCCGTAATAGTCTTTGCCCTCAGAATAATCACCAGAAGCAAAGGCAGCACTAGCCGAGAAGCCGAACGTTAGGAATAGAGCCATTAAAATCGTTAGGTATTTTTTCATTTTTTTCTCTCCATTTCATAATTTGATTTTGTTTATTCTCTAGGCGGCTGGGATATAGAGGGATAAACTTTCATCGTTATGTACTTTAAGAGATTAAGCACCCCTTTCAAATGGATTGAATAATAGAAATATGGTGTTTCTATTATTTCTTGTAAATAACAGAAATTTGGCATAGAAGTTATTTATAAGAAATAATAGAAATTTGATGTATGAGTTATTATCTTATACTAAATATCAAAAAATTAATATAGTTTTCTGAATACTTAATAAATTCAGGTTATATAACCCAGATATAAATCTGAGGAACGTGCGAATATGACCGATTATTATTGATCTCTCTAAAATTTCAGGTAAATATAACCAGTGAAGCAACTTATCTATAAAAATGCGAGAGAAAGAAAGAAGTCCTTATATCAATCGACAATTATATAGTTTGAATTTCATTAGCGATTTATATATTTAGATGCCTATTTTACTCTAGGAGATGATTTAACATAATAGTCATATCAAATGGGTTATGTTACCTGAACAGGAACGGGGACAAAGGCTACTAAACAGCTTTTTACTTCTAGCCAGAAGTATATGAATTTGGCGTTGATATGCAATTGGTAAGTAATTTGAATTTTGTTTAGTTAGCTGCAAGGTTTTCCGAAGCGGAGTTTTGAAAAAATTAAGAACAGCTATTTTCAAACATAAAAAAGAACAAGCTCCTTGTTTAATGAAGGGCGCTTGTTCCTTTTTATTGATTAATGGTGATGGTGTCCGCGTTTCTTTTTGCCATGGCCTTTTTTGTAGTCATCGTCATCGTCGTCGTCGTCATCATCATCATCGTCGTGGTCATGGTGTTTTTTGTGCTTTTTATGGTGTTTATAATAATAGTGTTTGTGCCAGTAGAAATGTTTTTTGCCATGCTTGTAATAGTAGTGTTTGTGCCAATAGAAATGCTTGTTGTGCTTATACTTTTTCTTGCCGTCTTTGTACTTATCATCATCGTCATCTTTGTCGTAGTCGTGTTTTTTATCTTTTTTATCACCGTAGTCATATTTATGATCATCATGATCGCCATGTGCCAGAGCTGCAGTAGAGCTGACACCGAATATTAGAAAAATCGCCATCATAATCGTAAAGAATTTTTTCATCCTCTTTCTCTCCATTTCATAATTAGATTTTGTTCATTCTCTAGGCGGTGGGGCATAGAGCTTTAAACTTTCTTTATTATGCACTTTGAGAGATTATGACCTCCTTTTTTCTATGTAGTATTAAAAAACAGAAATAGAAGATTTCTGTAATTTATTAAAAATACTAGGAATTTGATTCTTTCTGAGCTCATTCTATAACAAAAAGCAAAAAAATACTATAGTTTTTAGAAAATTTAATGTATTTAATTTTGCATCCCAATTTGGTTCTGGGTGCAACTAGCTGTTTATAAAAATTATCGAATCCAATATACTGAAAGCAAATCAAATGCATGGCCTTTACATAGGAAAGGGAGGGCCTTTATGAAAAAGAAAATTCTTATTTATGGAGTTGGGCCATTTGGAAGTTTATTTGCTGAACGCCTCTCGGAAGCAGGCCATGCAGTATCCATTTTGGATCACGGACAACGGCAGGAAGATTTGAAGAAGTATGGCATTGTCATTGAAGATGTCTCAACAAAAGAACAAACGGTTATCCGCCTTCCGGTAGTGGACCATTTAGGTGAAGAGGATTTTTATGACCTTGTTATCATCCCAGTGCGAAAAAACCGGATATCAAGTATTTTGCCGTCACTTGCCGCTAACCATAAGGTCTCCACTTTTTTATTCATGATGAATAACGCAGCGGGACAAAACGAGCTTGTAGCCGCTTTAGGGCAGGAACGGGTCATGATTGGCTTTCCTTTGCCAGGCGGGTATCTCGATGGCCATATTGTTCGGATGCTGCCGGTAAACGACAAAAAACCGATAACTTTGCCGATTGGGGAGCCCGATGGCAGAGTGACTCAAAGAATGAGAGATGCCGCAGAAATCCTAAATTCGATGCGCGGCTATCAAACGGAGATCCGGCGTGACATGGATGCGTGGCTGAAAACGCATGTTGCACTACTTGTACCGACGTTTGTACCGGCGGTTTACGCATGTAATATGGAGGCTAAGCATTTTGCAGAGACACGGGATGCACGAGTTCTTAGTGTCCGAGCACTTCATGAGGCGTTTCGTGCCCTGGAAAGTGCCGGAGTGCATCTTTCTCCTCCGGGCATTAAGCGGCTAAAATACGTGCCGGAGCCAATTTTCGTTTTTTTGCTGAGCAAACTTGCAAAAACTGAAACGTTTCACAATGCCGTTGAAGATTTAAAAACCAAACCGGATGAAATCAAACACTTAGCTAATGAATTTTTTGAACTAATTCAGACAAGTCCTGTGGAAATGCCCGCAATCAATCAACTTACGGCATATATCTTTCAAAATCAGGAACCGATGACTTCCGGCCAAAAAGACATTCCGCTGAATTGGAAAGGCGTTTACGGAATCCTCGCTGCTTTAACAGTAGCGGCTGGTATGTACAGAATGATTAGAAAATGACCCTTCGAAGAGGATGCTAAGTAACTTGCATCCTCTTTTGTTAATAGTGCAGGTAAATGAAATTTATAAAGAGAATAATATAAACAAGAGAAACAAAAGAAAAGGAAGGGTGTGAGTGAATACAGCAACGGTTGCAGGTTTAGTCATTGCATTTTTAGTTTATTTGATTATCAGCCATTTTTACTTTAAGAAGCGGCTCAATATAAAAGCGAAATCGACTTTCATGTTTCACCAAGACCGCAGCCGAATTAGCGTTGCCATCGATGGCATCCTCTTGGTTGGGTTCATTTATGCTATGTTTTGGATAAATGTTGAAAAAGAAGCAGAAATGTTTTCGGGCGTTATAAAGATAAGTCCCTTGTTTGCCTTGTTCTTTTTAACTAGCCTAAACCGCGGAATCGAGGAACGGGTGCTGCACCGGGAAGAAAAAGCATATTATCATGACTGGCTAGAATCATTACTGTGCTTGGCAGTCTTTTTTATTTTATTGATTGGGGAACTATGAACAAAACTTAAAGGAGTAAACTAACCTATGGAAATCAATTACAGTGTAACCGAAGAAGCATACATAGACTTTAATTTATTTCATATTAAAAATTCCAAATCAACACAAAAGACGATTACCATTCAACGAGTAATCATTCCCATCATTTATTTACTGATACCAATTTTATTTTCTTATATTTTGGACCTGCCTTTTCTGTTCTTATTTGTTCCTTTTTTTGTATTCAGTGTACTATGGGCGGTTTTTTATCCGGTTTTTGTGTACCGTAACGTAAAGCGTACAGCGAAAAAGATGATCCGAGAAGGTAAGAACGAAGGCATGCTGGGAAATCATAAGATGATTTTCTCGGATGAAGGACTTCGGGAAAAAAGCAGTAAAGGAGAAAAAAAGGTATATTGGTTAGGTATTGAGCATTTGGCTGAAGATACCGATAACTTCTATTTGTACAACATTGCAGTAAGTGCCTTTATAATTCCGAAAAAAGATGTAGGGAATAGAGCGGAACTGAAGAGTTATCTACTGAAAAAAATCGGTTCGCTTGAATCCGGCATGAAAAATTAGTAAGAAGTGGCTTAGGCTGCTTTTTTTATTTATTACGAAGAATGGTTTTAATAACTCAAAAACTTTTATTATTCAAAAGAAAAGAATATCGAACCAATGATTTTTGTTAGGCAGACGTTTCATATATGCATTTAAAAGGAATTTCAAAGACATCAAGCCGGATAGAAAGCAGGGATATGATGGATGAGGGAACAACCAAACTGCTGATGAAGAAAGTGAAAAAATACCGCAACTGGACCGAAAGTGTCTTTATCAATCCAGTTTACTGGAAAGTCAACGGCAAGCCTTATTTTATGGCTGGCTTTTTGAAGAACAATGAACCGGCAGGAACGGCTTATGTAACAATAGGAGAAGAAATTAAGGAAGAAGCGTTTGAAGCGCAGCAGAAATTGGCGCTTTTTGCTAACCTAAGTTCGAATATATTCCAAATTGGTGAAGCGCGGCTGAAAGTGGAAAGCTCCTACTATATAAATCCTTTAAATACCTCAGTGTCCAAAGAGGAAGTGAAAGCAAGGCGGGGAAGGGATGCATTTGCTGGGCTCTGGGATGTTCAGCAAAAGTTCAACCGATTGATTAAAGACTTCAGACATTATTATGAGTATGACGTACTGGCTCGCGAACAACTTACCGAAACAGACTTGACGAAAGTGCAGGAAACAGCAAATCGGGTTAATATGTATCAGTACTTGACCTTAACGACTCTGTTAGCAAATCACGAAGAGCTTCGTGCCTTTTCGAATTTCCTGGAAACAACGAATGACAGAAAAAAGCTGCCAAGGAATCAGTTGGATTTTGTCAAAGGCATAACGGAAAATAAAGAAGTGATGGAACTTAGCTTAGCCAAATTAAATATGATAGTAAACGAAGATCTTGAAAAGATGGAACTGCTGAATTACAGCTATAGCGTATGGAAAAATAACCGAATTATTGAAGGCCAACGGAAATATATCCGCTATCCAAAGTGACTCATACAAGAAATTTCATAGCTCATTAAGCCATCGTTCAAGGAAAAGGAATGGAGGCTTTTTATTGTCTTTAATTTTCAGAAAAGTATAGCAATTAAACGAGCGGTAAGGTATAATCAGTTTATATAAGAACGTTTGTTCTGTTTATTTTTTATCATTTATCCAGGCGTATTCTAAAAGGCCGCTCACCTTTAAAAAT
Organism: Planomicrobium soli; assembly: GCF_003014655.1. GTDB lineage: Bacteria > Bacillota > Bacilli > Bacillales_A > Planococcaceae > Planococcus > Planococcus soli_B. The sequence goes on along the minus strand of NZ_PYAT01000002.1, from coordinate 172,042 downwards.
GCGCTCGCACTATAAAATAAGAAAAAGAAAGGGAGAGTTGGCAATGCCGATAGTTGCATATATGATTTTTAACGGAAACTGCCAAGAAGCTGTGGAGTATTATACTGATGTTTTCGGAACAGGGATGCCTGAGATTATGAAGTTTGGAGATATGCCTCCGGAAGAAGGATATGAAATGCCGGAAGATGCGAAAGACTTGGTCATGCATACGGCTATTAATATATACGAAAGTGAAGTCATGTTTTCAGATGCCATGCCGGGGGCAACTGTTCCTTTTGGGAAGAACATTAATTTGACCATAGTTTCGGACGATTTAGAGAAAATGACTGCCGACTTTAATCGCTTGGCCCAAGATGGCAAAGTGACTATGAAGCTGCAAAAAACATTTTGGAGTCCGGCATATGGCGCATTAACAGACAAACTTGGAATCGAATGGCAGTTCAGTTATGATGATGGATCTTATACAGGAAGTTAACGAATCGCTGGATATAAGTGAGCGTTATGTCCGGCTTTTCTCTTTTGAATTTCATGAAAATGAGCCTTCTCAGATAGAGAGAGGCTCATTTTTTTATATTATAGAATGCTTTTCAAATAGCCATATCCCGCTTCGTCCATTTCTTCCTGCGGAATAAAAAGAATCGAAGCGCTATTTATGCAATAACGCAAGCCGCCTTTATCTTTCGGTCCATCTTCAAACACGTGGCCAAGGTGGCTGTCGCCCGAACGGCTTCTTACTTCAATGCGCACCATATTGAAACTGGAGTCTTTATGTTTAGTTACAACATTTGGTTCAATCGGTTTGGTAAAGCTCGGCCAGCCGCATTGGGAATCGTATTTATCGGCAGAGGAGAATAACGGTTCTCCGGTCGCCACATCTACGTAAATTCCGGGTTCATAATTATCCCAATATTCGTTGGAATAGGCGGTTTCGGTATCGTCATTCTGCGTGACGTTGTATTGGGCTTCGGTCAACTTTTCTTTTAATACTTCATCGCTTGGTTTTGGATATTTGGCAGGATCGATCAAAGCGGGGATATCTTGGTCTTCCAGCGAATCAAATTCAATGTGGCAGTAACCATCCGGATTTTTTTCAAGATAGTCCTGATGATATTCTTCTGCCAAGTAATAGTGTTCCAATGGTTCGACTTCCGTTACGATAGGGTCATCATATTTGCTAGCTTCTTTCGCTGCTACTTTGTCAATAACAGCTCGGTCCTCCTCATTTTTATAATAGATCCCGGTTCGGTATTGCTCGCCGCGGTCATTGCCTTGCTGGTTCAGAATCGTTGGATCGATAATGACGAAATACTGGCTTATTAACTTCTCCAAATCTACACGCTCCGGATCGTAGCGGACATGTACGGTTTCAGCATGTCCGGTGTTTTTTCGTGTAACTTCTTCATATGTCGGATTTTTCGTGCTGCCATTGGCGTAGCCGGAAGTCACGTCATAGACTCCATAAACGCGGGACATATAAGCCTCGACTCCCCAGAAGCACCCGCCGGCAAGCCAAACGTCTTCCAGCTTATCAGTGTCAAATTCCAGTTGCGCATTCGGATTGTCCGGAAATTTTGAGGCGCCGGCCGCTGCATCGCCGACTCCAGAGTTTGACGTAAGCGATGGCAGTGATGAACAACCGGTCAATGCCAATAATAGGAACAGCAACATTACTAGCCATTTGGTCTTCATTCCAATCGGTCCTTTCCTTTGTGTAAACAAGATTTGTTTTATTGAATTGAATCAAATGTTTCTATAATCTGTTCGTTGCTGACGTGTCCTTGCTGGCGTTTAGCCAAAACACCGTCCGAGCCGATGAAAACGGAAGTTGGATAGCCGATAATGCCGTATTGTTCAAAAATCGGTCCGTCTTCGTCCAAAAGCACTTTAATATTCGAGGTGTTTTCGACGCCTTTAAACCATTTGGCAAACGATTTACTGTTTTTTTCAGCGTTCGAACTTGGGGATACGATAGTCAGTACAACAAAATCAGTGTCTTTGCCTGCCAGAGTATTCAGCTCTTCCATGCCTGCAAGGCAAATCGAACACCAAGAAGCCCAGAATTTTACGTATACTTTTTGGCCGGTGTATTCGGAAAGTTGATGCGTATTTCCTTGCAGATCCAGCAATTCAAAAGGAGGGGCCGCTTTGCCGTCATTTATTTGGCCGGCGTTTGCCGTAGCAGTAGGGGCGGCTGTTGAGCAAGAACTAAGCACAAAGGCAACAAGTGAAATTAAAAGCAGATATGATAACGTTTTCATAAAAAACATCCTTTACTTTGGAATAGGAGAGGAGGTTAGGCAGACGGCAGTTTAAGTTATGTAAAAAAGATTACTGATTCTACATCTATCATATAGTGGACTTCCTACAAATGATATTGAAGCATCTTAAAAGAAATTCAAACTACCTGAAATGTGTCGGTGGAGTGAAGTAAAAAAAGCCCCTGCTTTATGCAGGGGCTTTTACGTTATCAATGTTTGCCTTTGCCTTTACCTCTGTCTTTGCCTTTGTCTTTGTCTTTATCGTGACCGTGGTCTTTATCTTTTCTATCCCATTTGCCTTTAGTAACTTCTACATCAATGACTTTTTTATCGTAGTAGGTTTTTTCGTTTTCTTTATACGTTTTTTTGTCTACTACGTACACTTCTACGTGCTCTTTTCCATAAACCTTATCATAGTATACTTTTGTTTTTTTGCTGATCAAATTGCCTTTTCTTGGCTTGCCTTTGTATTTTTTAGTAGTAACCGTTGTTTTGATGATTTTTACAGGAGTCGTTGTTTTCTTGACTTTTTCCGTTTTTGTTACTTCATCCCAAGTGGTATGTTTTGTGATTTCATATGTGGTTTTTGTCGTCACGTCTCTATACCAATTATGCACGGGATGTTTTTCTTTTGTTACATCTACATCTACTTTTTCAAAAGTTGATTTGTCGTGTTTCTTTTCAGTTGAATAATCAGTGAATTTTTCTGTTTTGACGATTTTATCATGTGTAACTTCTTTCTTTTTAGTTACAACGGTCGTGATGCCATCTTTGTAGGTGACTTTATCGTCATGGCCATGATCGTAATCGTGACCGCCTCCTGTACTTGCTATTGCTCCTGAAGTAAAGCCGAACATAAACATAAACGCTATTAAAATCATTGCCAGTTTTTTCATGTTTTTTCTCTCCTTCGTCTCGTAAGTTTGAGGTGGTTTTTGACAAGATCAAAACTAAACACAGGCATTTGGCTAACAGCAGCAAGAAACTAATCCTTTTGATTCATTAAAACTCTACTTTCTAAGCGGCCGCAAAAGAAAAGTAGTTCAATGTCTCTGCACCGATTATATTATAAAAAACAAATAATTACTATATATTTCTGAATATTTTAATAACTTTTTTTGATTTATCTCCATTTTCTCTTTTTGGACCTAACTAAAGCGTTTGTTTTGTTTTGTCTATGCTAAAAATCGGGTATCCCGGGAGTACTACTGAATTTATTTCTGATTAGGAGTGGACTCTGTTTATGCCATATGCTGAAATCGATGATAACCTTTCTATCTATTATTGGAGTAAAGGCGAAGGAATGCCGATTGTCTTTATTCATCCCTTTGTAATGGGTCATAATGTTTTTATGCACCAAGAACAACTTGCAAAATACTATAAGACTATTTTTTATGATTTAGCAGGACATGGAGAAAGTTCAAAAGGCGACCAGTCGATTACGATTGGCCTTCTTGCCGATCATCTGAAGCTATTATTGGATAAGCTGGGTATTGAAAAAGCGGTAATCTGTGCCTATTCGCATGGCGGCTTGGTTGCCCAGGAGTTTGCCTTAAAATATCCGGATCGGGTGATGGCAATGATTTTGTCTGGCGGATATTCCGAATTGAATAATTTCTCTCCGATCTTCTTCATCAAATCAGTCATGTATATGGCAAAATTCCGCCAGATTCCGCTTGCTGCAAAACTGCAGGCTAAGCTGAATCATTATTACCCTGAAGATGAAGAAAAGATTTATGAGTTAGCGAAGAAAACGGACCCGCAGCGCGCGTATGAATTTTGCAGGAACGGCCTTGACTATAAATCCACCTACTCTATCCATCGGATGAAGATGCCAATTTTGCTTATCTTTGGCACTCTCGAAAAACCGATGCACCATTACCAGATTCCTTTTTTAAAGGCAGCTCCCCAAACAGAAGTTATTTACATCGACAAAGGAACCCATCAAGTGCCGATCGGATCTTTTCAAGCATTTAATGGGGCTGTACATCAATACTTGAAGCCCATCAATGAACAGTATTTACAAGAACAGCGCCGGGATGGGGGGAACCCATGAAGAATGCCGTTCGTTTGATTGGACCTACGCTCATGATTTTTATCGGTCTGCAATTTTTTCAGAATGTCGTCGTGACATTTCTGTTGTTTTTCGGTTGGCTTTGTTTGGTGCCGCTTATTGATAAAGCTTTTCCGAGAGAGCGGATGAAGCTGGATAGACAGGCATTCTTAGTAGGCGTCGGAAGCGGACTGGTTTTTTTCCTCTTTGTTTACGGAGGCGTCAGTTGGCTCCATGTGTATTTACTGGATATCAATAAACTTCGTGTGCTGTTGTTGGACTGGGGTTTTGCAGGACCTTTAGAAATTGCTTTCATATTGTTATTCGTTTTCGTTAATCCAGTTTTAGAGGAAGTGTATTGGAGAGGATACATGTATGAAAAGCTTCGGATAAATGGCACGGCAAGCTATGCAATTATCATGACTTCGATATTTTACACTCTTTACCATGTCCTGACGGTATTGCATCTGTTCCAATCGGGTTATACACTGGTTGCAGTTATGCCAGTATTACTCGCCGGATTATTCTGGGCTTACATACGGGAAAAAACAGGTTCTATTACAGCTACCATCATTGGACATTCGATTGCAGATATTGCAATCATGTGTGTGTATTGGTTTATAGTAAGATGAGAAGTTGATGCAAACTAAAAAGCTGAATCTCCTGGCCAAAACGACTAGTCCATTCAGCTTTTTAGGGTTATTTCGAAAGAAAAGTAGCCAATTTTTTAGGTGCCACTAAAATTGAATTTGCCAGCTCTGAAATTGGATTGTTCGCTGCGGTTTTTCCACCCTTCACTTTTTCTTCCAAAGAATAAACGGCAATAGTGCCGGATACTTCATGGGCAGCCAGAAGAAGGGCCTGGCCAGTCGGGCTTTGGTCTGAAGCGACGAAGGTCAATCCTTCAGGAGCTACATCTCCGCTTTTTTCAGAGATTGCCGCTCCTTCACCGTTAAAAATACGGCTTGAGAAATAAGTGTTAAATTTAGGGGCGGCAGGTTTTGATAAATCGTAGACCATAATTCCCCCTTGCCGCTCAAGTCCAATAAACGCGTAGTTTTTGCCTTGTACGTTGCCGGTAATGACGCTTTCCGGTTCAGGCCCTTTATCGTCGCTTCTATTATCAAAACTATCTTTATCATTGCTGGTATTGAAAAAATCGGGAAAAGCTTGGGCAGCAATTTGTTCGAAGTCGTCGCCGCTATCATACGCTAGTTCCATGGAATCGGCGTCCCAAACAGAGAAAGAGCGTCCGCCGTGGCCATATATTGCCTCATACTTGCCGTTTTCATTTTTCGGCTGTGCTGTCGATGTGATCAACCGACCCAGCTGGCTTTCATCAAAAAGGCCGTTTTCCACTAGCTTATCCAAACGGTTTTGGTTATAGCCTTTATACATATCGGCGTTCAACTGGTAGTCGTCTTTTAAATCAGCAACACGTGCTTCTTCAGAAAAACCTTCCCAGTCCTGCAGATCGCCTTCGTTTGCTGACAAAATATAAGTTTTGCCATCCGCTTCAAAACTGGTGATGCCGTCTGGTTGATACATTGACAGGACCGGCCAATTGCGGATATTTATAGCATCGTCTTTGTTTGATGCATCAAATTTGTTTTTAGGAAGTGAATGATCTTTGTAGCCCAAACTTTTTACCGAGATAAATTCTTTCTTTTCGATATCCAGTTTTGCGAACGCGTTATTTTCCTGCAAAGCCACATAAGCGTACTTGCCATTTCCGTCTACAGTGATGTATTCGGGTTCCAGATCCTCGGCGTAAGTGCTGTCCGGATGGACTTTTCGGACGCCGTCCTCGATGATTTCTTCATTAAAGGTTACAGTTGAAACAGCATCAGCGCCAATGTTTTCAATTTCTGAACCAACGTCGATAAAACTGACAGAACCTTCAGGATTTACAGAATAATCTTCAGTCGGTTCGCCTTCATTCGCGACCAGCAGTGTACTGCCATCTGGTGTAAATGTCAGCATATCCGGCAAAGCGCCTACTCGTACATTAGCAATTGGTTTGCCGTCCACCGTCATAAAGACGACAAATCCCGGTTCTTCTTTACGGAGAGCAGGGGCTGCTACAGCGATATAACCACCGTCCGGATGAATGGCGACACTCGTGACATCCGATGCCTCGACACCCAGTTCGCTCAACGGAATTCGGGTCATCAGTGGGATATCAGTTGTTTTTTTGGTTTTTAACACACTCATGTCCAGAATATCGAGCGCATTTTCAGCACCGTTTACAGAAAAAGCACGGAAAGTCGTCGGATCGTAAACGACAATTTCGGTACCGCCTTCATCAATTTTTGCACCGCTTTTGTAACGGCCCACCAATTCGACATTCAACCCCTGCTTGCCTTTGTCAAAATGGATGAGGGTCTCTGATGCAATGCTTTGCGAAGGGACGGCGAATAGAGAGAGTGAGAGTGCACAAACTGCAGCTGCAGGAATAAACCTATGGATTGTTTTCACGTTTTCAGCTCCTATCGATTTTTGTTTTCATTCAAACCATACCAAGGAAACTTGAAGCTGGCGTGAAAGATCTGTATGGAATTTGTAAACAATCGGTCAGCATCTATTAAAAATAAGTAAAAGAAAAAAGCCTGATAAGAAGGAGAATGAATTTTTTATCAAGAATACCTTCTAAACTATGTGCAAGTAGCAGCGTAGAGCAGTGTAAAAGCGTTTACATTCTTCAATAAAAAGGGGAGAGGGAGGAAACGGCATGGAAAAGAGAATGACTTTTGGAAGGGCTATATTACCGCTGATTGTCATGATTTCCGTAATGCTTGCAACGATTGTCGTACTTAAACAAGGTCCGCATATTCCGTTGATTGCGGGAGCGGTTGTGGCTGCGTTGGTTGCATGGCGTTCAGGCTATAAATGGAAGGAAATCGAAGAGGGGATATATAAAGGGATACGCCTCGCTTTGCCAGCCATTATCATCATTATCTTGATCGGTCTCATTATCGGGTCATGGATTGGTGGCGGAATCGTAGCTACACTTATTTTATATGGTTTGCAGATTTTAACGCCTGCATTTTTCCTTGTTTCGATTACACTGATATGCGCCATTGTCTCGCTTGCTATTGGAAGTTCATGGTCAACAATGGGAACAGTCGGAGTAGCGGGGATGGGCATTGGACTTAGCATGGGAATTCCAGCGCCAATGGTTGCAGGGGCGATTATTTCAGGATCGTATTTTGGAGATAAAATGTCTCCCTTATCCGATACGACCAACTTGGCTGCAGGATTAACAGGTACAGACTTATTCGTTCACATTAAACATATGTGGTATACGACTATTCCGGGACTGCTGATCGCATTGGCGGTCTTTTGGTACTTGGGCCGAAACTTCTCGTCTCAAGAAACTGATACAGCAGGCATTGCTGAAACGGCTGCTGTTCTAAGAGAAAGTTTTGTAATTTCACCTTTTCTGTTGATTATTCCGTTGATTGTCTTTGTGTTGGTAGCTAAAAAAGTGCCAGCCATTCCTGCACTGGTTGTCGGAGTTCTTCTCGGTTTCCTGGCACAAGTGTTTGTGCAGGGAAGTTCCGTTTCGGATGCGGTAAGCGCGCTGCAAAGCGGATACGTCATAGAGACAGGCAACGTGCTAGTCGATGAGTTATTTAACAGGGGCGGATTGGACAATATGATGTATACCGTATCGATGGTACTGGCAGCCATGTCCTTCGGAGGCATTTTGGAACATACAGGGATGCTTCGGGCTATGATGAATAAAATATTAAAAGTTGCCAAAACCAGCGGCAGTTTGGTTGCAGCAACTGTCCTTTCCGCTATCGGCACAAATGCAGCATGTGCCGAACAATACGTTTCCATCGTCGTGCCTTCAAGAATGTACGCCCAGTCCTATAAAGACAAATTGCTCCAGTCTAAGAACTTGTCCCGGGCGCTAGAAGATGGCGGTACGCTAACTTCTGTATTCTTTGCCTGGAACACATGTGGCGTCTTTATCTTTGGAACATTAGGAGTCAGTGCTTTCGATTATGCGCCTTATGCTATTTTCAATTTTACAGTGCCGATCCTTTCAATCATTTACGCTTTGACTGGGTTTACGATTACTAAAATGTCAACAGAAGAAATTGCGGAAGTCAAACGGGAGAAAATTGCATCGGCACAAGCACGGGCTTAACATTTTCCATATATAATCTATGCAAACCAGCCATCTGCCTAACCAGGAGCAGGTGGCTGGTTTGCGGTTTATTCATGCCTAAAACTGTCGGGTAAGCTACACTATAGAAGAGTATAATAGCAGAAAACCAAAGGAGCGTTTTTGATATGGGGTATGTAGAAGAGCTGCGGTCACTTGTCGGGCACCGTCCGTTGATCCTGGTCGGTGCAGTTGCAGTCATTGTGGACGAATCAGGCAGGCTGTTGCTTGAGGAGAGGAAATTTCCGAAAGATAAATGGGGACTGGCCGGCGGCTTAATGGAACTCGGAGAGTCAACAGAAGATGTGGCGAAAAGAGAAGTGTACGAAGAAACAGGTTTAACAGTCAAACGGCTGCAGTTGATCAATGTCTATTCCGGACCTAATCATTTTGCGGTTGCCGCAAATGGCGACGAATTCTATACAGTTACAGCTGCCTATTACACAGACGATTATGAAGGAGAATTAAGGGTCGACGAGGCGGAGTCTCTCAGTTTTAAATTTTTTTACCCTGATGAATTGCCGGAAAATATGATTGGCAGCCATCGAGTTGTTATCGATGAATTTCTGGCGAAGCATTACCAGTTCGATTTGCCGCCAAAGCGATGAGGAAAATCCTTTGGAAATCGTCGGCTTCACAAAACAAAAAACGGGTATAAATGAATCAACTATGTTTACATAAAAGAAAAGCAATCAACCCGAAAGGAAGGATATGAATGAAGTATAATTTTGATGAAATCGTCAATCGAAGAGGAACGTATTCATTAAAATGGGATGGAGCCGACATGATCAAAGCGTTCGGCATAACCGAGCGTTTTGACGAAGAAACGATTCCGCTGTTTACCGCGGACATGGATTTGCCAGTGCCGCAGCCGCTAGTCGATGCCTTACATAAAACAGTGGACCATCGGATCTTCGGCTATTCGGTCTTTCCGGAAGAATATTATCAAGCAATCCAGAATTGGTTCAAGAGGCGCTATGACTGGGAAATTAAAAAAGAACAAATCGTCTATAGCCCGGGTACGGTCCATGCCTTAAATGTTGCAGTTAAAGCTTTTACCCAACCAGGGGATGGGATAATCATCCAGCGTCCGGTCTATCCGCCGTTTACAGGAGTGGTCGAAGGCAACGGCCGCATTGTGGTCAATAATGCCTTGAAAGCAGACGACACCGGTTATTATTCTATCGACTTCGAGGATTTCGAAGAAAAAGCGAAAGACGGGCATACGAAAATGTTCATTTTGTGCAATCCCCACAATCCAACGGGCCGCATTTTTAAAGAAAATGAATTGAAAAGGTTGGCGGATATATGTTACCGCCATGATGTGCTCATCGTTGCGGATGAAATTCACGGAGATCTGATCCGCAAAGGCCAAACATTCCTTCCTATGGCCACCGTTGCTGAACAAACAGGCCATATTTTAACTTTGACTGCCATCAACAAAACCTTCAACACTGCCGGGCTTCATTGCACGAATGTTATTGTGACGGATCCGGATCGAATGGCGGTTTTTGCGACCGAAATGGGTATGCAGCTTGGTTCTCCTTTTACAATTGCTGCTTTGATTGCTGTGTACAACGAAGGCGAAGAGTGGCTGGAGCAGCTTTTGGAGTATATAGACGGCACAATGGACTTTGTGAAAACCTTTTTTGAAGAGCATATGCCAGAAGTGAAGGTCCGGATTCCAGAAGGCACCTATGTGTTGTGGCTCGATTTCAGCGGGTACAATTTATCGCCTGAAGAAATTCATGACCGCATCTACAATAAAGCGAATGTCGTCCTAGAAGATGGCAGTATGTTCGGGGAGGAAGGCGAGCAGTATCAGCGCATTTGCATTCCATCGCCGCGCCCGCTGATTAAGGAAGCACTGGAACGAATCGCTCGGGAATTCGAGGATGTCTCAGGAAAAGCCAAAGGGAAAGCAAATGGCAACCCAACCAATTAACAAAGCATAAATTTCAAGAAGGGTTTAGTGTGGGCGGCGCCGAATCTAGTAAGTGCAGAAAAATGGAGGCGAGAACTTATGGCAAAGTTGACTACTGACGACTTAAAGAAACATTTAGAGACTTATGAGCGGGAAGAACTCATGAAACTCATTATGGATCTATCGCAAATGAGCAAGAAAGCCAGAAAGCATTTATCCGCGGAAGTAAAAGCTGAAGAAGAAGCCCATTCTCTGTATGAAGAGTCGAAGCGAACGGTAACTGCTTATGTTAGCCCGGACGAGGAAGACTCGCAGCCACGGTTATCCAAGGCGAAAAGGACGATAGACGACTATTACAAATCGACTGGCAACAAAGAACTCAGCGTCGATTTGATGCTTCATTTTGTTGAAGCCGGAACCCGATTTGCCACCACCCACAAAGAATTAGAAGAAAAATTTTATTCAAGAATGGTTACCATGTATACAAAAATTGTAGACGAATGTGAGAATGATGAACTCCTATTCCATCAATTCAATGAACGCTTGCACAAAATCCTTGAAACAGCTGCGCCAATTGAAAATGACTATCCGGCTATCTTAACGGACAAGTATCATTCAATCAGATGGGTGGAAGACCAGGAGCAAGGTGTAACAATCTAATCGTGCATAATAAAACCAGCCCTGTAATAAAGAGGGCTGGTTTTTTATATTAACCATATTGGGTTTTAACTAGATCGAATAAATTGGTTTTTCTTAAATACTGCTCTGGAGCCAAGAAAGTCACTGTGATGACGCCCGGGTGCCGGCCGATTTCAATTGCTCCCGTAATCGTCGAGCGGTTCATGATTTCCGGTACACTTACCCCGAAAAATTCTGCGGCTCGGTTTAATCCGTTTTCAGTGGCGTCGTTCAAGTTTGGTCCAGATCCGATAAAAGAGACTGGATACGATTGCTCGATTTTTGCAACGTTCCATTTATCTGCGATTTGCTGGGCGGACTGGCGTTCTTCTTGAGTGAACGGTTTGGCTGTATAAGGCAAATCTTCAACATTGGGCAGCAAAATCGGACCTTTAATGTTCATTCCTTTAATGACATGGACTTGAAGATGGGCAATGCCAGACACATCCGCCGTATGCCCGGCAATCTCGCCGTCTCCCTGCATGGCGTGCATATCCCCAAGATAAACACCGCCGCCTGGCACCTTAACAGGGCATATCAAGACAGCGCCGGCGCGCACGCGGTTGACATCCAAATGGCCGTCTGTCCGGTGCGTTTCAAGTTCTTCCTGAGTACTTGTATAATCATGGGTGGCGCCGACCAAGAAAGAGCCGAAGTCTCCAGCGTTATGGGAATCCGGTGTCGGACGTGATGGCGTTGTCCCTAATTGGCCAAGGAATGGACGCATGCGTGCCATGGTTCCGACCATATCGTGTGGTGCAAATGTGACTACCGGATTTTGAACAGATGCTTCCGGCGTCTTCATATATTCCCGGCCATCTTTCGCAATCGTTTCGGCTGCATCTTGCGGAAGTGTAAGGCCAACATCCCCTTTTTCACCAAAAAACATGGTATAGCCATTTGTAAAAACAAATGGTGTAGCATCCGCTCCACAATTAGCGCAGCGGATGGCTTCCATGCCGATTCCTTTGATGACCGTCTTTGGATTCTTCGTGCCGCATTCCGGACATTTTGCCGCCACGAAACCGTCGCCATCTGCTCGGTCCTCATATACTTTGTCATTGCCGGAAGCAGTGGCTTGGGAAGTCACATTAATAGAATTAATCCGGATGACAATGGCATCCCCAGGTTCTGCCCCTTGTACATAAACTGGACGTGTCACTTCATGCCCGCCTTTGATGCTTGGCGTAATCATCGGTCCCCAACATCCTGGCGCAGTATTTGCAATAATATATCCGCCGTCTTTGACTGGACCGAGCATTTCTTTTTCAGGGTCTAAAATTCCATCAACAAACTGATTAACAAATAGTGTTTCGACTGCAGTTTTAGTTTTGTTCATGTTAACCCTCCTCCATAATAGTTCGACTATTCAAATTATATAACGGACAGACCCTCTTTACCAAGTGCTTATGGGCTGATAACAGCAAAAGCAAATTAGATGAATCCAAGAATTGACTGGGCAAATGCCGCATGTTTTACTTTTCTGGTTGAAAGGGAAAAGATGAGCATTCAAGTAGGAGAGGAGACGGCTAAATGTCTATTTTTTCAACTGAAGCGTTAAAAGGTAAACACGTGCTGATCACTGGAGCCACAGGCGGAATCGGCTATGAAACGGCCAAGGTTCTGGTAGAGATGGGAGCATGGGTCACCATAACTGGACGCAATAAGGAAAAACTGGAGCAATTGAAAAAGGAATTGCTCCAGGCGGCGAGCAATGAGCAAGTTTTTATTCAGCAGGCGGATTTGGCAAAACAAGAAGACCGCGAAAACCTGGTGGCGCAAGCCGAGAATAAGTTTGGCTTTATCTATGGCTTGGTCAATTCGGCGGGAATTGGCGGCGGAAATGTGGTCGAGGAGCTGGATGAAGAAACGCTCGACCGCGTCATGGAATTGAATTTCAAATATACGTTCCTGCTAACGCAAAGGGTTTACCGGAAGATGCTTGAGAAAAAGGAGGGGAGCATCGTTAACTTGGCTTCACTTTCGGGGCTGCGAGGTACCCATGGCGGCACAGCTTATGCTGCCAGCAAGTTTGCAGTTGTCGGCTGGACGCAGTCGATGGCTCTTGAAGCGATTGAGCACGGCATTCGTGTCAATGCAGTGTGTCCGGGTTATGTCGACACTGAAATGGCCTGGAACAGCATTAGGCGGCGAGCTGAGAAAAACGGAATTTCATTTGAAGAAGGAATGAAACAGGCGGCAAGCGAAATTCCATCCGGCCGATTGTCGACGCCGGAAGAAGTGGCGAATTCGATTGCATTCTTGTTGACGGACGCATCAGGCAATATTGTAGGAGAATCATTAAAAATTTCAGGCGGCAGTGTGATGAGATAATGGGTAGAAAAACGATTTTGCCTTCTCGATTTGTTGAGAAGGCTTTTTGCTGATCTCTAAAATTCTCTTATTTAATAAAACAAAGAAAACTATTGCTAAGTCTAAAGGTTCAAACCGATGTAATTCCTTTGGGGCAGAAAAAGAGAGTTTCATTTTTAAATCCGTTACTAAAAGATTAAAAATTCAAAATACATTTACTATTCGTTTTGAGTTTGGTATGTTAAGTGCAATACTTAATGGAATAAAGAGTAAAAAATAAAAATAACAAGGAAATTAAAGGGAATTTTAATTTAAAAGGAGCGGGTAGGATTGAAGAAGAAATGGGCGAGTACGATTGGGATAGCAGGATTATGTGCAGCATTGGCAATGCCAGTTTATGCAGCAGAGACAGAAACCAGACCGGCAACGCATCATCACGATTACAGCATTTCCGGATTTGTCGATTATGTTGAGCTGCAAAAAAGCTTGAAGCAGATCGAAGCTTCGAGCAAAGGAACAGTACAAGTGGATGTAGCCGGACAATCTTTTGAAGGCCGGAATATTTACACGGCAAGAGTGGGGACAGGAGATAAAGTGATTCTTGTTCAAAGCGAAATCCATGGCAATGAAAAAACAGGTACGGTCGCTTTGCTTAACTTGTTGAAAACTTTATCTGGAAACTCGGCTCAAGCTAAAAAAATTCGTGAAGAAGTGACACTTGTATTCATGCCAATGCTGAATCCGGATGCATCCGAAGCCGATAAGCGGCGGAACAGCATGACTTGGGCTGATGTCGTCGAAGATTACCCGCAATTGGCCGGTGCCAAGCCTTCATGGAACTACTTGGACCGAGGAGTGAGCCAAAGCTATGACTACGGTAAAAACCCCGGATTTGACGTTAACCGCGATTTCAATCCGGATCTTAGCTATGTTCCGGAAGCAACGGATTTCCCGGGAGCTTCCAATTTGCCGGGCTGGTTCATCACGCCTGAATCCCAAACATCACGTGATGTTTACAAGTCATTGCAAACTGAGTTTGGCAATGTAGATGTCTTTATCGATCTGCACCATCAAGGAATGTACTATGTAGCAGGAACCAACGATCCTGTAACGCTTTCTTTATCCGCTCAATTTGTTCCAGATCCATCAACTCCTGAAGGTGCGAAGTACGCAGAATATGCGGACAACTATAATTATGATTTATCAAGACAGTTGAACGTTGCGGCTTACAATGAGCTGCAGTCATACGGAAACTCGAAATTCACAAATATCTCGCTTTATTCTCAAGGCTTGGATCTTCCAGGCACTGCTCTTGGCTCCTATGCATTAAATGGCAGCGGCACGGTGCTGTTTGAAGTAAAAGGACAGACGCAATCGTTGGGACAAAAGGAAAAAGGGCAATTGGTGAAGTCTGTTGAACGGGGACTTTCAGCGATTGTAGAAAGTGTCGCGGATGGCTCGGTGGAAAAACTGAACCCTGAAGATTACGAAAAAATTCCATTGACTTCTTCGAGGCCGGCTAACTGATCAGTAGTGTGTTTTTGGAAAATAGAACAAAGAGCTTAAACGCCTGCATCTTTTAAAGATGCAGGCGTTTATTGAATGTAGGGTTTAATTGGTCTGCTATTGAGATAAAGGAATATTCTCTTTGTTATCATGCAAATAATTCGTATTTTCTTTTCGCCAGA
Organism: Planomicrobium soli; assembly: GCF_003014655.1. Lineage (GTDB taxonomy): Bacteria > Bacillota > Bacilli > Bacillales_A > Planococcaceae > Planococcus > Planococcus soli_B. The sequence continues at coordinate 156,951 of NZ_PYAT01000002.1, read as the reverse complement.
CGCCATAAAGCATCCAGGGGGAAGGCAATTCAAAAGCATGTTCTTCCGGAAAGGATTGTACTTGGTCTTTCGTCAAATCCATCCAGATATACGTTTTCTCTTCGGTTTCGCTCGATAAATTTTTATAGTTTTTCGAAATGGTTTCCCATAGCCCATCCTGTTCCATTAAATCATTCCATGGATAAATGGCATGGAGATAGTGGTATTTCTTGAAATCCTTTTTCGTGATCAGAACACGGGTACGGGTTTCGTTTTCATAAAACGACCATTCTGCAAGCTTATCTTCAGAAAATAAATCCTTAGAAGCAGGGAATGGATAATAGCATTCATACGGAAAGACTTTGCCTGTTTGTATATAAAGTTTATAAATCCATGATTTTTTCTGGTCAAGGCCATAAATTTCTTGCCATGGAACCCCATTGGACTCCAATTTCGATAGATCTTGTGTTGTGGCACTATAAAGAGTGGAGCATTCACGGAACCCGGTTTTTTCAAGAACGCGCCGGGCAGCCTCATTTTCTTCCTGTGTATTCGCGCCAACCCATTGAATACGGGGAAGCTTGAACGCCTCATCCCTAACATAGATTGTCAATTGAGTGGCCAAAGCTTGGCCCCTAAAGCGGATGTCGCTCCGTATCCGCCCAATCATCGCGTAGCAATCCGCAAAAATTGTATAGCCGCAGACACTTGTCAGTTGGTTGTCCAAAAACAGCCCATATAGCCGGTTGTTCTCCGTGGTGACAAGCCGCTCAAAAATCCGTTTGACGTAATCATCTTCGATGCCGGTTTCCATCGCTTCAAGAAAAGGGAAATCCTCGAGCGTTAGTCTCCGGATTGACTGTTCCATCCGCTGACACTCCTTGCCCATACTTGTCTCTATAAAATGAAGTTGATCAATAATGTAAGAAGAATAGAAATAACAATTGAAATGATGATGCTGCTCATGCAACCCATACGCATACATATCCCACCTTTTTTGTAATAGTGAACATTACCCTTTTAGTGGGACAACTCAAACTAACGAAAATTGGTATAATGGGTTATATAGACATGCGTTATTCAATTGGAGGGAATAGAATGAAGCCGAAAATGTATCGAAGAGATTTGGTGACCAAGGATGATATTTGGAATGCGGTGATAGCGACCATCAGCGAATACGATTATCCGACAAGAAATCAGCCTGCTGATGAAGCATTTTTAGCTTTTCAATACTATTCAGAGCTTGAAAGCGGCGGCCATGAAATTTTGATGAACTGGTTTTCCGGGCATATCGAAGAAGTAGGCGTCACAAGTTTTTTGGATGCCTTGGTAGGCTCTCTTGAGGCAATTGGAGCTTATGATTATGCTGCTATCGAAAAGAATTATGGCCAGGAAATGTGGCAAAAGTTCAAGGCGCTGGAAAACGGTGAAGTCAAAGAAGGTGAGTTTTATGCGGTCGTTGAACAAGCAGATTGGGAATACCATCAGCTGGATGGCCGAATTGCGGAATTACTCGAGACTTATTTTGTAGATGTTCATATGGAACTGATTGACGTCATTCAGGACTAAGATTTTCGAACTCTGCTTTTTTAATAGGAGGCAATTATTTTCCCTTTCAGCAAAATACATTCTGAAATACGAAAGCCCCACTCAATAACTGGAGTGGGGCCTTTTTATTCTATTAAGCCCACCACATCTCGCCGACGGACTCTTTGACAATGAGCGGCTTTAAGTTTTCAACGGCCTTTGTAAAGCCTTCGTTGATCGACATTAAGCCGTCTTCGTGTTCAATGCTGACGACGTAATCGTAGCCATAAAGCCGAAGTGTGCTGATAATGTCTGCCCACGTCTTTAAATCATGGCCAAAACCGACAGTGCGGAAATACCAGGAGCGGTCTTGCATCTGGGAGTAGTCGGTCATATCGGTCAGGCCGTTGCGATTCATGTTGGGCTGATCGATGATGGTATCTTTCGCATGAAAATGATGTATGGCTCCTTCACGCCCTAGAATTTTAATGGCTTCAACCGGATCGATGCCTTGCCACCACATGTGGCTTGGGTCGAGGTTTGCGCCAATTGCCGGACCGCATGCTTCCCGCAGCCGCAGCATCGTCGCTGGTGTATGCACGGAAAAACCGCCATGAAGCTCTAAGCCGATTTTGACATTAAGTGACTCGGCCAACCTGTTTTTTTCCTTCCAGTAGGGGATAAGCTTTTCTTCCCACTGCCATTTGAGCACTTCCTGGAAATCATGCGGCCAGGGAGAGACCGGCCAATTTGGATATAGGGCATTTTCATGATCGCCCGGACAACCCGAAAACGTGTTGACTACCGGAACGCTGAGTTTAGAAGCCAGCTGCATCGTTTTAACCAGCAATTCATCGGCGGGACCGGCTATCCCTTTTTGCGGATGGAGCGGATTGGAGTGGCAGCTGAGTGCGCTGATCGTCAAGTTGGCATCGGCCATTTGTTGCCTGAAGCGGTGGAGTTTTTCATCATCAGCCAGCAGTTCATCTACTTTGCAGTGAACCTCGTTTGCATAGCCGCCTGTGCCCAGTTCGATCGCTTCCACTCCTTTAGAAGAAACAAAGCTTAACATGTCCTCGAAATTCTTATCGGAGAATAATACAGTAAAAACGCCCAGTTTCAAAAGAATCCCCCCATAGTAAAATATCAGAATATACTGAAATGTAAACCGTTACATTTTTAAGATATAGATAATATTCAAGTAAATCAACCCTTTATTTAAATTTAAAATTTATATTGACAGATAATTCTGAAGATAATACTATGAAAATGTAATCGATTTCATTTTAAACATTAATGAAATCCGGGAAAGTAGGAAAAGAAGATGGCAAATATCCAGCAAGTAGCGAAGCAAGCGGGAGTTTCTGTCGCCACAGTATCGCGCGTCTTGAACGGCCAGAACAAAGTGGCTTCAAAAACAAAACAGAAAGTGGAAGAAGCGATCAAAGAATTGAATTACGAACCGAGCATGCTTGGAAGAAATTTAAGAAATTCCGAAAGCCGGATCATGCTGATTTTAATTCCGACTATTTCTAATCCGTTCTATTTTGAAATCATTAAAGGAATTGAAAATATGGCGCTCAGCCAGAACTACAGCATCCTACTGTGCGAAACGGATTCCAAGCCGGAAAAAGAAGATATCTATTTTGACCTGGTACGCAAGAAAATGGCGGATGGCATCATTTCAATGGATCCTGCAGTAAACGTGGAGACGTTAAAAGAGTTGGCGGAAAAGTATGCAATCATTCAATGCAGCGAATATGGAGGTGGCATCGATATTCCATACGTAACAATCGACAGTGAGGAAGCGTCATACCGGGCAGTCAAGCACTTGATCCAAATCGGGCATCGTAAAGTTGCCTTGATAAATACGGACGAAAAATTTTCGTATGCGCGTGAACGAAGAGCAGGTTACCAGCGGGCATTGGCGGAATACGGGATTCCGGTAATCGATGATTACATCCTATACACCCAGCAGCTCGGGTTCGAGCATGGACAACAGGCAATGAAAAAAGTTCTGGCATTGCCGGACCGGCCGACTGCAGTTTTCGCAGTATCGGATTTGCTAGCGATCGGAGCTTTGAAAGAAATCAATGCAGCAGGTTTGGATGTTCCGGAAGATATGGCGGTAGTCGGTTTTGATAAAATCGACTTTTCGAACATGACCAATCCGACACTGACAACAATTGCCCAACCGATGTACAAAATGGGGACCATTGCGGCGCGGATGTTAATCGATCTCCTTAAAGGGGAGCAGGTCGACAGTGTCATTTTAGAACACGAACTTATCATTCGGGAGTCAACATCGGGTTAATGCAGCTAAGACCAGCGCTCTGTTATTAAGGGGGATTAATGATGGAGCGCTGGCCTTAGTTGTGAATGTAAACGTTTACATTGAAGGGGAGCTTTTTAAAAAAACAAAGGGGTGAATAAAGTGAAAAAATTATGGATTTTGTTTTTGGCAGTAGTCACGGTGTTTGGCTTGGCAGCATGCGGAAGCGGCAGTGAAAGCGAAAGTTCGGGTTCCGGCAGCAGTGGAGGAGAAACGGACGATACAGTGAAAATTGGTATTTCTTTGCCTTCTGCAACGCATGGTTGGATGGGCGCGTTGATTGACAGCGCAGAAAAGCAAGCAAAGGCACTGCAGGAAAGCGATGGGATTGAATATGTCATGACCAATGCGGCAGATCCGAACAAACAAGCGAACGATGTAGACGACTTGATCGCTCAAGATGTAGATGTCATCGTAATGCTTCCGATTGAATCTGCAGCATTGACTCCGGTGGGGCAAAAAATAAAAGACGCGGGCATTCCGCTCGTTATTGTGGACCGTGAACTTGAAAACGATGCAGCTACAGTTGTAGTAAAAGGTGATAACGAAGGAATCGGCGTCAATGCCGGTAAATTCTTTGTTGAACAATTGGGCGGAAAAGGTAAAGTTGTTGAAATTTCAGGGCCGCCAAGTTCAGTCACTGAACAGCGAGGATCAGGTTTCAAAGAAGCAGTCGAAGCTTCTGAGGGCTTGGAAATCATCGCTTCCCAAAGCGGCGATTTTTCAACTGAGAAATCATTGGAAGTTATGCAGAACATTTTACAGGCAAACCCGCAAATCGATGCAGTCTTCACACAGGATGACGGGATGGCGTTAGGTGTTCTTCAAGCAATTGAAGAAGCAGGCCGTACGGATATCCAATTCGTAACAGGTGCGGGCGGTGCGAAGCAGGTATTTGAAGACATCAAAAATGATGGCCTCATGAAAGCGACGTTCCTGTATTCGCCGACAATGGTTGAAGACGCAGTGAAAATTGCAGCTGATCTTGCTAAAGGCGAGGAACCGGCTGAGACAATGGTTGTGAAAGAAGCGACTCAAGTAACAAAAGAAAACGTTGATGAGTTCTATGATCCAGAATCTAAATTCTAATTGTATTTCCTTAGGCTTTTGAAAAACTCATAGAAGATTTTTCATTTCGCTCCAGGCGGACGCTTTCCGCGGGCACGGCCTCAGCCGCTTCCTCCGCTTTGCTCCGTCTAGGGTCTTCGGCTCGCGCTGGTCCCGCTGGAGTCGCCGCCCTCCGCTGAAATTAGAGGAGTTTGCTTTGTACCTAACCTTTAACTATGGAGCAAAACAGCGGAGAAAACGTGTGCTCCTGCAACGCTTCGCGCTTCGTCGCAAAGCCATAGCCTCGCATGTTTCGGCTCGAGCCCGCGGAAAGCGCAGCTGGTTTGCGGAATATTCATTAGGACATTTCTTTAATCATTTATTATATTGAGTTATCAACAATCTGGGAAATACAATGCTCTTCATTGTATTTCCTGTTTTCCTATATGAGGGGGATCAAGGCTATGACTTCAAATCCTTTTATAACGATGCAAGAAATTAAAAAATCGTTCAATGGTGTCCCGGTTTTAAAGGGGGTCACGCTCCAAGTGGAGCAAGGTGAAATCCATGCTTTACTAGGTGAAAACGGTGCAGGCAAATCCACGTTGATGAATATACTGGGTGGTGTCCACCAGCCCGACAGCGGAGCGATTTATATTAACGGCGAAGAAGTGAAGATGCTGAATCCCCGGGTCTCGCAAGAGCATGGCATCAGCTTCATCCACCAGGAACTCAATATGGTTTCGGATCTTCGCGTCTATGAAAACATGTTTTTAGGATCTGAGCTGCGCAATAAATTCGGCTTTTTGAAAGTAGAAGAAATGTGCCGGCAAACACATGAAATTTTATCAAAACTCGGTGTCGACATTGACCCGAAAGAATACGTCCGAAATTTAGCGACATCCTACAAGCAACTGATTGAAATTTCCAAAGCGCTGCTGCACAAATCCCGGTTGATTATTATGGACGAACCAACGACATCGTTAGCGGAGCACGAAGTGAACAGGTTGTTTGGGCTGATGAAAAACCTAAAGAACTCAGGCGTATCGATTATTTACATTTCCCATAAGCTGAAGGAAATCAAGGAAGTGTGCGATGGCTACACCGTCTTGCGCGACGGAGAATTGGTGCGGACAGGAAGCATGGAACATGAAGACATTGAAACGATTACGAAAACAATGGTAGGGAAAGCGATTTCTCAAGAGCGCTTTTTGCATGAACATCCTTTCGGACCAGTGGTCTTAGATGTGAACGGCCTAACAAGCAATGCGTTTAAGGATATAAATTTTGCTGTTCGCAAAGGCGAGATTGTCGGTTTTACAGGTCTCGCGGGTGATGGCAGAACGGAACTTTTTGAAAGCTTATTTGGCTATCGAAAAAAATACACGGGCGAGGTTAAAATCAACGGCCAAGTGGTGAAAATAGATCACCCGCGCAAAGCATTGAAAGCGGGAATGGGATTGGTGCCAAGAGACCGCAAGGAAAATGCCATTATTAAGGATTTGAGTGTACTTCATAACATGAGTTTATCTTCTATGGGCAATTTTGAAAAAGGGGGCTTTATCCAAGACAAGGAAGAGCGGACGAAGTTCCAGTTCTATAAGGAAGCTTTGAATATTAAAGTGCACAATCCGCGTATCGCCATTGATAAATTGAGTGGAGGAAATCAGCAAAAAGTCATCATTGCGAAATGGCTGGAAGCAGAAACTGAACTGTTGATTTTTGATAACCCTACCCAAGGTATCGACGTCGGCGCTAAGCAGGAAATTTATCAGCAAATTGTCGAACTTGCAAAACTTGGAAAAGCGGTCATCATCCTTTCTTCCGAAGCTCCGGAAGTGATGCGCATCTGCCACAACATCAACGTCATGTTCCATGGGGAGATAACGGCCCGTTTTACGGCAGATGAAGCAAATGAAGAAGAGATCATGAACTATGCAACGGGTTCGAAAAGGGAGGTCGCACAAATTGGCTAACGTAGATGTTAAAGAATACCAACGGGAAACCCACACGACGAAGAGCCGATTGTCTTGGCTATGGTCGGAATACAGTGTCATCATTGCTTTTATCATCTTGTTCATCGGATCATCTATTTTAAATCCCCGTTTCCTTGATATGAACAACCAGTTGAATATCTTGATGCAAGTTTCCATCATCGGCATTATCGCGATGGGCATGACCGTAGTTATGCTATCGGGGGGAATCGATTTATCGGTTGGCTCGGTGCTCGCATTAGCCGGTGTTATCTCGGTTCTGGCATTGAACGCTTCAGGCAGTATTCTTGTAGGAGTGTTTACAGCGCTGCTTGTCGGCTCGTTCGCCGGTTTTTTGAATGGGCTTATGGTTGCCAAAGGAAGGATCGCTTCGTTTATCGCCACGCTTGGCATGATGGCGGGTGCCCGCTCGATTGCGCTTTATATCGCAAACGGGGGCAGTGTGTCCGGGGAAGTTTCTGGATTCACAATGATTGCAAATAGTGACCTGTGGATATTCGACGTGCCGGTCCTGATCTTTTTTGCAATGACCGCTTTGGTTTTTGTATTGATGCATAAAACCCGCTTTGGGCGCTATGTCTATGCGCTTGGAAGCAATGAGAAAGCGGCACTCCTTTCGGCAATCCGAGTGGACCGAATGAAAATTGGCGTCTATACGTTGATCGGTACATTAGTAGGGGTAGCAGCGGTTATTGAAACATCGCGTTTGAATTCCATTTCCTCGTCGAGTTCAGGGTCTCAATACGAACTGGATGCTATCGCTGCTGTTATTATCGGCGGTACTCGAATGACAGGTGGGCGAGGCAAAATTATCGGTACGCTATTTGGCGTATTAATTTTAGGCATATTGAACAATATGATGAATTTAACGAACGTCTCCCCGCATCTTCAAGGTTTTGTGAAAGGATTGATCATCATCATTGCAGTTGTATTCCAAAAAAGAGAGTAGGGTGTGTACATGGGTATAAAAGTAGGGATTATCGGGTGCGGATCGATAACAAAAGCGCGTCATGCGCCGGAATATAAAGCAAATCCACACGTAAGTGAAATCGTGTTTTACGATCGAAACCTGGATCGCTCCGAAGCATTGGCAGTTATGTTTGGAGGCAAAGTTGCAAAAACCGTGGACGAATTGTTTGAAGATCCGGAGATCCAGGCAATCAGCGACTGTTCATCGAATGAACACCATCACTTGTTTTCTTCTAAAGCATTGCTTAGCGGCAAACATGTCTTGTGCGAAAAACCGATTGCGCTGACAGTGGAACATGCCCGAGAAATCATCGACGCACAGAAAAAATCGGGCAAAAAATTGATGGTCGACCATAACCAGCGTTTTACACGGGCCCATCAAAAAGCACGGGAAATTCTTCAAGGCGGTGACCTTGGAAAAGTGCTGACGTTCCAGACGACATTCGGCCATTCAGGACCGGAAGACTGGGGATTCAATAAAACAAACTCTACCTGGTTCTTTAAAAAAGAGAGGTCTGGCCATGGGGTTGCCGGAGATTTAGGCGTCCACAAAGTGGATTTGCTGCATTATTTGCTGGATGATGAAATTGAACAGGTCAGCGCTTTTCAGGGCGCACTCGACAAAGTAGATGAAAACGGCAAGCCGATTGAAGTTTGCGACAACCTAGTCTGCAGCCTGAAAACCAAGAAAGGGCGGATTGGCACAGCATCTTTCTCATGGACGTATTACGGGGAAGAAGACAATAGCACAATCATTTATTGCCAGAAAGGAATATTAAAAATTTACCATAACGACAAATACCAGATTGAAGTACTGATGAAAAATGGCGAAAAGACCAATTATCAACTTGAAGCGATTCAAACGAACGACAACCAAACACCTAGTGGCGTCATTGATGCTTTTGTTGAGGCCATCCGCCTGGATGAAACCCCGATTGTTACCGGGGAAGATGCTCTCGCATCGTTAAAAGTCATTTTGGGCATTATTGAAGCAGCTGAAACAAACCGCGTGGTTACAATCGAAGAAGAGTCTCTCCAAACGCTGTAGGGAGAGGCTCTTCTTTTTAAAATTTAGCGTAATTTAACGAACCTATATTAGTTATTGCCTTATCTCTTCTTCAGTACGCCCAAATAAGCTTCCCATGGCCCGACGTCCTCCCGGTATCTTTCGGCCATCACACGGGCAATCTGGCTGATATGGGTAAAGTCGTGGACGACCCAGGTGGAAAGGAGTTCGCGCAGCTTTACCTGTCCGAAGTCCGGATGCAGACCAGTCAGCTCAAGTTGCGATTCTGAAGTTACAAGATTCTTAAGTTTAACGATGCTTTCCAGCCGGAGTTCCTTGAATTCCCGCAGCTTTTCTTCTACCGGCCTTTTGGGGTCTTCGCGTAAATGGGCGTAACGGTCGAATGGAGGAAAAGGTTTGCTTTCTCCTTCTTGGAGAATCATTTCGAGCCGTGGAATCCAGTCATTCTTCTCACCTTCAATCAAATGGCCGATCACTTGGGACGGATTCCATGTTCCATCACCTTCGTTGCTGTTTAGCCAGCCGGCTGATAGTCCGGACAATAAAGCATCCAAAGCTTCAGGTGTGCGTTCCAGAATTTCAATCGCTTCTTGCAAGTTGAAGTTCATGTTTTTTCTCCTTTCCAGTCTTTTTCTATACATGAGCGGCGCTCTCCTTTATATTAAAACAAGGTGAGGATATGAAAACAATAATGTACATGAAGAATGAAAGATTCATTTCAGGAATGACCATGAAAGACGAAAGAGAACCGGAAGCTGGCAACATGGCGCTCCACGTTTGTGAAGATCCGGAAGCGGTACTTGGCAACCGCCGAAATTTGGCGGCCTCTTTGAATATCCAGTTGGAGGATTTTATTTGTGCCAATCAGACCCATAGCGCGAATTTCCAAAAGGTGACACTTGCTCATAAGGGGATGGGCGCTGAGCGAGTCGAGACAGCGATTAAAGAAACGGACGCGCTTTACACGTATGATTCGAATATTTTGTTGACCAGTTTTTCGGCCGATTGTGTACCCGTGCTTTTCTGTCATCAATCTACCGGTCTGATCGGCGCTGTCCATTCCGGCTGGCAAGGAACAGTCAAAGAAATTACGTTAAAGCTGTTTGAATATCTTCAGCAAGCGGAATCCTGCCCTCCAGAAGATTTTCACGTCCAAATAGGAGCGGCGCTGAGCCAGGAAAAGTTCGAAGTCGACGAAGACGTTTATCTGCAATTTAAAAATCTCGGATATGCGGAAGAATTTATTTATTTTAATGGGAAGACGCGAAAATACCATATCGACAATCAGCTCGCCGTACAAAAGCAATGCGAGCTGGCCGGCATCCCGTTGGAACAAATTACGGTCGACCGGACATGCACCTTTGTAAGTCCAGAAGGCTTTTCTTACCGCCAAAACCGCAATAGTGGAAGGCATTTGAGTTTCATTATGAAAAAATAGGATAAAATTTTCCAATTCCTCTTGCTATTTCTTGAAATATAGTTTAATGTGTTAAACATTCAGTATTATCTAACTTTATATTTATTTCTTATCAAGAGAGACGGAGGGATTTGGCCCTTTGAAGTCTCAGCAACCGGTCTGATAAAGGACACGGTGCTAACTCCAATAGGCATGTGCCTAAAAGATGAGAAGACGGTATTTCCTGAGCAGGGGGCTTTCTTCTTTTTGAAGAAGGCCCCCTGCTTTTATAGTGAAAGGAAGATGAAGATGGGAAAACAGAGTATAGAGACACAATTGGTTCAATTAGGAAATCGGAGCGATGCAGCAACGGGAGCGGTGAACCCGCCAATCTATTTATCAACTGCATATGAGCATCAAGGGCTTGGGAAGTCGACAGGCTATGATTATACGCGGACGAAAAATCCGACACGGACAATATTAGAAGAAGGCATTGCAAAGCTTGAAGGCGGCGATGCCGGATTTGCCTGTAGTTCCGGAATGGCGGCTATCCAACTTATTTTGTCGCTGTTCCGTCCAGGAGATGAATTATTAGTGCCTAAAGATGTCTACGGTGGAACGTATCGTCTGCTTGGCCATTTCTCAGAAGCTTATAATATCGGAACAACTTATGCCGATTTCGAAGATCCTGCTGTTACTGAGCAAGTGATTGGTTCAAATACACGGGCATTGTTTATCGAAACCCCGACAAATCCACTCATGCAGGAAATTGATATCGCTGCTTATGCCGAGCTGGCCAAGAAGCACAATCTGCTTTTCATCGTAGATAACACGTTCTTAACTCCATATTTGCAGCAGCCGCTCTATCTTGGGGCTGATATTGTCATACATAGTGCAACAAAATATATTGGCGGGCATAACGATGTATTGGCCGGCCTTGTGGTCGCAAAAGGCGAGGCCATCTGCGCGAAATTGAATGTTATGCACAACGCAGCAGGTGCCGTCCTTTCGCCTTTCGATTCTTGGCTCCTAGTGCGCGGATTGAAAACATTGCCGTTAAGAATGCGCCAGCATGAGGAAAACGCAAAAAAAATTGCCGCCTTTTTGGAAAACGAGCCGGTTATTACAGATGTTTTTTATCCGGGGAAAGGCGGGATGGTTTCGTTTCGCTTAAAGGAAGCGGAATGGGTGGACCTCTTTTTGACAAATCTAAGCCTCATCACTTTTGCTGAAAGCCTTGGTGGGGTTGAAAGCTTCATCACTTATCCCGCCACTCAGACGCATGCTGAAATCCCTTATGAAGAACGTGTGGAACGGGGAATCTGTGACCGTCTGCTGCGATTCTCTGTAGGAATCGAAGAAGTGGAAGATTTATTCGCTGATTTAAAGCAAGCTTTTTCCAAGTTTGAAAAGGAGGCTCTTCAATTATGACCGATCATTTGGAAACGAAATTCATCCATTCAGCCGGTGTGGACAAAACAACAGGGGCGGTCAACGTCCCGATTTATTTATCTTCTACTTTTCACCAGGAAAGCTTTGAAAAATTCGGTCCGTTCGACTATAGCCGCTCGGGCAATCCGACGCGTCTTACACTTGAAGAAACGATTGCCAAGCTTGAAGGCGGTACACGTGGTTTCGCATTCGCTTCCGGCATGGCGGCGATTTCTTCTGCCTTTATGCTGCTGTCGTCTGGTGACCATGTGCTGATTTCGGAAGATGTCTACGGCGGCACCTACCGATTTATAACAGAAGTGTTGAACAAATTCGGCATCGACTACACGTTTGTCAATATGACCGACCTCGGCGAAATGGCGGAGGCGATTCAGCCAAATACAAAAGTGGTTTATATCGAAACTCCCTCCAATCCGACCATGAACATCACCGATATCGAAATTGCGGCGAAACTGGCAAAAGCGAATGATTGCTTGACGTTCGTCGATAACACATTCATGACGCCGCTTTACCAAAACCCTTTGGAGCTTGGTGCAGATATTGTCTTGCACAGCGCGACCAAATTTTTGTCAGGCCACAGCGATATCGTCGCGGGGCTCGCTGTAACTAAAGACGAAGAACTGGGCAACCGGCTCGCTTTTATCCAAAACTCATTTGGAGCAGTATTAGGTGCTCAGGACTCTTATTTATTAATTCAAGGAATCAAGACTTTGGGAACGCGCCTAAAACAATCATCTGAATCGGCTCAGGCGATTTCGGAATACTTGCATAAGCATTCCTTGGTGGAAGAAGTGTATTACCCCGGTTTTACTTTTCACCCAGGCCATCCTATCCATGTCCGCCAAGCAAAAGGGTTTGGAGCCGTTCTATCTTTCCGCTTGCTATCGAAAGAAGCTGCAAAGATTTTTACGGAGAATTTGCGGATTCCCGTTTTTGCTGTCAGTTTAGGAGCGGTCGAGTCGATCTTATCTTATCCGGCGACAATGTCTCATGCCGCGATGCCAAAAGAAGAGCGCGAAAAACGCGGGATCACGGACGGTTTACTGCGGTTATCAGTCGGGCTTGAGCATTTGGACGATTTATTAGCAGACATCAAGCAAGCACTGCATAAAGTTCGGCAAGAAACAGGAGAGTTGGATTTTTTAAATCAAAGATGAGATAGAGAGGTGCTCCTGTGAAAATAGTGATAATTGGATGCGGAATTGTCGGAGCAAGCGCCGCCTATTGTTTGGCAAAACAAGGAATAGAAGTGGTGATTATAGATAAAGTACATGACGGAAAAGCGACATCTGCTGGAGCAGGAATTGTCTGCCCTTGGGGACCGAGCGAGAGGGGCGATGACTGGTACCAATTGGCAAAGCGGGGCGCTGCCTTTTACTCTTCCCTTATCGCTGATCTGCAAAAAGAGGAAGAAACAGATTTCGGTTATAAGAAAACAGGCGCTCTTTACATTAGCTCTTTGCCGGAAGAATTGGATAAGATTGAAAAAGAGTTGAAAGCGAATAAAGAAGAGGCACCGGAAATAGGGGAGATTTTGAGGGTGAATTCTGAAGACGCCCGAAAGCTTTTCCCTCCATTAGACGAAGGGCTAGAGGCGGTATTCGTTTCAGGAGGCGCACGCGTAGATGGCCGATTGCTCCAGGAGGCGCTGCTTCGTGCCTCTCAAAAGAACGGTGCTGAGCGCATAAAAGGGGAAGCGGTTTTGTTGCATGAGGAACAGCGTGTGACAGGAGTTCAGGTGGATGGGGAAACCATATTGGCGGATGCTGTGATAGTGGCAGCTGGTGCCTGGGCACCGGCTCTTTTAGCACCTCTCGGCATCTCTTTGAAAATGGAACCGCAGCGCGGTCAAATTGCCCATATCAAGCTCCCTGGAACAGACACATCCAATTGGCCGGTCATCATTCCTGAAAGCAGCCATTATATGTTAGCGTTTGACGATTCCCGAGTTGTGGCGGGGGCGACCCGTGAAACAGGTTCCGGTTTCGACTACCGAAAAACGGCGGGGGGCATTCATGAAGTGCTTTCTGAAGCGTTGAAAGTAGCTCCTGGACTTGCAACTGGTGTATTGGAAGACGTCCGGATCGGCTTTCGTCCAATGGGTCCGGACGCATTGCCGGTACTTGGAAAGGTGGAGCCTTATGAAGGGTTAGTGCTGGCGACGGGGCTAGGCCCGTCCGGTTTAGCCATGGGACCGTATATCGGAACGGTGGCAGCTGCCCTTGCGACAAACCAACCTGTAGAAGTTGACCTTTCTCTTTGCCATCCGCTGCGCTGAAACTTATACCTTAGGGCCGATTTATTTGCTATAATGGCATAAATTCTGTTAATGGAAAGGTAAGGACAACTATGGAATTTCTATCGATAACCGCTTTTTTAGGAGCCGCAGTATTGCTCACATTGATGCCAGGGCCTGACAATCTGTTTGTACTGGCGCAGAGCATAGCAAAAGGGCAAAAAGCGGGCGTATCCACTTCACTTGGATTATGCACCGGTCTGCTTTTTCATATCACAGCCGCTACTGTGGGATTATCCGCCTTGGTTTACCAATCTGCATTCGCTTTTGCATTAGTAAAATACGTCGGTGCAGCTTATCTCTTGTTCTTGGCTTACAAGTCTTTTCGGGAAAAAAGTTCCGGGTTTGATTTAAGCAGCGAAAGTTCCTTAAGTTACAAAGCGCTTTATAAAAGAGGTGTCATCATGAACCTGTTAAACCCGAAAGTTTCATTATTTTTCCTCGCACTGTTTCCGCAGTTCATCAATTATTCATGGGGAAACGTCCCAGGCCAAATGCTCATTTACGGACTGATTTTCTTGCTTCAAGCACTGGTGATCTTTTCTTTGATCAGCGTATTTGCCGGAAGCATCAGCGCTTTTCTGCAAAAGAGCCCATCTATTTCGAAACGCATCAATAAAGTCCAAGGCACATTGTTTGCGCTTATTGCTTTCAATATTGCATTTAGTCAGAAATAATATAGAACTAACAAAAAGGAGCCGTTTTGAACGGCTCCTTTTTAAATTGAAATCAGATCCCCGAATAAAGAAATGAGCAGCAAGCTAACGGCGCCGACAGATAACGCCGCAATAAGCCCGATATAAAATGGCTTGATGCCAAGGCCTTTGAAGATTTTTAAATTGGTGGATAAGCCGACACCCGCCATAGCAAGGCCTAGCATATACGTTGAACCGAACGAACTCCAGAAGCTGTAGAAGCTTTCCCACGCTGCAGGGCTGATTAGACTGAAGGCGGCACCGCTTGAAGAAGCGGTAGCATCACCAGTAGTTCGCATGAGCGAAAGGAACAAAAATCCTAGAATAAATACGGGAAATAGCTTGTACCATTTTGGCAGGGACTCTGCTTTACTCTCGCCACTTTTTGCTTTGTTGCGGAAAAATAAGAACGAAATAAACGGCACAACAGCGATAATAAAAACATTGCGCGTCAGTTTTGTAATGGTCGCGACATCTACAACAACTGCTGAATCATATAGTTGTCCGTAGATGAGGGCGGCACCGGTCACTTGCGCGGTATCATGGATGGCTGTTCCAAGGAACAGGCCAGCTTTGATTGGTTCATCAGCAAAAAAGAAATGAGCCAAATACGGATAAAACAGCATACCGATCAAACCGAAAATCGTAATGTTGGCAACTGCATAGGAAATCTCGTTTTCTTTTGCATTTATGACGGGCGCGGTCGCCATGATTGCAGTTACTCCGCAAATGCCGGTCCCAGTTGCAATCAATGTGCCAAGCCGATTGGATTGTTCAAGTTTACTTGTGAAATACAAAGTAACAAACAGTCCGACCGAAATGCATGCGACAATCAGCGGCACGCCCCAAGCGCCAAGTTTCAAAGCTTCTATCAAACTTAGTCGTAATCCGAGTAAAATAATACCGGCGCGCAAGGCATATTTAACCGAAAAGTTAATGCCGGTTTTAAAAAAATCCGGTAATCCAAGGGTATTGCGGATTATTATCCCCAGCAGAATTGCTACAAAAATTCCGGAAATAGGGCTCGCACTGCCATCAGCTAAAATCCCTGTTGCCAATAGCAGCTCTCCAATCCCTGCGGCTCCAACAATTCCTATCAACATAACGATAAAGCAAGCAATCAACCCCGGGATAAGCCCGATTACCTTGTCGTTTCTTGTACTAGTGGCCATGTTCTTCTCCTCGACAATCCTGCAAATTTAAATCTAATTGTTCTTATTATATCGAACCCCCGTATAGATTGATAATTTTCCGCAGTTAAGGCAAAAGAGGAAAAGAGGTCTTAGTTTGAAACTAGCTAAAAAAGTAAAGGCAGCAAATAAAACCTATGAAAAGGACTATTGTAAATTTAACTAACTATTCTGAAATTAGTTGGACTCTCCTTATATTCTGTTGTAAATTAGGCTTATAAGAAGTTGGAGGTGGAAACGGTGAATGAAGAAGGTTTAGACAGTGAAACATCAAAAAATTCTTACCGATTTTCCGAAGATTTTCTGGCAGGAGACCTATTCATAATTGATGGATTGTCTCGAAACATCGAGCCATATAAAGCCATTAATAACGTGGGGGATGGTTTTCCGCAATCTGTAGCTTCAGGCGATCCCACTTCTTCAGGAATGATCATTTGGACCAGAGTCGATCCGGATATAGAATCCGGTTTTTCTAATGAAGAAATTGAAGAAAAAGGAACAACTTTATTTGTAAAAAGCGCAATCAAGCAAGGGAAGTTTATTGAATTTCAAGTGAGCACAAACAATGAGTTTTCTCGAATCGATTTAAGTGGATTCGCCCCGATATGGCAGGACTGCGACAATGTGGTCCGCATTGATCTGAACAATTTTTTGCTGCCGGATCAAACGTATTATTATCGTTTTATCACTAAGAGCGGATTTGTAAGCAGAACGGGCCGCTGTAAAACACTTGCTGACAAAGGATACCGCCCTGCATCAATCGGCTATATTTCATGCCAGGATTATAAGAACGGTTACTTTAATGTTTTGTCTTGTCTGGCAGAAGAAGAACTGGACTTCTTCTTGCATTTAGGGGATTACGTGTACGAAAGCCTGAAAAGGGAACCCCATCATGTTAGGGAGCTTGCTGTTCCGGGCGGTACACACAAAGCGTTCACATTAGCTGACTACCGTGAACTTTATAAAATTTACCGAAGTGATCCGGATTTGCAGAAGCTCCACGAGAACCACGCAATAGTAGCTGTTTGGGATGATCATGAATTTGCCGACAATACGTATTATCCGGCGGTCGCCCCGGACCACAGCTTTAAACCGGACCGGAAAAGGCGACATGCTGCGAGCCAAGCGTGGTTGGAGTACATGCCATCCAGAGTAACCTACGATCCGGGATTATCGCCCGATGACGCTTTGAAGATTTATCGCACACTGACAATCGGAGACCTTGCCACCATTTATATGACGGATGAGCGGCTTTTTCGAAGCGCTCCGATGGGCGGACCAAAGCAACTGAATGAGGCGGATGAGAAAGAAGAACGATCGATGTTGGGAAAAGAGCAGCGGGACTGGTTCCTAAATGAGTTAAGTGAATCTAAAAGCCTCTGGAATATCTGGGGGAATTCAGTGCAAATAACCCCATTTAAGATAAGAGAAAGAGACTTGAACCTTGATGCATGGGACGGATTCACTGCTGAAAGGGATATGATTGCGAAAAAAATAGCCAGTGAAAATATACAAAATTTCATTGCGTTGACCGGAGATTTTCATACGTTCGAAGCTTCTTATCTTCAGACGGACTATAGTTCCCAAGATAAAGCGTCAAAGTTCGGTGTCGAATTGATGGTCGGATCGGTCACTTCTTTGAATCCGCACGAGCATATCCAGCATCCGACCCAAAAATTTCTTGGCCGATTGAAGAATGCATCAGGTTCAGTGCCGGTGGCTCCTGCAGTAGAACTGGTAAGTGAAATTGCTCCCGATAAAGGGCAAGAAAATAAGAATGTACGGAATATTACTTTTCGTACGCTGGAGAAAATAATGAAACGGTACAATCCGTGGATCAAGCTGTTGGATGGAACATCCCATGGGTATGCGGTATTGGAATTATACAATACAAAGGCAATCTGGAAAGCCTACGGAATAAAGACTATTGAAACACATTCAACTGAGAAGTCACTGCTGTTTCAATGCGAAATCCCGAACGGCAAAGTGGAAATCAACATAATATACAGCAGAGGAATAAAAAAAGAGGTAACAGAACTCTCCTTTTTCATCAGCACAATAGGCGCACTTCTTTTTATTCTGCGAAAACTGGATAAAGGGGCAAACAAAGACCGTCCTGCGACAAAAGCGGCAACCAGCGACTATAAAGATACACAATCGCCCTGACCTGAACGGGTGGGATATCCTAGCCCGTACAATGACGATGGATAATGTATAGGATGGCTTAATGAAATCCGGGAAAGCGGAATGCCCTATTTTCACTAAGTGAGTTTGTTCATGCTATACTTCAATTGAATAGCAACTAGAACGGAGGAGTTTTCTTGAAGAAAACATCTATCGCTTTTTTAATCCTTGTCATTTCATTTCTTAGCGGGTGCTCTGTTATAGAAGGAGCGAATAATACGTTGACCTACGCCACTGAAGTAACGGAATTTGCGAATGAAGCAACGATTTTTGCAAAAGATACACCTGCCCTTGCACAGCAAGCAGTCAGCAACAAAGAAGCGGCTACGGAATTGGAAGCCAGTTTGCAAGTAATGAAAACCAATATAGAAGAGTTTAATGAACTGCAACCGCCGGAAATGGCGGCTGACCTTCACCAACAAGTGGTAACCCAAAATGAGAATGCTATCAAAGGCATCGATTTGTATTTGAACAACATAAAAGATGGCACACTGGATCCCGCTGTGCTGGAAAATAATGAAGCATTCAAATCTCTAGGAGAAATCAAAAACATCGTCGATCAGATTAGAGATCTAGTCGGACAATAGGAAAAAAGCTTCTTAAGGAACTTTATCACGAGGTTAGGATGGATAAAGTACTGTTCCCTCTAAGAAGTCGACTCTTATTGGTTCTCGCCCTGCTTCTTTTTAATTGGTTTTTTGCTTCAATTCAAGTGGATTCTAATTTCTAAATGGAGCGCAAGGCGGCGACGCCAGCGGAACAGCGCGAGTGAAGCAGCTGAGGCCGTGCCCGCGGAAAGCTTCCGCCTGGAGCGAAATGAAAAAGCTATCAAAATGTTTCTCGACAGCCTATTAAAAAAGCTGCCCATAGGGGCAGCTTTTTTAATAGGCAAAATGGTGCTTGCCAATTTGTTTGATAACGGTACGCGAGAAAATCCAGTTGTCAGAAACGTGGGCCGGATTATAGTAATATGTCGCTCCTGAAGAAGGGTCCCAGCCTAGCATGGCATCTTTAACAGCCCGATAAGCAGAAGCATTCGGCGTCAGCCAATATTGGCCGTCATTTACTGCCGTAAAGGCGTTGCGCTGGAAAATGACATTGGAAATCGTGTTTGGAAAATGTGGAGAATCGACACGGTTCAAAATCACCGCAGCTACCGCCACTTGCCCGGTATAGCTTTCACCACGTGCTTCCCCATGGACGACGCGTGCCATCCTATGTACTTTTTCAATCATGCCGCGCGTAAGCGGTCCGGTGTAGCCAGTAGCAGGGATGCCAAAGTCCCGCTGGAATTTTGTAACTGCAGTTTCAGTAATAGGGCCGTAATATCCTGTAACACCTGTATGGAAATACCCCATCTTTTTCAAAGTCGATTGCAAATTGTTCACGTTTTGTCCAGTAGAACCGTTGTGCATGTCAGAAGCGTTCGCCGAAGCCTCAAGTTGAGAAAAACCAAAAAATCCGATTAATACTAATCCCATTACAACTATCTTTAACCTTTTCATTCTTTCTCTCCTTTCCATCTTTCCAACAATAGAACCTTGTATCAGTATAATAGTTTGAATATCATATTTATATCCAACAGACTTACTTGATTTAGCCTAATTAAAAGTACAAAAGGCAGGTTTAACCTTTTTAAT
Organism: Planomicrobium soli; assembly: GCF_003014655.1. Taxonomy (GTDB): domain Bacteria; phylum Bacillota; class Bacilli; order Bacillales_A; family Planococcaceae; genus Planococcus; species Planococcus soli_B. The sequence goes on along the minus strand of NZ_PYAT01000002.1, from coordinate 137,223 downwards.
AAAACTATTATCAAAGAAAAACGAATATTACTAAGTATAAATAACTATTTTTGACAAGCTGTTATATTCAATTCTGATAATTTATCAATGTTAATCATTAGAAGAAGCGATACTAAAAGTGCTTCTAGTAAAAAAACGTATTGAACTAATTCCAATACGCTTATTTTTGCATAACTTATTCGAAGGCAATATCGTTTGTCCAAGTAGAAAGGTGTTTTTGAATGTCTTCGTTTAATTTGGGATCTACATTCGCCAATAAGTCGATTTCAAAATTTTTATTGTCATCACTTTTAACATAAGTAGCTGTAAATGCCGGTTCTTTCAAATGGATGCTTGTTCCATTGGCATCAACCGTTTTTTCAGCAGTAATGTGGACGATGCCGCCGATTCTTCGATACAGCGCTTCTTGATGGGAAATGAAATTGCCAAGTGAGTATATTACGAAGCTTTTCCGGCCATCAGCGGTTTCAATCCATTCTGCCGGCTGCAGTACATGCGGATGGGAGCCTAATATGATATCTGCCCCATGTTCAGCTGCGAATTGCGCTAATTGTTTTTGCTCGGGATTTGGCATACGTTCATACTCTTGGCCAAAGTGCAGGCTTAAGACCACCACATCGGATTGCTTTTTAGCACGGTTTAGCTCTTCTTTAATCTTTTCTTTGTCGATACGGTTGACCAAGTAATCTTTCCCTATAGGTGTCGGGATGCCGTTTGTCCCATACGTATAGGAAAGGAAAGAAAAAATGATGCCGTTTTCAGTTTTTGTTGCAATTCGAGCGCTTTCGTCTGCTGATAATGCCGAGCCGGTATGGATCATTCCAATCTTGTCCCAGTACCCGATAGCATTGGCAATCGCTTTCTCGCCACGGTCCAGCGTATGATTGTTGGCCATTGTAACAACATCTACTCCAGCAGCTTTCAATGCATCTCCTACTTCAAATGGGCTATTGAAAGAAGGATAGGAAGATACGCCAATTTCACTTCCGCCGATAATACTTTCAGAATTGGCGACGGTAATATCTGATTTTTCCATGTGAGATTTGATTTTTGCAAACATCGGATTAAAATCATATCCATCTTCTGTTTCAGCATCCCAATACAACGAATCATGGATCAGTATGTCGCCTACAGCGGACAAAGAAGCGGTTGTTGTCTTTGATATTTCTTCGGGTGTAATACTTACAGGGGTTTTACGGGTGTTCAGTTTCGTGCTTTTATTTGAAGCATCTCCGTCGTTCATCGTGCAGGCTCCGAGCATGGGAAAAAGCAGCAGAAAAGATAAAAGAAATAATTTGACCAGCTTCACAGTTTCACTCCTACGGAAGAATAGGTAAGATAACTCACAGGAAGAGGTGGTAAGTTATCAATTTTCTTCTTTTTGGCTTATTTTATGTACAACTTCATTCATATCGTACTCTAAAGGAGTAGAAAAGACCAGAAGATTTTAATGTCATTAGTCAATATGTCCTTGATGAGGGGATGCTGAAATTTGATAGCGAGTAACTGGAGTGAAAATTATAGACTGCTTAATGTGATTCATATATGAAATCAATACACTTGAATCATGACATAAAGAAACGTCCTGGAAACTAAATTCCAGGACGTTTCTTTATGTGAGTGTTTCATCGCAGCTTTCGTGTTCTTTTTCGCTGGCTTCTATCATTTCGTAAAGATCATTCATATAGTCAAAAATCTTGGAATATGCTGGCGAATTGCGCGGAGTTTTTTCAAGTACTGCTTTCGCTTTGCCGTATACCGTTTCCATGCTGTCGGTAGGCAAAATCTTAAGAGCACGCGAGGGGCTGTTTTTTCGCCACCAGGCGTCCATTTCTTTTTCCGGCTGTCGATCTTTTTCTTTAAGAGAACTAACTTCATCATGCTTTTCTACTAGATCAAGAATGTTCCCCAATTGATCTACAGAAAAGTTCTCAATCAAATCTTCGTCTGTATCGACTTTGAAAAAGATGTTGTAATTTTGACCAAGAAAATTAATATTCTTCGTATCGACTACTTCCATAATTTTATGGATTATTTTATATTTTTCCGTCACTTCTTGAAGGAGGGGATTGGCAATTTCAACCGGTGGATTCTCAGCTTCCTCCCATAAGATGGAGGGAATTGAATTCATAACAATCATTTCTTCAATTTGTTCAACTGAATAATTCTTATAGATGAACGAATATTGAAGATCGCGCAAGTAAATATTAAAAGGCTCGGCAACAATATAGTGGCCATTTTTCTCTGAAACTTCCAATAATGTATCTATCAGTTTTTTCTGTGTATCCAGTTTTTGAGTCATGTGATGGCCCCCTTAGCCTGATTTATAAGGATGAGATGAATGAAGCTATCTTAACACAAAAAAATAGATTAGACTAAATAATTAAAAAATTTATTTTTCTTAAAACCTCCATAAAAATAATTTCTGAAATTTTAGAATTTTTATGGAGGATGAACGTTCAAAGGCGTATAATAGAATCGAATTTATACCATAAGAGGAGATGTTGAAAATGGCTGGTTCTGGTTTTGTCTTTCAGGCAGCAGCGACCAATGTCGGCGGACCGGAAGGAATCAGTTTTTTGACGGATCGTTCATTTTCTACGAAAGTTGCTCATCCGAAAGAATTGGGGGGAAGCGGGGACGGGAGCAATCCAGGCCAATTTTTAGCGCTAGGCTATTGTACGAGCTTCAATTTCATATTAGCCAGAATTATGGGAGCTGAAGGCATAACAGGGGAACCGATGACAACTGCAACCGTTGAACTTCATCCTGACCCGGCAGACGGCAGCTTCAAATTGGCCGTTCAGCTGGAAGTGGCGATTAAAGGATTGAACAAAGAGGAGGTGCAGACTTTAGCGGACAAAACCTATGCAGTATGCCCGTTTTCAAAAGCAATGAGCAACAATGTTGAAACGACTATTGCAGCTGCAGTTTATGAGGCGCTTGCTTGAACCTAAGTCAACATTAATGGTAGGAAGCGGTTATTAAAGTATGCTTATGAATTTAAAGGAGAAGAGAAAAATGATTTACAATATCGTTTTATTTCTTCATATACTGGGAGCAGTTATCATGTTTATGGCAATCGCGATTTTAGCTGCTTCAATGATTTCCATGCTGCATGCAAAAGACACTGCCGGAATCCGTTTATGGTCGAAATTGGCCGTCAAAATTGACGCATTGTTTCCGTTAAGTACGTTAATCATTTTGGTGCCTGCGTTTTATTTGGTGTTTTCAACATGGGGCTGGGGCATAGCTTGGATCAATGTATCGCTGGCGGCGCTACTTGCCAATAGCTTTTTAGGTCCAGTCATCAATTTGCGGCGCTTGAAAGGCATTTTAAGTGCTGCGGAGGCCGATTCAGAGTCAACTCCATCTGCGGAACTGTTGAGTAAAGTCAGAGATCGTGTACTTTGGACATCGGTTTCCAGTATGTCAATGATAACTGTCGGCATTCTTTTCCTGATGGCCGTTAAATTGACAGTGATGGGTTCGCTTATAACGATGATTGTAGCAATAGCAGCAGGATTTGCTTTAGCGAATGCTCTTCTTGCTAGAGTGAAATCGGAAAAGGTAGTGGATACGATGCAGCACCAATAGGAAACGAAAGCCGCTCGCAAAATCTTTTTGTGTGAGCGGCTTTTCATTTTGGCATTTAGGGACATATAAGAAAAAAGAAGAAACAGGTTTATCTGATTGGTATAGGGGCTGAGACGACTTGCGGAAAAATATGCCATTTTTCAAGCAAGCCCTCTAATCAAAAACGCCGCAGAAAATGTCGGACCAGTGATGGTTTTTATGCCTCATGGCTGATTATGATTGCTTATCCATTCCTTTACATGGTTATAATTAGGAAAAGAATTGCAGAGGAGGACTGTCGTGATGCGAAAAATCAGCATAGGCTTCATATCACCATACGATGCGATGGTTCCGATGATTGAAGAGTTAAAGAAAGAACATGTCGATTTGGAGATTGTTGCAAAAGTAGGGAATTTGGAAAAAGGGTTGGAATTGGCGTATGAGATGGAAAAGCAAGGAATCGATATCATAATTAGCCGCGGAGGAACAGCCAGTCTGATCCGTGAATCGATGGCATTGCCAGTTATCGATGTCCATATATCAGGATATGATTTATTGCGGTCTATCATGCTGGCAAGCGGCCACTCGAAAGAGAAAAAGGCATTGGTCGGCTTCTCCAATATTACATTGGGAGCCAAATCAATCGTCAGTTTACTGGAAATTGAATTGGAAGTCGTGACCATCACGAATGCTTCCGAAGTAGATCCGATTTTGGCTGAGCTGAAAGCGAAGGGCTTTACACGGATATTAGGAGATGTGGTGACCATCAACGCCGCTGCCGAATTTGGATTAAATGGTTTATTGATTCAATCCGGCCGGGAAGCCATTTTGGAATCTCTTGAAGAAGCGCGCCGGCTTTTTAGGTCGCAGCAGAAGAACCAGCAATTGCTCAGGATTATGCGGCAAGTATTGAAAAAGCGGGAACAGGATGTTCTTATTGCGACAGAAGAAGGGCATGTTCTGTTTGAAAATTGGACTTCCTTTGAAAGCACACCTCTCACCAAGAAAGAAATGGAAGATTTATATAAACAGGCAGCTCATGCAAATTCTTTTACCTTAAAGAATTTCTACGACGGGGAACAGCCCTATAGCGTCCGGGTAGATACATTCAGTGACCGCGATGGAAAAGTTATTTCGTTCTTTTTTAAACGCCTTTTTGATTCTGTTCAAAAGTTGAACGGGGTGATAATAGAGGAAGTCAATCATCTGCCTTCTTTAGTGGCGGAAAGCCCAGAGATGAGAGCGATCAAGCAGTTGCTTGAGAAACCGGTAGTTGGTAATAAGCCGCTTGTACTTATTGGAAAGCCAGGAACAGGAAAACAGTCTTTAGCGCGGTATGTGCATGCTTATCATCGGAAAAAAGGAGCTTTTGTTGTGTTGCCTGTTGATGTGCTTGGAGATGCACTGGAGGAAATCGCCTTTCTCCAAATGTCTACTTTGGTCTTGGAGTTTCCTTCGCATGCAGATCATACAGCAATGCGCAAAATTCCCGAATTGCTGTCGATAGTTGAAGGCAGGAATGTGCAATTAATCTTCTCGTTTTTAGATTCAACCGCTGCATCTTTACAGGAAGCAGGAATACATGAATCTTTCACCATCACATTGCCGGAATTGGCTGATCGGCAAGACGACGTCGAGTTTCTTGTCCGCCAGTTTTTGACGGAATTTCATCAGTCCTTCGGAACACAGGCAGTAAAAGTGCGGGATGATGCAATGGACGAGCTGAAAAAAATGCAATGGAACGGTAATCTGGACGAATTAAAGGCATATGTAAAAAAATTAGCCGTTATCGAAAGGGATTACGTGATTGAAAAAAGTGCTTTGCTCAAGGTGCCAAACGATTCTCCTGTTCGTCAGAATAGAGGAAGCTTGGCATTCGATAAAACAGATACGCTAAAAGAAATAGAGAAGAAAGTGATTGAACATGTTCTAAAAGAAGAAGAGTTCAATCAAACCAAAGCTGCCAAACGATTAGGCATCAATCGGGCAACCTTATGGCGCAAACTTAAAGAATAAGTTTGCGCTTTTTTTAGTTGATCAAGTGTTGCATTTTTAAACTATTTTATTTTATTTATTAAAAATCAGATAATTAGCGTTGCTTTTTAAAACGAATGTTTTATAGTGATAGGTGAAAGCGTTTTCTAAAACATATTAAAGAAAAGAGGGAGTAAATAATGAAGATTAAAGCAACGCTAGATCGGATTCCAGGCGGAATGATGGTCGTTCCATTGCTTTTGGCAGCTACAATAAATACTTTTGCACCGAATCTACTGCGGATTGGCGGATTTACAGAGGCACTTTTTGTCGATAGTGCAAGCGCTCTCATTGCATTATTCCTGCTTTGTACCGGAGCACAAATCAATGTAAGAATGTTTGGTGTGTCCCTTGCAAAAGGAGCAACTTTATTAACGACTAAATGGGTGGTTGGTGCAGCAGTCGGGCTTATCGCTTATATGTTTGCCGGTGACAATGGATTATGGCTTGGCATAGCACCGATTGCTGTTATTGCTGCTATGACCAACAGCAACGGCGGATTGTACATGGCACTTGTCGGCCAATATGGCGGAAAAGATGACCGTGCCGCTTACTCTTTGCTGGCATTAAATGATGGACCATTCTTAACTATGGTGGCTTTAGTTATTTTCGGTTTTATGGGGTTTGTTGAAGGATTGTTTTCACCGATTACATTCATTGCCGTCTTGTTGCCAATATTGATCGGAATGGTTCTCGGAAACTTGGATGAAGATATGCGTTCTTTCTTAGATCAAGGAAGTTCGATACTTATCCCGTTTTTTGCCTTTGCTCTTGGAATGGGCATTGACTTCAATGCAATTATCCAAGGCGGACTTGGAGGGATTGTGTTAGGTTTAATGACAGTATTCATCACAGGGACCGCCGGATACTTTATTTTTAAAGCATTAAAATGGAATCCGATTGTTGGAGCTGCAGAAGGTTCGACAGCCGGCAATGCGGTAGCGACGCCGGCAGCTATCGCGGCGGCAAATGCAAGTTTCGCTTCGATGGTTGATATTGCAACTGTACAGGTTGCAGCTTCAACTGTAACAACAGCGATTTTACTGCCGCTATACATTGCGTTTTTAGTGAAACGCTTGGAAAAAAGGGGCTTTAGCTTTAATAACGGAAACCTGATGAGAAAAGGTGTTTAAAGGAGTGGCGGACTATGGCAACTAAGATCGGCATCATTGCGGATGATTTTACAGGAGCGAATGACAGCGGCGTTCGATTGGCGCAAAAAGGATTGAAATCCCGTGTTCTATTGGCGGATCCTGCAAAACATGTAATTGCATCAGATTCAGACATAGACGTATGGATCGTGGATACCGCCAGTCGGGCTTTAAAGCCAAAAGAGGCTTACCAAGCTGTTCATCAGGAGATTGAACGTTTGAAAAGCCTCGGTGTTACATCTTTCTATAAAAAAGTGGATTCTACGCTTCGTGGCAGTGTGGCCGCTGAATTGAAGGCGATGCAAGATGCAGCGGCAATGGATGTAATATTTGTCGCGCCAGCATTTCCGAGTATGGGGCGGACTGTAGATGGCGGAAATTTATACGTCAATGGAATTCCCGTGTCAGAAACTGAATTTGCCAAAGATCCAAAAACGCCGGTTTTGCATAGCCATATCCCGGAGTTGCTTGCCGAAAAAAAGATTCGAACGGCTGTTTTAAGCCGTAACGTTTTACATGCAGCCAACCCCGAAAAGTGGGTACTTGAACAAGTGGATGCAGGCGTAAAATGGATAGTCTGCGACGTTGTGAAAGACGAAGATTTCCCGGTGCTTGCACAAATCGAAGCAAACTTAAGCCTTTCTATCGGATGGGCCGGCTCTGCAGGGTTGATCAACCATCTATACATGGATTTGGTTCAAAGTGATCAAGCGAATTCATTGGAGCATCCTGTTGGTAACGTATTGGTTGTTTCTGGCAGCTTATCAGCCAAAACCCAAGAGCAATTAGAAGTACTGAAAGCCAGGTCTGGAACGAAAATGATTGAAATAGATCCGTTGAAACTATTGAAAGATCCAATGGAAGCTGGCCATGAACTGGTAAGCTTGACTGAGTCTGAAGAGTGGGACAGTGCCGTTATTTATGTTAGCGGTTCTCAAACAAACCGGGATAATGTCGGTGATTGGGCCAGAGCAAACGGCTGGTCAGTAAACCGAACCGGGGAAGGAATCTCAAAAGGTTTAGGGCGCTTGGTCGAATCTGCTTTGCATTTGGTCCAATTCGATGCCCTTATTATGACAGGCGGCGATACTGCCAAAGATATTTGCAATGTATTGGACATTCCGGATATGGAGCTGCGCTTTGAAGTAGAAGCGGGAGTGCCTCTTGGAATGGTAAGATGGAACAATAGAGAATTAGTGGCGATTACGAAGGCAGGAGGATTTGGCGATAAAAAATCTCTTGTCAACGCCGTTGATTATTTGAAAGGAGCGGGGTTGCATGCAAGCAAATAAACCGATTATCGGAATTACGATGGGAGACGCAGCCGGCGTTGGCCCTGAAATCATTTTAAAAAGTTTTGAAAACGATATTGTCCATGAGACAAGCCGTTCGTTTGTCATCGGCGACGCATCGATTTTAGAACGGGCAAAACAATTTACAGGCAGCTCGAAAGAGATTCGCCGAATAAACAACCCTTCTGAAGCATTGTTTGAGAAAGAAAGTATAGATTGCCTCGACTTGAATTTATTATCGGCTGACCTTCCGATCGGGAAAGTATCGGCCGAGGCCGGAAATGCTGCATTCAAATACTTGGAAAAAGCAATTAGCCTGGCAAATGCCAAAGAAATCGATGCTATTTGTACTGCACCGTTAAATAAAGAAGCATTGCAAAAAGGCGGGCATATGTATCCGGGACATACTGAAATTTTGGCTGAATTGACCGGCACGAAAGATTATTCGATGATGTTATCTGCCCCTGATTTGAAAGTCATCCATGTGACAACACATGTCGGCATTATCGATGCCGTTAACATGATCAATCCGGAGCGCGTTTTCTATGTTATTCAATTGGCTCACGATACGCTGTCAAAAGCCGGAATTGCAAACCCGAAAATCGCAGTCTGCGGGATAAACCCGCATGCGGGTGAAAATGGCTTGTTCGGCTATGGGGAGGAAGAAGAGAAAATTATTCCTGCAGTAGAAAAAGCGGTATCCAAAGGAATCGATGTTCAAGGGCCGCTTCCTGCAGACACGCTTTTCTTCCGCGCCAGACGAGGCGATTTTGATATTGTTGTTGCGATGTACCATGATCAAGGGCATGCACCGATCAAAGTTCTTGGACTGGAGTCGGGTGTTAATATTACTGTTGGTTTGCCGATCATACGTACAAGCGTTGATCATGGCACGGCATTTGATATTGCGGGAACAGGCATTGCAGATGAAAAAAGCTTAGTTGAGGCTCTGCGCCAAGCAGTTGAACTTGCGCCGAAAAATTGAAGTGAGATTTGAGACCGTTTAGGGGAAAGAACCCTAAACGGTTTTCTTTTGAAAAATCTGAATATTAATTGAAGGGAGAGTTCTTTTTGAGTATATTTAAGTCATGAAAACACTATTGAAATTATTATTTACAGGAATGGCCGGGAATTTATCGGCACCTTTAAGAAAATCGGTTTGATCAATTGGATAATTATTTAAAAGAAATTCAAAAACAAGGGAAGGAGGAAAATCCGTCTTAACCGCTGCTTGCCTCTAGCATTAAACAAGTAATGAGGAGGAATATTCGATGACCGCTAATAACGAATCGAACGCTGCAGTTACAAGAGTTGAAGGGCATGAAATGATTATGGAGCGGTTTTTTATGGCCCCGAGAGAACTGGTTTTTTCCATGTACACAGAAAGAGACCATATTGTAAATTGGTGGGGGCCAATCGGCTGGAAGACTACTGTTTATCAAATGGATGTTCGTCCTGGAGGAGTCTGGCATTATTGCATGCGATCGGATGATGGGCAGGAGGCGTGGGGCAAAAGTGTATACGAGGAAATCGTAGAACCGGAAAGGCTTGTTTACACAGACGCTTTTTCTGACGAGAATGGCAATGACGCAGAAGGTATGCCTGTTATGAAAATCACCACGGATTTCGAAGAGGAAGGCAACGGCACAAAAATTATTAGCCGCACGCTTTTCTCTACTCAAGAAGAACTGCAGAAAGTGGTTGAAATGGGAGCTATTGAAGGGATGGGCGAGACATTTGATCGTTTGGAGGCATATTTAAACGAATTTTGATATTAAGCAGCGAAACGGGTTGGACTTTGTATTATAAATGTCCAACCCGTTTAACGTTATATATTATAGAAGAGAAGTGTTTACTCCTCGTTCGTAAAAAGGATATCTCCGTTATTTGCTTTCAATTTAATTAGATAAGAGCCTTCTCCGTATACTAAATTAGCATCGCTTTCTCCCAAAATATCGATTACTCCGTTTTGTGCCTCAGATTCAACTTTTGCATCTAACAAAGATTCTTTAGTCTGAACCGAAATACTGCCATTTTCCGCATTTAAGTCCATGGAATTCATAATTTCATCCAAAACTACATCGATGTTTCCATTTGAGGATATTCCCGTAAACGAACCAAACGTATTTTCTACATGGATATCTCCCATGGCCACTGCTTTTATCAGCTGAGCCTCTGCATGCTTCATCTTTATATTGCCATTGCTTGTTTTAGCAACTATATACTTCATATACAAGTTCTGAAAATCCACATCTCCTTTGTCAGTTTCCGCTCCAATCTCGTATGCTTCAACATCACGGGCTTCTATGCTTCCATTTATGTTGATTAGTGTAAGCGACACTATGTTCGGCTGTGGAACATAAACAGTCAATAGTGGAAGCTTTTCAGTAGTTGAACTAGAGGATGGATTTTTATTTTCAGTTTCAATCACTAAGTTTTTTTCTTGTACAAAGGTGTTCAAATTAAAATTTTTTCTATCTCCAGTAACTTTGATCTCGGTGCTTGCATTTTCAGACGGGAGGAGAAGAATTGCTGTATTTTCGGTGGTGATTTCTATATTTCTTACCTCTTCATCAATTATTGTTTCTTTTGATGTTTCATTAGCTAAAGTAAAGGGATTGTACCTAAAGATGCCAAAAGCAATAGCAGCGAGCAATAGGCTTAAGATAAGAAGGGTAATGCCTTTTAAAGCTATCATATAATTTCCTCCTCTTTTATATAAGCTGCTGCCTAGGATAAATGGAAATTACTGAAACATTTCGTATGGTTAAAAAAGTATAAATGATATCGTAACTCTTATCAATAAAGTGTTAAAAAGATGGAAAAGAAGCGAGGAGAAGGAAGATATAACGAGCAAAAAGTTGTTAAAAGGTTTTTAATCTTATAGTTTCGGCAATAACAAGAGCGACAGATGCTTAAAAAAAGTAAGGGGGGTTCTAATGGATACAAGTAAATACTTAGTGAAGCAAGACGAAAAAGTGGATTTAACAACTTATACAACATCAGAGGTAAACGTACAGAGTGAAAAGGAAGTGCGAGAAAAACTGATTCCTGAAACCCTCGAGAAACTGAAAGAACTGCACTTGAAGCTGCAAGCAGAAGAGTCAAAAGGAATCGTGGTTGTACTGCAAGCAATGGATGCTGCAGGAAAAGATGAAACCATCAGTTATATTTTTTCCAACTTGACTGCCCAAGGGCTTAAGGTTACCTCATTCAAGAAACCGACTGACGAAGAGCTGGCACATGATTATTTATGGCGCTTCCATAAAGGATTGCCAGCCCGTGGAGAAATCGGCATTTTCAATCGCTCTTATTATGAAGAGGTCATTGCACCGCGTGTCCATGATTTGCTTGAATCAACGCCGCTGCCAGATGAATTGATCGATGAAAAAATTTGGTCGATTCGGTACAAACAAATCAATAATTTTGAAAAATACTTAGTGGAAAACGGCTTTCCCGTTGTTAAATTCTTTTTCAACGTATCGAAAGAAGAGCAGAAGAAACGCCTGCTTGAACGCATGAAAAATCCGGATATGAACTGGGAATTTTCGTTTAGCGATATAAAAGAGCGGCAGCATTGGGACGGCTATCAGCACATTTTTGAAGATATATTGGATCATACCTCAACCGAATATGCGCCATGGTATGTTTTGCCTGCTGATGATGAGTGGTATTCACGGTATATCGTTGCAGAAGTCATGGTGGAGCTTTTGGAAAAAATCGATCCGCAATATCCTGAAATATCCGGCGAGGAAAAAGAAAAACTGGATGAAGCAATCAAGCTTCTGGAAGAGGAAGAATAAAATAAATTTAAGCCGCAACGGGAATTCCCTGCCGTTGCGGCTTTTTTGTGTCGAAATAGCAATCTTTTGCCATAGCTTTTTAAATATTAAGAAAGTATAGGTGATGCTAAAAGATTGCTATTGATAGCGCTTACATAATTTTAGGGCCGGGATATAATTAACTTGTAGCAAAACAAATTACTGATCGAAAGGGGAATGGAAATGGTCAATACACGGAAAAAGTTCTCTCTTCTGCTAGTGCTTATGGCGGTAGTTCTTGTTATAGCAGCGTGCGGCGGAGGAGGAAGCGGAAGCAGCAGTGAAGGCGGCGGTGGCGGGGGTGGCCAAGTCGACGTTGGAATCGTATTGCCTACTAAAGATGAACCGAGATGGGTACAAGATGAACAGCGTTTTAAAGATGCACTTGCTGAAACGGATTATTCAACTGAAATTCTGTTCAGCCAAGGATCTTCTGCAAAAGAAAAAGAAAATGTGGATATTTTGTTGAACAAAGGAATCAAAGTTTTGATCATCGCTCCGCACGATGGGGCAGCTGCTGCTGCAGCAGTGGAATCCGCTAAAAAAGATGATGTTACCGTTATTGCTTATGACCGCTTGATTACAGATACTGAAGCAGTGGATTACTATGTAACTTTCGACAGCTTGGCTGTTGGAGCGGCGCAAGCTCAATACTTGGTCGACAACGCCGAAGGTTCTGGCGTGCCATTGTACTTGTATGCTGGGGCTTCTTCTGACAACAATGCATTCTTATTCTTCCAAGGAGCATGGAGTGTTCTGCAGCCGAAAGTTGCGGACGGTACTTTTAAAATCGCAAACTCAAGCGAAGCAGAAGCATTAAAAGATACTGCAGAACTTTCCCGTGATCAACTCGGTAAAGTGTTGGGCCAGGTAACAACAAACTGGGATCCGAATGAAGCGAAAAACAAAGCTCAAACTCACTTGACTGGTGTAGGTGCAGATATGAAAGGTGATATAGCCATATTGGCGCCGAATGATGGGACAGCCCGTTCAATCGCAGATGTTTTTGCATCAGACGATGAAGTGACAAATTACGTCATTACAGGACAAGATGCTGAAAAAGCTTCTGTTCAATACATTATTGATGAGAAGCAATCGATGACGGTCTTCAAAGACGTTCGCACATTGGTCAAAGATGCAATGGATATGGCTGTAACCGTTCTTGAAGGGAACGAGCCAGAAACAACAGGTTCTTACGACAATGGAGCTGTTGAAGTAAAAGCGAAACAAACAGATGTCATCACTGTCGACAAAGAGAATGTAAAAGCAGAGCTTGTGGATTCCGGCTATTATGAAGCAAGCGAGTTTACTGGATTGCAATAAAAATGCCCATAGCAATACTCGAAATAGTGATGGATCCGTCTATCACTATTTCGCTATTGCTCTTACGGTTGCGTGAAGGAGGGATAACGGTGAACAATCACATTTTGGAAATGAAAGGAATCTCAAAAGAGTTTACAGGCGTTAAAGCGCTTAGTGACGTTAACTTTAAAGTGGAGAAAGGCGAAATCCACTGTTTGATCGGTGAAAATGGAGCCGGAAAGTCTACACTGATGAAAGTATTGAGCGGCGTCTACCCTTATGGTACATATCAAGGCGATATTATCTATGAAGGGAAGGCGCAAGAGTTCAATAATATAAATGATAGTGTTAAAGCAGGTGTAGTGATCATCCACCAGGAACTTGCACTTTTCCCGGATTTGACTGTCTATGAAAACATTTTTGCCGGCAATGAAGTAAAGCGCGGGTCTTTTGTCGATTGGAATGAAACTATTGTCCAGTCCAAGAAATTGCTTCAGAAAGTTAAGTTGAACGTCAATCCGGAGACGCATGTGAAGGATTTGAGTGTCGGAAAGCAACAGCTGGTAGAAATTGCGAAAGCGTTGAGCAAAGATGTGAAGCTGCTCATTTTGGATGAACCTACTGCCGCCCTTAACGAAGACGATAGCGAAAACTTGTTAAACCTGTTGAAGGATTTGAAGAAACAAGGAATTACATGCATCATGATCTCACATAAATTGAAAGAAGTTATATCCATTGCAGATAAAGCGACGGTGCTGCGGGATGGAAAAACCATTTGCACATTGGATGGAACTGAAGCGCCGATTTCTGAAAGTGTCATTATTAAAAACATGGTTGGGCGAGAAATCGAAGACATCTATCCAAAACGGCCTGACAAGAAAATCGGTGATGACATTCTTCAGTTGTTCAACTGGAACGCTTATGATGTGGAGCTCGGCAGAAATGTCGTGAAAAATGTGGATTTCCATATTAAAAAAGGGGAGATAGTTGGTGTTGCGGGATTGATGGGGTCTGGCCGCACCGAACTGGCACTAAGCATTTTCGGGAATCCTAAAAATTACAAGCTGAGCGGAGAATTATTGTGGAACGGCAAGCTAAAAAAGCTGCCGCATACAAGAGATGCCATCAAAGCCGGTATTGCGTATGTAACGGAAGACCGTAAAGGCAATGGCCTGTTCTTGCTTCAAGACATAAAAAATAATGTAACTGTAGCGAACCTGAAAGGCATTTCTTCAAACGGCATTATTAATGACAACGAGGAAATCAAAGTGGCAGGCGAGTATAAAAAATCGATCAACATTAAAGCGTCTTCACTGGAACAGAATGTCGGCAATCTAAGCGGAGGCAACCAACAAAAGGTGTCGATCGGCAAGTGGCTGTTTGTAGGACCGAAACTGTTGATTCTTGATGAGCCGACGCGAGGCATCGATGTAGGGGCGAAGTTCGAGATTTATACGATCATGAATAAGTTGATCAGCGAAGGCCTGAGCATTATCATGATTTCCTCGGAACTTGGGGAAGTGCTCGGTATGAGTGATCGCATTTATGTCATGGGCGAAGGGGAAATTAAAGGCGAGCTGGCGATCAATGAAGCCAGCCAGGAAAAAATTATGGAGCTTGCGACGCAATAGGGGGGGATATTCGGTGGCTTTATTCAATGAAGCGAAATTTTTAATAAAAGAAAATATACGGGATTACGGGATGTATATTGCACTATTCGTCATCTTGCTGACATTTTCGATTTTAACGGATGGTTTGTTCATGTCTTCGCGCAATATCAGCAATCTACTGGATTCTGCAGGGTATATCGCGGTGTTGGCTGTCGGGATGACACTCGTCATTGTAATCCGGCACATTGACTTATCGGTCGGATTTGCGGCAGGTTTTCTCGGGGCAATTGCAGCGATTTTCCTGACGCAAATGGGTGTATCGGTGTATATCACCATTCCTGTAATTCTCGTTTTCGGGATTTTTGCAGGTTTGTTCAATGGCTTTCTTATTGCTCAAATCGGCATTCCGGCATTTGTCGCGACTTTGGCGGCCATGCTTATTTTTAGAGGAGCTTTGCTTCAAGTTACAGAGAGAACCGGTACAATCATTGTAAATGACGAGAAATTCAATGCGCTCGGCAACGGCTTCATCCCATCCCTTGCTGAAGTGAACGGTTTGCATTTGCTGTCATTGATCATCGGGTTGGTCGGAATTCTGCTTTATATTTACAGTGAATTTTCTAATCGCAAAAACAAAATCAAGTATCAATTCGATGTAGTATCTAAAGGGATTTTCACATTGAAGCTAGTGTTTGTATCGGCTGTTATAGCATATATCACTTGGATTTTAGCAGGTTATAATGGGTTTTCGTGGACGGTCGTCATTATGCTGGCAGTAGTTGTCATCTATCATTTCCTAACAACGAAAACCGTTCTTGGCCGGCATATTTATGCAGTCGGAAGCAATCCGGAAGCTGCCCATTTGAGCGGAATCAATGTTAAGAAAATCACGTATATCGTTTTCGGTTCAATGGGAATGCTGGCTGCGCTATCAGGTATATTATTCACTTCCCGTCTTCAGTCAGCCACCACGACTGCCGGCACACTATTTGAGCTTGACGCTATTGCTGCGGCCTATGTCGGTGGTGTATCTTCTGCCGGAGGCGTCGGCAAGGTAACTGGAGCAATCATTGGGGCGATCGTTATGGCATCCTTAACAAGCGGGATGAACTTGATGGGGGTTGGGATTTCCTATCAATACATTATCCGGGGTGGTGTACTGGCCGCAGCGGTAATATTTGATGTCATGACCCGCAGAAAAAGAGGATAGATTTTGGGGACAGAAAGGCTGTATCTGGTCTTTCTGTTTTTTAGTGGCATCAAATTCTTTCTGTCTAAACCATTTATAGGACTAAAAGGCTAAGAAGGTCTTGTGCATGCTTTAGCGTGTGGTATGATGAAAATAACTAACTATTCAAAAAAGGAGACACTCAACTTGCGAAAAACAGGCATAGTTTTATTGAGTTTCTTAGGCGTCGTCCTTTTTTATTTTACCTTTCAGTCGGCGGAAAAAGTATTTCGTTCGGATTGGGAAATGCCTGAACATGCCATTGAACCAGTCAATCAGCATCGCTTGATCCTTATCACCAAAAACTTGGATACGCCTTTCTGGAACCAAGTAGCACAAGGGGCTCGGGAACAAGCGCAAAAAGAAGGCGTCAGCCTGGAAGTATGGGGAAGCTATGGCAATAACCAAGAAGACTTTTTGGAGAAAATCGAGGTTGCAATTTATTCGAAAGTGGATGGCATTATTGTTCAAGGCATGAATTCACAAGCATTCAATGAATTGACGAAGATTAAAGCATCTTTTTATAATATCCCAATTATTACGATAGCTAATGATGCACCAATAGAAGAAAGCTTACGAAGGACTTATGTAGGTTCCGATCAATATTTGGCTGGGCAAATGATAGCCAAGCAATTGCTGGCTGATATGGGTTCAGCGGGCAAAGTTGTGTTGATGAGCGACAGCCAGCAAGAACATTATCAAAAGCAGCGGCTCCGCGGCATATCGGATATATTGAAAGACTATCCGGATGTTCAATTGGTCAATGCTGAGACCCTCGATTCAAGAGAGCAGATTATAGCAACAACACAAGATATATTGAACAGAGTCCCTGACGCCGATGCTTTTGTTGCAGTCAATGCTGATTTTACAGGGGTGATGGTTCAAGAAATCGGCAAACGCTTCCAGGTCGAGCCGTTTTATATTTACTCATTCGATGATGGATCGGATTCTTTGCCGCTGCTGGAACAAGGAAAGCTTGATGGCGTTATCGGACAATCCCCGGAAATGATGGGAACTGTAAGCGTTGAGTTGATCACTAAATGGCTGAGGGATGAATCGGTTCCTTTCGATAAAGAAGGGGTTCTTACCGATATTCGGATGCTGAAAGAGAAGGAAGCGCGATGAACAGAATCCAGAAAAAAATATGGTCGCTTACCTTAGTAGTGTTGTTCATCATGGCGATTATTTGGACTGCACTAACGTATTACAATCAGAAAACGCAGGATCAATACAATGCTATATTGCAGCGATATTTAAGCTTGAACGAAGTGACGGTCGCGAGCCAAGCACTTATTACCGACTTGAATGACTATTTGCTCCAGCCGTCTGAAGCAAATCTGAATCAGTTGAATGCCAGTAAAGCAGACGTCCAAAATGCGAAAGGCGATATCCTCATCCTGAAAAATGAAGACAACGAATTCGTGATGGCTAATTATATGAACTTAATAGACAGTTTGATGGAAACAACAGAGCGGTCGTTTATGTATCAGAACCAGCAGGAAACCGAAGCTTCAGCAAACGAGTTTTCCGAAGCGACGCGCATCTCGAATTATATATCTGAAACGACGCTGACGTTGATCGATACTGAATTGAAAACATATGAACGCCTTTACCGGCAAATCATCGAGCAATCAAATGAACTAAAAAACCTGGGAATTTGGCTGCTATTGCTTATAACTTTTTTGTTGCTGCTGATGTCATATTGGTTTTCAAAAAGCATTACAAAACCGGTTGAGAAGTTGACTCAGTCCGCTAATGAATTGGCAAAAGGAAGGTTCGATTTGCCAATCAAAGTTCAATCCAACGATGAAATTTCATTTCTTGCTGAAACGTTTGACCGGATGCGGGTCAATATCAACAATTTATTCTTGGAGATACAGGAAAAAGCGCAGCTTGAACATGAACTTCAACAAAACAAGTTGTTGCTGAAGGAAAGCCAACTACAAAGCCTGCAGAATCAGATTAATCCTCATTTCCTGTTCAATACACTGAATATCATGTCCAAAAAAGCCTACTTAGAAGGTGCAGAAGAAACGAGTGATTTACTTGTAAGTGTGGCAGGCTTGCTGCGCTATAACTTGAAACGCTTGGATAAGCCGGTGACGCTTCACGAAGAAGTGATTGTTTTGAAACAATACATGGAAATCCAAAAAGCAAGATTTACAGAACGTTTGCACTTGCATATGGAAATCGAAGAATCTTTTTTAGGTGTCCAAATCCCAGGATTGACCTTGCAGCCGATTATTGAAAATGCCGTCATCCATACAATCGAACCAGCTGAGGACGGCGGAAATATTTGGTTTCGCATTTTAGACAGCGGGGACATAGTAACGATTGAGATCGAAGATGACGGACAAGGAATGGCGAAAGAAAAAATCCAGCAAATCCTTAGAGGCGATTCTGGACAAACCGAGGGTCAGTCGACAGGAATTGGTTTCAGCAATGTTGTTAAGAGGCTCCGCCTTTTCTATGGCCAGGAAGACGTGATTGAAATTCAAAGCGTCATAGGGCAAGGGACGAACGTGAGGCTGAAAATACCGAAAAAGAGGAGAAATGACGGAAATGACTAAACTCCTAATTGTGGATGACGAACAAATCGAACGTCAAGGGCTGCAGATGATTTTGCAGAAAGCTTATCCAAATCTCGTCATTGAACAGTCCAAAAACGGTAAACTTGCAGTGGAAATGGTAGGGGAATTCAAGCCGGATTTAATCTTGATGGACATTAAGATGCCAGGCATGAGCGGCTTGGAAGCGGTTGAAAAGATCAGTGCCGAAAATCCCGCTATCAAATTTGTCATGGTGACAGCTTTTGACACGTTTGATTATGCACGGCAAGCGATTAAGCTTGGCGTAAAAGATTATTTATTGAAACCGAGCAAAGCGAGTGAAATCATCGCAACAGTCGGCAAAGTACTGAACCAAAACGAAGAAGAGCAAAAAGTTTTGGCCGTCAATAAATTGCAGCAGGATGCGCTGCAAAAAGCGCTGACGCTCGTTGAAACAGATGTGGTCACACAATTGCTGTTTGATCATGTCCATGAAGTGCATTTGGATATGTTGGTTGAAATGCTTGATATCCAGTCGACGAATGAAAAATTTGTCATGAGTGTATTGCTGATGGAAGGCTCAGCAAACCATTATTCGGCTATCAAAGAAAAAGTGCGCCAAACAAAAAGCGGCTGGGTCGGTGCTTTATATGGCCGCCAGCTGCCCATTATCGTATTCCGGGAAGCAGGGAAATCTTTTCGTTCGCAAGCCATTTCTTTAGCGAATGAAATTCTATCTGTTGCAAAAGCGGACGGAGAGACCGGCTGGTTTATCGGCATCGGAAATGTCTGTGGTTCACTTGACCAGATTCGGCAGTCGTACCAGGAGTCTTTGATTGCTACAATGGATTCAAGTCTTTCAGTGAAATATCGTTTTTATTCGGATGTCCCGGCTGCAGGAAATACCAAGTGCGGGCATCTGGCAAAGTTTGGAGAAAAAGAGCTGTTCGACCAAATCCGGCTGGGGGAGTGGGAACAAGTCACCCTTTATGCACTTGACTTGATTCAATGCTATGAGAACGAAGGAGCGGACCTCTTGCAAACGCAGCAGCATGTTCTGGAATTGCTGTGGATTGTTTCCAGGGTTATGGACGAGATCGGTATCGAGGCCGATAAACCGTTATTTTCCTTCCATGCACAAAACTACTGGCAACTTCGGCAGGAAACGAGCCGGTTGCTGGAGCGCATGAAGCAGTCCTACTTTGTTCATTATGGCAATCTCGAAGTGGATACCATTTATCAAATCAAACAATACATCATGGAACATTCCCATAAAGATATTTCGCTGGAGGCCTTGGCTCAAAAAGTGAGACTCAGCCCAATATACATCAGTAAAATGTTCAAAGAAAAATTGGGCGTCAATTATATCGATTTTCTGACAGAATGCCGAATTGAGAAAGCGAAAAAAATGCTTGGCGATCCCGCAAAGAGCATCAAGGAAATCACATTTGAGGTGGGCTATCACGAACCAAACTACTTTAGCAAAGTCTTTAAGAAAATAGTAGCGGTTTCCCCTAAAGAATACAGAAAAACTCTGCTAAGCAAAAAAAGTCTGCCCGTTGTGGAGAAATAACAGAAAGGGGGAGTCCGATGGGACGGTTTTCTATTGGCTTTAAAGTTGTGCTGTTCTTGCTTGCTTTGATATTTGCTTTATCCGCATGCCAGGAGGACGAAATTGGTGAAAGAGTAGTCCAGCAAAAAGTTTCCCCCGAACCATCTACTGAGGTGAAAAAGGCTGGAGCTGCAAATGAAAAGATTAAAATCGGTTTTTCCATGGATACCTTGTTGGAGGAGCGGTGGTTGAAAGATAGGGACTTGTTTAAAAAAGAAGTCGAAGCATTAGGGGCGGAAATCGAGATACTGGCAGCAAATGGAGACGATGCTCTGCAAATTTCCCAGGCGGAATCCATGATCAGTGAAGGCGTAGATCTTTTGGTAGTGGTGCCGCATAACGCGGAAGCCACTGCAGCGATTGTCCACAAAGCCCATAAAGCCGGCATCAAGGTTATTGCATATGATCGCTTGATAAAAAATGCCGATGTTGATCTGTACGTTTCCTTTGATAATGAAAAAGTGGGAGAATTGCAGGCTATGGCGATGACCCAACTGGTTCCGGCAGGGAACTATGTCTATATTGGCGGCGCAGACACGGACAACAATGCCCATCTGTTAAAAAAAGGCGTATTTAACGTATTGAAGCCTTTCATAGAGAGCGGGAAAATCACAGTCACATATGACCAATGGACAAAAGATTGGTCGCCTGCCAATGCAGAGGCGAATATGGCAGCCGCACTTGAAGCTAACGGCAGTCAAATTGACGCAGTTATTGCAGCGAACGATGCTACAGCAGCAGGCATTATCAAAGCACTTGAAGCAAAAGGGCTAGCGGGGAAAATTCCGGTTGCAGGGCAAGATGCGGAACTCGCTGGTGTGCGGAGGATCGTTGAAGGCACTCAGAGCATGACGGTATACAAACCGATAAAATTGCTGACAAAAGAATCAGCTGAACTTGTCGTCCGGCTGGCAAAAGGAGGCAGCGTAACCGCTGGACAAGAGATCAACAACGGAAAAGTGGAAGTGCCGGCAATTTTGCTGCCTCCGATTGCCGTCGACCAAGCCAATATTGACAGCACCATTATCGCGGACGGATTTCATTCGGAAGAAGACGTTTACGGAAAAGAAGAAAAGTAAAAGAGGCGCAGAGGAGACCGATCGATTCCTCTGCACCTCTTTTCTATCTTACTGGAAATACAAATAATCATTTTCCAACAGAAAAGCGTAACTGATATCAATAAATAAAAAAAACTGGTCGGACAACGGATAGCTGAAAGTACGGACCATCTCACCGGTTTCTATATCCGAGTACGTGTCAGATAGGATGCCTTTGTGCCAGGTTTTCATATGCATCGTATTCTCCAGGAAATAGGGGCGAAACGCCCAATGAGAACCTTGTTGATCCTTTTCTGTTTCCCACACCTGGAGCCGTTTTCTAAAGTTTGAAGAAACCTGCTGGCCATTGCTGTCGCAGATATAAATACGGAAACTTTCATCATCGAAGGAATTTTTCGCCACTTCTATAAAAGCATCAGCCGTTTCAGGCCCTTGCCATTGAGTTGAGAGTTTTTTTATTTTTTCCTCACAAGCCAGCGTAAATGCCAACCGACTTTCAACACGGGATTTTTCCAACTGCACAAACGCCTTTACTTTTTCGCCGACATCGACTGATACAAAATCAGTTGATAAAAAGTTGAAATCCGGATTTGCTAAATAAAATCCTTGATAATAATGGCCGCCATGTTTCCAGGCGAAGTAGAGCTGGTGATTGTCTTCAATATTCTCATAAGCTAATTTCGCGCCAATTCGGCGAGCCAAAACTGACAAGGAGTATATAATGTCTTGAAAAACTTCCTGCTTATGTTGGCGGCTGATGCTTGTGTCGATTTTTAGAATGTGGGGTTTAAGCTGCCGGATACGATCTATATTTGAGCTCTTTGCGCCCACATGGTCTACCGCAATTTGAATTCCATAAGTTTTGTAGTAAATCAGCAGGTGCTCTAGCATGCCAAAATCTTCATCAAAATCATGTTCTGTAATTTCCAAAACAATTCGGTTCATCGCGAAGCCTTGTTTCTCGAAAACTTTTAAAGCTTGCAAAAAGTCTTCGCCGCTGTTTACTAATAGCTGTTTGGCATTGCGGTTGATGAACAGAGAAGATTCGTTCTTTTCTTCGAGCATTTTGCTGACCGCCAAATGCAAAAGGTGTTGGTCGACTTCGATTTTATATTCATCTGGAACATCGTTATCATGAAAAAAATCACCCAAACTGATCCAGTCACCGCTTTCAGATTGATAACGCCCAAGTACTTCGTAGCCGATCACATCATGCTTGACTGCACTTATAATAGGTTGGTAGACAGGACGAACTTTATGTAAGTTTTCGAGTATTTCTAATGGATCCAAAGGATTTCCCCCTTCCCGCAAGTTTCAGATTGGCTGAGTTGAAATAAGAAAGTTAAAATGGAGGAAACGAGCTACTCTTCGGGATGAAACGGGAATAGAAAGAAAAGCAATCGTTTATT
This sequence comes from Planomicrobium soli, assembly GCF_003014655.1. GTDB lineage: Bacteria > Bacillota > Bacilli > Bacillales_A > Planococcaceae > Planococcus > Planococcus soli_B. The sequence goes on along the minus strand of NZ_PYAT01000002.1, from coordinate 114,581 downwards.
ACAATATAATATCTCGGCTTATTTCATCCCTTTTACAATAGGCTTTCCTAATTGTAACTAAGTTAACAGAATTTTTCAAAGTTATTCGAACAATAAACGTTAACTGTTAATCCAAAGAGCAATCCAAAAAAGAGGTGGAAGAGTGAAAAAGAACATAGCATTAATTGCAACGCTCATCTTATTCGGTACAGCAGCATGTGGACAGGAAGAAATCGATTCTTCTGTCGCTTATGTAGCTCTTGGCGATTCACTGGCAGCAGGGCAGACCCCTTACTCAGAAATTGACGCTGGCTATGCAGATATAATTGCCGAAGAACTTGAAAACAAAGAACAATTGGCAAGATACACAAAAGATTTAGCGGTACCGGGTTATACGACAGAAGATATACTTCAGCAGCTGGATTCAAAAGAAGCACAAGAGACCGTGCAGTCAGCGGATCTAATTACAATTTCTGCCGGAGCTAATGATCTCCTGCGCTTAGTAAGGCTAAATCCAGCTAACGGCGAAGTGGAATTTGATGAAGTGCAAGTAGAAGCGGAACTGGGGAATATTCGCAGCAATATGGATACTATGCTGGCCAATTTGAAAACCCAGGCACCAGAAGCTCATATCTATGTCATGGGGTATTACTTTCCATTTCCTCATCTGCAAGAAGAACAGAAAGCGGAGCTTGCGGTTAAGCTGGACCAATTGAATGAAACATTGGAACAAGTTGCTGAACAACAAGACGCTGATTTTATTCCGGTAGATGATGTTTTTGGAAATGATGCCACAGATAAACTTCCCAATGCTTCCGATATTCACCCAAATAACGAAGGGTACGCAGCAATGGCAGATGCTTTTTTGGAAAGATACGAAAGCCAATAATCAACTGCGTTTCTGTTTTTAAATAGAGATGCCTATAGGAAAAAAAAGGGTTGCCCTAAAAGAGGCAGTTGTCCATTCCCATCTATATGTACTCTGTATATAAAAATCCAGTGGAGTGATACTCCACTGGATTTTTTTGAAAATTTTGAGAAAGCTTCTGTTATGTCTTTAAACTACAAGGTATTCTTTTAATGCTTGCTGTAACGTACCAAGTGTTTTGGTTTTATGGTCAAAGGATAAATCCATATGAATCATTTTCCGGACAACCTCTGCCCGTAATCCTGTAATGATGGTTTTACAGCCCATCATTGCTGTACCGTCAATAATTTTCATCAAATGGTGAATCACTTCTGGTTCCATATCAGCAATTCCCGACAAGTCCATGATCAATGTTTGAATGCGGGATCTGCCGATTTCCATCAACACTTTTTCTTCAAGGATTGAAGTGCGGAACGAATCCACTGAACCGATCAATGGCAAAATGCAGACAGATGTATTGATGGGGATAATCGGAACAGATAAGTTTTCCACTAATTCGCGGTGAGCCAACAGCAAAGCATCTTTGTATGTAGAATAATTTATGAAAAATGTATTTAGGAACGCATCAACTCGAGAATTAATGTCTTTCTCCATTTGGAAAAAGTCAAATACTACTCTGTTTTCTTTTGCGTCATTATATTGTTGGATAAACGTCCAGAGCGAACGACGTATAGCTTGCACCCACTCCAATTTGAAAGACAACTCCATGGAATGTGTTGCCCAAGCAATCCCTTCTTGTTTTGCAAACAAAGCCAATTCTTCTTCGTTTCCTTCAATAATATAAATGACCAATTTATGTGCGTTAGCTACCAAATCAATATTGCCAACAGCAAGAATTTCATTGATTCGATCTTTTACATTGACTGCCTCAGCCAATAATTTCTCATCAAATGCTTCTTGATATTTTTCGAAAAAAGACCTAATATCTTTGGAATTTTGTATTGCGTCTGCCATTTTTTCTTCTCCTCTATAGTTAATTTTTCATAAAAAGTAATACGTTATCCTTTTATTTAATCATAATCTTGAAAAGATGCAAATTTTTTTTGTAATCGATTGCATTGTTGGAAAGACTTGTCTACACGCATCTTTAAAATTTAAAGAAGTCAAAGTTGGATCTAAACTAAAAGGACTAAAGTGGTGTGAGAAAAAGATAGAATTTTAGAAGGTTTACATAATAGATGGGCAATTTGATCTAATCATCTCGTTTTGTTTTTTCAAAAAAATATAGTTTTCAGAATTGAAACTAACTATAATAGAGCCTATAGCTTAGGTAAGAAAAGAGGTGCTTCTATGAATATTTTAGAGGAATTCGGAAAACGGGTAAAAGAACTTCGTTTGAAAACTGGGATAACCCAAGAGGCGCTGGCAATACGTGCAGAACTGGACCGCTCATATGTCGGGGCAATCGAAAGAGGCACAAAAAATCTATCGCTGCTGAATATTGAGAAATTGGCAAATGCGCTTGATGTGGATTTACCTTACTTATTTGAACATGAAAGTTTCGCTCCACGCTGTGCTTTGCTGAAAAAAGAAATGAAAAAGCCTTTAGAAAAAAGGTTCATTTGCGAGGTGGATGTGAACGAACAAGTTATCGCTTGGCGTGTTGCAGGACCTCTTAGTGAATATGACGCCAGGAAGCTAGCAAAAGAAATCAAAAACAAGGCCATGTTGCTTCGAAAAGGAGAAATCAAGCTGTTGATCGATAATCGTTCGATGATGGTCGATGGCCAGCCTTTTGTTTTTGCGCCTGAGGTTTATGATGTATGGGAAGAACTCCAACAATGGTTGTGCCCTTATCTTGATCAAGTGGTCGTGCTTTGCAACTCCACGTTCATGAAGAATCAACTTGACAGACTGGCAAAAAGAAGCGGAATTGCGGTTCTTTCCAAACACATCTACAATGAAGAAATTGAAAAAAGCAATAAGAAAGCCCTGGCATTGTTGGGCATATCAAAGTCGCGCATTTTAGTGGAAACGACGGTTGAAATCGATCAAGAATCCAAAGTTCTAGTATAAAAAAGAAAGCCAATTCGTTAAGCAGTGAGGGAACGAATTGGCCTTTTTTTATAGAATTAGTTGGAGAAGACCGCCAATCGAGATAAGCCCAACGGAAAAAGCAAGAAAGCTGCTCTTTTTTTGTTCAGGCAATTCATCGTTCAAGATATTCAGGATTACACCACCGGTCAGGAACGAAGAAAGAATGGCAATTGTAAGCGCACTAGTATGAGTTAATTCATTGAGCAGCCAGCCGACTAAGACGGAAAAGGCGAGAATCCAACGCCCCGCTTTTATATATAAATCTTCATGGGTCAAATGAAGAACCCGGCTATTGGCGATAAAATGAAAAGAGAAAACGATAAAATAAACAACATAAGCGGCAATGTTATCACCGCTCAAGTATGGGAGCAGATAGCCAAGCAAACCGTTATACAAAGCAAAGGTTAGGATATGAAGGATAAAAATATGTTCTTGCGGACGTGTTAAATTTTTTTCGTTTTCATTTTTTCGCTGCGACTTATCATTCAGTTTATCGATTCCGTAAAAAAGTGCGATTCCAAGCAAAGCAAGCAAGTAAGCGAAATAATCGAGGTGTTCGAATAGCAGAGGCAAATGTGCTTTTTCTACAACAACTTCATAATGGGCAAGTTCGGGCACTAGGTGCAGAAAAACATAGGCGATTGAGCCGCCTGAAACTAGAGATAATAGGACATTTTTTTGAGGCGTGTTCAAGAACTTGATGTAATGCGTATTAATGTGAACGAACATAAAGCCGAGGATTACCAACAAGCTTGGCACAAACATGGGAGTTCCTCCTTCCATCTGAATGGATAAAGTTCTTCTCTAGTTATTACCCCTTTTAGACAATATATATCGTCTTCAATAAATAATATAAGAAAGCTATCAAAAAAAGAGCTATTCCATAAGCTAAGAAGTTAACATACGGCAACAGCTCTTTTTCAAATTGGTCAAATCATTTTAAAGTGAATTTTGTTTATGGATTGGTCGACCATAAAGCAGCGGATTTCAAAAGAATACGTGGATGAAGTTTCAATTGTGCCACCATGACTTCTGCCAAATCCTCCGGCTGCATTACATTTTCTGGATTGCCGGTGATCAAGTTTTCCGCATAAGCCAAATCCGTCACGACTGTGCTAGGCGTTAATGCGCTGACACGGATATTATGCTTTCTTACTTCAAGCATCAACGATTCTGTAAGGCCAAGCACTCCGAATTTAGAAGCGCTATAAGCACTGGTAACAGGGGCTCCTTTTTGCCCGGACGTGGAAGAGATGTTGATGATATCACCGGATTGTCTTTCAATCATTTCTGGCAGAACAGCTCTTGTAACATAATAAAGTCCCATCAAGTTCACATCAATGATATTTTTGAATTCTTCAGTAGAAAGTTCAAGAAACTTTCCAAACTTCCCGATGCCTGCATTGTTGATCAGAATATCGATTGGTCCAAGGTCCGATTTGATTTGATCAACTGCTGCAATGACAGCGTTATTATCCGCTACATCAGCCACTGCAGTTGAGACTTTAACTCCAAATTGTTGAAGTTCTTTTGCCACTTCCTCAAGATTAGCAGCTGTTCTTCCAAGCAACCCTACATGAATGCCTTCTTGAGCGAAAGCGATGGCAGTTGCACGGCCAATCCCTTTGCCCGCCCCTGTAATTAAGGCAGTCTTGCCATTTAAGTTCTGCATAATATCCACTCCTTATCATCTATAAATTACATATAGGAGTATAACAATTAGAAAACAGTAAATCTAAAGAAAGGGCCTAGATTTTGAATTACATTTTTTACACTCTAATGATAAGTGCATTTTTGGGTTGCCCCATTTTTCCGGTTAAGCACTTTACTGATAAAGAGACTTTGCTGAAGGTTGAACGAAAAAGTTTCAATTCATAGTTTTATCTGAAGACCGCAGGGTAGTTTAACAATAAGAGAATATAAAGGAAAAGGAGGAATGCAGATGAATGCAGATCAATTATTGGCAACAGCTGACGTGGAATCGGTTGATTCGGCGCTGAAAGAATATGGGGATAATGCTTCGATTTTGGTGCACCCTGAAATGCTGAACCGCATGATGGAACATTTTCCAGATATTTTTACGAAACAAGGGGAAACCATTCACTATAGAAGCACTCATGCAATTTCAGTCCATAACGGAAAAGACGGTGCAATCGAAGTTTTGGAAGTAGGGTGAAAACCAGCCATTCTCAGTCGAGGATGGCTGGTTTTGTTTTAGGGAATCCTTTAAAAGTGTGTATCTTATTACGCGTGCTGTTTTTTCTGCAGCCGTTTACGGGCGGAGTCGGTGGCGGAATTGACGGGCTCCATGCCCAGTGCTTTGGCAAGTCCAAACGTCGGCATATTGCCGTAAATTGCTTCGAACTGGTCGGGGCGTATGATATAAGTTTCGTGGTAAATGCCGACCGCATCATTATTGCCAACTTTTTTGTTGAAATTTTTCCAGGCAATTAAATGCTTCTGCCCTTTCGCGTATGCCATTAAATCGTTCTCAGAGCGCCAATACTGGACCATGAGGGTTGTACGAAAACCGAAAAAATTTTCCATGGATAAACAACCTAATTCCTTACGGCTATATAGCTCCTTGATCATAGGCGGCATCGCGGTGAATACCGGCCACCATTTATGGACTGCCCACCATTTATTGATTCGTGTTCCGATAATAAAAACAACAATGCTTTCTTCGTGTGCAACAGTATACCTGCCAGGAAAAACTTGAGCGCTCATTGTTAGCCCTCCTTATGAAATAATACTTCCTTCGTCTCTTCGCACCAATCGATTGCTGCTTGGGTGGTCCTTAATCCGTAATTCAACGTAATAAGCCAAAACGGGGCATCTTCTTCAGCTGATAAACGAGTAGTGATCATTTCTTTGATTGCTTCATAGGTTTCGTAACGGGAGACAAGCTTTTCTTGGTAATTTTCCAAATGGTGATGAGTCGACTCCAAATCTTGATGGCGGCTGAAAAATAATTTTAGCAGAAGTTCGTTTTTTTCGAGCGGGAGTTCAGTGATTGGTTGAGCAAGCCAACGTTTAAGCGCCTCCGTTCCTTCGTCAGTGATTTTATACTCTTTTTTATCCGGTTTTCCTTCTTGCGCCAAATCTTGGACTTCGGCATACCCGTTATCCAATAGCAGCTTCAATGTAGGGTAAATTTGGCCATAGCTGATTTTCCAAAAATGGTTCAAGCTTCCATCAATCATTTGTTTCATGGAATAACCTGTATCGCAGCCAATAGTCAACAGTCCTAACAGTGCATATTGAGTATTGTTTTCCCGAGTAATAAAAACCACCTCTATATCTTATAGATATATATCTTTATGATATAAGAAAAATATACTCTAAATGCGTTGAAAAGTAAACAGATATATCAGGTAATTATGATAAAATGAAAAAAGCTATAGAAGAAGAAACAATAGGAGGAACGTAATGAAAGCGTCCTTGCAGGAAATAGAACCAATCATTAAAGAGGTGTTCAATCATCTGCATAATCACCCGGAGATTAGTTGGCAGGAAGTCGAAACAACAAAGTATTTGAAAAAATTTTTAGAGAAAGAAGGCTTTACAGTTGAAGGGTTTGATGATTCTACGGGACTTGTAGTGACTGTCGGAAGCGGAAAACCATGCATCGGCCTTCGTACCGACATTGATGCGTTGTGGCAAGAAGTCGATGGCACGTACCAGGCAAACCATTCGTGTGGGCATGATGCCCATATGGCAATAGTAGTCGGGGGGTTGCTTGTCTTAAGAAAAATTGGCATTCCAAAAACAGGCCAGTTGAAAGTGGTGTTTCAACCGGCGGAGGAAAAAGGAAATGGCGCATTAGCGTTAATCGATAAAGGTGTTGTGGATGACATAGATTACTTATATGGAGTCCATCTTCGCCCAGTACAAGAAATAAGCCATGGCTATTCAGCTCCAGCCATCCTAAACGGTGCAGCCCGCATGTTAAAAGGTTCAATCAAAGGAACGGATGCCCACGGCGCAAGGCCGCATCAAGGACAAAACGCTATTGAAGTGATGGCGCTGCTTGTTCATGCAATCCGAACGATTCATGTTGATCCTATGGTTCCGCATTCAGCGAAAATGACTATGTTCCAGGCTGGCGGTGAATCGGCAAATATCATTCCCGGAACCGGCATTTTTAGTATTGATGTCCGTGCTCAATCGAATGAAGTGATTGAAAAACTGATGGTTCAGGTGAAAAAAGCGGTCGAATCCGTGGCTGAACTGGCTGATGTTAAAATCAGCCTTGAGACGACTGCAGAAATAGCGGCAGCTCAAGTAGACCAAACCGCGGTGGAACTTATGGCTGCTGCCATAAAAGAGACCGTAGGTGAGGAATTCCTGGCACCGCCGATAGTTACACCTGGCGGAGAAGATTTTCACTATTACACATTAAAGCGTCCGACTATTAAAGCGACGATGCTTGGGCTTGGGTGTGATTTGGCGCCTGGATTGCATCATCCGAAAATGGCTTTCAACCAGGATAGTTTGTTGACCGGTATCGAGATATTAACGCGTGTAGTTGTCCGCTCATTCAAACATTTGGAGAACAAAAACGCGAATGATGAAAAAGCGGAAGTAACTCTTAAATAATACCCATAGAAAAGCCGCCCTATCAAATGGCGGCTTTTTTCTGTGAAGTAAAAGAGTCTTCTGTCCTTTTCTGCAAATATTAGGATATACCCTGTTAAAGGAAGAGATTGGTAACAGACAGTGCTTTTTAGTCTTTTCTTTTATGCAGTTTAATTAGTAAAAAGTTTTTGATTGATTGTGTATGGGCAGGACAGTAAGAATGACGGGTTGAGGTGACGGATGAATATGTTACCCTTAACATGAGGTACTAATTACGAAGATATGTAGATGAAATGTTTCTTTTGCTGCTGGAACATGAGGAATGGAGGAAAAGATGAATAGAAGTTTAAAAATGGGAAGTGCATTTATCGGCATTGTTGTTGGAGCGGGTTTTGCTTCAGGACAGGAGGTTTTGCAATACTTCACGAGTTTCGGGTACTGGGGAATGGGCGGCGCTTTGCTGGCCATGCTGTTGTTTGGTTACTTAGGAATGATATTGACAGGCCTCGGCAGCCGGATGCAGACAGTTTCTCATGAAGAGGTCGTTTATTCAATTAGCGGAAAGTTTATCGGAAAGATCATTGACTATACATTGATTTTGACATTGTTTGGAGTATTGGTTGTCATGATTGCCGGAGCCGGTTCGATTTTCTCGCAGCAATTTGGCTTACCTGGCGCTTTTGGCCGGGCGCTGATGACAGGGTTAGTCATTATCACCATCATGATGAACGTTAAGAAAGTTATTGCGATTATTGGCAGCATCACACCTTTTTTAATTTTGATGATTATTGGAATCGTAGTTTACAGTATTGCCACTAAAGATTTAAGTTTTGCGGCGCTGGAACCAATTGCTGAATCTCAATTATCTGCTGCACCGAATTGGATATTGGCAGCCGTTAATTATGTTTCTCTGTCTATTGCGCTGTGCACATCAATGGCGCTTGTAATGGGTGGCGCAGAAAAAAATGTTAAAGTTGCGAGACGAGGCGGACTGATTGGCGGGCTCGGATTTGGCTTTTTGCTTTTCTTAAGTTCTTTAGCCATTTTCGCTAAAGTGGATGTGGTTGGCGGAACGGACTTGCCAATGCTGAGAATAGCGGATAACTTATCACCGGTGATTGGACTAGTGATGGCCATGGTTATTTTCTGTATGATTTATAACACTGCAGTTAGTATGCTTCTTTCTTTTTCCGCACGTTTTGCCAGTATTGGAACCCCGCGGTTTAAAATCTTTGTCACGGTCTTTGGCGTTATTGCCTTCTTTTTAAGTTTTGTCGGTTTTACAAAACTGGTTAACTGGTTTTATCCTGCAGTTGGCTATATGGGGCTGATTCTAATCGCTTCGCTTATTTTAGCTGATTTGCGGAAGCCTAAAAAACTACTGAAAAAAACTAAGTTATAATTTTGATTGGGCATTTTATAAAAAGCATTTAACTGCAGCAAAGGGAAAACTGCAAAAAAGGCCTTAGAAGGCCTTTTTGTTTTGAGAAATTACAGGAGCATTAACTGGCAACAGCTAGAAAAAGGAAAACATAAGGGCCATGCAGAAATAGTAGGGGTTGATGTCCGGCATTTGGATTCTATCTTAGAATGGGGGAAGCGGACGCCATAAAAAAAGAACTTTTGCAAAATCTGACCTTCGTATCTTAGACTACCAGGCGAAAGGGGAAAAGCATATGGAATTGATCAGGTATTCCGAGTGGAAAGATACAAAGACCACATTGCACTTGCTGTCTCAAATACTGGGGAAGATCCGGTTGGAAGTCGCTCATCAAGAACCGCAGTGGGCACATGTGATGTTGCCGTTAACTGCAGATGGGTTTTCCACAGGCCTTCTTTATAGTGAAAATCACATGTTTCAAGTAGATGTAGATGTTCGAAACAGCGCTTTACATGTTCAAGTCGATGGAAAGAAGAAGTCCATAGGGCTGAAAAATGGCACGCCAATCAAATCATATTATGAGTTTACCTTCCAAACCTTAGAACAGTTCGGAGTTCCGGTCAGTATCTACCCAAAACCGCAGGAAATGTCTATTCAAGTTCCGCTTGACCAAGATACCGAACATAGCACCTACATTCCCGAAGATGCGTTGCGCGGTCTTGAACTTTTTCATTTTGCTGTACAGGAAGAGTTGAAATTTGTTGGGCCATTGCGTTGCCGAAAGGTGAAGCCCGGACTCTTTTGGGGAACTTTTGATATTTCGGCTATCATTATCCAAAATATATCCGAACCTTTTCCGTTGGACAAAGTGATTGAAAAAGCCGCTTTTGATGAACAATTTATTGAATATGGATTTTGGTTAGGGGATGACAAGGTGGAGGTTCCGAGTTTTTTCGTATTGCCTTATCCTTTTCTGTATAAAGATATGAATGCCGCATCTTTAGAACCTGAGGAAGCTTATTACGACCAGGAGGTCAGCGAGTATTTCTTGAACATGGAAGCAGTCCTTGCATCGTCGGACGCCAGCAATCATGTTCAGCGTTTCTTCCATACAACGTTTGATATTTTGTCTGCTGAATTAAAATGGGAAAACTGTGATTATTACCGAAATCCGTTACTGATGAAAAGCCAGCCCACAATTTCAAAAAAATAAAGATGGTTACGGAGCCCCAAAAAACTGAAAATGGGAACGCCAGAAAAAGGATGTCAGTGAAAAATTTCATTGATGTTCTTTTTCTGTATGGAAAACCAAGTTCAATTCATTGAATTCGAGATTTTTATATGTTATTTTGATATATAAATTTATGGAAGAACTAATAAAAAAATCAATGGTATGAAAAGAGGAAATCCTATCAACTCACAATACAATTCTTTATTCCAACCGATTACTCTGCCAAACGGCGCCATCTTGAAAGATCGTCTAGGTGTTGCGCCGATGACTACTTATTCGGGAAATCCAGACGGTACAGTCTCGGAGTCAGAACTTACTTATTATAAACGCCGCTCGAATATCGGCGATCTGTATATCTCTGCTTGTATCGCCATTTCAGAAAATGGCATTGCCTTCCCAAATCAGTTTATTGGATTTGATGATCGCGTCATGCCGAGTTTGAAGGATTTGGCTTCACATATGAAAGCCAATGGCAGTAAAGCTATCGTCCAAATGCAGCACGGAGGCAGACACGGCCAGCCCGAGTTGATAACAACAAACGAAACGGTAGCCCCAAGTGCCGTCACAACACCGAACAGCCCGGTAGCACCGCGTGAATTGACAAGTGAAGAAATTCACTCGATCATCCGAGATTTCGGCGAAACAACAAAAAGAGTTATTGAAGCTGGATTTGACGGTGTGGAAATCCATGGAGCGAATCATTATTTGCTTCAGCAATTTGTTTCTTCTTATTTTAATCGGCGTGAAGACGAATGGGGCGGAACACTTCAAAATCGCTTGAAGTTCTCCCTTGCTGTCTTGAAGGAAGTTCAAGAAACTGCAGCAAAATATGCAGATGACAGTTTTATCATTGGGTACCGGGTGTCACCGGAAGAAATTCACGGCGAAACAGTCGGCTATACACTAGCAGAAACAAAAGTGCTTGTTGACTTATTGATTGGAGAGGGCGTCCATTACATCCATACTTCGCTGTTCGATTTTAAAACACCGCCAGCAGGCATCAATCAAGAAGGAAGCATTGTAAGCATTTTGTCTGACCACATTAACGGCCGTGTGCCGTTGGTTGTGGTAGGCAGTGTTAAGACGCCGCAAGATGCTTTGGAAGCATTGCAAGAAGGGGCGGATATTGTTGCAATGGGACGCCAGGCGCTAATCGATCCCGAATGGACAGAAAAAGTTAAAGCCGGAAGTGAAGATGAAATTTTTACCGCTATTCCTAAAGCAAGAGTAGGGAAATTGGATATTCCAGAGTCGATGTGGAACATGATTACATCCTACGGAATGGTTCAGGTAGCAGAGGAGTAAAATTCAAAAGGCCATGAAGAGAAATCTCTCTTCATGGCCTTTTGACTGTTTTCTATATTATTATCTTTATTCGAACGCTCTTAGGTTTTCTTAAATGAAAAGAAGGGAATAGGCTAGATTGGGTCTCGCGAAAAGACCTCTAGATAAACCAGAGGCAGGACTTTTTGGGTCTAAACTCTTGAGATTTTGGGAATATATTGACTATTTAATAAAATAGTCGTATACTTGCCCTTGAAAGCGCTTTACTTTTGTCGTGCTTTAGTGTTTTGTTAAACGCTTCTTTTGGACGTTTTAAACAAAGCATATATATTTTTAATTCTTACTAAAACGTTTTCGTAAAGTTTCGACGCATCAGACAGAAAGGGGACTCTCAAAATGATGGAGTATAACCAGGGCACTGGAGAGTTCGAAAATTGGATTGTCTCAGAGACCGGTTTTTCGTCCGACTATTTAGGGAAATGCGAAGCCATTATGTCGCTGGGCAATGGCTATATGGGAATGCGTTCGGCAACTGAAGAACCATACATAAAAGAACAAAGGAACTGGTTTGTTAATGGAACATTCAATAAAGCGCAAGTAAATGAAGTGACTGAGCTGCCCAATCTAGCAGATATTACCCGCATCGACATTCGCGTGGACGGGGAGCGATTTAGCTTAGAATATGGAAAAACAGAAGAATATGTGCGCCAGTTGAACTTGAAAACGGCTGAACTGTCCAGAAGTTTTGAATGGATCTCGCCAAAAGGCAAAAAGCTGCGGTTTCATTTCAAGCGCTTTGTGTCCTTGAGCAACCTGCATTTGACGGCTTCAAAAATAGAAGTTGAAAGTTTATCCCATCAGGTCGCAGTTTCTTTAGATTCCGGCATTAATGCTCAAATGACCAATTCAGGATCTCAGCATTTTATGGAAGGTGAACGGAGAGTTTTTGATAAGCAGCTGATTCAACTGGTTCAGACAACAAATGAATCTCAGGTAGATGTGGTCATTAATACGACCCATGACGTTAAGGTGAACGGAGAAGAAGTAGAGGTCGATCCAGACATGGATATGGAACGGCGCAAAGTGTGGTTAAGTTATGAGTTTGTTCTTCAGCCGAACGATCGGCTTGAAGTAGAGAAAGTTACAACAGTCCATACAAGCCGCGACTGGGATGCAATGGAAGCGGAATATGATCTGCAGCAGCTGCGCGAGTCTTCTTTAGGAAATTTGAAACTGCACGCCCTTCAAGGCTATGATTCACTTTTTGAAGCGCATCAACAGGTTTGGAAACAACAAGTTTGGGATGTTTATGATATCCAGATTGATAGTAACAATTCTTATGATCAGCTGGCATTGCGTTTTGCGCTTTATCACTTGACGATCATGACGCCAGCGCATGACGTGCGAATGGGAATCGGCGCTAAAGGCTTGAGCGGTGAAGGCTACAAAGGCCACTCGTTTTGGGATACGGAAGTGTTCATCCTGCCATTTTTTATTTTTTCCAATCCTGCCGTAGCGAAATCGTTGCTGACGTATCGCTACCTCGGGTTGGCTGGAGCGAGAGCAAAAGCCCGTGAAAATGGCTATAGCGGCGCCATGTATCCGTGGGAAATGGCTTGGCCGACCGATGGGGAAGTAACGCCTATATGGGGTGATATCGATATCGTTACAGGAGAGCAATCCCGTATCTGGTCTGGCGCAATCGAGCAACATATTTCGGCGGATATCGCTTTCGCAGTTTATCAATACACTGAAGTGACAAAAGACGAGGGATTTTTGGACAAGTACGGATACGAGATGGTGTTTGATACAGCAAAATTCTGGGCGAGCCGCCTGGAATGGAACGAACAAAGAGGGCTCTTCGAAATTACAGATGTTATTGGACCGGATGAATATAAAGAGCACGTCAACAATAATGCCTTTACAAATTATATGGCCTATTTCAACTTGAAACTGGCAATGCGTTATTATGAAAAACTGGCCAAGCATAAACCGGAGTTATTAGGAAAACTCGATGTTCCTATGGGATTAAGTACCGCTTACCAAGAATGGCAGGAGAAAGCAGAAAAGCTTTTCTTGCCGGAACCGGGTGAAAAAGATGGTGTGATTCCGCAAGATGACACGTATCTGCAGCTAGAAGAAATTGATCTCACAAAATACAAAAATCAGGAAAGAGTAAGGACCATTTATCGGGATTATAATTCCGGACAGATCAACCTTCTCCAAGTGACGAAACAAGCAGACGCTTTGATTTTGCTGTACCTGCTGGAGCAAACATTCCTGCGCGACGATCCGCGCATTTCAGCAGATGTCAAAAAAGCCAGCTTCCACTATTACGAACCGAAAACTCTGCATGATTCATCGCTAAGTTTGGTCACACACGCCATTCTTGCAAACGATATTGGCGAATACAGTTTGGCTTACTCCCTTTTCCAGAAATCGGCTGAGATTGATTTGGGTCCACAGATGGATACGTCTGATGAAGGCATCCATGCTGCGTCAATCGGCGGAATCTGGAAAGCTGCCGTCTTTGGGTTTGCTGGCATCCGGCTGATTGACGGGCGGCTCCGAATTGATCCTAAGCTGCCGAAGCAATGGCACCGGATGAAATTCCATATTAAATGGCAAGGGCATTCTCTTGCAATCGTCATTACGCCAACTATGCTTTCGGTAAAAGCGGATAGCGAAAAATCATTCGAATTCGAAGCCGGTGCCACGATCCATAAATGCAAAGGTTCTATCGAAGTTCCGCTCTCTTAAAGGCAGCGGGAAACAGATTAAGAAACAAAAAATTTGTGTTGGTAGTTATAAAATGAATTTTTCATTTTATTTACTATAGTAGTCCAAATCATATAAGGGGGAATTCATATGAAATTCCAGAAAAAATCGTTAGGCAGTCTAGTATTGGTGTTAGTCTTGCTTTTGTTGGCTGCATGCGGAGGACAAGAAGAAAGTTCACCTAGCGGTGAAGAAGGAGGATCAGCGGAGAAAATTACGATTTTCCAAAGCAAAGTGGAAATTTCTGATCAGCTGCAAGCCTTGGCTAAAGAGTATACAGATGAAACAGGTGTTGAAGTTGAAGTGTTGGGGACAACAGGAGATGACTATTTCCAGCAATTGCAAATCCGTTTAAACAGCAATCAAGGTCCATCTATTTTCAGCCTGCAACATGCGATGGAAGCTGAAAAACTAAAATCATACATTGCTGATTTGAGCTCGGAAGAATATGTAAAAGACATTGCACCTAATATGGAGTTGAAACTGGAAGACAAAGTTGTCGGCATTCCTTACGGTGTTGAAGGATTCGGTATGATTTACAACAAGGATCTTGTAAAACCGGAAGATGTGAAAGATTTGGCTTCATTCACAAGCACATTAGAAAAATTCAAAGGGCAAGACATCAACGGATTCAGCCTTGCTCAAGATGCTTACTTCTTGATTGGCCACATCAGCAACTATCCATTCTCGTTGCAGGCGGACCCGACAGATTTTATCAGCAAATTGAACGCTGGCGAAGTGACAATGGCGCAAACTCCTGAGTTTCAGGAATTCGGCCAATTTATGGAAGCGATTAAAACAAATACACCTACTCCATTGAGCGTATCTTATGACCAGCAAATCGGTGATTTTGCATCAGGCAAAACGGCTATGATCCATCAAGGGAACTGGGCTTCAGGCATGCTCCAGGAATTCGACGTGGACTTTGAATATGGCATGCTGCCATTTCCATTGATGGGCAATGACAAATTAGCAGTAGGAACAGGAAATAACTGGGCCATCAACAGCCAAAAAGAAGAAGGCGAGATTCAAGCCGCTAAAGATTTCTTGAACTGGATGCATACAAGCGACACAGGCAAGCGATATATTGTAGAGGAATTCGGATTTGTTCCAGCTCTTACAACAATTGAACCAGGCGACTTGGATCCGTTGTCGCAAGCAGTTTCTGAAGCTTCAAACAGCGGTGAAACTATTCCATGGGCACAAAACGCATTCCCTGCAAACATCGTTCCAAACAACTTGACTCCATTTGCACAAAAGTTCTTCTCTGAAGACATGAATGGTGAACAATTTGTTGAAGAATTTGATAAAGCGTGGCAAAGCGCTCAATAATACAACAAATCAATTTAACTAAGGACTATGGACACGCCATTGCGGCGTGTCCAATCCTTACTTTATTCCGTTTTAGCAGCTAGGCATGTGCCTGACCGGAAAACCATTACTCGATAGTCATCAACAATAGAATTTACTGGAAAGAAGGGGTGGACATGGCAAGCAAGAACAAGAAATTATGGTATGCACTATTTACTGCACCTCTATTGATCATTTTTATAACTGTAGTAATTATTCCATTCATTATCGGTATTTATTATGCGTTTTTCCAATGGGATGGCATAGCGGCCAATCCGAAAGTGTTTGTGGGAATGGAGAATTTCACAAAATTATTACAGGATGAACGATTCCTCAATTCGGCATGGCTTACAATTTTGTTTACGGTCTTATCGGTTATCACAATTAATGTTGTTGGACTATCTTTCGCACTGCTGGTCACATCCAAATTACGGACTTCCAACATTGCGCGGACGATGCTGTTTATGCCGTATTTGATTGGCGGTTTGATCCTGGGTTACATTTGGCAGTTTGTTTTCCTGGACGTGTTTGAATTTTTTGGCGAACTGACTGGATTGAACACAGTCTTTTTCAACTGGCTGATAGATCCGCAATTTTCATTATATGGATTAGTGTTTGTTTTCACTTGGCAAATGGCTGGATATATCATGATCATCTATATCGCGGGGCTTCAAGGAATCCCGAATGATGTGGTGGAAGCTTCTAAGATTGACGGAGCAACTCCATGGCAGCGGTTCAGCAGAATCACATTGCCTCTTTTAATGCCTGCTCTGACGATTTCTTTGTTTTTAACGCTTTCTTCCGCATTTAAGATTTATGACGTTAACTTATCGCTGACAGGCGGAGGGCCGGCAAACTCTACAGAAATGTTTGCTATGAATATTTACAATGAAATTTTTGGCAGCGGAAATTATGGGTTTGGACAAGCAAAAGCGATTGTCTTTTTCTTGATCGTAGCTGCAATTACGTTGACGCAAGTGTACCTTACGAAGAAACGGGAGGTCGAAATGTGATGAAAAAAGTAGGGAAAGTTATAAAAGATGTCTTGCTTGTTTTGCTCGCACTTGCCTTCTTGTCTCCTATCTATATCATCTTCGTAAACTCTTTCAAAGACCGACAGGAACTTTACGACAATGCTTTATCCTTGCCGACCAATTTCAGTCTGCAATACTATTTGCAAGCAATGGAGAAAATGAACTTTTTAAGTGCTATTGTAAACTCGCTTTATATTACCATCGTATCTGTTATCATCATTGTCGTTTTATCTTCTATGACTGCATGGATGCTAGTGCGGACAAACAATAAATTAAGCACGGTTATCTTTATGACGTTCATCGCAACAATGCTTATTCCGTTTCAAACGCTTATGATGCCTTTGATGCAATTTATGAGCTCGATTACAAATAATTTGAACATTCCTATCTACAATACGCGGGAAGGGCTTATTTTCATGAATGTCGGATTCCACGCGAGTCTGTCGGTTTTCCTTTATCATGGATTCATCAAATCCATCCCTATTACGCTTGAAGAAGCAGCTACGATAGATGGGGCAACAAAATTCGGTGTTTTCTGGAGAATCATTTTCCCAATGCTAAAACCTATTACAGCCACGGTTATGATATTGAACGTAATTAGCATCTGGAACGATTTTCTTTTGCCATCTTTGACGTTAATCGATACGAGTCTCAGAACTATTCCGCTATCAACTTTTTATTTCTTTGGAGAGTTTTCAATTCAATGGAACCTGGCAATGGCCGGTTTAACATTGACGATTATTCCCGTCATCATTTTCTATGCACTTGCTCAAAAACACATTATCAAAGGAATTGGAGAAGGGGCAGTCAAATAAGCCTCCTTCTCATCAGGAGGGAATATCATGCGTGACTTTTCAGGTCTAACGGAAACTTTATATATAGCCACTGAATGGATCATGCGGTTTTCGGTTGTCAATGTGTTATGGTTCTTCCTTAATATTCCCATCTTTTTTACGATCATCAGTATTTTCTTTGGCAATTCTGAACAATCTTCTTTTGTTTATCTCCTGCCGCTAATTGTGCTGGTGCCTTTGTTGTTTTTCCCAAGCACTGCTGCCGTGTTTGCTATGGCACGGGACTGGATCATAAAAAAAGATCAAGCTTCCTTAATTAAATCTTATTTTTTGCACTTCAAGGTGAATTTTAAGAAAAGCTTTTTGTCCGGTCTGGTATTGACCGCTGCTTGGCTTGTCTGGATCCTGGATTTTTCGTTTTTCAAAAACGAAAGCGATTTGCTGAGAGTAGTGTTTATAGTCCTTGGCTTAATCTTACTGGTCCTTACTATCAACTTTTTTTCTTTAAATGCCCATTATCAGATGAATATAAAAGAGCTGTTGAAAAATACTTTTTTTGTAACCTTAGGCAATCCGCTGCTAAGCCTTTTTATCTTAGTGAGCAACTTGTCGTTGTTTTATGTAAGTATGACTGAGCTTTTGTTTTTAGTGCCGCTTTTTGCAGGTACAATCAGTGCGTTTCTTTCCTTTTTGGCTTTTTATCGTTTCTCTTTAAAAGTTGAGAAAAAGGCGTTGGGAAACAAAGAAGGGTGATTGATTGAAAAGGGTGGACCGCGTTTTCTCTAAATGGACTTTATGCATTGTACCTATTATTTTTCAGGAAGTGATGTTGAGGATGGCTACTATCAAAGATGTTGCCAAAAAAGCCGGGGTATCAATCAGTGTAGTTTCAAAAACTTATAATAATTATGTGGATGTAAGTGAAGAAACGCGCCAGCGCATTTTCGCTGTCGCAAAAGAACTGAATTATACACCGAATATTGTAGCGAAAAACCTGTCTTCAAAAAAACAAATGACATTTGGTCTGATTTCTTCAGGAGTCCTTAATGACAACATAAAAGACAATAATGCGTTCGATATATTCAAAGGGGTTTACCGCGAAATTTCAGAAAGCCGCTTTGAGTTGTCGATAAATCTTATTGATACTCAAAAACAGAAACAGCAAAGCTACGTTCAATATTGCCGGGAGCGCAATATTGGCGGTGCGATTTTGCAAGGAATACGCACAGATGACCCATACTACAAAGAATTGATCGATACGGACATTCCGTGTGTTGTGCTCGATATTATGAACGAAACTGAAAACGGCATGATTGGCAGCGTTTCCATCAACAATGCGCAAGCGGGCAAGGAAATAACGCTCTACCTGCTGGAACGGAATCATCGCAACCTTGTCATCATTGGAGGGACCGAAGAAACATATGTGAACAAAGAACGGATGAAAGGAGTTGAAGAGGCGTTAGTTGCTCATGGCATGAAATTGAGCGATGTAGATGTCTTGGATGCCGATTTTTCCGAAGAAACAGCATATCAGTTAAGCAAAGCGTATTTGCAGAAAAAGCAGCCGACGGCCTTTTTATGTTTTAGCGATTTGATGGCTTTTGGAGTTATGTCGGCAGTGAAAGAAGCTGGCCTGCAAATACCTGAAGATGTTTCAGTGACCGGATTTGACGATTTGGTTTTCAGTAGTTTCACCCAACCACCGCTGACAACGATTCAGCAAGATTTTGTCGAAATCGGAGGAGTGGCTGCCCGTCTGCTTCAAGACATAAAAGAAAATAAATTGGAGCGCCAGCACATTTGGGTCAAGCATCAATTAATGGCGCGGGGAAGCGTAAGAACACTACCAAGCGATTAGGTGCTTGAAAAAGAGAGGAATCTATTATATGACACGATATCCACAAGCTTTTATCTACGACCTTGACGGTGTAATCACCGACACAGCAGAGTTTCATTTTTTTGCATGGAAAAAACTAGCAGAAGAGCTTGGCATCTTTTTTGACCGCCAGTTTAATGAACAACTTAAAGGAATCAGCCGCATGGATTCGCTGGACCGTATTTTGAATCTAGATCCTTCCATACCGGCATTTTCCCTTGAAGAAAAGGAAAAGCTCGCAACCCGTAAAAATGAATACTACTTGGAATTGATTGAAGCAGTCGATCCTTCTCACATTCTTCCAGGAATTGAAGCACTATTGATTGAGAATAAAAAAGCGAACTTGAAAGTCGCATTAGGTTCAGCCAGTAAAAATGCTCCGGCCATATTGGATAAACTTGGTCTGACAGGCTATTTTGATTATATAGTGGACGCTTCAAAAGTAAAAAGAGGGAAACCGGATCCTGAAACGTTCACGACTGCAGCAGATGCTTTGGGGATTGCTTATTGGGATTGTATTGGAATTGAAGATGCAGCCGCTGGTATAGAGGCTTTGAATAAAGCGAAGATGTTTTCAGTTGGAGTCGGAGATGCAGCTCATTTACCGCACGCCGATTATTTAGTTGGGAACACTTCCGAATTGGTTTTTGAAAAAATTATTGAGCAGTACCAAAAGAAAAGCTAGTAACAGAAAATACAGGCAACCAAGGAGTGGGCAGATAATGACCTGGAAAATAACGAAGTTTGAACTGGATAATCCGAACTTATTGGTAAACGAAAGCCTTTTATCTTTAGGAAACGGTTATCTGGGTGTCAGGGGGAATTTCGAGGAAGGATATAAGGAAGATTATAAATCCATTCGAGGCACCTATATAAATGCATTCCATGATGAAACAGAAATCACATATGGAGAAAAACTTTATGGATTTCCGGAAACTCAGCAAAAAATATTAAATGTCATTGATGCTCAGACTGTACAAATTTACTTAGATGGAGAGCTTTTTTCGCTGTTTGAAGGAGAAGTTCTTTTCTGTGAGCGCAATCTGCATATGGACAAAGGTTTTGCGGAGCGCATCGTTCATTGGATATCACCCCAAGGAAAAGAAGTGAAAATTTATTTTCGGCGCCTCGTTTCATTTGTGACAAGAGAATTATTTGCTTTAGATATCGAAGTGGAGGCAATTAGCCCAATCAGCCACGTGAAATTTGTGTCCACAGTTAATGGCGACGTTTCGAACTTTGTTGATAAAGAAGACCCACGGCTTGCATCTGGCCATGCAAAGCGGCTTCATGTAACAGAAGTGCGGCAAGAAAATCGGTTCAGTATTGTTAAGGATACTACTTACGTAACCAATCTTGAAGTAGCTTGCGTTTCTTGTTCTGCCATTGAATCCGGAAGTCATACATACGATAGCAAGGCAACAGATTCAAGTGTAGAAGAAACTTATGTTTGCGAAGGCGAAGAACCTTTCCGCTTCACCAAACTCAACGTCTATACCGACACTATGAGACATGGCAGTAATGTTGCTGAAAAAGCTGTGAACATTCTTGCCTCATTGCAAAACAAGCCTTTCGAGGAATTGCTTGCAGAGCAAAAAACGTATTTGGATGCTTACTGGGAGGTCGCAGATATAGCCATTGATGGAGATGTGCGCGTCCAGGAAGGAATCCGCTTTAACTTGTACCAGCTTTTGCAATCGGTAGGCAAAGACCCGGCTAGCAACATCTCAGCTAAAGGATTGTCAGGCGAAGGGTACGAAGGACATTATTTCTGGGATACTGAGATTTACATTTTTCCGGTATTTTTGATGACTAACCCGGAAATTGCCAAAAATTTATTGTTGCATCGTTACTCGATCTTAGACAGTGCGAGGCAGCGGGCGAAAGAGATGGGGCATAGTCAAGGCGCCTTGTTTCCTTGGCGCACTATCACCGGCTCGGAAAACTCGGCATTCTTCCCGGCCGGGACGGCTCAATACCACATAAGTGCAGACATTGCATACAGTTATATCCAATATTACTTGGCCACAAAAGATGAAGAATTCATGAAAGATTACATGGCTGAAGTGCTGTTTGAAACAGCGCGTCTGTGGGCGGATGCCGGTCATATGCAAAATGGCCGATTCCGGATCGATTCGGTTACTGGGCCAGACGAATACACGTGCATCGTCAACAACAACTATTACACAAACGCTATGGCTAAACACAATCTATTGTGGGCGGCTAAAGTGTATGAGTTACTTAAAGCTGTGGACAGCGACCGCTTGCATCATTTAGCCAGCCAACTAGGACTGACGGAAACAGAAGTGGGTATCTGGCAAAGTGCGGGAGTCAATATGTACTTGCCGTATGATGAAACGCTTGGCATCAATGCCCAAGATGACAGCTTTTTGCAAAAGGCCCGATGGGATCTGAAAAATACGCCTTCTGAAAAATATCCGCTGTTGTTGAATTATCATCCATTGACATTGTATCGTTATCAAGTGCTAAAGCAGGCAGATACGGTGCTTGCGCATTTTCTTCTTGAAGACGAACAAGATTTTGAAACCATTAAAAATTCGTATGACTATTATGAACAAATCACAACACACGATTCTTCGCTGTCGTCTTGTGTTCATAGCATTATGGCATCGAAACTCGGTTATCAAGAAAAGGCTTATGATTATTTTAATGAAACAGCCCGCCTTGATTTGGAAAATACCCATAAAAACACAAAAGATGGGTTGCATATGGCTAATATGGGCGGTACTTGGCTTGGAATAGTCTATGGATTTGCCGGTTTGCGCTTGAAAGAAAACGGACTTTCCCTGGCTCCGGCTCTTCCGGTCGAATGGAATTCACTGGAGTTTCGACTACGCTATCAGGGCCGCTTGCTGAAAGTGCATAAAGATAGAGAGGCCACCACTTATATTGTCTTAGAAGGGGAAGGGCTGAATATTACCCATAATGGCGAAACGCTTTACTTGAAAAGTGGGAGCAAAGTGAGTGTAAAGTAAGAAAATCAAGTTTGCCGCTAAAGGCAGCTTTTGAGCAAATAAAAGAGCTTTTTCCAGCTTGCTCTTGTTTAATCGCGTCATGTATAATAAAAGTGCTTGGAAAACAATAGAGTTTCCATTTTAGTACATCCTATGAATCTTCAAACTGTGCTTCTCCACGAACAGCAATATGATAGTAAATTACACAAAAAATGGTGAAGTGTTACAGACTATAGCGCTGCTAACAAAGCCGAAAAGACTTCCTGAAAAGGAGAATCTTTTCGGCTTTTTTTATTTCGTTGAAACAACTTGTGTGGAAAAACATAATCAGACAGAAGATTTCAAAAAGGAAGGGAGGTATCGAATGAAACTAGAAAAGAAACCGCATAAAGAAGTCGGCTCTTACATTTCAGCTCTGATGCGCACTTATTTTGGCAAGGGTCCTACTTCTGTGCATGTCACCCTCAGCCCTCCATTTATAACTATTCATTTTCGCGGCTTTATTACACCGATGGAAAAATTTCTTCTTCAGCAGAACGAGGAGCGCCGTGTCTTGGAAACACGGGATATGTTGATGGACAATATGAAAGAGGAAGTTGTGCAAGAGTTAAAAAATATCAGTAAGCTGGAGTTAAATGAAATTTACTCTGATTGGAACTTGGAACAAAAGACCGGAATTGTGATTGGTGTTTTTGATGGAGACGTAGATAAAAGTACATTAGAATGGCCAGATGAAGTGAGCGAGGAAAAATTCCAGGACAAATTGATCAAAGCCAATATTCTATCCGAAAAAGCTCCTGAAGAATTAGAAACGTATTGGCTGGATAACCGAACTATTTTAGTCCGGCGTTCTAATTTCTTGCTGCCGATTGAAAAAGAATTGATCAAGCGTGGCCATGTAGAAGAATTAAAGCGGGCTAAATGGCAATTGGAACAAAAAGTATTGGGCAATATTGAATTTGAACCTATATTAAAGCGGCTTATATCTGAAACTTTCCTCGATTGGGACTTTGAACGCGATTTGGGATATATCGTATTTATCTTAAAACCTAATAATTCTTATGCTGAAACGAGCGATTAGCAGCTGGAAAATCGACAGTCCACTAAATGAACAACACCCACGGAATACTAAGCATTGGCGAAAAAATCCTTATTACATAGAAGAAATGGTTCATCACGTCCATCGGTTTGTATCTTGTATGTAGTGCTGTATCTTATAGGCAGGAAGATGAAAGCAAAGCCGTTTGAATATAGGTTTGGTGCTTTAGGTAGCTGCTTACTGGGGAGGGAAAGCCAGATGTCATTGTTTGTGAAAGGAAGGTCTTATTATTTCACTCGAGTAAAAGATATACATGCAGAAGACGGTACAGTATATATTACTTTGTTCGCAAGGCTAATCGTAAAAACCGCAGCTAAGACAAAAACTACTTGGGTTGAAATTGAAGAGGTAAACTGGGAACAGGCAAGCGAAAAACTTCGAACCATGCCTAATAGCATGTACACATATGGGATATCGGAAAGTGTTTTTCTTGAATTGTTAAGAGTATCCACTATTTGTCATAAAGAACTCTATTTTTTAACACCTATCTACCTGACAAAAAATCGTGTCCAGATGAAGTAAAAGACTGCCTTAGAGGGCGGTCATTTTAGTTTGTTGAGAAACTCTCTTACTCCATTGGAATGGATAGCACTTTTGCCATTCCATAAAACGGCTCCATAGCTAAAAGTACATGAGTAAAGAAGAAAAAGCAGCAACCCTCGACTTGTTGAGGCCTTCACTGGTTTTTTTTGATAGAAAAATAAATAAGCAAATTATTTTACATCGCAGAAGTTTTTCTTTAGTATTTATATCGTACACGATATAAATGTTCAGGAGGAAATTATTAATGAAATCACTTTATGAAACTACAGTTATTAACACAGGTGGAAGACAAGGGGCTGTTTACTCAGAAGATCACATTTTCTATTTGGATGTGGCAAAACCGCAAGCTCTAGGTGGAGAGGCAACAACAGCTACTAATCCGGAGCAATTATTTGCAGCAGGTTACAGTGCTTGCTTTAATAGTGCATTGGAAATGGTGTTGGAACGTGATAAAGTGGAAGTGGAAAAAAGCGAAGTCAAGGCGACGATTGCTTTAGTTGGAGATAAAGACGGCGGGGTTAAGTTAGCAGCTAAACTGGAAGTGGAGATTATTGGCTTGGATGATGAGAAAAAACGGGAATACGTAGACAAAGCGCATCATTTCTGCCCATATTCCAAAGCGGTAAAAGATTCTATCGATGTTGAAATCACCGTTTTATAAAATATAGTATAGGTGTGATTCTTGTGGCATTGCCCTCCAAACTCGATCAGCAATTGTGTTTTGAACTATATAAAGCATCGAGTAATTTTACGAAATTATATGCACGCACGCTTGAACCGTTCAATCTGACATTTCCACAGTATCTGGTCCTTCTGGTGCTATGGGAAGAAGACCACTTGTTGACAAAAGATATCGGGAACCGGCTTGGTCTGGGAATCGGTACACTGAATCCGATCATCAGCCGAATGATTGCACAGGGGCGCTTGATTAAACGGCAGTCAGATGAAGACAAACGGGCATATGTGCTTTCCTTGACTCAAAAAGCTCAGGAAGAAAAAGAGGCAATTGAGCAGGCTATATACGACAAAGTCATCAACTGCAATTTTATCGATATGAGTGCAATTACATTGATGAAAAATTTGAAACAATTGAATTTGGCGTTCTCTGATATGGACTTATAGGCGCCATTTCAAGAAAGGGGAGAAAATAAAATGGGGATCTACGACATTTCTGTTACCAAATCGACAGGAGAAGAATATCCGTTAAGCGAGTATAAGGGCCGTCCGATGTTAATTGTGAATACAGCGACAAAATGTGGTCTAAGCGGACAATTCGATAACCTGGAGCACCTTTACAAAGAGTATAAAGAGGATGGCTTAGTAGTTCTCGGATTTCCTTCCAACCAGTTCCGTCAAGAGTTGGATAAGGCGGAAGAAGCTGCCGAAGCTTGCCGGATGAGTTATGGTGTCACATTTCCGATGCACGATATTGTCAATGTTAATGGAAAAAACGCTCATCCTTTATTCCGTTACTTAACAGATAATTCGAAAGGTTTTTTGAGCAACAGCATCAAATGGAATTTTACAAAGTTCCTTGTCGATCAAGAAGGCAATATCATAGGCCGCTATGCGCCGAAAGACAAGCCGGAATCGTTCGAAAAAGATATAAAAAAAGTAGTAGGAAAAGCCAATATGTAAGCTTGAAACCCTTAAGGAACTATTCGTTCCTTAAGGGTTTCTTTTGCCCCATGGATGCAAGTAAAACAAATTATCGGGCAAGGTGTAAGGCGAATGACCAGAAATAAGAGGAGTTAAGCATTAGTAAGCTTGTAAGTATCAGCGTCAATTTATAATAATTTTTTAGTTTTTTCATATCAAATTGATTGACAAGTAAAAAAAAATAAATATAATTTTTATTGGGGAAATAAAAAAACGGAATAATCTAATTATTATTAGGAAATGCATCTCTTAAGTAAACGACGCAATTCAATAGAAAGGAGCAGTTTGGCAATGTGGGCCGAGAAGGTGATGGAATGGGAAGGCAGAACCCTTAGGGGTCAGCCATCAGATTGCTTTTTTGTGTTCCCCTGATTCTCTGAAGCATTGGGTTTTGAGATATTGCTAGACACCAAAAAATCAAATTTAAAGGAGACGGTTACCATGAGTACTTTATTTCCGAGAAGACGGACTGAGTTATTCCCAAGCCTTTTAGGAAGTGGATTGGAAACTGACTTTTTTAATAAATTTTTTGGGGAAACTCATTTTCCGCAAGTAGATATCAAGGAAAAAGAAAATCACTATGAGTTCATGGTGGATCTGCCTGGATTCACTAAAGAAGATATTGATGTTGAGTACAAAGACGGTTATTTGGAAATCCGGGGCAAAAAAGAAATGAAAAAAGAAGCGGAAGAGCAGGACGGACGCTTTATCCGAAAAGAACGTTCATACGGTTCATTCAAACGCAGCTTCTACATTGGTGAAATTGAGCAAGAAAATATTTCCGGATCTTTCAAAGAAGGCGTATTGATGCTTCAAGTCCCACGCCCTAAGGAAGAAGAAAAACAAGAAAAATCACACCGCATTATGATTGAGTAAAAGAACGATGCGCAAAAAAGGGGCCATAAAAAGCCCCTTTTTTGTATGCCAATAATTCTGGATGCTAATCGTTTCATGCTGTATCCTGATGCTATCAAGGGATCTACTTGGCCAAAGAGTTAGAAGAATTGGCTATATAACAACTATAAAGCTTTTGTTTGCATCTTTTTTTAATGGTTGCGGCTTCATCTACGATATGCTGAATGCTGCTAAATGCTTGCACGTTATTCGTTACGATAGCGATGGAAATGCTGACGAGAGGGATTTTTTCTATGCGTCCTGCTCTATTTTCAGCAACAACATATTGCTGTGCCCAATCAGTTTCTGAATAAAACGATTGTATGGCCTGGCTAAAATCATCAATAATCTTTTGGGCAATTTTTTCATAGTTGTGATGATGGAGAATTGCAATAAAGTCGTCACCATCTATATGCCCAAAAAAGTTGGTGGTTAGATTTTTTTTCAAAACAGCTGCAGTTGCCAAAAGCAAATCATCTCCTTTTTTAAAACCATACGTATCGTTATACGTTTTAAAATGATCCAAGTCGACATACATGATGCTGAATTTTTCCATATCCAGAACTTTTGTCAATTCATGATCGATCGAATTATTTCCTGGCAACCCGGTAAGGGGATTCATTAACAAAGCTGTCTCTTTTTGGATTTTGGCAAAGGAGAGCAACAAACTTTGAATGCTCACTACTCCCATGCATTCTTTTTCTTTTGTTACAATCACATAATCGTAAAGTTCTTCAATTGGCCTTGACATAGCAAGCTGGCTTACTTCTAAAATCGGCTGCATATGGTCCACCACTAAGGGAGATTTATTCATGATCAGATGAATAGGGCGGCCCATATACAAGTTATATCCGTATTGGTTGCCGATAACCTGGTAAAAAGATGGTTTCATGACAAGTGCAAAATTAGGCACGTCCGTTTTTACGATGATGCCTTGTATACTGGGCAAGTTCTTAAAGATTTTATCGACTTCGCGGCTTTTTGTTTCCGGTTCTACACATGGCACTTCCTCATAAATTTCTCCTATAGACGTGAACATCTCATTTCCCCCAAAACTTAAATTACCATGCCGATTATTTAACGCATTACCCCTTTAACCAATTCTTGCTTTGGCTTGCCAAGGGCATAGCCTTGTCCGATATGTATGCCGTGCTGCTTTAAGTAAAGCAATTCTTCCTCTCTTTCAATTCCCTCTGCTATCAAGTGGGTGTTTGACTCGTTCGAAAAATTAAGGAGCAGCTTGACCAATTGTTGCTTTGTTTGGTCTTGATCGATATTCTGGATAACCGTCTTATCGAGTTTCAGAAATTCAGGCTTCAAATAAACAAGTGTTTTTAAACTGTTGTATCCAGATCCCGCATCATCCAAAGCAATTCGGAATCCTTGAGATCGATAATTGGTTAAAATATTCTCAAAATGGGAGTAATTTTCAATAGCAGCTTTTTCCGATATTTCAAAGATGATTTGTTCAGGTGAGAAACCGTGACCTTTTAACATCTTTAATGTTTCTCCAGTCCGGTAATGGGGATCCATCAAAATATGTGGATGAACGTTTAAAAACAGCAATGCAGCTTTTTCGCTGGGCTGAAGCTGGACACACTTTGAAAAGCGGCTAAGTGATATTTCACGGAAAGTATTTTCAAGAGAAAAAATCAAATCAGTCTGTCCGACAAAGTCGTAAAACGTTTCAGTAGTTGGAAACAACGAAGAAGCAACGGGGCGGTTAAACACTTCGTAACCTACCGTATTTCCTGTATTTAATGCTACCAGTGGCTGGAAGTAGGTTTCTACTGATTTCGTTCTTAAAATAAGCTGCAATTCTTTCATTTGTTTGTACTCCAGCAAATTCTTTCTTCTCTTGCGAAGTAAATATGAAAAATACCATAAAGGGTTGGCAGTGCGCGTGAACAACAAATCTGGTTGCATAAAATAAGCTCCTTTTTAATGCTTAATGCTCAAGTTATCTATTGATAATAAAACTATAGTACTACTTAATTGTAAGCGCCGTGTGAATTTATGATGAAGTATTTGTAAACGAATACGCAATAAAAGAGTAGTTAGCTTATATCGGTATATTAATGTCTTCATGATTAACTCAAGATAAACATGAAAAGGGCCTCCATAGGCCCTTTTCATGTGTTTTCCTCTAAGATTTCCACATAACCTTCTGTACCATTGATCCGGATGCGCTGGCCATCTTTGATTTGTTTGGTGGCATTTTCGACGCCAACTACTGCTGGAAGCCCATATTCTCTGGCAATAACAGCGCCATGCGTCATTAAACCGCCGACTTCTGTAACCAGCCCATTAATTGCGACGAAAAGAGGTGTCCAGCTTGGATCTGTGAAAACGGTCACTAAAATATCTCCTTTCTCCAATACCGCATCTTCCATCTTAAAAATGACCCTGGCGCGGCCTTCTGCAACTCCTGAAGAAACAGCTACGCCTGGAATTGCACTTTCCGGCAAATTTTCACCGGTAGGCTGTCCAGTGATTTTCTCTCCTTCAGATGTCATTATACGTGGAGGGGTTAATTTCTCGAAATAGGCATAGTCTCCTTTGCGTTCCAAGATAAGGCGATCATTTATTTTTTCGGTTCGGACCGTTTTTCGGAACTCGTCAAAGTTCAAATAAAAGACATCCTCTCTCGCTTGGATGATTTCTTTTTCTGCAAGAGTTTGGGCTTCTTTCATCAATGCCTGTTTGTAGAGAAAGTACCGCTGGATGATGGCATACTTCGGATATTCACGATAACCGATAAAATTGCGCATCCGGTCGATTTGTTTTTTTGCCGCATTCGCTTTTTTCTTGCCTTGCGGCAATCGTTCCAGGCGCCGCAATATTTCTTGTTCTTTATCTTTTGCTTCCTTTCGCCCTTTTTCAAATTTTGCCCGCCGAGCATTTGGTTCAGAGTTTTTGATGTTGTTTAAAAGGAGTGGTGCAAGAGTGGAAGGTTTTTCCGTCCAACGTGGGTTGGTTATATCAATTTCTCCAGAACAGTGCATGCCAAATTTTTTCAAATAGGTTTGAATCGATTTGCTTGCTGCTTTTCCACCTTCACATTTTTCAAGCGCTTCAAAAAAGTCTTCATCTTTTGCCCTTTCCAAATACGACGTCACTTCAGGGTATTGCCTTACAACGTCTGCTACATCAAGTAAAGCCAATCCCATTTCTGAAGTTATATTATTGGGGACGGATTGGCTTAGTACATCCGCTGTGTTTTTTTCTCCCAGCCATTTATACAGTTTGTCGTTCAACCAAGAAGAGGCGTATACTCCAACTAAAATGGCAGCCATGCTTTTCGGATTGTAGAGCAGCTTAATAAGCTCCTGTTGGTCTTGTTCAATAAAAGCAAACAGTTCATCCCCTGAGAATTGCTGTATTTCTGTTTCAAGTTTTTTGAGGGAAGCTTCGCTTTCGGAAGTTAATTGCTGAATCAAAAGCATGTCGTTGTTGCGATATAGCTTAAACCATTCAGTTGGAAGAGCCCAGGACAGCCTGCCGCCGCCCATCTTTAACATGCGCTGGCCTTTTGGCAACGGGTTTTTTCGATCTAAAAAAGTAGCCAGGGCACTGTAAGACAAAGAATCGTTTTTGCGAAAAGAACTCATGATTGCTCGCCTTGAAATCGGAGAAGCCAAATCATGTGTCAAATCTATATATATACGGCCGCCGGCACGACTTAAATTATAGGTAGCGAGGAATTCGATGAACGACATGCCAAGCGGACGGATAGGTTTGGTCATCATTTGCTGATGGCCAAATGACATATAAACCCGCAGTTTACCATCCATTTTATCGGGCAGGGGGTACAAAGTTGTAATGGGCCGGCTTTGGACAAAATAAAATACGCCTTCCACTAAACACCATTCAATATCCTGTGGTGAACGGAAATGCCCTTCGATTTTTCTCGCCAAAGCTTCTAAATTTACAATTTGTTCGTCGGAAAGAGCTTGGTCTTTTTGCCGGGAAATAGAGATTTCCCGCTTATCTATTCCGCCATTATTCAATGGAAAAATTCCGATTTTCTTTTCTGCAATTGTTTTGGTGAGTATTTTTCCTTCCCGCACTTTGTAATTATCGGCACTGACGATGCCTGCCACTAAAGCTTCGCCTAACCCGAAACTTGCATCAATGGATGACACATGGCGGTTTGAAGTGACAGGATCTGCTGTAAAGAGAATTCCCGAAGCTTCGGGATAGACCATTTGTTGAATAACAACCGATAAGTAAACTTTTCGGTGATCAAAGCCATTTTTGATGCGATATACAATTGCCCGTTCTGAAAACAAGGAAGCCCAGCATTTTCTGATATGCTGCAGGATAGCTCGCTGTCCGTGGACATTCAAATACGTATCATGTTGTCCGGCAAACGAAGCGGCAGGCAAGTCTTCTGCGGTGGCACTGGATCGGACTGCGTAAAAAAAATTTTCACCAAAATTTAAAAAAAGACGAAGAATGTCCTCTAGAACATCAGAAGGAATAACTGTTTTTTCGATCGTTTCCCTTATGATATGCGAAAGTTCACGAATTTGCTGCGTACCATCAGCTGACAAAAGAGTAAGATGCTCAATCAATTCATTAACTTCAGGATATTGTTCAATCATTCGTTTATAAGCTTCAGTTGTCACGCAAAAACCTTTTGGCACCCGTATTCTTGGAAGCTTAGCTATTTCTCCAAGGTTCAATCCTTTTCCGCCTACAAGTAATAAATCCTCTTTACTGATTTCCTCAAAATCCATTACATACTTTCTCACAATGACCCCTCCTTGATAGGTTAGAACGTAAATATGGTTTTGGTCAGAAAAATATTAAATAAATAAACATAAAATAGGTATATTAACTTTCTATAAAAATATTTTGTGGATATTTTTTTGAATGTTAGGACTATTATAATACTAAATGAACAGGAATACAGTTTTATTACTACACAAAATATGAGGGTTGTTACAGAGAAAAAGAACAGAGAGGAAAGGGAATAATAAACACGGTCTATAAAAAATGCCCCTTTAAGCTTTCTCAAGCTTAAAGGGACATTTAAGTCTGAAGTCAAACCAGATTTTCAACGGCCGCTTTTATAAAAATGACCTTCAATATCATTAAGGCTGCAACTTGATTTTTTATATTATCAAATAACCTTAAACAACCTGTCTGTTTTTTAGACGAGGCGGCTGCCTGAAATGGAGCGGGCAACATGAAGACCGCTTGCCGCTACACCGATAGTGCCGCCGCCGGGAAAGATATGATCTCCACATACGTATACCCCGGGCAATCCCGAACGGTGTGAAATTGAATTGAACAAAGCATTATCCAAGGTTTGAGGGAATCCACCAACATAGCCATTCGGACGTCCGGTGTAACGTTCCCATCCTTTAGGGGCGCCTGTTTCCAAGTGAACAATGGCTTCACGGAAATGGGGAATTACTTGGCTGATTGCCGACAACATGCGTTCTGTCAGTATTTCACGCCTAGCGTCGTACTGTTCTTTGGTGTTCCAGAGTTGTGCTTGAGAATGGGTGGAGACTGTGACAGTTTGAAATCCATCCGGAGCGCGGAGAGAATCACCGGGTCGGGATGCAGACACAAAAAAATGCTCGCCTTCAGTAAGTGAATCCCCAGAACCTGTAGATATCTGCCGAAATGGCGGTAAAGGGGCATCCAGTATGCTTTCATCTATTGCCATATAGAGCGTCAAAGTTGTCCAAGTTGGCGTTTTTAGTCCATTGCGGAGCGGTTTTTTTAGTTTGTCAATCATATTGGGCTCCAAAATGACCGGCAATTGATGGATTGGCACATTTAAGACAACGTCTGTTGCTTCATAAGTATTGCCGCGTTGGTCCGTTGCAAGCCAAATGCCTTCGCTGTATTCAAGTTTGGTGACAGTCCGCCGTTTTTTTAATACACCGCCGTTTTCTTGAATGCTTTTAGCCATTAAGTCAGCAAATTGATATAGCCCCCCTGGAACGTAATAAGCCCCTTCGTGATAGATATCAAGTGCAACTGCCGCCAATAAATAAGAAACATGCTTATTGCCTGTTTGCATGCTGTCTATCAATAAGCCATCAAGCATTGTGCAAAAAGGAGTGAGCTTGTCCAAGTGATGGTGCTTTAGCCGTTGGCCGAGTGTTTGATTGAATAAAGGCAAAAGCCGGATGTGCTGCAATCGAACTGAGCGAAATAGATTTGCCCATTCTGCAATAGTTGTAGGAGGGAGCACGGGCAGCGGATCCATTAAAGTTCGGATAATAGAAGCAGTTTTGTAAAGTTCACGATAGAAGTTGCGTATACTTTTTTCATGTTCTGGAAAATGGCGGATGATTCCATCGACATGGCAATTCCGATCCTTCATAAATACATAAGTTGCTTCCGGATGGACCATTTCCATGACTGTTTCAAGCGGGGGAAGTGGGAAAGGTTTCCCCAAGTAACGGAAAATCCGTTCATGAATACCATTCTCCTCAAGCCCCATACCAAGTGTCGCCCCGACTGGAAACAGATAGGATTTACGTTTGAACTTTCCTGCACTGCCGCCAAATTCAGAAGAAGCTTCGAGAACTAAAACTTCCATTCCATGCTTGGCAAGCAAAGCACCCGAAGTTAATCCGCCTATCCCTGCTCCGATAACCAATACTTTTTGTCGCATCTTCAACCGCTCCTTCAGAAATTAAAGTTGTATAAGAGCTGTACAACTTCATTTGATGTTAAGCTAGGTAAATAGAGGGTAATAATTTATTATTGCAACTGATAAGTTTAAATAAAAAAATATTCGAAAAATTAAATAAATATGCAGGTATTCGAAAAGGCTTTGTCGAATTTTGAAATATAGATAGAAGAGAAAAACATCCGAAAGAGTGAATCTTATCTATTCAATATTGCAGAATTAAAGAGGGGGGAAAGAGAAATGTTGATCAATCCTTATGAATCTTATATGTCCATTGGAATCCCTAGAGAACTGCAAGATCTTTACGAAGAAATGCTGAAATACTGTTATGAATACGGACCTAAAAAAGAAGACTTGGAAGAGGACGATGAAGCTTCGATTATACTGGATGATATCAGCCTTCTAAACCCTCAAGACAAAGACAGTTGCATAGAAGCTATTCGGTTGCTCCATTATTTTTTATACGAATATAGTTGGCATGAAGATGCCGCCATCGAAGAAAAAATTGCCGAAATCATAAGTAAGGCAAAGGAAATATTACCGGTAGAAAAACGACAGCGCCGTACCATGCGCAGATGGATCATGCGGTTGGATGGAAGAAAAGAATAATTTATATAAGTATTGTATAAAAATAGGACGATGTTGCATTCCTTAAGTGGAAGCAGCATCGTTTTTTGCTGAACTGTCCGAAAAAAGTTTTATTCTCAAATTTCAAATCACGAAAACCTGGCAGAAGTATCCGTATTGATTCCTTTACACGCTTAACATTCTAATTGTATTTACCCGGAAGTTTACTGGTTTAACAAAGCAAATAAAGTTAATAAGCAAAACTTCAAACTATTTATACAAAGTATTTTAAATTATCTGACTTTTTTGTTGCAATAAAATCAAAAAAGTAGTATAAATAAGTTGTAAAAGAGTTATATAAAACTTATACAAAAGGAGAGGTTTAAATGAAGAAGTTTTTAGTTTTAGTTGCTGTTGCGCTGGCTATGTTTTTTTCAACTGTTTCTTGGGCTTATGCAGCGGAGACAGCGAAAGTTAGGGTAGTCCATGCATCACCCGATGCCCCGGCAGTCGATGTTTATGTCAACGGTGAATTAACGTTGGAAAATGTAGCTTTTAAGGCCAACTCAGGATATTTAGATGTTCCAGCCGGTACGCATGATGTAGAAGTTTTTGCAAATGGATCTGAATACGCTGAAGGTGAAGGAGTACTGCAGGCGGATTTGGCTGTTGAGGCCGGAAAAGCTTACACAGCAGCAGCAGCAAATACTGTCGATGCACTTGAATTTGTAGTAGCGGAAGATTCAATGGAAGTAACAGAAGGAAAAGCGAAAGTTCGTATCGGACATTTATCTCCGGATGCTCCAGCAGTAGATGTTGGGTTGATCGGTGGAGACGCACTTTTTAGCGGCGCTGAATTCCCAGGCATTACTGATTATTCAGAGGTGGATGCTGGAACATACGACCTTGAAATTCGTTTGCCTGATGGCACACAAGTTTTGCCTCTTGAAGGTACAGAATTAGCAGCAGGAACGGTTTACAGCATATTTGCTGTAAATACTGCCGATGCACTTGAGGTATTGGCATTAGTGGATTATGAACAGGCCGGTTCCCCAGATGGCATGCCGACTACTGGTCTTGGCACTCCCGATAATAAGCAAAGCTCTTGGCTATTAGTCATGGGAGGATTTATCTTGATGGTTGGGGCGAGCGGTTTTGTCTGGAAAAAACGCGTTCAAAATTAAACAGTTACTATTTTTATCACTTGTTTTCTTAATTGGCTGCCAAAGCGAAAAAGATGAAGTAAGCATACGAAGTGAAAACATTGACTTCTCTTCAAAGCAGTCTGTAGCAGTCACTCTTTCCCACCACTCTGTTGGAGAAAATCCAATCAACGCTGTCAGGCAGAGTGGGATTGCCCCAGAAAAAATATTCATTCCTGCTATTGGGGTAGAAGCAGCCATACAACATTTGGGGAAAACGAAAGACGGAACAATGGCTGTACCGGATAATATCCAAGAGGTTAGCTGGTTTGAACCCGGGTATCGACCAGGGCAAAACGGCCGCGCTGTAATTGCCGGTCATGTAGACGGATTGGATGGCCCGGCAATCTTCTGGGATCTTACCCAATTGGAAAAAGGGGATAAAGTAATTGTTGAAGGGGAAGGGAAGAAACTGTCATTTCAAGTATACGCCATGGAATCAGTGCCGCTTGAAAAGGCGGACGTTTCCGCTGTTTTCAGTTATACGTCGTCGCCGGAACTTGTTCTTATAACTTGTTCCGGGGCGTATAGTCGTACCCTTGGCACACGCGAGGAAAGGCTGATCGTGTATGCCAGTTATATAGATGAATAAATCGAGAAGGTCTTATTATTCCATTGGAAAGTAAGGCCTTCTTCTTTATGTTTTTTATAGGCTTATACAATAAAAGATAGAAATAATAAGAAGCACTTTAAAAAATGACAAATTAAAACTTTATTCCTAATTTACTACATAAGATGTAAGCAGTTTGGTATGATGAGGAAAACTATAAAAGGCACTGCGAGAATTTTATAGTACCTATCATTTATTGGAGGAAGCATCTATGAAAATCAAGACTACAAATACAAACATGACTCTTTCAATTGCAGCCCAAAAAGACGAGGCAGAGAAAAATTCATTCTATAAAGAAATGTTTGAAGTTATGATACAAAATTCTCCTGTAAGTATGTATATATTAGATGGCTGGGCATTCTCCTTTATTAATCAGCACTTTTGCACCCTGACTGGATATACAGAAGAAGAATTTCTGGCAGGCAAAATGACAATAGAAGATTTATTTCATCCTGACGATTTATCAATAGTGAAGGAAAGGATAAAAAGCAGGGTGGATAACCGGGAAGATTTATCTCGTTATCGAGCGAGAGTCTATAAAAAGGACGGAGAACTAATCCATGTGGAAATTCACGGAACGAGGATGGAAAGAAACGGAAAGACTTTGCTTTTTGGTACCGTTTTTGATGTGACTGGAGAAGTTACTGCCAATTTGAAGCTTGAAGAAAGCAAAGAACGATTTAAATCTTTATTTTATAATAATCCGGATGCTATCTTTACAATGGATCTGGAAGGCGTTTTTACTGATGCAAATCCAGGATGCGAAACTTTGACCGGATATTCCACTAAGGAACTGCTTGAAATGTCGTTTGCTCCGCTTATCGTTTCCGAAGACTTAACAACCACCCTTCAACACTTTAACGAGGCACTGCAGGGCATTCCGGCCAGTTATGAAATCTCTATCAATCGAAGAGACGGAAAAAGAAGAAATATAGAAGTGACCAGTTTTCCGATGAAACAAGCCGGTAAAATAACAGGAGCTTATGGCATTGTAAAAGACATAACAGATAAAGTGGAACATCAGAAATTGATGGAAGAACTTGTTTTCTTTGATTCTTTGACAAAGCTGTCGAACCGGAAACTGTTCGAAGACCGATTAAGGCAAGTTTTTAAACTGTCAGAAACAAATGAAAAACCCGTAGCTGTTCTCTTTGTGGATTTGGACAGATTCAAGTTTATCAATGATTCGCTAGGACATCATGCAGGAGATGAATTTTTAAAAACGGTTTCCAAAAGATTGACGGAGAATGTGCGAAAAACGGACACTGTTGGCCGTTTCGCAGGAGACGAATTTGCCGTTTTGTTGCCTAGCATCGCAGAGCAAGAAGCTATTGAGTTGGCAAAACGATTAAATCAAGCAATAGCGGAACCTTTCGAAATTATGGGGCATTCTTTGTCAGTTTCTGCAAGCATCGGTATTGCTTTCAGTAATGGTACAGAAGAAAATGTAGATAGTTTGATTAAGAAGGCCGATACGGCCATGTATTACACAAAAAAGTATGGAAAGAACAACTATACCGTTTATTCAGAAGAACTTGACCGGAAAACGGCTTATAAACTTACGCTTGAAAAAGGCTTGAAGACTGCCATGGCCAATCAGGAATTTATAGTGCATTACCAGCCGATCACAGACTTAAGCACCGGAGAAATTCGAGCTATGGAAGCACTGATAAGATGGAAACATCCGGAACTCGGGATGGTTCCACCCGATAACTTCATCCCGATTTCAGAGGAAAGCGGTCACATCGTATCAATTGGCAAATGGATGCTGCAAACAGCCTGTGCCCAGAATAAAGCATGGCAGGAACTTGGATACCCGCCATTTAAAATGTGTGTCAATATTTCAACCATCCAATTACAGCATCCAAACTTTGTGGAAACAGTTAAAACAGTACTTGAAGAAACAGGTCTGGAAGCAAGATGGTTGGAGCTTGAAGTGACGGAAAGTATATTGATGGAAGATACAAAAGTGTTGAAAGACAGTTTAACGAACCTGAAAGAATTAGGGATTTCCCTATCAATCGATGATTTTGGTACAGGCTATACGTCCCTCAGTTATTTAAGGCAATTTTCGTTTGACAGGGTCAAGATTGACCGAAGCTTTGTCGCTGATATTACACAAGATTTGAACGGCAAAACAATCACTTCTACCATTATTTCATTGGCTCACAAACTTAATATGCAGGTAATTGCTGAAGGAATTGAAGATGAAACCCAGTTGAGCTTTTTGAAAGAGGAAAAGTGCGATGAAGGCCAAGGCTATTATTTTAGCCGCCCATTGCCAGCAAACATGCATGATTTAAGTAAGACCCCCAAAAAATATTGGTGATCATTAAAACCGGCATCTTTCCATAAGATGCCGGTTTTTTGCGGTATATTTTAAGTGGTTTCGCATGTGAAGCATTCTGCAGGATAGCTAGTTGCCAAGAAGGATTTGGGATGAAACTTCGCGAATAAGATGGATAAAAGAAATAGGATGAAGTTAAAGTGAAAGTCATAGCACGGAGGAGATGTGGGAAAGCTTTGGAAGGGAAAAAGTTAGTCAGCATCGTCGTCCCAGTTTACAACTCAGAAGACTATATTGGAAATTGCATATCTAGCATCCTGAAACAAACATATGAGAATATTGAAGTGCTTCTTATAGATGATGGTTCTACAGATCGAAGCAGCAAGATGTGTGACGAATATGCCCAGTGGGACAGCCGGATAAGAGTCGTGCACCAAGAAAACGCCGGGCCTTCAGCGGCCAGAAACACAGGCATACAGGCTGCAAGAGGGAAGTATATTCAATTTGTTGACGGCGATGATACGATCGAGCCAAGGATGACGGAAACTATGGTAGCTGAACTTGGGGAAAAACATCAGTTGGTGATTTGCGGCTTTAAGAACATGATAGAATATGACAATCGATTGGTCAGTGATGAAATCTTTCATTTTTACAGAACCGGCAGTTTTACAATAGAAGAATTACTAAACTTTTTTGGTGAACTTTATCGGGACTACTTTATCCACTTCAACTGGAACAAGATTTATCTCACCGCTATCATCCAAGAAAATGACTTACAGTTTGAACGTGAGGTAATTCGGGGAGAAGATATGTTGTTCAACCTGGCCTATTTGGAAAAATGCAGCCGCATAAAAATTATTGAACAGCCTTTCTATAATTATATGACGTCCAACAGTGCATCCATTACCAGCACTTTCCGTCCGAATCTGTTTGAGAATCAGCAGCTGCTTTTCCAGAGAACTCGGGAATTTCTAAAGCGGAACCGCGCATATGCTGCCAGAAATATTGACTTGGTAGAAGCATTTTATACAACCCGGATCGTAGCTTGCTTCTCTAACTTGTTTCATCCAAAAAGCACCTTAACCTCACGGCAAGTAAAAAAACACATATTAAAAATTATGTGGGATAGTTCTGTGAATGAGCAGCTTCACTATTTCAGCGAAGAAAATTTTGAAAAACTGCTGATCGGTAATTGGATCGCAACCGGAAAAGTAGAATGGATTTATTGGTATTTTAAAATCAAGAGCTTTATCCGTAGAACATTGAACTTGTTTGGACCGAAATCAAAAAAATGGATTTGATCCAGTTTGTAGCAACTTGCAAATAAGCGGAGAAATGGCAGAACTCCAGGAAAGATTGCCGCTTTCCGAAACCTATCTTGTCTCCGAAAAGCGGCTTTGCTTTTAATTTAAGCTAGTTTTGCTTTCTCTTATGGCTTTCAGAAACGCTTTCGAAGGGTTGCGGATCATTCTGCCATGACCGACTGCCAATAAGTCAGGTTTAAAGCTCTGCAGCTTTTTTGCACTCTCGAGCGCAGCTTTTTTATCCCAAGTGGCTAGCGCAGGAAAAGGGAAGGATAGCTTTAAAGTGCCCGATACGGCAACGCCGCCTCTCGTGTGAAGTGCGTCTCCTGCGATTAAGCTATTGGTTCTGCGGTCTAGGAGCGAGATGGAACCAGGTGTATGGCCAGGAGAAAAAATCACTTCCAGAGAGCCGATGAAATCGCCTTCTGCAAGAAGGATATCCGGCTTGGATTTGATGTTTTTTGGGACGCCGCCTTTTATTGGGCGGCCAGCTTCCTCCGGTAGCAGGGTTTTATCACCTGCCAGTAAACGTGCCTCCCTGGCTGAAATTGATAGTAAAGCATTTGGAAAATTCGTTTTCAGTGCATCAAGCGCACCGATATGGTCGCTATGGGCATGGGTCAAAATGATATTCGTAATGGGTTTTCCGATTTTTTGTGCCGCTTTCAATATGCCTTTTGCACTGAAGGGGAGTGCAGCATCAACAAGTGTTAATTCGTTGTCTTCTTCGACCAAATAACAGTTTACCGGAAAAAAACGGGGCATGAAAGCCAACTGGTAGATAGAGCCTGCTTGAGTCATCTTCACGAATACACCACTCCTTTTTTCTGATTATACAATAGATGCTTTAAAGTGAAACTTTGGAAGTCAGAATATTTTTATTTCATTTTCCCTGAAAAAAAGTATAATAAATTCAACTCTTATTATTAGGGTTGCAGCTACAGGCATATTGCCTCGAAGAAATTATCCATAGAGTGGAGGGATTGAAATGTCGGAATACTGGGATACGTATGTTGAATTAATTGATGGCAAACCGGCATCAATCGTTTTGGATATGGAGGTTTCGCAAGAACTGGATATGGAGAAGTACAAGCATGCTTTTGCAATGCGCCTGCCTTTGAAAAATCCTGACAGCGATGGCTTGCATGCTGGAGTGGAAGCGGATCGATTGACTCTTATCGAAGAAGAATTATTTGAAGCGGCAGAAGGCAAGCAGTATGTCAATGTCGGGAAACTTACGACTGACGGCAATCGGGATGTATTTTTCTATTCACCGCATGAAGAGGAAGAACAACTTGCGCTAATTGTTAACAGATTGTATTTTTTAGCCGGCTATGAAGTGGAAGTTTTTAAACTGGAGGAAACCCAAAGCTGGGATTTTTACTTTGAAGTTCTCTACCCGGACTCGTTTCAATTTCAACGCATGGGAAACCAGGATGTATTGGAGACGCTGGCGCTATCAGGCGATAGTTTGGAATCGCCGCGCAGAGTGGAGCATTTCATTTTGTTTCAGGATAAAAAAATGATGAGGCAGTTCGCGGACACTATCCAGCAAGAAGGTTTTACAGTGGAGGAAGGTTCGTTTGAAAAAGACGATGACGGCAATTATGTTGTGTATATATCACGAGTCGATTTTGTGACCCATGATGCTATAGATGAGCTTACTGACTTGCTGCTGGAAATTTCAGAGAGGTTCCAAGGGGAATACGATGGATGGGAGACAGTTGCAGTTATAGAATGAGCGGTATAGAAACGAGAAAAACAGGACCTCTTTTTTCAGTCGATTGGCTGAAAAGAGGTCCTTTTTTTTGCTATTTTGCCCGTAACGCTTTTACTGCTCTTATAAGCAGCACCACATATGCGGATATCAGTGCGTATCCAATAATGACTGAGAGTACAGGCACATACCCTGGCATCGTTCCGGAATCAGTGGACATAGCTGCCAAATACATGGGCATGATGGGCAGCATCATGTTGCTCGAAAAAAATATTTTTAAGGGCCTCCTTTTGGGTAGCGGTTGCAGCGGAGAGTTTATGGGGCACTAGAACGGAAATAAGACAAGTACATGGAAAGGAAAAGGGGGAGCATTAATGAATATCCGAATTGAATGGGCTTATCGGACACCAAAAGGGACGGAAACTTTTTTCCGTTCGGATGAAATGCCGGCAGCGCAAGCGGTGCTGCTGGCAGAAGATATTGAGCGTACAGGGCGCGTAAGAAGTCTGCAATTTGTTGATCGATTTGACAGTACTTGGACGCTGAAAGAATTGAAAGGCTATATAAAAGGAATTGAAACAGAGCCTCATAATATCGAGGTTTATTTTGATGGCGGCTTTGACAAGGAAACAAACCGAGCAGGTTTTGGCTGTGTTATTTATTATGAACAAAATGGCAAGTCTTACCGTTTGCGACAGAATGCGCCTTCTGCTGAACTGATTTCAAATAACGAAGCAGAATATGCAGCGCTTTACCTGTGCGTTCAAGAATTGGAGTTGTTGAATGTTCATCATTTACCTGTGCGGTTCATTGGAGATTCTAAAGTGGTGATCAATCAAATGAGCGGGGAGTGGCCGGCGCTTGAAGCTGATTTATCCAAGTGGGCAGACCGGATTGACCAAAAAATAAAAGACCTTGGCATCCAGCCGGAATACGAGCTGGTACCAAGGAAATCCAATGCGGAAGCGGATCGGCTGGCGACCCAGGCTTTAAATGGAATTGAAATCAGCGGAACGCTGGAATT
This sequence comes from Planomicrobium soli, assembly GCF_003014655.1. Classification (GTDB taxonomy): domain Bacteria; phylum Bacillota; class Bacilli; order Bacillales_A; family Planococcaceae; genus Planococcus; species Planococcus soli_B. The sequence goes on along the minus strand of NZ_PYAT01000002.1, from coordinate 72,789 downwards.
AACAGCAGATGAAAAAAAGGATAAGTAGTTTATTGAAGCTCTTCACTCAACTTGAGGATGATTGTATCGTCGATAATCCGAACAGAATCAGAGGCGGGCCAGTTTTCCATATTTTTATAGATGCTGCTTGCCAGAATGCTTTCGTACTCTTCAGGGGTTACCAAATCATATGAAACGCCATACAGATCTTCCATCATGTATTGGTAATGTCTTGGGAAGCGCAAGAACGTATCCCCAAGCGCCCCAGTCATGCGCGGAATGCTTTCTGGAACATACTTTGTCGCCATCTTGGACTCCATGGCAATTTCTCCAAACACCGCCAGTTTATTAGCGTTTTCATAGCCTGGTGTCTGTTCGATGCGGTTGACGATGCGGTTTACAGCAGCGGTCGATTTTTCATATTTTAAATTCATATTAAAGTACGATATATTCGCGATCAAAGCAAAATTGAAAATAACAAGCGCTGTTACAAGTACCGTTCCCCAAGAAAACAAGGTTGTTCTTGGTGTTGCGGATGTAAGATTGTCGTAAAAAAGAATCGGCAATAAATAAAATGGAACGAGCGGTAACATCATCAGCATGTGGTATTGTACACCGGGCGAGACAAAGTACAGGCTGTATGCAGAAAAAGGCAAACTTAAGATCAAGATGGCCGCAATGGCTGCTAGAGGTTTCGAAATGGTTTGTTTTCGCTTGACAAAGAATAATGCAAACCCTAACAGGAGCAAGGCGAAAACGGCAACATTTGCGATTTCAAACAAATTGACGGGCATATCCGGACCAAATCCTCGAAAGAAAAAGTGGGAAAAAGCATTTCGCACCCGTAAAATTGGTTCCCATAAACCGGCTGTGTTGCCTACTTCGTTCAGGCCTTGATAGTTGCGCACTTGGCCCGCGAAGAAGTTGCGGTAAAGCGTAAAGGTGATGGTATAAAGCGCCATGCCAATGGCAGTTAATGCAAAAAAGCGAATAGCATATGTAAAAAAAATTCTTAACGTAATCGGTTTATAAAGGATTTCACTAATCAAGAAAAGGGTAGTCAATGTTAAGAGCAGCGGTAAATTGACTTGGTAAATTCCCACTGCAAAATAAAACAACAGAGCGCCGGGCAAAAAGCCGTACTTGTATTTTTTAGTAAGAAGTAAGGCGGAAGCTGTAAGCAAGAACCCGGCCATATAGCCATCTGCTGTAAACATATACGAAAAAATAGAACTGATTGCCGGGAAAGCGACGATCAGGCCGGAAGTCAATATGATGGAAATACGTTTTTTCAATTCTAGCAGTTCGACAATCAAGGCAGAAAATACTGCCAAGTAAAGAATGGAAAGAAGTCCATTCATCCACGGCAAATCGAAATAAGAGCTGATTCCGCTGAATGGTGAGAGAAAGAAGCGGCCAAGATCAAAATTGAATTGTGGTGTGTATATATTCACTAAGCTGTCGTGGTTAGGGATAGCATTCGTAAATATGTACATATGGGTTAAGAACCCGATGATGACTGTGGATAGGAAAGCGGTTTTCCATTGGGGTTTTATTTGATGAAACCATTTTGACAATAGTTGTTCTGGCATAAGCTGCTCCTTTATGGTGAAATGTCTCTTATCGCAAGGGTGAAAACTATCGAAAGTATAGCATAGCGGCCCCTGATTTCAAAGCAAGCCCTTGAGTGCAACCGTATTGAATCCCATCCAGAAAAACCTGATGGCATTGAAAGGTGTGGAAGACCATGAGACTAATTACAATTCTAATCCCAGCCTATAATGAAGAAGCGGTTCTTTCCGTTCTTGTGGAACGGTTGAAAAAAGTCACCACCCCTATTCCGGAATACCGCTTTGAATATTTGTTCGTCAATGATGGAAGTACGGACCGTACACTTGAAATTTTGAAGGGGATGTCGGTGTTCCATCAGGAAATCTCCTATATTAACTTGTCACGAAATTTCGGCAAGGAAATTGCCATGCTCGCCGGCTTTGACCATGTGCGAGGCGATGCGGTCATTATTCTGGATGCAGATCTGCAAGATCCTCCGGAATTGATTCCACAAATGATCCAGTATTGGGAGCAAGGATATGACGATGTTTTTGCAAGGCGCAGAAGCCGGGCAGGCGAGACTTGGTTCAAAAAATGGTCTTCCGAGTCGTATTACAATTTGTTGAAAAAGGTATCTGCAGTTCCAGTCCAAAGCAATACCGGTGACTTCAGGCTACTTGACCGTAAATGCATTGAAGCGCTGAACCAGATGCGGGAAACCCAGCGCTACACGAAAGCGATGTTCAGCTGGATCGGTTATAACAAAAAAGAAATATTGTTCGACCGGGCGCCGCGAGCAGCGGGGACCACAAAGTGGAATTATCCGAAATTGTTCAACCTTGCAGTTGATGGCATTACAGCGTCAACCATTGCACCGCTGCGCATATCTTCTTTCCTGGGACTAGCAGTGTCGCTTTGTGCTTTTCTGTATATGCTTTTCATACTGGTGCGCACTTTGCTGTTCAATGATTCTATTCCCGGCTATCCGTCTTTGATGGCGGTCATATTATTCCTCGGAGGTATTCAATTATTGTCTCTTGGCATTATTGGAGAATATTTAGGAAGAGTGTTCCAAGAAACAAAAGGAAGACCTGTTTACTTGGTACAAGAATACTATTCAAGGCCACATACTAACAAATACCAGAAAAATAAATCGGTCATTCAGTTGAATCGGAAAAGCCTGCCTAAGAAATCGAATGATTTCTGAGCAGGCTTTTTCTTGTATGCGTGGAATGATAATAGAAAGATTAGCAATAAACTTTCAGGAGGGATGGAATGCAAACTTTTTTTCGGTACAACTGGAAGATTCGCGAAGAATGGTATACCTGGTGCGAAAATGTATCTGAAGAAGAACTCTTGAGTCAACGGACGGGAGGAATGGAGAGTATTTTAAAAACCTTTTTTCATATAGTTGATGTGGAGTGGAGCTGGATTCGGCTGCTAAAAGGAAAAGAGGACTTCCAGGAAGATTTTGAGCAATTTAATAGTCTGGATAAAGTAAAGGCGTTAGATGCCAAGTTCCGACCGGAAGTAGAGGCATATGTAGACGCATGGGAACCTGCAATGGATAGACGCCCATTGGTTCTGCCACAAGAAGACGGCAGTGTGGAGCTGTTGGCAGCGGGGGAAGTGATGCGCCATGTGATAGCTCATCAAATTCACCATATCGGGCAACTTTCGGTATGGTCGCGGGAACTTGGTTTAAAACCTGTTTCCCCCAATTTGATTGGGCACAGCTTGATAAAACCGGAAAGGTAAGGGGGCAGGAGCATGGAAAAAGAGTTTTTTCATAATGGCTTGCATGGCAAAGGCGCACACGTTGACACTGCAACAGTATTTGACGGCCTGGAATGGCGGACGGCTGGTGAAAAGCCGGGAGATTGCCCGCATTCAATCTGGGAACTTCTCAATCATATGATTTATTGGCAAGATTTCATGTTGGCTTATATAAAAGGAGAAACACCGAAAAGTCCGGAACATGCAACAGAGTCATGGCCGGAGTCAGGGGCGCCTGCGAACAACGAAGAGTGGGACGCTGCAGTTTCCCGGTTTTTAGCAGGTTTACAGGACGCAAAACAAGAGGCGGCCAAAGATTTGATGGAGAAAGGTGCAGAAGGCAAGGGAAGAACACGTGCAGAATGGTTGATGGGCATCACCCTCCACAACACGTATCATGCCGGCCAAGCCGTAATGGTCCGGCGAATGTCCGGTACTTGGCCGCCTCCTTCAGGCGGTGATACCTGGTGAAAATAGGCATAAAAAAGAAGCCATAGCGGCTTCTTTTTCTAGCTGTATTTATTCTCGTTTTCTTCAAGTTCACGGTGCGTGAGAGGATAACCCATTGATGTCCATTCTGCGCGGTATGTGGCATCAAGTTCTGAAAGTCCAATTTCCGCATTGTCATACTCGGCGTTCGGGCTTTCTTTTTTATCGACGTTCTCTCCATTGCGGATATCGTGGTCCTTGTAAATCCAATACGTATTTTTCTGTTCTTTAATATTTTTAAGCAATAAATAAATGCCGGTGGCAGCAATACCGCCATAAATAATATTCCGGGAAGTGTATCTACCCATTCCTTTTCCTCCATTCAAAAAATAAGGTTTCTTCTGCAATTCCCCATTATCGTAGATTTAATCCTTCCAGAAAACTGACATAATACAAGAGATAAGGGGAATAGAGTCTACTGACAGGACAATGTGGCGTTTATCTATAGCGCCATCCTGAAAGATATCAATCCATAAGAAAGGGTGTTCAGATGAGATTTTCAATGTTGAAAAAAACCGATCTTCAAATTTCAGTTTTGGGACTGGGAACCAACGCAGTAGGCGGCCACAACCTTTATCAGGATTTAAATGAGGAAGATGGGAAAAACTTGGTGCGCGCCGCACTTGAGCAAGGAATTACGTTTATCGATACAGCCGATGTTTATGGTGAAGGCCGATCCGAGGAATTGGTCGGTGAAGTATTGAAAGAATTCGAACGGGACCAATATGTGATTGCCACAAAAGGCGGCAGCGATTGGCGGAATGGAAGCAAAAACAACAGCCCTGCTTACCTTCGCGGTGCTTTGGAAGATAGCTTGAAGCGGCTGCAGCTTGACTCTGTAGACTTATATTACATTCATTGGCCTGATGAAAAAACACCGCTTGGCGAAGCGGTAGCCGAATTGTCCCGTTTAAAGCAAGAAGGGAAAATTAAGGCGATCGGGGTATCGAATGTTTCGCTTGAGCAGCTGAAACAAGCCAATGGCAGTCTTGAAATTTCTGCTGTCCAGCTGCAGTACAACATGTTCCAACGGGAAATTGAAAAAGATTTGCTTCCTTATTGTGTTCAAAACAATATTTCGGTCGTTGCTTATGGACCACTCGCCTATGGAATTTTGGGAGGGGAATATTCAAAAGATTTCCAATTGGAAGAAGGGGATTGGCGAAACAGCTCACCCTTGTTTCAATCAGGAAATTTCGAGAAATACATTGATAAAGTGGAACAGCTGAAAGAAATTGCGGAACAAAAAGGGACCGATGTCTCCAACTTGGCGCTTGCCTGGCTGCTTGAACAGCCTGGAATTGACGCTGTTATTCCGGGAGGGAAACGGCCGGAACAGGTGCAGTCAAATATAGCAGCGGCAGAAATCCGGATAGAGTCCCAATTGATGGACAAAATAGAAAAGATTTTGCAAGAAAAGTAGGATGGTTCTTCGAAACGAAAAAAACTAAAAGTGAAATAGGGAATTTCTTACTTTTTATTGTTCTTTAATTTGCTTTATGATAAGATTTCTATAAATTGAAAATAAAAAGTTAACTACTAGGGGAGCCGAAAAACGGCTGAGACGAGCATTGCTCGGACCCTTTGAACCTGATCTGGACCATGCCAGCGGAGGGAAGTAGTATGCGAATGCTTCTTTTTACGCCTGCATGCGCCGCTTCCTGACATGGGAAGCGGCGCTTTTTATTTTCAACTAAAAGGAGGGAAAAGATGAAAGATACATGGTTTTTTGTGGATTCCGGCCACTGCACGCCAGCATTCAATATGGCTCTCGATGAAGCATTACTGAGTTGGCATAGCGCAGGCAAAATTCCGCCAGTGCTGCGGTTTTATGGGTGGGAGCCTGCGGGCATCTCTATCGGTTTTTTTCAGAAAGTGGACGGGCAAATCGATTTGGCTGGTGCCGAGCGCTATGGAGTTGAACTTGTGCGCCGGCAGACCGGGGGGAAAGCTGTATTGCATGATTACGAATTAACATACAGCGTCATTGTCTCGGAAAACCATCCGGATATGCCGCAAACAATTAAAGAGGCTTATTTGGTTTTATCTAAAGGATTGCTTGAAGGCTATAAAGAGCTTGGAATCAATGCAGGGTTCGCAATACCACGAAACGAAAGATTGAAAAAAGGTTCCGCCGTTTGCTTTGAGGAACCTTCCTGGTATGAGCTTGTGATTGATGGGAAGAAAGCGGCGGGAAGCGCTCAGACACGCAAAGGCGGTGTTATTCTCCAACACGGCTCTATACCCCTTGAAATCGATAAGATCAAGCTGTTTGACTTGTTTTTATATCCTGATAAAGAAGTAAAAGAACGGGCAAGAAAGGCATTTGATAAGCGTGCAGTCGCTATCAATGATGTATTGCCTGCTCCCATCAGCTTTGACCATGCGAAAGCGGCTTTCAAAAAAGGTTTTGAAAGAGGACTGGACATTGAGTTACAGCCATACGAACTCCCAACTCTCTTAGTGGAGGAAGCTTTGGAGCTGGAAAAGAAGTATAAGAGTGAAGATTGGAATTACTTGAGAGAAAGAAAGGAAGTGCCGCACTCATGACAAGAAACAAAGAGTACATACGCAAACCGGAGTGGCTTAAAGTAAAATTGAATACCAATGAATCGTATACTGAGCTGAAAAAGCTCATGCGGGAAAAAAACTTGAATACCGTCTGTGAAGAAGCAAGATGTCCAAACATCCACGAATGCTGGAGTGTGCGAAAAACAGCAACATTTATGATTTTAGGCGATACATGCACGAGAGCATGCCGGTTTTGTGCAGTCAAAACGGGCCTTCCGAATGAACTTGACTGGAATGAGCCGGAACGTGTAGCGGAGTCTGCAGAAATTATGGGACTGAAACATGTTGTAGTTACAGCCGTAGCAAGAGATGATTTAAAAGATGGCGGTGCAGCTGTTTTCGCGGAAACGGTCAGAGCTATTCGCCGGAGAGTGCCAGGCTGTACGGTAGAAATTTTGCCATCCGATATGAAAGGCGATTACGAAAGCCTGCATATGCTAATGGACAGCGAACCGGATATTTTCAATCACAACATTGAAACAGTTCGCCGCCTGACCAAGCGGGTGCGGGCTGTTGCAACTTATGACCGGTCGCTGAAGCTTTTAGAGCGCGTAAAAGAAATAGCGCCTCATGTTCCGACAAAATCCAGCATCATGGTAGGACTTGGTGAAACAAAAGAAGAAATTTTAGAGGCGATGGATGATTTGCTTGCGCATAAAGTGGATATTATGGCAATCGGCCAATACTTGCAGCCGACAAAAAAGCATCTGGATGTTATCCGGTACTACCATCCTGATGAATTTGCGGAACTGAAGAAGATAGCTCTTAAAAAAGGATTCAAACATTGCGAAGCCGGTCCAATGGTCCGCTCTTCTTACCACGCAGATGAACAAGTCAGCGAAACCTCCGCACAGCGTCGGATCAAGTATATGAAAGGTTATGAAGCGCAAGGGGAAATTTTAGAAAGCGCCGAATTTTAAAAGGAATAGCTCCTTCATCACTCCCTCTTCGCACTAATTGTGAGAGGGGGTGATGCAGTTATACATGTTTCTTATGTGTTCGGTAAGCTTTTTACCAGGGAAATGAATGAACGGGAAATATAAGGTACATAGCGATTTTTTGCCATAATGATGCCAAGCATCCATGGAAAAGTGGTGGAAAGGGAAATGGTCCTGAAAGGACCGTCTTTGACCCGGTCGCAAATAAGCTCCGGCATTAAAGTGACGCCTAAATTTTTTTCGACCATACCCACGATAAAATCCCACTGGGAACTTTCATAAGCGACTTTCGGTTCAAAGCCTTGGTTCCTGCAAAATTCTTTGGTCCGGCTGTTTAAAGTAAACTCTTTGCTTAATAGCAAAAAACGATCTTCTTTGAATTCGATCAAATCAACTAAATCTCTATTGGCGAGAGGATGGGATTCATGCACGAGCAATTTGATTTCCTGATGGACAAATGGCACCACATCAAATTTCGTGTGGTCTACAGGCAACATGACAAATCCAAGATCGACATCCCCTTCTAAAACTTTCTTTTCTACTTTTTTTGCCCCATCTTCTGCCAGTAAAATCGCCACTTCAGGATACATCCGCTGAAATTCAGCAATAATGGTCGGAAAAAACAAAGTGCTGATTACAGGAGGCAGTCCGATCTTAATCTTACCTTTTTTTAAATTCATTACATCGTAAAGGGATGCCGATAAATCATCCAGGCTATTAAGAATTTTTTGCGCTTGTTCCACTACCACTTCCCCAGCATCTGTCAAGGCAATCTGCCGAGCGGAACGATCAAATAATGTAACGTCCAGCTCTTCTTCCAAATTCTTTACCATCTTACTCAAACTAGGTTGTGACAGATGCAGAGTCTGAGCTGCTTTAGTAAAGCTTTTGTGCTTTGCGACTTCAACGAAATAGGAAAGCTGTCGAATATCCATAAACTTTTCCTCCTATAACTAAAAACTATAGATTATATAGTTAATATTCATTTTACCTATTTTAAAAGAGACTGTACACTAAAATAAACGCACTAGTCACAATTTTGTAACATTTTATAATGTTATAAGAAAGCGTTTTCAATAAAGTGCGTATTCATAAGGGGAATTCAAAAAAGGCAAGGGGGAGAAAAAGATGTTGAGTATGATTGGTTTAGTAGGAGGACTTGCACTGCTTATTTATTTAACGATGCGAGGGATGAATTTGCTTATAGCAGGTCCGTTGTGTGCGCTAGTCGTTGCTTTATTCAGCGGGTTGGCTATATTTCCGCAGATGGTAGGAGAAGGGGAAGCTAATTTATTAACAAATTATATGACAGGTTTTTCAGGATTTATAACGTCATGGTTTCCTATGTTCCTGTTAGGGGCAATTTTTGGTAAGGTTATGGAAGACAGCGGAGCAGCTGATAGTGTTTCAAAATGGCTCGTCGGGAAGTTCGGTTTGAAGCAAGCGGTACTAGCCATCGTACTTGCTTGTGCAGTATTGACTTATGGCGGTGTCAGCTTGTTCGTTGTAGCATTTTCCGTGTACCCGATGGCGCTTAGTTTGTTCAAGGAAGCTGACCTTCCACGCCGATTCATTCCTGCAGCACTTGCACTAGGGTCTGTTACCTTTACAATGACATCGGCAGGATCACCGGAAATCCAAAACTGGATTCCGATTCCTTTCTTGAATACAAGCCCATATGCTGGTTGGGAAGCAAGTATTTTTGTAGCAATCTTCATGGCCATTCTCGGTTACTGGTGGTTAAAACGCATGATCAATAAAGCGGTAAACAACGGGGAGCATTTTATTGCGCGTGCTACGGATCCGATTGCAGAAAACCGTGATTTGCCAAATCCGATCTTGGGACTTATCCCACTATTCGTAGTATTGATCATTTCGTTTATTTTCCACGATTCTCTTAAAACCTCTGCCTTGATTATTGCGTTGCTAGGCGGAGTTCTTACTACCTATGTTCTAAACAGAAAGTATTTCCAGAACCTTGGAAAAGCTTTGACAGAAGGAACAATCGGTGCACTGATTGCAATCGGCAATACGGCTGCGGTAGTAGGTTTTGGTGCGGTGGCTAAAGCGGTTCCGGCGTTTACAACAGCAGTAAATGCCATGACTGATATTCCAGGCAGCCCGCTAATCGGTGGAGCAATCGCCGTAAGTGTTATTGCAGGAATGACCGGATCTTCATCAGGTGGACAAACAATTGCGTTGCCGCTGTTAGCACCGCATTACTTGGATATGGGTGTTAATGCTGATGCTCTTCACCGGACAATTGCGATTTCATCCGGAGCGCTGGATTCACTACCGCATAACGGTTACGTAGTAACTACAATTCAGGGGATTTGCGGAGAAACGCACAAAGCCGCATATGCTGCAGTAGGCGCGTTGACCGTTATTGTGCCATTGCTCGGAACAGTACTTGCAATAATTTTGTTTTCGTTTGGGCTAGGGCTTTAAGCGAAAACATAGGAGGTTGAAATAATGGTTGAAAACAAAGTTGCATTGATTACAGGCGCGGCAAGCGGCATTGGATATGAAATCAGCGTTGACTTTGCCAGAGCAGGCGCTAAGATTGTGCTGACGGATATCAATGAAGAAGCTGTGGAAACAGCAGCAAAAACATTAACGGATCAAGGTTTTGAATGCATCGGCTTGAAATGCGATGTTACGAGCGAAGAGGATTTGAAGCAGTCAATCGACGCAGCGGTAGAAGCTTTCGGCTCTTTAGACATCCTGATCAACAATGCAGGCATGCAGTTTATTTCGCCAATTGAAGAGTTTCCGACTGAAAAGTATGAACTTCTTATTAAAATTATGTTGGTGGCACCGTTTGTAGCTACTAAGCACGCCTTTCCGATCATGAAAAAGCAAGGATTCGGCCGCATCATTAACATGGCTTCCATTAATGGCTTGGTTGGATTTGCGGGCAAGGCTGCTTACAACAGCGCAAAACATGGGGTAATCGGCTTGACCAAAGTGGCGGCGCTGGAAGGCGCAGAATATGGCATCACAGTAAATGCCATGTGCCCAGGCTATGTAGACACCCCGCTTGTCCGTAATCAAATGAACGATTTGGCTAAAACCCGCAATGTTTCTCTAGAGAAAGTGCTTGAAGAAGTTATCTATCCGCTTGTGCCACAAAAGCGCCTTTTAACTGTCCAGGAAATCTCGGATTATACGATGTTTCTGGCAAGCGATAAAGCAAGAGGAATCACTGGTCAAGCCGCTGTGCTCGATGGCGGTTATACGGCTCAATAAAAAGGTGTCGGCAAATCATTCGATTTGCCGACACCTTTTTTGTATATAAATTATTTGCTTAATTTAAGGGCGACATCCGCCTTTTTCAAGTCATGTTCAAGTTGCTCGTTAATATCATAAGCATGGTACATTTCGTTTTTGATCATGTATTGCGCAAGCTTGTCATGAAGCTCGATAGCGTTGTCCAGCTCGCGGCGCAATATTTTCTTCACGCTAGGAGTTGCAGTTTCTGTAATGGCGACCGCTAAATTGCGGACACCGGCTTTTGCAGAAACAAGCAGATCGGTCGCAATGACCATATCATCGATCAAACCTTCAGGCACAGCTTGCACTTCGTTTTCGAGTTGCTTTTCTTCTTGTTTTTTAGTCATATTATGCTTCCTCCCCGCTTGTTTGTTTGTTGGCATCAGCCAGGATTTTACGTAAATCTTTTACCGCTTTTGTGGATAATTCAGTATCTTCTTCGATAATTTCCTTTAGTTTTTTATCTTGCACCATATCAACAAATAATTTGTTTTTTGCGAGGCATGCTGTTTTGAAAGTAAGCACCTCATGGACTTCGAGTGTTTCGTGAATAGCGAGTTTTTTTGCCATGTAATCTCCTCCTGGTTTAAGTTAGTTGCTAAAGTAGCTAGTAACGGTTTACCCAGTTTTCTTCCTCTTAATCCTTCTTTCTTTTCGAACGTAGATAAAGGCTGCTGCGATGCAGAAGAGCGAAAAGAACAGTGACCGGAAAAAGTAGGGCGGCCGGTAAATGAGCTCAATCCTGTTAAATCCCTTTTCTGCAGGGATTGCAGAAAAAGCATAATTCGCTTCCAGAACATCTGCTTTTTTTCCATTTACTTTTGCACTCCATCCAATTTCGTAGGGAATGGGCATCACAAGATAATCGCCTTCTCTTGCAGAAGCATACTCTGCATGAAGCCGGCTGCCATCCCATACCACTTTATTTTCTATTGGTGCATTTTCAACTTCTTTGCGGAGCACATCGTAAGTTTCTTCGTAGACCTCCAATTCTGTTAGTTCGTAGATTCCCTTGGGCATACGGATCCGGATAATATCATCTGCTGGAATGCGGATTGTTATATCATCCACAAATGTTTTATAAACAGAGCCGCTCCATTTCCGTGAAGTTTTATAGGAGTTAACTTCCAGCGTAAAGCCGTCATCCGGCCTTTTATTAATCAGATGGAACGAAATATATAGATCACTTCCTTCTGATACAGGCTCATTCAGAAGCAAGTCCACGCCGCCAGATTCTCCGGTTACGTCTAAAACCCCTTCAGTAAAACTGGCGTTTTTTTCTTCAACTTCATAAGTGAACTTTTGCGGCAAAGGGGGAAGCGGTGCCTCGGTCTCCGGATTTTTTAACACAACACCTCTAAGCATGGCGTGCTCACGCAGAAGAATAGGTGCCTGTTCCAATTCTTTTTCGCTATAGGTGATAGCTGCAGTCCGTACAAATGGCAATGGATACTGGTTCTCAAAAACCGCAAAATTTTCATCAGCCAGCACTTGCCGGAAACCGGCGGGCACGTTTTTATTATTCGGACGGAGAATAACGTAGTCGGCTTTAAGAAGGCTATGCAAGTTCGTCCGTTTGCCGAGTGTTGTTATGCGGCTAACGCTTTCGCGAGCCATATCAATTTCCAGTTCAGTCAAATAGAAATGCACCACTTCGTCGTTCAAGATACTGGAATAAGCACTTAATCCTCTGAAATTCTGGACGAGCGGTGTATTGTTTCGCTGGCTTTCCATCCATTCAACCCGGTAAACCGAATCAGTTGCCCGGTTCTCGATAGCGGTTAGAAGTTCCGCGATTTCCACATCATTATAATTGGGCCCGGTAATAAGTTCTTTTGAAACTTTATGGGTATTCCCTCCATTAACCAGATTGACATATTGGAAACCGTTTGCGGACACAATCAATGTAAGAACTACAAATATGGCGAGCTGCTGCGCTTTGGCGATATCCGGACCTACTCTTGAAAATAACATGAAAGTGATAACGGCTATCCCTATCACACCAATATACAAAGGCAGTCGGACATTGAGCTGATTTTCTGCGATTGCTTGGATAAATTGGAACCCACTCCCTAAAATAACCAATAATATGATAATTAAGGCCAAGACTTGGCCTTTCATAGATTTTTTCTGAAATGCGCGGGTATACAAAAAGAAAATGAACAAAGCGACTCCGAAAACGATCAAAAGAAATGGCAAAGAAACGTCGCGTGTAGGATCAAAGGCCGCAAAAACAAAATAAGCTATTAGGCTTAAAGAGCCTGCAACTAGGATATGCCGTACTTTTAACCAGGCCAGTTTGCTGAAACCGGCTGCCGCAGCACCTCCAGCAGCAAAAGAAATAAAATATTCCCAGCGGTACTGGGGAGCGGAAAAGCCATTAAATGCGCTGGCCATCACCGGGCTATAGTGAAGTAATACACCAAATAACACAAGAAATGAAAAAAAACGGAACCGTACACTTCTGTAAAGCGGAAAGGCAAACACCATTAATACTAAAGCGGCGGGCAAGACAAGGTAACTGCTAGTATATAAAATATTGTCTATCCAATCGAACCAGTCAATTTCATGTGCATATGGCGGACGGTAATTGTTCAAAAACGAATAGGCTGCAGGGACAAATGAAACAGTACTGATCCCAGCGCCAATCAGGCCGGCTATCAAGAATTTTTTGATCACTATGAGTTTCGGTGCCTCGTTTTTAGCTAATGGGATAACAAGACGAAAAAGAATGTAAATACCCGTTACCAATAAATTAATATAAGCAAAATAGAAGTTATCGAACATTGACAGCGCAACTGTAAACAGAAACCAGCCAGAGCGCTGTTCCCGGAACACTTTTTCAACACCAAACAAAAGCAAGGGCAGCCATAGGTAGGCATCTGCGAAAAACTCCCAGTAAGCAGTGTGGCTAAAATACATGCCGGATATGCTGTAGACGCAAGCACCGAGAAAAGCGGGAAGACGGTCGAATTTCATGTAGCGAAAGACAAAAGAAGCAATGGCCAATACCGCTGTTAGGCGGATTATGCTGATAAAAACAGCAGCCTGAGCCAAAAACAAAATATCCGGTTCACGGATAACGCCGGAGAATTCCAGCAAAAAAAGCACACAAACGGTCAGTAAGAAGAAAATGGAGGTCGCGAAATAATAGGATAGCCACCCCAAAGTACCGCTTCCTAAGCCCAACTGTGTTGAGTAGAAAAACTCGCCGGATGTATATTGCTGATATAAGTGCAATTTGAATGGCAGCATTTGAGACAAGCCGTCGTTATTGCCTACCATGAATCGGTTTTGTGACCATTCATGAAGATAGGTGATATGGGAAGCTATGCTTACAACCAAGCATAGAAGGAGAAATAAAACAAAAGGCATGAATTTTCGCATAAGCCACCTTCTTTCATTAAAAGGGTTTTCGTAACTCGCCTTGTATTTTTTTGACCGTTTTTCTAACTTTCTAACAGTATAGCTTAAGAAAGTAAAAATAATGTTAAAACTTTCTGACAAATAAACTTGGAACAATAAAAACCAAATACATTAGTAAAGCGAGGCTGCAGCTATGTTTTTTCTACAAATGGCCGGATTTCCGGGTTCCGGAAAATCGACATTGGCCCAACAGATTGCAAGAAGGACAGGTGCCGTCATTGTAGACCATGATGTGGTTAAATCGGCGTTGTTAGAATTTATGGAAGTGCGGGAAGAAGATAATAGAACTGCTGGAAAAATTTCATATGGAATTGATTGGTCTTTGATCGACTATCATCTTTCTCTTGGGCATTCCGTTATCTTCGATAGCCCTTGCTTATATGCTGAAATGCTCGGTAGGGGAATGCGGTTAGCGGAAAAATACAATGTCAAATACAAATACGTGGAATGTTATTTGAATGATTTCCAAGAAATAAATGAACGCCTGAAAAATCGGAATCGCAAAATTAGCCAAATCCAAGAAGTGTTATCCGAAAAAGTATTCTCAGTCGCTGTCGACAGTAGTGAAAAACCGCTCAATATTGAACATTTAGTGGTTGATTCGGGAAAGCCGCTAGAATGTTATCTGGATGAAGTACTCGAGTATATCGTGAGATAGCCGACAAGAAGAAGGGAGTAGTTGGAGTGGAAAAAAGGCTTCTTTTTTTGCAAGGAGGCGGTCCTCCATTTGATGTGCAATTCGGAAAAAAGTTTGCCGCAAAATCATTGGAAGAAAAAGGCAAGGTGGCCATCCTGCTGGTAGAAAGGGAGGGATGGAAAAATTATTTGCCCCAATACACGGATATCTTAAAAGTGAACGGGGTTAAAAAATTCTTTTATTTGCTTTTGACGCCCGAGCCGACAAACGAAGAAATAGAAGAATTGCGGACATGTACTGGCATCATTATTGGCGGAGGCGAAACCGAACGTTATCGGGAATATATAGTTGATACAGACCTCGGCGCGCTCCTAAGAGAACAGTATAGTAAGGGAATTCCAATAGCCGGCTTTTCGGCAGGCGCTTTGATCAGCCCAGAACACTGCATCATCCCGCCAATTGACAATGCGAAAAATGAACACCTCTTTCTGGAAGGTTTGGGGCTCTTAAAAGATCGTGTAGTAAGCGTCCACTATACATTTTGGGAAGAAGAAGAAAACTTGAAGGCAGCCATTACCAAAACAGGAGTTTCCATTGGTTATGGAATCGACGATGAAGCCGGATTGTATTTTGAAGACGAAAAACTGACAGCCATCGACGGCGGCGATGTCTATACTTTTAAATACGAAGATGGGCAGTGGAATGGAAAAAAGAGAAATGGCTGATGGAATCTAAAAAATTAGGGATGGAAAAATCTCTTTTTTAAAAGACATTAAGCAATCAAATACGACGAACTTATAAGTAATAGAATATACTAAATAAAAAAGCAGCCTCTTATTTAGAGGCTGCTTTTTTGTTAGTTTTAGTTGACCATTGCACCGTTGATATAGACACTTTCGGCCCGGCTTGAAAGTTCGAATGGATTGCCGCTCCAAATGACAAAGTCCGCATCTTTCGATGGTTCAATTGAACCAACTCGCTCTTCTACGCCGAGATGCTTGGCGGCATTAGAAGTCAAAGCAGTAAGTGCTTGTTGCTCGGTAACTCCATGGTTGATTGCATGGATGGCACTTGTGACTAAATATTCAATGCCGACTACAGGGTGGTCGGTCGTCAACGAACAAGGGACACCTGCGTCTATCAGTGTTTTAATCGTCGTCCAATTTTTGTCTTTCAGCTCTACTTTTGAGCGGGTTGATAATGTTGGTCCAACTGAAACGCGCACATCATGTTGCGAGATATAGTCAGCAATATGGTGGCCTTCGGTGCAATGTTCAATCGTAACATTAATGTCAAACTCGCGCTTGATGCGAAGAACAGTAAGGATATCATCTGCCCGGTGGGCATGGACACGCAGTGGTATTTCTTTATTAAGCACTTTAGCTAAGTTCTCCATATCCAGCTTCCGTTCTTTTTTCTCTCCGTCTATGTAGTTTTGTGCTTCAATTAACTTTTCACGTATCAATGCTGCAACGCCCATCCGGGTTACCGGCATTCTTCCTCTATCACCGTGATATTTTTTAGGGTTCTCTCCAGTAGCCGCTTTCATGCCGGAAGGGGATCGTAAAATCATTTCATCTACAATATGGCCGGCTGTTTTCAAAACAAGCATTTCTCCACCAATGACATTTGCACTTCCAGGCATGACTTGTACTGTAGTGACGCCAGCACGGCGGGCATCTTCAAAACCTGGTTCCATTGGATTAATGCCATCAATTGCACGGATTTGAGGTGTGATAGCAGAACTTGTCTCGTTAAAATCGGCGCCTTCTTTGCCGACCCCTTCTTCTGAAATGCCTAAATGCGTATGGACATCAATCAGTCCAGGAGTAACGATTTTTCCGGAAGCATCAATGATTTGATAGTTCTCTGGAATATTTCCTGCAGGTTCAATCGCTTGAAACTTTCCGTCTTTCACGTAGATAACATGGTCGTCCAGCACTTCGCCAATGCCGTTAAAAATTTTGGCATTTGAAATCGCTAACATAAAAAAACCTCCAGATTTAATAAAAAAAAGGATTGATTTATAAAAATACATATTATAAACTAAGCATTAATATTCCTTTTTTAGATAATAGAATATATTTAGAATATTGTAAAGCGTTACTAAAACAGAAAAAAAGACCAGAATCCGGTAGTACAGAAGCATCAAGGAAGAAAGAAGGTGTTTCATGATTTACGAACTTGATGAACTTGATCACGGAATCATCAAACGGTTATCAGAAGACGGACGTGTATCATTCGCCGAATTGTCGAAGTGCCTGCATGTCACAGAAAAAACAATTCGCTTGCGTTATAAAAACTTGATCGATAAAGAAATTCTAAATGTAGTGGGAATTGTAAATCCTATTGCGGTGGGTCTAAAAGCCGGTGCCATTATCCAGATGAAGGTGAAGTCCCGGTCTCTGCAAACTGCTATTGAAGAATTGAAGAAAATTCCGCCCATCCGCTATATTACGGTGACTTCTGGGGAGTTTCCGCTTTTGGTTCAAATCACTGTAAAAGACCAAGAAAAGATTACGGAAGTTTTATATGCCATAGATGAAATAGAAGCGGTGACGGATGTAAATACTATCATCCAATTGGATGTGCACAAAAATACATTTGAATACATACATTAAAATCCGCCCTAAAAAATCAGAATATTCAGTAGTGTAAATTTTTTTTACAATCGAAAATCAAAAGCAAAGGATGTAATGAGACGATGAAGTTTTTCATTTCAGCAGATATGGAAGGAATATCCGGAGTAGCTACTAATCAGCAATTAAAAACACCATCTGAATATCAACGCTTTAGAAAATTAATGACGGCAGATGTGAATGCCGCAATTGAAGGGGCATTTAATGGAGGGGCAGAAGAGATTGTAGTAGCGGACGGCCACGGCAATATGTCCAATATTATTATCGAAGAACTTGATAAACGGGCTCGGCTGGTTTCCGGAAACAATCGGGTGATGTGCCAGCTTGAAGGATTGGACGAAACTTTCGATGGAATTTTGTTTGTCGGCCATCATGGACGGGAAGGCGGATCAGATGTTGCGGTCATCAGCCATACCTTAGCTGGGATCTGTGTTAATGAGATGAAAATTAACGGGCAGATAGTAGGTGAAACCGAGATGAATACATATGTAGCAGGAGCTTTTGGGGTTCCGCCTTTATTTATCAGCGGAGACGATGCCTATGTCCAGGAAGTCCAGGAAACGTTGCCGAATGTTGAAGCAGCCATAACCAAACGTGCAGTTGACCGGTTTGCGGCTGAATTGATCCATCCAGAAGCAGCGCAGGCTATTATCCGCAAAAAAGCGGAAAGCGCAGTGAAAAATGCTAAAAACCAGCAAGTGATAGCGTTGGACGGGCCGATTACGTTTGAAATTCAGTTTAAAGGGTCGCAGCAAGCTAAAATGACGACAACCATTCCAAGCGTCGAACTGATTGGACCAAAATCAATCCGTTTCACATGCGATGACATGATTACTGCCTATAAACATATGTGGGGTTGCGTGATTATTGCAATGACTGCCACTAACGGCGTGCTGGGCAGTGTAAATGCTTGACCACTAAACCAACTTAGATTGAGGTGTTGAAGGGATGTATATTGTAAAGCGATTTATAACAATGCTTGTTACCATCTGGGTAATTGCGTCGTTAACGTTCTTGATCATGAAACTGATTCCGGGCGATCCATTCGCCTCAGACGCAGATGTTCTTCCGGAAGAAGTGGTGGAGAACATGCGAGCGAAATATAATCTGGATGAGCCTATCCCTGTCCAATATGTGCTGTATTTGAAAAACTTAGCAATGCTGGATTTGGGGCCATCGATTCAATCAGAAACAAGAACGGTGAATGATCTGTTAGCAGCGGGATTTCCTGCTTCTGCGACGCTAGGAATTCAAGCAATTATCGTAGCATTGATTTTTGGATTACTTCTTGGAATTATTGCAGCTTTAAACCATAACAAGTTTCTTGATTATGCGTCGATGGTTTTTGCGATAGTCGGCATCTCAGTACCAAGTTTTATCCTTGCGCCATTGCTAATCAACTTTTTCGCAGTGAAGTGGGGCATTCTGCCAGTTGCTTCTTGGGGATCATTTCAACATTCAGTCCTGCCAACTTTAGCGCTTGCGGTTACTCCACTTGCAGTTGTAGCAAGGTTCATGAGGTCAAGCATGCTTGAAGTCATGAATCAAAACTACATTAAAACCGCCGATGCAAAAGGGTTGTCTTCTTTCAAAATTGTCGTGAGCCATGGTATCCGAAATGCCATCTTGCCAGTTGTATCATTTATCGGTCCACTTTTTGTCGCATTAATCACAGGTACATTTGTCATTGAAAAAATATTTGCAATTCCAGGAATTGGAAAATATTTTGTGGATAGCATATTTAATCGGGATTATCCGGTCATTATGGGTACAACAGTGTTCTTCAGCACCATTTTGGTTGTCACGTTGTTCTTGATCGATATTTCTTATCGATTTATTGACCCGAGAATCAAACTGACGAGTAAGGGGGATTGACGGGTGGTAAAAACAGCGAACGATCAATTGTTTCGGCCACTAGATCCGGCCAAACAGCAGACAGATGTTATTGAACGTCCGAGCTTAGGCATATGGAAAGAAACATTTTTAAGTGTCATAAAAAATAAACTTGCAGTTTTAGGACTTGTTTTATTGCTGGCAATCATCTTTTTAGCTTTATTGGGGCCAGCAATGGTGCCTTATAGCGCTTCTCAACAAAGCCTGACCAATACCAATCAGCCGCCTTCCGCTGAGCATTGGTTTGGCACAGATGATTTAGGCAGGGATATGTGGAGCCGGACTTGGCAAGGTGCACGTGTTTCCTTGACAATCGGTTTTGTCGCCGCATTCGTCGATTTGATACTTGGTGTAATTGTCGGCGGGGTGTCTGGTTATATGGCCGGCCGAGGCAAATTAGGGGATCGTGTCGATAATGTTTTGATGCGAATTGTCGAAGTCCTATACGGAATCCCTTATCTTTTAGTAGTTATTCTTTTGATGGTCATTATGGAACCAGGAATTACAACCATCATCATTGCATTGTCCATCACCGGTTGGGTAGGGATGGCGAGAATCATTCGAGGCCAAATACTGCAGTTGAAATCGCAGGAGTATGTATTGGCTGCAGAGAAACTTGGAACCTCGCACCCGAAAATCATCACGCGCCATTTACTGCCGAATACAATGGGCATTATTATTATCAATTTAACATTCACCATTCCAACCGCGATTTTCGCAGAAGCTTTCTTAAGTTTCTTAGGCCTTGGGGTACAGGCGCCTTTTGCAAGTTGGGGAACGATGACAAATGATGCACTTGGCGTCATTTTAAGCGGGCAATGGTGGAGATTATTTTTCCCGGCATTCATGATTGCGATGACAATGTTTGCATTTAACGCATTTGGTGACGGGATACAGGATGCTCTTGATCCGCGAGCCCGCAAGTAGGAGGTAAAAACGATGAGTCGGTTATTGGATGTAAACAATTTAAAAGTGAATTTCAAAACATACGGCGGCGAAGTGAAAGCTGTCCGCGACGTTTCCTTCCATGTGGATAAAGGAGAAGTTGTCGCCATCGTCGGTGAGAGCGGAAGCGGGAAAAGTGTGACTGTCCAGACCATTATGGGCTTGATTCCAATGCCGCCTGGCATTATCAAAGGCGGTAGCATCAAGTTTCAAGGAAAAGAAATATTAGGGGTTTCAAAAAGGGAATTGCGCAAAGTGAAAGGATCTAAGATCGGAATGATTTTCCAGGATCCAATGACTTCTTTAAATCCCACAATGATTGTCGGCAAGCAAATTGCTGAAGGCGTCATTGCTCATCAGAAACTGTCGAAAAAAGAAGCAAAAATCAAAGCAATTGAAATGCTGAAACTGGTTGGGATACCGAATGCAGAAGAGCGCTACAATCAATACCCTCATGAATTCAGCGGCGGGATGCGTCAGCGCGCGATGATCGCCATCGCGCTTGCGTGCAACCCGGAATTGCTGATTGCAGATGAGCCGACCACCGCACTCGATGTAACCATCCAGGCGCAGGTGCTGGAATTGATGAAAGACATTCAGAAAAAAACAGATACGGCCATTATCTTGATTACCCATGATTTGGGTGTTGTAGCTGAAACCGCTCAGCGGGTGATTGTCATGTACGGCGGGATGATGGTTGAAAGCGGAACGGTTTACGAGTTGTTTGAAAATCCGCGGCATCCCTATACTTGGGGGCTGTTGAACTCCATTCCGGATGTGGAGGGACCGGAGAAAAAGAAACTGATTCCAATTGAAGGGTCTCCGCCAGATCTTTTCTCACCGCCGAAAGGCTGTCCATTCGCCCCTCGCTGTAAATTTGCCATGGATATTTGCGTTGAGGAAATGCCTGGGAATTTTGAAATCGGAGAAGGCCACCTTGCTAAGTGCTGGTTGAACGATTCCCGTGCCCCGAAAGTAGAGCAGGTCTTTGCACGAGAAGAAGAAAAAGCCATTGCAGCAGGGAGTGAAAAGTAATGGTTGAAAGAATCGAAGAAACTGGAAAAGCCCATACAACAGAAAATCTTGTCGAAATCCATTCCTTAAAGAAATACTTCAATATCAAAAAGGACGTTACAGTCAAATCAGTAGATGACATCTCTATCTCTATCAGAAAAGGCGAAACATTCGGATTGGTGGGCGAAAGCGGAAGCGGCAAGTCTACATTAGGAAAGACCGTAGTAGGGCTGCAAGCGCCGACTTCCGGAGAAATTATCTATAATGGGCAAAACGTCTTACAGCTCGATAAAGAGACCCAACGGAACGTCAATAAAGAAATGCAAATTATTTTCCAAGACCCGCATGCATCGCTCAACCCAAGAATGCGGGTGGGGGACATCATTGCAGAAGGAATCGATGCTTACAAACTTTTCAAAGGGAAAGATCGGACAAACCGGATTTATGAATTATTGGCACAGGTTGGCCTACGCCCTGAACATGCCAAACGGTTTCCGCACGAATTCAGCGGCGGGCAGCGGCAGCGAATCGGAATTGCCCGGGCGTTGGCAGTCGAGCCGAAATTCATTGTGGCCGATGAACCGATCTCTGCACTCGATGTATCCATACAAGCCCAAGTCATCAATTTGATGGAAGAACTGAAAGAGTCCGAAGGGTTGACGTACCTTTTTATCGCCCATGACCTTGGTATGGTGAAACATATCAGTGACCGGATCGGCGTCATGTATCTGGGCAAAATGATGGAACTCAGCAATAGCGATGATATGTTCAGAAATCCGTTGCATCCATATACACAGGCATTACTATCGGCCATTCCAAAAGCAAATCCGCGAGCTGTTAAAAGAGAGCGCATCGTTCTTCAGGGAGATCCACCGAGTCCGACAGCTCCTCCTAGCGGGTGCCGTTTCCGGACGAGATGCCCGCATGCTATGGAAATTTGTGCATTACAAGAACCACAATGGAAAGAAGTAGAAGACGAGCATTGGGTTGCTTGTCATTTATACTAATAAATTACAGTAAGGGGAGAACAAAATGAAAAAATGGTTATTGCCAATGAGTGTGTTGCTTGCAACATCCACAGCGCTAGCTGGTTGTTATGGCGGAGGTGGAGGTGGAGAAACTTCCACATCGAGTGAAGGAGGCCCAAGCACAGACATCAAACAAGAAATGGTAGTCAATGCTTTATCTGAGCCGCCTGCAATCGATCCGGCACTTGCAACAGATACAACATCCGGTTGGGTGTTGGATCACATTTTTGAAGGATTGTATACACGTGATAAAGATGGTAATCCGGTTTTAGGGGCGGCATCTGATGTTTCGGTATCTGAAGACGGCAAAACGTATACCTTTAAATTGCGTGAAGACGCAAAATGGTCAGACGGTTCTCAAGTAACAGCGGGAGATTTTGAATATGCGTGGAAACGCGTATTGAATCCGGAAACAGGAAGCGCATTCGCTTTTTACTTCTACTATATCAAAGGCGCTGAAGCTTATAACAAAGGCGAAGGCAATGTGGAAGATGTAGGGATCAAAGCGGTAGATGATACAACGTTTGAAGTGGAATTGAATGCTCCACTAGGCTACTTTGATAGTCTTTTGACGCTATGGACATTCTACCCGGTTCAGCAAAAAACTGTTGAAGAAAATAAAAACTGGGCGGCAGAAGCGGATACTTTTGTAAGTAACGGACCGTTCGAAATGACAGAATGGAAACACGACAGCAACGTAGTCATCGAGAAAAACGACGATTACTATGCTAAAGATGAAGTGAAGATGGAAAAAGTTACGTTTGAATTAGTAAACGAAGCTTCAACTTATTATCAGATGTTTAAAACAGGCGAATTGGATTTGGTCATGACGTTGCCGACTGATGTTATCGCGACTGAAAAAGAAAACCCGGAATATATGGAAGTTCCTTATTACGGAACGTATATGTACATGTTTAATGTTGAAAAAGAGCCATTTACAAATGCGAAAGTCCGTAAAGCCTTTGCGATGGCTGTAGATCGCCAAGCATTGGTGGACAACGTGACACAAGCAGGAGAAACTCCAGCTTATGCAATGGTACCGACTGGAGCCGAAACAGCTGAAGGCGACTTCCGCGAAGCGGGCGGCAACTACTTTGAAGAGAATACAGAAGAAGCAAAAAAACTTCTTGCAGAAGGTATGGCTGAAGAAGGCTGGGATGAACTTCCACAGGTAACATTGATGTACAACACATTAGAAAGTAATAAAAAAATGGCAGAGGCTGTACAAGAGATGCTATCTGCTAACTTGGATGTTCAAGTTAAATTGGCAAACCAAGAGTGGGGAACTTATTTGGAAACAACTAAGCAAGGAAACTTCCAAATGGCACGGATGGGATGGATCGGAATCTTTGTCGATCCTGTTGTAAACTTGGATTACTACCTTGGCGATAGCCCAAATAACCGTACAGGCTGGGTTAATGAAGAATTTGATTCAACTATGGCAGCCGCTAAAGTAGAGCAGGATGCGGACAAGCGATTCGAAATGCTGCATAAAGCGGAAGAAATTCTGATGACAGATATGCCGTTCATGCCAGTTTACTTCTACAAAAACACGTATATGGTATCTCAAGATTACGAAAACATCGCTTATTACGTGAACCGCTATCCATTCTTGAAATGGGCAGAGAAAACCAAATAAACAAGAATTCCTGATGGGAATTAAGGGTGAACCGGCAGTGTCCCGTCTCCAGCCAACCGATTTAACGGATGGCTGTGAAGATTGGGCACTGCTGTATTTTTTATGAGGTGAGAAGATGAAAAGATTTATCGTATTGAATAGCTGTCTAATAGCCATATGGGTTGCCTGTAAAATGGTATTGGACTGGTCGCTCGTCGATTGGATCAATTACGCCTTTCTGTTCGGCTTAAGTGCCGCTATTATTACGGCATGCATTAAAATTTGGCAAACAAAGTTTTTGGATTTGTTCGTGAGCGGTTTCCAGCAAATGGGTCCTTTTTTCATGCCTATGGCCAAATCCAGATCGCTTGAACGTACAAATCAGCAGCTGGCTGAAGATGAAGGCTTGCAGCGCTTCAAGCACTCCATAGCTACAGGGCTCTTGCTGTTCATGTCGAGTTTATCTACTTCCTCCATACTTATATCACTAATTGGACTACTCGTTTTATATTAAAATGAGTAGTCTTTTAAGATAAAAAAGAATTTGAAAGGTGATTGAAACATGGCAACTTCTGCTAAACAACAATTGTTTGCGTATTTGAATGTTACGGGGGCTTCTCAGCCAAGTGCATTACCAGGGCGGCAAGAATTCACGTTTTTATCCAAAAAGACCGGCCTTCCTCAAGTATGGAAATGGAGCGGCACCGGTTCTATCGAGCAAATAATCGATTTGCCTGACCGGGTGTTGGAGGTCCACCATTCGCCTTCCGGCAAAAAAACCATTGTCGGCATGGACCATAAAGGTAATGAAAAACAGCAATTGTATATATTAAATGAAAACAATAGCGTGGCTGACGAACTTGTTATTTCCCCGGAACACTTCCACCAGTTTGGAGGATGGTCACCTGATGAACAGAAAATTGCTTATTCAAGCAATCGACGCCATCCCGGTTTTTTTGATGTGTACATATTGGATCTTGAAAAACGGGAAGAGCAAGTTGTATTTCAGGTGGATGGAAATTGCACGCCAGCTGGTTGGACAAAAGACGGAAAAAAGTTAATCTTAAACATGCCGGACACCAACATTGATCAATCTTATTACCTATTTGATATAACTTCAAAAGCGGTAACAAAAATCGGAAAAGAAAATACGCTGGCTAGGCATAATTCAATTCAATTGGAAGTCAGCGGAGAAGGCGGCTTTTTAGTTTCGGACATCGGCCGTGAAACATTGGGCATCCAGCAGTTTGCATTCAGTAAACCAGCCGAACTGAAGGAATTTTTGGCTATAGAGAATTGGGATATTGAAGAAGTTAAACTCTCTCCGGAGAATTCTAAGCTCGCCTATACGGTTAACGAAGGAGGGATATCCCAACTGGGCATTTGTGAATTGAAGGGGGGCGGTAACTTTATAATAGAGAAGATGCCAAAAGGTGTTTTTGAATCAGTCTCTTGGTTGAACGAAGATGAATTGGTGATAGGCATTAAAAGTGCAGTGCATCCAGGGGACATCTGGAAAGTATCATTAGCTGGCAGAACAGTAGAGCGGCTGACATTTGTCGGGGAAGCCGAAGATGTTGAGCATTTGTGGATGCAGCCTGAACTGTGCCACTTTTCTTCATTTGATGGCTTGAAAGTCCCTTATTTCTTATATGGCAAGAAAGAGCATGCCCAACCGGTAGTCATTTATGTTCATGGTGGGCCGGAGTACCAAATCAAAGCTGAATTCAATCCAGTCATCCAGTTTTTAGCAGCCAACGGTTTTGCGGTAGCTGCACCGAATGTTAGGGGCAGTATGGGGTATGGCCGGACCTATGTAAAATTGGATGACGTCCGGAAGCGAATGGATTCAGTGGCGGATTTGAAAGAACTTGCAGATGACTTGGTTGTGAACCATGGCGTCGACCGTGCAAGAATCGGGATAATGGGGCGCAGTTACGGAGGATTTATGGTACTGGCTGCATTGACCCACTATCCGGAAGTCTGGGCAGCAGGAGTGGATATTGTCGGCATCTCTCACTTTAAATCCTTTTTGGAAAATACGGGCTCATGGCGCCGTGCCCTTCGCGAATTTGAATACGGTTCCCTGAAAGAGGATATAGACTTTTTCGAAGAAATTGCACCACTGAACCATACGGCCAATATTACGGCTCCGCTGCTGGTGTTCCACGGAAGAAATGATACCCGCGTGCCAGTGAGTGAAGCGGAACAGTTGACGGCAGACTTGAAGCGGCAAGGCAAACAAGTCGACTTGGTCATTTTTGAAGATGAAGGCCACCAAACTGAAAAAATTGAAAATCATATTTATATGAATACGCGGATTATTGAGTTTATGCAGAAGTTCTTATAAACGCATGGCCTTGTTATCTTGTGCTTTCTATAATTTAAGCTGAAAACCTACAAAAGGCTGAAAATTTCGCCTGGAACAGGAGGGGAAATATGAAACCATTAATCGGAATATGCGCCAATTACTCGACTGACAGCGCCCCAGGCATCGTGAGCGGATTAGGGGCAATGGGTCAGGAATGGCAGTTGCTGTCGGCTGACTATGTTACTTCCATTGAACGGGCAGGGGGAATTCCGGTTATCTTACCGGTGACAGAAAATGTCGAGACAGCAGAATTGATGCTCAGTAAATTGGATGGCATTTTATTTAGCGGCGGTTCTGACGTTGACTCGCAATTATACGGGGAATATCCAAGTTACGAATTAGGTCCAATCGAACCGAAACGTGATTTGCACGAAATTTCATTGGCTAAAAAAGCGCTGTTCCAAAGCAATATACCGGTCCTGGGAATTTGCCGGGGAATGCAGCTGATGAACGTCGCGGCGGAAGGTTCACTTTTCCAGGACTTGAAGAAGCAACAGCCGGATTGTTTTAATCATTCGGTTGTGGGAGCGCCGATGCATCATCCGGTACATGATGTTGCCATAGATTATGATTCGAAGCTTCGTGAAATCTATCAATCGGATACGCTAGCGGTAAATAGCTTTCATCATCAAGCAGTAAGAGAACTGGGCATCGACTTTGTGGCGAACGCTTTTTCGCCGGATGGCTTGATCGAAGGCATGGAATGGAAAGGTGACCGTTTTGTTTGTGCTGTCCAATGGCATCCTGAAATGATGATAGATAAAGTGCCGGAAGTGATGCCATTATTTACCGCATTCGTCAAAGAATGCGCAAAGGCCCATATGGTTTAACTCCGACAGTGGGAATCGGCAAAATTCCTTGGATTATTGAAAAGCTTCTGTCTTCTATCTATAATGACAATGATAAAGATTTAATTTCCACATATATTTTCCATTCCATAGATAAAAGGAGCCAATTTGATGAAAACAGCAAAAACGGCATTTCCGATCAGTGAAGTACGAGAACAGTTCCCTGCCTTGCAGCGAACGTACAAAGGAAAAAGTGTGGCATATTTTGACGGTCCTGGGGGTTCACAAGTCGTAAAATCCGCTATTCAAGCCATTGCGGAATATATGGAGAATGGCGGAGCAAATCTGCATGGCTGTTTTCCGTCCAGTTGGGAAACAGAAGCAATAATCGAGGAAGCGAAACTTGCCGTCTCCGATTTTCTGGGCGTACAAATGAATGAAGTGGCATTCGGTGCGAATATGACAACATTAACGCTCGCCATATCGCGGGCTCTCGGGAAAGAATGGGGAGCAGGCGATGAAATTGTGGTAACCGAGATGGACCACCGTGCCAATGTTGATCCGTGGCTTTTGATGGCTGAAGATCGAGGTTTGAAAGTCAGATGGATCAAAGTAAACACTGAAACTCTGACGCTTGATTTATCAGATCTGGATAGAGTCATCAATGAAAACACGCGCTTGGTTGCAATTGGAATGGCTTCCAATGCGGTCGGAACCATTGTGGACTTTGAACCGATTGTGAAACGGGCGAAAGAGGTCGGAGCTTTGGTTGCTGCCGATGCTGTCCATGCGGCGCCCCATATTGCGATTGACCGGGACCGGCAAGGAATCGACATCCTGTTATGCTCCGCCTATAAATTTTTTGGACCGCACATCGGCATTGCAGCTATCAAGGAAGAACTTTTCAAAGAACTTGAACCTTATAAGTTAGTGCCTGCGCCGAGCTATTATCCGGATAACTTAGAGACAGGTACACAAAACCATGAAGGAATTGCGGGTATTGCACCAGCAATCGAATTTTTCGCGAGCTTCGGGGAAGGTTCAACAAGAAGAGAACGCATCCAGTCAGGCATCGAGCGAATCGAACTGCATGAAAACAGTTTGGCCACCCGGTTGCGGGAAGGGTTGAAGGAAATTGATGGGGTTAAGTTGTTTGAAGCGGAAGATGCTGTTCCAAAGACGCCGACCATCGCTTTCCAAGTGGCCGGTGTGGCACCGGAGGAAGTCTGCAAAATTATGGCGGAAGAACACAGTATCTTTATCGCCTCGGGCCATTTCTATGCTTCGACATTGGCAGAGCGTCTCGACATAAACAAAAGCGGCGGCTGGATCCGTGCAGGGTTAGCTCCATATAACACAGAAGAAGAAGTAGACCGGCTCGTACAAGCGGTCGCCGCTTTATAAGAGCGCCTTATGGAGAACGTTAAAATTCATCCGTTGATCCTTTTGGCTCTAGGAATAAGCGCTCTTTCCATCGGTATACGCGCGTACGAAAACTATGCAATCGGCAACGAGAAAGCCGGAATTGCACTTGGCGTTCTCTGCGTCTTCTTCACCGTCCTCGCCGCCTATGGATGGTTGAGAAACAGAAGGATCGAACGGATCAACAGAAGAATCAAAAAAGGGCAAAAGCTGATTCGTTAGCTTTTGCCCTTTTTGCTTAGCTTTATTCGGCCGGCTGTGTGAAACCAATTAGGCTTGAACAATCTGGCACTTTGGAATAAAGATCCAAAATAAAATTGGTTCAGCAATTTTATAATTCTGCTTAAGCCCATTTTCATCCCGATGGTGGTACAATACAAAGAGCGAATTCCGTGAACGGAATAGATCGATTCATTTTCCGAAAAGGAATTTGAAAAAGGAGAAGAAAATTTTGGCTCAACAAAACAAGAAAAACAACTTACCACCGAACTACGACGATTTAAAAAAGGCTGCCAATCGTACAGCCAACTGGAAAGAGCGCCTGGCTGCGGTCGAGGAACTTGGAAAATGGAAAAGCGAGCAGACAATTGATATTTTGACACACCGCATGGAACATGATCCTGTGTATCAAGTTCAAGAAGCCGCTTATGATGCATTGAAAAATTTTGGCGAGAATGTGCATATGCCAGAACGCAAAACGCGTGATTTGATAAAAGACACTTCAAAAGTCTTGCTGCGAATCAAAAAGAGTTTACCGGCCGACCATACTTATGAAGAATTTAAAACGAAGCTGCAAAAAACGCGCGTTGATATTTATGATACGTATAAAGGCGATAAAGGTGCTGACTTTGACCAATGGTTGGAAGATCAATGGAAGTCTATGCCAAGCAAATAAAGGAAAGCCGACAACGGTCCAGAAATGGGCTGTTGTCGGCTTTTTTGATTTGGATTAAAATGTAGTGTCTTCAAGATAAAGTTGGCCTTTTCCAACAGTGACAGAAATTCCGCCGATTTTTACTTGCCGGAAGTCATGCCCGGTTTTAACAATCGTAATATCAACAAAACTTGGCCGGCCCATTTCCAGCCCTTGTTCACTGCGAATCGAATAGATACCGTTTTCCGCTTCAGGAATAACGGCATGCTCGACCAAATAAGCGCCAAGCGGCCCACTTGCCGCGCCGGTCGCGGGATCTTCGGGGATGCCCATTGCCGGTGCAAACATCCGGCTGTGGACGGTAGATGCAGGATGTTCGGTTTCTAGGGTGAAGACGAAAATATGTCGCGTTGCTTCATTCAAACTGAAGTGTTGTTCCCAAACATCCGAGCGGAAATTGATTTTATTGATAGCGGCAAGTGACCGGACCGGAACAAATAAAAACGGTACACCGGTGGACACGGTTTGGAGTGGAAGTTCCGTATTCAAATCTTCCGGTGTTAATGACAGCAACTCTGCAACTTGTTCGACTTTCGGAAAACGTTTGCCGAAAGAGGGCAGTGGCTGGATCATTTCCACTTTTGTAATAAGCCCCTCTTCTTTATAGACGGTTACGGGAATATCGCCGACTGCTTCTTCTAATATCCAATCGCTCACACCTTCTTTAGTTTGAATCAAATCTTGGTCAGCCAATAAAAAGGCAGCCCCAATGGTCGGATGGCCAGCCATCGGCAACTCCATTTGCGGTGTGAAAATACGCAGCTTTTTTTGATTATCCGGGTTGATGGCGGAAGAGAGGAACACGGTTTCCGATAAATTAAGCTCCCTGGCAATTTTCTGCATCATGTCAGTAGTTAGCGAATCGCCTTCGTGAAAAACGGCCAATTGATTGCCTCCAAACGGCACATTAGTAAATACATCAAGCAATGAATAATTTAATATCTTCATCGTGTTCCTCCTTTGACTTTTCCTTCTTCTCTTTTGTAGCAGGAAGGGCAAAAAAAGTCCATTGCAGATTTAATAAAAACCCTTCCGCAATAGCTGCGGAAGGGTTTAATCGATTATTTATATTTCTGGATAAGCGGCTTCAAGCGGAAGCCGAATATTCCGGCCAGAACCGCAAGAATCAAATCCTTCGGTAAGGGAACGACCATCCACGCCCAAGCCATTTTGTAACTGAAGCCTGCTGGTGCGGAAAACCACAATTTGTATGCGGCATACATCCAATTCGTTCCGATAAAGTAATTGACAGCTGTACCGACCAACGCAGCCCCGATAAATCCTTTACGGGAAGGAAAGCGTTCAACAATAGCGCCAGTGGCAAAAGCGACGAATACAAATGACACAATAAAACCGAAAGTCGGTGAAATCAACGTATCCATACCGCCTGAAAAACCTGCAAATACTGGCAGGCCAGCCAAACCAATCAACGCGTAAACGAGCATCGCCACGGCTCCGAGACGGCTGCCGAGAAGAATGCCAGCCAAAATGGCAAAGAAAGTTTGGAGTGTAATCGGAACCCCGCCGATTACTAGAAACGAAGAAATATTTGCTCCGATTGCCATCAGAGACGCGAACATGGCTATTTGCACAAGCTGCAATGTGCGTGAATGATTTGCCGATCTTGTAGCTGAAGTGGTCATAAGGTTTCCTCCAAGTTCCAATATAAGAAAAGTATAAACAACTGATTATTTTGAGTCAACTAAATTATGAAAAGAGTTAACACAAAACTTGAAGGAAATTGAAGCCACTATAAGTTCTTTTAATTTAACTTTTGAGAATATTTTACTACTTGCATAAAAGTATATGAGAAGAACTAATAAAATAAACCCTTTTCGCCTAGGAAGTCTTATAAATAATAGCCTAAAGGAATTATAGCATTTCACAGATTTTTAAATTAATATTATTAATGGTAAATATTTATACAAAAATTAGAATGTTGGAGGAACGCCTTAATGAAAAAAACAGTTAGCGGTTTATTGGCAATGAGTTTACTTGTATCGGCTCCTTGGTCTTCTGCTTTAGCCATTTCCCCAAATACTACATATGTAAATCCAGTTGAAGAAAAAGACGGCAGTAAATTCAATAGTGAGAACTATGATTTTATGAAATTTTCGGAAATTGGCCCCAAACTTCAAAAAATCGCGAAGTCTTCTAAACGAGTGAAAGTCGAAGTGACGGGAGAATCAGCTGATGGCTTCCCGTTATACGTTGTAACAATCTCCGACTCCAATTCGCAAGGAAAAGTAAATGAGAACAAAGCACTCCGCGAACAAATGATTAAAAATCCGGAAAAAGCGCAAGAGTGGATCAAAAAGAACACCGATTTCAAAGTGCCGATCATGATCAACGGCTCCATCCACGGTACAGAATTTATCGGCAGTGACGCAGTAATCCAGTTGATCGAACGTTTCGCTACAGGCAATGACGAAGAAACAAAAACGATCCTTGATAACAACATCCTTATTTTTAATGTTGTAGCAAATCCGGACGGCCGTGTAGATGCTACCCGCTTTAACAGTGAAGGCATTGACTTGAACCGCGATTTTATTACACAGTCACAGCCCGAAACACGCCAGACAGTTGATTTGATTACAGAGTGGAATCCAATGGTGTTTTTGGATACGCACGGTTACGTGAAAAATTACGCGCCGAACAAGCAAGGTCTGATCGAGCCATGTACGCCGCCGCACAACCCGAACTACGAGTATGACTTGTACAACAAATGGGCATATGGACAAGCGGAAGCAATGGAAAGCTCCATTATGAAAAACAAAGACGAATACGAAGGCGCTCTGTATAAGAATATGACAGGCACTTACGTTCCACAGCGAGATGATGCGGCGGGCTGGGATGATTATCCGCCAATCTTCACACCGATGTACGCGATGTATCACGGAGCCTACGGCCACACGCTAGAAGCGCCGACTAACGATGAAGACGGCGTGAAGTGGATGTATGATGCTATCATGGGCGCATTGCAATATGCGACAACCAACAAGCAGGAAATGCTGAACGATCAGATTGAAATTTTCAAACGCGGCCTTAATTTTGACCATCCGTACCATGAAGAAGGTTTCTTCCCGGAAGCGTATGTTCTGCCGGTAGATGAAAAAGATCCGACAGTTACAGAAAAAGCGGTCAACCATTTGATCTATAACGATATTGATGTAGTCCGTGCAACGAAGAACTTTACAGTAGAAGGCGTAGAATATGCAAAAGGTTCTTATATCGTCAACATGAGCCAAGTAAAAGCGGGCCTTGCCAATACGATGCTATGGGACGGTGAAGACATCACCAACGATACGCCATCAATGTACGATATCTCAGCTTGGAGCTTGCCGGAACTATGGGGCTTTGAAGCAGACCCAGTAAAGACAAAACTTACTGTTCCAACTGCAAAAGTAAAAAGCGTTGATGAGCACGGGACCCTTTCAGGAAAAG
The DNA here is from genome assembly GCF_003014655.1 of Planomicrobium soli. Lineage (GTDB taxonomy): Bacteria > Bacillota > Bacilli > Bacillales_A > Planococcaceae > Planococcus > Planococcus soli_B. The sequence continues at coordinate 40,053 of NZ_PYAT01000002.1, read as the reverse complement.
GTCCGTTTGTCATTCCAAACTCTTCAGTGAAAGCGGTCGAACTCGCTAACACGCTGCTGCAGCAAGGGATAAACGTACGACGTGACAGCGAAGGAAATTTCTATGTTAGCGGATCATTAAAAACAATCCAATCAGCTGTAAAAGCGTCCGGATTGCATATTGAAAGCGGCGTAACACCAGTTGGTGCAGAGAAGTTAACGAAATTGAAAGTTGCGCTTCTTGAAGACGGCGGCATGAACAAACAGCAAACTCATGCAGGTATGAACTTGGCTTTAGAGCGCCTTGGTTTTGATGTAACTGAACTATCGCCGGTAGAAGTAGCGGAATCAGGCTTGCAGTCGTACGACGCGTTTATCTACAACGGTACAGAAAGTCTGATTTCAACAAGATTAAGTGCGGCGAATCTTGAATTCGGTTTGCAGAATGCTGGGCAGTTTGCAGCGTTCAAGGAAAACGTCACGAACTTTGTAAAAGAAGGCGGCAAGTTTATTGCAGCAGGAGCAGGAGCTTCAAATGCAGCGAAAACACTTGGCTTGACTGACGCCGCTGTTAAGGTCGGAACATCGAACAGCAACGGAATCGTCAGCGTCGATTATGACGGCACCGGCATCACGGCAGGATATGGACAAGACGATATCGGCTTTGTTTACCGTCCTGCTTGGTATACGGGGGTAGAGGAAAGCGAAGTGATGGCGACTTACGACGAAAGTGATTTCTTCCTTGCAGGGCATTGGAAGGGCAACGAAAATGCAGCAGGCCAGCCTGTCATCATTCGCGAAAGCGATAAGGACGTAACTTTGATCGGCTTGGAGCCGGCTTTCCGTGACCACACGGACTACTTGTTCCGCTTGGTTTCAAATGCACTTTATACAAAATAATCAACAGCAAAAAGAGAGACCGAAATCGGTCTCTCTTTTTGCGTCCTCTATATTGGCACAGGAACACCAATATTATGGTGTTGTAATGGAGCATAAACTGGTAAAATAAAGGAAGGAAATGGAGGTCATTAAATGAATAAACGATTGCTCGGGGTCTTTTCCCTGTTATGTCTTTTTCTCCTCGGGGCTTGCCAGCAGCAAGCGACACCAGAGGACCGGCTGAAAGAATACATCGGCCAGTGGAATGACGGGAACTTCGCTGAGATGTACAGTGCTTACTTAAACCAAGGAACGAAAGATGCATATAGTACGGAGGAATTTGTTGAACGTCAAGAAAAATTGCAGGCGGATCTCGGTATTGAAAATGTCGAAGTGAGCTATACCAAGCCGGCTGAAGATACAGATTGGGATACGGAACAACCGGCAGACTTTCCGATTCAAGTGAAGATGGAGACGCTTGCCGGTCCTGTTGAATTTGAGAAAACGTTGACTTTGCTCCATGAGACGCAGGAAGAAGAAGAGGGCTGGTTTGTTGAATGGGACCCATCCTTCATTTTTCCGCAGCTGGAAGCAGGAGACAATATCCGCATTTCCCGCACAGAAGCTGCACGCGGGGAAATTGTGGACCGCAACAACAATGGAATTGCTGTAAATGGCAGCGGATTTGATATCGGCATCGTCCCGGAGTCATTTACAGATGAGTCGAAGAAAGAAGAATTGGCCGATTTGCTCGGCATTACAACTGATTTTATCGATAAACAATTGGCGCAGAGCTGGGTTCAGCCACATTACTTCGTGCCGATTGCAAAGGCTGCAAAAACGGAAAAAGAAGTATTGGAAAAAACCGATGAAATTCCAGGAGTTGCCCATCAAGGAACCGACATGCGGGAATATCCGTACGGCCAAGCTTTGTCCCATTTATCCGGCTATATTGGCGCTATTACAGCAGAGCAGCTTGAAGAGCGGAAAGCTGACGGCTATACGGCCAATGATTTTATTGGCCGTCAGGGCCTCGAAGCACTATTGGAAGACCGTCTGCGCGGCAGGGATGGCTTGAAAATTTATATTGAAAAGCCTGCCGAAGGCGCGGAGCCGATTACAGTAGCCGAACAGCCTGCAGTCGACGGCGAAACGGTGAAATTGACCATCGATGCCGAGTTGCAAAAAACAACTTACGAGGCCATGGAAGGCGAGCCGGGAACGAGTGCCGCAGTGGATCCAAAAACCGGTCAAACATTAGCGCTTGTCAGCTCCCCGGGATTTGATCCGAATGAGTTCATGCTCGGCATCAGCGGTGACCGCTATAAAGAACTTCAGGAAGATCCGCGGAACCCGATGTTCAACCGATTTACTGCAGGTTATGCGCCGGGATCGACGATCAAGCCGGTAACTGCGGCAATCGGCATGGAAGCCGGTACGCTCGACCCTTCAGAAGGATTGGAAATCAATGGTAAAACGTGGCAAAAAGACGAATCGTGGGGAGATTACCGCATCACCCGCCTTCACCCCGAAGCACCAAATCCGATTGATTTAAACAAAGCGCTTGTCTATTCAGACAATATTTATTTTGCACGCCAAGCGCTCGATATGGGCAAAGATACGTTTGCTGATGGATTGAAGCAATTTGGTTTCGAGGAAGAAATGCCTTATTCTTACGGCATGAAAAAACCTCAAATCTCGAACGAAGGAACGATCGGTTCTGAAGGGCAATTATCGGATACGTCATTTGGACAAGGCCAAATGCTGACGAATATCTTGCACCTTGCTTCGATTTACGAGCCATTAGTGAACGATGGTACGATGTATAAACCGACTTTATTTTTGGATGAAGAAGACAAACAAGTATGGAAAGACGGTTTAGTGAGCGCAGAAAATGCGAAAATCATCCGCCAAGGCATGCGCAATGTAGTGGTTGACGGATATGCAAAATCGGCCAATCTGAAGTCGGTTCCGCTGGCCGGCAAAACCGGTACAGCCGAACTAAAAGCCAGCAAAGATGAAGAAGGCGCACAAAACGGCTTTTTCGTCGCTTACAATTCCGAAAATCCGGAGTTTATCATTGCCATGATGATCGAAGGTGTAGAAGACAATGGAGGCAGCGACTATGTGGCTGGCTTTGTCGCAAAAGTTTTCAAGGAATAAAACCTCAGAAACCCGCTTCCTTTACAGGAAGCGGGTTTTAAAATTGCCGAAGAAATTCTATTCGATATTAGATTGGAAATTGAGATCACGCTTGCTATTCCGTCAAACAGCTCCGCTTGCCTCAGGCTCGCGCCGAACTAACTCAGGTCTGACGCCCAAGTGGATTTCGGCACTTCGCTATCCCGATGGCGTCTCCGCTGTTTAGCTCCATAGCTAAAGGTGCATAGTGCATGGGTAAAGAAGAAAAAAGCAGCAAGTTCCGGCCTGTTTTGGTCTTCTGTCGTTTCTTTATTCGCTAAGTGATTCATCAGTTTGAATGGAGCGGAGGCCGGCGACTCCAGCGGGAAAGCGAGCGAGTTGAGACCCTGGAGGCGCGAAAGCGCTGAAGCGGCTCAACGCTCGCCCGCGGAACGCGTCCGGCTGGAGTGGAATGAACAGCTTGCCAACTTTCTAGACAGTCTGGAAAGTCTCAATCTCTTAACTAGAAGCGGATTTTTTATACAAAAGTGCAAAGAAAGATGTATCCTAACCAGCAGTTGTATCGTCTTTTAAAAGAGGCTTGTGATGCCAAGAATTTGAGGATAAAAAAATGTTCTCAGGCTAAAAAAGTCTAGCCAATTAAGCACTTGTTTGTGTAATAATAAGGATTAGCGGCGACGAAAAATCCGCTTCCGCAGAAAGAGGGAAAAAAGGCAGATGGAATTATTCGATTTATTAAAAGCACTGATTTTGGGGCTTGTAGAAGGCCTGACCGAGTTCGCTCCGGTATCTTCAACCGGACATTTGATCATTGTTGATGACATGTGGCTCAAATCACAGGAATTTCTAGGGAAATACCCGGCGAATACATTTAAAATTGTCATCCAATTGGGTTCGATTTTAGCAGTTGTTGTCGTATTCTGGAAACGCCTTTTCAGCTTAGTCGGCTTATATAAAATAGACGGACAAAAGCAGAGCGGCCGTTTTAATTTGCTGCACGTCATTGTCGGCATGCTGCCGGCAGTTATTCTTGGTTTTGCTTTCAAAGATTTTATCGATGACCATTTGTTTGGCGTCGAAACGGTAATTTATGCGCTTGTGGTTGGAGCAATCCTGATGATTGTTGCGGATAAATTTGGTCCGAAAAATCCAACTGTGAACTCGCTGGATGAAATTACATACCGGCAAGCGTTTACGGTCGGCCTTGTGCAGTGTTTGTCACTGTGGCCAGGGTTCTCGCGTTCCGGCGCAACTATATCGGGCGGTGTCTTGTTCGGTTTGAATCACCGGACGGCAGCAGACTTCACGTTTATCATGGCGGTACCAATCATGTTCGGGGCAAGCCTGGTATCTGTGTTGAAAAATCTAGATCAGCTGTCGATGGATTATTTGTCATTTTACGTGGTCGGCTTTATCAGTGCATTTATCTTTGCCTTAATTTCGATCCGTTTCTTCTTGACGCTGATTTCGCGCATCAAACTTATGCCTTTCGCAATTTACCGTCTTGCTTTGGCGGCAGTTCTTGCTTTTATTGTCTTTATGTAACAAAACAGAAGAGGTGCTTCCTTAAGTCTGCGAGCAGCAGGCAAAGGAGCACCTCTTTTATTTCTCAAAAAAAGGAGGTTCCATATTTTTCTACATGAAGTATTATCCTCTCATATGAACATTTTAGGTTACTACATGGACAATCGCAGTTTATCGCAACAAACGGACCTTTCTATAGATAGATCATCCATTTCTATCTACTATTTTAAGTAACCATCCCATTCTTCCAGTACATCTCCAATATTGCGGTCATGCAGGACTTCATCGGCATAATGGTCAAATTGAGTCGGTTCGCGATTGACGATTACGACACGTGCGCCGCCTTCTTTTGCAATGAGCGGAAATTGGTTGGCAGGTGAAACACTTAAAGAAGAGCCTAAAACGATAAACAAATCAGCCCGGTTTGCTTCTTGCAGTGCCATTTCAAATGGGGTTTCCGGCAGCATTTCACCAAAGAGCACAATCGAAGGGCGCAGGGCGCCGCCGCAAACCGCACACTTGCTGGTTCCACCCAAATATTCGTCACTGCTGTAGGTGTTGCTGCATTCCTGGCAATAGACGGTCTGCAGCGTTCCATGCAATTCAGCAACGCGGCTGCTGCCAGCTAATTGATGAAAACCGTCGACGTTCTGTGTAATGATCGATTTTACAGATCCCCTTTTTTCCCACTCTGCCAAAAAATAGTGGCCTTTATGCGGACCATACTCCTGCAACCCCACCATTCTGCTCCGATAAAATTCGGTGAATTCTTCCGGGTTTTGATACAACGACTGAATGCTTGCAATTTTTGCGAAGTTTTTTTGTTCCCACAATCCTTGATTTGCTGATCGGAAATCGGGCAAACCGCTTTCTGTCGACATGCCCGCCCCTGTAAACACCACAGTATAGGAAGAATCTTGCAACCAATTCTTGATCATGCGCCACCCTCCTTAGAGTTATATGGAGTATTTATACCCGGTTCAAGAGACTTTAATGTTCATGAAGAAGAAAGGACTTTCCGCCAAAAAAGCGAATTTAATCAAAAGATATGGCAATGGAAGGTTTTGGTAGAGGGGGCGGCAAGATGTCGTTGCAAGCAAACCTTATCATCTAACTGATGGAGTGCAAATCAGGATTGGTTATAATCCGAAAAATTACAAAAGCAAGCAGCATCCATATAGGGTATATTGTTAATAGAACCGAATTAAAGGTTGATCTATCAAAATGCAAACAATGAAAAGAGGGTATTCATGGTTAAAGTATTGGGTGTCGACATTGGTGGAACAAAAGTGCGGATGAGCGTTGTAGACGATGCAGGGGCTATCACGTTGGACGAGAAACTGCCTACACAGTTTCCGCTTTATCCGTATTTGGAAGAACAAGTTTTGCGTTTTTTAGAGCTGGATCCTGAGATTGAAGCAATTGGAATCGGTACGCATGGTTTTGTCGATCCAACACAAGGAAAAGTGATTTACGCAACCGAAACCTTGCCCGGTTGGACAGGCACACTTGTCAAAGAACAATTAGAGCGGGCGACTGGCAAACGCGTTGAAGTTGAAAACGATGCTAATGCTGCTGCACTTGCAGAAGCAAAGTTCGGAGCGGCAAAAGGCTACAGCCGGACTGTTTGTTTAACGCTTGGCACCGGCTTGGGCGGAGGCGTTATTTGGGATGGCAATCTGCTTAGCGGAGGCAAGCACGGCGGGGCAGCGGAATTGGGACACATGATTTTGTATCCAAACGGAGTGCTTTGCACATGCGGCCGTGAAGGCTGTTCTGAACAATACGTCTCTGGAACTGCACTCGTGCGTCGAATAAAAGAAGCAGGTTTGCAGATTACTCCACAGGAACTTTTTACAACAGCCAGCACCAATCCGGAGGCGCAAAAAGTGGTGGACGGATTTACGAAAGATTTGGCACTTGTCATCAGTTCTTTGCAAGCGGCTTTTGATATGGACATCGTAGTGATCGGCGGAGGGGTATCAGAGTCGGCGGAATTTTGGTGGGACCAACTAAACCGACATTTGGAACCGCTTTTATTAAATCCAGTGGAAGTCAAAGTCGCGCAATTTGAAAACGAAGCAGGCATTCTTGGCGCCGCTTTGCTGGTGTTGGATGAAAACAAATAAAAGTTAAACAGATCTGCAAGCCTATTCATGGGCTTGCTTTTTTATTTGGTGTTTATTAATCCAATGCAGCAATAAAGACTGAAATAAATTTACTGAATATTTAAATAAGTTATTGCTTTTCAAAAAAATGACGCATATAATAATAAAAAATTGCGAAATGGGGCCGTTCATGTGGGGCAAAGTGTTAACAGTTTACAGTTAACTTTTGAAAATCGAACAGTGGTCGTGACCGGAGCAGCCCATGGCATCGGAAGGGCGATTTGCAAAGAGTTTGCGAGCCGCGGCGCGCACGTTGCAGCAACCGATATATTGAACGAGCCGCTTGAACACTCAAAACTTGAAGTGGAAGCAGCTATTGAAGCTGCGGACACAAAGGGGAAAATTAAGATTTATCGCTGTGACGTAACCAATTCGGCTGAAGTAAGCTCTCTGCTTGAACGAGTAGCGGCCGACTTTAAACAGATTGATATTTTGATCAACGTTGCAGGAGGCGTAGCTGGACAAGTGCATCAGCCAATTGAAAAAGTGACGGACGAAGAGTGGGCGAAAGTACTTGATATTAACTTGACATCGGCTTTTTACATGATACGTGCCGCAACTCCGTATATGAAGAAGAACGGCTATGGAAGAATCGTTAATATTTCCAGCGGAGCAGGAAGAAGCAGCAGTTTGACTGGCATTCAAGCTTATACGAGCGCCAAAGCCGGCCAAATTGGATTGACCAGGCAAATGGCACGGGAACTCGGGCCATTTGGGATCACGGTCAACAATATAGCTCCGGGATTTGTATTATCCAATCCGTCCACACAAAAACAGTGGGACGCCATGACAGAAGAGGCCCAAGCAAATTTGATAGAAGCTATTTCGATCAATCGGTTGGGCACGCCGGAAGATATTGCCTACCCGGTATTGTTTTTTGCATCAGATTTCGCCCAGTATGTCAGCGGACAAGTAATTTCCGCGGATGGCGGATTACAACTTTTTTAGGAGGCGGCAATATGGCGATTACAATTATCGGATCTGGTGCAATCGGTGGGGTCTTAGGAGCTTACTTGGTTCGTGCAGGCGAAGAAGTGGCTTTTTGCGACATTGCTGTAGACCATGTCGATAAAATAAATAAAGATGGCCTGACGATCGAAGGGCCGGAAGAAACGTTTACAGTTCAAGCGAAAGCCTATACCCCTCAGCAATTGATAGAAAAAAATGAACCGCTTGGCCTTATCTTTTTATGCGTAAAAGCTCATCATACCGAAACCGCATTAAAACCGTTTTTTCCGTTACTGACTAGTGCTACTCAGGTGGTTTCATTGCAGAATGGCTTATGTGAACGCCAAATTTCAAAAATGGTCGGTGCTGAACGGACAATCGGCTGCTTTGTCAATTTTTCGGCCGACTACTTGGAACCCGGCCGCATCCTTTACGGAGGGGTTGCTTCTTTATATCTTGGAGAGCTGGACGGAACGATTTCTGCTCGCATCCTCCGCTTACGAGCAACTTTGCAAAGTTGGGGGCCGGCGAAAGTTACGGATAATATTTGGGGATATTTGTGGGGGAAATTATCTTATGCAGGACTTTTATACGCGACTGCGCTAGTTGATGAAACGATGGCTGCTGTTGTCAGGAAAAAGGAGTTGCGGGGAGCATTGATGGAGTTATGCTCAGAGATTTTAGAGACTGCTGATAAAGAAGGGGTGTCCCCGCTTGGCTTTGACGATTGGGACCCCTCTCTCGTCTATCCGCGAGCACTGCGCCCTCAAGAAAAACTGGATGCCCAGCTCGATAAGCTTGCTGAGCGGATGGCTTCTAATAAAAAGACAAAAAGCGGCATTTGGCGGGACTTGGCGGTTCGGAAACGAAAGACGGAAGTGGACGCCCAATTAGTGCCGATTTTAGAGATTGCCGAAAGCCACGGAATCCAAACGCCTTTGCTTTCAGCGTTGGTTTCCGCTATTAAAGAAATTGAAATAGGCAAACGGCAAATGAGCTGGGACAACTTGTATGAACTTAAGGAAATTTACGAGTCTTTGCCGGAAAAGGCCAGTTGAGATAGGAGGGGGAAAGGCAATGATTCTCGATCACCGGACACTTTCAGATGACGTCGCTAAGATAATCAGAAAAATGATTTTGAACGGAGAACTGAACGCAGGAGAACGTATAAACCAAGCCCGTTTGGCGGAAAAACTCCAAATTTCCAGAGGGCCGGTACGGGAAGCATTAAAGCTCCTCCAGAATGAAGGCTTGATCAAACACGAAACCAACAAAGGAACTTTTGTTGCTACACTCTCGCAACAGGACGCCTTTGAAATTTATACGCTTCGCGCATTATTGGAAGGTGAAGCAGCTCAGCTGGCGATAGAACATTTAACCGAAAAGGATCTTAAGAAATTAGAACGATTGTTGGAGAAGTTCCATCAGGCAATGGTGGAGCAGGATTTAGAAAAACAAGCACAATGCGATATTCTTTTCCACGGAACCATCGTTAGTGCATCCAAACATAACCGATTGATCAGCATCCACAAGCACATGGATACCCAGGTAGGGGCTATGTTTTTGACAATAGCCAATCAAGTTCCTCTGCGGGTGGAACAAGTCGTCTATAACCACCAAGTGTTGTTGGATGCTCTGCGCACAAAAGACTGCCAAAAAATCCAGAAAACTTTTTCAGACCACTATACCGCTGCATTGAAAGACTTAGCTAAAGTAGCTCAATCATAAAGCGAAGGGGGTTATGAGCATGCTGTTAAAAGTAAAAGACTTGTCCCTATCCCTAAAGAAAAATGGAAAATACGCGACCATATTGGATCATATCTCTTTCCAAGTAGAAAAAGGGGAAACTGTCGGGATTGTCGGTGAATCTGGTTGTGGAAAAAGCATGACTGCGCTGTCTCTTATGCGCCTGCTTCCGGAAAAAGCCCGGTTGGACGGTGAAATCAATTTGATGGACGAAAACATTGCCAAGTATTCGAAGCGCAAGCTGGAAAAGATTAGAGGCAACCAGGTGTCGATGATTTTCCAAGACCCTTTGACATCGCTTAATCCATTGCAAACTGTCGGGACACAAATCGAAGAATCGCTGATCCTGCACCGCAATATGACAAAAGAAGAACGGCGAACCCGTGTATTGAAGCTATTAAAAGATGTCGGCCTTCCTCGTGCCGAAGAACTGGTCAACGAATATCCCCACCAATTATCAGGCGGAATGAGGCAGCGGGTCATGATTGCGATTGCAATGGCTTGTGAACCGCAGCTATTGATTTGTGACGAGCCGACAACCGCGCTCGATGTTACGATTCAAGCGCAGATTCTGGAGTTGATGGGTGAAATTAAACGGCGAACCCAAATGGGCATTATCATGATCACCCACGATATGGGAGTTGTGGCGGAAGTGTGTGACCGTGTCATTGTCATGTACGCAGGAAAAATTGTCGAACAAGGACCAGTACGGGAATTGTTCCAGAATCCGACCCATCCCTATACGATCGGATTGCTCGACTCTATTCCGAAACTTGGGCAACGCAAGCAAAAATTGGGTTCGATTCCCGGCACGGTGCCGGCTCCCGGAAATATGCCTGCAGGGTGCCGATTTGCAGAGCGTTGCCGACATACGATGGATATTTGCCGGACGACGGTGCCGCCAATGTTCGATATAAAAGACGGCCATCAATCGGCCTGCTGGCTTTTTGACGAGAAAGGGGGAGACCAGGATGGCGTTGTTAGAAGTGACGAACTTGAAACAGCACTTCATCATTAAAAAAGGTTTCCTTGGTGAGAAGACAACTGTAAAAGCGGTGGACGGCGTTAGCCTTTTCATCGAAGAAGGACAAACTTTAGGCATTGTCGGTGAATCCGGATGCGGCAAATCCAGTCTGGGCAGATCTATTTTGCGCCTGGCAGAACCCACAGAAGGCAGCATTAAATTTAAAGGTGAAGAAGTAACCGATATGAACGCAAAACAGATGAAAGAGTTGCGCAAAGAAATGCAAATCGTCTTTCAAGATCCATATGCCTCATTAAATCCAAGAAATACGGTAAGGCAGATTTTAGAAGCGCCATTAGCTATCCATAATATCGGCTCCCGCAAAGAACGAAGGGAAAAAGTTGAACTGCTTGTAGAGAAAATCGGCTTGCGAAAAGACCAGCTGAATAATTATCCGCATGAATTTTCAGGTGGGCAACGCCAACGGATCGGTATTGCCCGAGCGTTGATGCTTGAACCCCGCTTGATCATTGCGGATGAGCCGGTTTCTGCTTTGGATGTTTCCGTGCAGTCCCAAGTCTTGAATTTGATGCTGGAGCTGCAGCAGGAAATGAATCTGAGTTATATGTTCATTTCACATGACTTATCAGTTGTCCAACATATATCAGACAAAGTTGCTGTGATGTATTTAGGAAAAGTTGTTGAGATATCCGATGTGGAGAAAGTCTATTCGGATCCGAAACATCCTTATACACGCGCGCTGTTATCGGCTTTGCCAGTACCGGATCCGACGCAGAAAAAAGAGCGGATCATTTTGCAGGGAGATTTGCCGAGTCCGTCAAATCCGCCATCCGGCTGCCCGTTTCATACAAGATGTCCGATGGCAACAAAAGAGTGTGCAGAAATCGTACCGCCTTTGGAAGAGAAAACGCCTGGCCATTTTGCTGCCTGTATCCATACTTAAAATTGCTAAGGAAGGAAGTGCGACTCGATGCATGCCTTACAATTTGTCGCCAAACGATTATTGTTGATGATTCCAATTTTAATTGGCATTAGTATTCTTACCTTTGCGATTTCCAATACCATTCCGGGTGATCCTGCCCGTCTAATATTGGGACCAAAAGCGACGCCGGAAGGATTAGAGGCGCTCCGCGAGGATATGGGATTGAATGATCCACTCTATGTCCAATATGGACGGTATATGGGAGGGATTGCTCAAGGGGATCTTGGACAAAGCACTTATTCCCAGCGTCCGGTCCTAAATGATTTGCTAAGATATTCCCCGGCCACTTTTGAACTGACAATGTTTGCGATGGTTGTCACGTTAGTGGTTGGAATCCCGTTCGGCATTATAAGCGCGAGCAGGAAAGATAAGCTTGCGGATCAGTTTACGAGGATTTTCGCTCTGCTGGGGGTTGCAATGCCTGCCTTCTGGCTAGGGCTGCTGTTATTGCTTTTCTTCTATTTAAAACTGGGTGTTCTCCCAGGATCCGGCCGGTTGGATGGCGGCATGGCGCCGCCCGATTATATAACTGGAATGTATACAGTAGATGCTTTATTGACAGGGAATTGGCCAGTACTCTATGCGGCAATCATGCATTTGATCTTGCCGGGGCTTACGCTTGCAGCGGTGACCATCGGCATGATCACAAGAATGACGAGGTCGAGCATGTTATCGGTATTAAAAAGCGACTATATCCGCACAGCTTACGCAAAAGGGGCGCCGGAAAACCGCGTGCTATATGGCCATGCTTTACGAAACGGCGTCATGCCGGTCATTACATTGCTCGGTATGGCATTTGGCCACGCCCTTGGCGGAAGTGTCCTGGTAGAGGCGGTCTTTTCCTGGCCGGGTCTTGGGCAGTATGCAGTAAATGCCATAAATTACTTGGACTTCCCGGCGGTTATGGGTGTAACGCTGCTTATTGCGGTTATTTTCATTCTGGTCAATCTGATTGTTGATACGCTTTATTTCTTCATAGATCCACGCTTAAAACACAATTAAGGGAGTGGTTGACTTGGTACGGAGAATAACAAGCAGCCCATTGACTGTGCTTGGGCTCGTCATTGTGCTGATCATTCTGATAACCGCAGCATTTGCTCCAGTCATTGCCACCCACAGCCCGACAGAAGTGGATCTGGTCAGTAAATTGGAAGCGCCAAGCGCCGAGCATTATTTTGGAACGGATGAAGTGGGCAGGGATATTTTTAGCCGGATTGTTTATGGCACCAGAATTTCGCTGCGCATTGGTTTATTAGTGGTTGCAATTTCATTTCCGATTGGAACAATCTTAGGAGCGATAGCCGGTTATATCGGCGGCCGGGTGGACCAAGTCATTATGCGAATCACAGATATCTTCTTATCGTTTCCAGGAATCATCTTGGCAATGTCGATTGCGGCGGCACTTGGGCCGTCGATCGAAAACGTCATGCTGGCGCTTGCTGCTACATGGTGGCCATGGTATACGCGGATTGTCAGATCGTCTGTTTTATCGATCAAGCATTCGGAATACATTGAAGCGAACCGGGCACTTGGCGCAAATCCGTTCCGGATCCTATTCAAGGAAATTGTGCCGAACGCCATGGCCCCTGCAACGATTCAAGCATCACTTGATTTGGGATTTGTTATTTTAGCGGCAGCAGGCCTTAGTTTTATCGGCCTTGGCGCCCAGCCGCCTTCTCCGGAATGGGGAGCGATGTTGTCCAATAGCCGTGAGATATTGCGGGAAGCCTGGTGGGCAGCCACTTTCCCGGGGCTGGCGATTTTGTTGACCGTATTGGGATTCAATTTGCTTGGAGATGGATTGAATGATCTGCTTGATCCAAAACAACGCTGATCTTCTGATGAGCCTATTGAAAGGAGGATTGCTGCAGCGGCTCACTTTAAGTTTTCAACATATTCACTCAAAAATAAGGGGGAAATAGAATGGAAATTAAAGCTCAATGGTTTAAGCTAATGGCCTTTTTGATCATGGTGGCATTTGTTCTTGTAGGGTGCCAAAATTACAGCGAAGAAGGGGAAGGCGCGCAGTCTCCAGATGATCAAGCTCCGGCAACAAATGAGAATTTTGATGATAAAGTGTTCAACTTTGCGACTAACCAGGATATACCGCAGCTTGATCCGCACGGTTCAGCAGCAAATACAACTTTTCGTGTAACTTATATGTTATATGACCGATTGGTAACATACGATGGCACTTCAACAGAACCACAGCCGATGCTGGCAGAAAGATGGGAAGTTTCTGAGGATGGAACAGAATATACTTTCTATTTAGTAGAAAATGCTACATTCCATGATGGCTCGCCTGTGACTGCCGAAGCTGTCCAATATTCCTTTACTCGTGCTATGGATGTCGGAAAATCAGCAGCAGGTATTTTCAGCAAAGTCATTGATGAAAACAGCTTTGAGATTATTGACGACCATACGATCAAAATTACATTAAAGCAGCCATTTGCGCCGTTCATCAGCACATTGGGAACTGCATATGCGAACATTCTAAATCCGAATTTGGAAGAAAATCACGGCGACGATTTTGGTGAAAGCTTTCTTGCGGAAGCAGAAGTTGGTTCTGGTCCATACACACTTGAAAGCTGGGATCGTGGAGAAAAACTGGTCATGAAAGCCAATCCCGATTATTGGGGCGAGGCACCTACAATGGAGACGGTGAACATCAACTTTGTTTCTGAAGCTTCAACAGCACGCCTTATGCTTGAAAAAGGCGAAATCGATTTGATCGACAATTCCATGATTTCACCGGAAGTCCTTAGCCAAATGGAAGGGACCGATGGAGTGGAAATTGTAAATGCTTCAGGCTATCAAATTGATTATATGCCGATGAATATCGAAAGCGGTCCGTTGTCCGACGTTAAAGTTCGCCAGGCAATTGCCCACAGCATCAACTATGACGCATTACTTGAAAGTGTTTACCTTGGCCAGGCGGAACGTATTGTCGGTGCGGTTCCTAAAGGAATGTTCGGCTTCAATCCAGATGCGAAACTATACGAATACGATTTGGACAAAGCAAAAGCTCTATTGGAAGAAGCCGGACAAGCGGAAGGCCTGACATTAGAAATAGCCATTTCTGAAAATGATGAAGTCCGAAGCAATACAGCTTTGCTGCTGCAATCAGATTTGGAAAAAGTAGGCGTAACACTGAATATCAAGACGTATGCATGGCCGACATTTCTGGATCTGGTGACAAGTGGAAAGCATGACTTCGGTTTGGTTTCCTGGACGCCGGATTATCCAGATCCAGACTACAACTTGTGGTATTTTGCCCATTCTTCGAGCAAAGGGCCTGGATTCAACTTGGCTTTCTACGAAAACAGCGAAGTGGATGGGTTGTTGGAAGAAGCAAGAACTAGTACAGATGAAAGTTTGCGTGAAAACAACTATCGGGAAATTCAAAACATCATGGCAGAAGACGTGCCATATATTTTTGTAGCTCAGCCTAACTTGCAGGCTGCTTCAAGAACATGGGTAAAAGGGTATGAGCTGAATCCAATGAATGTTTGGTACGTGCCATTCCACAAAATTACAAAAGAACAATAATGTGTGGGAGCGGCTGTTTTAACAGCCGCGCCCCTTTTTAAGGGGAAAGAGGAAACGGTTTTGCGGAATACCGGCAATACTTCCCAAAGGCAAGAGAGATGAAGGGGTGAAACGGATGAACACTAGATGGGAAATCGGATCTTTAGGGGCTGCCTCTGGCGAAAAAATAAAGGGTTATTTAACACTTCCGTCAATAGAAGAAAAATTGCCGGCTTTTATGATCAACGGTTCGGAAGAAGGACCGAGAGTGCTGGTGTTAGGCGGAATCCATGGCTGTGAATATACATCGATCGACGCTGCACAGAAAGTAGGGACTTCACTTGAGCCTGCTTACGTGAAAGGAAAAGTTATTGTTTTGCCGATAGCCAATCCAGCCTCTTTTTATGCGCGAAGCATTTATGTGCACCCGAGGGACAACAAAAATCTGAATCGTATGTTTCCGGGAAATCAAGACGGAACCGATGCAGAACGGCTTGCTTATTGGCTCAATGAGCTTGTTTTCAAGAAAGTGGATTATATCGTTGATTTGCATGGCGGGGATATGATTGAAGCGCTCGTGCCTTTTTCCATTTACCATGTCACTAAAAATGAAAAAATTTTAGCAGCATCTAAAGAAATGGCTTCGCTATTTGATATTGAGTACGTTATAGGCAGCAGTGGGCAAGTGCCTGGTTCTACATATGGGTGTGCGGCGGAACAAGGCATTCCGGCCATAATCGCTGAAGCTGGCCAACAAGGGATTTTAAGTGAAGAGGACTCGGTGCTTCTGCAAAACGGAGTGAAAAATATTTTGGTCTCGCTGGGCGTTTTAGAAGGAGAAGTGAGAAGGAGCGATTCAAATTATATTTCTGTGTTTGATTGGTACCGGTCGGATTTTAAAGGACTGTGGTATCCGGCTGTATTGATTGGAGATGCGGTGAAAAAAGGGCAGATTTTGGGGAAACTGACAAATGAGTTTGGCGAAACGGTAAAAGAAATCGTCTCCGATACGGAAGGCGTAGTTCTCTTTTTGGTCAGTTCGCTTGCCATAAATGATAACGATCCGTTACTTGCAGTGGGGGCATAAGGCAATGGTTTCTTTGCTGGATTTATCACTTTTGGAAGTTGCAGCTCTTTATAGAAAAAAAGAAGCTTCCCCAGTGGAAGTGGCGACAAAAACTTTTGAGCGGCTTCAGAAATTGGAGCCACAGCTTAACGCGTTTATTACGATCATGGAAGAAGCAGCTTTATCACGGGCACGTCAATCGGAAAAGCGGTTTTTGCAAAATGAATCTCTTCACTTACTAGAAGGCATTCCTTATGCGGCCAAGGATTTGTTTTATAAAAAAGATTCGTTGACTACCTGTGCATCTCGGATTATGAAAGATTTTATGCCGGGTTATTCGGCAACCGTGCTGAGCAAACTTTTCCATAATGGGGCCATTTTAATCGGGAAAAACAATATGTTGGAATTTGCATACGGAGTTGTGCATCCGGACTACGGCCAAACAAACAATCCGTGGGATATTACCAAAACATCCGGCGGTTCTTCGAGTGGTTCAGTTGCAGCCGTTGCGAGCGGTATTGGTTACTTTTCACTCGGAAGCGATACTGGCGGTTCAATCCGTATTCCGGCCTCTTATTGCGGAGCTGTCGGCTTAAAGCCGACACGCGGCTTAGTCAGCACCTATGGTGTTTTTCCATTGTCATGGTCGCTTGATCATGCAGGCCCGATTACACGGAACGTGAAAGATGCAGCAATTGTGCTAGATACGATTGCTGGATACGACTCGAAAGATCCCCATTCAAAGTCTGGCAACATTACTGCTTTCGACATGGACCGTTTCGAACAAAGTCAGCCAAAGCGGGTCGGCGTATTGCCGGACAATCGACTGACAAGCCTTGAGCCGGATGTCCAGAAGGTTTATGAGCAGACTTTAAACGCTATGCGGTCGCTTGGTTGGGAGCTCGTGGAGTTTGAAGTGCAGGATTGGAACCGAACGGAAGAAATCGTTTTAAAGGTCCTATTGCCGGAAGCGGCGCACATACACCGGAAATGGATCCATCGAAAAGACGATTATGCAGAAATGACGTACCGGCAAATAGAAGCAGGCATGAAGCAAAAAGCGGTCGACTACCTGGAAGGTTTAAAAGATTTACGGCGATATACCGATGCCGTCTCGACTTTATTTGAAGAAGTCGATGTGATTCTAACTCCGACCGTCGCTTTTCCAGCGCCGGCGGAAGACCCGGAAATCGGCAGTGAAGAAATGGATGAAATGATGTTTACTGGACCATTCAATATTTCTGGCCATCCCGCTGTCTCATTGAATATGGGCTTTACCCGTGACGGTTTGCCGGTCGGTATGCAGTTGGTCGGTCCGCATTTTGGTGATATGGAACTCTTGCAGACCGCATATCAGCTGGAAAAGATGCAAGAGAAAACATTGCCGCTCATTCTTGTTGGATTGCAGGAACAGAACGAGTAGCACAGGAGGAGAATGCAAACAGTATGGATATGATGACGATGAACTTGAGTCAGTTTAAGGAGTTTCAAGAAACTTCCAATACCGTGCTGGTGCCGATTGGCATGATCGAAGCTCATGGTCCGCATTGCGCGCTCGGCACCGACGTGCTTATTCCCCGGGAATTTGTCCGGCGGCTGGAAGAGGCGCTCGGCGATAAAATTCTGATGGCACCGGAAGTAACATATGGCCATTCCTGGGGGCTTGCGGCCTTTGCGGGGACAATTGATGTATCTGCAGAGGCTTTCTCCAACTATGTTATGGATATTTGCAGAGGATTTTCAAATAATGGCTTTACTAATATCATTTTGTTCAATGGACACGGGGGAAATATTTCAAGTTTGGACATCGTGACGGAAAAACTGGCGGATTTGAACGTTCGGACACTGACCATCAATTGGTATTTGGATTACCGGGAAGACATTAAACAGATTACGCCGGATCCGGGCCATGCAGGAGAAGACGAAACTGCTTTAGTCTTAGCTATCAATGAAAACTATGCCTATACAAAGGGTGTAGGCAGCCATACGATTCCATTGCCGAAGCGGTTTCGCTTTAAAAACGGGGGCAAGACGCTTTACCCGGAAGCGTTCTCTGGCAATGCAGAAGCTGCTACCGCCCAAAAAGGCGAACAATTATACGAAATGATGATGAAATTGATTGTCCAAGATATTAAGAAGTTGTGGGAACTTGAGCGAAAACAAGGGGGATGAACAGATGGTATTGCGTTGGACTTCTGAACCAATTGGAGATGCGATTGTTGATATCGTGCTTAGTTTGAACGAACAAGCGCAGAAGCTGCATAGACAGGAGGTGGCTACAGCAAGCTATAGCCACATTAAACCGTCTCTTTCGAGTTTGGATCACATAGGGCGGAAAATTGAGGAAGTAGAGCGCCAGATTCAAGGATTAGAAGGCCATCCGGGTCGCTATTTGAGGTCAATGGTTAACGCCTATCGCTATTTTTGCCGCAGCCTCCAAGGAGATGCGTTGCCATATTCGGAATACATCCAAAACATCCAGGAATTGCCGACACCCTTGATTACAGAAGAAACGATGAGAAAACAAAAGCATGTAGTCGAAGAAGGGCTCACCAATTTAGGTTATAAAGGATCGCTAAAAGAAAAAGCAGACAAGTGGCATGAAGACACGTTAATCTCTCCAGAACAGGTTATTGCAGTAGCAGAATCCATGAGGGAAAAAAGTAAGGAAGGCACATTAAAGCGTGTTATCTTATTACCGGAAGAAGACGGTATTGATTGGATCAAACCGATTACGGGCGTATTTTGGAGCGGCTATTCAAAATACACAGGAGAATACCGAGGCAATTTAACATTCAATATCGACCGGCCGTGGACAGAACCGGTACTGGCCCAAATTATGACCCATGAAGCTTATCCAGGGCATCAGGCGTTCTATTGCCGTTGGGATTATTTGTATCAGCAAGGGAAGTTGCCAATAGAAGCTTCTTACTATTTAATCAACAGTCCTACAAACGCTTTGTTTGAAGGCGGTCCTGAAAGCGCGTTGCATTTTTTGGGATGGGACCGTGACGAAGAAGAAACGGAAGGCATTCTCTCCAGTGCTAAACAGCAATACAAGCTTGCCCGCGATTTCATCGATATGCAAAGGATGGCGCAGACTAATGCGTGTTTCTTGTTCAACGATGGTGAGATCGACAAAGCGGAAGCGGTCGAGTACATGAAGAAAGAAGGCAATTTGGGTGATGTCGAAGCAAACAATTGCTATCGCTTTTTCTCGGATCCTATCCAAAAAACATACTATCCGGCTTATTATTATGGCCGCTGGATGGTTGGCAAAGGCTATGATGCCATTGCCAAGGAAAAACGGGCCGACTTTTTCGAACAGCTCTACGACACGCCGCATACAACCAATACTTTCATAGATGCCATCAGCAAAATGACAGGAACTCCATTCCGGCCGTTTGACCAGGAGAAAAAAGCAAAAGAAGATTTTGTATTGTAGTAAGAAAAACGGCCTTCCTAAAAAGGCCGTTTTTTAGAGAAAGGAGCGGTTAACGTGAATGCCGAATTAAACCATGAACACGGGCAATTGATTGATGCGGTTTCCGCAGACCAGTTGATGGAATTTACTGCGCAACTTACGAAAGAAGTCCGGCTATCCGGATCCAAGGAAGAATTGCGGGCATTTAAATATGCTAAAGATGTATTGGATAGATTAGGTTTAGAAACAACATTAAACTTTCATGACGGTTTCATCAGTTTGCCGGTGGAAGCGGACTTGGAAATAGCTGGAGAACGCTTTTCCTGTATTACGCATTCCATGTCGGTTTCTACCGGGGAGGCGGGAGTAGAAGGACAACTGGTTTACATAAAAGAGCTGGATGGGCCATTGGATGTGAATGGGAAAATCGTCTTGACTGAAGGCATTGCGACGCCGAGTGCGGTGCAACAGATGGAAAATGCCGGAGCGATCGGTGCGATTTTTATCAACGGAGCTTTAACACACGAAATGACGGTATCGCGGGTGTGGGGAAATCCGACACCTGAGAAGAAAAAACAATTTCCCTTTATCCCGGTTTTATCAATTGCACAAAAAGAAGGAGGCCTGATTAAGGAGAGGCTTGAACAAAGTGACAGCCTTTTTGTCTGGCTTAAGACAATAGTGGATACCGGCTGGCGAAAAATCCCCACATTAGTCGCTGAAATAAAAGGCTTAAATGAACCCGAAAAGTTTGTCTTGTTCAGCGGCCATATTGACTCCTGGCATTACGGGGCGATGGACAATGGAGGAGCAAATGCCACTATGCTCGAAGTTGCACGAGTTATCCAAGAACAGGAAATCCCTTTAAGCAGAAGCTTGCGCATCGCTTTCTGGTCCGGGCACTCGCACGGACGTTATGCGGGTTCCACTTATTATTGTGATACTCATTGGGAAGACTTGCACGAAAATTGCACGCTTCACGTTTATATCGACTCGGTTGGAGGCAAAGGGGCCACAATACTAGGCGAAAGCAATTGCATGGCTGAAACAAAAGACTTCGGCGGCTCGTTTGTCGAGGCGTTGACGGGCGAAAAATTTATTGGCAAAAGATTTGGACGGGGAGGAGACCAGTCTTTTTGGGGACCCGGAGTGCCAGCGCTTTTCATGGGGTTGTCTGAACAGCCCCTTGATGATAGTTTAGCTTCTAAAACCTTAGTGAAATTATTTGGCGGGATCAAATCGGGCGGCTTTGGCTGGTGGTGGCATACTACAGAGGATACACTGGATAAACTGGATAAGGACAACTTGAAACGGGACTGCCAAATTTACGCAGCTGTGCTATACGATGCCTGCACAAGAAAAATTTTGCCGCTGAACCAAACAGCTGGGATTAGAGAATTAAAACAGGCCTTAACGGGATATGCAGAACTTGCAGGGGATCGGTTGGATTTAAACGTGGCTCTCGAACGAATCAATCGGCTGGAAGAGATGGCCGACAAGGTCGAGAAAATTATAGTGGAACAAGAATGGACAGAACCGCAGGCGAAAGAAATTAATAGTCGTTTGCTTGAATTGTCCCATTATTTGATTCCATTAAATTATGTGAATGGAGACATCCATGACCATGATCTAGCGATGAATCAACCACCTCTGCCGTTATTAAAAGAAATTTCAGCACTTGCGGCCGCCCCTCCTGGAAGTGACGAAGAAAAAGAATGGCAAACCCATTTAAAGCGGCGTCTAAATAAAGTGGAATACCAGTTGCTGCAAGCTATCCGGACAACTGAAACGTTAATCCGGTATTAAAAATCTTTATTCGGATATTACTCAAGTTAGAGGTTAACCATCTCAAGGAACCCAAAAACCATCCTTTTATAAAGAGGATGGTTTTTAGAATGGCATGAATAGTAGAAGATAGGCCCATAGGCATAAGTTTAATTTACTAAATCATCCATTTCTATAAAACTACAACAAAATTTTCCCAATTACATGTTAGTGTTTTTTCTGGTAACTTTTAGTTGTGGCCCCCTTCGATATAAAAAGTGGGGAAAGCAAACACGGGACGCCGGGCTTCGCTTTTTCGCCAAAATCAGAAATGGAAAAGGAGATTGAACGATGAAGAGATCGGGAAAATTTTTGACTACAGCCATTTTGACAGCAAGTCTGCTAGTGCCAGGAATGGCCGCTAGCGCAAACGGAGAAGGAACAGCTTCACAAACAAACGGCAACGAGAAGTTCCGTGTACTGATCGACGCGAATAGCAAAAAAGAAAAAGATACGTTAAAAGGGCGTTATGGGGTCAGATGGGATTTCGCTGAAGAGGGTTTTACAACTGAGATGAATGAAAACCAGTTTAAAGCTTTGCAGAAAAACAAAAATTTGACTGTGGAAAAAGTGCCTGAATATACAATAGAAGAAACTTCTTCAAAACCGGAAGCGGCTTTTAGTACTATGGCTGCTGCCCAGTCGACTCCGTGGGGCATCAAAGCCATCTACAATAATAGTACGTTGACAACAACATCAGGAGGAGCGGGCATTAATATCGCGGTGCTTGATACCGGAGTTAATACTGCTCACCCGGATTTAGCGAATAATGTTGAGCAGTGCAAAGATTTCACCACCGTATCCAGTATTGTGAATGGTTCATGTGTCGACCGCCAAGGGCATGGAACACATGTAGCTGGATCGGCTTTGGCTAATGGCGGATCAACAGGCACAGGAGTTTACGGAGTAGCACCTGCCTCGGATCTATGGGCATATAAAGTATTAGGCGATAACGGTTCTGGCGCTTCAGATGATATCGCATACGCAATTCGCCATGTAGCTGACCAAGCTACTGCTTTAAACACGAAAGTGGTCATCAATATGTCACTTGGCTCTTCGGTTGAAAGCAGCTTAATTACGAATGCCGTCAACTATGCATATTCTAAAGGCGTATTGATTATCGCGGCTGCAGGAAACTCGGGCCCTTATGAAGGATCAATCGGCTATCCCGGAGCTTTACAAAACGCAGTGGCTGTAGCAGCTCTTGAGAACGTAATCCAAAACGGATCTCACCGCGTTGCTGACTTCTCTTCCCGCGGCTATAGAAGAACAGCAGGAGATTTTGTTATCCAAAAGGGTGATGTTGAAATTTCAGCTCCTGGAGCAGCTGTTTACTCAACTTGGTATAATGGTGGTTATGCTACAATCAGCGGTACGTCAATGGCATCGCCACACGCTGCTGGACTGGCTGCAAAAGTATGGGCGGCAAACCCGACTGCTTCCCACACAGCAATCCGCGGCGAATTGCAAAGACGTGCAAAATTATATGACATTCGTTCTGGCTCTGGAGCTGGAGTAGGGGACGACTATGCATCTGGTTTTGGATTTGCACGTGTGCAATAAGATAAGCTAAACAGTTCCAGCGTTATGCTGGAACTGTTTTTTTATGGTATTATTTCAGTATTCAGACAAAAAGGGTGAGGCTATGAACGTTGGTTCTGTCATCAAATATTACCGTTCAAAGCACGGGCTTACACAACAGCAATTAGCAGATGGCATTTGTTCA
Source organism: Planomicrobium soli (assembly GCF_003014655.1). Taxonomy (GTDB): domain Bacteria; phylum Bacillota; class Bacilli; order Bacillales_A; family Planococcaceae; genus Planococcus; species Planococcus soli_B. Next base: position 17,133 of record NZ_PYAT01000002.1, on the reverse strand, counting down.
ATATCGCATTTAAGCAAGATCGAATCGAATTCTTATATACCTCATGAAACCACTACGCAAGCGCTGCTCGCAAAAATGGGGGTACAGTGGAAAAAAGAGGTGGACAAGCAAAAACGGCTAGAGCATGAGCTGGTGGAGTTCATCGATTGCTCGATTTATTTTGATCTCGAAAGTATGCGTCATCAATACAAAATTCTGGAAAAGGAAAATGAGTATATTCAATCAACAGAACTTGTAAATCAGTATGAACTTTATAAATTCCGTTTTTATACGTTCAATAATGACCACCAACGGGCTGAAAAACAAAAAAATTTGCTTGAACGCCTTAAAGGTTCTTTTTCTGCACCTGAAAAGTGGCTTTACCAATTTTTCCTTTCAATATATTACACCATGATCGGACAAATAGAACTTTCGCTGAAGTTATTGGAAAATCTGGAAGAAGGAATTCGAAGCATTCCTCAAAAATTTGAAGGAGAATATTACTATCAAAAAGCCCGGCTGTTGATTCTCCAAGACCGCTATGAACGTTCAGCTTATTACGCGGAATTGGCTGTCCGGCACTATCAGCTGCACTACAATTACATACGCCTGCTCCATGCGCAGATGCTGCTGGCCATCAATTACACAAGAAGAAACTTGTTTGTGCAAGCGGTCGAGCTGTACGGAGTACTAAAACGCAATTCACAAATCACCGGTCAGACCGATCTATATCACCAAACGATATACAATTATGCAGAGCTCCTTAAAGAAAAAGCGGAGAACCGGCAAGCGGTTGAGCAGCTTCTGGAAATAAAAGATAAACTTCCTAAGGATTCATATTTTTATAAGGCAGTTCTTGTTAGCCTGCTGGAAGCAGCAAGTGAAACAGGACAGCAAACAGAGGAATTTATTAACGAACTTAAACAAGCAAATAGCGGAAAGAACAACGAATACTTTGAAATTCACGCTACTTATTTCGAAAAACGATTTTTTTCCCAAGAGGACCTTTTGAACTATTATGAAGAAAAAATGTTCCCATTTTTCAGAAAAAATGGTTATATAAAGGAAGCGAAAAAAGTTTCTACCCAGCTTGCTCTTTACTATCAGCAAAAGAGAGAATGGGAAAAAGCGCATTTTTATAGTGCTTACCAAGAACAGAATGGTGGTGAATTCACATGACGCTGAAAAAAACAATTTGGACCGTGGCACTTTATACCGGGTTTATTGGAGCATTGCTTGTTACTTCGCCAGCTCTTCAAACAGCAACTTTGGCTGCGGCAGTGGAAATTCAAGCAATTTCACCTCCTGAAAGAGGTCCGCATGTTTTACCGCCATTTTAACAATTTAATGAATCTATAATATTAACTTTTTAAACCCTTCCTAGTGAACTAGGCCTCTGCTGTTGGATTAACGTCTAACGGTTTGGTGCAGTTTACTGGTAGAAGGGTTTTTATTATTCTCTGGCAATATGCTGTGCAAAAGAAAGATTGAAACGGTATAGTCTAAAGAAAGAAGTCAATCCTGTGGAAAAGGAGTGATTAATGTGTATCAAAAAGAGTGCTTTGTTTTCCAGCAAGATAAGCCAATCCTAGCAAAGGTCAGAAATTACGGGGAAGAGGACTTTGAAGCGCTGATAGCGGTTCAGCAGGAAAGTTTTCCTCCACCGTTCCCGTCTGATTTGTGGTGGAAAACAGAGCAATTGATGAGCCATATTAACCATTATCCAAAAGGCGCATTCTGTGTAGAAGTAAACGGTGAAATTGTCGGTTCCATGACGGCGCTGTTAACAGATTTCGACCCTCACCGTCCCGAGCATAATTGGGAAGAAGTGACGGCAGACGGCTCTATCAGTTCGCATAATCCTGATGGCAAAACTTTATATATAGTTGATATCTGCGTTAAGCCATCATTTCGCCAATTGGACTTGGGAAAGTTGCTTATGCAATCTGCGTATGAGCTAGTGGTCCAGGATAAATTGGATCGGGTGCTCGGCGGGGGGAGGATACCGGGGTATCATCGGCACTCAGACAAATTATCGCCCGAACAATATACTCAAAAAGTAGTAGAAGGCGAATTGCGTGATCCTGTCGTCACCTTTCTGCTGCGTTGCGGCCGAATGCCTGTCTGTCTAGTGCCGAATTATTTGGAAGATAAAGAATCCCATAATTACGCACTACTGATGGAATGGAAAAATCCTTTTTGGCAAGATTAAAAAGAAGGCCCCAAAATTACTAGAGGGCCTTCTTTTTTTCTTTAAATTGTAAGTTGGTAAGCTTGAACGACGATGCCATCATCTAACGGTTCGAAATCAGACAGAGGCATTCGTTTAAAGCCGAGGTTTTCATACAACTTCTTGGCACCTTCCATAAAACTGCCGGTATGGAGCCCAATCTGGTTTTCTCCCAGTTCTTTCGAAACTTTGATGCAGTGTTGGACGAGTGCTTTTCCAACACCTAATCCTCTATAGTTAGCATCCACAGCAAGCATACGGATTTCGGGATGCTCCAAAGTTTCAGAATCCCATTCATATGCTTTAGCTTTTGAAGGAAACAACACGACGCTCCCGGCAATCTGGCCGCCTATTTCAGCAACGAACAAATTGACACCTGGATGTTTATCGCTTTGTTTCGATAACGTTCCTTGCAATACCTCCCAATGCTTTAAAGGGATGCGGTTTTTATATTGCTCATAAGAAGTGAGCCGTTGTTGGCGGACTGTTTCATATTCAGTAGATTCGACTTTTCTAATTAACAGAGGGATCGCCTCCTTTTTAAATTCATTATACAAGATTGGATGGGCCTTTTCTTAACTATAAGTTACAGAGTGCAGCTTTTCGCTTATAGTATATCTAACAAAAGGCACGAAATGGAGGAGAATGCAAATATGAAACGATTGTCCAAAGAACATACCATCAAATTTTTTTCGGCGATAAATGAACCGAAATACAGGGTGGAATTAGGCGAGACAGTCATTGTTGAAACTTATGATTGCTATGCCGGCCAAATCGTAACCGAAAACGACTTGCGCCCTCAAATAGATATTACCAAAGTGAACTTGGCGACTGGACCCATCTATATAGAGGCTGTAAAAAGTGGAGATACGTTATGTATTGACGTCATCGATATCCAGACTGCTGATTACGGATTTATGGTGGCTTCTCCAGGAATCGGGATACTTGGCAGTGATATTGCAGCACCTTCCACCCGAATTCTGGAAATCAAAAATGGGCAGGTTAAATTCAATGAAAGCATAGCCGTTCCTTTCGCGCCAATGATCGGAGTAATTGGTGTAGCACCAAGTAATGGAGAGATACAAACAGCAGTTCCCGGCAGCCATGGAGGAAATTTGGATACAAAAGACGTGAAACCCGGCAATAAAATTTATTTGCCTGTCTCAGTTGATGGAGCGCTCGTTGCATTAGGGGATTTACATGCAGCCATGGGGGATGGAGAATTGAGCGGCACTGGAGTTGAAACAAGCGGTGAAGTTAAGCTGAAGTTCTCGAAATTCAAGTCCCGGCTTCAAAATCCGGTAGTAGAAGACAGTGAGGCGTTTTACTTTCTCGCTTCCGCAAGTACATACGAAGAAGCGGTCGATACCGCTTTAAGGGATGCGGTCAGCTGCCTTCAACAGCAAAGTGGCTTATCTTTTGAAGACTGCCATCGTTTATTAAGCCTTGCCTGTGATTTGAAAATTAGCCAAATTGTCAACAAACTGCTAACGGTGAGAGTAAGAGTCCCCAAAACAATTTTAGTTGGAGTGACTACCATCTAAAAATCAGAGTGAAAAGAGTCTGAGGCAATGGGAGAGAATTTTACGCATTTTAAAAGCGCTTGCAATAATTTAAAAAGTTGAAAAAATTAAAAATTCATTGAATTGTGTAAGAACTTCTCTATAATAATAAAAAAGAAAGGATAGATGCAGCATGACAAAAGATTTGCGGATCAACAGTAAAGTATTTGATGGAGCGATGAAAGCGCCGAACCGGGCAATGTTGCGGGCAGTAGGATTGACGGATGAGGATTTTAAAAAGCCGATGATCGGCATTGCAAGTACGTGGAGTGAAGTGACGCCGTGTAATATACATATCGACGATTTGGCAGCCAGCGCTAAGAACGGTGCAAAAGAAGCAGGCGGCGTGCCATTTATTTTTAATACTATTACCGTATCAGACGGTATTTCAATGGGAACCGAAGGCATGAAGTATTCGCTTTCGAGCCGGGATGTGATTGCGGATTCTATTGAAACGGTTGTTGGAGCTGAAAGTTTGGATGGACTAGTGGCAATTGGCGGCTGCGACAAAAATATTCCTGGGTGTTTGATCGCGATAGCAAATTCGGAAGTGCCAGCTGTTTTTGTTTACGGGGGGACAATTGCACCTGGGCGGCATAACGGCCAGGACATTGACATCGTTTCTGTTTTTGAAGGAGTCGGGCAACATAACAATGGCGACATCAACGACGAGACTTTGCGTAAAGTCGAATGTGGAGCTTGTCCGGGAGCCGGGGCTTGCGGAGGCATGTATACAGCGAACACGATGGCTTCTGCTGCAGAAGCGATGGGCATGAGCTTGCCGGGCAGTTCTTCCAATCCGGCAGTATCTCAAGAAAAGCTGGCAGACTGTGAAAAAGCAGGGGCGGCTGTCCATAATTTGCTTGAACTTGGCGTTTATCCGAAAGACATTATGACAAAAGAAGCTTTTGAAAATGCCATCACTGTAGTTATGGCCCTAGGCGGATCAACTAATGCTGTTTTGCATCTGTTGGCGATTGCGCATGCGGCAGAAGTGGATGTGACAATTGACGATTTCAATCGCTTGCAAAAAACAGTTCCGCATCTAGCAGATTTAAAACCGAGCGGCAAATATGTTATGCAGGACCTTCACCGTGTCGGCGGAGTTCAGGCTGTTATGAAGATGTTGCTTGAAGCAGGGTATATTCACGGAGATTGCATGACGGTCACTGGAAAAACAGTAGCAGAAAACCTGCAAGATGCACCTAGTCTTGCTGAAGGGCAGCAAGTAATTATGCCGTTCGACAATCCGAAGCGGAAAGACGGTCCGTTAATCGTCCTAAAAGGCAATTTGTCGCCAAACGGCGCGGTAGCAAAAGTGTCCGGCGTTAAAGTCAAACGCCACACGGGCCCGGCCCGTGTCTTTGATAACGAACCAGCTGCAACGGCAGCCGTTATGGCCAATGAAATAAACGAAGGCGATGTACTGGTGATTCGTTATGTCGGTCCAAAAGGCGGTCCGGGAATGCCTGAAATGCTGTCGATTTCAGCTATTCTCGTCGGCAAAGGCATGGGTGAAAGCGTGGCTTTATTGACGGATGGCCGCTTCTCCGGCGGAACTCATGGGTTGGTCGTCGGACACATCGCGCCTGAAGCCCAATCAGGAGGCCCAATCGCTTTGTTGAAAGAAGGCGATATGGTTACTATCGACTCCGATCTTCAGGAAATCTCCATGGAGGTTTCAGAAGAAGAACTGGAGGAACGCCGAAAGCAGTGGGTGGCTCCGCCGCTTCACCGAAAAGGCGTCCTTGGAAAATATGCACACAACGTTTCTTGTTCTTCAAGAGGCGCAGTTACCGACTACTTGAACCGCTGATCAATAAAACGAAATTGGAAAAGGGCTATCCTCGATATGAGGATAGCCCTTTGATTTAGAAGGTAACATAAAATAGTTTTGACTCAATTTTTCAACCCATTTTAACGGGGATAATTTCCATAGAAAGATTTATCTTTCAGTGCCGCGGTCATTTTTCCACTGGTGGCTTTCTAACTTAAGCAACGTAAACCCTACCTTCTTTTACGTCCTTGCGATCCTCAAATCGCGCCAGTGTGAATAAGTATTCTCAAAAACTTTACGTAGAATGCCAGAATATCAAAAGTATCTGTTTGCTACCTCGATGTTAACTAAATAAATATACCATGTATTAAATGGAATGTCAAAGAGCAATATTGGGTATTAAGGAGATAAGCTGATTAAAGAGGAGTATAGGACTTTCGTTTATTGAAATGCCTCTACTAGTGTATAATTGGCTTTATTACTGAAGCTGGAAGGTGAGAGTTTTATGCAAAAACATTATGCGGATGATAGTTTAGTTTTACATACCGATTTGTATCAAATCAACATGGCGGAAGCCTACTGGGCAGACGGCATGCATGAAAGAAAAGCGGTGTTTGAACTGTTTTTCCGGAAATTGCCGTTTGGAAATGGCTATGCGATTTTTGCCGGGCTTGAACGGGTGCTGGATTATTTGAGGAATTTTTGCTTTTCCGATAGCGACCTGGAGTATTTGCGGGAAGAGGTTGGGTACCGGGAAGATTACATCGAGTATTTGAAGACTGTCCGGTTTACCGGTAATGTGTATTCGGTTGTTGAAGGTGAAGTGGTTTTTCAGAATGAACCGCTCCTTCGCATAGAGGCACCTTTGGTGGAGGGTCAATTGATTGAAACGGCGCTTCTCAATATTGTGAATTACCAGACGCTGATTGCAACAAAAGCTAGCCGGATCAAGCAAATTGTCAAAGATGAACGCGTAATGGAATTCGGGACGAGACGCGCGCAAGAAATGGATGCTGCAGTCTGGGGCACAAGAGCCGCTTTTATCGGAGGACTTGAAGCGACAAGCAATGTCCGCGCCGGAAAGAAATTTGGCATTCCTGTTGCTGGCACACACGCCCATTCACTTGTTCAAGCCTATAAAAACGAATACGAAGCATTCCATTCCTATGCGAAACGCCATAAAAATTGTGTGTTTTTAGTGGATACATATGACACGTTAAAATCGGGTCTGCCGATTGCCATCCAAGTGGCCAAAGAGTTAGGGGACAAAATCAACTTTGAAGGAATTCGTTTGGACAGTGGAGATATTGCCTTCCTTTCGAAAGAAGCGCGTAAGATGTTGGATGAAGCGGGATTCCCAAATACTAAAATCGTAGTGTCCAACGATTTGGATGAATACACGATCCTGAACTTGAAAGCGCAAGGAGCACGTGTGGATTCCTGGGGAATTGGCACAAAGTTGATTACAGCTTATGATCAGCCAGCACTTGGGGCGGTCTATAAATTGGTGGCAATTGAAAATGACCATGGCGAAATGGAAGATACCATCAAAATTTCCGGCAATGCAGAAAAGGTCACAACGCCTGGATTAAAAAAAGTTTATCGTATTATAGATAGGGAAAACGGAAAATCAGAAGGCGATTATATTGCGATGCATGATGAAGATCCGGCATCGGAAAAACGCTTGAAGATGTTCCATCCTGTCCATACCTATGTATCGAAATTTGTAACGAATTTTGAAGCGGTCGATATTCATCAGCAAGTAGTTAAAGACGGAGAAGTTGTCTATGAAAATCCACCGTTGGAAGAAATGCAGGAGCATGCGCGAAACAGCTTAAGTCTTCTATGGGATGAATACAAACGCTCTCTGAATCCGGAGGAGTACCCGGTCGATTTAAGCCAGAAGTGCTGGGACAACAAGATGCGCAATATTCAAGAAGTCAGAGATGTGATCCAACACTATTCGAGAAAATAGAAGGGGGAATACCAATGCCGACATTGCAGCAGCAAATTATTGAAGAACTGAAAGTACAACCTTCCATCAATCCGAAAGAAGAAATAGAACGGACGATTTCGTTTCTGAAAAGCTATGCTCAAAAACATTCTTTTATAAAAGGATTTGTGCTTGGCATTTCGGGAGGGCAGGATTCGACTTTGATGGGGAAACTAGCTCAGCTTGCCGTCAATGAATTGAATGAAGAAGCGGGAGAAGAAAAATACGGATTCTACGCAGTCCGTTTGCCTTATGGTGAACAGTTTGATGAACACGATGCGCAAGATGCAATTGAGTTCATCCAGCCGACAAAAGTCTATACCGTCAATATTAAAGAAGCGGTGGATGCCAGCGACCGTGCGTTGAATGCAGCTGGAATAGATTTGAGTGATTTTGCTAAAGGCAACGAAAAAGCCCGTGAACGGATGAAGGCTCAATTTTCAATTGCAGCTTATCATAGTGCGGTTGTACTCGGCACTGATCATGCTGCGGAAGCGATTACCGGATTTTACACGAAGTTTGGCGACGGAGCAGCAGATTTAACACCGCTATTCCGCTTAAACAAACGGCAAGGACGTTCTATATTGAAAGAACTGGGCAGTCCTGAACATTTATATATGAAGATTCCAACAGCGGATTTAGAAGAAGATAAACCGGCAATTCCGGATGAAGTGGCTTTAGGTTTGACGTATGAGATGATCGATGACTATTTAGAAGGCAAAAAAATACCAGAAGATGCACGGGAAAAGCTGGAAGGCTATTATTTGAAAACCCAGCATAAACGTCATTTGCCGATTACGGTTTTTGATGATTTCTGGAAATAAACAGATGAAACAGAGCTGCTTTTGCAGAGCTCTGTTTTTATTTTGGAAAAACGCGTGTTGAGGTTGCGACAGTTGAGTTCTATCCCGGAATTCGGTATGCTAGATGATAATAATGTGACAATATTCAAACAGCTATAGCTACTCATTGGGGGAATCTAGGATGAAGGCACAAGAACGGTTAGAGCAAGTGATTGATAACATAGAAAAGGTGATAATCGGAAAACGGAATATTGCCGAATTGAGCATCGTAGCGATGTTGTCACACGGCCATGTTCTGCTTGAAGATGTACCGGGAGTCGGAAAAACAATGTTAGTGAGGGCTCTGGCAAAATCAGTGGGTGCGGATTTTAAGCGCATTCAATTCACGCCGGATCTCCTGCCTTCCGATGTTATCGGCGTTTCTATATATAATCCGAAAGATATGGAATTTCACTTCCGCCCTGGACCGATTATGGGGAATATCGTTTTAGCTGACGAGATCAACCGGACCTCTCCAAAAACGCAGTCCTCTCTTCTTGAAGCGATGGAAGAAGCATCTGTAACGATTGATGGCGTAACGATGCAAATACCAAAACCTTTCTTTGTTATGGCCACCCAGAATCCGATTGAATACGAAGGAACTTATCCGCTTCCGGAAGCCCAGCTTGACCGTTTTCTTTTAAAGATAAAAATGGGGTATCCTTCTTCGAAAGAAGAAATGGAAGTGTTGAGCCGCTCCCAAATTTCTGCTCCTATCGAAAATCTGCAATCGGTCATCACACTTGAAGAATTGATCAAGCTCCAAGAAGAAGTGAAATTGATTAAAGTTGATGATACGATACGCGCATATATTGTGGAACTGTCACGCCATACACGGACAGAGCCTTATGTTTACTTGGGGGTCAGCCCCCGAGGATCGATCGCTTTGATGAAATCGTCTCAAGCGTATGCTATGTTGAAAGGCCGCGATTATGTAACGCCGGATGATGTACAGCATTTAGCGAAATTTGTTTTCAGCCATCGAATCATGCTGCGCTCTGAAGCGCGCTATGACGGCGTGACTGCAGAAGAAATTGTAGACCGGATTTTAGCGAAGACGCGTGTACCGGTTCAAAGGTATGTGGGGCAATGAATCAATTGAAAAACTTTTTTGATTTGTGGGGGAGGCTGGTCTTTGTACTGGTCATCCTTATACTCACTTTTTCGTTTGCCATGTTCCAAGGCGGCTTTGTCAGCTGGTTTATTTTTTATATGGCTCTTCCTTTTGCACTTTACTCCTTATTGCTGACCTTTTATCCACTGCAGGATATCCGGATATCTCGTAAAATTCACACTGCCCAAATACGAAAAGGCAGCAACTTTTCTGCTACGATTGACATTCGACGCTCTTTTCCTTTCCCTTTGCTGTATACCGTCCTTAGCGAAAAAACACATTCAACTCTTTTGAAAGAACGCATAGAAGATGAAAAGAAAAACATGTTGGTGCCTGGATTCCGGAAATCCTACTCTTGGACTTATGAAATTGATAATATGCCGCGCGGTGAACATGTTTTAGAAGGCGTTCAAATAGAGATCGGGGATTTTTTCGGCTGGGTTAAAAAAAAGAGGGTATTGCCGTTGAGGCAAACTGTCCTTGTATATCCAAATACTGTGGAATTAGCGTACCGCCCGATGGAGTCCCGTTATGACCAAGGGGCAATGGCTGCGCCTTTTACACTTATCAAAGATACGACCACCTCTGCCGGCATAAGAGATTACCATCCCGGTGACCGGGTATCGTGGATTCACTGGAAGTCGTTTGCCCGTACACAAACTATGCGGACAAAAGAGTTCGAAGACCGGCAATCCCAGGATCTCTTTTTGCTTGATGATCGTTTACCTTCCGAGCGATTTGAAACTCAGGTTGAGTTAGTGGCTTCGATTCTTCAAGCGATTGTCCGCTCCCATTCGAACGTTGCTTATTTATCTATAGGCAAAACGCATGATTATTTTCCAGTCATTCAAACAGAAGAACATCTGCAGCGGGCAATGTACTATTTAACGAAAGTGCAAGCCGATTTGGAAAAGCCGGTCGAAGAAGTGGCCACCCAAGATTTGATGCAGGTGAAAGCTTCCAGTTTATTGTATGTTACAAGCCGGTTGACGATGGATATGGTTTCCAGTATCCAACGGAACGTAAAGCACTTGAATACATGTATGTGCTTAGTAGTAGCAACCAAGGGCGAAAGAATCTCTCCAGAAGATGAAGTGATACATCAATTCGCCCGGTCTAAAGGCATTGTTGTCAAAAAAGTTGGCCCAGAGAATTTTTCATCGGTGTTTACGGAGGTGAGCCGAAATTGATAAACATTCGAAAAAACAAAGTGTTTATGGCGGTTTTGTATGTGCTGGTGTTCTTGCTGTTAGCCGAATGGCTAACTCCGGTAATGTCTTTGACGGATACAGCCCATAAATCACTTTTTCTTATATTCATCGGACTTGGTTTAGTAATGGCATTGGCGAAAGTTCCATGGTGGATTTCAGGTCCGGTCAAGGTGCTATATGTTCTATGGTTTATCGTTTACGTCTATACCGGACAGGCGTTCTTTTCGAACAGTTCGATTGTTTTTCTATGGTCAGACTTTACAGCAAATTTTATCGCACTGACTTCACAGAACTGGGCAGAAACGACGGATGTATTTAGAACCGTTCTGTTTTTCGCCTTGTTGTGGATGGCTGTCTATTTGATTCATTACTGGGTAAGTTTCAGGTTGAGCATCTTTTTGTTTTACTTGCTGACTGTAGTATTCATTGCGGTTTTAGATACGTTTAGCCCTTACACAGGGGACACCGCCATTATACGGATTATGGTCATCGGCTTGATGCTTGCCGGGCTTTTGCACTTAGCGAGATGGATAGAAACACATCGTATTCCGGCCAAAATCGATAAAATTGCGGCATACGTTATTCCATTGTTTCTTATGGTGGCTGCTTCAACTGCCATAGCGTTGTATTTGCCCAAATCGGGTCCGATCTGGCCAGATCCAGTACCTTATATTACTTCTTTTTCAGGAGAAGCAGGCAGTGGCCCGGGAACAATTGGCAGAATCGGTTATGGTGTTGACGATTCACAGCTCGGCGGCTCATTTATTGGTGACGATACTCCCGTGTTCCGGGCAGAAGTGGAAGACGGGCAATATTGGAAAGTGGAATCGAAAGATTTCTATACGACTAAAGGATGGCGGGTAACGAGAAATGTCGGCGACAAGTTTGTTTATAACAATGAGGAACAAGTCGATACAGACTTTACTCCAGGAGATCCGGAGCAAGAAGCGACCGCTCTTTTATCGATGGAGCAAGATTTTCCGTTTGTCCTTTATCCGTATGGCACTAAATCGTTTTTGATGCATGAAACGCCGGATTATGAGTATGATACTGCTGATCAGCGATTTGATACCTTTTTTGAAGGCGATGTTTTTGAACCGGAACTTTACGAAGTGAAATTTTCTGAGCCTTCGTTCAGTTTGACTGCTTTGCGAGAAACATCGGTTGAAGACTTGGAAGAACTGCCTTCAGAGTTTGACCGCTTTGTCCAATTACCGGAGGAGTTGCCGCAGCGGGTTAGAGATTTAGCGGTGGAAATAACTGAAGGATCTGATAACGTTTACGATAAAACACGAGCGATTGAACGTTATTTCAGCAACAATAACTTTGAATATAGCCAGCAAGATATTCCGGTTCCGGAAGAAGGCCAAGATTACGTAGACCAATTTTTATTTGAAACAAAACGCGGGTATTGTGACAACTTCTCCACTTCGATGGTCGTCCTTCTGCGATCGCTGGATATTCCGGCACGGTGGGTGAAGGGGTTCAATGAAGGGGAACTGATCCGGGCATCTGATGGTCCCGATATTTACGAAATTACAAACAATAATGCTCACTCTTGGGTAGAGGCCTATATGCCGGGTGTAGGGTGGATGCTTTTTGAGCCGACTATCGGTTTTACCGGTGCGGCAGATGTGAATTTTGATCTGGAAACGGGGGAAACAACTCCGGAAGATGTGGAAATGCCGGATCGTCCGGATCCGCTCCAGCCAGAAGAGCCGGAAGTGGATGCAGCAGCGGCAGAAATTGCCGGGCCGACAATTCGGGCACGCTTGAATCAGTTCTTTACTGAAAACAAAGCGAAAATCGTATGGACCATTATCGGGTCGGCTTTATTAGGGGCGCTATTATATAAAATGCGCAGCAAATGGATGCCGAAAGTTTTGATTCCGTATTACCGGTCACGCAATGGCAGTGCCCAAACGTTTGAAAAAGCTTATTTAAGGTTACTGAAACAACTTGATCTTTATGGCATCAAACGGCGAGACGGCCAGACGTTGCGTTCTTACGCTGCATACATCGATTCGTTTTTTGGTACGCATGAAATGTCACGTTTAACGTCTGCTTATGAGCAGTCGGTTTATGGTGGAAACAGCAATTCAGTTGAGTGGCATGAACTGAAGGAAAGTTGGGAAAATTTAATCAATCGCACAAGCGGTTGATTTTGAGCGGACTAGCTTGTACAATTGAGAAAATTATAAATTACAAGTGCCCTCGTATATGTCCGATAATATGGTTCGGATGTCTCTACCAAGTCCCCGGAAATGACTTGACTATGAAGGTGGATGCCGCATGCCTTTTTGGTATGCGCATTCACTTTTTTAATGTAGAGCAGGAGAACGCGAGAACTATTTTCGCGTTCTTTTGTTATTTTGGGAGCTTAATTTAATAGAAGAGGTGTAGAAGAATGCCAGTTAGTCCAATGTTAAAAGAGCAAAAGAAAATCGTCGTCTTAGATTTCGGCAGCCAGTATAACCAATTGATCACGCGACGTATTCGTGAAATCGGTGTTTATAGCGAGTTGCATCCACATACTGTAACAGCGGAAGAAATCAAAGAAATGAACGCTACAGGCATTATTTTCTCTGGTGGACCAAACTCTGTTTATGATGAAAATGCATTTTCAGTTGATGATGCCATCTTTGAAATGGGTCTTCCGATTTTAGGTATTTGCTATGGCATGCAATTAATGGCGCTGCACCTGGACGGCAAAGTTGAAAAAGCGCAAAACCGTGAATACGGCAAAGCAGAACTTAAATTGACACAAGAAACGAAGTTGTTCAAAGGGTTGCCTGAAGAGCAAATCGTTTGGATGAGTCATGGAGATTTGGTGACGGCAGCTCCCCCGGGATTTGATGTAATCGGTACAAGTGCAGGTTGTCCGATTGCTTCGATGGCAAACGAAAGCCGCGGCTTTTATGGTGTTCAATTCCATCCGGAAGTGCGCCATTCGATTTACGGAAATGAATTGCTGCGCCAGTTCGTCTTCGATGTTTGCGGCATGGCCGCTGATTGGTCTATGGAAAACTTCATCGAACTTGAAATTGAAAAAATCCGTGAAGAAGTAGGGGACAAGAAAGTTCTTTGTGCATTGAGTGGCGGCGTAGACTCTTCGGTAGTTGCTGTCCTGATTCATAGAGCGATCGGCGATCAATTAACATGTATGTTTGTCGACCATGGACTTTTGCGGAAAGGTGAAGCAGAGAGCGTTATGAAAACTTTTGCTGACGGCTTCCATATGAACGTCATCAAAATCGACGCACGTGAACGCTTTATGAAAAAGCTGGAGGGAGTATCCGATCCAGAAACAAAACGCAAAATCATCGGAAACGAATTTATTTATGTATTTGATGATGAAGCATCTAAACTAGAAGGCATGGACTTCTTGGCGCAAGGAACTTTGTATACAGATATTATCGAAAGTGGCACAACAACTGCCCAGACGATAAAATCCCATCACAATGTGGGCGGATTGCCGGAAGACATGCAGTTCAAGTTAATTGAGCCATTAAATACGTTATTCAAAGATGAAGTCCGTGCCCTTGGAACTGAACTGGGCATGCCGGATGAAATCGTTTGGCGCCAGCCGTTCCCAGGACCGGGCCTTGGTATCCGCATCATGGGTGCAGTCACTGAAGAGAAGTTGAACATTGTCCGTGAGTCAGACTGGATTTTACGGGATGAAATCAAAAAAGCTGGATTAGACCGTGACATCTGGCAATACTTCACTGTACTGCCTGACATCCGCAGCGTTGGTGTAATGGGCGATGCCCGTACTTACGATTATGCAATCGGCATCCGTGCAGTCACTTCTATTGATGGCATGACTTCTGATTGGGCGCGCATTCCTTGGGATGTTTTAGAAAAAATTAGTGTCCGCCTTGTTAACGAAGTTGAACATATCAACCGTGTTCTTTACGATATTACGAGCAAGCCACCAGCAACTATTGAGTGGGAATAGAAAATTAGGGAAATCCCCTTCCAAAATGCATCTTTGCACCTCTGGAAGGGGATTTTTCTATTTTAAATTGACGGCTTCGATATTTATTGAAAATTCACGAACTTTGCACGTGAATTTTTTTATATTGTTCGTGTTTTTGTGTTGTTTATTGGATTAAAAGATGTTATTCTACAAAAGAAATTAAATAACGTTGTCGTATAATGTCGGGAATATGGCCCGAAAGTTTCTACCGAGTTACCGTAAATGACTCGACTACGATTTTCATCCGCTCTTTTCATAGAGTTGGGTACCTTTCATATTGAAGATGATGAAGGGGGAAATCGAACGCATACGGCAAACCGCTGTGTGCGTTTTTTCGTTTTTAACATGTGTGCGACAACACACGGAGGAAGAACATGAAGAAGTATTTTTTGTTTGAAGAACTGGGAACGAACTATCGCCGTGAAATCATCGGCGGATTAACAACGTTCCTGGCAATGGCTTATATCTTAGTGGTTAACCCACTGACCTTAACGCTGGATTCAGTGCCGGATCTTGATGCGTCGTTGCGAATGGATTATGGCGCTGTATTCATGGCTACTGCATTAGCTGCTGCTATCGGATGTTTGATTATGGGAATTTTGGCGAAGTACCCGATTGCTTTGGCTCCTGGAATGGGTTTAAATGCATTTTTTGCCTATACAGTTATTTTGACATACGGCATTCCATGGCAAACTGCACTGACCGGTGTTCTCTTTTCTGGACTTATATTTATCGTGCTTTCTTTATCAGGGATTCGTGAAACTATTATCAACGCTATTCCAACCGATTTAAAATTAGCTGTTGGAGCGGGTATTGGATTATATATCACATTTATTGGTTTTCAAAATGCGGGAATTATTGTTGCTGACCCTGCAACAATGGTAGGCTTAGGAAACTTATCGAACGGTTCAACATTATTGGCTATCTTCGGATTAATTGTAACGGTCATTTTAATGGTTCGCCGAATCAAAGGAGGAATCTTCTTCGGAATGATTCTTGCTGCTGTTGCCGGAATGATTTTTGGCATTGTTAACTTACCAAGTGCAATTATTGACTTTAATGTTCCAAGCATGGCTCCAACTTTTGGCGTTGCTTTAGATCCAATCCTGCATGATCCAGGTTCATTAATAACAATTGAATTTCTGGTAATCGTATTGACTTTCCTGTTTGTTGATTTCTTTGATACTGCTGGAACTTTAGTGGCAGTAGCGAACCAAGCGCGCTTGATGAAAGATGACAAATTACCGAGAGCTGGCAAAGCATTGATGGCTGATGCAGTTGCAACGGTAAGCGGAGCGATCTTTGGTACGTCGACTACTACATCTTATATCGAATCGACTGCCGGTGTAGCAGCTGGGGCCCGCTCTGGATTCGCTGCCGTTGTTACAGGTATTTTGTTCTTAGTATCTATTTTGTTCTATCCACTGTTAGAGGTCATTACTAGTGCGGTAACTGCTCCAGCTTTGATCATTGTTGGTGTTCTTATGGTTTCTGCTATTGGGAGAATTGATTGGACGAAGTTTGAAATTGCAGTTCCGGCTTTCTTAACGATGATCGCTATGCCGCTTGGCTATAGCATTGCAACTGGAATCGCTATCGGCTTTATCTTTTACCCAATTACAATGATAGCTGCTGGGAAAGGGAAGCAGGTTCATCCTATCATGTACGGTTTGTTCCTTATTTTTGTTCTATATTTCATCTTTTTAGTGTAATAATCCAACCCGCCAATTTATGGCGGGTTTTTATATGGTAAGAAATCTCCTATATATAGAAGGAACATTCATAACTTCTTAACTTTAGATTACAGCTATATCTTCAGATATGAATTACTCGGATACAGGTGACCGATTAAGATTTAAAGTTAAAATGATACATTTGTTGATAAAGACAAGGGGTTTATGAAAAGAAAAATTTCCCTTTCAAATTTGTAATATTTTTGTTGTTTATTTATCAAAATTTTCTGTTATAATTTATTTTGTAAACGATTTATTAATTATATGTTTTATTATTTATTTTTTAATAAATAATTGACAACTATTATTGAGTCTGGTATATTAGAAAGTGTCCCCAAATAAAATAATTTTAATTTACGTATTTTTTATTGACTTTTTATTTGGGATAAGATATTCTAATAAAGCTGTCGATAGGCGGACAATAATTATGATTTTTCATATTAAAATTATTGTTGACACTATAATTTATTAATGATATAGTATTGTAACTGTCGCTTAGACAGGAAGACTTGAACCTTGAAAACTGAACAGCAAAACGTCAACAAACATTGTTGAGGCGTTCCGAACGCCGAAACAAATTTCTGCGATGGCCGCGCAAGCGGTCGGAGCAAAACCTACTGATCAGCTTCGGCAGATCAAGCGATTCGCGCGTCCTTCGGGGCGGCGAGCGCCAGCATGAGCAATCAAGCTTCTATAATGGAGAGTTTGAT
>NZ_PYAT01000001.1 GCF_003014655.1 Planomicrobium soli | reverse complement strand
ACTACATCCGACCATTTCAAAAATTAAACTGCCACTCCCCGATTGAATATCGGACAATGGCAGCTTAGGTGTTTTTTCAAATGTCTCAAATTAATGGGTCAGTTCAATTAAAGCCATGTACTTTTTTTATTGGTTTAACAAATCCACTTTCAACCATCCACGTACGCTGTTAATAAACCAGATGGCATCAAAGCTATCCAAATCCTTTTTAAGCAGGCGTTTTTCTTCGATTTTCCCTGTCTGGAGCAAGTGTTGCCGGAGAGTGCCTGGCAATAACCCGCATGAAACCGGAGGAGTGTAGAACTTGCCGTCTTTCTCGGCCACTATATTCCCAATAGTGAATTCGGTCAGTTCCTCCTGTTCATTCCACAACAAGACTGAAAAAGCCTCTGGCGGAGCAGCTTTTTGATGTTCATCATAAACGTGGCGGTGTGTCGTTTTATGGAATAAAAACGGATCGGAGCTGTCAACAGGTGAAGTTGCAATAGAACAAACGAGAGGTTCCGAAAGCGGAGAAACCGTTTGGGCATCAATAGAAAGTTCGCCGGATCTATCCATCAACAACCTTATTTTGAACAAGCCTTTCGGGTAGTTTCTTGCAGATTGATCGAGCAGTTTATCGATAGCTGCTTTATTGAAATTGAAACTGAAATAACTGGCAGAGTCGCGAAGGCGCTCTACATGATAAGAACGCAACGGGTAGACTCCGTCCTCCAATTTCAGTGATTCCAATAACTTGAAGACTGGGCGCCGTGCTGATAAAACCTGTGCTTTTGTCAGAAGTTCCTTGTATTCACCTTCCGATGTGGAATCCCATGTAACGCCGCCGCCTACGCCATAGCTGGCTGTCCCTTTTTCGCCGTCAATGACTACAGTCCGGATCGGCACGTTGAACAGCGCATCTTTCTCTGGCGTGATAAAACCGATCGCGCCGCAATAAACTTCCCGGGGAGACTGTTCCAGTTCAGCGATAAACTCCATTGTGCTGATTTTGGGTGCACCTGTAATCGAACCGCACGGAAACAGGGCTCGGAACCAATCAAAAACAGTGAGTTCTTTGTTTATTTCCGCTTGTACGGTTGACGTTAGCTGATGGACCGTCGGGTATTTTTCTGCTTCGAACATGCGTGGGACGGTGACCGTTCCTGATTTTGCCAAGCGGCTGATATCGTTGCGCAACAAATCGACAATCATCAGATTTTCCGCCCGCTCTTTTTCGGAAGTGAGCAACCGGTCTACATTGCGTTCATCTTCAGCGGTCACGCGCCCTCGCGGAGCAGTACCTTTCATCGGTCTGGCGGTGATTTTCTGGCCATCAATCCGAAAAAACAATTCCGGTGAAGCGGAGAGGATCTTATCTTTTCCAAAATCCAGATAAGCGCTGTAGCTGGATTGCTGGTTACGTGCCAGTTGCCGGTAAAATGCCCGGTCGCTTCCTTGAAACTGTGCATGCAATCGTTCCGTGTAGTTGACCTGGTACGTATGCCCTTCTTCAATCGCTTGTTTGATCTTCCGGATTCCTTCCTGGTATTGTTGAATTGAACCCGCCATCTGCCATTCTGATACCGAGTATTCTTCTAGTGCATCCCAGTTCTCTTCAGCAACACCCGGTTTTTCAAATAACCCGAACCATACTAAAGGAAGGTCGGATTGAGAGTGGACCTTCATTTTCGGATTAAAGGCCGGAGCCGCTTCATACGATACATAGCCGGCGGCATAATAACCCGCCTTGACGGCTGTTTCGAGAGAGTCCATAAGTTTAGGGATTTCATCGAGATTCGTGGTTTTCAAAACTTTTACTGGATTTAAAAAGGCAAGCGGCTGGATGTGTCCTTGTTCGTTGGGAAACTCAAACAGCAGATAAGGATTCGCCATGAATAAGACCTCCAATCTGCTTCTTTTTCCATTCAAGTGCTTGGTTGTATGCGTTTTTTAGCATATAGAACCCATCGCCCGTTAAAATGGATTCCGGATGAAACTGAATGCCAGCTACTGGCAGAGTAGTATGCCGCACCGCCATGATGGCACCATCCTCAGACCGGGCCGTCACAGCAAGCGTTTTTGGCATCGTTTCTTCGTCTGCAACCAGCGAATGGTAACGCACTACAGGTGTCGGGTTTGGAATACCGGCAAATATCCTGGACTCTTCATGGCTGACAAGCGAGATTTTGCCATGGACCGGTTGCTGTCCCTTTACAACTTTGCCGCCAAAATGCTCCACTATTGTTTGATGGCCGAGGCAGACTCCCAGTATAGGAATTTGGTCAGAGAGCGTCTGCAGAATTTCAGACTTTCGGGGTTTTCCTGGCCCGGGAGACAAAACAAGCAAATCGGGCTCTAGTTCTGCAATAGCTGAAGGTGAAATTTCACCGTCCTGATATACCAGAACAGCAGGATCTATTTGCAGAAAGTATTGGACAAGATTATAAGTGAATGAATCGTGGTTATCGATAAGAACGATCACACTGAGCACCTCTTCAAATTAAATATTAGGCAAACATCATTATACTATAGAACTTAAACTTTAAGATGCAGGGCGCTTCTAATTTGATAGTTAAAAGTCATGCTTAAGAAGCGAATCTTTGTGCCCTTGGCCTGCTTACAATCTTTCAGCCATGATATAGTGGATATAAATGGAATGGGTGCAGAATGTGAAGAGAAATAGGGGTGTTAACCATGTCAGCTCAAAAGAGGGAGGAAATTATTTGTATCGAAGAATTTGCTGGTTGGTTATATGGGTATTTCTTTTATTATTAATTTCCGCTTGCGGTAGAAGCATAGACCTTAATGAAGCAAATCCACACAGACATTATAAAGATGACAAAATGATCGGCACAGTATGGGAAATAGATAATGATGACAACAGTCTTATTATTGATATTTCGGAATGGGAAAAGCGAGATAGAAAAGGCGCTGGCATAACCGATGAAGGATACTCCTATATGGCTAGATTATCAGAAGAAACACGGATGAAATATGAGGATGGAAGAGCTGCGTCGATCGACGATATAAAAAAGGGGCAAAAAGTGCTGGTTAATCCGCCAAGGGGAAATAAATTCGAAGGTTATCCAATGGAATTGGTCTTATTAGAGATGTCTCACGAAGAAAAGTATTCGCGGTTTCTATCACATATAGATGGATTCAATATCGTCGTCATGTATGAAAATGGCGGTACTGTGCCAGTGGAAATGCAGGATTCTTTGTACGGAAATGTATTGGATATACTGGAAGGGACAGAACATGAAGCTGTAGCTGCATGGATTGAGTATGATGAAGATCATGTTATAGATTATAAAAAAGATTTAAGGATTGAACAATTTCCGGTCATTCTTGTATTTGACCCGGATGCGCTTCTTTTTAAAACTTATCACGCAGATGATTTATACGCTTTTTTTAATAATCTAAAAAATTAATACTAGGCAAAATATCCTTATAGAAAAATCCACTAAAAGATATTCAAGAAAACGATGTGTATAAAAGCCATCGTTGTCATCGTCTTAATTTTGGCTAGAGTCGGTTAGTTTTCACTTTCTATATTTCAAATCTAATCCTAACTGAATGGTTTTAGAAGTTGAATGCTTCATACAACCTCTATTACAAGAAAGCAGTGTTATTTGGAATAGATATTCACCTATCTTTTTGACGATGTTCTTGTATCATGAAAGTAAAAAGCAAATCTTTATTGAAAGGATGAGCATTATGGTTTTTGGGCAACAGACCAAAGAACAGTGGATACAGCGGGACCCCCAGCTGAAAAAAATTGTGGATTTAGAGCCAATCGTTTGGCTGAATCCAAAACAAAAGGCAATAAAGGATACTCACTTGCCGCTATCAAGAACAGACATGGAAGAAGCGGAAGCGCTCTGGCTTCGCTTTGCGCCTTATCTTGCTGAAGTATTTCCGGCAACGCAGGAAACGGGAGGAATCGTTGAATCGCCTTTCCGGCTTATTCCGGAAATGAAAAAGGCATTGAGCAGTTATTTTGAAACACATATCCAAGGTGAGTTATACCTAAAATGCGACAATGAACTAGCGATTGCCGGTTCTGTTAAAGCGCGTGGCGGTGTATATGAAGTGCTGCACCATGCCGAACAGCTGGCGCTTAGTGCCGGTTTGATTACAAAAGACGACAATTACAAAGCATTCGCTGATGAAACATTCAAACAGTTTTTCAGCCAATATGCGATCGGGGTCGGCTCTACTGGAAATCTCGGGCTAAGCATAGGCATTATTAGCGCTGAGCTTGGATTTGATGTTTCCGTCTACATGTCGGCTGATGCCAAGCCATGGAAGAAAGAGCTGCTGCGTGAAAAAGGGGCAACAGTCCATGAAGTTGACGGCGATTTTGGAAAAGCAATTGCGAATGGCCGTGAGGAAACATTGCAAACACCGAACGCTTATTTTGTCGATGATGAAAAGTCGAGAAACCTATTTCTTGGTTATAGCGTAGCCGCTTTTCGGCTCCAAAAGCAATTGAAAGACGAAAATATTGCAATTGATAAAGAACATCCGCTTTTTGTCTACTTGCCATGCGGAGTTGGCGGCGCACCGGGTGGCATCACCTTCGGCTTGAAGCAAGTTTTTGGTGACAACGTCCACTGCTTTTTCGTAGAACCGACCCACTCACCGGCTGTCCTCCTTGGTTTGATGACTGGTTTGAAAGAAAAAATCTGTGTCCAGGATTTTGGCATCGATAACTGTACCGAAGGCGACGGCCTTGCAGTTGGACGGCCATCGAGTTTCGCTTCTGCCTTTAGTGAGCAGCTAGTCAGCGGTGTTTACACACTTGAAGACAATGAGTTATTTGAGCTGCTGGCGCTTTTGGCAGACAGCGAAGAAATTTACGTCGAACCATCAGCCGCGGCTGGCTTATGCGGTCCCCATAAGATTTTGCAATCAGGCTATTGCGAAGAAAATGGCATCAATGCGGAAAAAGCGGTGCACATCGTTTGGGCGACAGGCGGGGCGCTTGTGCCGAAGGAAGATATGGAAAACTTCTACGAAAAAGGGAAAGGGCTTTTAAAATAGGCGGACCTATATTTTTTTAAAAATTTTTGCTGAGATTCTTTTCGGAGCCATTTACGTTTTTGCTCCGAAATAAACGGGCGCTAAAAAGAAAGCTGTAATTTTAAGGGATCCGGTTGTTGTCCATTCATAAAAGTATTAAGAAATAAAAGAACGTTCGCAAAGTGTTGAAACACTTAGCGAACGTCTTTTCTCGTTTTTTAAAAATTTGTGAATACCAGCGTTAACTTATCGAAGTTTATGCTGTACTTTCGCTTTTATTGAACTGTTTATGAAATGGATCTTAGTTCACTGCAGATGGGTTTCTTTTAGTTAGGAAGGGAAATCTCATTTTTATCTTTTTTATGAATATCTTCAGTGCCTGCATCTAATGCAACTTTATAATAGAAACATTTATGTTCAATAACTTCCATTGTCTTTTGCAGTTCTTCTATTTGAGCTTCTACAATGGCTTTTCGTTCCATAAACATCTCATACCGTTGCTGCAGGGAAGAATCCCCGTCCGAGCACCAATCAATAAAACTTTTTATTTCCTTAATTGGCATTGCGGTAGCTTTCAAACATTCAATTATTCGTAGAGCACTGATATCGGATTCTTTGAACAACCGCGTTCCGCTAGGAGTCCGTTCTACAAAAGGCATAAGCCCTTCCTTATCGTAGTAGCGTAGAGTATAAACAGTTAAATTCAATTCTTTTGCGACTTCACCGATAGAATATGTCTTCATTTTCTACCTCCTATATCTTAATTATACTTTGAGTTAACTCTAGTTTCCTAAGGAATTTATCATGGCAATGTTTGAATGTCAAAGCCGATTTTACGGAAGTTGAAAATAATTCTGATTGTAAGGGCAATATCTAATTTCAAAAACCATTTAACTGGCAGCAAGGATAAACGGTTTGTAGATATGCAGCAGGAAACGCAACTTATCACTTGACCTAGAGTTAACTATAAGGATTATTATTGTTTCTTAAGAGAACAAAGTAAGGCAGAAAGTATTAGTGGAAAGCTTGATCCAGTGCTTCATTAATGGCCTTTACAAATTGATTCTCGTAAAAATGTATAGGAGGGTTTCATATGTTAACTGTTAAAGCACGAGCTGTAGATGGTCCGGACAAAGCTTTTCGCGAGGCGGAAATTATACGCCGCGACCTTGATGCCCAGGATGTCCTGATTGAAATCAAATTTGCAGGGATATGCCATTCGGATATCCATACTGCACACGGTGAATGGGGTCCAGTGAACTATCCTCTTGTACCGGGACATGAAATTGCTGGGATTGTTACAGAAGTGGGAGCGGAAGTTACGAAATACAAAGTCGGTGATCGTGTTGGGGTCGGGTGCATGGTTGATTCATGCGGAGAATGCGTAAATTGCCAAAAAGGTGAAGAACAGTACTGCCTAAATGGAAATGTCCCTACCTATGCCGGTGTTGACAAATATGGTGAACCTACTCAAGGCGGCTATTCCACACATATTGTAGTAACGGAAGATTTTGTCGTGCAGATACCTGATGGCATTGAACTTGACGCCGCAGCACCTTTACTATGTGCAGGGATTACGACATATTCTCCATTGAACCATTGGGGAGCTGGCCCGGGCAAAAAAGTGGCGGTTGTCGGTATGGGCGGCCTAGGCCATGTTGCTGTCAAGATTGCAGCAGCAATGGGTGCGGATGTTACCGTCCTTTCACAATCATTAAGTAAAAAAGAAGACGGTTTGGAATTTGGTGCAAAAGATTACTATGCTACCAGTGATCCTGAAACCTTCGAGAAACTGGCTGGAAACTTTGATTTAATCATTAATACGGTAAGCGCAAAAATCGACATAGATGCTTATTTCTCGTTATTATCACTCGATGGTACGTTAGTAAACGTGGGTGCGCCTCCAGAGCCGCTAGAAGTAAATGTATTTTCCCTCATTGGACACCGCCGTTCATTTGCAGGTTCAATGATTGGAGGCATTCGTGAGACGCAGGAGATGTTGAATTTCTGTGCCGAACACAGTATTGTTCCTAAGATAGAAGTGATTTCCGCTGATCAAATTGACGAGGCCTATGAGCGCGTATTGGCTTCAGATGTGAAGTACCGTTTTGTGATTGATACCAGCACAATTTAAGCATCGCCAAAACTTTCAAAGTCAGCTGAAGAATTCAATGTTAATATTAATTGCAGCTGTTTTTCTTGCAGAAGACAATAAAGACCAAATGGAATTGACCATCATGAATCTATGATGTGAAAATTCTATTTGGTCTTTTATTGATTGGAAAACTGTTTCGCAGATCACTCGTTCTTAATATTAAACTATTGTAAATTTTACAGTACTAAGCAATTCTAAAAATTCATTTATGATATGGTAATACTAGTAGTATTAATATCGAAGGGCGATATTGAAAACCATTATTTAGAATCGATAACAAGGGGGAAGTAATCTATTGGAAGATAAAGTATTGCGTAAACTCTTTTTGGGCTTTATCCATATCCATATCTTGCACCATGCAAAAGAGAGCCCCATTTTCGGTTCTTGGATGTTGGAGGAGTTGAGAGAGCATGGCTATAGTATAGGTCCGGGGACACTTTATCCCATTCTTCATTCGATGGAATCGGACGGTCTCTTAACACGGGAAGACCGGAACGTGGAAGGGAAAATCAGGAAATATTACAGCATTACTGAAAAAGGAGAACAAATTCTGGTCGAAGCCCAGAAAAAAGCGTACGAACTCTTTAAAGAAATCAAAGACTGATCCAAAGGAGAGAATTATGAATTCAAACAACTCAAGAACAAGCTTTAAATCATTAATGGAAATTCTTTTTGTTTCAACGCGTCTCGGCCTCACTTCATTTGGTGGGCCAATCGCACACTTGGGGTATTTTCATGAAGAATATATCCGGAGAAGAAAGTGGATGGATGAAAAAAGCTATGCAGATCTAGTAGCCCTTGCTCAATTTCTTCCAGGGCCTGCCAGCAGCCAGGTGGGTATCGGGATTGGGGTCATGCGTGGAGGCGTATTAGGTGGAATCGTTTCCTTCATTGGATTTACGCTGCCTTCGGTCATAGCATTGATTTTGTTCGCCCTGATTCTGCAAAACTTTGACGTTGCAGAATCAGGGTGGATTCATGGATTGAAAATCGTTGCTGTGGTTGTTGTAGCGCACGCCATTTTGGGAATGGCGAAAAACTTGGCACCTGACTTGAACAGAAAAGCGATTGCGTTATTTGTGCTTGTGGCAACACTTTTTTGGCAATCGACGTTTACACAAGTGGGCGTGATATTGATAGCTGCTGTGATCGGATATTTTCTTTATAGAAATAGTGCGGAAACCGATGAAAATCGTGTTCAATTTCCGATAGCGAAACGATTTTCAGCAATATGTCTCGGATTATTTTTTGCTCTGCTGTTTTTATTGCCAATTCTGCGGGAAGCTACAGGTTCATACTGGGTAGCCATGTTTGATAGCTTCTACCGATCAGGATCTCTGGTATTCGGGGGCGGACATGTTGTATTGCCTTTGCTGGAACAGGAGTTTGTTCCGACTGGCTGGCTGAGCGAAGAAGCATTTTTGGCGGGCTATGGTGCTACACAAGCGGTTCCGGGACCGCTTTTCACTTTTGCCGCATACCTTGGCACTGTGATGAATGGATGGCAAGGCGGACTGTTTGCGACCGTCGCAATTTTCCTGCCGGCCTTCTTGTTGATATTAGGAGCCTTGCCTTTTTGGGATATGCTCCGGAATAACAAAAAAATCAAAGGCGCAGTGATGGGAGTCAATGCCGCCGTTCTTGGCATCTTGATTTCGGCCTTTTATACACCGATTTGGACAAGCTCAATCCTGGAGCCAATGGATTTTGCATTGGCCGCCGTATTGTTTAGCATGTTGGTTTATTGGAAACTGCCGCCTTGGGTCATCGTAATTTGCGGAGCCATTGGTGGATCGCTATTGACCTTACTATAAAAGGTGAAAGAAATTTGATTTTTCATACAGGAACAAGAGCCTTTCTCTTAATGCATCTAAAGTTAGAGTCGAACTAGCTTTAGTGCGGGAGAGGTTTTTTTTGTTAGACTGCAAGTTTTTTTGAAAAAAGGGTCTTACAGGAGCATAAAGAAGAGGTTAAACCGGCCGATTCCAGCAAGAAATAGAGGACCGACAGAAAGAAAATCAGGAGAATCTATAGCCTCAAAGAAAAAAAGTCCTTAAGGCGATTCCAATCACTTGAAGTATTGTATATCTACGTTAGACTTTTAGTATGGGGAGTGGGTAACATTGGAATTTAAATTGTCAGATGAACCGATACAAGCGATTAGTGAACGTGAACATTTTTACCGCCAGCTCATTGAACAATCGAGCGAAATAATCATCGTCCATCAAAATCATCAGGTTCTATATATTAATGAATCTGGTTCAAAAGCGTTAAGAGGAACAAAAGAACAGATTCTTGGTGCGAGTGTCTTGAGTATTATAAAAGAAGAATATAAAGAAGCCATCAGACAACGAATTCAAAAAGTCATGGCAGAAAACAAACCGGCCCAGTTGATTGAACAAACCATGTTGCGGCTGGATGGATCACCATTTGATGTTGAAGTAAATTGCAGTCCAGTTATTTATAGAAACCAAAAAGCCATACAATCGGTATTGCGCGATATAACTCCACGGAAAGAAGCGGAAAGAAAACAGAAAGAACTTGTCAAAGAAATAAATTCAATTTCAGCGCCGATAGTACCGGTATCTAAGGGAGTTTCCGTTCTGCCATTGATAGGGTCAATCGATCCTATCAGAGCCAAACAGTTGGCAGAAGACATTCCGTCAAAAATTCAAAAGTACAATGTTGATTATCTCATCATTGATTTTTCGGGAATCTATAATATCGACAGTTTGGTGATCGAATATCTTTTTCAAATCAGCAAAACGATAAGGTTATTGGGAATCCAGCCTATTTTGACTGGTTTACGGCCAGACCTTGCCCAGAAAGTTGTGGAAATTGGAGTGGATTTATCCGCTATACATACGATGGCTACTGTAGAAGATGCAATGAATTATTTAGCGCGGAAAAACCAATGATTTTTCTGCCTGGTGCATGAATGACAGGAATAACATGTACTATGTTGATGAATCAGTGAAATAATCGTTAAGTTGGTATACTGATCATTTTTGGTTAAGCTATATCGTTGAATCGCAGCTTTGCAAAGTGACAGGTTCTAGTAATCGATAATGTTGGAAATTACTGAAAAAAGCATTTTGACATTTATTTTCCATTCCTATATACTGGTAAAAATACACGAAATTCTGTGAAGAAGAGAGTAAAAAAGAAGATGGCGAAAGCGAACTGGGGATGGTGGGAGCCCAGTGGCCTATACTTTTTGAAACGCACTTCTGAGAAGCGGCCTGAACGGTTCAGTAGGGCTTTGTCGGAGAAATCCGTTATCCTTTTCGAGCTGGTCCAAATATGGACAACCAGAGTGGTACCGCGGGAAATCCCGTCTCTAGTAATCTAGAGGCGGGATTTTTTTATTTCTGAAAATGGAGGGAAAAGTATGCAAAAGACTATTTATGCAGAAGCAATCAATGAACAGACGAACGGTGCTTTAACGATGGATGCTGTGGTCAAGCTGATCGAAAAACCGAAGTTTAAAAGCCAGGGGGATTTTGCTTTTCCGTGTTTCGCATTGGCCAAAACGATGCGCAAAGCGCCGCAAAAAATTGCTGAAGAACTTGCTGCAACCATCGATCATCCTCTTTTTGAAAAAATTGTTGCAGATGGTCCGTATGTTAATGGTTTTTTGGAAAAACAAACTGTCAGCAAACAAATTGTCAACGCCATTTTAGAAGCAGGCTCTTCTTACGGCTCCCATTCTTTCGGAAACGGCCAAAGCATCACCATCGACTTTTCCTCACCAAACATTGCAAAACCGTTTTCAATGGGCCATCTGCGCTCAACAGTCATTGGAAATTCGCTTGCCAAAATTACAGAAAAATGCGGCTATGCAGCTGTTCGGATCAACCATCTTGGCGACTGGGGAACCCAGTTCGGCAAGTTGATCGTTGCTTACCGGTTGTGGGGCAACGAAGAAAAGGTGCGTCAAGCGCCGATCAAAGAATTGCTGGCTTTGTATGTAAAGTTCCATGCAGAAGCGGAAAAAGAACCGAGGTTGAATGAAGAAGGGCGTCTTTGGTTCAAGAAGCTTGAAGAAGGAAACGAAGAGGCGAACAAGTTGTGGAAGTGGTTCCGTGATGAATCGCTGCAGGAGTTCTCAAAAATATATGCCCTACTGGGGGTAGAATTTGATTCGACTGCCGGAGAAGCGTTTTACAACGATAAAATGGACAAGGCGCTCGAACTTCTGGCAGAGCAGAAAATGCTGTCTTCGTCCCAAGGGGCGGAAGTGGTGGATTTGGCGGAATACGGGTTGCCTCCGCTATTGGCCAAGAAAAGTGATGGCGCCACATTATATGCCACCCGGGATTTGGCTGCGGCGCTGTATAGGCAGGAGCAGAATCAATTTTCGAAAGCTTGGTATGTGGTCGGCTCTGAACAAACGCTCCATTTCAAACAATTGTTTTTAGTGCTTCAGAAGATGGGCTATAGATGGGCAGAGGAAATGACCCATATACCGTTCGGCTTTGTTTTGAAAGATGGAAAAAAGATGTCGACCCGCAAAGGGGAAATCGTATTGTTGGAGGAAGTGCTGGCTGAAGCGATCCGATTGGCAGAAGAAAATATTGATGAAAAAAATCCTTCATTAAAAAACAAACAAGAAGTGGCCAAAATGGTCGGTGTTGGAGCAGTCATCTTCCATGATTTGAAAAATGACCGTCAAAACAGCATAGAGTTTTCCCTAGAACACATGTTGAGATTTGAAGGGACGACCGGTCCTTATGTGCAATATACACATGCACGTGCGTGTTCGATTTTGCGGAAATCTTCTATAGAAATAAGTGGAGGGTCTTCATCCGGCTTGAAGGACGAAGCAAGCTGGGCTGTTGCAAAACTTCTTATGGAATTCCCAAACATCATTGAAAAAAGCTTTCTTCAACATGAGCCCTCAGCCATTGCCAAGTACGTTCTCGAGCTGGCGCAGGAGTTTAATAAATATTATAGCCATGTCAAAATATTAGCGGACGACGGAGAGCTTGAAAGCAGGCTGATGCTTGTAAAAGCCGTCGCCATTGTTTTAGAGGAAGGCTTAAGGCTGTTGGGAGTAAAAGCGCCAAGCGAAATGTAAGAAATAACTTCGATCCTGGCAGGACTCTTTGCCAATAGAGCGAATTAATACAGGGTCTTACCAATCCCGAATGGAGGAGAAGAAATGGCCCTGCAAGCAAAAGAAATCTATGTTAATTTGCCGGTAAAAGACTTGGAAAAATCAGTTGATTTTTTTACAAAGCTGGGATTTAGTTTTCACCCTGAAATGACGGATGAAAAAGCAACATGCATGATTGTCGGCCAAAACATTTATGTTATGCTGTTGACTGAACCATTCTTCAAAACGTTTACGAGAAAAGAGCTGGCAGATGCAACAAAAAACACGGAAGTGATTGTAGCAATATCTGCGGACAGCCGGCAAGAGGTCAATGACGTCGTCAACAAAGCACTAGAAGCTGGTGGAACAGCGTCCAACGATCCGATGGACAACGAATATATGTACCTTTGGAGTTTTCAAGACCTGGATGGCCACCTCTGGGAAGTGATGGCTATGCCGGAAAATGATGAAACGAATGATTTGGATAAAAGCAGCACTTGATGCATAAGAAAAAGCTTGAGGAAATTTCCTCAAGCTTTTTTATAAATAGTCCGCATAGCGTTTTTCAAGATAATTTTGAAACACGGTCATAACTGAGCAGATTGCCCAGTAAATAAGTGCTACTAAAATCAATAGCGTAAGCAAATCATATTCCCGAGCACCAACAATGCGTGCTTTTTGGAATACTTCCGGCACTGTGATCATCGCAGCCAAAGATGAAGCTTTGATCAAGTCCAAGTAAACATTTGATAGAGGCGGCACGGCGATGCGCACAGATTGCGGCAAAATAATGCGCCGCATAATTTGCCAGTAAGTCATGCCAAGGGCGCGAGACGATTCCCATTGGCCTTTATCGACTGAAGCCAAGGCTGATCGAAAAACTTCTGCGATATAGGCTGCACTATTAATGGAAAAACCGATTAAAGCAGCTTGAACCGCTGTAAATTCAATGCCAACAACTGGCAGCGCAAAATACAGCAAGAACAATATGACCAGAATCGGGACGCCGCGCATGAACGAAATATAAAATCTTGCTGGCCACTGGAGTATTTTAAAAGCGGAAGTGCGTGCCAAGGCTAAGAAAAAACCGATAATAATTCCCAAAATCATACTGACGATGGAAATAAGCAGCGTATACCAAATGCCTTCAAGTACATATGGCAGGGATTTAATAGCAAGAGCCGGATCAAACAGCAACCCCCATTCAATATCATTCATGGATTTACCTCCAATTTCTCCTTAATCGATATCCGGTTGTTGCGAAACGTCTGCTCCCGCAAAAAACTCAGCGGAAATTCGGGAGATGGTACCGTCCTCAAGCATTTCTTCGATCACCCGGTTAACGTTTTCGGCAAGCTCTTGATTTTCTTTATTCACAACAAGCCCTACTTCTGAAGGACTGTATTTAATATCCGGATGGATGGTGATGTTCAGTTCAGGAAAAGCGGCTACCCCGAATGTAGATAGATAGTAGTCGTTCAAAATAACATCAGTTCGTCCGATAGAGACGTCGCGCAGATAGACTTCGTTTGTTGCGTTGTCATACGTTACTTCTTCTGCTCCATAACTGCGGGCAATTTCCATATAAATTGATGTTGAAACGCCGGCAGCTTTTTTTCCTTTAACGTCTTCTAACGTTTGGATGCCGGATAAATCATCTTTTCGCACAACTGCGGTGCCGTAAGAATATTTGATAGGAGTTGTAAAAGTGAATTTGTCCATCCGGTCTTCCGTAATTTCTATATCATTCGCAGCCATGTCGATTTGGCCAGTCGAAACACTGGTCAGCATTTCATCAAATCCAAGTTCTTTAAATTCGATATCCAAATCCAAACGTTTGCCGAGCTCACGGACCACTTCAACTTCAAAGCCGGTCAATTCATCTGATTCAGCGTCATGGAAAGAGGTGGCGAGAAGCGTTCCAGAAGTGGCTACCGTCATCGAGCCTTTTTCTTGGATTTCATCCCAAGCGGTTTTAGGCTCTTCGGCTGGTTTAGCAGATTCGCTATTGCCGCAAGAAGCAAGGAGCAGTAGTGAAATGGCGCCAGATGCCATAAAAAGTTTTTGTTTCGAGAAAACTGTT
The DNA here is from genome assembly GCF_003014655.1 of Planomicrobium soli. GTDB lineage: Bacteria > Bacillota > Bacilli > Bacillales_A > Planococcaceae > Planococcus > Planococcus soli_B. The sequence goes on along the minus strand of NZ_PYAT01000001.1, from coordinate 445,483 downwards.
TTCATTAAAATCCTCCTAATAAGTAAGTCCTTTAAAAAGATAGCATTTACAGCCTTTAAGGGCAATAAAATGTTATAGGATTAATAGGGATTGCAAAAGAGAATATCATATAGATATTATGTTAACAAATCGAGGCTTTTAATCCAAAACAGCCGGGAAGCATCGGTGCTTCCCGGCTGTTTCCTGTTTATTTTTTTAATTTGATCACTAAATCTTCATCTGGTGTTACAAATACAGTTTTCTGTTCAAAATAAATAACAAATCCCGGCTTTGCGCCGTTCGGTTTTTTCACTTGGCGGGCTTCGGTGTAGTCGACCGGCACAGAAGATGAGTCCCGAGCTTTGCTGAAATAGGCGGCAATAGCGGCGGCTTCAAGAAGTGTGGTTTCATCCGGATCATTATCATGGATAATAACATGCGAACCCGGAATATCCTTAGTATGCAGCCAGGTATCTGACTTGGCAGCTACTTTGAATGTCACAAAGTCATTTTGTTTGTTGTTTTTGCCGACGGAGATGGGCGTTCCGGTGCTCGAAACATACGATTCGACCGTAGGTTTCGTCGGTTTTTTCTTTTTCTTCGATTTTTGTGCTTTCATGAAGCCCTGTTCTGCCAACTCTTCACGGATTTCTTCTATATCCGAAATGCCTGCTTGCTGGACTTGCTGCATAAGCGTTTCGAAATACTCGATATCTTCAGTAGTTTTTTCAATTTGCTCTTGCGTTTTTACAAGAGCCGTCTTCGCTTTCTGGTAGCGTGAATAATAACGCTGGGAATTGTCGATCGGCGTTTTCCGCGGATCGAGCGTGATGGTCACTTTTTCATCGTTGTAGTAATTGTCGACTTCAATTTCTTTCATGCCTTTGGTAATACGATGCAGATTAGCCATGATCAACTCGCCGTTCAATTGAAGCTCGTCACGTTTTTCGGCTTGGTCCTGTTCTTTTTGCAGCTTTTTCAGTTTTAATTTCAGCTTTGAAATTTCATTTTGCAGCCAGCGTTCCAGATCGCCCGCCTGTTGTTTAACGCGGTCGCGTTCCGCTTTGGCATAGTACATACGATCAAGCAATTCCCCGAGAGTCGGAAACGCCATTTCCTCGCTGTCGATATGCGTCAAAGCCGTAGCGGAAAAATAACTTTTGCCTTGATGTTCAACATAATGGCCGATCGGATTTGCGGAAAGAAAATCGTCAAGAAAATTTCGGGCGGTCTCCTTCTTGTTGTCGGCCTGCAGAGTACGGAAGTGGAACTCCCGTGCGTTCAACGGCGAGAAGCCGGCAAATGATCCAACGAGTTCTTTTTCATCTTTTTCGATCAATCCATCAGGAGATGAAAACGGATCAATTTTCTCCTGTGAAGGAGGAAATACATAGGCCTGACCTGGAAGTACGGTCCGGTACGAGTTAACGCTTGGCGGCAGATGCTTCAGGCTATCAAGAATCATCATGCGCGTCGAGTCGACTAAGATGACATTCGAGTGGCGGCCCATCATTTCTACATGGAGTTCCCGTTCAATGTCATCGCCAATTTCGTTTTTTGATCTGATTTTGATAATGATCAGCCGATCCATTTCATGCTGTACAACATCTGTAATCACACCGCCTTCGATATGTTTGCGGAGCAGCATGCAAAACATCGGAGGTTCGGAAGGATTGATATTAGCCATTGCGGTCAAATGTATTCGCGAGTAGGACGGGTGAATGGAAATTAATAATTTATGGTTGTGCCCTTGCGCGCGGATATGCAATAGCAGTTCAAGCTGGTTAGGCTGATGAACTTTTGAAATTCTGCCTGTCACGAGGCTTTGAAGTTCCCGTGTCATCGCTTTTGTAAATAATCCATCAAATGCCATGAAAAAATCCCTCTTTCAAATCGTTTTGTTCCATCTTATCATTTTCCCGGTGTATTATGATATAATAAGACAGTTAGTTAGAAAACGAGGAAGAATGATCAGTTGCGGATGGCAGTGGTTCTAGTGGAGAAAATGATGAAATTCATTTCTCTCGGCAATAGCAGTGCGGTTGTTGAGAATCGGAATATCACTATTGTCATCCCAGATTCCGTGCCGGCCAAGCGGCTGATCAAAAAGCCCGCAGCAAGGGCTGCTCGTTAATGTCACTGGCAGGAAGAAACCAAGTCCATTTTCATTATGGACATTGACCATTTGGTAATAGCCTCGGTGGCTGCCGAGACAGCAATTGCACGCGGTAAAGAAAACGATGCTGAGATGAATGAGGGATAAAATGAGAAAACAACGCGGACTGCTGATAGTTTTATCAGGGCCTTCGGGTGTTGGAAAAGGTACAGTAAGGAAAGAGCTGTTCTCACAGCCGAATACAAATTATGAATATTCGATTTCGATGACGACAAGATTGCCGAGGGAAGGCGAAGTGGATGAAGTCGATTACTTTTTCAAAACGCGCAACGAATTTGAGGAGTTGATCGAACAGGACCAATTGCTGGAATGGGCTGAGTTCGTCGGAAATTACTATGGCACACCGCTGGAATACGTCAACAAAATGCGGGATGCTGGCCGGGATGTGTTTTTGGAGATCGAAGTTCAAGGGGCGGCGCAAGTCCGCGCGAAAGTTCCCGATGGCCTGTTTATCTTTTTGGCGCCGCCAAGTCTGACTGACTTGGAAACACGCCTTATTGGACGCGGCACTGAAACGGACGATGTGATCGCCTCGCGCCTTCAAGCCGCCCGCCAAGAGCTGGAAATGATGAATTTGTATGATTATGTAGTAGAAAATGATTTGGTTGAACATGCATGTGAACGCATCAACGCCATTATCATTGCGGAACACTGCAAGCGTGAACGAGTCGAAAAACGATATTTTGATATGCTAAAGGAGAATGCATAATGTTATACCCATCCGTTGATAAATTAAAAAGCCAGATTGATTCAAAATATTCATTAGTGGCGTTAGCTTCAAAACGCGCCCGCCAATTGCACGAAAATGGTGATGAAAGACTACACCGGTATGTTTCTACAAAATCAGTCGGCAAAGCGCTTGAAGAAGTAGCAGCTGGAGTTTTGCAAAAAGAAGACCAAGATGCATCAGCAATTTATGAAGATGAAATTTAACCATTAATCGCAACAGACGACTCCCAGAGCAAATTTGTTCTTTGGGAGTTTGTTGTTTAGAAAGGGTGTTTAAGTTGTTGGCGAATCGTAAAATTCTATTGTGTGTAAGCGGAGGAATCGCTGTTTACAAAGCGGTTGCGCTTGTCAGTAAACTTTCTCAGGCAGGGGCTTCCGTCAAGGTTATCATGACCCAATCGGCGACAAACTTTGTTCAGCCGTTGTCATTTCAGGTCATGTCCAGAAATGACGTCTATTTTGATACGTTCGATGAAAAAGATTCATCGGTTATTGCCCATATCGATCTGGCTGACTGGGCGGATCTGATCATTGTAGCGCCGGCAACAGCCAACGTTATCGGCAAACTGGCAAACGGCATCGGAGACGATATGGTTACTACAACGCTCCTAGCTGCTACTGCACCAATCTGGATTGCTCCGGCGATGAATGTCCACATGTACGACCATCCGGCAGTAAAGCGCAACATCCAGCGTCTGCATGAAGATGGCATTCGGTTTATCGAACCGTCCGAAGGTTTTTTAGCATGCGGATATGTCGGGAAAGGGCGTTTGGAAGAGCCGGAAAAAATCACGCAACTTGTTGCAGATTATTTTTCTCGGCCTCAAAAATTAGCTGGCAAGAAAGTCGTAGTGACAGCAGGGCCAACCCGCGAACGAATAGACCCAGTACGTTTTTTAACGAATTTCTCCAGCGGGAAAATGGGTTATGCCATGGCGCAAGCTGCGGCTGATATGGGAGCTGAAACGATTCTGATCAGCGGACCGGTATCGCTGCCAGTGCCAAGCGGCGTGAAACGCATATTGGTAGAAAGTGCTGAGGAAATGCTGAATGCAGTTCAAGCAGAATACGCCACATCGGATGTGGTGATAAAAACTGCGGCTGTCGCTGATTATCGGCCGATTTCGGTACAGGCACAGAAAATGAAGAAAAAAGAAGGCGGAGCAGCAATCGAACTTGAACGGACGATTGATATCCTGCAGACATTGGGCCGTGAGAAAGAGGGGCAATTGCTTATCGGCTTTGCGGCAGAAACGAACGATGTGGCCCATTACGCTAAAGAAAAACTGCAGCGAAAAAACGCCGACTATATTATTGCAAACGACGTCAGCGAAGCACAAGCCGGTTTTGAATCGGACACCAACCGCGTAACGGTTTTCGGTAAAGATGAATTCGAGTATTCATTCGAAATGATGCCGAAAGACGAACTGGCCCGCCGGTTGCTCGAGCTGATTGTGGAAAGGGAAGCTATGCATGATCGCTGAAGTTATAGTCGATGTTGCAGCTCATCCTATTGACCGGCCTTTTGACTATGCGATACCCAAGCACCTTGAAGTATTGGCGGAACCCGGCATGCGTGTTAAAGTGCCGTTTGGCAACCGCAAAGTGCTCGGGTTTATCACCAACTTGAAAGAAACTTCGGAATTTGATCCGGCTCGCCTGAAACCCGTCCATGAATTGATGGATGTTGTGCCGGTGCTGAACCCGGAAATGCTCCAAATGGCGAATTGGATGAAAAAACAAACCGTCTGTTTTGAAATTGACGCGTTAAAAGTGATGATTCCGGCTGCTCTCCGTGCAAAATACGAAAAACGCTTTGTATTGAATGCACCTCTTGAAGAGCTTCCAGAACCATTGCGTCCGCATTTCAAAAACAAACCGTTTTTGCGGGCGCAAGAAGCGGTAGAACTGTATGCTTTATTGAAAAAAGAAATGGTGAACGGCACCATTATCGCTGATACGGATATATCCCAGCAAACTGCTGTCAAAAAGGTGAAGATGGTCCATATCACCGAATCTCTTGAAACCCTTGAAGCTGTCGACGTCCGTGCCAATGCCAAGCAGCAATTAAAGCTGCTGGCGTTTTTCCGAAAAAATGTTGGGCGGACGATTGAAGCGTCCCAACTTCAAAAAGAAGCCGGCGTGACGCTTCCGACTGTCTATAACTTAGTTGAAAAAGGCTTGGCAACTATTTCGAATATGGAATCGTACCGGGACCCCAGTCTGTTGTCTGCCATTGAGAAGAAGGGTTCTTTGAAATTGACGGACGCTCAGCAAACGGCATTCGATGCCATTGAAGCGTCGCTGAATAAATCAAAAACTTTTTTGCTCCATGGCATTACGGGCAGCGGAAAAACAGAAATTTATTTACAGACGATCGACCAAGTGCTGAAAGAAGGCAAAGAAGCCATTATGCTAGTGCCTGAAATTTCCTTGACACCGCAAATGACAGTCCGTTTCAAAGAGCGGTTTGGGGATATGGTGGCGGTTCTTCATAGCGGCTTGTCGGCCGGTGAAAAATACGACGAGTGGCGTAAAATTCAGCGCCATGAAGTAAAAGTAGTCGTCGGCGCCAGATCGGCCATTTTTGCTCCTTTTGAAAACCTGGGACTGATCATTTTGGATGAAGAGCACGAATCCAGTTATAAACAAGACGATTCGCCGCGTTATCATGCACGGGATATGGCCATCTGGCGAAGCGAATTCCATAACTGCCCTGTCATTTTAGGCAGTGCGACACCGTCGTTGGAATCATATGCGCGTGCGCAAAAAGGGGTCTACGAGCTGCTCGTACTGGAACAACGCGCGAAAAATCAGCCTTTGCCGTCTGTTGAAATCATCGATATGCGGGAGGAGCTGCGGCGAGGCAACCGTTCGATGTTCTCTGTTCAATTGGCCGATGCTATCCGCGAGCGGCTGGAAAGAAAAGAGCAAGTCGTGCTTTTCTTAAATAAACGCGGCTATTCTTCATTTGTTTTATGCCGCGACTGCGGCTTGGTGATGCAGTGTCCGAACTGCGATATTTCGCTTACGTACCACCGGTCGAGCGAACTGATGAAATGCCATTATTGTGGGCATGATGAACCGGTACCGCACACCTGTCCGGAATGTACCAGTGAACATATTCGCTTTTTTGGTACCGGCACGCAGAAAGTGGAAGAAGAATTGGCAAAAGTGGTGCCTGGCGCACGCGTGCTTCGCATGGACGTTGACACTACACGCAACAAAGGCGCACACGAAAAAATCCTGACTGCTTTTGGCGAAGGGAAAGCCGATATTCTCTTAGGAACGCAAATGATTGCCAAGGGATTGGATTTTCCGAATATAACGCTAGTAGGCGTGTTATCGGCAGACACTACGCTGCATCTGCCCGACTTCCGTGCTGCTGAAAAAACGTATCAACTTCTGACCCAAGTCAGCGGACGCGCTGGGCGCGACAAGTTGCCCGGCAGTGTATTTGTCCAGTCCTATACGCCGGAACATTATGCTATCACGCTTGCCAAAGATCAATTATATGAGCCATTTTACGATCAGGAAATGGCGATGCGAAGAGCAAGCGGCTATCCGCCTTATTATTACGTGGTCAATATTCAATTTACGCATGAAGACTTGATGACAGCCGCTGGCTATGCGGAACAAACCGTCCGCTATTTAACGAGCCAGCTTTCTCCGAACACGTTGATCATAGGGCCTTCGGCTTCCCTCATAGCCCGTGTGAACAATAGATATCGCTATCAATGTTTGATAAAATACAAAAAAGAACCGAAACTTGCTGAGGTCATGCAACAATTGATCAAGATTTACCGGACTGAGTGGATTAAGAAAGGCGCCACTTTATCGATCGACATGAATCCGACTTCAGTAATGTAAAAGAAATGAGGAACCAATAATGGCAATTTTAGATATAGTAAAACACCCGAATGCAGTACTTGAACAAAAGTGTGAACCTGTAACAAAATTCGATAAAAAGCTGGCTGTACTTTTAGATGATATGCATGAAACCATGGTAGCCAATGACGGCGTAGGAATTGCAGCTCCTCAAGTGGGCGTCGCTGCCCGTGTAGCCATCGTTGACTTTGCCGAAGGCCAGGAACCGATCGAAATGGTCAATCCTGAACTGGTTTTATATGAAGGAAGCGACACGGATGTTGAAGGATGCTTGAGCTTCCCAGGAATCTATGGGGAAGTCGAACGTTTTGATCACCTGAAAATTAAAGCGCAAGAACGCGACGGTTCTTGGTATGAGTTGGAAGCGGAAGGCTATGAAGCACGTGCTATTCTGCATGAAATGGACCATTTGGACGGAATCTTGTTCACAAGTAAAATTACTAAATACGTAACTCAGGAAGAACTGGATGCGATGATTGCGGAAGCTGAGGCTCAAGCGCGCGCAGAAGAGGAGGAGCAAGTTTGACGAAAATCGTCTTTATGGGAACTCCAGCCTTTTCGGCGCCGATTCTGCGTATGCTTGTCGAAGAGGGCTATGAAGTGATATCCGTTGTCACCCAGCCAGATCGCCCGGTCGGCCGCAAAAAAGTGATGACACCGACGCCGGTTAAAGAAGAAGCGATTCGCCTCGGCTTGCCGGTTTACCAGCCTGAAAAATTAAAGAACCCGGAAGAGTTGCAAGTTGTGCTTGATATGGCGCCGGATCTGGTTATTACCGCAGCGTTTGGCCAGATTTTGCCTTCTGCCTTATTAGAAGCGCCGAAGCTTGGTGCAATCAATGTCCATGCTTCGCTTCTTCCTGCATACCGGGGAGGTGCGCCGATCCATCAAGCCATTATAGATGGGCAAACGGAAACCGGTGTCACGATCATGTACATGGTCGACCGGCTGGATGCTGGTGATATCATCTCCCAAGTAACGGTGCCGATCCAAAAGCAGGACCATACCGGCATTTTGTTTGATAAACTGAGCGAAGCCGGAACAGAGTTGCTGAAAGCGACTTTGCCTTCCATTATCGATGGAACGAACGAGCGCATTCCGCAAAATGAAGAACAAGTGACGTACGCCCGCAATATCTCGCGCGAACAAGAACGCATTGATTGGTCGAAGTCGACGTTAGAAATTTACAACCAAGTGCGCGGCCTTCATCCTTGGCCGGTTGCATATACTTCGTATAATGAAGCAAATTTAAAAATCTGGTGGGCAGAAGAAGCTTCTTCCCATAAAACCGGAAAACCTGGCGAAGTGCTCGAAATGGCGGATGACACCATATTGGTCCAAACAGGCAACGGAGTACTGGCTATTAAAGAATTACAGCCAGCCGGCAAAAAGCGCATGCTGGCAAAAGATTATCTAAAAGGACCTAAAATCCAGGCAGGAGATCTGTTCGAATGAAAAACAAAAAACTTCAGGGCAATGTACGTGATGCGGCACTTTCCATCTTATGGGCTGTTGAAAACAAACAAGCCTACAGCAACCTTCTCTTGAACCAAACAATCCAAAGCTACGGCATTGCGGACAAGAACAAAGGCTTGTTGACAGAAATCACCTATGGCACGCTGCAGCATCAAATGACGCTCGATTATTATTTAGAACCTTATTTGAAAGGTAAAATCGAACCGTGGGTAAAAACATTGCTCCGCATGTCTCTTTACCAAATCGTCTATTTGGACCGGATTCCAGCACATGCAGTCGTGCACGAAGCGGTAGAAATTGCGAAACGCCGCGGGCATGGTGGAGTTGCATCCGTTGTCAACGGAGTACTCCGGTCAATACAGCGAAATGGTGTCCGCTCGTATAATGAAATCAGCAATCCGATTGAAAAAATCTCTATCGAAACGAGTCATCCGGCTTGGATGATCAAGCGTTGGAGTGAGCAGTTCGGAATGGAAAAAGCACGGGAAATGGCGCTTGAAAACAACAGGATTCCAGCCCAAACCGTCCGTGTCAACACGGTGAAAGCAACTGTCGAAGAAGTCGTTGAAATGCTCCAGTCAGAAGGGCTGGAAGCAGTGCGCAGCGCGTTGGTTCCGGAATGTTTGGTTGTGACTAATGGACATCCGGTACGGACCGCAACGTTCGAAAAAGGCTTTATTACTATCCAGGATGAAAGCTCCATGCTGCCAGTTTACGGCCTTCAACTTGAACCGGGGATGAAAGTGCTGGACATGTGCGCAGCTCCAGGAGGAAAGACAACCCATATTGCTGAAAAAATGAATAACCAAGGCAAGCTTTTCGCAATGGACCTTCATCAGCACAAAGTTAAATTGATCGAGGAAACCGCAGGCCGCCTTGGCCATACGATTATCGAAACGGCATCCGGCGACAGCAGAGAAAGCGTTGAGCGTTTTGGCACTGAGCAGTTCGACCGGATATTGGTCGATGCACCATGCAGCGGGCTTGGCGTCATCAAACGGAAGCCAGATATCAAATACACGAAAAAAGAAGAAGATTTTGCACGTCTGCAGGAAATCCAATGCTCACTGCTCGGTCAAGCTGCGCAGTTGCTGAAAAAAGACGGCATTGTCGTATACAGCACATGCACCGTGGATACAGTAGAAAATAGAGGAACAGCAGAACGCTTCTTGAAAGAGCATCCGGAAATGGAGAAGATCCAAGTAACGCTGCCGGAAGCGCTTGGCAAGAAAAACTCAGGATTTGTCCAGATTTTTCCGCAGGATTTCGGAAGCGACGGCTTTTTCATCGCTGCGTTCCGCAAAAAATCATAAGAAATTAGATGGTTAAAAGGCACAGAACAGAAGTGGGGTGGCAGGATTTGTTTCATTATGTAATCGAAAGCGATACTGGGAAAAAACGAGAGATCAACGAAGACCGGGTAGCTGTCCTGAAAAGGCCGGAAGGGTTGCTTCTGGTTTTGGTCGCTGATGGAATGGGCGGACATAACGCAGGGGACGTGGCGAGTGAAATGACCGTCAGTTCGTTGGGTACACTTTTTTTGGAAGAACAGCCGGAAGCTTTTTCTTCTATTGAAACCAAAAAAGAATGGCTTTCCTATCATGTGCAAAACATAAATAGGAAGGTGTATGAGTATGCTGGAAACAATCCGGGGTGTGAAGGAATGGGCACGACTTTGATTGCTGCACTGATTGATAACGCCGATTGCGTCATGTGCCATATTGGCGATAGCCGGGCTTATGTTATAGATGGGGGCGTTGAACAATTGACCCGCGACCATTCCTATGTGAACGTGCTTGTCGACAACGGAGAAATAAGTGAAGAAGAAGCGGAAGACCATCCAAAGAAAAATTGGATCGTCAAAGCGCTTGGAACTGAACCCGGCATTGAAGGGGAATTCCTGCATTTCAAACTAACTCCACCTTTATATTTGTTGGTTTGTTCTGACGGATTAAGCAATAAGGTGACCAAAGATGATCTTGCTACTATTGTCTGTTCTTCGATGCCGCTTTCCCAAAAAGGTGAAGAGCTTGTAAAGCTCGCCAATCACCTAGGAGGAGAAGACAACATTTCGCTTGTTCTTTTATCCTCACAGGCTGAGGAGGTATAGCCATGTTGATCGGCAAAAGAATTAATGGCCGCTATAAAGTTATGGAACTGATTGGCGGCGGTGGAATGTCCAACGTCTATTTGGCTCATGATATGATTTTGGACCGCGATATTGCGATCAAAGTTCTGCGATACGATTTCTCGAATGAAGAAGAACTCCGCCGGCGTTTTCAGCGGGAAGCGTTGTCTACAACAAGCCTTGCCCACCCAAATATCGTAAATATTTTTGATGTAGGCGAAGACGGCTCTCTTCATTATTTAGTTATGGAGTATGTACCTGGAAAAACCTTGAAAGAATATATAATCGAGAACTCACCGGTAGCGCCTGAACGGGCGGTCGAGATTATGAAACAATTGACTTCAGCTTTGGCACATGCCCATCATAACCAAATTGTCCACCGCGATATAAAGCCGCAAAATATTCTGATGGATGAAGAAGGCAATGTGAAAATCAGTGACTTTGGAATTGCCATGGCATTGAGTGCGACTTCATATACGCAAACCAATTCCGTACTTGGCACAGTGCATTACTTGTCCCCGGAACAGGCGCGCGGGGGCACAGCCAATAAGAAATCGGATATTTATTCGCTTGGCATTGTCATGTATGAATTATTGACTGGGAAATTGCCTTTTTCCGGGGAATCAGCTGTTTCTATCGCATTAAAGCATCTGCAAACCGAAACTCCGTCTCTTCGCGCTATTGTACCGAACCTCCCGCAAAGTGTAGAAAATGTTGTCATGAAGGCTACCGCGAAAAAAATGCAGTATCGTTACCAATCTGCTGACGAAATGGAAGCTGATTTGTCGACTGTATTATCAGATGAGAGATTAAACGAACCAAAATTTAAAGTTCCGGAAGACCAGGATGAAACACGGGCGATGCCGGTCATTAAAAATGCGGCAGCCTATGGAAGCGCAGAGGATACAAAGACCGTCATTCCGCTTGCTGCCAAACCGAAGGACAAACCAGAGCCGCCACCGGCTAAAAAAGAGAAAAAGAAAAAATGGCCTTGGTTGCTGGCAGCTCTTGGATTCTTGCTTATTACCGGAATTATAGTAGCTATAGCATTTCCGGACTTATTTGGACCAAGGCAAGCCGCTGTTCCGGATGTTTCCGGAATGGAGCGGACAGTGGCCATTGAGGAATTGAGGGCTGCGGGCTTTGTTTTAGGTGAGGAAACTGAAGAGTTTTCAGAAGAAGTCGAAGAAGGCCAGGTAATTCGTACGATACCAGAAGCAGAGAAAGTACGCGATCGGGAGTCAGAAATCCAGCTTTTTGTCAGCCAAGGCAAACGGAAAGTTGAAATGGATGACTATGTAGGGGAAATGATCGATGAAACAATAGAGCTCTTAGAAGAGCAGAATTTTCAGCTGAAAGAGCAAGTTGAAGAGTTTTCTGACGAGCCTGTAGGTACCATCCTGGAACAAAGGCCGCGGGCGGGAGCTGAAATTGTTGTCAGTGAAACCGAAATTGAATTTACGGTGAGCAAAGGCAAGGACATGCGGCAGGTAGAAGATTTGACCGGCTATACAGAAGCGGATTTGAATCAATATGCCCGTACATCAGGTTTCAATATACGTATTGTCGGGGAAGAATCCTCAGATAGCGTAAAAGCGGGAACCGTATTAGCGCAAAGCCCATCCGGGCAACAGCAAATTGAAGCCGGCAGCACCATCGAAGTGACGATGTCTTCCGGGCGGGCGGCCTTGCCGTTGAAAACGTATATCAAATCCGTAGAAATACCCTATGAAGCGGATGCTGAAGACGAGCAGAATGTGCGGATTTATATCCAGGATCAGGATGATACAATGGCGGAACCGGTTGAAGAATTTTCAATTACTGAAACTGAAACCCGGGAAATCGAACTGCAAATAGCAGAAGGCGAAAGTGCCGTCTACCGCATTGTCAGGGATTCGACTGTAATACTAGAAGAAACCATTGCATACGATAGTGTGGAATAACTTAAGCCAGGTAATGTGAAAATAAAGGAGTGAAAGCATGCCGAAAGGTCAAATCAGAAAAGCGTTAAGTGGATTTTATTATGTTCAGGATCAAGACGAAGACCGTTACATTCAATGCAGAGGCAGAGGAGTTTTCCGGAATCGGCAAATTTCACCGCTTGTCGGAGATTTTGTCGATTATGAAGCTGATAATGATCTGGAAGGGACGATCACGGTAGTTCATGAACGGAAAAACGAACTGGTGCGTCCACCGATTTCGAATATTGATCAAGCCATTCTTGTGTTTTCAGCAAAACAGCCGGATTTTCATCCACTGTTGCTTGACCGATTTCTGACAGCGATCGAATCACATTTTATCAAACCTGTTATTTGCCTCACAAAAATGGATTTGTTGACTGAAACTGAAAAAGAGCAATTGCAAAAGTATAGAGAAGATTACGAGAAAATCGGTTACGAAGTCATACCGACATTCAAAGGGGATCCGGCACTAGCCCTTCGGCTCTTGCCTGTTCTTGAAGGGAAGACCAGCGTATTAGCGGGCCAATCAGGTGTTGGAAAATCAACACTCTTGAATACTATCTTGCCATCGCTCGAACTGAAAACAGATGATATCTCCCGGGCATTGAATCGAGGCAAACATACTACACGGCATGTAGAGCTTATCGAAGTGAACAAAGGTTTATTGGCTGATACGCCGGGATTTAGTTCGTTCGATTTTGAGACGATTGAAAAAGAAGAGCTGTCGGATTGTTTTCCGGAATTTGCCGAGCGTTCAGGCAACTGTAAATTCAGAGAATGCTTGCATCTGAACGAACCCAAATGCGCAATCAAAGCAGCTGTAGAAGCAAATGAAATACCGGATTACCGGTATAAACATTACTTGAAATTTTTGGAAGAAATTATGACCCGAAAGCCGAGGTATTCCAATGATTAAAATTGCACCGTCAATCTTAGCAGCAGATTTCTCGAAATTGGGAGAAGAGGTACAGGAAGTTGAAAAGGCAGGGGCGGACTGGATTCATATCGATGTGATGGATGGCCATTTTGTACCGAATATCACAATGGGGCCGATAGTGGTAGATGCTCTGCGCCCTTTGACAAAACTGCCTCTTGATGTTCACTTGATGATTGAAAATCCGGATCATTATATTGAAGATTTTGCCAAAGCCGGCGCAGATTGGATTACTGTCCATGTCGAAGCGGCCACTCATCTTCACCGGACCATTCAATTGATTCGCTCGTTTGGCGTAAAGCCAGGCGTTGTACTTAACCCGCATACACCGATTGAAAGTATCCAACATATATTGGAAGATGTAGACATGGTTTTGTTTATGACTGTCAATCCAGGTTTTGGCGGGCAGAAATTTATCCATTCTGTTATCCCGAAAGTCGAGCAGTTGGCTGAAATTATCAAAGACAGAGGATTATCGGTAGAAATCCAAATTGATGGCGGCATCAATGAAGAAACTATTGTATTATGCGCGAAAGCTGGAGCAACCGTCTTTGTTGCTGGCTCAGCCATTTATGGCAAAGAAGACCGTGCAAAAGCGCTTCAATCCATTAAAAGAGCTGGAGAAGAGGCGGTTTTGTGAAAGTCGTTCTTGTAGCCGGAGGGCCGGCCGCTGAATTGCCGGACTTGGCATTATGGCCGGATGCGGCATTCATCGGGGTAGATGCCGGAACTGTCAGGCTGTTGGAGATGGGCGTTACGCCCCTTTCAGCTGTTGGGGATTTTGATTCGGTCACTGCAGGAGAGTTGAAACAAATCGAGAAGCTGGTTCCTGACTTGGTCCGGGCGGCTTCAGAAAAAGACGAAACGGACACCGAGCTCGGCCTTGAAAAAGCAATGGGTTACCAACCGGAGATGGTCATTATTACTGGGGTGACGGGAGGACGGCTCGATCATTACATGAGTGCTTTACACGCCGTTTACTCCTATCAGCAGAAATTTCCGGCTGTTCAATTTTTCTTGGTCAACCATCAAAATCGCATCCGGTTTTTAACGCCCGGGTGCCATCGTGTGGTGCAAGACACTAACTATCGTTTTATATCGTTTTATCCTTTTTCTGAACAAGTAAAAGGCTTGACGCTTAGAAACTTTAAGTACGAAGTAGAAGACGAATCAATCCCGTTCGGCTCGACCCGATTCATCAGCAACGAGCTCGAAGACGAAGGAACGGTTTGTTTTACGGCCGGAAGCTGCGTCATTATCGAAAGTGCGGATTGAACGAAAATAGCCCCTGCCAGAATATACGGCAGAGGCTATTTTTATATAATGGACTTACAGGTTTAAGTAACTTTGTTGAGCTAATGGAATAGTGATCGATAAAATTCCTTTAAGCACCGAAGTCATTTTGAATGTGACGAACGGAGCAAGGCTATAAAAATATTGCTAAGTTTGGAACGGAAAACTTTAGGCGCTGTAGGGCATGCTGCACCAAATTCAATATAAAACGAAAAAATGCCAGGCTGACGAATGTCAGACCTGGCATTATCCATGAGCGATTATACGCGCTCAACTTTTCCTGATTTCAATGCTCTTGCAGAAACCCATACACGTTTCGGTTTACCGTCTACAAGGATGCGAACTTTTTGAAGGTTTGCTCCCCATGTACGTTTTGTCGAATTCATCGCGTGTGAACGGGCATTTCCAGAACGAGCTTTGCGTCCACTAACTGCACATACTTTTGGCATGTAAGTCCCTCCTCACAAGTGAAGCTGAAAATTATAATAGAATTTCAGTTCGTTTTTCATTTCACATACTTTAATAATTTAACATAGACAAAAGGGGTTTGCAACTAATTTTCAGCCCCTTTCAAGAAAAAAACCTTTACACCCTTGACGCCCGCTTTTCTTATAGTTTAGTTTAAGGTAGAATGAAACTAGTGAAATAGGACTCAAGGGGGAATTTTTAATGTCGATTGAATTAAAAAACGACTATGGCCAAATCGATATTTCCAATGATGTGATTGCACAAGTTGCAGGCGGAGCGGCAATTGAATGCTATGGCATTGTCGGAATGGCTACCCAGCACCAGATCCGTGATGGCTTGACTGATATTCTACGCAAAGAAAATTTTGCGAAAGGCGTCATTGTCCGGCAAGAAGGAACCGATCTGGTGATTGATATGTACGTTATTATCAGTTATGGGACAAAAATTTCTGAAGTGGCTTATCAAGTCCAATCTAAAGTCAAATATACGCTAACTAAAACCATCGGCATGCCTGTTAAAGCCGTAAATATTTATGTTCAAGGAGTTCGTGTTACGAACCCGTAAGAGGAGGAAGATTTGGTTATGAAGCTATTGAACGGTATTAAGTTTGCTGAAATGGTACAAATGGGTGCCCATCATTTGTTCCAGAACGCAGATTATGTAGATGCGTTAAATGTGTTCCCGGTACCTGATGGTGATACTGGCACCAATATGAATTTATCAATGACATCCGGTGCGAAAGAAACTGAAGCTCATGCTCAGGAGCACATCGGCAAAACTGCCGGTGCTCTATCAAAAGGGCTGTTGATGGGAGCGCGTGGAAATTCAGGCGTGATTTTATCCCAATTGTTCAGAGGCTTCAGCAAGCATATAGAAAACAAACCCGAACTATCGGCTTCACAGTTCGCAGAAGCATTGCAGCACGGTGTTGAAACCGCTTATAAAGCAGTGATGAAGCCAGTAGAAGGAACCATTTTGACTGTTGCAAAAGATGCAGCTGCAAAAGGTACGGACTTGGCGAAAACTGAAGAAGATATAATTGCCTTGTTTGAAGGCATCGTAGAAGAAGCAAAAGCTTCACTCCAGCGTACGCCTGATCTGCTTCCTGTACTTAAAGAAGTCGGAGTTGTGGACAGCGGTGGGCAAGGTCTCGTCTATGTATACGAAGGATTTTTAGCTTGCTTGAAAGGCGAAAAGCTGCCTGAAAAGCATGCGCACGGTTCTATGACGGAACTTGTCAGTGCAGAGCATCATAAAAGCATCGCCGGATTTATGGATACAGCAGATATCGAGTATGGTTACTGCACCGAGTTCATGGTGAAATTTGAAGACGGCAAACAAGAATTCAACGAAGCTTCTTTCCGCAGCGATTTAAGCGCTTACGGAGATTCTTTGTTAGTGATTGCGGATGACGAAGTGGCAAAAATCCATATCCATTCCGAAGAACCGGGGAAAGTCCTTACATACGGCCAACAATACGGCAGCCTGATCAGCATGAAAATTGAAAACATGCGCCAGCAGCATATTGACATTGTCGGAGAAGATTTTAAGAAAGACGAAGGCAAAACAAATGCTAAACATCCATATGCAGTTGTAACGGTAGCAATGGGAGAAGGCATTTCGGAATTGCTGCGCTCGATTGGCGCTTCTTATGTAATTGAAGGCGGTCAGACCATGAACCCTTCAACAGAAGATATAGTCAATGCAGTCAAAGCGATTGAAGCGGAACGCGTATTGATTTTGCCAAACAATAAAAATATCATCATGGCTGCTGAACAAGCGGCTAAGATACTTGATATTGAAGCTGCAGTAGTCCCGACAAAAGATGTTCCAGAAGGGATGTCCGCATTGTTGGCATTTAATCCTTCGGCGTCTGTGGAAGAAAACCGGGAACTGATGGCCAGTGCATCAGAAAACGTGAAGTCCGGATCGGTTACATATGCTGTCCGTGATACTTCAATTGATGGCATAAATATTAAAAAAGATGACTTCATGGGCATCTCAGAAGGTAAAATTGTCGTTTCGGATTCCAGTCTTCAATTGGTTACAGAAGAGCTGGCCAAAAAACTGATTGATGAAGAAGCCGAAATTGTTACGATTCTTTATGGAGAAGATGTCAGCGAAAGTGACGCTGAAAAATTAGGCGAATTTATTGAGTCCTTGAACGAAGAAGTTGAAGTTGAAATTCATAACGGCAAGCAGCCGCTTTATCCATATATTCTAGCGGTAGAATAACCACTCTTTTTGTAAGCCGGTTTGGCTGACAAAGCTTTAATATAACAAGGGAAAAGAGATAAGGCGCATGCATAGGGCATGCGTCTCTTATTTTTGTTAAATGTGACAATTTCATGTAAACTAATACTATACGCACCTAGAAAGAAAGGGGTTTGGGCAATGAAGTTCAAATCTGTATTCGATATAATCGGCCCTGTTATGATTGGGCCATCTTCTTCACATACTGCAGGAGCGGCCCGCATTGGGCGAGTAGCAAGAGATTTGTTCGGACGCCAGCCGAAATGGGCGAAAGTGCATCTTTACGGCTCGTTTGCCGAAACATACAAAGGGCATAGCACGGATGTAGCTATCATTGGCGGCTTGCTTGACTACGATACATTTGACGAACGCATTAAAACTTCATTTGAAGAAGCCGAAAAGCTTGGGATGAAGTTCGAATTTATACCGGAGGTCGGGAACGTCGACCACCCAAATACAGCAAGAATCGTTATAGGGGACGAACGGACGGAAATGTCGATGATGGGAATTTCCATAGGCGGAGGCAAAATCGAGATTACGGAACTGAATGGATTTCCGTTGAGACTATCCGGCAATCATCCAGCAATCTTAGTAGTACATGAAGACCGGTCAGGGTGTATTGCAAACGTTTCCAATTGTTTGTATAAATATGATATCAATATCGGCCATATGGAAGTTTCTCGGAAAGAAAAGGGACACATGGCGCTGATGGTCATCGAAGTAGATCAAAATGTTGATAAAGAAGTGATGGAAGAACTGAGAGAACTTCCGAATATCACGCAAGTTACAAGAATCGCAGATTAAATGGAGGAATAAACCGTGGAATATTTATTTCGCAATGTACGGGAACTAGTAGAGCGTGCAGAACAGGAAAACAAGCTTATTTCAGAAGTGATGATCGAACAGGAAATGCTAGTTACAGAGCGATCGCGTGAAGAGATTATGAAACAAATGGACCGCAACTTGACTGTCATGGAAGAAGCTGTGGAAAAAGGCTTGAAGGGCGTACATTCGGTATCAGGTTTGACTGGAGGCGACGCGGTCCTATTGCAGGAATATATGGCGAAAGGCAATTCATTGTCAGGGGATCTGCTACTGGATGCCGTCAGTAAAGCTGTAGCAACAAACGAAGTGAATGCGGCAATGGGCACCATTTGCGCTACACCGACAGCGGGTTCTGCAGGAGTGGTTCCAGGCACCCTGTTCGCTGTAAAAAACAAGTTGAATCCGACTCGTGAACAAATGATCCGGTTCTTGTTTACTTCCGGCGCTTTCGGGTTCGTGGTAGCTAACAATGCGTCGATTTCTGGAGCTGCAGGCGGTTGCCAGGCGGAAGTCGGATCAGCAGCAGCCATGGCAGCGGCGGCAATAGTGGAAATGGCTGGCGGAACGCCTCAGCAAAGTTCAGAGGCGTTCGCCATCACGATGAAGAATATGCTTGGCCTTGTCTGCGATCCGGTGGCGGGATTGGTAGAAGTGCCTTGCGTGAAACGGAACGCAATGGGGGCTGCAAATTCAGTAGTAGCAGCCGACATGGCGCTCGCTGGAGTAAAGAGCCGAATTCCGTGCGACGAAGTGATCGGGGCAATGTTCGAAATCGGCCAATCGATGCCAAGCGCACTCCGTGAAACGGCTAAAGGAGGGCTAGCCGCTACTCCGACAGGTAAATGGCTGGAAGCGAAAATTTTTGGCGGGGCAGTTGTTGGCAGTGGACGCTAATACACCGGTTACCGCATTAAAAGGTGTAGGGAAAACAGCGGCTGAATCCCTGCAGGAAATGAAAATAGAAACGATTCATGATCTTATCATGACGTTTCCTTACCGCCATGAAGATTTTCAATTGAAAGACTTGGCTGACACGCCGCATAATGAACGGGTCACTGTGGAGGGAAGGGTCGAAAGCGAGCCTTCCGTCCTTTTTTTAGGGAAAAACAAATCACGGACGCAAGTACAGGTTTTGGTTGGCCGGCATCTGGTAAAAGCCATTTTTTTCAACCAACCATATGTGAAAGCGAAACTGCACATTGGAGAAGTTTTGACGCTTTCTGGAAAATGGGATCGTGGACGCCAAGTGATCACGGTCCAAAGCCATTCTATTGGACCGAAAACGAGCGGTGCGGATTTTGAACCGGTTTACAGTTTGAAGGGCTCTATCTATCAAAAAACGTTCCGGAAACTCATGAGACAAGCCTTAGATCTAGCAAAAGACGACTTGGAAGATTGCTTGCCTGAACGATTCTTGAGCAATTATCACTTGCCGTCTTTTCAAGATGCTTTGGAATGGGTCCATTTTCCTCCAGACGGAGAAATGTTGAAGCAAGCGCGCCGGCGTTTCGTCTATGAAGAACTTTTAATGTTCCAGCTGAAAATGCAGTCGCTGCGGAAAAAAAACCGTGAAGAAGAAGGCGGCTCATTCATCAATTACGATCTGGAAAAGCTGAAAAACTTTATTCAAACGCTGCCGTTCGATTTGACGCCCGCACAAAAACGCGTCGTTAATGAAATATGCAAAGATTTGCGGGAACCTTTCCGGATGAATCGCCTTTTGCAAGGAGACGTAGGTTCCGGAAAAACAGTCGTGGCCGCGATTTCGTTATACGCGGCTGTAACTGCGGACATGCAGGGTGCTTTAATGGCCCCAACAGAAATTTTGGCTGAACAGCATGCCAATACGCTGGCGCAATGGTTTGAACCGCTTGGCCTTAACATTGCCTTGTTGACTGGATCAGTCAAAGGAAAAAGGCGCCAGTTAATATTAGATCAATTAGCCGGAGGAGAAATCCATATTTTAATCGGCACCCATGCGCTGATTCAGCCTGATGTGCAATTTAGCAAGCTCGGCCTCGTTATTACAGATGAACAGCACCGCTTTGGCGTCGACCAGCGCCGTGTGTTGAAAGATAAAGGTTACAACCCGGATGTCCTGTTCATGACAGCAACCCCTATTCCACGGACGCTGGCCATTTCGGCATTTGGCGAAATGGACGTTTCTGTCATTGATGAAATGCCGGTGGGAAGAAAAGAAATCCAGACGTTCTGGATGAAAAAAGACATGTTCGGCAAAATTTTGGGGCGTATGGAAAAGGAATTAGCTGCAGGTCGACAAGCCTATGTTATTTGCCCGCTCATCGAAGAGTCGGATAAATTGGACTTCCAAAATGCAGTCGAATTGTTCCAACAGTTATCAAGCCATTTCCACGGGAAATATACGGTCGGTCTGATGCATGGCCGCCTGCATTCGGATGAAAAAGAAGAAACGATGCGCGCGTTTTCGGAAGGGAATATTTCCGTCCTAGTATCGACCACCGTAGTTGAAGTGGGCGTTAACGTCCCGAATGCGTCTTTTATGCTCATTTATGACGCTGAGCGTTTCGGTTTATCCCAGCTTCACCAATTGCGCGGCCGCGTTGGACGGGGAAGCGAACAATCGTATTGTGTTCTTTTAGCAGATCCGAAAACCGAAATGGGCAAAGAACGCATGGCTTCGATGACCGAAACAAACGATGGCTTTGTGCTTGCTGAAAAAGATCTTCAGCTTCGAGGACCAGGAGACTTTTTCGGCCGAAAGCAAAGCGGTGTGCCGGAATTCAAGATGGCTGATTTGGTACATGATTACAGGGCACTTGAAACTGCAAGAAAAGATGCGGAAAAATTGGTCAACAGCGAAGAATTTTGGAGCAGCGATGAAACAAAATGCCTTCGGGAGCACCTTGAAGAATCCGGTGTTCTTTCAAGTTCCCGTTTGGATTAAGAATGCAGGGATTGCGAATAATCCTTGCATTCTTTTTTTGTTATTTATATACTCGTATTAGTACCAAGTGCTAATAGCGGGCGGTGACATAGTGAGAAGACCGAAAAAAGAACGGCAGCAAGCGCTTAAAAATTCAATTCGGACAAATCCATTTGTGACCGACGAAGAATTATCTGCTGAATTTGATGTCAGCGTCCAAACGATTCGACTGGACCGGATGGAGTTGGCAATTCCAGAGTTGCGAGAGCGCATCAAGCACGTAGCTGTAAGAACATACGAAGATGAAGTGAAATCTTTGCCGATTGACGAAGTGTTCGGCGAGATTATTGATATTGAGTTGGATGAACGGGCAATTTCGATCTTCGATGTAAAACCGGAACATGTTTTCCAGCGCAATAAAATTGCTAGGGGGCACCATTTGTTTGCACAAGCAAACTCGCTTGCTGTAGCGGTCATGAACGATGAATTGGCGCTTACTGTAAAGTCGGAACTGCAATTCCTGCGGCCGGTAACAGCCGGACAGCGGATTGTGGCAAAAGCACAAGTTGTGGAACGCAACCCGGAAAAAAACCGGGCGTATGTGAAAGTGGTGTCTTCGGTAGAGCAAGCTACGGTTTTTATCGGCACATTTGAAATGTACCGAATGACGGAACAAAGCGAAGGTGAAGGACAGTGAAAATAGCAGTAGATGCAATGGGCGGCGACAATGCACCAAAAGAAATAATTGAAGGCGTATATAAGGCGCTAACAGAATTTACAGATTTGGAAATCCAACTGTATGGCCATGAAGAAAAAATGCAGCCGTACTTGCGGGCGCAAGACCGGTTAAGTGTAATTCATTGCGAGGAAATTATCGAAGCGGAAGATGATCCGGTACGGGCTGTGCGGCGCAAGAAAAATGCCTCAATGGTGCAAATGGCGCAGGCGGTGAAAGAAGGCCGGGCAGATGCTTGTGTATCCGCGGGAAATACTGGCGCTTTAATGGCAGCAGGGCTTTTTGTAGTTGGCCGCATTGAAGGAGTCGACCGGCCAGCACTTGCTCCGACCCTGCCGACAATTGATGGCAAAGGATTTGTCATGCTCGATATGGGAGCAAATGCAGAAGCGCGTCCTGAGCATCTTGTGCAATATGCCGTCATGGGCAGCATTTATGCGGAAAAAGTCCGCGGCATCCAGAACCCGACTGTCGGTTTGTTGAACATCGGAACTGAAGAGAAAAAAGGAAATGACTTGACGAAGGCCGCTTTTCCTTTATTAAAACAAGCACCGATCAATTTTATCGGCAATGTCGAGTCGCGCGATTTGTTGAATGGCGCAGCTGATGTTGTCGTAACTGATGGCTTTACCGGAAATATGGTTTTAAAAACCATTGAGGGAACGGCAATGAACGTTTTTGCCATGATCAAAGATGTCTTTATGACTTCGGCAAAAACGAAAGTTGCTGCGTATCTTGTTAAAGATGACTTGCGAGGGCTAAAAGGCATGCTGGATTACAGCGAATATGGGGGAGCCGGATTGTTCGGTTTAAAGGCGCCTGTCATTAAAGCCCACGGTTCATCGAATGCAAACGCCATGTTTAACGCCATCCGCCAAACGCGCACCATGATTGAAAATGATGTGACCGGAACAATATACAGCACTTTGGAAAAGGAGCAACAAAATGACTAAAATCGCCTTTATCTATCCCGGGCAAGGTTCTCAGTCTGTAGGAATGGGAGAAACATTTCTTCAAGACGAAAAGAGCCGCCAGTATTTCGAAGGAGCGGACCAAGCGCTTAGCTTTAAGTTATCTGACTTGATGTTGCAAGGTCCCCAGGAAAAGTTAACTCTTACATATCACGCTCAGCCGGCTCTTCTAACTGTCAGCGCCATGATCACTGAACGATTGAACCGAATGGGAATTGTTCCGGATTATACGGCTGGGCACAGTCTTGGTGAATACAGCGCGCTTGTTGCCTCTGGCGTATTGCCATTTGAATCGGCGGTCAGCATTGTGCACAAACGTGGCTTGTTTATGAATAGTGCAGTCCCAGCAGGGGAAGGCTCCATGGCAGCAATTCTTGGCATGGATAGCAGAGATCTGGAAAGAGTGACAAACGAAGTGACGGATTCAACGGGTGTTGTGCAGCTCGCCAATTTAAACTGCCCTGGGCAGATCGTCATTTCCGGAACAAAAGCGGGAGTAGAAGAAGCTTGTCGCCTGGCTAAAGAACGTGGAGCAAAACGCGCGATTCCGCTCGATGTCAGCGGGCCTTTCCATTCGGAATTAATGCGTCCGGCTTCAAAGGATTTATCGAAAGTGCTGAGCGAGGCTTTTCTTGAAGATGCGGCGATTCCTGTTGTAACGAATGTAACGGCAAAGACTGAAACGAATTCGGTACAGCTGCAAGATCTGCTTATTCGCCAGCTCTATTCTCCGGTACTTTGGGAACAATCAGTAAAAGAAATGATTGAGCTTGGGGTTACGGTATTTGTTGAAATCGGGCCAGGAAAAGTTTTGAGTGGTTTGGTTAAAAAAATCGATCGCTCAGTCACTACTTTGCCGGTATTCGATCTGGAATCTTTTGAAAAAGCGGTAGAGGAGCTAAAAAAATGACCAACTTGACTGGGAAAACAGCCATTATAACAGGAGGTTCACGCGGAATCGGCGCTGAAATCGCACGCAGGTTTTCAGATGCAGGAGCAAAAGTGGTTGTCAATTATAGCGGCAGCCAAGAAAAAGCGGAAGCAGTTGTTGCTGATATTCAAGCAAACGGCGGAGAAGCGATTGCGGTAAAAGCGAACGTTTCGGATTCAGAAGCAGTGAAAGCTATGGTCGACGAGACGATGAACGCTTTTGGTTCAATCGATATTTTGGTCAACAATGCAGGAATTACCCGTGATAATTTGATGATGCGTATGAAAGACGATGAGTGGGATGATGTTATCAACACTAATTTAAAAGGTGTATTCATTTGCACAAAAGCGGTAACCCGCCAAATGATGAAACAACGTGCAGGCCGCATTATTAACATTGCTTCGATTGTGGGCGTAATGGGCAATGCAGGACAAGCAAATTACGTAGCAGCAAAAGCGGGAGTTATCGGCTTAACGAAAACGACTGCACGCGAACTGGCGAGCCGCAACATTACAGCAAACGCAGTTGCACCAGGGTTTATCACAACGGATATGACTGACAAGTTGAGCGAAGATATTCAAAAAGCAATGCTTACTCAAATTCCGCTTGGCCGTTTCGGCAAACCGGAAGAAGTGGCGAAAGCGGCTCTCTTCCTGGCATCTGATGATTCTTCCTATATGACAGGCCAAACGCTTCACCTCGACGGCGGCATGGTCATGTGACGAGAAATTCTGTATACTGATTTGAGGGGAGGTGACGACATTGGCAACAGTACTAGAGCGAGTAACAAAAGTAATCGTAGATCGTCTTGGAGTTGAAGAAAGCGAAGTAAAGCTTGAAGCTTCATTCACAGGCGACCTTGGTGCAGACTCATTAGACGTAGTTGAATTGGTTATGGAACTTGAAGATGAGTTCGATATGGAAATTTCCGACGAAGACGCTGAAAACATGTCTACAGTAGGCGACGCGGTTAAGTATATCGAAAGCAAGCAATAATACAATTGAATCTATTCTATCCGATTGACGCACAAACGCTCCTCATACGAGCGGTTGTGCGTCAATTCTCTTTTTGCACAATGCAGGAAAACAAGGTAAAATTAGATGAAGAACAGCAAAGGAAGGCAGATAAAAATGGCCATGAAGAAAAAAGCGAATCATCAAAAACCAGGAGTGCTAAAAGAAAGCGAACGAGCAGCTTTTGGACAGCTCCAACAAGAATTGAATATAACCTTTAAGCAACCTGCATTGCTTTATCAAGCTTTTACCCATTCATCTTATGTGAATGAGCATCGAAGACGGCATTACACGGACAATGAACGCTTGGAGTTTTTAGGAGATGCTGTTTTGGAACTGTCAGTATCCCACTACCTATACATGAAGTATCCAGATAGAAGCGAAGGGGAATTGACTAAGCTTCGGGCAGCAATCGTTTGCGAGCCGTCGCTTGTTATTTTTGCCAATGAGCTGAATTTCGGCAAATACATTCTGCTTGGGAAAGGCGAGGAATTAACAGGCGGACGAACGCGTCCGGCGTTACTTGCGGATGTATTTGAGTCGTTTATCGGCGCTTTGTATCTGGACCAAGGTTTGGAACCGGTTGTAGCGTTTTTAGAAGTGGTGTTGTTTCCGAAAGTGGAAATCGGTGCTTTTTCGCATGTGATGGATTATAAGAGCCAGTTGCAGGAACTGGTCCAACAAAAAAATAATGGAGCTTTGACGTATGAAATCATCGACGAAAAAGGGCCGGCTCATAGCCGGATTTTTGTGACTCGCGTCTCGCTTGCCGATAAAGAACTGGGCATCGGAAATGGCCGGTCGAAAAAAGAAGCGGAACAGCAGGCTGCCCAGTTGGCAATCCGCAAATTGCAGGAAGCTGTGGAGGATTGAAGAAATGTTTTTGAAAAGATTAGAAGTAATGGGATTCAAATCGTTTGCCGACCGCATCGGCATTGATTTTGTTCCAGGCGTGACCGCGGTAGTCGGACCAAATGGCAGTGGGAAAAGCAATGTCACTGATGCTATTCGATGGGTACTGGGAGAACAATCGGCAAAATCTCTTCGTGGGGCAAAGATGGAAGACGTTATTTTTGGAGGAAGCGACTCCAGAAAACCGCTCAATTTTGCGGAAGTGACGTTGATTTTGGACAATACAGACGGTCGGATCCCTCTTGATTACAGTGAAATCAGTGTAACTAGGAGGGTTTTTCGCAGTGGGGAAAGCGCTTATTTATTGAACAAACAAAACTGCAGGCTAAAAGATATTACGGATTTGTTTATGGACTCGGGACTTGGAAAGGAAGCTTTTTCGATTATTTCCCAGGGGCGCGTCGACGAAATTCTGAACAGCAAAGCCGAAGACCGCCGCTCGATTTTCGAAGAAGCGGCCGGCGTCTTAAAATACAAACAGCGCAAGAAAAAAGCGGAAGTGAAACTGAACGAAACAGATGATAATTTAAATCGGGTTCTCGACATCTTGCATGAACTAGACGGCAGGATGGAGCCATTGCAGATTCAAGCATCTGCGGCACGGGATTACTTAGACATGAACGAGCAGCTAAGGGGCGCGGATATCGGTTTATTGGCCTTTGATATTACGCAACTAGAAAGAGAGCTGAGCCAACTAACAGCGGATGCCGCAGACCATACGAAAAAAGAAGCACAATTAGCTTCGGAAATCGACGGCAAAGAAAAGGCGATCCGTGCAATCCGTAAAAATTTGACAGGGCTCGACAGCCAGATCGACGATGCCCAAAACCGTTTGGTTGAAGCAAGCAGCGAAAGCGAAAAATGGGAAGGCCGCAAGTTGCTGATGTCCGAGAAAAAAAGCAACGCTCATCGGCAAGCCCAGCAGTTGCGGGAGATGATTTCTGCAGAAAAGCAAGAAAATGACTTTTTGCAAAAAAAATACACCGAACAAGCTGCGCTGCTTGAAGAGCGGAAAATGGAACAGCAAACTCTCCGTTCAGTCATCAAGGGGCTTGAAGATCAGCTGAACCGGACTCCGGCGGATATTGATGAAGAAATCGATTCGCACAAATCAGTCTATATCGATTTGATGAACGAACAGGCAAGTGTGAAAAATGAGTTGAAAAACATAGATTTGCAGGAACAGCAATTATCCGAATCGAGCAGCCGTATTGCTGTTCAGCAGACGGATTTTGCCACCGAAGTGGCGGAAATGGAAATCGAGAAAACTGCAGCAGAAGCGAAGCTAGCGGATATCCGGCGCTTGTTGGAAGAAAAACGCAGCAAATACCGGACGACAGAAACGGCATACAACCAATTGAAAACCGCTTATGAAGAAAGGCAGTCGATGTTGTTTCAAGCTTATCAATCGCAAAAGCAAATGGCATCAAGGATTGAAACGCTGCAAGAGTTAGAAGCGGAATTTTCAGGGTTTTTCCAAGGCGTCCGTGAAGTGCTGGTTGCAAGGCAAAAGGGCCAGCTTCACGGAATCGTCGGTGCGGTAGCCGAAATGGCGCAAGTGGATCAACCTTACGCACAAGCGATTGAAACCGCCCTGGGGGCATCAAGCCAGCACATCATCACGGAAAATGAACAGCATGCTCGGGAAGCAATCGAATTCCTTCGGAAAAAGAAAGCGGGACGATCCACGTTCCTTCCAATGACTGTCATGAAATCCAGAAAGCTTCCTGAACAGACGCTTGATTCTATTCAGCAACACCCGTCATTCGTGAATATGGCTTATGAGTTAGTTGTGTATGATACTGCTTACCAAATGATTTTTGAAAATTTGCTTGGCAACGTCATCATCGCCAAAGATCTTAAAGGCGCAACTGCTATTGGGAAAATGACGATGAATCGCTATCGAGTCGTGACGCTTGAAGGGGACGTCGTCAATGCGGGCGGCTCTATGACCGGAGGCTCCAATAAAACCCAAGCCTCTTTCTTTACGCGAAAAGCCGAATTGGAACAGCTGGTCATACAAGCTGAGAAACTGGCTGAAACGATCAGCCATGCTGAAAAAACGGTGAAAAAAGAACAAGCGGAAGTACTTGAAATTGAACATCAACTAAATAATTTACGTTCAGAAGGCGAGAAATACCGTGACTTGGAATCCGAACGAGCTATTATCCTGCGTGAAATTGAAGCAGTACTGAAAACAACAAAAGAGCGATACCAAGTTTTCATGGCTGAACAAAAAAACAAAGAATTGGATTTGACGAATGTAGCAAACCGGAAGAAAACGGCAGCTGGAAGACTGGAAGAAATCGGGGCAGCTTTATCGGCAATATCCGAACAAATAGATGAATTGACCGATTTCAAACAAAAGAATGAATCTGTTCGTGAAACTCTCCTTGCAAAATTGATGGATCAGAAGTCAGCTTTGGCAGTTATGAAAGAGCGAGTGGCGCAACTTGTAGAAAGCGAAGCCGAACTCGCCGGCCGGAAGCGGAAAAGCGATCAAAAATTGCTGGAAAGCCAAAAAGAACTGGACTGGATCCAGTCAGAAGAAGCTTCGAAAGTATATTCAGACGAAGAGATTCTGGTGGAAATTTCGAACTGGATGGCTAAGAAACAGCAAGAGCAGCAGAAAATCCAAGACACGAAGCAGCTGCGAGCTGAAAAGCAAGAGGAACTGAACGTGCTTGAGGAAGAGCTCAAAGAAACGCAACGTCTGTATAAAGGATTTGTGGAAGCCATCCGCATTTGTGAAGTCCAATCAACACGTCTCGATGTTCAGATGCAAAGTTTTATTGACCAGTTAGAAAATGACTATCAGTTGACATTGGAAGAAGCGAAACAGGTTGAACTATCGGATGAAGAAGTTGTTGTGCGGAAAAAAGTGAAATTATTGAAACAATCGATCGAAGAACTCGGTCCGGTCAATATCGGGGCGATAGAAGAATACGACCATGTAGCTGAACGCCACAGTTTCTTGACGGAGCAGCGGAATGACCTGAACGAAGCGAAAGATACGCTCCGTACGGTTATCGAAGAAATGGATGAAGAAATGACAAGCCGGTTCGATTCGACCTTCCATGCTATCCGGATCCAGTTTCAACGGGTATTCAAAGAATTGTTTGGAGGAGGATCTGCGGATCTGCTCTTGACCAATCCAGGAGATCTTCTGACGACCGGAGTTGAAATCGTTGCGCAGCCTCCAGGGAAAAAATTGCAGAACTTAAGTTTGTTGTCTGGCGGTGAACGGGCACTGACAGCTATCGCTTTGCTGTTCTCCATCTTGAACATCCGCCCGGTGCCATTCTGTGTTCTCGATGAAGTAGAAGCGGCTCTTGATGAATCAAATGTGGTGCGCTATAGCCAGTATTTGAAGAAATTCAGCGAAGACACGCAGTTTATCGTCATTACACACCGCAAAGGGACAATGGAAGGCGCAGATGTCCTTTACGGCATCACTATGCAGGAATCTGGCATATCCAAGCTGGTCTCTGTTAAGCTGCAAGAAGAAATGTAAAAGAGGAGTGGGCATATGAGTTTCTTTAAAAAACTAAAAGATAAATTCTCAGGCAATCAAGAAGCGGAACAGTCGACTGAGAAATACAAAGAAGGGTTAACAAAAACCCGCACTGGCTTTACATCAAAAATAAACGATTTAGTTGCAAGATACCGCAAAGTGGACGAAGACTTTTTCGAAGAGCTCGAAGAAGTTCTTCTTCAGGCGGATGTCGGCTTTGAAACGGTCATGGAACTGATGGACCAATTGCGTTTTGAAGTGCAGCGCAAAAACGTCAAAGATACATCGAATGTGCAATCTGTCATTTCGGAGAAGTTGGTCGAAATCTACGAAGCAGGCGATGCAGAAATCAATGAGTTGAAGTTTGCCGATGACTTGACGGTCATTTTATTTGTCGGCGTTAATGGAGTCGGCAAAACAACATCTATTGCCAAGCTGGCGCACCGTTTGAAAAACGAGGGGAAAACGGTATTGCTGGCAGCTGGAGATACGTTCCGTGCCGGAGCGATTGAGCAACTCGATATCTGGGGTAAGCGAGTCGGGGTCGATGTTATTAAACAAAGCGAAGGATCTGATCCTGCTGCTGTCATGTACGATGCGGTGCGTGCTGCTAAATCGCGCGGTGTTGATGTCTTGATCTGTGATACTGCAGGACGCCTGCAAAACAAGGTTAACTTGATGAACGAGCTTGAAAAAGTCCATCGCGTAATTTCGCGTGAAATTCCTGGAGCGCCGCACGAAGTGCTGTTGGCGCTTGATGCAACAACCGGCCAAAATGCGCTTATCCAAGCCCAGACGTTCAAAGAAGTGACTAATGTCACAGGCATCGTCTTGACGAAATTGGACGGCACGGCAAAAGGCGGAATAGTACTCGCTATCCGCAACAAATTAAAAATTCCGGTGAAATTTGTCGGTCTCGGCGAACAGATGGACGACCTTCAACCGTTCGACGCGCAAAAGTATGTATACGGATTGTTTGCTGAGGGACTTGATAAAGAAGAAGAATTGGAGAATGCAGAAGCAGACAAGTAAAATTACTTGACGCTTTTCTCTATTTTTTGTATGGTTGTCAATAGATTGAGCGAGGTGAGCAGCTTTGATGGGATTGGAAAAAACAACACGGATGAACTATTTATTCGACTTCTATCAGGAATTGCTGACGCCTAAACAGCGCAGTTATATGATGCTTTATTATTTGGACGACCATTCGCTGGGCGAAATTGCAGATGAATACAATATTACGCGCCAAGCGGTATATGACAACATCCGCCGGACAGAAGCGATGCTTGAGGAGTATGAAGAAAAACTTCAGTTGTTCGAGAAGTTTCAAAAACGGCAGCAACTGGTTTCCTCGTTTGAAAGTCAACCATTTACTGAAGAACGGGTCATGAAGTTTCTAGACCAATTAAAAGAATGGGATTAGGAGGCGGAAAGTGTGGCATTTGAAGGATTAGCCGAACGCCTGCAAGGCACCATCCAACGGATCAAAGGAAAAGGGAAAGTGTCCGAAGCAGACGTCAAAGAAATGATGCGCGAAGTCCGTTTTGCGTTGATTGAAGCGGACGTCAACTTAAAAGTAGTAAAAGAATTTGTGAAAAAAGTAAGTGAGCGGGCAGTCGGCCAAGACGTCATGGAAAGTTTGACGCCTGGCCAGCAGGTCGTAAAGATTGTTAAAGATGAACTGACCAACTTAATGGGCGGAGAACAAAGCAAGATTGAGTTCGCCACCAAGCAGCCAACTGTTATCATGATGGTCGGGTTGCAGGGTGCCGGTAAAACGACAACTTCCGGGAAACTGGCCGGCATGCTTCGGAAAAAACACAACCGCAAGCCGCTTCTCGTTGCAGCCGATGTATACCGTCCAGCTGCTGTCCAGCAATTGGAAACCATCGGCAAGCAATTGTCGCTGCCGGTTTTCTCGAAAGGGACGGATCTATCACCTGTTGAAATTTCCCGCCAGGCGATTGAGTATGCAAAAGCGGAGCATTTGGACACGGTGATCATCGATACAGCGGGACGGCTTCATGTAGATGAAAACTTGATGCAGGAGCTAAAAGACATCCGTGCGTTAAAAGAGCCGGATGAAATTTTCCTTGTTGTCGATGCCATGACCGGGCAGGATGCTGTCAATGTTGCGCAAAACTTCAACGAAGCAATCGGCATTACGGGCGTCGTCTTGACAAAACTTGATGGCGATACACGAGGGGGAGCTGCGCTGTCGATTCGTTCTGTTACTGACAAGCCGATTAAATTTGTCGGAATGGGCGAAAAAATGGATGCACTCGAAGCGTTCTATCCGGAACGTATGGCTTCCCGTATCCTGGGAATGGGCGATATGCTGTCGCTGATCGAAAAAGCGCAGACGAATGTCGACGAAGCGAAAGCGAAAGAACTGGAAGAAAAATTCCGGACTTCTTCGTTTACATTTGATGACTTTTTGGAACAGATGAACCAAGTAAAACAAATGGGGCCGCTTGATGAGATTTTGAAGATGCTTCCGGGCGCCAACAAAATTAAAGGCATCGAAAACGCCAAAGTAGACGAAAGCCAAATGGGCCGTGTCGAAGCGATTATCCAGTCGATGACAACGCAGGAAAAAACAACGCCTGAAATCATCAACTCCAATCGCCGGAAACGTATTGCCAAAGGCTCTGGAACTACGATCCAGGACGTCAACCGCTTGCTCAAGCAATTTGAAGACATGAAGAAAATGATGAAACAAATGTCAGGTATGGCAAATAGCAAAAAAGGCAAGAAGAAAATGTCGATGCCGGGATTGGATTCGCTATTTAAATAATATGTATTAAGATGCTATTTTAAATTTCAATTTGAAATATGGAGTAAAACAGCGGAGACTCCTGCGGAAAAACGAAGTGCCTAAATCCACTCGGGCGTTTAGCTCGAGTTAGTTCGGCGCGAGTCCGCGGCATTTAAAACATGTGCTCCTGCGCAAGCTCGTCGCAAAGCAACCGGCCGAAGTAATTCGACCTGTTGCTTCGCAGCTGTTTTACGAAGTATTACTGTCTCGAAAAAAATTTTAAGGTGTTAAGAAAAAATACTTTACAAACTATTTAAAGCTTGCTAATATAATATCTTGTGTGAAACTATTCGGAGGTGCTTTAAGAAATGGCAGTAAAAATTCGTTTAAAACGTATGGGAGCTAAAAAATCTCCTTTTTATCGTATCGTAGTAGCTGATTCACGTGCTCCACGTGACGGCCGTCAGATCCAAACAGTAGGTACTTACAACCCACTAACAGTTCCAGCTGAAGTTAAAATCGACGAAGAATTAGCGTTGAAATGGCTTCATGATGGCGCGAAACCATCTGATACTGTACGTAACTTGTTTTCTCAAAACGGCATTATGGAAAAATTCCATAACGCTAAATTAAGCAAGTAAGGGAGATTATCTTATGAAGCAGCTGATTGAAACCATTGTGAAACCGCTGGTTGATTATCCGGAAGAAGTTCGAGTTGAAACAGACGAAAATGCAAGCCGTATTGTCTACAAGCTTTCCGTGCATTCAGAAGATACAGGGAAAGTCATCGGTAAACAGGGGCGTGTGGCGAAGGCCATCCGTTCGATTGTGTATTCAGCAGCCGGCAATTATCATAAGAAAAAAACGTTTCTCGATATTGTAGATTGAAAAAGGAAGGAGCCTCGGTTCCTTCCTTTTTTGTCAGTCAAAATAGATCAGATTTGAAAGGATGTTTGCAAGTGGAATGGTTTAATGTAGGGAAAATCGTCAATACACACGGGATCCGCGGGGAAGTTCGTGTGATGTCGCGCACTGACTTTCCGGAAGAACGTTTTGCTGTTGGCAAAAAACTGGGCTTGTTTAAACCAGATGCAAAAAAACCGATCATGGTGAAAATTGCAAGCCATCGCAAGCACAAAAACTTTGAACTGGTAACATTTGAAGGATATCCAAATATCAACGATGTGGTCGAGTTTAAAGAGGCTTATTTAAGAATCGCAGAACACGATTTAACTGAACTTGAAGAAGGGGCTTTTTACCATCATGAAATTTTAGGATGTACAGTCTTTTCAACTGAAGGACAGGAAATCGGTGTTGTCAGCGAAATTCTTGAAACTGGCGCAAATGACGTCTGGGAAATCAAACCGAAACAAGGAAAGCTGCATTACATTCCTTATATTGAAGATGTCGTGAAAGAAATTGACATCGATGAGAGAAAAATCGTCATAGAAGTAATGGAAGGTTTGTTGTCGGAATGAACATAAACGTACTTTCTTTGTTTCCGGCTATGTTTGAAGGTGTGTTTCAGCAGTCGATCATGAAAAAAGCACAGGAAAAAAATGCTGTTTCACTCAAAGTCGTGGATTTTCGTGAATTTGCTTCTAACAAGCGGCAAGTAGATGATTATCCGTTCGGCGGAGGAGCCGGGATGGTCTTAAAGCCGGAACCGGTTTTCAACGCCGTTGAATCCTTGACTGCAGACAAGAAGCCGCGGGTCATTTTGATGTGCCCGCAAGGCGAGCGCTTCACACAGAAAAAGGCGGAAGAGCTGGCCGGTGAAGAAGAACTGATCTTTATTTGCGGGCATTATGAGGGCTACGACGAGCGCATTCGCGAGCATTTAGTGACCGATGAAATCTCACTTGGCGATTTTGTCCTGACAGGCGGGGAGCTGGCAGCTATGACCATCATTGACAGTATCGTCAGGCTGCTCCCAGGGGTTCTAGGGAACGCTGATTCATCGGTGAGGGATTCGTTCTCGACCGGGTTGTTAGAACACCCTCAGTATACCCGTCCTGCTGATTTCCGCGGCTGGAAAGTGCCGGAAGTCCTGACATCAGGAAATCATGCCAGAGTGGATCAGTGGCGTGAAGAGCAGACGCTCAAACGGACACTGGAACGCCGGCCGGATTTGCTCGAGCAAATCGAACTGACAACCCACCAAAAGAAAATAATCGAAGAGTTAAAAAAACAATAAAGACAAATAGATTTCTCTTGCACTTGCTTTTGTAAAGTGATACTATGAAGGCTGTACTTTTATGTGAAGTACAGGATCACGGTGTTCCGCTGCAACAGCTAATGAGGTGCAAGA
This sequence comes from Planomicrobium soli, assembly GCF_003014655.1. Classification (GTDB taxonomy): domain Bacteria; phylum Bacillota; class Bacilli; order Bacillales_A; family Planococcaceae; genus Planococcus; species Planococcus soli_B. The sequence continues at coordinate 411,321 of NZ_PYAT01000001.1, read as the reverse complement.
GCATCTGTAGAAGGAGAGAAAATGATGCAAAACATTATTTCAGAAATCACTAAAGAACAAATTCGTACAGATCTTCCGGACTTCCGTCCTGGTGATACTGTCCGCGTCCACGTGAAAGTTGTCGAGGGTACACGCGAACGTATTCAGATGTACGAAGGAGTCGTAATCGGTCGCCGTGGAGGCGGAGTCAGCGAAACTTTCACTGTCCGCAAAATTTCTTACGGTGTTGGTGTTGAGCGTACATTCCCTGTACACACACCAAAAATCGCACAGCTTGACGTTGTCCGTCGTGGTAAAGTACGTCGTGCGAAACTGTACTACTTGCGTGATCTTCGCGGTAAAGCAGCTCGCATTAAAGAAATTCGATAAGAATGCACTGAAGAAAGAGGGCGCCTGCGCCCTCTTTCTTTTTTTTTTGCAGCCCTTTTGCAGCTTCGCTATTCTTTGCTAAAAAGGTGGAATCCTTGTACAATTAAACGAGAATGTTCAAGGAGGAACGTGCATGGAAACAGAACCAAAGAAAAAAAACGAAGTATGGGAATGGTCCAAAGCTTTGTTAATTGCCTTCGGGCTTGCGGCAATTATCCGCTTTTTCTTTTTCACGCCAATTGTGGTGGACGGAGAATCGATGATGCCTACGCTAGAGCACGGCGACCGGATGATTGTCAATAAGATCGGCTATAACGTAGGTGTGCCGGATCGATTCGATATTGTCGTTTTTCATGCACCGGAAGAAAAAGACTATATTAAACGGATCATCGGCTTGCCGGGGGACCATTTGGCATACGAAGATGACCAGCTGTATATAAATGGAGAAGTGGTTGAAGAGCCTTATTTGGATGCTTATAAAGAGGGCATCACTGGAACATTGACAGAAGATTTTACTTTAGAAGACATTATTGGTGAAGAAGTGGTTCCGGAAGGGCATGTGTTTGTGATGGGCGATAATCGCCGGGCAAGCAAAGACAGCCGGATGATTGGTCCCGTACCGATGGAAGAAGTGATAGGCAGTACGAATTTTGTGTTTTGGCCGATGGCTGAAGCAGGGGTCGTGAACTAAGGAGTGTTTATATGACGATACAGTGGTTTCCAGGACATATGGCGAAAGCGCGAAGAGAAGTTACAGAAAAGCTAAAGCTGGTCGATATCATTTTCGAACTGGTTGATGCGAGACTGCCTTTATCTTCGCGAAACCCAATGATTGATCAAGTGATTCAGCAAAAGCCGCGCTTGATTATCTTAAACAAAATGGATATGGCGGACGAAGCTGAAACAAAGAAATGGATCCGCTATTTCGAAAGTGAAGGAACCCGTGCAGTTGCTATCAACTCTTTGGAAGGCAAGGGGCTTCAGCTCGTAACCAATGCCTCAAAAGAAATATTAGCGGATAAATGGGACCGGATGGTTGCTAAAGGCATCAAGCCGCGTGCTATCCGTGCTATGATTGTCGGCATTCCGAACGTTGGAAAATCGACGCTGATCAATCGTTTGTCGAAGAAAAGCTTGGCTAAAACCGGAAATATGCCGGGCGTAACGAAGGCGCAGCAGTGGATCAAGGTCGGAAAAGAAATCGAGCTTTTGGATACGCCAGGAATTCTTTGGCCGAAGTTCGAAGATCCGGAAACCGGCTTTAAACTAGCGGTTACTGGCGCTATCAAAGATTCGGTCATTCAGATGCAGGAGCTTGCAGTTTATGCGTTGAAATTCTTGGAAGAAAGATACCCGGAACGCTTGAAAGACCGGTACGGTTTAGAAAGCATTGATGAGGATATTGTCCATGCATTCGACCATATATCCAAAAAGCGCCATATTGCCAATGTGAATGGAGAAGTTGATTACGAAATGGTGGCAGAGATCATAGTGCGCGATATTCGCAACCAACATCTTGGCCGTGTAACATTTGATTACAAAGATGAAATGATTTTGGAAGAAGAAGCAAATTGATCCGGAAAAAAGAGGTTGATCCTGTGAACGGGGTCAACTTCTTTTTTTATTTAGCAGCAGAAGCGAGGGGAAAGCATGAAGACCATAACAGAAATAAGAAAAAAGTTGAAAGAAACAGCCGTATGGGAGCCGTGGATGGAAAGTCTGCAGCAGGATCAAAGAAAAAGTGTACAGACGCTATTAAAACAGTGGAACAAGAAAAAGCGGTTAGCGGAAGATCTAATGCATAATCACCAATCCAAAATACAGTTTGATCAATCCTTCAAGCAACATCCTGAGAACCTGGCAGCTGGGATTGACGAAGCGGGGAGAGGACCGTTAGCCGGTCCTGTCGTTACAGCGGCTGTCATTTTGCCCAAAGATTGTTCAGTGCTTTTAGGGCTCGACGATTCAAAGAAAATGTCCAAAGAAAAGCGGGAAACGTTCGCTAAACTGATAAGGGAGGTCGCGGTAAGCTATTCGGTTCATGTTCAATCGCCGGAAGAAATCGACCGCCAAAATATTTATCAGGCGACAAAAGAGTCGATGACCAAAGCTGCGCTGGCATTGGACCCAGAGCCGTCAATCATATTGGCTGATGCAATGAAGCTGGAAGTGCCCATGCCTTGTGAATCGATTATAAAAGGTGATGCCAAAAGCCTGGCTATTGCTGCGGCTTCGGTTTTAGCGAAAACTGAAAGAGATGGCATCATGGAAAGTTATGCTGAAACGTATCCTGTTTACGGTTTTGCCAAGCATGCAGGTTACGGCACACCTGAACATCTTGACGCGCTGCAAAAGTATGGGCCGTGTCCGATCCACAGAAAAACATTCGAACCGGTCAAGTCGCTTTTGCAAGAACAGCGCCAACCAATCTGAAAATTGTAAGTTTTTGCAGTATAATCGACAACTGTGGACTTTTCAAGGCAACTTTAATACAATGATAGAGGCAATAAAATTAAGATACAGATGTTTGATTGGAGGATGACAGATGAATATCCATGAATATCAGGGGAAACAGATCCTAAAACAATATGGAGTAGCGGTTCCTGAAGGCCATGTTGCTTTTTCTCCGGAAGAAGCGGTTAAAGCGGCTAAAGAACTTGGTACTGATGTTGTTGTGGTGAAAGCCCAAATCCACGCAGGTGGCCGAGGAAAAGCGGGTGGAGTCAAGCTTGCTAAAAATTTGGACGAAGTGCGTACATATTCAAAAGAGCTTTTAGGGAAAGTGCTCGTTACGCACCAAACTGGTCCTGAAGGCAAAGAAGTTAAACGTTTGTACATCGAAGCAGGAAGCGACATCCAAAAAGAATACTACTTAGGATTGGTTCTAGACCGTGAAACTTCTCGCGTAACTCTTATGGGTTCTGAAGAAGGCGGAATGGACATCGAGGAAGTAGCAGCTAACAATCCGGAACGTCTTTTCTATGAAGAAATCGATCCGATTATCGGCTTGACTGGTTTCCAGGCGCGCCGTATGGCATTCAACATCAACATCCCAGCTAAACTGGTCAACAAAGCAGCAAAATTAATGCTTGGCTTATATCAAGCATATGTTGATACAGATGCAGCAATCGTTGAGATCAACCCTCTAGTTGTAACTGGAGACGGACAAGTTGTGGCATTGGATGCGAAATTCAACTTTGATGCAAACTCGCTATACCGTCATCCGCACGTCATGGAAATGCGTGACTACGACGAAGAAGATGCGAAAGAAATCGAAGCTTCCAAGTATGACTTGAGCTACATTTCTTTGGATGGGAACATCGGCTGTATGGTTAACGGCGCCGGACTTGCTATGGCAACAATGGATACGATCAATTACTACGGCGGATCCCCCGCTAACTTCCTTGACGTTGGGGGCGGTGCCACTGCTGAGAAAGTAACGGAAGCTTTCAAAATCATTCTTTCTGACCAGAATGTAAAAGGAATCTTCGTTAACATTTTCGGCGGTATCATGAAGTGCGATATCATTGCAGAAGGCGTTATCCAAGCAGCTAAAGAAGTTAGCTTGAGCGTGCCTCTAGTGGTGCGTCTTGAAGGAACAAACGTAGAACTAGGCAAAAAACTGCTGAACGAATCAGGTCTTGATATTGTCGCAGCCGGAACTATGGCAGAAGGCGCTAAAAAGATTGTAGAACTTGTAGGCTAAGAAGGGCAGGGACAAAAATGAGTGTATATATTAACAAAGACACGAAAGTACTTGTACAAGGAATTACAGGGTCAACTGCCCTTTTCCACACAAAACAAATGCTTGAATACGGAACGAAAATCGTTGCCGGCGTAACACCTGGCAAAGGCGGAACTGAAGTTGAAGGCGTACCTGTCTTCAACACTGTTGAAGATGCTGTTAAAGCTACAGGTGCTAACGTATCTGTAATTTATGTACCGGCACCTTTCGCTGCTGATGCGATTCTTGAAGCTGTTGAAGCGGATCTTGACATGGCTATCTGTATCACTGAGCACATTCCGGTTTTGGATATGGTCAAAGTGAAACGTTACATGGAAGGCAAGAAAACTCGCCTAGTGGGACCAAACTGCCCAGGCGTTATCACTCCTGACGAATGTAAAATCGGCATCATGCCTGGATACATTCACAAAAAAGGACACGTTGGCGTTGTTTCACGTTCTGGTACATTGACGTATGAAGCGACCCACCAATTGTCTGAAGAAGGAATCGGCCAATCTACAGCAGTAGGTATCGGCGGAGACCCGGTCAACGGCACAAACTTCATCGACGTATTGAAAGAATTCAATGAAGACGAAGATACGTATGCTGTTGTTATGATCGGTGAAATTGGCGGGACAGCTGAAGAAGAAGCTGCTGCATGGGTTAAAGCCAACATGACGAAGCCTGTAGTAGGCTTTATCGGCGGCCAAACAGCTCCAGAAGGAAAACGTATGGGCCATGCCGGTGCGATCATTTCTGGCGGTAAAGGAACAGCTGCAGACAAGATCAAAGCAATGAACGAAGCTGGAATCGAAGTTGCAGACACTCCATCCGTAATCGGCGAAACGTTGATCAAAGTGATCAAAGAAAAAGGCCTTTACGACGCTTGTAAAACACATTAATATTAAAAACGAGCTTGAAACGTTGATATAACAGCGTTTCAGGCTTTTTCTTTTTGCGTTTTTTTCGCTACTCGCACAAAACTTGCACATCAGCCTCCGATTTTATAATCAAGAAGCTTTCCGAAATGAAAACTGATGCGTTCGGCTGCATCTTTTTTCTTGTTCTTCGTGATGTGGGTATAGATGTTTTTCGTGGTCTTGGAATCTTCATGGCCGACCCGTGCCATGATGGCATCCAATTCAACGCCAGCTTCGGTCAGCATGGTAATATGCGTATGGCGTAAGATGTGGGTGCCTTCCACTTTATCCAAATCAGCCATTTTGCAAAGACGCACGGTTCGACGATACAGGTATTTGGTTGAATAAGGGTATCCGTTTTTAGGACGGGAGAAAACAAAATTCTCTTCATGATATTTAGAGGTGGTCGAACGGTATTTCAACAGCGCTTCTTTTTGTCGGACCTTCAACCGTTTCAGCAAATCCATTATTTGCGGATCTACATCTACAACTCGCACGGCCTTTAGGGACTTTGGCGGCGTCAGCTCATAAGATTTCATGTCTGCAATGTTATCCATCGTTTTCGTGATCCGAATCTGATTGGTGTCGAAGAAGACATCTGTCCATTTAAGAGCGCATAGTTCGCCGGCGCGCATCCCAGTAAAAGCGAGAACAGGGAACCACTCTTTATCATGCAGCAACCCTTTAGTTTCAGCTGTTTGCAGAAATGTCTCCAATTCATTCACTTCAAAGTATTTTTCATGGATTTCTTCATTCTCAATTTCTTCGACTGATTTGCGATTTCTTGGAATCACGGTTTCGGTTACCGGATTATCTAGCCGTAACTTCTGCTTTTTGGCATACTGGAAGACAAACCGGGCGGTTACCTTGGCATGATCTAGGAGCGATTTGGAATACTGCTTTTTATACATATCCAATAGCATGTCTTGAATCAACTGGTGGCTAATGCGGCCGATGGCGATATCTCCAAAATACGTGTTGATTTTCTTCAAAGAAGATTCTCGGCTTCGGACCGTAGATCTTTTTACGCCACTTTGTTCATAGACACGCATCCAATCCGCGGCTACTTCCTGAAACGTCACGTTGTTCGCTTTCTTTCCATCAATTCCACTGGTTAGCGCTTCTAATGCCTCTTTTACTTTCTGTTGGGCCACATTCTTCTTCTGGGATTGCTTTCGGATCGGATTCCGTTTATTTGTAATCGAATCACGTGGCCCTTCTGCGTAACACTCCCATTTCCCGTTTTCTAACTTCCTGCATTTCATGGCAGTCACTCCTCCGGTTCACCATACCATCAAATGTGTCGGTCTGATGGTACTGATATGATAAAAACATAGGGTCTTGGTACGATTTTAACCTTACTAAACCATTAATGGTACAAATTTTCCCCTTGAACCGGTTTTCCATATTCATCGCAATAAGCTTGTACTTCGCCAACCAGCTGCCCATTAATTTTGATAATTCGACTGAAGACAGGGAAGAGCTCGGGTTGCTTGTCTTGTAGATCGGCCAGTTTGTTAAGTTCTATGTATTTTTTCTCCGTCATATGAACACCTCGTTTTCTTATCGACTGTACATATTTCGTATGTATTGTTCCAATCGTTTTTGCGCAAAATCTCGTTCGACGCCAAATTTCTCCATAATCATCCAAACAGCGTCCCGTTCATAAGCTGGTAAGTTCAAATTTTGCAGCATAAATGTGGGGATGCAGGCATATTGGGCAAAGTTATTGGATTTATTTTCTTGGTAAACCTGTAAAGGCATGGGCATGGTCAATTGATTCCCATAGTGCCAAATAGCATGGCATAATTCATGCCCAAAATCTTGCCATTGTTTAGCGTTAGAATCCCGACTGTCCAGGACAATAACTTTGTCGAGTCTCATAGCTTCTGTGGGCAGGCAAATGATGGATAACCCGAGGCGAGCCGCAATTGTTTCCATGTCTAATTGGTGAGGATGAAATATTCCGAGAGAGCGGTACATTCCGTTTACGTATTCTTCACTCCAGTTGTATGTATAGCTCATATAACCACTCCTTCTCTAAAATAAAGAACGTATGTTCTTTTTTTAGTTTAAAAGAAAACCCCTCGAAAGGGGGAAGTCTTATTTGTTCACTTCAATTTTCTCTGAAATCTCATCGCCAATTGTATTGAAATCTTTGTCGTATGGTGCTTGAATGCGTAATTCAATTGTTTTTAACTCATCGACTTTAGAATTTTTTAATACGTAGACGTTATGACCTTCATGTCGTACTTGTCCTAAAAACTCACCATCAATATATTCGCTCAAAATCATATCTGGATCAAGTTGTTCTTTTGTATTCGTAACAGCAATAGCTTGGTTTAAAAAGAAGCTTACGTCATCTTCTGTAGTATTTTCCCCTGCCATTTGGATTGTAAACGCATGAATTTCATCGCCAATCTCAACTTCGAACAAGTCAGCTGTAGCTTGGTCTTTAGGCTCGATAATTTTCAACTGGATACCAGAGATTTCATATTTCAATGGTCCAACTTCGCCTGTAATCCCTAAATCTTTATCTGTATAAACATTTGTGGCTTTAACAGTGTCATCTTCTTGTACATCTTCAGATACAACTTCTTCAGCTTCAGTTTCTTCTGCAGCTACTTCTTCAGTTTCTTTAGCTTCAGTTTCTGTTGTGGCTGCTGTATTCTCTGAGTTCTCATTGACTTTGGTAGTGTCCGATCCACATGCTCCCAGCAACAAAGAAGCGCCAACAATAGTAGTAAAGATTACTTTTTTCAAATAAATCTGCCCCCGTATATTAGATTATCTTTCTTCTATATATTAACAATAAAAAATGAAAAAAATAAGGGGTATTTTAAACTCTACTACTTATTTATCTTTATTCTTGTTCTTTTGGGCTTGCTCGAATTCATAAAAAGCCACGAAGCGATCAAGCATTTCTATAATATCCTCTTTCTTATTGCTAAAAGATAAGTTCTCTTTAGTCAGAGCCCATTCCAAAATAGCTTGCTGCTGTTCTGTCAAAGTCGAAGAATCAATCCCCTGGTTAAATATAGTATTACTATCTTCAGATTGTTCTCTTCCTAAGAGGTAATCGGTTGTAACCGAGAAATAATTAGCTATTTTTTGAAGGGTTTCATAATCTGGCTCTCTACGATCTTTTTCATAGTGAGAGAGGGCAGCGCGAGAAATTCCTATTTCATGAGCAAATTCCTCTTGAGTTAGAGAAGGTCTTCGATTCTTCCGTAACTTGGCAATTCTACTTCCAATACTCATCTAATACACCGCCATTCTGTATCATTTTCTTTAATAGTACTATACAAAATGTATCAAAAAAATAAATGATACAAAAAGTCGCTTTTTGTGTTGACTTGCTCCATTATGTATCGTATTATAAAAACAAGAAAGATACATATTGTCGCAAAGGAGGTGTTTAAGCAATGAGAAACATGATGCGAAATCGACGACTAACACTAAATCTATCGCAACAGGAAGTCGCTGAAAGCGCTGGATTATCGAGAGCAAACTACTCTCACATTGAAAGAGGAAGGTCAGAACCAAATCTTGAACAAATGATTTCTATTGCCAAAGTATTAAAAGTAGAACCAAATGCAAAATTTTTTGCTGATGAATGCGACGAAATGGAGCAAAGGCAATTGGTGGTCTAAGGAAAGGGGGATGAACGAAAGGATCGCTCAACTAAGAGCGACCTACACCCTTGCTAGGAAAAATTTTGAAAAGAAAGGGGTCAACAATATGAATGAACTGCAAAATATTTTCAATTATCAAGGAAATGAAGTTCGAACGGTCAGAAGTGGTCAAGATATTTTCTTTGTAGCAAAAGATGTTTGCAACATTTTAGAAATTGGTAACAGTCGTCAAGCATTATCCAGATTAGATGAAGATGAGAAGGATGTCATTTCAACTGACACCATTAAAGGACAACAAAGCATGCAAGCGGTTAACGAATCAGGTCTATATAGTTTAATTCTTGGTAGCCGTAAACCAGAAGCAAAACAATTCAAACGATGGATCACTCATGAGGTACTGCCGGCCATCCGTAAACATGGCACCTACATGACACCCGATACCATTGAAAAGGTTCTGACAGATCCAGACACAATCATTCAAATTGCTACTCAATTAAAAGAAGAGCGACTGAAGCTACAACAAGCAGAATTAACAATTCATCAGCAAAAACCAAAAGTACTCTTTGCTGATGCAGTCGCCACAAGTGAAAGTTCTATCTTAGTAGGTCAGTTGGCAAAGTTGCTGGTGCAGAACGGCATCCATGTTGGGCAGAACCGAATGTTCAAGTGGTTACGAGACAATGGCTACCTCGGAAAGAAGGGCACACATTACAACGAACCAACTCAGTACGCGATGGAGCGTGGATGGTTTGAAGTGAAGGAACGGACTATTAATAATCCGGATGGCACTGTACGCATTACAAGAACGACGAAGGTAACTGGTAAGGGCCAGGTGTACTTCATCAATAAGTTCTTGTCAGATGCAGCGCTTCTAGCACAGTAGAACGAAACGGCAAGGGAGGAAAATTGATGGAACGTGTTTTAGATGCTTGCTGCGGAAGTCGGATGTTTTGGTTTGATAAGCAGCACGAAGATGCAATTTACATGGATAAAAGAGAACTAAGCGATACCTTGTGTGACGGTCGGACTTTAGAGGTTAAGCCTGACATTATTGCAGATTTTCGAAATATGCCTTTCGAGGATGACAGCTTTTACATGGTGGTATTCGATCCGCCGTATTTACTGAAAGCCGGGGATGAATCATGGTTGGCCAAGAAGTACGGCAAGCTAGATCAGGATAACTGGCAGGATGATATTTCAAAAGGGTTCAACGAATGTATGCGAGTTCTCAAAACGAATGGAACGCTAATTTTCAAATGGAATGAAGAACAAATCAAGCTTGGCCAAGTGTTAAAGGCTATTGATGCGAAACCGTTAATTGGAAACAAACGAAGCAAAACACACTGGCTTGTATTCATGAAATAATCAAGTGTTCGACCATAAAGCCAAATAAAAAAGAAAAGGGCGCGAGGGACGCCCAGGAGGAGTGATGAAGATGGAACAAACAATTTTAATAACAATGACCGCTGAGGATTTGCGAAACATCATTAGCGAGGAAGTGGCGAAGGTGGCAGAAAGAATTGAGCCAAGGAGGGATTTGCCTCACTTTCTAACCAGGGAAGAAACGAAGGAATTGCTGAGGATCAGTGAAACCAAGATGTGTGAACTGATGGGCCGAAAAGACTTTCCGGTTTGTCGAGAGTTCGGAGTGAAAATCTATACAGATGAATTATTCAAATGGATTCGTTTCAACGCTAAGTGGTTAGATCAGAATCGCAAATCAATTCGCTCTGTAAGTTAAGTATAAAACAAATACTCAAGATTTTTGGTACACGCAAAGTGAACTTGGAAATGAAATGGTACAACAACTGAAAGGATGAGGAAAAATGGAGAAATCGAGTTTGAAGTCAGCATTAAGAGAAGTAAGGGGGAATCAAACGCAACAGCAAATGGCGCTGGAACTGAACGTTTCTCGTGAGCTTGTTTCGAAAATTGAAAACGGAACACGAACTATACCACCTGATGTTTCACAGAAGTTAATGCAAACCAGTGAAAACGCACGATTCGCTTTTGCACTACGGCATGAATATACGAAAACTGGGCCGGTTTGGTTGGATGGGCCGGACGTTGATCTGCACCATGCCAGCGTAAAAGAGAAGACTATTGAAGAAATGGAAGAAGTCATTGTAGCCTTGCGCAACTTCAACTTTGCTCGGTCACTTAAAAGTATCTCTCATTGGGAGCGCCAAGAAATTGATAGGCTGCTGCAGGAATCAGTAGAAGCCATCACAGCACTGGAGCACCTGGTAGTTGTTCTTTGCGAAAACATGAACATTAGCTACACCGAAACATGGGGCACGCATTACCAATCATTAAGAGCGAAAGGGTGGCTTTCATGATTATCGAAAACGGCGAGTTCTTACATATCTACATACTAATAGTCATGGCACTTGTAATTGGTTTTGGGGTTGGGGTTCAATGGGGCAGTTTAAAAAATGGCAACAAAAAAGCCAACTGATGGGGTCAGCTGGCGATTCGAAAAATAATCTATCTCTATTATAGACGCGAGCTTTGGCTCTCGTCAATAAGTCCGGGAATTCCACTTCCCTCCTGCTTTTTCTCCCGGGCTTATTGATGGGATTCAATCCATCAGAAAGAAGGTGAACCGGTATTGATGAAAAGAAAACTGCAAGCGATCCACAAGCAGGCATGGTTACGTGAAAAAGTTTTGCGTGCACGCTTGGCTGTAGCATCAGGCGTTATCAAATGAAATTAGAAAGGAGGATGCACCATGCAACATCCAGACATTGAACGTGCGATGAGAACAGGTTACCCGTTTCAAGATATCAGCTTTGCCGGCTCAGAACCGGTCGTATTTGAACCAGAAATTGATCACCCGATTGAAGACATGTTCGGAAGTGAAATTCAGTCAGGCGATACCTGGTTCGAAGATAAGCAGGGCCGGATCGTGCTCGAAGAAAACATTGAAGATTATTTGCTTGAAGTGGTCGGTGGGGAGTTTTTCAAGGCAAAAAAATAAAGCCAGCTGTGCAACCAGCTGACCCACCGTTTCCCGTGTAAGGAAAAACTTGAAAATATACGCATATTATAACATGCGGAATGGAGGGAATCAATGCGAGCCGAATCATTAGTCTCGACACAAGAAATGAGCCGTGAAGAGTGGCTTGAACAGCGTAGAAAAGGTCTTGGTGGCAGTGATATATCAGCTATTGCCGGATTAAATAAATGGAAGTCACCAATTGGTGTTTACCTTGAAAAAACTGGACAGTCACCGGAAGAAGACAATGTTGGTGAAGCGGCATACTGGGGCAATGTGATGGAAGATGTGGTGGCGCAGGAATTCAGCCTCCGAACTGGGATGAGAGTCCGAAAAAGAAATGCAATCTTACAGCATCCAGAGCATTCGTTTATGTTAGCAAACGTTGACCGGCTGATAGTTGGTAAGAAAGAAGGGTTGGAATGTAAGACAGCTTCCGAATACTTAAAAGGCGATTGGGAAGATGAAGAAATCCCTGCAGCGTACTTGCTTCAATGCCAGCACTACATGGCCGTCACTGGATATAAGGCTTGGCACATCGCTGTATTAATTGGCGGTAATAAATTCATTCACAAACGGATTGAACGGGATGATGAGCTAATTGAGTACTTGATCGGCATTGAAAAGGACTTCTGGGAAAACCATGTTTTAGCTGAAATGCCGCCGCTGTTCGACGGTACGGATGCTTCCAGTGAATTATTGAAAGCTCTGTATCCTCAAGCTGAACCGACCAGTGAAATTAACTTGCCTGGTGATGTCGAAAAAATGCTTGAAGCGATGGACCAGTTAGCAGAAGACATCAAAAGTTTTGAAAGCCAAAAGAAAGAATATGAAAACCGCATTAAGGCACTTATGGGGGAAAACGAAAAAGGCATCACACCTACTCGCGTTGTGTCTTGGAAAAACTACGAAACCAATCGAATTGACTCCAAGCGCTTGAAGGCTGAACAACCGGATTTATACAAAAAATACACAAACACATCAACCGCACGTCGGTTCACTGTGAAATAGGAGGAACTTAATCATGGCAACAAACGGAGCAGTTAAAAACCAATTGGCACAACGCACCAGCGCGGCGCCGAAAAAAGCCGTTACTCCAGAGCAATCTCTAAATGCTCTATTAAAAAGAATGGGTCCAGAAATTCAGCGGGCTTTACCAAAGCACTTGGACGCTGATCGCATTGCTCGAATCGCGCTTACAGCAGTTCGTACGACTCCGAAGCTACTGGAGTGCGATCAAACTTCCTTCTTAGCGGCCATCATGCAGTCTGCTCAACTAGGTGTAGAACCAAATACAGGGCTTGGACAGGCATATCTGATTCCTTATGGCAAGCAAGTTCAGTTCCAACTAGGGTATAAGGGGCTCATTGATTTAGCGGTCCGTAGTGGGCAATACAAAGCGATTTATGCGCATGAAGTTTACTCGAATGACGAGTTCGAATTCAGTTATGGCCTGACAAAAGATTTAATTCATAAACCGGCGGCTATGCCTGAAGGAGAACCTGTTGGCTACTATGCAGTTTATCACCTTCAAAACGGCGGATATGACTTTGTTTACTGGACGAGAGAGCGTATCGAAAATCATGCACAGAAGTTCTCTCAGGCTGTTCAGAAAGGCTGGACAAGCCCGTGGAAAACAAATTACGACGCGATGGCTAAGAAAACGGTATTAAAAGAAGTTCTGAAATATGCTCCGAAATCTATTGAGCTTCAGAAGACAGTAGAAGCTGATTCAACCATCAAAACGGAATTGAACGAAGATATGAGTAACGTTATCGATGTTACAGATTACACCGTACTAGATGATCAGCTAGAACAAGTAGAAGAACCGGCAGCAGAAACAAAGGATAAAAAACCAAGCATTCACGAACAATCAACATTGATTTAAGAACTGAATGAGGGGATTGAGGGATTCCCTTCTTTTTCTAGCAACATTTTGAGGAGTGAATAAAATGAGTGGGGTCAAATGGATAAAGCTAAGTACGCAAATGTTTGAGGATGAAAAAATACGGTTGATTGAGAGCATGCCAGAAGCAGATACCATCTTGATCGTGTGGGTGAAATTACTTTCTCAAGCAGGGAGAGCCAATGCAAATGGCTACATTTATTTAAGTGAAACAATTCCTTATACGGATGAAATGCTAGCCACCATCTTTAATCGACCTCTTGGAACGGTTCGGATGGCTCTAGAAGTATTCCAACAGTTTGGAATGATTGATATCGATGACAACCACTTCATCAGTATTATCAATTGGGACAAGCACCAGAGCATTGAAGGATTAGACAAAATACGTGAGCAGACAAGACTTCGGGTGGAAAAACATAGAGAACGAAAAAAGCTTCCAATAGGTAACGTTACCGAAACGTTACACGATAACGCAAAAGTAACGGACATAGAAGAAGAATTAGAACTAGAAGAAGATAAAGAAAGAGATAAAGAGAAAGAGAATGTCCCTTTTGTCGAGATAGTAAACTATCTCAACGATGTGGCTTCTACAAATTATCGTCATCAAACTCAAAAAACCAAAGACTTGATAAAAGCTCGTTGGAAAGAAGGATTCCGTTTAGAAGACTTTAAACGAGTCGTTGATACCAAAACAGCAGAATGGATTATCGATGAAAAGATGGCCATGTATCTAAGACCTACTACATTATTTGGCACTAACTTCGAATCTTACCTAAACCAAAAACCGAAAGGAGCGAATCGTCCTGGAAGCCATCAGCAGCATCCTAAAAAATCAAATGACACCTCTGGAATTGACTTCTAGTGTTTGCGATCTGCACAACGGGAAATTGGTGAAGTTGATTAAATACGAGGAAGAAGAAATTTGTCCCCTTTGCGAACGTGAACGAAATACTGAACTTCTTTCACAGCAACAAAGCGAAAAGATTCGCCAAGCACACGCCAGTAAAGCATATCTCGCTTTTTCCAAGCAGAGCATACTAACGGACGAAAACTTATACAGTGCATCCTTTGGAAACTACGAAGCAAAACAACATGAAGAGATTGCCAACAATGAAAAAGCCGTTAAAGCTTACCAGCGATACAAAGGCGGAGAAGTGTTCAATACATGGCTTACGGGCATGCCTGGAGTCGGGAAAAGTCCTTTGGCCATGAGCATTCTGCGGAACCTGAATGAGACGGGCGAGAAAGACAAGTGCTGCTTATTTATCAGCGTGGATGAAATGCTTCGCAAAATCCGTGGCACCTTCGACAATCGAGAAAGCATATACACCGAAAACTATTTCGTCGACCTGTTATCAGTGGCCGATCACTTGGTCTTAGATGACTTAGGTGCAGAGACAGGAGCAACAGGAACAGGCAAGCAAGCATCAGATTTTACGCTACGGGTTCTCTACGCTATTGCAAATGCGCGACAGAATAAACCGACCATCATTACCAGCAATCTTTCTAAAGGCGAACTGGTGAAGATGTACGATGCTAAATTGGTCAGTCGGTTGATGAAGGATACGTACTTAATCAAATTCGAAGAAACTTCTGATAAGCGAATCAAAAATATTGAATTTTAGGAGGAAGTAATGTGAGCAACGATCCAATCAAAAGACGCCAGTATATATTAAATCAACTCATTCTAATAGCTGGAAGCTGGGAAGCTACAGGCGAACAGGACAAAGGCTTAGAGCAACAATTTGAATCTAAGTTAGCTGAGTTGCATCCCGTTAGAAAGAACGCACTGGACATCTTGTATCGCCATTTGGCGATGGAGGTGGCAGCGTGAAAGACGTAGACGACATAGACAAGAAAAGATAAGACAAATTTCCTTTCTAATTTTTTTCGAAACAAAATGTCAATATTTTACCTTTAAACATGTCGAAGTAAGTATTTAAAATTATCTGATATTTTAAGTGCTGAGGGGGATGAATCGTGTCTAGCGAACATATACATGTGAAGTTTTGGGTTGAAGAACTTAATGAATATGGGATAAAAATGGGGCCGAACGGAGAAGCACTCGACAGCATGGATTATTACGATTTACGCGCATTCTTGCTGCAGCAGAAATTGAGAAGAGATCTTGAGCCGAAAGCGAGCCCGTGGTTCTGATGGCTCGAGCAAAATGGTTGCTGTTGTATCGCTGGGAAGGTGGACAAAAGGTTTGGCTCTACGAACCGTTACGGCCGATTGGAATCAAATTGAGGAAAAAAGAAGGGTGGCGCATTGAGGGATGACCTACCAAGAAATGAACGAACTCAAAAAGGGTGACCGATTGTTCATCTATCACATAGATGGCTGGAAGAAAGGAACGTTTCAAGGGTTCATCAGCGGTGCAGATCCATCGGCTTGGATTGCATTTGACGACCGTCAGATTGCTCCAGGCAATGTCATTGCCACAAGAGTCTTCACAGGGCTCCAATTCACCGAAGAGTACTGGAACCAAGACTATAAGGACTGGAAGTTCAAACGGCTCAGCGAAGAAGAATTAAATGCAGAATTGCTGCAGACTCTGGAGGCATTAGCGTGAACGAAGAAAAGTATAACAAAGTATTGGCGGCTCTCCCGTTTTGGAAACCGAGTCGCCAGGTGCCGATGTTTGGCATAGCAGCAATCCAAAGCATCGTGGAATGCGATTCCCGGGAAGCGTTGGAAATAAGAAATCGGATGGCCTACGAGGGCGCTATTCCAAAAGATAGATGGTAAACGGTACCGCACTATTGAATGAAACGGAGGGATTATAGGTGGAATACATTCTATTTTTTAGCAGTATCGCAATCCTGTTTTCTCCATTAATTGCTACGGTTTATCTTATAAGATTCTTGGAATCTCCATATTTTGATTAAATAACCGTCCGAACATATAGCGCGATAAAGAGGAGGAGAACAATGATGCTTACGAGGGAGCAAGTTGCAATTGTACAGGAATTTAAAGAGAAGTACGGGTTGAAAATGTTGCTGGAGAAAGCAGAAGTGGATTCTAGCGAACTACGGAACAAAATGGTTTTACCAGAGGGAGGGAAAGCGTAATGATGATTTTGTCTATCGCAGGAATGGCTGCTGCACTTGTAATTGGATTAGTAAACGGGATGGCTATTGAACGCATGGGAGCTCGTAAGTAATGGTTCAGATCGTTAAACCAGAGGAAATGTCGCAGGAGGAACTGGTGAAGGAATTTTAAATCCGATTATGTATGGCGAGTTGCAACTGCGCGGATATTCGGATAAGAAAATCAGGCTGTATTTCGGAATCAGCAATCGAACCTTAAATCAATTTAAGCAGCAACAAGGATTTCTGAAGAAAAAAGAAAAGGTGAAACGATGAAAACCATTTTATTTGAAATCATGGGCAATCCAGTCGCTCAAGGAAGACCGAGAGCCGGTAAAACCTTTACCGGCAAAACGGTTCTCTATGATCCAGCGAAATCGAGAGACTTTAAGCAGTATGTTCGATTGGTAGCTGCACAGCGTGCTCCAAAAAAGCTTATTAGCGGACCGATAACCCTAAGCGTAGACTTTTATCGCCCGATACCGAAGAACCTTCAGACAAAGCCGAAATTGAAGCTTATAGAGCAAGGCTTGCTATTGCCGACATCCAAACCGGACGTCGACAATTATGTGTAGGGCGTTAAGGATGGTCTCAACAAAGTAATTTGGCATGACGACAGCCAAGTAGTCTGCATGAACGTTCGGAAGTTCTATAGCATGACGCCGAAAGTGGTTGTACATATATCGTATTTTGAGGAAGAGGTAGGTATCGATTTAGGAGTGATTCTATGAGGCTGCAGGATGTAAATATTTCGGAGACAGGTGAACTGAAATTGGATATAATGGAACTACCAAAAAGCTGCGTGATTATTTTCAACGAAGGGAGGGTGAAACTGACAGAACTTCCACCTCACGCTGAAACAAAAATCGTGACGCATCAAGGAAAAGTCACACGGGTTAAGTGGGATGAGGGGGAAAATTTTTGATAAAACAGATTTTAAATGATATAACAAGTGATCAAATCCTAAATGTGGTAACAGCAGTCACTTCGCTTTTAGCCGTGATTATAGCACTATTTGCTCTAGTGCTGCAATTTAAGTTTTTCAATAAGGAAAGAAAACCAGTGATAGTACCAATCATAAAAGAATTCACTGATCAACTACTGCCGGATTTAAATTGCGATTGGGAGACCGAAGAAAAAATAGATGAAAAGTTTTCGAATACCAAAATAAAGCTCACTAACTATGGTGGAACTACAGCGAATATTGAATCCTACTACTATTTTTTTAGTAACTTTAAAGAAGTTGAAAATGAACTTAAAAGAATAAGCGACAATGATACAACGCTAATAATTACTAAAACAAAAAGACCGCAATCTTTTAAATTTATCGTGCAAACTAAAAAAGTTAACATGTGGTTTGATGAGATAAATGCCACTATTAAAAGAGGGAATATTTTAAGAGTTGATGAAGAGCTTGAGATTTATTTACCCTCCTATTTTATGATTCTCTCCAACTTTTTATTGAAGGAAGAAGATATAAATATCTTGCCTGAATTAACATTATTAATAAAATATACTGATATCGACAAAAAAGAGAATATATTAGAATACCTAATTTATTGGGATTTTGCCATGTCACTTAAACATAAAGGAGAGGGAGTTTGGCTTAACGGAGCTCTTGTAGCAAAACCTAAAAAAAGTCTATTAAAGATGTTATCTTAATTAAAATAAGTCCGCACTAGCCAACTTGAGGACATCATTACAGCATTACGTTGTTTTGGTGGCTTTATTTAGAAACGAAAATCAAGGTGCACGGTGAGAAAGTGAAGCGCGTGAATTTTGATGAGGGGGAAGAGTTTTAATGGAATTTGAAATATGGATAGCTCCTATATCAGCCTTAGTGGGGACTTTATTCGGAGCATCGATAGGGGCAATAAGCCCTGTATTAACAGAGTTTGTAAAAAATAAAGCCACTAGATCTCATTTTAAAAAAGATAAATATGAGGTTTTTACCCGAGTAATGTTAAACGAATTTATTCCCAAAGTAGAACATGTGATTTTTTCAATTGATGCGTCTTTGAATATTTTTAAAGATAACATTGAACTTCAAAATCATCATCGGAGTACGTTAAGAAATGAATTGCAAGAAGCGATGGAATTATTCGATTTAAAGATTAAGGATGTTTATCCTTTAGAAATGATTAAAGAAATAGAGGGAATTGCTTCTAATATAAGGCATGCAAATTTTTTTTTAGGACGTGAACGTGATGGAGATGTCAGAAAAAATAAAGCTGAGAATGAAATTCTTATTTCCATTAATAAAGCGTTAAAAAATGCGGTTAAAAAGTCGAGAAAAACATTAGAGAAAAATTATATTTAGTCCGCACCAGCCAACTGGAGGACATCATTACAGCATTATGCTGTTTTGATGTCTATATATTTATTTGCAAATACTAATATAATGGAATTACCTAGAAGTTAATTTAAGCATATATCGGAAAGAAAGTTAAATATGGCGATATCTAACCTCATGCTTAAACTACAATCGAAATGGATGACAGCAAGTTAAATTCCATCAAGTTTGATGTAAGAGAATAGCTTTGGCAAAGCAAGATTGGATTAAGGTTCTAAAAGTTCTAAATACTACTTTACAAGGAGACTGGACAGATTGGTTAATCATTAGTGATTCTATACTGTATCCGTTGGTGCTCTAATGTCGACGACTTATGTTATAAAATCAGCACAAACGGCAGTAAAATTAGTTGTTTTAAGCATCAAAATAATTGTTGACTTCTAGAGAATAATTTCAGATATAAAATTTATTTAATTGCTGAACTACTTTAAGGCTTTTACTAGGTAATGGTATTTCGATAAATATTTTCATAAAAATAATAAAATGAAAATTAATAAGGAGAGATGGAATGTTTATTAAAAGTTTAGAATTAAAAGGTTTATATCGTAAGGATTATTATGTTCCCTTAGAAAAAAACTTAAATATACTTTACGGTTTAAATGGGAGTGGTAAGACTACGATAATAGACATTCTATATCTGATTTTAAATGGTGAAATAGAAAAAACTTATAGATATAATTACTCTTACTTAAAAGTGAATTTTGTTAAAGGAGAGTATCAACAAGAGTTAGAAGTAATTGAAGATAAAGAAACAAAGAATTACGTGATTAAAATCAATGGCAAAGTAGCTGAGGAAGAAAATTTTTACTATAAAGATGATATTAGAAATATAAATAACAAATTGTTGTATTCTATCAGAATAACTGAAGATGGAAATGAAGAGTATATTTATAAAAAAGATATAGGAAAAAAAGAATTTTATAAAGAATTTAACAGTATTAAAGACATTTCTTTAGAAAATACATACAAAAATTTTGTAAAAAATATGAAAAATGAACTTGTCTATGTACCATTAGATAGAAAGGTTAAAGGTATTGAAAGTAAATTAACTAGCTCAAGTAGAATAGGAATTAATACTAATAAAAAAAATATAGAAAACTCATTAAATATAGCTGAAAATTATTATAAAGAATATTTAAGATATATCGCTCAAAAAGAAATCCATATACATGAGGATATGCGTATTAAGATACTAACTGAATTATCAAAACCTCAAAAAAACCTAATCAATAGATCATTTAAAAACAACAAAAAAGATTTTGATAATTTAATTGAAGAACTTAATGATGCAATGTTTAAAGAACTTAGAGAAAATATAATGGAACTTTATAAAGAGTACAAATTACAGCACAAAAATATTATGAAGAAAACTAAAAATGATCCAGAAAATATAAATGTACCTGAATTTTTTGACTATGCATATATAAGTGCTCAGTTAAGAAGTTTATATAATGTTATAGAAAAGGTGAGACCTTTAAAAAGAGCAATTGATGAATTAAAGGAAAAATCTACTACTGTTATAGACGCTATTAATAAGTTGTTGAAAGAAACTGAAAAGAAAATAGTTTACGATGGAAATGAAGGAGAATTCTATTTTACTAATTTAGAGAAAGAAGAACATATTGACTTAAATTACCTTTCTTCTGGAGAAAAACAATTAATAATGTTTTATATTTTTTCGATTATAAAATTTGATAAAAATGATACTAAAATTTTATTTATAGATGAGCCTGAACTGTCTCTTCATATTGATTGGCAATCAAAACTTTTACCTTCAATTGTAAGTAAGGGAGAAGAGACACAAATTATAATTGCTACTCATTCACCAGATATTATAGGAGAATTCATTGGAAATACAGTTGAAATAAAAGGTGTTCTTTTATGAGTTCCTTACCAGTAAGAAAAGAAAATGCTTATCTCGCTGAAGTTATAGTAAAAAAAAATAAATATGATTTATTTTTATTTATTGAAGATGAAAAATTAAACATAATGTACGAAATAATTATCAAAAAGTTGTTCGGAACAAATTTGAATGTTGGAAAAATTTTTCCAATGAAAAACAAACCTAATGTTCTTCAAATATTTGAAGAATGGAAAAAGATAGAAGAAAAAACTAAAAATAAAATTGTATTTATAGTTGATAAAGATTTCGATCATCTTATTGGAGAAGAAGTTCCTCATCATACAAATTTAGTGGAGTTAGAATTTTACACTATAGAAAATTATTTAATATCAAAAGAAGGAGCAGTTACATTAATGAAGCACCGGCTTCATACATATGATCCTGAAGAGCTTGATGAGATATTAAATTGGGAATGGTGGACTTCATATACGTATGAAAAATTTGCAGAATTATTTATAAGTTATGCAATAGCTTTCAAATATGATTTGGGGGCCAACTGTAGTATTTCACCGTATGTATATTTGAATAGAGAAACCTATGGAATCAAAGAAAACAAAATTGAAGAATATATAAATAATATTAAAAAATTATATAGTCAAAAGTACCAAAAAGAATATTCTGAGGAATATGAAGAAGTAAAGGAGATTTTTAAAAATCAAAATGATTTATCTTATGAACAATTAATAAGTGGAAAGTATTTATTAGAATCACTTATTACTTATATTAGTTCAATAACAGTTAATACAATTGTCGATAAAGATTTAATTAAAACGATGCTTTTAAATGAATATCCTAATGACAATTTCCAATTCCTAAAATATAGGATAACTCAAATTATTAACCAATGAAAAGAAAATAAAGTGACTATGAACGAGTCCGCACCAGTCAACTGAAGGACATCATTACAGCTTAACGCTGTTTTGATGTCTTTTTATAAGAACTAGAATCAACCTGGATGATAGAAAAATTAAAAGCGTGAATCTTGATGAGGGGGAAGAGATTTGATAATTAGTGATTATATTCAATTAACCATTGCAGTAGTGGCTGGTATTGCAGCTATATTAACTGGGTTAAACATTTTTTTTACAAATCAGCAGGTTAATTTACAGAGGAAGCAATGGGAATCTAGTTATGTACCAATTTTTCGCATATCCTTAATTAAATTATATAGTGGAAATATTACACTTGTTATAGAGAATACAAATGCAGTTTATCATGAAATACAGGATATTACTTTCTCGTCTGAGGACGTAAAAGTTAAAGAGTTTTACGATGGTACTGTTGAAAACTACAGAGACGTTTACAAAGGATTGATAGTTATGTTATATCCTAAAACTCGCGAGTATCAAATTGGTTCTTTACAGATAACTGGAATTGATGCTCTTGGAAATGAATTTAAAGTTAATTCTAAGGATATAAAATTTAAGTACCATAGAATAGAAAATGACAAATTTCTTATTAGGACATACTTAAAGAAAATAGAGTCCGAACCAGCTAATTGAAAGACATCACTACAGCATTAAGCTGTTTTAGTGTCTTTCAGTAAAAAGAAAAAAGAGTTGCGTGGTCGGAAAGTGAAGCGCGGAAATTTTGATAAGGGGGAAGATTTTTAAGTGAATATACCATTCAAAACTACTATGGTTTGGTCTGTAATGGCTATAATCTCTAGCATTGCTTTATTAAATTTTATAATAATGCTCTATTTAATTGGTGTAAGCTTAGATTTTTTAGGCATTTCTAAATTGCTTAGTAGTTTGTCTATTTTATTATCAACCAATAAAAATGCTTCACAGGTTGTGGCAAATAATTATTTTTTAATAATTATGGTGATATTTCCCTTAAGTTACGTTTCATTTGTCTATGTAATTAAGGGATTTAGTAAAGTGAAATACGCAAATGAAATAATCGCATTTTATCATAACCATAGAAAGGTTATTGCTGCCTATTTCACCGTTGTTTTGGTTTTTTTTGGTTTCCTACCTATTTTTTTAAATATACTCTCTTTACAACAAACAGAGTTTCAAGAGTTAAACAATATCTTTTTGCTAGTTAGCTTAGGTTCAATATTTCCATATTTTAATTTGCTTATAGCCGAGGCTAAAGAAAAAACAATATTAGACAACTCCCTGGATAAAAGTGTGGACTATAAAGAAAAAAATAAAGTAGTTAAGAAAAAAGACGATGTTTATTTCCTGTTAAACATAATGTTTTTAATACTTATTTTTATAATGATTTATTATATGTATCAAGAAAAATTTGAATTTAGCGAAGGAACTTCGATTGATTTGAAAACCATTTTAACTGTTTTAGGGACTATTCTTGGTGCATATTTTGGTGCGAAAGTTGCGGGTAAGTATGCTATTGAATCTGTAGAGAGACAAATTGCCAACTCGGAAAAAAGAGAGAGTAAAAATGACCATCGCAGATTGATACAAAGCTTAGTTTTGTATAGAGCTAGATCTTTAAAAATACTTACTTTTTTAAATGGTGTAGAAGAAGTAGTGAACAAACGAAAAATTCTTAGTGGTGGAGTTATTGGGTTGCAGCAAGATCGTGATTTATTATTACCAATAAAAAAATTTTTAGCAAAAGAACTAGAACAACTAGAAAGAATTGATATCTCGCAAATTTACTCCGAAAACTTCTATGTATTTACGCTAATCCTTGAAAATGTTGATACACTACTCAATAGCGTAGAAGAAATAATTGAAGCAATGAAAAATATGGATGAAGAAAGTCTTCATGCGTATAGAGGATTTTACTTTAATACAATCCACGAATTCGAGCAAAATGTTGAACATATTAACAATAAGTTATCTAGTTTAAAATAGTCCCACCAGCCAACTGGAGGACATCATTATAGCTTTACTGCTATTTTGATGTTCTTTTTTTACTATATATTTATTTGAAATTTATAATTATAATGGAAATACCTAGAAGTTGTGTTCTTATTATCTCAGAAGGAAAAGTTAAGATTGGTGAGCTTCCGCCTCTCATGCGCAGACCACAATTAATACACATGACTGCAAGGTAAAGCGTATGGTTTTTGATAAGGAGGGAACAGTTTTTATATGATACAGGATATTTTGGCACTTGATTCTAAAATTCTCTTAGGAATTATAACTGCTTTAGTTGCTTCAATAACAACTTTATTTATTTTTACGCTAAGTAATTTGTTGCAGAGAAAGCAAAAATTATTTGAAGGGCGCCCAGATATTGTAGTTTTTAGTAGGAAAACCAGTTTTGATAAGCGTCAGACAAAGCGTTCAGGTATTAATAACCTAATAAGAGTTACAAGAGATTTTAGAACTATAAAAAGTAATAAAATTTTAATTAAAAATAAAGAAGAAAGTTTTGAAGTTGAAAAAAATGATGTTAAAGCGCGAATACTTTATTTTCATAATCTAAGTGAATGTCCAGCAATAAACATAAAAATTATTATCGATTATACAATCGAAGAAGATGTTAATTACAAGAAGAAGGATAGAAAATATAGTTTAAATCGTCTCAATAAGAAAGATATGTTGTTAATCCCTGTTGATGTGACACATGAAGGGAGAGAGGTTTTTGTGGAAAAAATCTCATATTCTTATAAAACTATATATAGAGAGAATATAAAAGTGATTTTATGGAGTATTTCAGATGAACCAAACTTTCTTATGAAATGCTTATTGAAGTTTAATAAAGATTTAGCAAGTGTAAGTATTCAGTTTAAAAGAATATTATTTGTTTATGTCCCATTTGAATTTAATGTGACCGATGATTCATTTTACACAACATATGTTTATGAAGATTTAATCAAAACAAATGATAAAATTGCAAAATAATATCTATTGTCCCACCAGTCAACTGGAGGACGCTGAAAGAGCTTAACGGCTCTTTTTGTGTCCTCTTTTTTATTTTTAAAAGGAGATGGGGTCAATGAGAACCATACAGGAGCAACTGAGAGTAAAAGGGCTCTCGGATAGCCATATTCAAGAGAAAGAGAATACGGATGACAGAGAAGCAAATATCCGAAAGAATCGCTCTCGCGCAAGGAGTGGGAGGAAATTATGGGTGTAAATAGAGAGGCTTACCAGAAACAAGGCGGGGCATATCGGAGAAGACGATAGGAGGATGGCAGATGAATAAATGGCAAATTGAAGATTTGTTAAAGGATTACCATTGGAAATTGCACAGTGTTAAAAACATGCGTGAAACGATGAATGAAATTAACATTGACATGACAGCCCAATATGGTTTACAAGCTGCTATGCCGAAAGCTTCTGGTGATCCGAGTGATCCCATTTTAAAAGAAGTGGAGAGACGAGATAAACGTTGGAAGAAGATTCATGCCTACGAACGAGATATTCAATTCATCCAGGCTCGATTAACTTTTGTGACTGACGAAAGGGAAACGGAAGTATTGCATTGGTTATTAGAAGGCAAGAGCATGCGATGGATTGGTTTGCATATGGGATTATCTGATAAACATATCGGTCGTATTAAAGATCGAATAGTGGCGCATATGTCGCAAATGTCGGATACGTCGGATAAATGCGTTTGTTAACTCTATAATGATAAACTTAAAAGCAGGTTCGAGGAGTTAGGTCCTAAACTCAGGTAGTGAATAGAAAACTACTATACTTCAGATAACTATAAAAAAATTATTAATGTTTACTAATTTATCTTTATTCAGATAGTGATATACTATAAAAAGTTTATAGGTGGTGAAGGTATGGTTGAATTTGGTAATTTATTAACTGATATCGGTTATGTGTTGACCCCTTTTTCATTCTTTATGTATTTATTTATTAGGCCAATACTCTTTATAATGAAGTCTAATGCGTACAAAGTTGTTAAGGCGATATGGTATTTTTCTATGGGAATGGGATTATTAGTAGGAGAACCGAAGGTAGACCGTATAGTAATGTTGCTCGCCTTCATTGAAGCTTATGATTTAGTGTTCCAGTATTATGAGGATAAACGATCAGCGAAGAGTGTCACATAAGTGATACTCTTTTTTATGTCTAAGAAAGCGAATAGCACAGAGAAGGTGATATATGGTGAATCTTACAGAGAAGCAATTGCGATTTGCAGATGAATATGTGAGAACGGGTAATATCTCGGAGTCTTACAGGAATGCATATCCGAATGTAAAAAAAGATGCAGCAGCAAGAGCGAGTGGAAGCAGGCTGCTAACAAACGTTAACGTGAAATCTTATATACAAGAACGAATGGAATTACTGAAAAAAGATTCAATAGCCGAGCAAGATGAGATTCTGCAATTCCTCACTAGTGTTGTGAGAGGTAAAGCAAGTGGAACGGCGTTAGTGGGTTTAGGAATGGGTGAACAAAGCGTTGATCAAGTGCCTCCAACAATTGCAGAAAGAACAAAAGCAGCTGAATTGCTAGGTAAACGCTATGCACTATTTACTGATAAGCAAGAAATTGATGTAAAAGGTGCTGTCAAATTCATCGACGACATTGGTGGTGGCGAAAATGGCTCGTAAGTTATCTGAGTTCATTCCGACAGCCTTTCATCCACTCTGGAATGCGGCCATGGCTAAAGAGATTCTAAATGTCGTCTGTAAAGGTGGCCGGGGTTCCGGGAAGTCATCAGATATTGCGCATGTAATTGTTCAAATGTTAATGCGGTTCCCATTAAATGCAGTTGGAATCCGGAAAGTCGACAACACTATCGAGCTTTCCATCTTTGAACAAATCAAATGGGCCATTTCGGAACAAGGTGTTTCGCATCTGTTCAAAGTGAACAAATCACCGATGCGCATTACGTACATCCCTAGGGGCAATTACATGGTGTTTAGAGGCGCGCAAGAACCAGAACGAATCAAGTCCTTGAAGTCAGCGAACTTTCCATTTGCTATAGCATGGTTAGAGGAATTAGCCGAGTTTAAAACTGAAGATGAAGTTACGACCATCACCAACTCCCTATTACGTGGAGAATTGGCTGATGGTCTTTTTTATAAGTTCTTTTTTAGTTACAACCCGCCAAAACGAAAGCAATCCTGGGTGAATAAGAAGTACGAAACGTCTTTCCAACCATCCAATACATTTGTTCATCATTCCACTTATAAAGATAATCCGTTTATCTCGAAACAATTCATTGAAGAAGCTGAAGCTGCCAGAGCGAAGAATCCTAGCAGTTATGAATGGGAGTACGAAGGCAAGGCAATCGGTTCTGGAGTAGTTCCATTCGATAACTTGCAGGTAGAAGCTGGCTGCATCACAGACGACATGCTTGCTGGGTTCAATAACATACGGCAGGCAGTGGACTTTGGTTACGGTCCCGATCCGCTAGCATTCGTCCGTTGGCATTACGACAAGAAGAAAAACGGCATCTACGCCATCGATGAATTTTACGGGCAGAAAATCAGCAACCGCGAGCTTGCCAAGTGGATAAAATCCAAAGGCTATGAAAGCCAGGACATTGTTGCTGATTCTGCCGAGCCGAAGTCGATTGATGAATTGCGCATTGAGCATGGTATCAAACGCATTAAAGGCGCGAAGAAAGGGCCGGACTCGGTTCAATATGGGGAAGAATGGCTCGACGATTTGGATTTCATCTGTATTGACCCGTTACGCACGCCGAACATTGCCCGAGAGTTCGAGAACATTGACTACCAGACAGATCGTGATGGCAATCCGAAGCCTCGTTTAGAAGACAAGGACAATCACACGATTGACTCCACTAGATATGCACTTGAACGCGATATGAAGAAAGCAACAATGCAAATTTTAAAGTAACGAGGTGAAAGCATGGATCCATTCACAATCACGCAAACGGAACAATTGAATGAACGCATCTTACGCGGTGCGAGACTATCCATTCCACAGCTAATTAAACAAGCGATTGAAGCGCATGATATCCGGCATATGGAAGACGGGGAGCGCTATTACGATGTGGAAAACGATATCCTCAAACGCAAACAGTTCATGTACGTGAACGATCAAAAGGTAGAAGACCCCGATAAACCGAACAACCGCATTCCGCATGCGTGGCATAAGTTGCTGGTGGATCAGAAGGTAAACTACTTACTCGGCAATCCTGTTAACTTTATCGCGGATGATGAAGTGTTAACGCTAAAGATTAACGAATACCTGGGCGAACGTTGGGATGATGCTGCCATTGATATCGGCACAGCGGTCAGCAACAAAGGACAAGAGTGGTTGCATCCTTACATTGACGAGAACGGCGACTTTGACTTCTTAATCATTCCTGCCGAGCAATCCATCCCGATATGGGAAGACGAGCGAGAGAAGCGTTTGAAGGCGTTTATTCGCTATTACGAAGATGGCGATACGACAGTGGCCGAATACCACACGGAAACAGAAGTAACCTTCTACCGCTCATTCAACGGCGAATTCGCACTGGATGATTTGGTAGAAGTTAATCCCATCGGTCATTTCCGTGTGTATAAGCAGGAAGAGACGCTGGAATATGGTTGGGGCAAGGTGCCATTCATCCGTTTCCTGAACAATAGCCGCAAGAAAACGGACCTGCAATTCTATAAGCAGATCATTGACGCTTGGGACCGCCGAGTTTCCGACAATCAGAATAACTTTGATGAAATTCAGGAGCTTATCTATATTTTAAAAAACTACGAAGGTGAAAACCTAGGCGAGTTTATGCGGAACTTGAAGCAATACAAGGCCATTAACGTAGCTGGTGACGGTGGCGTTGAGACAATGACCGCAGAAACGCCAATGTCGAGCATTCAGATTCACATGGATAACTTGCGCGAGTCGCTATTCACACAAGGGCAAGGTGTTGACGTATCAACAGATAAGTTTGGTCAATCTCCTTCAGGCGTAGCGCTTGAGTTCTTATATCGCCTGCTCGACTTGAAAGCATCGGCGTTAGAACGCAAATGGCGTCCAGCGTTGCAGGAGTTGATTTGGTTCTTGTGCGAATACCTGGACATTAAAGGTGAAGGTAGGTTTGACTACAGGTCGGTGGATTTCGTATTTAAGAAGCGCCGGATTCGGAATGATTTAGAAACGGCCAACATTGCTCAAGTTTCATTAGGCACCATTAGCCGCAAAACGATTGTCAGCAATCATCCATGGGTTGCTGATGAATCGCAGGAGCAACTGCGCATCGACGAAGAAGCTGGCACGATGGTAAGTCTAGGTGAGGATGATGAGTAAGTCCAAGCAAGCAGATAAGACCTTTAAGATACGTGACAAGGCAACCGAAAAAGCGCTGCTGCTAGCTTATAACGCATCCTTGAAAACCATCCGTGGTGAACTGGCAGCGTTGTATGAGAAGACAGATGGCTCCTTCTCGGAGTCGCAGAAGTACAACCGTTTGGCAGGCATCGAGGAAGCTATTGCTGATGAAATTAAGGACCTGACAGGCAAGATAGCTAAAACATTGGTGACCGGACTATTGGATTCATTCAAAGAGGCACGAAGTTGGAAAATGTATGAGATTGAATCTGATCAATCTGTGCAAGCCACAATTAAGTTCAATCAGATAAACCGAGAAGCCGTTCTTAAAGCCATTGAAAATCCCTTTGATCAAGTCGGCTTCGTGCAGCGGAATCGAAACAACCAGGCGTTATTGGTTCAGCAATTGCAGCAGGAGATTGCACAAGGGCTTATTCAAGGTAAGTCCTTCCAACAGACAGCCAGAAGCATGAAGAAGCGCATGGAAATCGGCGCAAGTAAAGCCCTCACCATTACTCGCACTGAATCAAAACGGGTTAGAGGGAAGGCACAGCTGGATACCATGCGAGAGGCGCAAGAAGCTGGTGTCATGATGAAGAAACAATGGATGGGCACGATTGACGACAAGACCCGTGATGCTCATCAGTCTCTTGATGGTGTCACCATTGATTTGGATGAAGACTTCGTTAGTGATGCAGGAAACAGCGGACCGGGACCGGGGCAGATGAATGCGGCAGAAGAGGATATTAATTGCCGCTGTACGCTAACTACGGTCATTGAAGGGTTTGAACCTGATTCCCGTCGTGTTCGGGATGCGGGCATCGTAGATTATTCAAGCTTTGAGAAGTGGCAGGAGACAAGGGAGGTTCCGAAACGATGAATGAAAAACTCGAATTCGCCTTTAAAGATGCACTCACGTTTATTGGCAAACTGAACTTGATTCTGGAGAAGCTGGATGATCCGCAGATACCTGCAGCTGCTAAAGAGGAAATGCTGAAGCAGAGGGAATTTCTTCTCGACAAATTAAATTAAGGGAGGTGATGGACTTGTTTTCTGTAAGGCAAATTCGAGAATGAGAGGTGGTTCATCATCTTCGAGCTATCGGTTAAATAGCAACTCTCGACCTGCTGAACGTCGTAAAAAGGCAGAACCCAATCCTATCGTGTCGATCACGTTAAAAACGTACAGGAGGCTATCATGAAAGAATTATTGGAGAAATTGGCTAAAGGAGAAGTGACCACGGAAGAGGTCTTGAAAGCAATCGATGATGCAGAGAAGGATAAAGTCCCTCGCTCCCGTTTAAATGACAAGATTGAAGAGGTCAAAGAACTAACCAGCCAGCTGAAAGAGCGTGACGATCAGCTTGTTGAATTGGGCAAGAAGGCAAAGGATAGCGATGATTTAACTGCTGAAATCGAACGCCTGAAACAAGAAAACGCTGATAAGGACACAGAGTACCAAGGGAGACTGCAACAACAGGCATTTGACGCGAAGTTGAACGATGCGCTGCGTGATGCCAAGGTCCGCAATCCGAAAGCGGTTAAAGCGCTACTGGACAGCGAACGCATCAAACTGGACGGCGAGAAGTTACTTGGATTGGATGATCAATTGACCGCACTGAAGGAGAGCGACAGCTATTTATTCACTGTGGAAGAGGAACCGAAGTTAGGTGGCCGCAATCCGAATCCGAACAATCAGAAGCCGCCAGCAGGCATGACGCCAGAGAAATTTAAAACTCTTTCATACAAAGAGTTGCTCGATTTCAAACAAACACAGCCGGAGCAGTATGAGGTTCTGAGCAAATCAGAATAAGGGAGAATGATGAAGAATGGTACAAACTAAATTAGCAAATCTTATTGACCCTCAAGTAATGGCTAATATTATCTCAGCAACACTACAGGACGCTATCAGATTCGCACCACTAGCAACGGTAGACCGTACGTTGGTTGGACAACCAGGCTCGACAATCACAGTGCCGCGTTTCAACTATATTGGCGATGCGAAAGACGTTGCAGAAGGTGCACCGATCGACCTTGAACTATTGACAACGGCTACAGATGAATTCTCAATCAAAAAAGTCGGTAAAGGTGCAGAATTAACAGATGAATCCGTTCTTTCGGGTTACGGCGATCCAGTAGGTGAAACTACTAACCAATTGCGTATGGCGATTGCAAACAAAGTTGATAACGATGCGCTTGAAGCGTTGGACACAACTTCTTTAGCTTACACTGCTGGAACTGAGTTTAGTGTGGAAACAATCGATGCGGCGCAGACTATCTTCAATGACGAAGATCAGTCTTCAATGGTTTTGATTATCCACCCAACTGACGCAGCAGCATTGCGTGCAGACGCAGCAGGACAATGGGAGCGCGCTTCTGACCTAGGAGACCAAATGTTAGTATCGGGTGCATTCGGCGCGGTGTTAGGTGCGCAAGTTATCCGTTCACGTAAAGTTGAACAGGGAACAGCTTACTTAGTTAAACAGGGCGCTCTTGGTCTTTATTTGAAACGAGACGTGGAAATTGAGACAGACCGCGACATCATTCACAAAACAACTGTATTCACAGCGGATCAACATTACGGAATTCACTTGTACGATGAGTCAAAAGCAGTGAAAATCGTTGTAGCAGGAGCATAAGAGGGGCTAAGTCCTCTCTTTTTTATATCTGAGGAGGGATGAACAATGTTACTCAGGAGGTATCGTGATGGGAAAACCAAGCAAAGGAACACCAAAGGACATGAGATTAAAAGCGAATCGGAAACTCAAGGGCCAGCCGAAAACATCAACGCCGAAGGACAAGCGTCTGAAGGGAAACCGTTAAGCGATTACGTGGTAGCCGATTTGAAAGAAATGGCCAAAGAGCAAAACATTGAAGGCTATTCGTCCATGAAGAAAGATGAACTACTTAAAGCGTTAGGCGGTGAGTAATTATGGCATACGCACCAATCATGGATGTGGAGTATCTGCGCCGCGTGTCGGATATACCAGCTAACGTACCAGATGTTCGGCTTCAAGATTTAATCGAGGAGGCCGAAAACACCATTCGTGAATACTGCAATAACAGTTACCGCGATGGCCTGCCGTTGTCGTATCGCAAGAATATAAAAAAGATGGTCGAATTTGACTTGAACCGTAAAACAGGGCTGTCTTCAGAAGGTCTTTCACGGCACTCACAAGGCTTTGCGCAAGATTATCCGGCAGATGTATTCTTCGGATTGAAGAGGCGCTTGTCATGGTAGTGGTGCAGCGTCAAACGACGACAAGCAATGGATTCGGTGGCACAGCTTCCACATGGACGCAGCATCTTAAAGTCGATGGAGTAATCGATATGCTTGCCGGTAATGAAGTCATGGCTGCGGATGCACTGGACCGTTCATCGTCACACATCATGATTCTATTCGACATTGTGGATATTAAGCGCGGTGATCGTGTTATTGACAACGGTGAACAATACCGTGTCACTTTCGTCGACAATCCGATGAACCTAAACCGTCAGTTAGAAATTAACTTGCTATGGGAGAGGACGGTGAACTGATGGCAAGCAATTACAAGTCCAATCGCAAGGCAGTGGATGGTGCATTAAAAGCTAGCCAACTGGGTGCCTTAACCGCTATCGGAACATTCGTTGAGGGTGAAACGAAGGCGAGGTCAGCAGTTGATACCGGAAACTATCGTGACGCATGGGGATACCGCGTCGACGGAACAGCAGTCACGATTGGAAATGGTGTGGAGTATGCAATTTACCTTGAGAAAGGCACATCCCAAATGCCAGCCCAACCTGCCTTGCAGCCGTCTGTCGAATCAAATGCTGGGCGCATCCAGGAGCTCGTTAAAGGAGCGTGGCGCATGTGATTGAAGTCTTCAAAGTGATTTTCGAAAAGTTAGAAGCAGATTGGCCCGTGTATTTTGAAGAAAAAGATTCAGAGTCATTTGCTAATGACTATATTGTATTCAAGCTGCCGCCTGGTTCCTCTACGAAATATCGCGACGATCTCATTTTAGAAGTAACGTTGTGGTCTTATCTGGGCGAACGGGATACGACGCATCTAGAAGAAAAGTGGACAGAACTTGACCGGTTGCTCCGGAATCATATGCATTTGGACGCTGATCAGTGGTTGGAATTCCAGAAGATTGGGCAAGGCATGATTCCGGATTCAGATAAAAATATCAGACGCAGAGAATTGCGTTATTTAGTAAAACGAGAAGAGAGGATTGATTATTGATGGTAATTAAAACATCCGGCTATACGAATAAGACGGCTGAGCGTTACTTGATGGATGCTGGTGCTGTATACAAAAACTTAACGTTTGACGAAGCGACCGGCGAAGCATCCGGAGAATTGCTCGGCGCAACAAACGGAGGAAATGAATTTGCTCTTGAACAGGAGACACGCGAAGTTGAAGTGGATGGCGTAAAAGGCCGCACGAAAGGCAACACAATCCTAGTGCGTGAAAATGCCAACTTAACGGTTAACCTGAAAGAATTGACTGCTGACAACGTAGCATTGGCAATCGCAGGATCCGTCAATAAACTCTCGAATATTGAAGGCTATCGTGAAATTACTGGTAAAGGCTTTATCAATCTAGAAGACTACACCGATTCCATTGCCCTCGTTGCACGATTAACAGGAAGTAATAAGCCAGTTATCATCGTGCTCCATAACGTTCTTTCCATGGAAGGTTTCACATTGCCGACAGAAGACGAAGGAGAAGCGACTATCGCATTAAACCTAGGAGCTCACTATGACGCTGACGCTGAAGGAAACGTTAACTCACCTTATACCATCTACTGGCCATTAGAAGCATAAACACAACCAACAAGCGTCTTCAGGGGCGCTTTATTTTAGGAGGAATTGGTGATGAGAGAATTAAGCTGGAAAGATGTATTTGCTGTATCAAGAATTTTAAAGAAAATGCAGATTCGTTTTGAGTACAAAGAAGGCATGACGATGGAACAAATGGGAACAGCGTTCTTCCAAGCTTTCATTGAAAATATCGGAGAAGCAGAAACAGAAGTAACCAAGTTTTTTGCAGACTTAAAAGGCGTCAAGCCGGCCGTGATTGAGAAATACACCATGAAAGAAACGTTGGAATTGATTAAAGAATTAAAAGAAATGCCAGATCTCCAAAGTTTTTTTTCCTTAGTTTCCGAATCGATGAATCAACAGCCCTAGACTTTATCCTCACACGCTATCCAAATAGTGACTATGTAATGAACCTGCCCTTTTCCATTGCATCTGGCCTCTACGTGAAGGCAATGGAGAAGTACCAGGACGAAAAATTATGGGAAATGTGGCTGTCTGTTTATCCGCAAATGGATAAGGACAGTTTTGTTAGCTTTGAGCAATTCAAGTTGAATGCCCGCAAGCAAAAGCACACGAAACGATCTGAAGAAGAAATCATCAAGGACTCGAACAATATACTGAAATCGATGAAAAAACGGGGCGCCTAATAAGGCGTTTTTTTATTTTGTCTTAAAAAGGAGGTGGAAATCATAGAACTGTTTCACTTGTTCGGAACCATAGATTTAAAAGATGAAGCTTCCAAAGGCCTTGATCAAGTCGACGGCAAAGCAGAAAAGACCGGTAGTATGTTCGGCAAGATGGGCAAAGTTGTAGCCATCGGAGCCGCTGCTGTCGGAGCTTCCGCTGTTGGTGCAGGCGCTGCTCTCTTTACCATGGCAGGAAAAGCGGGAGATCATGCGGACCGCATATTAGATTTGAATGCAATAACAGGCATGAGCACAACATCGATACAAGAATGGAATCAGGTGGCGAAAGTTGCCGGTGTAGATACTGAGACAATGACGAAAGCGTCCAGTAAACTGACCAAGCAAATGAACATCTTGGAAACTGGTACCGGTAAAGGGTCGGAAGCGTTAAAGGGCTTAGGTGTCACTTATGACCAACTGAACGCAGCATCTCCGGAATACCGAATGACAATGCTTACTGAAGCATTAGCCGGCATTGAAGATCCAGCAGAACGAGCACGCCTCGGTACAGACCTATTCGGTGGAGCATGGCAAGACTTAGCGCCAATCGTTGCATTAGGCGCTGATGGTATGGCAGATGCGAAAAATCAAGCGCATGAACTTGGGGCCGTTATGAGTGAAGATGCCTTAAATGACGCCAATAACTTTCGGATTGGGATGGAAAACTTGAAAACGATGATGAGCGCATTTGCTATGAACATTGGAGCTGCAGTCGCTCCCGTTCTAACAAATGTGTTACTGCCGGCATTTGAACGGATGATTCCTGTAATCGCAGATTTCGGTCGGAAAATTGTTGAGTGGATTTTGAAAGTCGTTGACTCACTGGGAGATATGGCCGCAAAAGTCCAGGAATGGGCGGCTACGAATCAAGAAAAGATTGATGCAGTGAAAGAGGGTTTTGTTTCCGCGTTTGAGGCTATTGGTGAAGGCATCCGTAAAGCGGGCGAAATGCTTGCCAGTATGACGCAATGGGTGATTGAGCATTGGAATATCCTTGGTCCGATACTCGCGGGTATTGCGGCAGGTGCTATTGCATATCAAGTGATTACTGGAGCAATGGCTGCATACCGAGCAATTATGCTGATGGTGACAACGGCTCAGGTGGCCATGAACTTGGCGATGCTGGCAAATCCAATCGGTTTGGTCGTAGTAGCAATAGGTTTACTGGTGGCTGCTGGTATCCTGCTTTATAAAAATTGGGATACGGTTAAAGCGAAACTTGATCAGTTGTTCCAGAAATTTGGCGTTAACACCGAGGGGATCAAGAGAGTGGTGCTCGCAGGATTCACTTTCATTAAAAATACGATGCAAAATTATATGCAAATGGCAGTGACTGTCATTACGTCAATTCTAAGATTTATCCAATCGACCTTCCAAAATACGCTAGCATTTTTGAAAGGCTTGGTTACTGGTGACTTTGGCGCCATGCGTTCGGCCATTGCGTCTCAGATGCAGGCATCGAGCCAGCTGATTTCTCAAATTTGGAGTGCAATAAAAACGTTTTTAACTTCAACTTTTGGCAGAATCGTTTCAACGGCTCGTTCAAAATTTCAGGAATTGGTTTCTAGTGTTCGTGAAAAAATGAATTCAGCCAGAGATACGGTCAAGCAAACCATAGACGGGATTATGTCCTTCTTACGAGGCATTAACTTAGCTACGATTGGCCGACAAATGATTCAAGGGTTGATTAACGGAATCAAAGGAATGGCGGGCAATCTACTCTCTACCGTTAAATCACTCGTTAACGACAATATTCCAGCGCCGATTAAAAAATTATTGAAAATTGCCTCGCCGTCCAAGTTGATGCATCAATTTGGTGAATG
The DNA here is from genome assembly GCF_003014655.1 of Planomicrobium soli. Taxonomy (GTDB): domain Bacteria; phylum Bacillota; class Bacilli; order Bacillales_A; family Planococcaceae; genus Planococcus; species Planococcus soli_B. The sequence continues at coordinate 374,935 of NZ_PYAT01000001.1, read as the reverse complement.
GACCGGCGAAGGTTTGGAAAACGGAATGGAAGACAGTACGACAGGCATCAACAAAGCGGCCCATAGTATGGCGCAGGCGGCTATTCCTGAGTTGGATTTGTACCCGAACAAAGCGGCAAGCATGAGCTTGGTTAAGGGGATCAATAGAAAACCCGATGCAGCCACGGTACCAATCCGAGAACAAAACTTCCCGCCAATCGTTGTCCAGCTTCCGTTAAACGGTCGAATCATCGCTGAAGAAACGATTGATATCAACCAACAACTTTTTGGAGCAGCGGCAGTCAATTCAGCATTTCTTAGAGGGGTGAGGTAGTGAGCGTTAAACTATACGATTCGAACATGAAGGAAATTAAGTTGCGCGGTGTCAGGTGGTTGGAGTTTACACCTCAACCTCCTGAGGCTGAACCGCATACGGAAAATGTGTGGCATGGAGATATTGTATTGGGTAAGACCCGGAACAGTCGGTTGATTAATACGCGGCTGCAGTACCAGGCATACGATTTCCTGGATTATAAACTGCTGCGGAATGAGTTGTTTGCGGCGCTGGATCCAATTAAGGATATATGGGCGGTAGATCAACACGTTCCAGGCATACGCTGGCATGTAAGTGTTCAGGAAGTTGACATCGAACGAATCAATGGCAAGTTTGCGGAAGTGGCGGTGACGCTTTACTCTGCAAGACCGCACGCTGAATCCATCGGTACCACGCTCAATCCGTTTACATCGGAATCCGGCATCTGGGCATATGGCATGGGATTGGAAGGAGATGTGGCCAAGCAAAAGTATGTTCACAATACCGCAACTTTCTCCATCTACAACGCCGGTAACTTGGAAGTGGATCCGAGGGAATCAAAGCTAATCATCAAACTGACGTCTTCCACAGCAACAGCCAGTGACCTACGCATCACGAACTCGACCACTGGCGAAATGTGGCAGTATAAAGGGTTTTTCCAATCTGGCGACATCATCACTGTGGATGGCGTACAGGCGAGACGGAACGGTCTCAACATTGTAAAAAACACCAACTTGGCGCTAATTTCCATCGCACCAGGCATCAACCAATTTAAAATCGAAGGCATAACAGGGGGATTCGAGATTTCTTTCGAGTTTCCTTTTTTGTATCTATAGAAGGGGGACTGTACAGTGTTTAAATTAAACAGAAAAGGCGTTTCGTTAAGTCCCGAAGAGCGCATCAAAGAGAACGAGAACCTGACGATGATCGAAGAGGAATTTACGCGACTGGCACAAATCGAACTTGATTTTAATGCCGTAGTAGCGGAAGCCGGAAACAGCAATCCAGAGATCGTCCTGGCACGTGGCGAGGAAGCGAATTTGAATGCACGGTTCGAAAAAGTCGACCAAAACTTGAACCAAACCAATGACGAGATATTAACACGCGCAAAAAAGAAAGATGTTGCCGAAATCGAATCCGTGCCTACTACACAAGGGCGCTGGTGGTCTGAGTCGGGACAACAACTCGCGGCCGATCTGAACGGATTACCAAGAGCAACGAAAACCGTCCCTAAAGCGTATAAAGAGCGCGTCGTTTTTCTCGGCTCCTCCTCGTCCGAGGGAACAGGGCCGACGGATCGAACAAAAGCCTGGTTTACATTGATCGCGGAGAGGCTTGGACCTGATTATGAGGTCATTATCCGTGGAATCGGCGGGAATAAAACGCCCGACGTATTAAGCCGGTTTTATCGAGACGTTGCGCCGTTGCAGCCAGATTTTGTTATTATCCAGCTAACGTTAGGAAATGAAGGGATTTATACGGCGAGCGATAAGATTGCGGTGTATCAGCAGTTTCGGAAAAACCTCTTAAAGATCGTTCGAATGGTCCAACAGATCGGAGCGACGCCGATTCTCGCGAGTCAGGGGCCGACGCGAAACTTTAACACAATGTACTACAACCACGCCGCGCAGCTGAACTCGGAATTTGAGCGCATGGGCATTCACAGCATTGATTGGCTCGGCAACTTGACTGAAACGAATGGCCTGTGGATCAGCACGTTAATGGCTGACAGTTTGCACTATAACGATAGAGGGCATCAGATGATTCGGGATTCGTTCCCACCTTCATTGTTGGCGAAAGCTTCGTTCCAAGACGCGAAACCGATACGCACACGAAGTGGGCATATTAATATCGCAGTTGCAGCAACGGAAACGCCGATGTTCTTCATTCCTGACTACCCACCGCTTAATTGGACGGTCTTTTTGCGTGTGAAATACGCGCAGCCAACACAAGCGGCCGGAATCATCTCATTTAACAGCACGGACCGTTTGTTTGTAACGCAGAACGTCCAAGGGCGCATTAATGTCAATGTAGGAGGTATCACAACACAGGTCGATGTTCCTGAGACAATTGCTTGGAATACTTGGTACAGCATCGCGGTTACGTATCACGCTGAAACAAAGGAATTCATCGTTTATATAAACGGAATAGAAATTTTAAGACGGACGGAAGTCAACTCCATTTTGTCGAAAGTAACGATATCAGGTCGGGACGGTTCAGGAAATCTAACATTGAACAATGCGAGCTTTAAGGATTTGGCAGTTTATCGCACGCGGTTAAGTGAGCGCCAAATCCGCACGCTGCAAGAAGGCGAATACACACAGACGAGTTTGGATCTGTATGCACCACTCAACGATAAGATTGCAACGCCTGGCACGCAACTGATCAACCTAGCATCGACGACAAGCACCTTGGTCGTGAATACCGGCGAAACGAGCTTGACTCCAAGCTAACAACACACATCACAGGGCGTCCGATTGGGCGCTCTTTTTTCTATGTGAAGAAAGGGGTGCGGCAGTGTTACCCATAACGAAACTTGACGGGGAAATGCACCAATTGACGAAGGTTACGAAAATGAACCGGAAGCGGAAAGTGAATGGCGATAAGACGCTATCATTTGAAGTGATTCCGCACGAAACGAATGCACATGCATGGGATTCCGTCACAAATGAAGTGGTTGCTGATTTCCTAGGTGAGCCATACGTGATCAAGCAAGTGGACGAACGAAGCAACGGTCAACGGTCCACAAAACAAGTCGGTGCCGTCCATAGATTTTTCGCGAGTATGATTGACTGCTACCAGGAAGATGTACACAGCGGTTCTTTGACGTTCCAAGCAGCATTAACAATGGTGTTCAGCAAAACGCTATATGGCTTTACTGTGGTAGACACCGTAGGCGCAAAGACGCTGGAGAACTTCGGTGCAGATAACTGTTTGGCATTGTTCCAGAAAGTATTGGAATCTTACGGCGCGGAATTCCGTGTGGTCGGCAAACAAGTGTACCTACACAGACAAATTGGCGCAGATACCGACTTTCAATTTCGCTGGCGGCACAACGTGAAAGGCTTGAACAAAGTTGAGAATACGAGCAACTTGTCCACCTATATCAAAGGCTACGGCAAGCTGAAAGAGCTGCAGGACACACTGAGTAACACATCGATCCCGTACACAACCCGCACCGGAACATACTACACAGAAACAGGCATCAATAAGCTGGCCACCAACCAAACAGGCGCAACCTTCCGCTTCTCCTTCACCGGTACCGGCTTTAATTGGCGAACGATTGTACTTGGCTGGGGAGGCGTTTGGGAGTTTACGATTGATAAGCAGACCAATGTAAAAATATCTACGTATGAGGACACATCCGAACTGAGCAAGGAAAAGACGTTTGAAGTGATACGGGGACTTGAACATAAATCACACAGCGTTGTCGCCACGTTTAAAGGGAAAGATTCAAAAAGCTGGTATACGTCCATAAAGGGCGGCAACATGGACCCGATCGGCTACCTGTTAGCCGGAAACATCATCGGCGTGTACCGTGGATTGGTTGGGGATGAAAAGTACTTGGCGGTGGCTGAGTATAAGAGTCCGAACGCGTCACTATATCCGAATCCCGACTCGCCAGACGGATTGCGCTACGCAGGGAAAATCATTGATGAACGCTACACGACCAACGCCACGATGCTGCAGCGGTTAAAAGACAGCTTGCAGGATGAACCGGAACTGTCAATAACTGTAGACATCGCGGAACTTGGCCTGAACAACGGGGCATTGAACGAAGGAGACCGTGGCTACATTATCTACGAACCGATGAATATTAAAGTAGCAGCTCGGATTGTGGAAATCGATGAAACCTACAAATTTATCGACAAACGGTGGCGTGTCGTGAAAACGTCCGTTACCCTGAGCAACAGTTCGATACGGCTCTCAGATATTACCACACGGATGTCGGAAACATCGAAGCGCATTGATCGGTTGTTTAGTGGCTTAGAGAAAGTTCCGTTTCAGGCGATGGATGCAGCTGTAGCGCAAGCAACGAAAGCATTGTTATCTGCTCAAACCGAATTGGAGTTTGTAAATGGCATTATCGCCAGAGATAAGATTGACCCAAACAAATTGACGGTACACAATTCTTCAGGTTTTGGTATCTCTAATGATGGAGGAAGCTCATTTGGTTATGCCATAACAGGAGACGGAATTGTAGCTGAATATATTATGGCCGGCATGTTGCGCGGGATGGTCATTGCGTCCGAAAGCGAAGACTCGCTCATGTGGATACAGGGCGGGGACATTCGGCTCGAAGCGAAGAGTGGTCAATACTTAAATTTTAACTCACGCGGTTTTACAGGATTTAACCAGGAAGGGAACATTCTTTTCCAGGCGAATCAAACGTGGGTTACGACGGCAATAGTTGGAACGACGACAACAAACTTTTACTTCTCCGCTTATAACGAAGCGAGGGCAGTTAACATAAACGGGCTTCCTGGAGACGGTCAAATCGGGAGCTATACGTATATTCCGGTCCGGGCAGATGGCTACAAAGGCAATTATCTAGATGTGAACACGGGTACCAATGCGACAAATCTTTACCTGCGGCCAACATTAGGCGGTGAAGTACGCGTCACGGCCGGCGGCTCGACCGATATTTACTACCCGCTCCGCGCTGCAGCCATACATGGGACTGGCTTTATTACCACGACGACCAACGCTTATATTGGAGCGGATACAGAGCTCCGCGTCGTCTCAAAAGTCGGAGCCACAACTCCCGGAACAGAGAACCTTGTTTATCGAGACGTAAGGGCGCGCGCTTACTACGGCGTATCGCTTACGGCGGATCCGGGCTTATACGCGTATATCGGAACAGATCTAGGGCTCCGGGTAACGAGCCGCGGACTTGCCAGCTCCGGACCTATTTATCGGGACGTTACAGCTGCAAGTTTTACGAACGGTTCCCGCGTCGAAACGAAAGCAGATATTAAACGGTGGGACGCCGACGCGCTAGAAATTATCAAAAATGCGGATCTTTTAACGTATTTTTTAAAAGGGGATCTCGAGCAAGGGCGAAGAATCCGGAGATATGGCCTTGCGATCGGCGGAGAGTGGCGAACGCCGGAACACATCATAAACGGTGACGGCGTGGATCAGTACGCAATGGAGACGACAGGCTGGTTAGCGATCCAACAGCTTATTAAACGGCTGGAAAAAGCGGAAAATACTATAAAAGAATTGATGGGAGCTTAATATGAATCCAGAACAAAACAACGAAATGACACTCGAGCAAGCAAAAGAGACGCTTAAATTTCAGGTAGAAGTTATGCAACAGCAAACAGCGGAGATCGGCGCGCTAACTTCAGAAAAAATTACACTCGTCGTACAGGATCGCCGGAATCAAGCGAAAATCAAAGAGCTAAAAGATGCGCTACAGGGAATGGTGGACGCAACAAAGGCACAAGAGAGCGCTGAATAAGCGTTCTTTTTTATTGCCTCTAAAGAGAAAAAGGGGGATGAGGATATGGGAAAGGATGAGGGGATATGTTCAGATGGGAGGTTACGGCGGTGAAGGGATTTCTTGCAGCAGTAGTAAGCTTTGCGGTTTATTTGACGGGCTTAATCAATGAAGCAACCGTCGTATTATTATTTTTCATGTTTCTAGACATGATCACCGGTTTGCTGCGTGCCTGGATGACGAAATCATTAAACAGCACACTTGGTTGGGCTGGGCTCATTAAGAAATTTGCGATATTCGTTGTCTTGGCTATGACGGCCGGCATCGAATATTTTTTTATTCACATGGGACAGGACACGAACGGCGTCATCATTATGGGCGTTGCCAGCTTCTTCATTGTGAATGAAGGATTATCGATTCTTGAGAATTGCGCACAGATGGGCTTGCCCATTCCGCCTGTCCTTTATAACGCGTTGGATAAGTTAAATCGTGACCCGGCAGGAAAAGAACAGGCACTTATACGCGACCCAGCGTTAGAACAAGTCGATAAAGCCATCTTGATTAAGGAAATTCAACAAGTTCAGAAAGAAAATATCCAGCAAGATAAAAAGAAGGAGGAGTGTTAAACATGGCAGCAGTGTTGATATTTGCGTCAATTTTAGTTCCTATTATCACCGCATTAGTAGAGATGATTAAAAAGACGGTGGACTTGCGGGTCAATTTTATATCCGTGCTTGCGTTCCTGGTCGGCCTCATAATTGGATTGGCAGCGTTCCCGTTCACGGATCTCGATTCCATTAATCGATTATGGGCCGGTGGATTAGCTGGACTTGCGGCAACAGGATTATATGAGGTTGTCAAACAACGAGAAAACAAACCAAAAGGAGGAGATGAATAATGCGGTTCCTGCCACATGGAATGAAAATAGGACATGCTACAGTGATTGTAGATATTGTACCAAAAGGAAATCCTAAAATACGTCCAGGCATTCCGATGAAAGCAAGAGGCATTACCGATCATGACACTGGAAACCCAGGGAGAGGGGCAGATGCGAAAGCCCATAACAAATTACTTCATAACTGGGGCAAGCTCCCTGTAAAAGATACAACACACATTTCCTGGCATGGAGCCCTTGATGAAGATTTTATCATTCAACATCTACCTTTTGACGAGCCTGCTTATCATTGTGGTGATGGTTGGGGGCTTAATTCCGGTAATAGGAACACCATTGGTTTTGAGAAGTGTATGCACCAAGGGGCGGACAGACAAAAAATCGAAGAGAACGCTATAGCTCTGTATGCATATCTAATGAAGGAAATGAACTTACCTATTGAATGGGTGCGACCGCATCAATATTGGAGTGGCAAATACTGCCCGCAGTTGATCCTAAATAAATACGGTACATTTAAACCTTTCAGAGATAAGATAGAAGCGGAATTCAAAAGAACGAAAGTGAAGGTGGCACAAGTGAGCAAAGATTACTGGATGAACGGTGATAAAGGCAAACCGATTGAAATTATTCAAGACATGATTAACTTTCTGGGATACAATCCGAATTTAACGGTAGACGGGATTTTCGGAAACGGTACAGAAGCTGGAGTTAGATGGTTTCAAAAGAAATTTAATCTTGTGATAGATGGGATTGCCGGCAAAGCGACACTTAGCAAATTGACTGCAGAAGTAAATGCCGTCAAAAAAGTAGAAGTAGATAAAAAGGCTGCGGAGGAAGCTAAGAAAGCAGCTGTAGCTAAACCAAAGGCACCGGTCTATCGTGTCTCTGTTGAGGGCAAACAAGTAAATGCTTATAGTCAATTAACGGGCATGGTTCAAGAATTAGAGAAAGCTATAAAGTCTGGAAAGAAAAACATCGAATATAAACAAGTATAAGCAAAGCCCTCTACCTTAACTGGTAAAGGGCTTTTTTTCGATTAGTAATGAATAATACTCCTTATAATGTTAATTAATACTTCTTACTTCACATTCTTAAACCAGGATAAGGTATAATATGGAAAATATGGTGCGGGGAGAATAAATTATGCCACAACATTTAGGTCTAAATATCATGGAAAAATCCGGTGGATTAAAAATGACAAGAGAGAATTATATAAGAGTAAACAATAAAAGCTCATTTGGTACAGGAGAGATTTACCCTGAATCATATATAAAATCGCATACAAAAAACTGCTTTGAGAACTTTGACTTGAATATACAGTATTATAATTCATTGTCTAAACAGGAATTTAACGAAGAACTTATGCGTTTTCTCAATAAAACTAAAGTATTTGAAGAATTTACCGACCTTTCTCTTTTAAAAGGTTCTCCTGGATACTATGTCATGGTACTGGATGCATACTCTCAAGTATATATCGGTATAAGTGGAGATATAACAAGACGTCTCAGAGTGCATTGGAGTGCACAAAAACAATTCGACCGTTTAATATTCGGAGGAATAGACGACTCAATTTTATCAATAGACAGTTTCAGGGCCTATGATACTACTAGAGTATTTGCCTATGTAACTGATGACTTTCAAAGTTTCGAAAACGAGTACATCAACTATTTTGATCCTAAGTATATGTTAAACAGAACTGTCGGTGGACCATTAAATGGTTTAACCGAGGCTATACTTCATAGAAAAACAAGAAAACTATCTAGCGAGGATAATATTTCTTAAAGCGGTCCATAAAGTAGCTAGCCAATTGTTAAGGTCTAAACAGTTATGATGTATAAGCTTTTTCAAGATTTAAAGCCCTTTTCTCTTATCGAGAAGAGGGCTTGTTCATTTATATATACATACGTTGTCCTTTATCCGGATTTTTCTTTCGGTTGTGCTTGGTTTTGCTCATATAATTGGAACGCAGCAATTTATGCAATGGATCTGCTGGCTTGCTTTGAATCACTTCACTCACAAAAGTATTATCAATCAGTTCTAATTGTTGCTTGGTGCGCTCAATGTTTATTTCGGAGACAACTTCTTTAATGCTACCGGTATAGGCATACAATTTAATGATTTGTTGTTCAATCGTTTCTTCTGGATAGGCTTCAGCTAACATAATAAAAGATTGTAAGGATTCAATTTCTTTCTTGGCTTCTCCTACAGTTGGAAAACGTTTCATCGGATTCTCCATTCTAATATGTAATTCCTTATATACGGAGATTCTGTCAAAACGTTTCATTTTTTCAACTCGCACATAAACTCGCACAGGAGAAAAACTGTTTTGCGAAGTAGTGAACATGTAAAACGACTATATTATATAGAAGAAACTCATTTTTCTAGAGGAAAGATTGAACGGCGAAAAGTGGCGAAATTCGGCATTCTTACGACGCTTGTAAAACTCATTAATCCTAAAACTAGTCTCGAAACGTTGATATATTAACGTTTCGAGCTTTTTTGTTTTGCAAAAATTTTGGGTAAACAAAAATTAAAATGTATTTACAATATGTGTATACCCTATTAGTATAAGCATAGGAGTGCCCCTTTCATGGCTGCTTCTTATAAGAGAATGGAGGAATCGAATGAGTAAAAAATTTCTACAGCGCCTGCTTGCTTTGCACTATGTTTATCCGAAACCGCTCAACAAACTGAATTTGCTTTTGGAAAAAGATTTGCAGCTTGAACGCCTGCACGAGCAATCTGCTCAGCAACTTTCACAAAAACTACTAATTTCCGCAGCTTCCGCCCAGCAGTTGAAAACAGCTTACGCTGATTCTTTGAAAATCCCCTTTGAAGCAGTTTACGAAAAACATAAGATTATCCCCATATCCTATCTCCATCCTCTATACCCCAAAAGCCTACTCGAATTATTTGACCCGCCAGCCATTCTTTACGCAAAAGGTAAGACAAATTTATTAGATAATCCCGATCGGCTCGCGATTATCGGTTCGCGAAAAGCGACGAGCTATTCGCGAAATGCGATGGAACTCATTGTTCCTCCTGTTGTAGAGAATAATTTCGTTATCATAAGCGGTTTGGCGAAAGGTGCAGATGCCATGGCGCATGAAACGGCAATTACTTTTGGCGGTTCGACAATTGCGGTAACGGGCAGCGGGTTTTTGCATCCTTACCCAAAAGAGAACTTAAACTTGCATAATATAATAGAAGAAAATCATTTAATTATCACCGAATATCCGCCTTATATGCCTCCGAAAAAGTGGAACTTCCCCATGCGGAACCGGATTATCAGCGGATTGTCGCGTGGCATTGTAGTAACCGAAGCGCAAACAAAGAGCGGTACATGGAGCACGGTCGATCATGCCATAGAGCATGGAAAAGATATTTTCGCAGTGCCTGGAAATATTTTCTCCCCGCTTTCAGAAGGGCCGCATAAATTGATTTCAGAAGGCGCAAAACCTGTCTGGAACGGTTGGCAAGTGCTTGAAGAATACAGGCAACTAGTTTCTAAAAACTAGTTCTTAAAACTAAAAGCCTTGCATTAAGGGAAAAACTGTTATACATTTTGCACAGGTAATTCTTATTTATACAGTCTATAGTTTTAAGAAACCTCTATGAGGAGGAATATTCATGTCGGATTTTTTAGTGATTGTTGAATCGCCGGCAAAGGCGAAAACAATTGAAAGGTATTTAGGGAAGAAATATAAAGTTCGTGCATCGCTCGGGCATCTCCGTGATCTTCCACGGAGCCAAATGGCAGTAGATGTTGAAAACAATTATGAGCCTCGTTATATAACCATCAGAGGAAAAGGCCCTATTTTACAAGATTTGAAAAAAGAAGCGAAAAAGGCAAAAAAAGTTTTTCTCGCAGCTGACCCTGACAGAGAAGGGGAAGCGATTGCATGGCATTTAGCTACGGCACTTGGGATTGACCAAGATTCAGACTGCCGCGTTGTTTTCAACGAAATTACCAAAGACGCGATAAAAGAATCTTTTAAACATCCGCGTCAAATTGATATGGACCTTGTTGATGCTCAACAAGCACGCAGGATACTTGACCGCCTAGTGGGCTACAGCATCAGCCCGCTGTTATGGAAAAAAGTTAAAAAAGGCTTGTCTGCTGGCCGTGTTCAATCTGTAGCGCTCCGTTTGATTATCGATCGGGAAAATGAAATTAAAAGTTTCGAGCCTGAGGAATACTGGTCTATTACAGGGCTATTTGAAAAAACGAAGAAAAAGTTTGAAGCCCAGTTTTACGGCAGCACCGAAGAAAAAACAAAGCTGAACACCGAAGAAGACGTTAAAGCAGTAATGGCTTCAATGAATGGCAAAGACTTCACGGTAAACCGCGTGGTGAAAAAAGAAAGAAAGAGAAATCCTTCCCCTTCTTTTACAACCTCATCCCTTCAACAGGAAGCAGCCCGTAAACTAAATTTCCGTGCTAAAAAGACGATGATGCTAGCGCAGCAGCTATACGAAGGAATCTCGGTCGGAAAAGAAGGCATTACAGGATTGATCACGTACATGCGAACTGACTCCACCCGTATTTCGGATACAGCCAAAAAAGACGCCCTTGAATTTATATTGGGACAGTATGGTGAAGCATATGCAACTAAAGCGACAGCCGGTAAACAATCTTCCTCATCACAAGATGCTCACGAAGCGGTCCGCCCAACAAGTGTCTACCGCACGCCTGAATCTTTGAAAGAAATTTTGTCACGCGATTTATACCGGTTGTATAAATTGATATGGGAACGATTTATCGCAAGCCAGATGGCTCCAGCAGTAATGGATACGGTAATGGCTGAATTGCAAAGCGGTGAAGCGGTTTTCCGGGCAAACGGTTCTCAAGTGAAGTTTCCAGGTTTCATGAAGCTTTATGTTGAAGGTACTGATGACCAAACGGATGAAAAAGAAAATATTTTGCCTGAGATGAATGAAGGTGATAAGGTTAAAGCTGTGGATATAGTACCGAAACAGCATTTTACCCAGCCGCCTCCGCGCTTTACGGAAGCACGGCTTGTCCGGACATTGGAAGAACTGGGCATAGGCCGCCCTTCAACATACGCGCCAACTCTTGATACTATCCAAAAGCGTGGATACGTCACTCTTGATGCCAAACGCTTTATGCCGACTGAACTCGGGGAAATCGTCCATCAACTTGTTTCTGAATTTTTCCCGGATATCTTGAATATTGAGTTCACGGCGAAAATGGAACATGATCTTGACAGCATCGAGGAAGGCGAAATCGATTGGAGAGCCATAATTGATGCGTTTTTCCAGGAATTCGAAAAGTCCCTTGAAGTAGCCGAAAGTGAAATGGAGAAAGTGCAAATCAAAGATGAGCCTGCAGGAGAAGATTGCGAAATTTGCGAATCTCCGATGGTCTTTAAATTAGGGCGTTACGGGAAATTCATGGCTTGCAGTAATTTTCCGGAATGCCGAAACACAAAGGCAATCGTCAAGCATATCGGTGTTACTTGCCCGACATGTAAAGAAGGCGAGATCGTCGAACGGAAAAGCAAGAAGAAGCGCCTCTTTTACGGATGCGAACGCTATCCGGAATGCGATTTTGTCTCGTGGGACAAACCGATCGAACGGCCATGTCCGAAATGCAGCCAATTGTTGGTTGAAAAGAAAGTCAAAAAAGGCGTTCAAATCAATTGCGTAAGTTGCGATTACGAAGAAGAAGTTCAATAATTTATAGAGGTGTTAAAAGATGGAGAAAATTGTAAATGTAATTGGGGCAGGTCTTGCTGGAAGTGAAGCAGCATGGCAAATCGCCAAACGCGGCGTAAAGGTCCGCCTTTATGAGATGCGCCCGGTCAAACAAACACCGGCGCATCATACTGACAAGTTTGCGGAATTGGTTTGCAGCAATTCGCTTCGCGCAAATTCGCTGACAAACGCTGTTGGCGTTATCAAGGAAGAAATGCGCCAGCTGGATTCTGTTATTATTGAAGCGGCTGATAAAGCTTCTGTACCAGCGGGCGGCGCTTTGGCGGTAGACCGTCACGAATTTGCACAAGCTGTGACCGATAAAGTACGCAACCATCCCCTTGTGGAAGTGATCAACGAAGAAGTGACGGAAATACCGGAAGGCATTACGATCATTGCCACTGGTCCGTTGACTTCACCGGCCCTTGCAGAAAAAGTTCGTGAGCTGACCGGCGAAGAATACCTATACTTCTACGATGCGGCTGCGCCGATTGTGGAAAAAGACAGCATCGATATGGACAAGGTTTATTTAAAATCCCGTTATGACAAAGGCGAAGCAGCTTACTTGAACTGCCCGATGACGGAAGAAGAATTCAAAAGGTTCCATACAGCGCTAGTCGAAGCGGAAGTAGTGCCGTTAAAAGAGTTTGAAAAAGAAATTTACTTTGAAGGCTGTATGCCGGTTGAAGTGATGGCGGCAAGAGGCGAAAAGACGTTAACTTTTGGTCCGATGAAACCAGTCGGTTTGGAAGATCCGAAAACGGGCAAACGGCCATACGCTGTTGTTCAACTTCGCCAAGATGATGCGGCAGGAACGCTTTACAATATTGTCGGTTTCCAAACGCATCTAAAGTGGGGACCTCAAAAAGAAGTGCTGAAATTGATTCCAGGCCTAGAAAATGTGGAAATCGTCCGTTATGGCGTAATGCACCGCAACACATTTATCAATTCACCGCGTGTATTAAAGCCGACATACCAATTGAAAGCAAACTCAAATATATTCTTTGCTGGCCAAATGACAGGTGTTGAAGGCTACGTGGAATCTGCAGGAAGCGGCCTCCTAGCTGGCATCAACGCTGCGAAATTGGCGCTTGGCGAAGACCAGGTTATTTTGCCGGCGGAAACTGCGCTTGGAAGCATGGCCCGCTATATCACCGAAGCGGACAGCAAGAACTTCCAGCCGATGAATGTTAACTTCGGTCTGTTCCCGGATTTGGGAGAACGCATCAAATCTAAGCAAGAGCGCGCAGAGCGCCATGCTGAACGTGCATTATCTGCAATTCAAAATTACATGAATACAGTGACTGTTTAATTGATAAACGTCTCTAAATGTTTTTTGAATTTAGGGATTCAAAAAGGTTTCGAAAGTTTATTTGGGACTGCCTGCAGAATTAAGAAACCCACAATGGATTAATTTCTATTGTGGGTTTTTCTTGTTCACATCGTGTTGAAACTATTGGGTTAGTTTAGACAAGAGAAAGTTTCAACCAAGACTTTTTCACCTATGCCGATGGATGTAGGGAATAATTATTTTTTAAAAAAGAGATAAATTCAACAGATCGAATATATTTATATGGTACAAATCTAAGATATGTGGCATTATTACTATTTGTAGGAATTGTTAAATATTAAAAATATGTCATGCCTATACACCCAAGAAGCAAAAAGGAGTTATTACAATGAAGTTTACACTAGAGAAAAGGGACGGTCTTACAATGGAAGATACTAATATGCTGACAAACATCGCAAACATTACAGGAGTAAGCATCGCAGAATACAATTTGACTGATGACTTTTTTGCGGCGTATTTTAAAACCGTTCCATTCGAAGGGCTGTATGATTTATATAAAGGTAAAGCAGGTAAGCTAAGCAACTCAATGCTTGTTCAGATACAGGCAGAATTAGACAGACGTTATTCGAATGCTCTGGCCGACTGAACGGATGCATTTGTGAAAGTATCTTTATTCTGATTTTTGCAAGTGCTGCCCACGGATCGCTTGCGGAAGTTTGTAATGGTGTGAAACAGTATATAATTGAAGAAGATTAAAAAAGGCTTTAGACCAGTATTTGTCTCAATGTAAAATGCTATGAAAATAGCACTGAATATTGTTATAATTTAGAGGCTTTTGGATATGTGGAAAGGTGGCCATGTTATGGAGAAAGAAGACATGCTTCGATCTTTTATGACGTATATTCAACTTGAAAAAAATTATTCCGAACACACGGTCCACCACTATGAACAAGATTTGGCGGGTTTTTTTCTTTTTTTAAATGAAGAAGGCATTCAAAGTTTAAGGGAAGTCGAATACCTTCATGCCAGGAATTATGTGACGAAATTATATGAAGCAAAATTGTCCAGAACAACAATATCGAGAAAAATATCCGCGATCCGCTCTTTCTTCCGGTATGGCAGCCGTGAATTCGGTTTAAGCGAAGCGGCATTCCGTTCACTTTACCACCCCAAAAAAGAAGAACGGCTTCCGCAGTTTTTTTATGAAGAAGAATTAGATGTGCTTTTTAAATCGGTACAAGGAGAAGACAAACTTTCTATCCGGAATATGGCTTTACTGGAATTGCTTTATGCTACCGGCATGCGGGTAAGCGAATGCGTTAATATCCGGATGCAGGATTTGGATCGCCGCATGCAGATTGTCAAGGTGATGGGAAAAGGCAGGAAGGAACGCTACATACCATACGGACAGTTTGCCCATGAAGCTTTGGAACATTATATTGAAGAAGCTCGTCCTAAGTTTATGAAAAAACAGGATCATGAAAGCTTGTTCGTCAATAATCGGGGCGAAGCACTTACCGACAGAGGCATCCGGCATATTTTGAACGAATGCATGAAAAAAGCTTCGGTCAATTCTGTTATCTACCCACATATGATCCGGCATACGTTTGCCACACATTTGTTAAATAATGGAGCGGACATGCGCACTGTCCAAGAATTGTTGGGGCATTCGCACTTAAGCTCGACGCAGGTATATACCCATGTGACAAAAGAACACTTAAGAAAAACCTATTTGAATTCACATCCAAGGGCTTAGAAAGGGGATTTCACGATGCACGAATTTCATGCAACTACTATATTTGCTGTTCGACACAATGGTGAATGCGCCATGGCGGGAGACGGGCAAGTAACGTTCGGCAACGCTGTCGTCATGAAGCATACAGCTAGAAAAGTCCGTAAATTGTACAATGGGCAAGTATTAACCGGATTTGCGGGTTCTGTCGCAGATGCCTTTACTCTGTTTGAAATGTTTGAAGGCAAACTGACTGAATACAACGGGAATCTTCAGCGTGCGGCGGTGGAATTGGCAAAACAGTGGCGCGGAGACAAAATGCTTCGGCAACTAGAAGCCATGCTGATCGTCATGAACAAAGAAGAGTTGCTGCTTGTTTCAGGTACAGGAGAAGTGATCGAACCCGATGATGGGATCTTGGCGATCGGTTCTGGCGGCAATTATGCATTGGCGGCTGGGCGCGCATTAAAAAAATTCGCCGGCGATAACATGACAGCAGCGCAAATCGCGAAATCAGCGCTTGAAACAGCTGCTGACATTTGTGTTTATACCAATCATCAAATAATTTTGGAGGAGTTGCCAAAATGAAAACACAGACAGATTTAACTCCTAGACAAATAACAGATCACTTGGACCGTTATATTGTCGGTCAAAAAGATGCGAAACGTTCCATAGCGATCGCTTTGCGAAATCGCTACCGGAGAAGCCGTCTTGAAGAAGAACTTCGCGACGAAGTTATTCCGAAAAATATTTTGATGATTGGTCCAACGGGCGTCGGGAAAACCGAAATTGCCCGGCGGATTGCCCGTTTGACAGGAGCTCCTTTTATCAAAGTAGAAGCAACCAAGTTTACGGAAGTTGGCTATGTGGGCCGCGATGTAGAATCGATGGTTCGTGATTTAGTAGAAGCGGCGGTTAGGATCGTTAAGGAAGAAAGATTCGAAGCGGTAAAGGCGCAGGCAGAAGCTGCCGCAAATGAACGGATTGTTAAACTTCTTGCACCTTCTTTAAGAAAAAAGCAAACCAATCAAAATCCATTGGAGATGCTTTTTGGGCAAAAGTTGGAACAGGAAGAAGATAATGATGCAACTGCAGAAGTGGAAGTGCGGGTGAAACGCCGGGAAATTGCGGCGGATTTGAAGGCGGGCAAACTAGAAGACGAATGGGTAACTGTAGAGGTGCAAGAGAACATGCCGTCCATGTTTGATGCGCTGCAAGGTTCGGGAATGGAACAAATGGGTGCCAATATGCAAGACGCATTATCTTCGCTAATGCCGAAGAAAAAGAAAAAGCGGCGCCTTCAAGTGAAAGAAGCCCGCCGGATTTTGACGGCTGAGGAAGCGGCAAAACTGGTCGATGACGAAGAAGTGGCTGCAGAAGCAATCCAGCGTTCTGAACAGCAAGGCATCATTTTTATCGACGAAATGGACAAGATTGCAAGCAAGAACAATTCCTCGTCAGCGGATGTTTCAAGAGAAGGTGTTCAACGGGATATTTTGCCGATTGTCGAAGGTTCGACTGTGGGAACTAAATACGGTGCTGTAAAAACAGATTATATGTTGTTTGTGGCGGCAGGGGCTTTTCATATGTCGAAACCGTCTGATTTGATTCCAGAATTGCAAGGCCGGTTCCCAATTCGTGTGGAATTGCAGAAACTTGAAGTCGGTGATTTCGTGAAAATTTTGACAGAACCGAAACATTCTTTGATTAATCAGTATAAAGCACTTCTCGAAACAGAAGGAGTTATGGTAAACTTTACTGATGCCGCAATAACTAGACTGGCTGAGATTGCTTATGAAGTAAACCAAGACACAGACAATATCGGCGCTCGCCGGCTTCATACCATATTGGAGCGGTTGCTAGAAGATTTGTCTTTCGAGGCCTCGGAGATTTCACCAACACAGATTGATATAACGCCTCAATATGTGAACGAAAAGCTTGAAAATGTGGCAAAAAACAAAGATTTGTCACACTTTATTTTGTAATTCGAGTCAGAATAGTATCATTAAAGATTAAAAACCTTTAGAATATTGAATAAACACGGTGTAATTATGTAGGAGGTTCATTAGAATGAATTTATTGGAAAAAACAAGACGCATCAACTCTATGCTACAAGCAGCGGCGGGCAAGCCGGTTAACTTTAAAGATATGGCTGAAACTTTAAGCGAAGTAATCGAATGCAACGCTTTCGTCGTAAGCCGCAAAGGAAAATTGCTTGGTTTTGCAATTAACCAGCAGATCGAAAACGATCGCATGAAAGGGATGTTGGAAGAACGCCAATTTCCTTTGGAGTATACGCAAAGCCTTTCAACGATCACTGAAACTTCTGCGAATTTAGATGTAAACAGTGAGCACACAATTTTCCCTGTGGAAGAACGTGAACTGTTCAAGAATGGCTTGACAACGATCGTTCCGATCATTGGTGGAGGAGAGCGTCTAGGCACACTTCTTCTTGGCCGCGTCAACGAAGAATTCCAAGACGACGATTTAATTTTGGGCGAATACGGCGCAACAGTTGTCGGCATGGAAATCTTGCGTGAAAAAGGCGATCGCATTGAAGAGGAAGCACGCAGCAAAGCTGTAGTTCAAATGGCGATTTCTTCACTTTCTTACAGTGAACTTGAAGCGATTGAACATATTTTTGAAGAATTGGATGGCAACGAAGGCTTGCTTGTCGCTTCAAAAATTGCAGACCGCGTCGGCATCACTCGTTCAGTAATCGTCAATGCACTTCGCAAACTTGAAAGTGCTGGCGTTATCGAATCACGTTCTTTAGGAATGAAAGGAACATACATCAAAGTATTGAACACAAAATTCCTAGCTGAACTAGAACAATTGAAAATGAACTAATCAAACGATCAAAAGGTGCCGGATTTTTTCCGGCATCTTTTTTGATTTATAAAAAGAACCGACTGCCTGTGCGTTTCGCTGCGAGTGGGTGCTGTCAAGAAGCATGGCTATTGATTGAATATCCGCCATTCCATTCAATGCCAAGCAGCTTTATGGTGGAGAGTTGATGGTTACGCAATAAAGATGGCCGTAAATAAGAGAAACAGGTTGCGGTATGGGTATGGACCGTGCTATAATTTCAAATGGTGTTAAATACACACGCATTTCGATTTGATTCGTAGGTGCTTTAAAAGAGTCACGGTTCAGAGAAGAAGAATGCGGAGGGAAAAATAACCTATCAGGAGGAAACACACATGTCAGTAATTTCAATGAAACAATTGCTTGAAGCTGGTGTACACTTTGGTCACCAGACTCGCCGTTGGAACCCGAAAATGAAAAAATACATTTTCGTTGAGCGTAACGGTATCTACATCATCGACCTTCAAAAAACAGTCCGTAAACTTGAGGAAGCTTATAACTTCATGAAACAAGTGGGCGAAGAAGGCGGTAAAGTTTTGTTCGTAGGAACAAAAAAACAAGCCCAAGATGCGATCAAAGAAGAAGCAGAACGCTCTGGCAACTACTACATCAACCAACGTTGGTTGGGTGGAACTCTTACTAACTTCGGTACAATCCAAAAACGTGTTAGCCGTTTGAAACAAATCGAGCGCATGGAAGAAGATGGAACTTTTGAAGTTCTTCCGAAGAAAGAAGTTGTTCAATTAAGAAAAGAACACGAACGCCTTGTTAAATTCCTTGGCGGTATCCGTGACATGAGTTCACTTCCGGACGTTATGTTCGTAGTTGACCCACGCAAAGAACGCATTGCAGTAGCGGAAGCTTTGAAATTGAACATTCCTATCGTAGGTATCGTTGATACAAACTGCGATCCGGATGAAATCGATTATGTAATCCCTGCAAACGATGACGCTATCCGCGCGGTTAAATTATTGACTGGTAAAATGGCTGATGCTTTGCTTGAGTCAAAACCGGAAGAAGACGAAGAAACTCCAGCTGAAGCTGCTGAGTAATTCACAAGCATTACAGGTGATAAGCGGCCAACCCCACTTATCACCTTTTTTTGAGAACTTATAGATATCTTAAGGAGGAATTTAATCATGGCAGTTACAGCTCAAATGGTAAAAGAATTGCGTGAAAAAACTGGCGCAGGTATGATGGATTGCAAAAAAGCGTTAGTGGAAACTAATGGCGATATCGAAGCGGCAATGGACTTCTTGCGTGAAAAAGGCCTTTCAAGCGCTTCTAAAAAAGCAGACCGCATTGCAGCGGACGGAACTACTGCAATACTAGTTCAAGGCAATGAGGCTGTTATTTATGAAGTAAACGCTGAAACGGACTTTGTTGCGAAAAACGAAGGTTTCCAAACTCTTGTTAAAGAACTTGGAGAGCACTTGCTTTCGGTAAAACCGGCTTCAGTTGAAGAAGCGACTGCTTCAACAATGTCCAACGGTTTAACTGTTGCAGACCATATCTCAAACGCAATCGCTAAAATCGGCGAAAAAATCACTTTACGCCGTTTTGAAATCCGTACAAAATCAGATAACGACGCTTTTGGTCCTTACCTGCACATGGGCGGCAGAATCGCAGTTCTTGTTGAACTTGAAAACTCTGCAGATTCAGATGCTGCACGTGACATCGCTATGCACGTTGCTGCTTTAAACCCTAAATACGTATCACGCGACGAAGTATCTGCTGAAGAAGTAGACCGCGAGCGCAAAGTGTTGACTGAGCAAGCTTTGAACGAAGGCAAACCAGAAAACATCGTAGCGAAAATGGTTGAAGGCCGCCTTGGCAAATTCTTCGAAGACGTTTGCTTATTGGATCAATCTTTCGTTAAAAATTCAGACCAAAAAGTTCGTGACTTTGCAGCATCAACTGGTGGAACTGTAAAAGGTTTCACTCGTTATGAAGTTGGCGAAGGAATCGAAAAACGCGTTGATAACTTTGCTGATGAAGTAATGAGCCAAGTTAACAAAGGCAACTAATAGTTTAATATGATTTGCCTAGGGAACACTGAAAGGTGTTCCCTATTTTTCAATAAAAGTGTAACGGAGGAGACCGATGAGTGTTCAACAATATAAACGCATTGTATTAAAACTAAGCGGAGAAGCGATGGCAGGAGAAAAAGGTTTTGGTTTATCCCCTGAAATCATTAAATCAGTAGCAAGCCAAGTAAAAGAAGTTGTCGAACTCGGCGTTGAAGTAGCTGTAGTTGTAGGTGGCGGAAATATTTGGAGAGGCAAAATCGGTTCGGAGATGGGTATGGACCGTGCTACTGCTGATTACATGGGAATGCTGGCAACCGTCATGAACTCGCTTGCACTGCAAGATTCATTGGAGAAGCAAGGTGTTGAAAGCCGTGTACTTTCTTCTATTGAAATGCGCCAAGTTGCTGAACCGTATATTCGGAGAAGAGCGATTCGCCATTTGGAGAAAAAACGCGTTGTCATTTTTGCAGCAGGAACAGGCAATCCGTATTTTTCAACAGATACGACAGCTGCACTTCGGGCAGCGGAAATTGAAGCAGACGTCATTTTGATGGCGAAGAACAATGTGGATGGTGTTTATTCGGCGGATCCGAAGACGGATTCGACTGCAGTCAAATACGAAGAGCTTTCTTATTTTGATGTGATTCAACAAGGGCTTCAAGTAATGGATTCGACTGCTTCTACATTATGTATGGACAACGACATTCCACTCGTAGTATTCTCAATTATGGAAAATGGAAACATAAAACGTGCTGTCCTTGGTGAAAAAATCGGGACTGTAGTGAGGAGAACGATATAATGCCGAAATCTGTGATGAGTGAAACGCAACAAAAAATGACGAATGCCATTCAAGCTTTTTCACGCGAACTATCTTCAATTCGTGCTGGGCGTGCAACACCGGCAATTTTAGACAAGTTGTCAATCGATTATTACGGAGCACCAACTCCGGTCAACCAAGTAGCAGGTATTTCCATTCCTGAAGCTCGATTGATCATGATTCAGCCGTACGATAAATCAGTGCTTGGAGATATCGAAAAAGCGATCTTAAAGTCTGACTTGGGATTAAGTCCATCTAACGACGGTTCAGTAATCCGCCTAGCGGTTCCAGCTTTGACGGAAGAACGCCGTAAAGATTTGGTCAAGCAAGTGAAAAAAGAAGCGGAAGAAGCGAAAGTGGGAATCCGCAACATTCGCCGTGATGCCAATGACGAATTTAAAAAGCTTGAAAAGAAAAGCGAGATTACGGTTGATGACCTTCACAGCTATTCCGATGAAGTCCAAAAACTGACGGATTCCAATATTGCTAAAATCGACGATCTTGCTAAAGCAAAAGAAAAAGAAATTATGGAAGTATAAATCGAACTTCAAAGAGTGTAAAGCGTCCTGTAAAACAGGACGCTTTTTCATGCCAAAAAAAATGAGTATCGTTAAAGAAAGCGCACAATGCCATTTTTTTTGTTATGATAAGCAGTAGACATGCCGATTTGTAATAGGTGGAGGATTAATTATGTTCAATAAACTAATAAAACGAATGGCGGATTCCTCTTCGGAAAATAGACAGCCCTTGCTTTCTGTCTCGACCGAAGAAATACCGGCCCATATCGCAATAATTATGGATGGCAATGGAAGGTGGGCAAAAAAGCGCTCACTCCCGAGAATTGCAGGTCATCACGAAGGAATGAAAACCGTCCGGAAAATAACGAGGCTGGCAAGCGACTTAGGGGTTAGCGTCTTAACGCTTTATGCTTTCTCAACTGAGAACTGGAAGCGGCCAAAAATGGAAGTGGATTTTTTGATGCGCTTGCCTGAAGAATTTTTATCGACCTTTTTGCCGGAATTGATCGAGGAAAACGTCCGTGTTGAAATGATGGGCTATCATGATAATCTGCCTTCCCATACGCTTGAAGCCATTAGGAAGGCAAAAGAAGCGACTAAGAACAATACGGGCTTAGTATTGAATTTTGCTTTGAATTACGGCAGCCGATCTGAGATTGTAGATGCTGTAAAAGATATTGCTGCACAAGTGGCAGCTGGCACCTTGGATGTCGCAAGCATCACCGAAGACCATATTTCGGAAAGATTGATGACGAAAGGGCTGCCTGAACCGGATTTGCTGATTCGTACAAGCGGAGAAGTCCGTTTAAGCAACTTCATGCTATGGCAATTGGCGTATACCGAATTCTGGTTTACAGATACGCTATGGCCAGATTTCAACGAAGGCTCCTTACTGGAAGCGATTGAGAATTATAAACAACGCAATCGCCGCTATGGAGGGTTGAAAGGAGAAGACGCAAATTGAAAGAACGAATCATAACCGGAATCATTGCCGCAGCTCTTTTTATTCCATTTGTCATTATCGGCGGTATTCCGTTCATCTTGCTGATGTATGTTCTTGCAACTATAGGATTTCAGGAACTATTAAAAATGAAAGGCCGCAGCATTTGGAGCCTTCCGGGATTAATCCCGCTGATCGCGCTTTATGCTTTCATGCTGCCTAATGAATGGGCTGAACAGATATACGAATGGACAGGTTATATAAAAGTGGAATTTGCGTTTCTAGCAGTAATTCTGCTTTTAATACATACGGTAATTGTGAAAAACAACTTTACGTTTGATGATGCGGCGTTTGCAATCATGAGTTCCCTTTATGTCGGCATCGGTTTTTATTACTTGATTGAGACTGTTGAAGTAAAAGCTGCTTTTTTAATTTTTGCTTTTCTAATTGTATGGGCGACGGATTCTGGCGCATACTTTACTGGACGCAAATTCGGGAAACGGAAACTATGGCCGGAAATATCACCGAACAAAACAGTAGAAGGCTTTTTCGGAGGCATTGTATGGGCAATCGGATTTGCGCTGATCTTTGATTTTTTCATTGATCTTGAGAAGCCTATACTAATTGTCATTATTGTTGCCATCATTGCCTCTGTTTTTGGACAGCTAGGCGACTTGGTGGAGTCAGCTTTAAAACGGCATTTTAACGTGAAAGATTCCGGCAAATTGCTGCCAGGGCATGGCGGTATTTTGGATCGTTTTGACAGCATCTTGTTTGTCATGCCGCTTCTTCACTTTTTGCATTTTATTTAAGAAAGGAAGCGAATAAATGAGTAAAAAAATAGTGTTGCTTGGTGCAACCGGTTCAATCGGAGTACAAACAGCAGATATTATCCGTGAGCACAAAGAGGAGTTTACTTTAGTCGGCTTTTCGGCCGGCAAAAATATGGAACTCACAAAACAGTTTCTAAAAGAATTTATGCCGGAAATTGTCTGTGTTCAGAGTGAAGACGATGCCAAAGCGCTTAAAGTTGAATTTCCAGCCGTTTCTATTGTTTTTGGAAGCCAAGGGTTAATTGAAACAGCAACGTACGAAGCGGATATTTTGGTCAATGCGGTTATTGGCAGTGTTGGCCTCGAACCGACATTAGAAGCCATCAAGCAGGGCCGGATCATCGCCATCGCCAATAAAGAAACATTGGTTACAGCAGGACATCTTGTTATGGAGAGCGCTAAGCGACACGGTGCGACGATCTTGCCAGTGGATAGTGAACATTCCGCATTGTTTCAGTCGTTAAATGGCGAAAAAAGAGAACAAGCAAGCCGCCTTATTTTAACTGCTTCCGGCGGAAGTTTCCGCGATCGGACACGTGCCGAACTGCAAAACGTTACGGTGCAGGACGCATTGAACCATCCAAATTGGTCAATGGGGTCAAAAATTACCATCGATTCTGCTACGATGGTCAATAAAGGTTTAGAAGTGATAGAAGCCCATATCCTGTTTGACTTTGACTACAAGGACATCAATGTTTTGATGCACCGGGAAAGCATTATTCATTCAATGGTGGAATTCCATGATACGAGCGTCATGGCACAATTAGGGACTCCGGATATGCGGGTGCCGATCCAGTATGCCCTTACATATCCTGAACGGTTGCCGCGTCCTGAAGCGAAACGCTTGAACTTAGCAGAAATCGGAAAGTTGCATTTCCAAGAAATGGACTACGAACGCTTTCGTGCTTTGAAGTTGGCTTTTGATGCCGGAAAAGCTGGCGGAACGATGACGACGGTTTTGAATGCAGCTAATGAACAGGCAGTTGCTATGTTCTTAAGTGAAGAAATCCAATTTCTGCAGATTGAAGAATTGATCGAGCGGGCGATGGATAAACATGAGGTAATTTCAACGCCCGATTTGGAAACGATCCTGCATGTGGATTCCGAAACAAGAAAAACTGTCGCAAACATGATAAAATAGCTAAAGATTAAAACCGAAAACTGGTTTATAAGGATGGGTTCGAATGGAAACAGTTATAGCGTTTATAATAATTTTCGGTGCTTTAGTATTTTTCCATGAATTGGGGCACTTTATTTTTGCCAAACGAGCGGGAATTCTCGTCCGTGAGTTTGCGATCGGAATGGGCCCGAAAATTTTAGGCATTACAAAAGGTGAAACTATTTACACACTTCGCTTATTGCCGATCGGCGGTTATGTGCGTATGGCGGGTGAAGATTTGGATACAATCCAGATTCAACCAGGGCATCGCGTGGGTATTTTACTTAATAAAGATGGTCTAGCCGAAAAAGTGATCTTGAACCAAAAAACAATGTATCCGGAAATTTTGCTTTTGGAAGTAGAAGAAGCGGATCTTGAGAAAGACCTTTACATTAAAGGATACGACGAAGAAGAAAAATTTGTCCGAATCAACGTTGCGCGTGATGCAGTCATTGAAGAAAGTGGAAAAAATACCATTCTAGCTCCTCATGACCGGCAATTTGGTTCGAAAAGTGTCGGCCACCGGTTCCTGACCATCTTGGCGGGTCCAATGTTCAACTTCATTCTAGCATTCCTCATCTTTTCGGCTCTTGGCTTAATGCAAGGAATTCCAACAAATGAACCTGTTGTGACAGAAGTGACCGAAGACAGCCCGGCTTCTGAAGCCGGCTTGCAAAATGGTGATTTGGTCAAGGAAATTGATGGAAAAGCCATTAATTCTTGGGATGAACTGGTCAGTACCGTTCAAGTCAATGCCAATAATCCCTTGGCGTTTGAAGTAGAGCGTGCAGGGGAACCGCTTGAATTTACCATAACTCCTGAAGTTTCAGAAGAATCTCCTGAAAAAGTGGGAGTCATCGGAGTGCTTTACAGAAGCCCTCTTGAAAAAGACTTCTTAGGATCTTTTGTATATGGGGCTGAACAAACTGTTTTTTGGTTCAAAGAGATTTTCCGTTTACTTGGCATGCTAGTTACAGGCCAGTTTACAATAGATGCTTTGTCAGGTCCTGTAGGCATCTATAAAACGACGGAAGAAGTCGCGAAATATGGCATCTTTACTTTGATGAGCTGGGCGGGAATGCTCAGCATAAACTTGGGAATCATGAATTTATTGCCGCTCCCGGCATTAGATGGCGGCCGGCTGATGTTCTTTGTCGTTGAAGCTATTCGCGGGAAACCGGTAGACCGCCAAAAAGAAGGAATGGTCCATTTTGTCGGGATTATGCTGCTTATGCTATTGATGATTGTAGTTACCTGGAATGATATCCAAAGATTTTTCTTTTAAATAAGAAAAACAAAGTCGGCTGTTCCAGCCCTAACAATGTCTTGTCAGGGCGTACTTTGGCTATGAGCCACAACTCTTATTCATGTGTCAAAGATAGCGAAGCGATGCAGACACAAGATTGAAGCGACCTCGAAGGCTAGCCGGCGGAGCTTGGACAAATAAAAGCGAAGGCGCCTGTTTCAGCCCGCGACATGCGTTGTGGGCTGAGGAAATGGCGCCTTTGCAGTTCTTATATTATATAAACTAGCTTTTTCGAAATGTTGTAATAAAAAAATAATCAGTTGAGGTGTATTTTGGAATGAAACAAACAGCTACTTTTATCCCGACTTTAAGAGAAACGCCAGCCGATGCAGAAGTTAAGTCTCATCAGCTGTTATTGCGTGCAGGATTTATCCGCCAGAATACGAGCGGCATTTATTCATTTTTGCCATTGGGAAAACGCGTCCTTCAAAAAGTGGAAAATGTTATTCGCGAAGAAATGGAAGCCGTTAATAGTGTCGAAGTTTTTCTTCCTGCTATGCAGCAAGCAGAACTATGGCAAGAAACAGGCCGGTGGTATTCGTACGGCGATGAATTAATGCGCTTAAAAGATCGAAATGGCCGTGAATTTGCTCTAGGCGCTACGCATGAAGAGGTCATCACAAGTTTGTTGCGTGATGAAATCAAATCTTATAAAAAGCTGCCGCTTAATTTATTCCAGATCCAGTCAAAATTCAGAGATGAAAAACGTCCGCGTTTCGGATTGCTTCGCGGCCGTGAGTTCTTAATGAAAGATGCTTATTCTTTCCACGCGACTCCTGAAAGTTTAGATGAAACGTATAACGACATGATGCAAGCTTATACTAATATCTTTACCCGGCTCGGCTTGAATTTCCGTGCCGTCATCGCAGATTCTGGCGCTATTGGTGGCAAAGACAACCATGAATTCATGGTATTGTCGGAAATCGGGGAAGATACTATTGCATATTCCGACTCATCTTCATATGCTGCCAATATTGAGATGGCGGCGGTCAATGTAGATTATCCGGTTCCTGCAGAAGCACCGAAAACACTGGAAAAAATCGAAACGCCTGACCAAAAAACCATTTCTCAAGTTGCTGAGTTCTTGAGGACAACTGCTGACCAGTGCATCAAGACTCTTGTTTTCAAAGCGGACGAAGAATTAGTGCTCGTCCTATCTCGCGGCGATCATGATATCAACGAGGTTAAAGTCAAGCATGCAACAGGAGCTAAAGTGGTTGAGCTTGCTACTCCAGAAGAAGTTAAAGAACTGCTTGCTTGTGATATCGGTTCAATCGGGCCGGTAAACGTGCCGTCTTCGATCCGTGTTTTTGCTGACCATGCGATCAAGTCTATTGCAAATGGTGTAACAGGCGCGAATGAAGAAGGATTCCATTGGATTAACGTAACACCGGATCAAGATTTCTCGGTAGAAGCTTACGCAGACCTTCGTTTTGTACAAGAAGGAGACCCTTCTCCTGACGGCGAGGGGACAATCCAATTTGCTAAAGGAATCGAAGTGGGACATATCTTTAAACTAGGAACAAGATACAGCGAAGATATGAAAGCGACTTTCTTGAATGACCAAGGAAGAGCAATGCCTTATATCATGGGCTGCTACGGCATCGGAGTTTCCCGTGTTATGGCTGCAGTTGCTGAACAGTTCCAGGATGAGAACGGTTTTACATGGCCGGATGCGATCGCGCCTTATGAGGTCCACATTGTTCCTGTGAACATGAAGGATGAAACTCAGCGTGAACTTGGCCAAGAACTTTACAAAGAACTTCAGTCCAATCGCTATGAAGTACTTTTGGATGACCGCACAGAGCGCGCCGGCGTGAAATTTGCTGATGCGGATTTGATCGGATTGCCGCTTCGAGTTACAGTCGGTAAAAAAGCGGCTGAAGGAATTTTAGAAGTGAAAAATCGCCGGACTGGCGAGACTTTCGAGTGGAAACGGGAAGAATTGATTGAACAAGTGCAGCAATTCTTTAAAAAATAACCGGTAAATCTGGTATGATAGAAAGGAAAGTACTCATGTGCTTTCCTTTCTTTTTCTTTGCCCATATAAAATAAATCGGCTGATTGACTGGTGTATAAATCGTTTTCGCCAGACTCTTCTGCTCGCTCGTTTTTTATGAAGATGACTTACACATACGGAACCCTCGGCTACAAAAGAGGGTTTGCTGCATGCTGCATGCTTCTTAAAAACAACTTAAGAATTATCTGTATGAGAAAGAAGGCAAATAAAAGAGTTCGTTTCTTTATAGCTGTTCCGCAAAACAGAATCGGCAGACAAAATTGTTTTGCGGAATGCCGAGAGCGGAACTTGACTAATAATAATCAGTTCGACTTATGAACTTATCTTTATATTAAATATTGTTACGAAGGGGATAGTTATGACCAACCAGCAAGATTCTAAGATGCGATTCAAACTCCTTCTTCAGCATCTCGAATTAACGGACGATGTACATATGCCCTTTTTTGAAGAAGCTGAACTGACACGGATGACTGTCCATAAAAAAGAGCGGACATGGCGATTCATCGTCAAATTAAACGATGTTCTTCCGCTGAAACTATATCTTTTGCTTAAAGAGCGGCTGCATGCCACTTTTTCACCTATAGCTTCCATCCAATTAGTTATTAATTGTGAAGACGCTAAAATGGATAGCCAGCTGATTCAAGATTATTGGAAACATGCAGTTAATGAATTTTCCGATATGGCACCGCCATTGCGCGAACGTCTGCTTACGCAGGCGCCCAATTGGAGCGGCAGTAAATTGCTGTTGAAGTGCGGCCACGAACATGAAATGATGGCCCTTAAGGCGAAATACAGCGAAAAATTAGCAAGTGCCTATCAACAATTTGGTTTTCCGCCACTAGCGATCGACTTCCAGCTTTCTGCAGAAAGCCAAGAAGAAGCACACACCGCGTTTATGGAAGAACGTCGCCTGCAAGAAGAGGAAATGGCGAAAAAAGCATTAGCGGATATGAAAAAGAGAGAAACTGACCGCAAGGAAAACGGAGCACCCGTTGGACCATTTCAGATGGGGATTGCCATCAAGCCGGATGAACAAATATTCGAGATTCAGTCGATTGTGGACGAAGAGCGCCGCGTAACGATTGAAGGATATGTGTTTGATGTAGATGTAAGAGAACTGCGAAGCGGCCGTTCCCTGTTGACCGTAAAAATGACCGATTATACCGATTCGATCCTTGTGAAAATGTTCTCGCGTGACAAAGAGGATGCGGAGCTTATGGCCAATGTTAAAAAAGGCATGTGGCTAAAAGCGCGTGGCTCGATTCAAATGGATACTTTTGTCCGGGATTTGGTTATGATGGCGCAAGACATGGCCGAAATCAAACCGGAACTCCGAAAAGATACCGCAGAAGAAAAACGGGTGGAGTTGCATTTGCATACGCCAATGAGCGCAATGGACGCTGTATCATCGGTAGAATCGCTCGTTGCCCAAGCAGCGAAATGGGGGCATCCCGCCATTGCGATAACGGATCATGCAGGCGTGCAGTCATTCCCGGACGCCTATTCAGCCAGTAAAAAACATGGCATCAAAGCAATTTTTGGTTTGGAAGCAAACTTGGTGGACGACGGTGTGCCGATTGCTTATGAAGAACGCCATGCTTTGCTCGAAGAAGAGACGTTTGTTGTTTTTGACTTGGAAACGACGGGATTATCTGCCGTTTACGATACGATTATTGAACTTGCCGCAGTAAAAATCAAAGGCGGCAACATTATTGATAAATTCGAAAGTTTTGCCAACCCGCATCATCCATTGTCTGCCACAACAATTGACCTTACCGGGATAACGGATGATATGGTGAAAAATGCTCCGGAAGTGGAAGAAGTAATCAGGAAATATCACGAATGGGCAGGCGACCACATTATGGTCGCACATAATGCTTCTTTTGATATGGGGTTCTTGTATGTTGCTTACAAGAAGTTGGGAATCGACAAAAAACATGCAACCATCGATACGCTTGAACTTGCGCGTATGCTTCACCCCGAATTGAAAAACCACCGGTTGAATACCTTGGCAAAAAAATTCGGCATTGAACTTACCCAGCATCACCGGGCCATTTACGATACGGAAGCGACTTCTTATTTGCTGACGCATCTATTGAAAGAAGCGCATCAGAAAGGAATCGTATACCACGACCAGATCAATGACCATGTGGGAGGCGGCGACTCTTACAAGCGTGCACGACCGACGCACTGTACATTGCTGGCGCAAAATGAGGAAGGCTTGAAAAACCTATTCAAGCTTGTATCCGCCTCACATATAGATTATTTCTACCGAGTGCCCCGCATTCCGCGCTCGCTCTTGCAGCGGCACCGGAAAGGCCTGCTTGTCGGTTCCGGCTGTGACAAAGGGGAAGTTTTTGAAGCGGTAATGCAAAAGTCGATGGAAGAAGTCGAACAGACCGCTCAATTTTACGATTACTTGGAAGTTCATCCTAAAGAAGTATACTCGCATCTGATTGAACGTGAATTGATTCGTGATGAGTGGAATCTGGAAGACGTCATCCGCAAATTAGTAAAAGTGAGCCGCAAATTGGATAAACCGCTTGTCGCAACTGGCAATGTCCATTACTTGGATGAGAATGATGCCATTTACCGCCAAGTCCTAATAGGATCTCAAGGAGGGGCGAATCCTCTGAATCGCCATAAATTGCCGAAAGTGCATTTTAGAACGACCAATGAAATGCTCGAAGCATTCGACTTTTTAGGCGAAGAAACCGCACATGAAATCGTAGTGGAGAATTCAAATAAAATTGCGGACATGATTGAAACGGTCAAGCCGATCAAAGATGATTTGTATACACCGAAAATTGAAGGCGCTGATGAAGAAGTTCGCGAACTGAGTTACCAGATGGCCCATAAAATTTACGGCTCGCCGCTTCCGGAAATTGTCGAAGCGCGCATAGAAAAAGAGCTCAAGTCGATCATTGGCCACGGGTTTGCGGTAATTTACTTGATCTCGCACAAACTTGTTAAGAAGTCATTGGACGATGGCTACTTGGTCGGTTCACGAGGATCGGTCGGCTCGTCGCTTGTTGCAACGTTGACCGAAATTACAGAAGTAAATCCATTGCCACCGCACTATATTTGCCCTCAATGCAAGAAGTCGGAGTTTTTCGATGACGGATCGGTCGGCTCTGGATTTGACTTAAAAGATAAAGATTGTCCCGATTGCGGTATTCCATATACAAAAGAAGGGCAAGACATTCCCTTTGAAACGTTCCTAGGGTTCAAAGGGGACAAAGTTCCGGATATTGACTTGAACTTTAGTGGTGAATACCAGGCACATGCCCATAACTACACGAAAGAACTATTTGGCGAAGACAACGTTTTCCGTGCAGGGACAATCGGAACAGTAGCGGAGAAAACCGCATACGGCTATGTTCGCGGCTATGCGACCGACCATAACTTGACGATCCGCGGAGCGGAAGTTGACCGGTTGGTCCAAGGCTGTTCAGGCGTTAAGCGAAGCACTGGTCAGCACCCGGGCGGTATTATCGTTGTTCCGGACTATATGGACATCTATGATTTTTCGCCAATTCAGTTTCCGGCGGATGCGCAGGACTCGGAATGGAAGACGACGCACTTTGATTTCCATTCCATCCACGACAATTTGTTGAAACTTGATATTCTCGGGCACGATGATCCGACGGTGATCCGGATGCTGCAGGATTTATCAGGCATCGATCCCAAAACAATTCCAACGGATGACCCGGAGGTTATGAAAATATTCTCCGGCACCGAATCTCTTGGCGTTACCGAAAAACAAATTGGCTGTAAAACCGGTACGCTTGGCATTCCGGAATTCGGCACGCGTTTTGTGCGCCAAATGCTTGAAGAAACAAAACCGACTACATTTTCGGAGCTTGTCCAAATCTCAGGATTGTCCCACGGAACGGACGTATGGCTGAGCAATGCGCAGGAATTGATCCAGAATGGCACATGCCAGCTGTCAGACGTAATCGGCTGCCGAGATGACATAATGGTTTATTTAATTTATCAGGGTTTGGAATCTTCTCTGGCATTTAAAATTATGGAATCGGTGCGTAAAGGTAAAGGGCTTTCGCCGGAAATGGAAGAAGCGATGAAAAAAGAAGGTGTACCGAATTGGTACATTGAATCATGTAAAAAGATCAAGTACATGTTCCCGAAAGCCCATGCCGCTGCATATGTTCTGATGGCGGTGCGCATCGCTTACTTTAAAGTGCATTTCCCTATTCTTTATTATGCCGCATACTTTACCGTTCGCGCAGAAGACTTTGACGTCAATGCGATGGCGAAGGGTTCGCAATCCATCAAGGCTAAAGTGGATGAAATAAACGCCAAAGGGCTTGAAGCTTCAACAAAAGAGAAGAACTTAATGACGGTCATGGAACTTGCGCTTGAAATGGTGGAACGCGGCTATACTTTCCAAAAAGTTGATTTATACAAATCGTCGGCCGATCAATTTATTATTGAAGGCAAAACATTGATTCCGCCGTTCAATGCTATTCCTGGCCTCGGAACAAACGCGGCCAAGTCAATTGTAGCTGCGCGTGAACAAGGCACGTTTTTATCGAAAGAAGATCTGCAGCAACGCGGCCGTGTTTCAAAAACGATCATCGAATATATGGATGATCATGGTTGCCTAGAGGGTATGCCAGATGCGAACCAGTTGTCGCTGTTCTAGTCATTTGCAAAGTGATGGGCAGTATGGTATTATAGTAGTAACATTTATTGATAGCTCTGTCGCAGAAGAGTGGGATTTCCCGCTCTTTTCTGTTGTTATGGCATAAAGTGAAACTCCACATAGTGGGAGTTTTTCTCATTACCCACTGAGTGGCAGTTGAACCAATCGGGCTTTTATGGTCAGTTGTTCTTCCACTTCTGAAGGTGGGAAAGTTACTAACCGTTAAAGCGGGATAAAATTGGCAGGAGGCATGTATGAGCAAAATTACAGAAACAGTCGAGCAAATCGCTCAGCCGATTATCGACGAACTAAATTTAGAACTGGTCGATGTAGAGTTTTTGAAAGAAGGACGCAATTGGTTCTTGCGTGTATACGTAGACAATCCAGAAGCGCCAATCGATATAGATCAGTGTGCTTTGGTAAGTGAAAAGTTGAGTGAGGTATTGGATAAACAAGATCCGATTGAGCAAAATTACTTTTTAGAAGTTTCTTCACCTGGTGCAGAACGGCCGCTGAAGAAAGAAAAAGATTTTGCTAAGGCTATTGGCCGCTTCATTTACATCAAGACTTACGAACCGATTGAGAATTTAAAGGAATTTGAAGGCTACTTGATTTCTTATAATGACGAAGAAGTTGAAATAGAAATCAAAATCAAAACTAGAAGAAAAACAATCGTGGTTGAAAGACAGAAAATTGCAGTCATCCGGCTTGCCATTGATTTTTCTGCAAAACCTGATTTGAGAACTTGGGAGTGAATAACTGATGAGCAGTGAGCTATTAGATGCTTTAGATGCATTGGAGAAACAAAAAGGAATTTCACGCGACGTGTTAATTGAAGCGATTGAAGCGGCGTTGGTTACTGCTTACAAGCGCAATTTCAATCAAGCGCAAAATGTGCGTGTCGACTTGAATTTGGATACAGGCACAATGCTTGTGTATTCTCGTAAAGACGTAGTAGAAGAAGTAGAAGATGACCGCCTGCAGATTTCTTTGGAAGATGCACAAGTGATCAACCCAGCTTACGAAATCGGTGATGTTGTAGAAGAAGAAGTAACGCCTCGCAATTTTGGGCGGATCGCTGCACAAACTGCCAAGCAAGTTGTTACGCAACGCGTAAGAGAAGCGGAGCGCGGTTTGATTTTCGAAGAGTTTGTCGATCGTGCTGATGACATTGTCAATGGCATCGTGGAGCGTATGGATGCGCGGAATTTATATGTCGGCCTTGGCAAAGTGGAAGCGGTTCTTCCGCAAACCGAGCAAATGCCGAACGAATCCTACCAACCGCATGACCGGATCAAAGTGTATATCACAAAAGTGGAACGGACAACTCGCGGACCACAAGTATTCGTATCACGGACCCATCCGGGCTTATTGCGCCGCCTTTTTGAAACAGAAGTTCCTGAAATTTATGATGGAATTGTTGAAATCAAATCGATTGCGCGCGAAGCTGGCGACCGTTCTAAAATTTCGGTTGTTGCTCACCGCGAAGATATTGATCCAGTAGGTTCATGTGTAGGTGCGAAAGGTGCCCGTGTCCAAACGATCGTTAATGAACTTAACGGCGAAAAGATTGATATTGTTGAATGGTCTGAAGAGCCGGTAGTATTTGTCGCTAACGCCCTTAGCCCATCCAAAGTATTGGACGTTCAAGTAAACGAAGAAGAAAAATCGACAACAGTCGTTGTGCCGGATTACCAATTATCGCTTGCAATCGGTAAACGTGGGCAAAATGCACGTCTTGCTGCAAAGTTGACTGGCTGGAAAATCGATATTAAGAGTGAAACTGATGCTCGGGAAATGGGTATTTATCCGAATCCTGATGCCAACATCGAGTTGGTGGAATCTGGTGAAGAACTGGACGATTTCGATTTTTACGACGAAAAAGAATAACAGAGAAAAGGTGATGTCCGTTGGCTCTGCAAAAGAAAATTCCGCTTCGGAAGTGTGTAGCGACAGGCGAGATGCATCCTAAAAAAGAAATGATCCGTGTAGTCCGTTCAAAAGAAGGCGAAGTATCTGTCGACTTGACCGGAAAGAAATCAGGCCGCGGAGCATATGTCTCTAAAACGGAAGAAGCAATCGCGGTTGCACGTAAAAAGAAAGTGCTCGAAAATCAGCTGGAAGTTAAAATTCCAGAAGAAATATATGAAGAATTGATTCGCGTCGTTCTCAGAGAGCAGCTGAAATAATGAACAAACAAAAAATTCTTCAATTTTTAGGTTTGGCTACTCGTGCACGAATGACTATTACCGGGGAAGAACTGGTAGTGAACGAAGTGCGCAAAGGCAAAGCGAAGATGGTTATATTAGCTGAAGATGCTTCGGCTAATACGAACAAAAAATTGCATGATAAATGCAACACATATAATGTCGACGTCCATGTTTTCGGCACAAGATTTGAACTTGGGCAGGCAATCGGCAAAGATGAACGAGTAGTAATTGCAATAATGGATGCAGGATTTGCTAAAAAACTAACTAGCTTATTCGACGAAAATAACCGGGGGTGAGCAGATGACCAATATTCGAGTACATGAATACGCCAAAAAAGTAAATAAACCAAGCAAAGAGATTATTCAAGAGTT
Organism: Planomicrobium soli; assembly: GCF_003014655.1. Taxonomy (GTDB): domain Bacteria; phylum Bacillota; class Bacilli; order Bacillales_A; family Planococcaceae; genus Planococcus; species Planococcus soli_B. The sequence continues at coordinate 339,826 of NZ_PYAT01000001.1, read as the reverse complement.
ATCCAAGCTGAACATTGAAGTAGCAAACCATATGGCTACACTAGAGCCGACTGCTATTACAAAATTGGATGGCATTTATAAAAAGACTGCCAATGGTCAAGGTTTGCAGACGCAGACACGCCAACAGCACCAAAGCCAGAACCGTCCATCCGGACAAGGCCAGAACCGTCCATCCGGACAAGGCCAGAACCGTCCATCCGGACAAGCACAAAGCCGTCCGTCAGGCCAAGGACAAAATCGTCCAGCTGGTTCTGGTCAAGGCAATCGCCCAGCAGGCCAGGGACAATCGCGTCCATCAGGACATGGGCAGAACCGCCCAGCAGGCCAAGGACAAAACCGTCCTTCAGGTCAAGGACAAAACCGTCCTTCAGGACAAGGGCAGAATCGTCCAGCTACTTCTGGTTCAAACTTTACGCCAAAAGCGGCAAAACCGACTGCAGGACCGGGCCAACGCTCGAACAATCGTCCAGGCGGAAACCGCAACAACCAAAACCGCAACAAAAACAGACAGCAAGCACCGGTAAATCCGATGCCGCCAATGCCGAAAAAAGAAAAAGAATTGCCTGCTAAAATTACGTTCAGCGAATCATTGACGGTAGCAGAACTAGCGAAAAAATTAGGCCGCGAGCCATCTGAAATCATCAAAAAATTATTCATGCTTGGCGTGATGGCTACCATCAACCAAGAATTGGATAAAGACGCGATTGAATTGGTTTGTGCGGAATATGAAGTTGAAGTAGAAGAAGAAATCTTAGTCGATAAAACAGATCTTGAAGTTTACTTTGAGCCTGAAGATGAAGAGCTTCAACAAGAACGTCCGCCGGTTGTTACGATCATGGGCCACGTAGACCATGGTAAAACGACTTTGCTCGATTCTATCCGCAACACAAAAGTAACTGCAGGCGAAGCTGGAGGCATCACTCAGCATATCGGCGCTTATCAAGTAATGGAAGGCGATAAAAAAATCACCTTCTTGGATACTCCGGGGCACGCGGCATTTACAACGATGCGCGCACGTGGAGCAAAAGTTACGGACCTTGCTATCATTGTAGTAGCAGCTGATGATGGGGTTATGCCTCAAACAGTTGAAGCGATTAACCACGCGAAAGCGGCTGAAGTTCCAATCATTATCGCTGTCAACAAAATGGATAAGCCAAGTGCGAATCCAGACCGCGTAATGCAGGAATTGACTGAACATGGACTTGTGCCGGAAGCTTGGGGCGGCGATACGATTTTCGTTCCGATTTCCGCTTTAAAAGGCGATGGCATCGATTCGCTTCTTGAAATGATCTTGATTGTTTCAGAAGTTGGCGAACTGAAAGCTAATCCAGCGCGCCGTGCAATTGGTACAGTTATCGAAGCCGAGCTTGATAAAGGCCGCGGTTCAGTAGCTACGTTACTTGTACAAGATGGTACGCTAAACGTCGGCGATCCGATTGTTGTCGGGAACACATACGGGCGTGTGCGCGCAATGGTCAATGATCTTGGACGCCGCGTGAAAGATGCTGGACCATCAACTCCAGTTGAAATAACAGGATTGAATGATGTGCCGCAAGCAGGAGACCGCTTTGTCGTCTTCGAAGATGAAAAAACAGCTCGTCAAGTGGGTGAAACACGTGCCGCTTCAGCGCTTCAAGTACAGCGTTCTGAGAAAACTCGTGTTACGCTTGATAATTTGTTTGACCAGATGAAACAAGGGGAAATGAAAGAACTGAACTTGATTGTTAAAGCAGACGTTCAAGGTTCAGTAGAAGCGATGGCTGCTTCCCTTATGAAGATTGATGTTGAAGGCGTAAATGTGAAAATTATTCACACTGGCGCTGGCGCCATTACAGAATCGGATATTGCCCTTGCTGCTGCATCTAATGCGATTGTAATTGGCTTTAACGTTCGTCCGGATGTAAACGCGAAACGGGCTGCAGAAGCTGAAGGCGTAGATATTCGCTTGCACCGCATCATCTACAAAGTGATTGAAGAAATCGAATTCGCAATGAAAGGGTTGCTTGACCCTGAATTTGAAGAAAAAATCATTGGCCAAGCAGAAATCCGTAGCACGTTCAAAGTTTCTAAGGTGGGTACGATTGCAGGTAGTTATGTAATAGAAGGCAAAATCACAAGAGACAGCGGTGTTCGTGTCATTCGTGAAGGCATTGTTGTTTTCGAAGGTGAAATTGACACGTTGAAACGATTTAAAGATGATGCTAAGGAAGTTGCTCAAGGATATGAGTGCGGGATTACCATCAAGAACTTTAACGATGTGAAAGAACTGGACATCATTGAAGCTTACGTAATGGAAGAAATCAAACGGAAATGATCGTTTACATGGAATGCGAGTTTTTCATTCCAACCGCCCATTCCTTGAAAGAAAAACGGGCAGTTTTAAAAAGTATGCTAACCCGTTCAAAGCAAAAATTTAACGTTTCCGCAGCGGAGGTCGACCACCAAAATGTATGGCAGCGAACGCGCATCGCTTTTGTGACCGTTTCTTCTTCAAAAGAATTAGCGGATAAGGAAATGAAGCAAGTGCTGCAATACTTGGAAAGCAACCCGGAATGGGAATGTTTAGAGATCCAGAAAGAATATTTGTGAGAACGAGGTGAAAAGCGATGACAATGCGTTCGAATCGTGTAGGCGAACAAATGAAGAAAGAGTTAAGTGAAATCATCAGCCGTAAACTGAAAGATCCGAGAATTGGTTTTGTAACCGTAACGGATGTTGAAGTAACGGGTGACTTGCAAATGGCTACTGTTTATATCAGTGTATTAGGCGACGATAAGACAAAAGAGCAAACGCTGCTCGGGTTGTCGAAATCCAAAGGATTTATCCGTTCAGAAATCGGTCAACGAATCAGACTGCGGAAAACTCCGGAATTGTCGTTTGAATTTGATACATCTGTAGCTTATGGCAATCGCATTGACTCTTTATTGCGCGACATAAAAGAAGAACCTAAAGAAGAAGAATAAAACTCGAGCCTGCGGTCTAGTTTCATAGATTAGCAGGCTTTTTTTACATAGAAATTAAGGGGTTGAAACCGATGGCGATTAACGGCATCTTGCCATTATGGAAAGAACGGGGCATGACTTCCCATGATTGCGTCTTTAAATTGCGCAAAATTTTAAAAACTAAGAAAGTCGGACATACGGGGACGCTTGATCCGGAAGTAGATGGAGTGCTGCCAATTTGCATTGGCAATACGACAAAAGTGGCCGAGTATATTACCGATCAAGGAAAATCATATGAAGCAGAAGTGACGATCGGCTATTCGACCGAAACGGAAGATGCGACAGGAACGTTAGTGTCAGCTGATGACAGCGAAAAGCACATAACGAAAGAGCAATTGCTAAAGGTGTTTGAAGAATTGACAGGTGAAATAACACAGATTCCTCCCATGTATTCAGCAGTCAAAGTGAACGGCAAAAAGCTATACGAATACGCCCGTCAAGGCATTGAAGTAGAGCGCCCTTCACGCATTGTTCGCATTGATTCGATTGAATTGCTTGATGAGCAGCAGGAGTGGAACGGAAAAAGGATAAAGTTTAATATCCGGATTCGCTGCGGAAAAGGCACATATATCCGGACATTAGCTGTACAAATCGGCCAGTTGCTGGGTTATCCGGCTCATATGTCCAGGCTAACCCGGACACAGTCAGGGAAATTCAGACGAGAAGATTGCGTAACACTTGCCCAAGTGGCAGAACTTGCGCAAAATGATAGTGTGAATACTATTTTGAAACCGCTGAGTTATGGGTTGAGTGTTTTTCCATTTGTTGAGATTGCAGAGAAAGAAGTGTTTGCTATTCGGAACGGCCAGGTTCTGGAACGCCACCCAATTCTCGACAAGCAGAAGTTTGTTGTCTTTACCGTTGAGGGCCATCCTTTAGCGTTGTACAAAAGGCACCCGGAAAAAGCGGATAAGATGAAACCGGAAAAAATGTTTAGCATACCGACTACGGACGAGGTGTAAAATGAAAATCATTTACTTGAACTATCCGAACCAAATGAAGACGGAAGAAGATTTAGGAGCTCTTTCTATGGCTCTTGGATTTTTTGATGGGGTACATAAAGGGCATCAGCGTGTAATCGGCGAAGCTGTTAAACGGGCAAAAGAACAGAATATCAAATCAGCTGTCATGACGTTTGATCCGCATCCATCGCTTGTCCTGGGAGGGAGAAAAGAAGAAGTGTTCTACATCACCCCTCTTCAGCAGAAACTGGAGATATTAAAGGAAATTGGCGTCGAAGTCTGTTTTATCGTTCGCTTTACATCAGAATTTGCCAAGCTGACTCCTGAACAGTTTATCCAGCATTTCGTCAAAGAACTGAATGTGGTTCATGTTACTGCCGGCTTCGATTTTTCGTTTGGCTGTTTTGGCCAAGGCAATATGAAGACTATGGCAGATTGCAGTGAAGGAACTTATAGTATATCGACCATTCCGAAACAAGAAGACAGCCAAGAGAAAATCAGTTCAACACGGATTCGCAGCTTGTTAAAAGAAGGCGATGTTGAACAAGTCTGCCGATTGCTTGGCCGTCCGTTTCAAGTTGTCGGAACTGTTGTTAATGGAGACAAGCGCGGCCGGACCATCGGCTTTCCGACAGCAAATGTTGAGCCGGAACTCGGCACTTTTGTTCCGGGGCGGGGTGTTTACGCTGTCCGTATACGCGTGCAGGAAACTTTATACGATGGTGTCTGCAATATCGGCTATAAGCCGACATTCAACAATCCGGATGAGAAAAAACTGAGCATCGAAGTTTACATTCTCAACTTCAATAAAGACATCTACGGTGAACAAGTGGCGGTCGAATGGCATCAGCGGATTCGTGACGAACAAAAGTTTTCCGGAATTGAAGAATTGAAGACCCAAATCCAACAGGACAAAGAAACAGCGATCCGTTTTTTCGAAACGTTAAACTAAACGGGGCAGTTGATTTTGAAAAAGCGATATGCTATGATTTACAAGTACTAAAAGTACGAACCGTTGCTTGGCAATACGAATCACCAACGTTTGCTCGGTAATTGGGGATATTCGAAATTAGGAGGTGGAAACAGTATGGCAATCACTCAAGAGCGTAAAAATGAATTGATCAATGAATTTAAAGTGCATGACACAGATACTGGATCTGCAGAAATTCAAATCGCCATTCTTACAGAAGACATCAACAACTTGAACGAGCACTTGCGTACTCACAAGAAAGATCACCACTCACGTCGTGGCCTTTTCAAAATGGTAGGACGCCGTCGTAACTTGCTTAAATACTTGCGCGAGAACGATGTACAGCGCTACCGTGAGTTAATCTCAAAACTAGGCTTACGCCGATAATAGCAATTAGTAAAAGCGGGACTTGTCCCGCTTTTTCTTTATGCATAAAAGTTTTAACATTCAATCGCACTAAAGGTGCTTTTTTGATACACTACTTAGAGATACATATAGTAGATTTTGAAAGATTGTAAGAGAGAGGAGCTCGATTATGGAGCAAACGAAAAAAGTTTATACACTTGATTGGGCAGGCCGCGAATTACAGGTCGAAGTCGGTCAATTGGCAAAACAAGCAAACGGAGCAGCATTGATCCGTTATGGCGATACGGCAGTACTTTCTACTGCAACAGCTTCAAAAACCCCAAAACCGATAGATTTCTTCCCGCTTACAGTAAACTACGAAGAACGTCTTTACGCAGTAGGGAAAATTCCTGGCGGCTTTATCAAACGCGAAGGGCGTCCATCAGAAAAAGCGACGTTGATCAGCCGTTTGATTGACCGTCCAATCCGTCCATTATTCCCGGATGGCTTCCGTAACGAAGTGCAAGTTATTTCAATGGTAATGTCTGTTGATCAGGATTGCCCTTCCGAAATGGCAGCTATGTTCGGTTCTTCACTTGCTTTGATGATTTCCGATATTCCTTTTGGCGGGCCGATTGCAGGTGTCATCGTCGGTATGATCGGTGATGAATTCATCATCAACCCGACAAACGATCAAATGGAACAAAGCACGATCAACTTAACTGTTGCCGGAACAAAAGATGCGATTAACATGGTTGAAGCAGGAGCTAAAGAAGTTTCTGAAGAAACGATTCTAGAAGCAATTATGTTCGGCCATGAGGAAATCAAGAAATTGATCGCATTCCAAGAAGAGATTGCAGCAGAAGTCGGCAAAGAAAAATCAGCAATCCAACTCTATGAATTGGATGCAGACCTTTCTGAAACAATCAAAAATGTTGCTGAAGCTGACATGAATGCAGCAGTCCAAGTTAGTGAAAAGCAAGCACGTTCAGAAGCAATCAATGTTGTTAAAGAACGCGTGTTGGTCACATACGAAGACGCTGATGAAGATGTTAAAAAACAAGTAAATCAAATATTGGACAAAATGGTTAAAGATGAAGTCCGCCGTTTGATTACGGATGAAAAAGTCCGTCCTGATGGGCGTACTCCATCAGAAATCCGTCCTTTGTCATCTGAAGTGGGCATTTTAAACCGTACTCACGGTTCAGGCCTGTTCACACGCGGACAAACTCAAGCAATGAGCATTTGTACGCTTGGCGCTCTTGGCGATGTCCAAATCATCGACGGCCTTGGAATTGAAGAATCCAAGCGCTTTATGCACCATTACAATTTCCCATTGTTCTCTGTAGGGGAAACTGGTTTTCTTCGCGGTCCTGGCCGACGCGAAATCGGACATGGCGCTCTTGGCGAACGCGCGCTAGAAGCTGTTATTCCGAATGAAAAAGATTTCCCTTACACCATTCGTTTAGTAGCTGAAGTTCTGGAATCAAACGGTTCTACTTCACAAGCAAGCATTTGTGCATCTACACTAGCGATGATGGATGCAGGTGTGCCATTGAAAGCACCGGTAGCCGGCATTGCCATGGGTCTTGTGAAAAAAGGCGAAAACTACACGGTATTGTCTGATATACAAGGCATGGAAGATCATCTTGGCGATATGGACTTTAAAGTGGCTGGTACTGCAAAAGGTATTACAGCACTTCAAATGGATATCAAAATTGAAGGACTTTCCCGCGAGATTTTAGAAGAAGCTCTTACACAAGCGCAAATCGGTCGCATTCACATTCTGGAATCAATGCTTGCAACCATTTCAGAACCGCGCGAGCGTTTATCGCAATACGCACCGAAGATCATCATGGTGAAGATCAATCCGGACAAGATCCGCGATGTAATTGGGCCTGGCGGTAAAGTGATCAATAAAATCATCGATGAGACCGGCGTTAAAATTGATACAGAACAAGATGGCACGATTTTCATCTCTTCTGTCGATCAGGACATGAATGAAAAAGCGAAAGCAATGATTGAAAACATAGTCCGTGAAGCAAAAGTCGGCGAATACTATGAAGGCAAAGTAAAACGGATTGAAAAATTCGGTGCGTTTGTCGAGCTGTTCCCAGGCAAAGACGGCCTTCTCCACATTTCAGAAATCCAGGAAGAACGGACAAAAGAAGTGGAAGATGTATTGAAAATGGACGATATCGTAAAAGTGAAAGTAGTTGAAATCGACCGTCAAGGCCGTGTCAACCTTTCCCGTAAAATCGTCTTAAAAGAAGAAAAAGAAGCGGCTGAAAAAGCCAATCAATAAAATATAAGAAATACGGGAAATTGCCAGCTTCTGTTGGCAATTTTTTCGTATGGGAGGACGGTTTAAGTGGTTACAACACATACTTGCGAAAATGGATTGCGCATCGTGTCTGAACATATTCCGCATTTTCGCTCGGTTGCTGTCGGCGTTTTTGTAAAAGCGGGTTCACGCGATGAAACGCCTGAAGAAAACGGGATTACACATTTTATCGAGCATATGTTGTTCAAGGGAACCGAAACACGCACAGCTAAACAAATTGCCCGGGAGTTTGACCGCATCGGCGGCGACATCAACGCTTATACATCAAAAGAATATACTTGTTATTACGCAAAAGTTCTCGACCATCACGCAGAGCATGCGGTACGGGTAATCGCCGACATGTTTTTCAATTCAGTAATGGACCCGGCGGAAATCGACAAGGAACGGCAAGTGGTTTTAGAGGAAATCAGCATGACTGAAGATATGGCGGACGATGATGTTCATGAACAGTTATGGAGAGTAATGTATCCGCGCCATTCTATCGGAGCACCGATACTTGGAACTGCTGAAACACTTCCGAGATTCACGAAAGAGAAAATCACCGAGTTTATGGACCGTTTCTATACTCCAGAAAATACGGTTGTTTCTATTGCGGGTAATATTACTCCTCATGTGATAAAAGTTGTCGAAGAACTATTCGGCTCTTTTCGCAAAAAGGAAACACCTAAAATCCATTTGCTGCCTGACTTTTCCTCTGGCTTTTCTTTTAAAAAGAAAGATACAGAACAAGGCCATTTGTGCTTAGGCTATCCAGGGCTTTCACTGAATGATCCGGACATCTACAGTTTATCAGTGCTGAACAATATACTAGGCGGTTCCATGTCTTCGCGTCTTTTCCAGGAAATCCGTGAAGAACGCGGGCTGGCGTATTCGGTCTACTCGTATCACTCGGCCTATTCAGACCACGGAACATTGGCCATCTATGGCGGAACGGCCGATGAACAAATTCCCGAACTGCAGGAAGTGATTCTACAGTCGCTCGAAACAATGCGCAAACAAGGCTTGGGGCAGGAAGAAGTGTTAGATTCCAAGGAACAGCTGAAAGGCAATTTAATGCTGGGCCTTGAAAGCACCAGTTCCCGCATGAGCCGAAACGGCAAGCAGGAACTAATGCTCGGCAGGCACCAGGAGTATGATGAGATTTTATCGCTGATTGATGCAGTATCAATGGAAAAAGTTGAATCGCTGTTAAGTTTGATTTCTGGTCAACCGGCAGTTTCCATCATCCGTTCAAAAGAAGCTTCCTCTTAATGAGGAAGCTTCTTTTTTAAGGGATTCAATACTGCAGCAGGATAAATTATGGTACAATTACGCCAATATCATTGAAGGAGAGAAGATTGTGAAATCATATAATGTAGCGATTATGGGAGCCACAGGTGCTGTTGGCCAACAAATGAAAGAGCAACTTGAAAAAAGAAACTTTCCAGTAAAAAATATTGTATTTTTGGCATCCAGCCGTTCTGCCGGCCAGGAAATCACTTTTAAAGGCAAAACTTATACGGTCCAAGAAGCGGTGCCGGAATCATTTGAAAACGTCGATATTGCATTGTTCAGCGCTGGAGGCAGCATCTCCGAGAAATTTGCGCCAGAAGCCGTTAAACGAGGAGCTGTCGTTATTGATAATACGAGCGCTTTTCGTATGGACAAAGAAGTGCCGCTCGTCGTACCGGAAGTAAATAAAGAAGACATCCGGTTGCATAAAGGCATCATCGCCAATCCGAATTGCTCTACGATTCAAATGGTATGTGCCCTTCAACCACTGAAGGAGCAATATGGACTTTCGAAAATTGTCGTTTCAACTTACCAGGCAGTATCCGGTGCAGGCGTCAACGCGATCAATGAATTGAAAAGCCAAAGTGCCGATTTTGACAATGCTCAAAATGCAGAGGCAAGTGTGCTTCCTGTAAAATCAGCAGATCGCCATTACCCGATCGCGTTTAATGCAATTCCACAAATCGATCAATTTACAGACAACGGTTATACGTATGAAGAAATGAAAATGATCAATGAAACGAAAAAAATCATGCATGACGATACCTTGTCGGTAGCAGCCACGTGTGTACGGCTACCGGTTGTGACCGGGCATTCAGAGTCGGTCTATGTCGAACTTGAAGGCGTTCCAACAGTTGCCGAAGTAAAACAATCGATTGCAAATGCGCCAGGCGTTGAATTAATGGACGACCCATCAAACCAAGTTTATCCGATGCCGCTTATGGCAGCAGGGAAAGATGAAGTTTTTGTGGGCCGTATTCGCCAAGACTTGGACAATCCCCAAGGCTTCCACTTATGGGTGGTTTCCGATAATTTGGTTAAAGGGGCTGCCTTGAATTCGGTGCAGATTGCTGAAGCGCTGGTAGAAGAGCAAATCGTCTAATTGCACAAAAAACAATCGGATACAGCATAGTAGATAAACCGGGGCTTGCCCCGGTTTGTTTTTTCTTTGGACTGTTTCCTATGATTCCCGTATAATAAACTTTATGGATATGTACGGGTAAATTTTAGGAGGAAATAAATTGGCTAAAATAAAAAATGAATTGATTAAAGTAATCCCTTTAGGCGGAGTCGGTGAAATCGGCAAAGCAATGTACGTTATTGAAATTGATGAAGACTTGTTCGTGGTGGATAGCGGCTTGATGTTCCCTGAAGATGAAATGTTCGGGGTTGATATTGTTATCCCGGATATGAGTTATTTGGAAGAAAACAAAGACCGGGTCAAAGGCATTTTCTTGACGCATGGACATGAAGACGCAATCGGCTCGATCGCTTACTTGATGAAAAAAATTCAGGCGCCAGTATACGGATCGAAATTGACGATCGCATTGGCAAAAGAACATATTAAAGAACAAGGGTCATTAAAACATGTGAAGTTTTTTGAAGTGACAAATAAAAGCCGGATGAATTTTGACACGACGCATGTGACATTTTTCCATACGACGCATAGCATTCCTGATGCGTTAGGAATTGTCTTCCATACATCCGAAGGTGCGATTGTCCATACGGGCGAGTTTAAATTCGATCAATCGGCGAAAGGCAGCTACAAGCCGGATATCGCGAAGATGGCAAAATTAGGTGAAGATGGCGTACTTATGCTCCTGTCAGATTCAACTGAAGCCGAGCGGCCAGGCCATACAACATCGGAGACGGTTATTGCCGACCATTTGTTGACCGCATTCCATGCTGCTCCGGGAAGGATTCTCGTTTCCCTTTATTCTTCAAATTTCATTCGTATTCAGCAGGTTTTCGATCTTGCGAAAACGACTGGGAAAAAAGTGGCGGTTGCCGGCAGAAGTTTGGAGAGCAGCTATGAAGTGGGCTTGCGCCTCGGCTATTTGACAGTGGACGAAGATACCGTCATTTCCTTGAAAGAGCTAGAGCAGTACCGGGATGAAGAAATTGTCATCATTGTTACTGGGAACCAGGGCGAACCGTTGGAAGCGCTCGATAAGATGGTCCGCAAGCAACACAAAGATGTGAAAATCAAAGATACAGATACCGTGTTGATTACGTTTACGCCATCTCCTGGAATGGAAGTTCCGATGTTCCAGACGATGAACAAACTGGCAAAAGCTGGAGCAAATGTCTTAACTTCAAGCAAGAAAGTCCATGTTTCCGGCCACGGCAGCCAGGAAGATTTAAAAATGATGTTGAATATGATGAAACCGAAATACTTCATCCCGATTCAAGGCGAGTACAAGATGCTGATCGCCCACTCAAAACTGGCTCAGCAAGTCGGCCTGCAAAAGTCGGAAATATTTATTGCTGATAAAGGCGATATTGTCGAATACAAAAACGGTAAAGTGCGCATGAGCGGGCGGGTGACAGCCGGTAATGTGCTGATCGACGGCATCGGAATCGGTGATGTAGGAAATATCGTTCTTCGCGACCGCAAACTCCTTTCGCAAGATGGCATCTTCATCGTTGTGGTCACTTTAAACCGCAAAGAGAAGAAAATCGCATCCGGTCCTGAAATGATTTCCCGTGGATTTGTTTATGTACGTGAGTCTGAACAGCTGATGGATGAGTCATCCCAATTGGTCCGCAAAATTGTAGATAAATACGTTGCCAAAGAAACATTTGAATGGAATAATATCAAACAGGAAATTCGTGATGCATTGAATTCTTATCTGTTCCAACAAACAAAACGCCGTCCGATGATCATCCCGATTATCATGGAATATTAAGAGAAAAAAAGTGAAAGGATTTCCAAGCCGACCGTTCGGCGGAAATCCTTTTTCGATTATTTAGGAAATGAGGGATTAGAGTGACACGGACTCGTCCAAAGAAAAAACAGCATGCGAAAACAAAGGCGAAAAAGAAACAGCCCATGCCTTTGATCGCGTTTGAAGTGATTGGTTTAGTATTGATTGGCTTATCTGCGTTTATGGCCTTTCAATTAGGAATCATCGGAAAGATGCTTTTCAATACGGCCGAACTTTTTACAGGCTACTTAGCCTTCCTTGTGCCGCTGGCTCTTGTATTTATTGCCATCCATGTCATGATCAAGCGCAGTTGGCCGCGCCCTAAATTAAAACCGGCAACGGGTGTCTTTTTCCTATTGACCGGAACCTTGCTTATTTGCCATTTAATATGGGCAGCAGGATCCATATTGCCGATCACGTCAACTAATGTCATGGCTGAAACAATCAGGTCGACAAAAGTTACAGGCACGATATGGGACACCTATTCAGCGAGCGGCGGCGGATTGCTGGGTGCAGTCCTGTATGCCATATTCCATGTGTTATTTGCGACTGCGGGAACGTGGATCATGGCGCTTATTCTATTGTCTATCGGTGCTATTATCCTGACAGGGAAAACGGCCGCACCTTTTATTGCGGAAAAAGTACCGAGCCTAAAACCGCTAATGATTTCGGCAGTTGACCGATTCAAGAAGAAGAAACCGAAGCAAAGACGAATCTCATCAGGGCGCAGCAAACCGGTTCTTGACCAGCCGTTTGAAGTGGATGAAGAGCTGGATGACTATGAAGATGATCCACTCATAATGCCAGTGCAGGAGCACGAAGAACCGATCATTTCAGCGTTTACTGAAAACGTCAAGCCGAAAAAAGCGGAAGTTGCAGCTGAACCTGAAGAAGTGGTTACTGGAGAAGTGCCGCCAGGGGAAGACGGAGAAATCACGTTGATGTCGACAACCGAAGAAATGGAAAATGAAGAATATCAATTGCCGCCGATCAATTTGCTGGCCTTGCCGCCCCATAGCGACCAAAGCGGTGAATATGCCGGCATACAAAAAAATGCGAAAAAGTTGGAAAAGACATTCCAAAGTTTTGGCGTCCGGGCAAAAGTGACACAAGTCCATCTTGGACCGGCTGTTACCAAATATGAAGTATTGCCCGATACGGGTGTTAAAGTAAGCAAGATTGTCAGTTTGTCTGATGATTTAGCGCTGGCTTTAGCTGCGCGGGATATCCGGATTGAAGCCCCGATTCCTGGAAAATCTGCAATTGGGATTGAAGTTCCAAACAGTGAAGTTGCAGTTGTTTCTTTGAGGGAAGTGTTGGAATCAGAGGAAAACGATAAGCCTGACAAGAAACTGCTGTTTGGTTTAGGCAGGGACGTATCTGGCCAAGCGGTCATGACAGAGCTTAACAAAATGCCGCACCTATTAGTGGCAGGTTCTACAGGCAGCGGGAAATCTGTCTGCATCAATGGCATCATTACGAGCATCATCATGCGGGCAAAACCGCACGAAGTGAAAATGATGATGATCGACCCGAAAATGGTTGAATTGAATGTCTATAACGGCATCCCGCATTTATTGGCTCCGGTTGTTACGGACCCAAGGAAAGCGGCTCAAGCTTTGAAGAAAATCGTTTCGGAAATGGAGCGCCGCTATGAATTGTTTTCTCATACCGGAACGCGCAATATCGAAGGCTATAACGATTATGTCCAGACGTTCAATGATGAAAACGAAGAAAAACATCCGAAGCTGCCATATATAGTTGTTATCGTAGATGAGCTGGCAGACTTGATGATGGTTGCGTCCAGCGAAGTTGAAGATGCCATTACACGTATAGCACAGATGGCGCGGGCAGCAGGCATCCACTTGATCATTGCTACGCAGCGCCCGAGTGTGAACGTCATCACAGGGGTAATCAAAGCGAATATTCCTTCGCGAATCGCTTTTGCGGTTTCTTCTTCTATCGATTCACGCACCATTTTGGATATGGGGGGAGCAGAGAAGCTTCTTGGCCGAGGCGATATGCTGTTCCTCGGCGCTGGCCAGTCAAAACCGGTCCGTGTGCAAGGTGCGTTCCTTTCTGATTCTGAAGTAGAGAAAATCGTGGATTTCTGTATCGAGCAGCAAAAAGCGCAATATCAGGAAGACATGATTCCGACTGAAGTCGATGAAACTGCAATTGAAGAAGAAACTGATGAAATTTACGACGAAGCTGTGCAGTTGGTGTCCGAAATGCAAACAGCATCAGTTTCCATGCTGCAGCGGCGTTTCCGCGTCGGCTATTCCCGAGCTGCCCGGATCATTGACCAGATGGAGCAACGCGGAGTAGTCGGGCCATATGAAGGCAGCAAGCCAAGAACAGTATTAGTACCCAAACAGGAAGATTATTAAAGCAAAAACCAGGCAAAGGATATCCTATTTGCCTGGTTTTTTTGGTTAAAAAAACACATTAAATAAATAGTATGTTATATTAATTCGCAAATTTCGACAAAAGGCTATTTATTTCAAATAAAAATAGTGTTATAGTATTTTTGGTTAGTAGGAATGTTTTACATCAGATGTCTGATCTCTGTCATTGGTGGTGAATCTTATGACAATAAAATCGGATCATCGCGCATTGTATCTTCAAGTAATCGATCGGATGAAGCAAGATATTGCTGCTGGTGTCTACAAAGAGAAAGAAAAGTTGCCATCAGAATTCGAATTGGCTAAAACCCTTGGAGTCAGCCGTGCCACCCTCAGAGAGGCGCTTCGGCTGCTGGAAGAAGATAATATCATTATACGCCGCCATGGTGTAGGGACATTTGTAAATCCGAAGCCTATTTTTTCTTCAGGCATCGAGCAATTGACAAGTGTTTCCGACATGATTCGGCAAGCAGGAATGGAACCAGGGTCGATCTATTTGAGCACTACTGAGTCCATTTCTTCTGAAGATGATATAAAACGCTTTCAATGCAATAACGATGATACTATTATTACTATTGAACGAGTCCGGACTGCTAATGGGGAACCTGTCGTTTATTGCATAGATAAAGTTCCTACAGGGTATTTGCCGGAGAATTTTCTGGGCCGGACTGAAAGCTCTATTTTTAAAGCGTTAGAAGAATCCGGAACTACCCATATTTCTTACGCAGTTAGTTTTATTGATGCGATCGGGTATCATGAAGATGCTTCCCCGATATTGGAATGTGATCCGGAAACCGCTTTGCTAGTATTAAAACAGCTCCATTATGATGAGGACGATCAAGTGGTGCTTTATTCAAAGAACTATTTTAAAGCTGATACTTTCAGCTTTCATGTAGTTCGAAAACGTGTGTAAAACTGAAAATTCCTGCTACTATGAAAAAATTACCTTGGGGGTTATTACATTGACAAAACGTAAATTTGGTCTGGGTCTATCATTAATGCTTGCTACGGGAACAATGCTTACTGCATGTGGCAGCAGCAATGAAGGTTCTTCTACGAGTGGTTCTTCAGAAGGCGGCGAAGAGGCGAATGAATTTTCTGTAGCGATGGTTACGGATGTCGGCGGCGTTGATGATAAATCATTCAACCAATCTGCTTGGGAAGGATTACAGCAGTTTGGCGAAGAAAACGGGCTTAAAAAAGGGGATGGCGGTATTGACTACCTTCAATCCGGTTCAGATGCAGATTACAACACCAACTTGAATAACTTGATCCGTCGTGACTTTGACGTTGTTTACGGTATTGGTTTCTTGATGGAAGGCGCTGTTAAGGAAATCGCTGAACAGCAGCCAGAAGCGCAACTTGCGATTATCGATGCAGTTGTTGAAGCTCCGAACGTAGCTAGCGTCCTGTTCAAAGAGCAAGAAGCGGCTTACCTTGCGGGTGTTGCAGCAGCATTGATGACAGAAACGAAAAAAATCGGTTTTGTTGGCGGGATGGATATTCCAGTTATCGAGCGTTTTGAAGCAGGTTTCCTTGAAGGAGTTGCTGCTGTAGATGATACGATTACAGTCGATGTGCAATATACAGGTAAATTTGATGATGCAGCATTAGGTAAAACTACTGCAAACCGCATGTACTCAGGCGGAGCGGATATTGTATTCCATGCTGCTGGCGGTACAGGAAATGGCGTTTTCACAGAAGCGAAAGAACGTAAAGAAGCAGATCCAGAAGCAAACATCTGGGTTATCGGCGTAGATGCTGACCAGTACGATGAAGGCCAAGTGGGCGATTCGAACGTAACGTTGACTTCTGCTTTAAAAGGTGTTGACCAAGCGGTAATCGATATTGCCAACAAAGCGAAAGCTGGAGAATTCCCAGGCGGCGAAACTGTAACTTACGGACTTGCTGAAGATGGTGTAGGTCTTGCAGATTCGCGTGGAGCAATTCCGGAAGACAAAATGGCTCAAATTGAAGAGTTTAAAGAAAAAATTGCAAGTGGCGAAATTACAGTTCCTGAAAAAGTAGAATAAGCCACATTCATTTGCGGTCATCATAAAGACCGGTTCAGCCGGTCTTTATGATTTTTTTTCGTCTTATTTTAGAAAATTAATAGATGAAAGGTTTTTAGCAATGGAAGCCTTTCCTGTATTAATTAATATAAAAAAGTACCAGTTTTCGAGGGAGTGAAAACAGTGGAATATGTTATAGAGATGCTCAATATCCGAAAAGAGTTTGGAACATTTGTAGCCAACGACAACATTACGTTGCAGTTGAAAAAAGGTGAAATCCATGCCTTGTTAGGTGAAAACGGAGCAGGAAAATCAACATTAATGAACGTTCTTTTCGGACTATATCATCCGGAAGGCGGAGAGATTAGGGTTCGTGGAGAAAAAGTGAATATCACAGACCCTAATGTTGCAAATGATTTAGGCATAGGAATGGTTCACCAGCATTTCATGTTAGTTGAAAATTTTTCAGTTACTGAGAATATCATATTGGGAAGCGAGCCGACCAAATACGGCGTAACCAATAAAAAAGATGCTGCGAAAAAAGTGCAGGCGCTTTCCGAGCAATACGGTTTGAACGTTGATCCGAACGCAATCATTGAAGATATTTCAGTTGGTATGCAGCAGCGTGTTGAAATTTTGAAAACTTTGTATCGCGGAGCGGAAATCTTGATCTTTGATGAGCCGACAGCATCACTGACGCCACAAGAAATTATCGAATTGATCCAAATTATGAAACGTCTTATTGCAGAAGGCAAATCCATTATTTTAATTACTCACAAGCTAAAAGAGATTATGGATGTCTCTGATCGTGTAACTGTCATCCGTAAAGGGCAAGGCATTGGTACAGTAGTAACGGCTGAAACAAATCCGGATGAACTAGCTGCGCTCATGGTCGGTCGCCAAGTAGAGTTCAAGACTAATAAAGGGAAAGCTTTCCCGAAAGAAAATATTTTAATGGTTAAAAATCTGACGGTGGAAGATTATCGTGGAGTAGAAAAAGTGAAGAATTTAAGCTTGAACGTCCGCCAAGGTGAGATTGTCGGGATTGCGGGAATTGATGGCAACGGACAAACTGAACTGATTGAAGCAATTACCGGACTTCGTAAAGTGAAAAGCGGCACTATCTCCATCCACGGTAAGGATATTACCAATCTAAA
Organism: Planomicrobium soli; assembly: GCF_003014655.1. Classification (GTDB taxonomy): domain Bacteria; phylum Bacillota; class Bacilli; order Bacillales_A; family Planococcaceae; genus Planococcus; species Planococcus soli_B. Next base: position 322,430 of record NZ_PYAT01000001.1, on the reverse strand, counting down.
GCCGAGGCAAGTAACAGAAGCGGGTGTGGGGCATATCCCGCAAGACCGGCATAAGCATGGATTGGTGTTGGATTTCCCGATTGGGCATAACATTTCCTTGCAGACGTACTATAAAGGGCCGATTTCAAAATCAGGAATTATCGATTACAGCAAAATCGAGAAAAAAGCGCTGGATATTATCGAAGCATATGATGTTCGGACGCAAGGTCCTCATACTCCGGCCCGCGCGTTATCCGGCGGAAATCAGCAAAAAGCCATTATTGGCCGTGAAGTTGACCGCAACCCAGAATTATTGATTGCAGCATTGCCGACGCGAGGACTGGATGTAGGTGCGATTGAGTTTATCCATAGCCGCTTGATCGAACAGCGTGACAATGGCAAAGCTGTACTTTTAATATCGTTTGAACTTGATGAAGTCGTGAACGTTTCCGACCGCATTGCGGTAATCCATGATGGAGAAATTGTAGATGTCGTCTTGCCGGAAGAAACGACCGAGCAGCAGCTTGGTTTGTTGATGGCAGGGCACCACATTCAAACAGGCGGCAACTCTAAAGGCAGTGGCCAGGAGAAGAGAGGTGAGGATCAGCATGTCGAATAGAACAATAAATCTCCTGGTCCCGGTTGTTTCCGTAATATTGGGCCTTATCGTAGGCGCCATTATCATGCTTATTAGCGGCTTTGATCCAATAGCCGGCTATATGGCATTGTGGAGCGGAATCTTTGGAGATTTGTATACAATGGGAGAAACAATTCGGCAGATTACGCCGTATATTTTGGCTGGCCTCGCGGTAGCATTCGCTTTCCGTTCCGGACTATTCAATATCGGAGTCGAAGGGCAATTAATCGTTGGATGGTTTGCAGCTGCATATGTAGGAATAGCAGTGGAATTGCCAAAAGTAATTCATTTGCCTTTAGCAATTTTAGCGGCGGCCGTAGCCGGAGGGCTATGGGGGTTTGTCCCGGGATTGCTTAAAGCTAAATTCCATGTGCATGAAGTTATCGTTACTATCATGATGAATTATATCGCATTGCATACAACAAATGCGTTGATCAAGACGGTATCAGGAGGCGGCGACAGAACAGAGCAGATTTTCGCAAGTGCGTCTTTGCGCTCAGAGTTTTTTGCTAACTTAACTGATTTTTCAAGGCTTCACTATGGGATTCTTGTTGCTGTTGTCATGGTTGCTATCATGTGGTTCGTTTTAGATAAGACTACGCTTGGATTTGAATTGAAAGCAGTAGGGTTTAACCATAACGCCTCTCAATATGCGGGGATGAATGTTAATAAGAATATTATTTTAGCAATGGTCATTTCAGGCGCTTTTGCTGGTCTTGGCGGGGCAATGGAAGCGCTTGGCACTTTCCAATATGTTTCTGCTAAAGGCGGATTTACAGGCATCGGTTTTGACGGGATCGCGGTTGCCTTGTTAGGTATGAATACACCGCTTGGCGTAGTTTTTGGTGCTGTATTGTTCGGTTCCTTAAAATACGGAGCATTAAACATGCCGAATGCCGCCGGAATTCCAATTGAGATTGTTGAAATTGTCATCGCAGTTATCATTTTCTTCGTAGCATCAGGGTACGTGATTCGCTTGCTTCTGCAGCGGGCGGCTATTAAGAAGGAGGCGAAGTAATATGAGTTTTTTGGAAGTTTTGTATTTCATCGTTCCTTCAGCGATATTTTATGCTGCTCCTTTAATAATTGTAGCAATTGGCGGGGTATTCTCAGAAAGATCTGGAGTCGTCAATATCGGACTTGAAGGACTTATGGTAATCGGTGCCTTTATCGGTATTTTGTTTAATTTATTTTTTGCAGATACTTTCGGGAATGCAACTCCTTGGCTTGCACTAGTTGCAGCAATGGCAGCGGCGTTGCTTTTATCGCTTCTTCATGCGGTTGCGTCAATCTCTTTCCGTGCTGACCAAGTGGTTTCAGGGGTAGCCATTAACTTATTGGCTATTGCATTAGCGTTGTATTTAGTGAAGAAAATTTTCGGAAAAGGCCAAACGGATTTTATTACAGAGCGCTTTGGACGATACAACGTTCCGTTCTTGCAAGATATTCCGGTTATTGGCCCGATGTTCTTCAAATCAATTTACAATACATCTATCCTGGCAATCGGAATTGCCATTCTTGCATGGTTTGTCATCTATAAGACGCCATTTGGCCTGCGTCTCCGTTCAGTTGGAGAACATCCGATGGCTGCGGATACTATGGGAATCAACGTGAGCAAAATGCGTTATATCGCTGTAATGATTTCAGGGGCATTAGCAGGAGTCGGCGGCGCCATCTACGCTCAAACCATTTCGGGCGACTTCGGCCACGCAACGATCAACGGCCAAGGGTTTATGGCGCTTGCAGCGATGATTTTCGGCAAATGGCATCCGCTAGGTGCAATGGGGGCTGCGATTTTCTTTGGTTTCGCGCAATCTTTAAGTATTGCCGGCCCTTCCATTCCATATATTCAAGAAATACCAAGTGTATTTTTACTGATTCTGCCTTACGTTCTCACTATTTTAGCGCTTGCCGGTTTTATCGGCCGGGCAAATGCTCCAAAAGCCAGTGGAAAGCCTTACATTAAAGGAAACCGTTAATTTCTTTAGAAAGCCGTCGAAACGACGGCTTTTTTTGTGCCTGGAAAGGTATCGAAAAGAATCAGTGCAAAAGATTGAGAAAATGCGTCAGTTTATAATGCGCGTATTTTAAGTGTTCGTTTCTCTATCTTCTGGTCCATAGATAATTTCTGGCTTTCTTCGGTCGATTTCTTGCTAATTAGGCTAAACAGTCGCCCACGCTTTTCTTTATTTGCATTTAGTTAAAAAGGTTCGGTATAGTTAGAGGATGAACGATGAGAGGGGATTTTGTATGTTTCAAACGATAAGTATTGCTAAGGGCGTAAATATACACGTTAACCAAACTACCCAATTTAAGACGATAAATTTTTCCGTCCGGTTTAAAGATAGGTTGACGAAAGAAAAAGCGTCAGCACGATCAATTTTGGCAAATGTGCTTCAGCACAGCAATGAAGTTTATCCTTCTCATACTGCTTTACGGATGGTGCTCGATGATTTGTATGGGACTTCTCTATATATGGATTCAACCAAAAGAGGAAATGAGCATATTGTTACGTTGAATGTTGAAACAGTCAATGATGAATATTTATCGGAAACCGGTGTTTTGGAAAAAGTGATGAATTTGATGTATATTGTTTTGTTTAAGCCGAATTTTGAAGACGGCTTGTTCAAGCCATCTATTTTCGAACGGGAAAAAAGCTCCATTAAACAGCGAATTGAATCGTTGTTTGATGAAAAGACGCGCTATGCTCAGCAGCGCATGCTAGAACATGCATTGCCAGACCATCCGGCTTCAATCAGCCCGAACGGAACGATTGAAAATGTCGAGAGCATAACTAATGAACTACTAGTAGCAGAATACCGCAATATGATTGAAGAAAACGAAATCGAGATTTATGCGGTAGGAGATATACAACCGGAAGTGGTTTCTGCGTATATTAGTGAATATTTCCACTTCGGAAACCGGGAAAAACCGGCTGCAGCGCCTCTTTCTGAACTGAAAAAGCCGAAAGAGCCGCACGTACTGGAATTTGAAGATATGAAACAAGGAAAACTTCATATGGCTTTTTATACACCGATTACATTCCGCGATGAAAAATTTCCGATCATGCAATTGATGAATGGCATCTTCGGCGGCTATGCGCATTCCAAACTGTTTGTGAATATCCGGGAAAAAGAAAGTATGGCCTATTACGTATCAAGCTCTTATGCTTCCCAATTCGGTTTATTGTTTGTTCTGGCAGGAATTGATGCCAACTTGGAAGAGAAGGCAGTCAAATTGATTCTTGAACAATTGGATGAAGTGAAAAAAGGCAATATTTCCGATACTGAACTGGACCAGACGAAAGCGTTATTGACTAATCAGATGAAAGAAGCGCTGGATTCGGCTCGAGGCCAAATTGAAATATACGACCAATATATGGAACTATCCCATTCGTTTGCACCGGAAGATGTTATCACCAGATGGAAGAACGTAACAAAAGAAGAAATTGCTGAGGTTGCTCAGGACATCTCGTTGGAAATGACATACTTCTTATCAGGCAAAGGGGAGGATCTAAATGAATAAAGTTCGATTTGAGCAATTAGACGAAACGCTATACCATGAAAAGCTTGATAATGGTCTTGAAGTGTATATATTGCCTAAAAAAGGTTTTTCTAAAACGTTTGCAACGTTCACAACCAAATATGGATCGATCGACAATAATTTTGTACCTTTAGGAGAAACAGAACCGGTTAAAGTTCCTGATGGCATAGCCCATTTTCTTGAGCACAAAATGTTCGAAAAAGAAGAAGGCGACATTTTCCAGCAATTCAGTAAGCAAGGTGCTTCTGCGAACGCTTTTACATCGTTTACCCGGACGGCATACTTGTTTTCAGCAACCGATTTGATCGAGCAAAATGTTGAAACTTTATTGGACTTTGTTCAAGAACCGTATTTTACCGAGAAGACGGTGGAAAAAGAAAAAGGAATCATTGCGCAGGAAATCACCATGTATGATGACCAGCCAGACTGGCGCTTGTATTTCGGCATCATCGAAAATCTGTACAAAAACCATCCTGTGAAAATTGATATTGCCGGAACCGTAGAATCCATTCAGGACATTACAGCGGAACATCTTTACACTTGCTACCATACGTTTTATCATCCGTCCAACATGATGTTGTTTATTGTCGGATCTGTTGATCCGGAGAGTATGATGGATTTGGTAAAAGAAAACCAAGCGAAAAAAACGTTTGAAAACCCGGAAGATATTGTCCGTATTTATCCGGAAGAACCAGTGGAAGCAGCGATCAAAGAACGGACACTTGAGATGAGCGTCCAAAAACCGAAAGTTTTTGTTGGCATTAAACCTGAAGTGCTGAATTTATCGGGTCCACAAATGTTAAAGCATGAACTGGCGGCTCAGCTGGCGTTTGAGTTGTTATTTGGCCGCACTTCTGATTTTTACCATCATGCATACGAAAGCGGTTTGATCGATGAATCGTATTCATTCGATTTTTCATTAGAGAACGGCTTTGGCTATGCACTGATTGGATCCGACACCCAAGAACCGGAAGCGTTGGCTGCTGAAATTCAAAACACTGTGCAACGTGCATTGGAGCTATGGCCATTCGGGCAAGCAGATCTAGACCGTGTACGGAGAAAAAAAATAGGCTTTTTCCTGAGAGCCCTTAATTCACCGGAATATATTGCCAACCAGTTTACCCGTTATGCATTTAATGATATGAATTTATTCGATGTGGTTCCTACGCTCGAGACAATAGATGTCAAAGATCTGCAAACCGCTTTTTATACAGTTAGCTTGGAAAGCCAGCGATCCGTCTTCACCATCGTTCCGCCAAAAAAGGATAACAAATGAAACGGTTTGCCGTTGTCCTCGGAGCTTCCGGGGAAATCGGGGAACACATAGCACGCCAACTTGCAGAAGCCAATTGGTCCTTGTATCTGCACTGGAACTCGGAACCGCTTGACACACTGGTAAAGGAACTGGAAATCCAGTATCCGGGACAGGAATTCATACCGCTAAGAGCGGATTTTTCCAAGAACGGCTCAGGTGAAGAGCTAGCAAAACTTATTTTTGATGCTTCGTGCGTTATTGTGGCAAGCGGACATGCACTATACAAAATGCTCATTGATACATCAGAAGCTGATTTGGAGGATTTATGGCAAGTGCATTTAAAAAATCCGGTAAGCGCAATCCGCCATATTTCCTCTTATTTTCATCGGCACCCAAAGACATATGTTGTTTTTATTTCTTCTATCTGGGGAGAGATTGGTGCTTCGATGGAAACGGCGTATTCAGCTGTGAAAGGTGCGCAGTTGGCGTTTGTCAAAGCGTATGCAAAAGAAATGTCGGCGTCCGGAACGCGTGTCAATGCCATTTCCCCTGGATTTATAGCAACAAAAATGAATCGCTCGTGGTCTGAAGAAGAGCTGAGGGCGATTGAAGAAGAAATTCCGCTCGGTCTTGGAACTCCCAAAGACGTTGCGGATGCAGTGGACTTTCTAGTGAACGGCAAAGCCGACTACCTGACCGGCCAAGTTTTGCGGGTCAATGGCGGCTGGCATATGTAAGATTGGCATTGCATTGCTCCTATAGTCCCCCTTTTCTTGACGCGGTAAATCCGCTATTATAAGAGGGGGGAACTAATGAGCCGCTACTCCGAAGTGAAAGGACGGATGATCAGTGAGAGAATGGTATTTCGAATACGAAATTCAAGTGAATCGTCCCGGTTTATTAGGAGATATTGCTTCACTCCTCGGTATGCTGCGCGTAAATATTGTAACGATCAACGGCGTAGACCAAGGCAGGCGCGGAATGCTCTTGCGTGCAGAACATGATGTTCAGCTTGAACGTTTTGAGCAAATTGTGTCTACAATTGAGACTATTGTCGTGACTAAGTTCCGCGAACCGAAATTGCGTGATATTTTAGCTGTCCGCCATGGACGGTATATACAACGGGATGCGGATGACCGCAAGACGTTTCGTTTTGTAAGGGACGAACTGGGGCTTTTGGTGGACTTTATGGCAGAGATTTTCAAGCAGGAAGGCCATAAATTAGTTGGCTTGCGTGGAATGCCAAGGGTCGGGAAAACCGAGTCGATTGTCGCTGCCAGCGTTAGTGCGAACAAAAAGTGGATTTTTCTGTCCTCTACAATGATCAAGCAAACGGTGCGCAATCAGTTGATGGGCGATGAACGAAGTGGCAATAATATTTTTATATTGGACGGCATTGTAACGCGTAAGGCTTCAGATGAACGCCATATGCAGCTTGTAAGAGAAATGATGCGTATGCCGACCATCAAAGTTGTTGAACATCCGGATATGTTTGTTCAACAATCAGATTACAGCATTGAGGATTTTGATTACATTATTGAGTTGCGCCATCATCCTGATGAAAAAATTACATATGAAGTTTTGGAGAAAAACGATTTTTTGAATGAAAATAACCAGACCGATATGTTTGGTGGATTTAACTTTTAGGTAGGCAGGTGGTCGTGTTGAGTGAACTGGGAACTCGTTTAAAAGAAGCGAGAGTTGCAAAAGGTTATAGTTTGGAAGATTTGCAAGGAGTTACAAAAATTCAAAAACGCTATTTGGCTGGAATAGAGCAAGGCGATTACAGTATGATGCCAGGACCTTTCTATGTACGGGCGTTTATCAAGCAATATGCGGAAGCGGTCGGCTTGAATTCAGACGAGTTATTGGAACAGCATAAAGCGGAAGTACCGGAAAAAGCAAAAGAAGACGTCCGGCCGCCTCTTGCTCCACCGACGCCTTCACGCAGGCAAACGTTTGCTAAAAGTTCTTCTAGCGGAATCGGTGAAGTGATGCCGAAAATCATTGTTGCTTTATTTATTGTTGTGATCATCGGGGTTGTCTGGTTTTTCTATCAGTTTCTTGCTAAAAACGATCCGACAGAACAAGTGACAGAAGAAGACGGTATGCAATACGAAGAGCCGACAACTTCTGAAGAAGAGGAAGCCCCGGCAACTGAGGAAGAACCTGCAGAAGAAGAGGCTTCAGAAGAGCCAGCAGAAGAAGAAGAACCAGCCGTAAGCCTGGAAGAATTAGAAACAGCGGGTGAAACAACCACTTATACATTTACAGGGCCGGCAGAACGGGAAATGGAAATCAGCGCTTCTGGTGCTTCGTGGGTATCGGCAACCGATCAAGACCGAAAAGAATTGATGAATCCAGCCCGTACGATGCAGGATGGCGACAGCGAAACCCTTAATTTAGAAGGGGTTACGCAAGTGCGCGTCCGCATTGGAGCTACGAACAATGTAACATTGACCGTTAACAATGAACCGGTCGAGTATTCGCAAGATACTATAACTCAAAATATTGTGATTCGATTTGAAGACGCAGAATAGCCATCAACAGATGGCTATTTTTCTTGATAGGCAGAAAGGAGGGGCATAAATGAATATTCCAAACCAGATTACCATATCCCGTATCTTGCTGATTCCAATTTTTATGGCGGTCATGCTGATTGATTTCGGGTGGGGTAATATCGCTTTCCTTGGAGCGGAAATGGGAGTTAATCAATTTTTAGGTGCTTTGATTTTTCTCTTCGCTTCTCTGACAGATTGGGTAGATGGGTACTATGCAAGGAAATACAATTTGGTGACAACTTTCGGGAAATTTTTAGATCCACTTGCTGATAAGTTATTGGTTTCAGCAGCTTTCATAATATTGGTGGAAATGAATCTTGCTCCGTCGTGGATTGTCATTTTAATCATTAGCCGGGAGTTTGCCGTTACTGGTTTACGTCTTGTATTGGCGGGGGAAGGCGAAGTAGTAGCGGCGGGCTGGCTCGGAAAAATCAAAACTACAGCTCAGATTATCGCTATCGCCACTTTGTTGCTTCATAATCCAATATTTGCGTGGGTTGATTTCCGCTTCGATGTTGCTATGCTTTATATCGCATTAATTTTTACGCTTTGGTCCGGTTGGGATTATTTTTACGTGAACCGCCGGGCATTAATGGCTTCCAAATAAGTTTCCCTAAGCAAACGTAAATTTCCCGCTTTGACGGGGCAGAAGGAGTGGTCACGAATGAATGCAGAAATTATTGCAGTTGGATCTGAACTATTATTAGGGCAAATCACAAATTCGAATGCGCGTTTTTTGTCGAGCCATCTAGCGGAACTCGGCATTAATGTCTATTACCACACCGTTGTCGGAGACAACGCCGACCGTCTGAAAGATGCCATCGAGATTGCCGAAAGCCGCGCAGATCTGATCATCTTTACAGGCGGGCTTGGCCCGACAAAAGATGATTTGACAAAAGAGACAATTGCCAAACATCTCGGCACTACCCTTGCAATGGACGAAGAGGCGCTAGTGTCCATCGTGGCGTTTTTCGAGCGTGCAGGCCGATTCATGACAGAAAACAATAAAAAACAGGCGCTCGTCTTAAAAGGCAGTGAAGTGCTTGTCAATCATCACGGGATGGCACCAGGCATGTTATACAAAACCGACAGCCATCACTATATATTGCTTCCAGGGCCACCGAAAGAAATGGAGCCGATGTTCCAATTCGAGGCAAAGCCGAAGCTTGCGAAACTTCTAAACAAAGAAGACGTTATCTTGTCCCATGTGCTGCGTTTTTATGGCATAGGAGAAGCGGAGCTGGAAGATCGCCTTCAAGATATATTAGACAATCAAACCAATCCGACCATTGCGCCTCTTGCTTCTGATGGTGAAGTGACACTTCGGATTACGGCAAAAACCAATACGGAACAAGAAGCCTGGACCTTGATTGATGGCGCTAAAGCCCAGATACTGGAACGGGTCGGCCAGTATTTGTATGGCTATGACGATGATTCTCTCGCATCAAAAGCAGTGGAAATGCTGAAAGAACAAGGGAAAACCATTTCAGCGGCTGAAAGTTTGACTGCAGGTTTGTTCCAATCTGAACTTGCTTCTGTGCCAGGAGCGAGTGCTGTATTAGCCGGCGGAGTGATCACTTATAACGAAGAAATGAAGAAAGCGCATTTAGGCGTGTCGGAGGACTTGTTGACAGAATACGGTGTAGTGAGTGAGCAGACTGCTTTAGCTATGGCAGATGGGGCTCGGGAAAAATTCAATACTGATATCAGTGTTAGTTTGACCGGAGCTGCTGGTCCGGATGCTCATGGAGACCAGCCGGCAGGAACAGTCTGGATCGGCATCGCAACTGCAGAAGATACAACGGCTTACCGTCTTCAATTGTCAGGAATGCGCAACACTAACCGCTTAAGGGCAGTTAAATTAGCTTTATCTTATACAATACGAACTCTTACAGAAGGCAACGCACGCAAAATTTAATTTTGTGTGCGTTTTTTCGTTCAAATTCTGATTTTACCCTGTTAAAAGGGGGTAAATATAAGATAAGTGAACAAAAAACCGAATAAACGTTCGCTTTTTTCTTGTGTATTTCTCAAAAACCTAGTATACTAGAGACAGGTAGAAAAAATGGTTTTAATTAGAGGAGGATTTCTTTTGAGCGATCGTAAAGCAGCGTTGGAAATGGCGTTAAAAGGGATAGAAAAACAATTTGGTAAAGGTTCTGTCATGAAATTGGGAGAACAAAGCGACCGTAATGTATCTTCGGTTTCAAGTGGTTCATTGGCCCTTGATTCAGCACTTGGAATAGGCGGATATCCGCGGGGACGCATTATTGAAGTTTACGGACCTGAAAGTTCAGGTAAAACTACAGTTTCCCTTCATGCAATTGCAGAAGTTCAAGCGGCGGGCGGAACTGCAGCTTTCATCGATGCAGAGCATGCATTAGATCCACTTTATGCGCAAAAACTTGGTGTTAATATTGATGAATTGTTGCTGTCGCAGCCGGATACAGGAGAGCAGGCGCTTGAAATTGCTGAAGCTCTTGTGCGAAGCGGTGCGATTGATATCGTGGTTGTCGACTCGGTTGCGGCACTTGTGCCAAAAGCTGAGATCGAAGGGGAAATGGGCGACTCGCATATGGGTCTGCAAGCACGTCTAATGTCTCAAGCTCTCCGTAAATTATCAGGAGTTGTAAACAAATCGAATACGATTCTGCTATTCATTAACCAAATCCGCGAAAAAATCGGTGTTATGTTTGGTAACCCTGAAACTACGCCTGGCGGACGCGCTTTGAAGTTCTATTCATCTGTTCGTTTGGAAGTCCGTCGTGCAGAGGCGCTAAAATCCGGAGCGGAAATAATCGGTAACAGAACGAAGATCAAGATTGTGAAGAACAAGGTTGCGCCACCGTTCCGTACAGCTGAAGTAGACATCATGTACGGTAAAGGAATTTCGCGTGAAGGTGAAATTGTTGATATTGGTTCAGAACTGGATATCATCCAAAAAAGCGGTTCTTGGTACTCTTATAACGAAGAACGTATCGGCCAAGGACGTGAAAACGCTAAGCAATTCCTGCTTGCGAATCCGGAGATCCGCAACGATATCGCAAACAAAATTCGGGAATCTTATGGCATGGCTGCAGCATCATATACAATTGCTGCTAAGAAAGAAGAAGAGCCGGAAGATTTCGGCCTATTGATCGACGACGAGGAATAAGAACAGGACTGATTTGTCCTAATACTGCTTAAAAGCCGTTCAGCCAAAGCGCTGAACGGCTTTTTTGTATCGGCAACTGTAGGTTCAGCATTTGGAGATCTCTGTCGTAAGAACTATTGCGGGAGATTCAAGGTCATTCGCATTCCACGGACAGGAATTCAGTGGACAGCTCCAATACCTAACCTTCAGAGTCTTCGGTCTTGAACCCATGGCAAGGGATGCCGTGGTCTTCAAGCCCTCCAGCGCTTGTCGGGACTGACCTGGCACTTCCGCTTTTCTTGTCTAGACTTCAGCGGACAGATTCTCGGGGCATAAGCCGTTTCGGCTGTCCAGTCTTCAGTGCCTAGCGCTTCGGGTCAAAAGCCGCCTTGTCTGTGTGGCAAAGGACGCCACTTCGCCAATTCGTCTTCTGCCTGTCAGAGCTGAACAGGCACTTTTGCTTTTCTGAGCTATGCGGCAAAAAGCGCCGCTTTGCCAAACCGGCTTATGCCCATCGAATCTATACGTCCGCCTCCGCTTTTCACTAGCTCCATGGGTTGACACGATATAAGTCCATCTATACAATTAAAATTGTATAATTTAATTTTTTTTAAACGTTTTATAGGTAAAAAATCTTTGATTATTCATTTTTTGAAATTGTTTTACGAATAGCAAGAGGAGGTGTCCGAATGGGTTTTACTGAGATCATCTTCGCTTTGCTTGGCCTCATCGTCGGTGTAGTTGTTGGATATTTTGCGTTAAAAAAATCAAACGATTCCAAAGTGGCAGGCGCCAAAAACTCGGCAGAGCAGATTATTGAAGATGCAAAACGAGAAGCAGAAGCGCTGAAAAAAGAAGCCTTATTGGAAGCGAAAGACGAAAATCATAAATTGCGTACTGAACAAGAATCTGAAATTCGGGAACGCCGATCTGAACTACAAAGACAAGAGAATCGGTTGTTGCAGAGAGAAGAAAATTTAGATCGCAAGGATGATGCTTTAAACAAAAGAGAAGCGAGTCTTGAACGCAAAGACGAAGCGCTCGCAGAAAAACAACAGCATATTGGACAGATGGAGAGCAGAGCTGAAGAACTAGTCCGCCAGCAACAGGCTGAAATGGAACGCATTTCCGCTTTAACACGCGAAGAAGCGAAGGGCATCATCTTGCAGGAAGTTGAAAACGAACTTTCAACGGATATTGCAGCGATGATCAAAGAAACCGAAGCGCGTGCGAAAGAGGAGTCGGACAAGAAAGCCAAGAACATTCTTTCGTTGGCAATGCAGCGTTTTGCAGCAGACCACGTAGCAGAAACGACCGTTTCTGTGGTTAACTTGCCGAATGACGAAATGAAAGGCCGCATTATCGGGCGTGAAGGCCGGAATATCCGGACGCTTGAGACCTTGACGGGTATTGATTTGATTATTGACGATACACCTGAAGCGGTCATTTTATCCGGTTTTGATCCAATCCGCCGCGAAACAGCGCGTCTGGCACTTGAGAAATTAGTGTCCGATGGCCGTATACACCCGGCGCGCATTGAAGAGATGGTTGAGAAGTCAAGACGCGAAGTAGACGAACAAATCCGCGAAATTGGGGAACAAACCACTTTCGATGTAGGCGTCCATAATCTGCATCCGGACTTGATCAAGATTTTAGGACGTTTGCGTTACCGCACAAGCTACGGCCAGAATGTTTTGAAGCATTCTGTTGAAGTAGCCTTCCTCTCCGGCTTAATGGCAGCAGAACTTGGCGAAGATGTCACTTTGGCAAGACGTGCTGGCCTTCTTCACGATATCGGGAAAGCCATCGACCATGAAGTAGAAGGAAGCCACGTTGAAATTGGCGTGGAACTAGGAACGAAATACAAAGAGCATCCGGTTGTCATCAACAGTATTGCTTCCCACCATGGAGACACAGAACCGACGTCGATTATCTCGGTAATTGTCGCAGCAGCTGATGCTTTATCGGCAGCACGTCCAGGTGCCCGAAGCGAAACGCTGGAAAATTACATCCGCCGCCTTGAAAAACTTGAAGAGATTTCCGAATCGTATGAAGGCGTTGAGAAATCATTCGCGATTCAAGCTGGGCGTGAAATTCGCATCATGGTCCGCCCGGAACAAATCGATGACATGACAGCGCACCGACTTGCACGTGATATCCGTAAACGGATTGAAGAAGAGCTGGATTATCCTGGCCACATCAAAGTTACGGTGATTCGGGAAACAAGAGCAGTTGAATACGCAAAATAATACGATAAAGGCTTCGATGAATGTCTATTCAAAGAAGCCTTTTTCTTATGGGAAAAGGTGAAGGCATGAAAATATTATTTATCGGCGATATCGTCGGCTCTATTGGCAGAGATGCTTTGGAATCTTATTTACCCCGTTTGAAGCGGAAATATGCACCGGACGTAGTAATTGCAAACGGTGAAAATGCCGCAGCTGGTCGCGGCATTACAAAAGCGATTTATCAGGACTTATTGTTTATGGGTGTGGACATGGTGACGATGGGCAACCATACATGGGACCAAAAAGAAATTTTCGATTTTATCGATGAAGTGGATTACTTGATCCGTCCTGCAAACTTTTCAGAAGAGGCGCCCGGGCGCGGAATGGCGACCGTCACGAAAAACGGCCAAACCTTATCTGTCATCAACTTACATGGACGTGTGTTCCTGCCGCCGCATGAAGACCCGTTTAAGACGGTAGACGATTTGATAGAAGAAGCAAAAGCCGTTTCGCCGCTCGTTTTTGTTGATTTCCATGCAGAAGCGACCAGTGAGAAAATCGCCATGGGCTGGCATTTGGATGGCCGCGCGTCAGTTGTCGTTGGTACCCATACGCATGTCCAAACAGCTGATGCACGTATTTTGCCAAAAGGGACTGCTTTTATCTCGGATGTCGGGATGACCGGCCCTTACGATGAAATTTTGGGAATGACGAAAGAATCAGTTTTGTACCGTTTTAAAACCAATATGCCGACGCGCTTTGAAGTGCCGAAAAAAGGACGCTCGGTTGTCAGTGGTTTCTTTACTGAAGTGGACGATCAAACCGGCAAAGCCACTTCGTTTGAGCGTATTTACATCAATGATGATTATCCGTTCCAAAGCTGAAAACGGCTTCTTGTCGATTCTCCGACAATTAAGATGCACGCCTTGTAGTGCGGTGGTCTTATTCAGTATAATAAGGTATTGATTGAAAGGGGTTTTTTCATGAATGAGGAACAGCGATTACAGTCAACTCAAGTGGCAGCGACACCGGTAAAGCCTGAAAAGGATTACAGCCAGTACTTCCAAAGCGTTTACACACCGCCTTCTTTAAAGGATGCCAAAAAACGCGGTAAAGAAGAAGTCGCTTATTTTGATAATTTTAAGATTGATCCAAGGTTTGCGGACATGGGCAAAGGACGCAAATTTTATATCCGTACTTACGGCTGTCAAATGAATGAGCACGATACGGAAGTTATAGCCGGCATCTTGATGCAGCTTGGCTATGAAACTACAGATACCGTGGACGATGCAAACGTCATCCTGTTGAATACATGCGCCATTCGTGAAAACGCCGAAAATAAAGTGTTCGGTGAACTTGGCCATTTGAAACACTTAAAGGTCGAAAACCCGGATTTATTGATTGGGGTATGCGGCTGCATGTCGCAAGAAGAATCGGTCGTCAATAAAATTTTGAAGACTTACGACCAAGTCGATATGATTTTTGGAACCCACAACATCCACCGGTTGCCGGAGATTTTGAACGAAGCATACATGTCCAAAGAAATGGTCATCGATGTTTGGTCAAAAGAAGGCGATGTGATCGAGAACTTGCCGAAAGTGCGCAAAGGCAAAATTAAAGCTTGGGTAAACATCATGTATGGTTGCGATAAGTTCTGCACATATTGCATCGTGCCTTATACGCGCGGCAAAGAGCGTTCACGCCGCCCTGCGGATATCATTCAGGAAGTCCGGCATTTGGCTGCACAAGGCTATAAGGAAGTTACGCTTCTTGGGCAGAACGTCAATGCTTACGGCAAGGATTTTACCGATATCAGCTATAATCTAGGCGATTTGATGGACGAATTGCGAACAATCGACATTCCTCGCATTCGCTTTACAACAAGCCATCCGCGCGATTTTGACGATTACTTGATCGAAGTGCTCGCAAAAGGCGGAAATCTTGTCGACCATATCCATTTGCCTGTACAATCAGGTTCGACAAGCATGCTGAAAATCATGGCACGGAAATATTCACGCGAGCATTACCTGGAGCTTGTCCGAAAAATACGCGAAGCGATTCCAAACGTTTCATTAACAACCGATATCATTGTAGGTTTTCCGAACGAAACTGAAGAACAATTTGAAGAAACTTTGTCGTTGTTCAAAGAAGTCGGCTATGAAATGGCGTTTACATATATCTATTCGCCAAGAGAAGGAACTCCGGCAGCGAAAATGGAAGACAATGTGCCAATGGAAGTGAAAAAAGAACGCCTGCAGCGCTTGAACGCAGTCGTCAACGAATATGCAGCGGCAGCCATGAAAAAATATGATGGACAAATTGTCGAAGTGCTAGTCGAAGGAGAAAGCAAGAAAAATCCGGATGTCTTGTCGGGGTATACGGCGAAAAACAAACTGGTGAATTTTGTCGGGCCCAAGTCCATCATTGGTCAGCTTGTCAAAGTGAAAATAACTACAACAAAAACATGGTCCTTAAACGGTGAACTACTGGAAGTCGTTTCAGGCCAAGAAGTGGGTGTCTAATCGAATGGCATATTCAAAAGAAGAAATTATTGCAAAAGCCCGTGAAGTGGCAAATATGATCGCTGAAACGGAAGAAGTGGAATTTTTCAAACGTGCAGAAGCGCAAATCAACGAAAATCAGCAAATCCGTGAAAAAATCGCGAGTTTGAAAAGCTTGCAAAAACAAGCGGTCAACTTTCAGGCATACGGAAAAGAACGCGCATTGGAATTGATTGAAGGCAAAATCAAGAAAATTGAAGAAGAAATTGATGCGGTGCCGATTGTCCAGGAATTCAAGCAATCGCAAACAGATGTCAATTCCCTTCTTCAAATGGTCTCTACAGCCATTGCCAACCAAGTGACGAACAAAATCATCACGGATACAGGCGGCGACATTCTGCGCGGCGAAACCGGCTCGAAAGTGGAAGCCAGCAAACCAAAGAAATTGTCCTAAGAAAAGCGAACTAGAAATATAAAAACTGAAAGAGCAACTGCTCTTTCAGTTTTTTCTTTTCCCCTCTGATTTTTGCTATAATGAAGGAATAAAGAACGACTCACTCGGCAGAGGACAAAACTTCCATTGAGTGATGAGTGTTCTGAACGGACTTTTACGGTCAGTTGACCTCCTGTTTGTCAAAGGGGAAGTTTATTGACCGTCTAAGCAAGATAACGAAATACCGTGAAAGAGGTTTTAAAATGGCACCGACACCAATGATCCAACAATATTTGCAAGTAAAGGCCGAATACCAGGACGCGTTTTTGTTTTTCCGCCTCGGGGATTTTTATGAAATGTTTTACGATGATGCAATAAAGGCGTCACAGCTTCTTGAAATTACCTTGACAAGCCGTGGAGGGAACGGCGATGACCGCATTCCAATGTGCGGTGTTCCCCACCATGCTGCGCAGAACTATATCGACCAATTGATTCAAAAAGGGCACAAAGTGGCTATTTGTGAACAAGTGGAAGATCCGAAACTGACAAAGGGCGTTGTGAAGCGGGAAGTTGTCCGGCTCGTCACGCCCGGAACGCATACAGAAGGGAAAAGCATCGATTCAAAGTCCAATCATTTTATTGCGGCTGCTGAAGAACTTGAAGGCGGCTTTTCCTTGTCGTATGTCGACATCAGCACCGGAGAAGCTACGGCTACATACATAACGGGAGCTGGCCAGGCGCTCCTGCAGGAATTGCAGTCTCTCCACATCCGGGAGCTTGTCGTCTCGGACCAATTGTTTCTCTTGTTGAATGAAGAAGCGCAGGATGTGGTGCTGTCGATCGAGCCGATGGAATTTTCCTACGCTGCAGATGAAACACTGCTTGCAGAATGCCCGGAAGAGCTGAAGATGGGCTGTCGCCGCCTGTTAACGTATATTGCAAGAACACAACAGCAATCGCTGCAGCACATCCAGACCTTTTCTTTCAACGAAAATGGCCAGTTGCTGACAATCGACTTCCACTCCAAACGCAATCTGGAACTATTGCAGTCGATTCGCGGAGGAGAAGCAAAAGGTACGCTTCTTTGGCTGCTCGATGAAACAGTAACGGCAATGGGCAGCAGAAAGCTCAAACAATGGCTTCATCAGCCGCTTGCCAATAGACGAATGA
Source organism: Planomicrobium soli (assembly GCF_003014655.1). Taxonomy (GTDB): domain Bacteria; phylum Bacillota; class Bacilli; order Bacillales_A; family Planococcaceae; genus Planococcus; species Planococcus soli_B. The sequence goes on along the minus strand of NZ_PYAT01000001.1, from coordinate 304,990 downwards.
TCGAAGGGCGTCAGCAATTGGTGGAAGCGCTGATTTCCCAGTATTTCACGCGAGTGGAGTTACAGGGATTGTTAAAAGAAGTTTATGATTTGGAACGTCTGAGCGGACGCATAGCTTTTGGCAGCGCAAGCGGCCGAGATCTCGCCCAACTGCGCAGTTCCCTCGAGAAAGTTCCTGCCATTGCAAGCGAACTCGCTAATTCTGGAAGTGAAAGATTAACTGCTTTCGGTGAAAAGTTGGACCGTTGCGGCGAGGTATGTGAGCTCTTGGAAGCCATCAGTGAAAATCCGCCTTTGTCTGCAAAAGAAGGGGGCATTATCCGCGAAGGTTTTAACGAAAAGCTGGACCAGTTCCGCTATGCATCTCGCAACGGCAAAGACTGGATCGCAGAACTTGAACAAAGAGAACGCCAATTGACAGGCATCAAATCGCTGAAGATCGGCTATAACCGAATCTTTGGCTATTATATAGAAGTGTCGAAAGCGAATATGCATTTGGCCGATTTGGAGCGTTATGAAAGAAAACAGACGCTGGCAAATGCAGAACGCTATATTACACCAGAATTAAAAGAAAAAGAAGCGCTTATTTTGACTGCGGAAGAAGAAAGCTTGTCGCTGGAATATGAATTGTTCGTCCAAATTCGTGATGAAGTAAAGCAGTATATATCACGCATCCAAAAGCTTGCGTCGACTTTAAGCGAATTGGATGTATATGTGAGCTTCTCGAATGTCGCTGAAAAATACCGCTTTGTTAAACCGGAATTTAATGACTCAAGGGAAATTTCAATAATTGACGGACGGCATCCGGTCGTCGAAAAAATGCTTAACAAACAGCATTACGTCCCGAACGATTGTGTGCTGACCGAACAGCAGAATATGATGCTGATTACTGGACCGAATATGTCCGGTAAAAGTACATACATGCGCCAAGTGGCCTTGACCATCGTCTTGGCACAGATTGGCAGCTATGTACCGGCAGAATCCGCCAATTTGCCGATTGTCGATCAGATTTTCACCCGAATCGGTGCGGCGGATGATCTCGTTTCCGGACAAAGTACGTTCATGGTCGAAATGCTTGAATCGCAATACGCTATCACACATGCAACGGACCGCAGTCTTTTGCTATTTGATGAAATCGGACGGGGGACCTCCACTTATGACGGCATGGCGCTTGCGCAGTCGATGATTGAATATATCCATGACCATATCGGGGCTAATACGCTGTTTTCAACGCATTATCATGAACTTACGGCATTGGACCAAACCCTGGACAAGTTGAACAACGTCCATGTTGCGGCTATGGAGCAGTCCGGCAAAGTGGTATTTCTGCACAAAGTAAAAAACGGTCCGGCTGATAAAAGTTACGGCATCCACGTTGCCGAACTGGCCAATTTACCGCAAGCAATACTTGGCCGTGCGCGCGATTTGTTAAAAAGCTTTGAAGAAGGAAAGAAACAGAAAGTCAGCCACGTCGAGCAACTGTCCTTTTTTGATGAACGGGATACCGATACTGAAGAAGTGCTCCAGGCGATCGCGGACGTCAATATTGCAGCGATGACGCCTCTACAATCACTGCAGCTGTTGAATGATTTGCAGGCGAAACTAAGCAAGAAAGGATGAGACGATGGGCCAGATTCGGTTGATGGAAGAAAACTTATCCAATAAAATTGCTGCGGGGGAAGTGGTGGAACGGCCGACTTCCGTCGTCAAGGAGTTGGTGGAGAACGCTATAGATGCCGGCAGCACGGCAATAGAAGTATTGCTGATTGAAGCAGGACTGACATCAATTCAAATTATCGACAATGGTGCCGGAATGGATGATGAAGATGCGCTGCTGTCATTTTCACGGCATGCAACGAGCAAAATCGCCAATGAACATGATTTATTCCGTATACGGACGCTCGGATTCCGGGGAGAAGCGCTTGCGAGTATTGCATCAGTCTCAAAAGTGACGCTTCATACGTCTACAGGCGAATCAGGTACCTTTCTCCGTCTAGAAGGCGGTCGCCTTGTGGAACACCGAGCCGGGTCTCTCCGTAAAGGAACCGACATCAAAATTGATCAGCTGTTTTTCAATACACCAGCCCGGCTGAAATACATGAAAACACTGCAGACAGAACTTGGGCACACCATTGACTTGCTCAATCGTTTTGCGTTAAGTTATCCAACGATTTCATTCAAGCTGGCCCATGATGGAAAGACCATTCTCCAAACAGCCGGAAGCGGTGAAATGAGACGGGTGCTTGCTGATATTTACGGCGTATCGATTGCTAAAAAAATGATACCGTTTGAAGGCCAGTCCCAGGATTATAAAATATCCGGATTTGCTTCCTTGCCGGAAATCACGCGCGCCAATAAAAACTATATTTCTTTGTTCGTTAACGGCCGCTGGGTCAAACACTACGCGATTGCCAATACGGTGCACCAGGCGTATCATACGTTTTTGCCGCTCGAGCGGCAGCCAATCGTGGTTCTCAATATTGTAGGGGACCCTTATTTGACGGATGTTAATGTCCATCCAGCGAAACAGCAGATTCGTTTGAGCAAAGAAAAAGAGTTGATGGAGCTGATCTATTCTTCCATTCGCCAAACGATCAGCGGTACAGTCCGGGCACCGGTTATTGAAAAAGAAAAACCGAAAGCGCCAAAACCTATGCCGTCTAAGCAGTTGGATATATGGAGAAGCACTTATACGGTGCAAGAACCGGTAGCGAAGCTCGATTCATTGGCATTGCCAAAAGAAGAACAAAAGACAAGCGAAGCGTTTGTAAGAGAGACAACTGATGAAATTAGAAGCGAGCCGGTTCCCCTTTTAAAAGAGCTTCAGATTGAAACAGCAGCAGAAGAGGTTTTGGAGGAGGTTGCGGAAGTGGAAGAGGAAACTCCGCAATTCCCGGAATTGGAAGTGGTTGGCCAGATCCACGGTACTTACATTGTGGCGCAAAGCAGCGACGGGTTTTACTTGATTGACCAACATGCGGCACAAGAACGCATCAAGTATGAATATTTCCGCGAAAAAGTAGGTCATATCGACGTTGCAGAGCGCCAGGCGCTGCTTTTGCCCATGACATTCCACTATAGCCGGGACGAAGCCTTGCGCTTGAAAGAAAATCTCGATGCATTACATGACAATGGAGTGTTTTTGGAAGAGTTCGGCGATACTTCTTTTATTGTCCGGGACCATCCAACATGGTTTCCAGCAGGATTTGAACAGGAAGTAGTCGAAGATTTGATCGAACAAGTTTTAAATGAACGGAAAGTGGACGTTAAAAAGCTGCGCGAAGATGCAGCAATCATGATGAGTTGCAAACGTTCGATAAAAGCGAATCATTATTTGCAGAAGCATGAAATGGAAAGGCTGCTTGCCGATTTGAAAGTGGCGGAGCAGCCGTTCACTTGTCCGCATGGAAGGCCGGTCATTATCCATTTTAAGACATACGACGTAGAAAAAATGTTCAAGCGCGTAATGTGATGCATTTTATCCTATTATCAAAACCGGGGAAGGAATAGAATCTTCTGCCGGGAAAGTTTCTCTTTATTTCTCATAAACTGTGTCACGCTGTTTTATCCTGAATCGGGAAGGGTAGAGCATTATAACAGGGTCTTTTTTCCCTTTACTGATTTATGAATTGCTGGATGAACCACAGCGAGGGAAGAAAATGCCATAACAACTCGCCATTTTATATGAGAGAGAGGAATGCGTATGTTTTCTGCAAAACAACGAACACAACAAATAGGGCATATGTCTAATCACGAATTTGATGTGGTTATTATCGGAGGAGGGATCACCGGAGCAGGAATTGCGCTCGATGCTGTTTCCCGGGGATTAAGTGTTGCGCTGCTTGAGATGCAGGATTTTGCTGCAGGAACGTCAAGCCGTTCCACAAAGTTAGTACATGGCGGTTTGCGTTACTTGAAAAATTTCCAATTGAAAATCGTAGCGGAAGTCGGAAGAGAGCGTGAGATTGTTTACGAGAATGCGGTACATGTTACTGAACCGAAACGGATGCTCCTGCCGTTCTATAAGGGTGGAACTTTTGGACCGGTCTTCATGTCCATCGGGCTCCGCACATATGATTTGCTGGCAAACGTGAAAAAGGCGGAACGCCGGACTATGCTGGATCCAGCGGAAACATTGAGCAAAGAACCCCTATTGAAAAGGGATGGCCTTGTCGGAGGCGGCTATTATGTTGAATACCGGACAGACGATGCGCGACTAACGCTCGAAACGATGAAAAAAGCCGCTGAACTGGGAACGGTCTGTTTGAATTATGTAAAAGCTGAAGGGTTCATTTATACCGACGGCAAGATTTCTGGTGTGCAAGCTGTAGATCTGGTAAACGGAGAATCCATTGATGTTTTTGCAAAAAAAGTTGTCAATGCAACGGGTGCATGGATTGATGAAGTACAGGATTTCGATGCGGAAACACCAGAGAAGAAGCTGCGGTTGACAAAAGGGGTACATATTGTTGTTGACCAGAAAAAGTTCCCGCTAAAACAAGCAGTTTATTTTGATACACCGGATAAACGGATGGTTTTCGCGATTCCAAGAGATACAAAAGTGTATGTCGGCACTACAGATGATTTCTACGATGAAGATCCGATTTCGCCGGCGGCCGAAAAGAAAGACGTCGATTATTTGATCATGGCAGTTAAACGAACTTTCCCATTGGTCCAGCTGGCTCCGGAAGATGTTGAGTCGACTTGGGCAGGCGTCCGGCCGCTTATATACGAAGAAGGAAAAGATCCGTCGGATATCTCTAGGAAAGATGAAATCTGGGTATCCGAAAACGGGTTAATTTCCATTGCGGGCGGTAAGCTTACCGGCTATAGGAAAATGGCGGAAGTAGTGATGGACAAAGTAGTTAAACTTTTGAAGAAGGAAACCGGCGTTAAGTTCGGCAAAAGCGAAACCAAGCATTTGCCATTATCCGGCGGAGATTTTGGAGGTTCGAAAAATTTCGCTTCGTTTGTCCATAACACTGCGGTGCTATCCCAACAATATGGCTTGAGCCCTGAACAAGGCCGATTATATGCCCAGTTTTTCGGTACAAATGCAGAAAAAGTGTTCAGCTACTACCGAGATCTTTCTGAAAACATTCCAGGCGGCATACCGAAGACGCTGGCCGCTGTTGTTGAATACGCCATCGAAGAAGAAATGGCGCGCACTCCGAGCGATTTTTTCATCAGAAGAACAGGGGACTTGTATTTCCACATTCAGGATGTCGTACGCTATCAAGAAGGAGTACTCGAGTATATGAGCCATGCGCTGGAGTACACGCCAGAGCAAAAAGAAGCTTACCAACAAGAATTGCTTGAGGAAATTAAAGTAGCAACCCGTTATGGAAGGGATGTACTGGGATGAAAATTACCAGGAATTTCATGGTTGCATCGGATGGCCATGAGATCTATTACGAACTCTATGAAGCGGAAAATCCGAAAGCGCATGTACATTTAATCCATGGTATGGCAGAACACATTGGCCGTTACGAAAACTTTGCCCGTTTTCTAACGGCCAACGGCTATTCTGTATCTGGCCACGATCACCGCGGCCATGGACGGACAGCCGAGCGTAATGGAACCCAAGGGTTTTTTGGCGATGAAAAAGGGTTTGACCGCGTCGTAGAAGATGTGAAAAATGTAATCGATGCAATGAAACTTGAAACCGGCGGTTTGCCGCTGGTTTTATTCGGCCATAGTATGGGTTCATTTGTTGCCCGGCGCTTTATGCAGCTCTACAGCGAGGATCTGAGCCGAGTCGTATTATCAGGGACTGGCGGGAATCCAGGGGCGGCCGGAAAGGCCGGCCTTTTGTTTGCCGGAGCGGCTGTAAAAAGACAAGGCAAGACCGAAGTAAGTTCCTTGCTGGGAAAAATGACATTCGGCAATTTCAACAAGGCGTTCAAAGAAGAAGAATCGCCTTTTGCTTGGTTAAGCAGTGATGTTGAGGAAGTTGCCAAATACGTTAATGACCCCATGTGCGGATTTCCATCGACAAATCAATTTTACGTAGATTTGTTCAGCGGCCTGGCATTGATCCATAAACCGGCTGAAGTGGGTAAAATCAGGAAAAAACTTCCAGTCCTTCTGATCAGTGGAGCAAAAGATCCGGTTGGCGGCAACGGCAAAGGCATTTTTCGTTCGGCGGAACAATATGCAAAAGCAGGACTAGAAGACGTGACCGTTTTTCTGGCAGAAGAGGGGCGGCATGAGCTGCTCAATGAACGAGATAAACTTGTGCATTATCAAACAATTTTAGGATGGTTGAACAAATATGATTGATGTAGTGGCAATTGTCGGACCGACGGCTTCCGGAAAAACCGCGCTCAGCCTGGAATTGGCAAACCGGTTAGATGGAGAAATCATCAACGGGGATTCTATGCAAATTTACCGCGATATGTCGATCGGGACGGCGAAAATAAGACCGGAGGAAATGGCAGGGATACCCCATCATTTGCTTGATATTAAAAATCCGGATGAAGCATTTTCCGTAGCGGAATACCAGAAATTGGTGCGCGGCAAAATCGAAGAAATCAAATCGAGGAACAAATTGCCGATTATTGTCGGTGGCACTGGCATGTATGTGCAGGCAGTGCTGTTCGATTACCGGTTTGCAGAAACACAACTGGATGAGGTTTTACGGGGAAAACTGTATGAAGAGCTGGAGAAGTTTGGCCCTAACCATATGCACGCTAAACTGTTGGCCTTGGATCCGGAAACGGATATTCATCCAAATAATACGCGGCGGGTGGTGCGGGCAATTGAAATTTTGCTAAGCGGCGAAGAAAAAACAGACCGTACCCTTGCATTGTCCCCGATGTACAATGAAGTGATCATCGGCTTAGATTTACCCAGAGAATTGCTGTACGACCGCATCAACAAACGGGTAGACGCTATGATGGAAGCCGGATTGCTGGAAGAAGTAAGGGCGCTGTATACTCGCGGAATTCAGGATGTCCAGTCGATTCAGGCTATTGGCTATAAAGAGTTCTATGCTTATTTCGATGGGAAACTAGAACTGGCGGAGGCAATCAGTCAGCTCAAGCAAAACTCCAGAAGGTATGCAAAAAGACAGTTCACTTACTTTAAAAACAAATTGCCCATTCTCTGGATTGATGCTTTAAAAGATCCGGAAAAAAACTTTCAGGAAATTCTTGCCTTTATGCAGGAAAAAGAACGGAAGCGTCGAATTGAAAAAGTGGATGTACAAAATAAAGAGCAGGAGATATAAGGGGGATTCACATGAAACCGGTTAATATTCAAGATGTCTATTTGAATCAGCTTCGTAAAAACAATATTTTTGTTACTGTATTTCTACTAAATGGTTTTCAACTGAAAGGGACCATTAAATCTTACGACAATTTTACGGTACTGGTTGAGACAGATGGCAAGCAACAGCTTATCTACAAACACGCAATCTCCACCTTCTCTCCGGCTAAAGCTGTCGCTATCGAACACCAAGAGTGAATCTAAGGACCAGCCGGATCTTCGGCTGGTCCTTTTCGTTGACAGCGGAAAGCGTGGAGTATACCATTTCTAAAGTGAAGAGATTTTATATCGGGAGGTAACATGCAGTGAAATCCATTACAACAGACGATTTACAAAAACTTGTGGAATCTGGGGCAGATTTGAATTTGATCGATGTCCGTGAAGCGGAAGAGGTCGCATACGGCATGGTGCCAGGAGCAGTTCATATTCCTCTTGGTCAATTGCCTGAACAAATTAGCGAGCTTGATGAAGCAAAAGAATACCATGTGATTTGTAAAGCGGGCGGCCGCAGCGCAATGGCTTGTGACTACTTGGCAAGCAACGGCTATCAAACGGTGAACGTAGAAGGCGGCATGATGGATTGGAACGGCGAAGTTATCGCCTAATCGTGCATTCTAAGCAAATAAAAACAGATCGAGGAGACATTTAGCTCTTCGATCTGTTTTTTTAAAGTGACTGGATATGGCGTGTCGGCAACCTCCATTTGAAGGTGTACGACAATATGCGTAAAATGGTAATCGCTAAAAATAGAATATATAATCCCAAATCGATGCGGATAATTTCAAAACTGATAATTAAACCTGCGACTGCCGCCCATACTGCATATATTTCGGCTTTAAAAACAAGCGGTTTTCTACCGGCAAACACATCACGGATAATTCCGCCGCCCGAACCGGTCAAAATAGCAGCAACTATAACAGCGTAAATTGGCAGTTCCAATTCAACGGCATACATAGCCCCTTGAACAGCAAAAGCTGAAAGGCCGATGGCATCGAAAAAATTCCCCCATCGGTTCCAGTGGCCGAGCAATCTGTGGGGAAATAAAAACACGATCGTTATTGACGCTAAGGCCAACTGGAACATCATTTCCTGTTCCCAAAGCGCTGAAACTGGAACACCTATTAATAGATTTCGGATTGCGCCTCCGCCGAAAGCAGTGACAACCCCGAGAATGTAAACACCAAAAATATCATACTCTTCTTCCATAGCGACAATTGCGCCAGAGACGGCGAATGCAATCGTCCCAATGGCACTTAATACTTCCCAAGCCAATTTCTGTATCCTCCTAAAAAGTGCAACTCTATGAATTGTAGCAGAATTTGACGCATTTTCAAGTGGGGTTCCATAATAGAAGAGTGAACAAAATAGAACGGAGAATTTGATGCTAACTGCGATAAACAAAATAGAAGAACAAATCCAGCCTCAATTAAAAAAAGCGGACGATATCGCTTTTTTGAATCAACAAAAAGTGCTTGAAGCTTTTCAGCAACAGCAAGTCAGCGACCACCATTTCAATCCGTCGACCGGATACGGTTATGACGATGATGGCCGAGATACACTTGAACGCGTTTATGCAGATGTATTTAAAGCGGAAGCGGCACTTGTGCGTCCACAAATCATTTCGGGTACACATGCCATCACCATTTCGCTGTTTGGGGTTTTGCGGCCAGGAGATGACCTTCTTTACATCACAGGAAAACCTTACGACACATTAGAGTCCATCGTTTCGGGAGGAGAGCGAGACACAGGTTCGCTGCGCGATTTTGGCATCGGGTACCAGCATGTCAGTTTGAACGCTGAGAATAAAGTGGACTGGAACGCGGTGGAGCAAGCCGTCCATGAGCGCACCAAAGTTATAGCAATCCAAAGGTCGCGCGGTTATGACACACGGCCTTCTTTTACGGTTGACGAGATAGAGGGCATGATACAACAAATCCGCCAGTTAAAGCCGGAAGCAATTGTATTTGTCGACAATTGCTATGGAGAGTTCGTGGAAGATCGTGAACCAATCGAAGCTGGAGCGGATTTAATGGCCGGTTCACTTATCAAAAATCCGGGAGGCGGCTTAGCCAAAATCGGCGGCTATATTGCCGGCAAACAGGACTTGGTCGAGAAATGCGCATTCCGCATGACATCCCCTGGAATCGGAGGGGAGGCTGGCGCATCTCTAAACACCCTGCCTGATATGTATCAAGGCTTTTTTATGGCTCCGCATATTGTAGCGCAAGCTTTAAAAGGCGCAATATTTACATCAGCGCTGCTTGAATCGGTAGGTATGGTTTCCGCCCCTCATTACACCGACAAGCGGACAGATCTGATTCAATCTGTATCGTTCAAGACCGCAGAGCAGATGATTGCTTTTTGCCAGACGATTCAAGCGAGTTCGCCTGTCAATGCCCGCTTTAAGCCAGAGCCGGCCTATATGCCTGGATACAAAGACGACGTTATTATGGCGGCCGGGACGTTTGTCCAAGGGTCAAGCATTGAACTAACAGCGGACGGTCCGATTCGTCCGCCATATACTGCTTTTGTCCAAGGCGGCTTGACCTATGAACATGTAAAAATTGCCGTTTTAAACTCAGTTGACGCTTTGAAAAAAGAAAATCTTTTATAAAATTTCGCCACCAAATGTGGTGAATTTTTTTGTGTAAGGAAAAGTAACATGGAGTTGACAATAAAACTGACATCTATTACACTAAAAGAGTAGTACTAAATAAAGTGGGTGAAACAAAATGACGAATCGCGTTCGACGATCGATGCCGCTTCTGCCCATTAGCATAGTTATGCAGCTGACGGATTTGACAGCGCGCCAAATTCGGTATTACGAAGAGCACGAGTTAATTCGCCCTGCCCGCACAGAAGGCAACAAACGCATGTTTTCTTTAAACGACGTGGATGTCCTTCTTGAAATCAAAGAGTATTTGGACCAAGGCATAAACATTGCCGGCATTAAGAAAATCTTTGATATGAGAGTGCAACCAAAACTGGAAATGGCAGAGCCCAAAACAGTAAGCGATGCTGAACTGCGCCAAATCTTGCGGGAAGAAATCCTGCAAACCCGTTCCCATGAACGCGGCGGATACCGATCCGGTGATTTATCCCGTTTCTTTCACTAAGATACGGGCTTACATAAACATACATAGGAGAGTGAAATCATGGCTAAGTACACAAAAGAAGACATTAAACGTTTAGTGCAAGAAGAAGAAGTAAACTTTATCCGTTTGCAGTTCACCGATATTCTGGGGATCATCAAAAACGTAGAGATTCCTATTTCTCAATTAGATAAGGCACTTGACAACAAAATGATGTTCGACGGCTCTTCAATTGATGGATTTGTCCGCATTGAAGAATCCGATATGTACTTGTTCCCGGACTTGGATACTTGGGTTGTATTCCCTTGGATTACAGGCAAAGGGAAAGTCGCCCGATTGATCTGCGATATTTATCGTCCGGATGGTACTCCGTTTGAAGGAGATCCACGCAATAACTTGAAACGCGTATTAAAAGAAATGGAAGAACTAGGCTTCACTCATTTCAACCTTGGGCCAGAACCGGAATTTTTCCTTTTCAAATTAGACGAAAAAGGCGAACCTTCTCTTGACCTGAATGATAATGGCGGCTATTTTGACCTTGCGCCGATGGATTTAGGTGAAAACTGCCGTCGCGACATCGTTTTGGAATTGGAAGCGATGGGCTTTGAAATTGAAGCTTCTCACCATGAAGTGGCTCCTGGCCAACATGAGATCGATTTTAAATACGCAGATGCGATCAAAGCATGCGATGATATCCAAACATTTAAATTGGTTGTTAAAACAATCGCGCGCCAACACGGACTTCACGCGACATTCATGCCGAAACCATTGTTTGGTGTAAACGGTTCAGGGATGCACATGAACGTTTCCTTGTTCAATGGCAACACAAATACGTTCTTGGATGAAGATGGCGATTTGAAATTGAGTGAAACGGCTTACCAATTCCTTGCTGGAATTTTAGAGCACGCACAAGGTTTCACAGCTGTCACTAACCCGACAGTAAACTCATACAAACGTCTAGTGCCTGGTTACGAAGCACCTTGTTACGTGGCTTGGTCAGGGCAAAACCGGAGCCCGTTGATCCGTATTCCGGCTTCACGCGGCTTGTCAACACGTGTTGAAATCCGATCTGTCGATCCTGCTGCTAATCCTTACTTGGCTATGGCAGTACTTTTAAGTGCTGGTCTTGACGGCATCCGCAAAAAAATGACGCCGCCAAAAGCAGTAGACCGCAACATCTATGCAATGAACAGAAGAGAGCGCGAAGCAGTTGGCATTCAAGATCTGCCAGCTACACTATATGCTGCCCTTCAAGAATTGCAAGATAACGAAGTGATGAAGAACGCACTTGGCGAACACATCCTTCACAACTTTATCGAGGCGAAAGAAATCGAGTGGGACATGTTCCGCGTTAATGTACACCCATGGGAGCGCGAGCAATACTTGAAAATGTATTAAGAAAAAACGAAACCGCCGGAGCTTTTGCTCCGGCGGTTTTAATATGACTTTTTTGGGTTATTATTTGCGACTGCACTTCAGTATGGCTTTTATTCATCATGATCGTATTATTACCAAGAAAACACTCTTAAAAGGAAGCGGATAATTACACGTGGTATAAAAAGAAGAATGTTCCAGATGATATTAATAATAATTTCAAACAAAATGTGCATTCCCAATTCCGCAAAGCAATCTTTAACTATGCCGTTCTCTTTCTTCTTGTCGTTCTTCTTTTCCATCGCTCTGTCCCCTGTCAGCTGCTATTCCTCTTAAAGCTTTTTGTTATCTATTAAAATAGCGTACCAGGCAAACCATATAAGTTCAACCAGTCTATTGTGCAAACCTTATTAGACCAGCAAACCTATCTTAAAATCAAACTGTTTAAGAAATAGAAAGACCGCCAAAGCAAGTATGCTCTAGCGGCAAATGGAACTACTCATTTTTAAATTAGGCACGTTCTGGCTTAAGGGGGGGAAAGTCAGTATACAAAACCATTTACGTCTGGAAGTTGCCGTAAATGTTTTGTGCCTATAAATAGGTTACCATAACCAAATTTAAATAGAATGAATAGTTTGAATTGAATATGACATCAGCCCAATTGAAAAGTAATTGCCCTGTAAGACGTTAGACTAGATGACTAGGAAGAAATGACCAAACGGCGCCTATGTGTTAAGTAGCACTACCAAGAAATAAAAGTTTATTTCCTTTTTCAGGCGTTTCATGCCCATACTCTTAGGCAAAAACTTCATTTTAGAAGTACCAATTCCTCAAAATGGTTATACTTACTGCAAAAAGGATGCATAAATACTAAGTTTACTTTATTATTTAATGTAATGCAGAAAAAGTATGCACAATGAACATGTATATCGACTTATATACCGTACACCTAGCTTTGCGAAAAAGCTGGTTTTGGGCGAAGGAGAATCAAGATGCTGAAGAATGAACAATTGCACGAGTTTTTATGCCAAAGAAATGAATGGATGACAGAGCAATGGTACAAGTCCTTAGATAAGAGCAAAAAAGGAATATACAGCACAACCGATCCAGAAGAAATCGAAAAGCTAAAAAAACAAAACTATGATTTTCATGTTCTTTTTTGCTCGATGTTCTCAAAAGACCATGATGAGTTTATTAGTGAATTCCAACAATGGATTAAAGAGATAGCAAAAGATGAATCGCATATAGCAACTCCCCTGGAAGAAGTATTGGAAGAGTTTTTTAATACGCAAAAGCAATATTTATCTCTTATCGAAGAGTTTTATAAGCAAAACAAAGAAGCTGTGACGCATGAGCAGATTTTTGAATGGAATCTTGGAGTGGTTGATGCTATAAGCGATATCATTCAGGAGTTTACGGTTCAAAATACAGAAGCTGCGCAAAGTCGGCTGCAAGCACAGCAAGAACTGATTGTTGAAATGAGTGCACCCATTATATTGCTGTCAAAACATACAGGGCTTCTTCCGCTTGTAGGAGAGATCAACACCTATCGTTCACAAGTGATTTTTGAAAAAGCGTTGGAACAAAGTTCAAAGCATAATATTGATAAATTGTACATTGACTTATCTGGGGTGCCGATTATCGATACGATGGTTGCTCAACAAATTTTTCAGTTAATATACGGGCTGAGAATTATAGGAGTGAAAACTGCGCTATCTGGAATTAGTCCTGAAATTGCCCAAACAGCTGTTCAATTAGGCATCCAATTTACAGGAATCGAAGTATACAGCACATTAGTGCAAGCGATGGATAAAACAGAAATTAATGCATGAATCAAAAGAGCCTTTCTTTTAAAGAAAGGCTCTTTTCAGGCTGTCGAGAAACTCTCGGCAGCTTTTTTCATTTCGCTTCAGGCGGACGCTTTCCGCGGGCACGGCCTCAGCCGCTTCCTTCGCTTCGCTCTGTCCAGGGTCTTCGGCTCGCGCTGGTCCCGCTGGAGTCGCCGCCTTGCGCTCTGCCGCCAGCATATAAGGCGCCTTAAATTAGCTATTTCTGCAGTGGGAGATATCGTCTCCTGAATTCAAGCAAGACGCCCAACCGGACCGACTACGAAGACTCCTGTGGGAGCAGTGACGGAGTGAAACGACGGAGCGACTCGCCCGGCAGGTAGATATGGCCCAGACGGCATTTGGGCCATATTTTGCGACGAAACTAGCGCAGTGATGCGGGAGCAGTGTTTTAGCGGCGAGGAGACTGAAGCCGAGCCCACGGAAAGCGAAGTGGCCGGTCCGGTTGGTTTTATCCATCGTTATTCATCAGTTCTAAAATTTGTCTACAGTCTGAGAGCCTTTCTTCTAAAGAAAGGCTCTTTTTATATCGAAACAAAACGGAAGTATAGTTTGGATGTTGAAGGGTTATTCCCTTTCAGCGCAGAATTTTATTATCAAGGAGGTGAAGACATGAAGAAATACGTTATCCAGTATTATATAGAAAAGGGGCTAGTAGTCGAAAGGACAGTAGAGGCGAACTCAAAAGAGGAAGTGGCCGATAACGTGCAGGCGGAACAGATTGTCCAATATGAAGACACTTTTGGAGAGCTGAATCTTTTTAATAAGCAGGACGTCAAATTAGTGAAGATTAAAGATCAGGTAGATCCTGTTTTTACTTCACGAAGAGGTGGGTAACTTTATCCTCTGAAAACTAATGTTCTAAAAGAATACGAAAAGGGTTTCTGCCAATCGAAGGCTTTTGCCCGGGGGGGAGAATAAAAATGGCTGGTTTGTGGGAAGCTGCATCGCGAGAATTAGTGAATATAACCGTTTCATCCAATCCGAATAATGAACCGGTAACTATTCACGGTTCATCGCCAGACTTAAAATGCATTGGAGTAGGAACAGACGCGGCGGTTTTTCAAGCTCTATCAGCTCCTTCTTATGCCTTCAAAGTGTATGCAGAACAAAAGTTAAATAAAATAAAAGCGGAAGCGCAAGTGTACAGCATATTAGAGCCTTCTCCTTTCTTTTCTACCTGCTTTGCAGCGACGGAAAAATTTCTTGTTTTAACCTATGAAGAAGGGCCGACGCTTTTTGACTGTTTGCTGCAAGGCATTCCCATTCCTGCTCAGGCTATTCAAGATGTAGAAACTGCAAGAAGTATAGTACGTGATAAAGGATTAAACCCGCGTGATATCCATTTGAAGAACATTTTGCTGCAACAAGGCAGAGCGAAAATTCTGGATGTGTCCGAGTACATACAGCCCGGAAATGATTTTCGCTGGGAACATTTGAAAAAGGCCTACGATGAATATTATCAATTCATCTCCGGAACCCCAATGCCGTATTGGCTTTTAGAAACAATCCGCAAATGGTATCATCAGTGGTCAAAGTACTATCCCTCCTTTGAAGATTTCATGGGAACCGTATTTAAACAAACAAATTATTGGAAAAAACCATAATAAAATCACCGATCTATTTATGATCGGTGGTTTTATTATGGTTTCATAAGATTGTTGTTGTAGGTCTCAAACTGTGTTCGATTACCTTTGATGCTTGGTCAATTGATTTATAGAAGACAATTTGTCCGGTCTGAATAAATGTCATTTGAAGAATACTTGTGTTTTTAACACTCTTAACAGTGATATAATCTTGATTTTCTTTACTGAATGTCTGAGTGATGTTAACGGTATTATAAAAGCTTACCGTTTGCAGAAGTTCCTTGATATGTTCATATTTCATACAGATTCCTCCTTTTCCAGTTTTGGAAATTGACTAATAAAAGTCTGTAAGAATCCAAGATTTATGATCTTTTTTTATTATAACACAGATTCTAACCAAAAAAAGGAAAAAATAAAATATTGGTAAAAAACTCTGAAAACTATTAAGCGACCATCAAAAGCTATTTTTAAAATATATAGACGGGGGTGATTTACTAATAAAAGGTTTAATCTTTAAGAAAGAAGGAAAATAAGGAATATTCAAACTATTTTAAAAATAATTTGTATATTTTATACATTTTTTAAAGGAGGATATATAGTGCGAAAACATAAAGTTCTATTCACAAATGAAGATATAAAACGCGAGAATTGGATCTTGGAATTAGAAAAGTTAGGAGTGTCGTCGGGACCCCAAGGAGAAGATTTGAGAAGTCTGGATTATTATACAATACGAAATTTAATGGTTCGAGAAGAAATACGCAGAGAAGAATAGAACAGAAGCCTACGAAAAGGAACAAGCGTTAGATTCGACGCTTGTTTCTTTTGTATATTGAAGTGCCGCTTTCAATTGGTATATGAAAGCACATTAACGTTAAAGTTCCTTTATAAAATATAGATTAACTGCTTTATATTTGTTTATAAGCAATCCTACAGGGAACTAATACATTAATTAAAATTTCTTAAAGTTAGGTTAAAGCAAAAAGTCAGCAGGTATGGAAGTGGACGCCACTTATTTGGACGCAAATTTGCGAGAAAAATTACGCTTCAAATCTCTATGGATGAAGCATTGCATATAATGGTTTTTCGTATGCAGAATAAAATTATTTCTCTAATCATTAGCTAAGAAAGCGGGCAATATATATGAAGATTAAAAATGAAACTACGTTAATGAACCTTAATAAGTTCCTTATTATCGCCCACCGTGGCGCCAGTGTGCAAGCTCCCGAACATACAATGGCTGCCTATCGACTTGCGAAAGAACAGGAAGCCGATTATTTGGAAGTCGATGTCCAGATGAGTAAGGATGGGGTACTGGTCTCACTTCATGATTTAACCGTCGATCGAACAACAGATGGAAGCGGTATTGTCTCAGAAATGACTTTGCCTGAGATAAAGCGTCTGGATGCAGGATCTTGGTTCAATCAGAAATTTCCGGATATGGCTAAGGAAGAGTATGTAGGCCAAAAAATTCCTACCTTACAAGAAATCATCGATGAATTTGGTGAAACAGTTAACTATTATATTGAAACAAAAAAACCGGAACAAAATGAAGGTATTGAAGATGAGTTGTTCGAGTTGCTTGAGCAAAATAATCTTTTGGATGAACGGTTGCCGGAAGGCAAAGTGGTCATTCAGTCTTTTAGCGAAGAAAGTTTAAAAAGGATGCGGACCTTCGACAGCACAATTCCTTTGGTTAAGTTGGAAAGAGATCCGGTAACAGGTCCGGATGCCAGGAAACGAATGCAAGAAATCTCCGAATATGCAGTCGGCATCGGAACATATTTTGAAAAAATTGATGAAGAATATATCAAAACGGCGAAGGAGCTTGGATTGTTGGTTCACCTTTACACCGTCAACTCAGCAGAAATTGCTGAAAAATGGAAAGCGATAGGAGCTCATGGCATTTTTACTGATAATATAACTGGTGTTGGCCATTAACGTTTAACCTATATTCCGTTCATTTCGGGATATAGGTTAATTTTTTCGTTTTTGATCGTCTACTTGTTTCAGATAACCATGCTTTAACGATGCTTCGAACATAAAATGCTTTCCAATCACCTGCTTTTGTTTCTAAACCGTATTTCTCCTGTTCAATGAAGGCAAAGATTATCGACTGCTGAAAAAGAGACATATACAGTTTTAAAGAAGTCAGGACGCAAAGAAAAATTGTTTTTTTACTCGCTAACTGAAAAAGTTCAAGATTAGATAGAAGCTAGGACTTTTAGTTGGTTTTAGGAATATTCCTTAAGAAAATGGGTATAATTAATATACCCCCATAATTTAATAACTCGTACTGAATTTTCTCTTGCATATTTGCGGAGAGGATTTTGTGGGAGGTGATTAAATGAGTAAAATCCAAGGGGTAAAAAGCTTGCTGGAATACTTGGAGTCGGTGGATTATCCGATCTCAGAAAATCAACTGCATGAGTTTCTGGCAAGAAGAAAGATTCCGCATAAGAAGTCATATGGCGATACCGTTTTCTTCGATTCCGCTCATATTGACTGGTGGATTACTGAACAGCGAAAAGTAGATTCTGCAACTTAAACTTGTTCATAAAAAAACCGATGCCCCGTTTTCAAAGCTTTTTAGGCTTTGAAAACGGGGCATCCTCTTTTTATTAGAAACACTCGCTAATGGAATTGTGGCAGAAATGAATTCCATGCAGTTTACTAAGCTAGGCGGCGCCAGCCGGAAATTAATCAAAAAGTAGGATGCATGAAATGAATAAGATGAGAAAAGTGGAGAGAGTGAAAAGGTGTCTCCGGCAAAGGTAGTTGAGTGCTCGAGAAAAAGCTGACAGAAAATGAAATATGAGGTTTGAAAGTAATGGCCTGCCCCGAATGGTATAGCACACAATAAAGTACAGGGTGTGCTAAACTGAAGTGGTACATACTGATCAACCAGTTGAAGGAGGAACTATGATGAAAAGATTTCAAGTTGAGTTTTGTTTTGATAAAGGAAATTCTATCATTCACAATGTTGAGGCAGTAGATAAAGAAGCTGCACTAGGAAAAATCCCTTCTAATGGCACTTATGAGATTACAGACGAACCAAGCGGCAAAATATATCGAATCACCATAAATCTGGTTAAATACATCGTCATCAACGAATTGTAAAAATCAGAAAAGGCCATCATTCGAACCGAGTGATGGCCTTTTTGCTGCTCTTTTTTAAGCGGTTGGTCCGGTAATCAATACGGTCCTTTAACACTGTGGGGAATCTAAAAAAACTAAAGCTTTCCATGAAAGTAGTTTGAAGTTTTTTTGCAAAAAACTTTGCGCAAAAGAGGAGGGAGCATTGAAAACCTTGCAAAATATAAAGGGCCATTGCTTAAGGAAGAACGGAATAGGAGTTTTAAAAAGTTAAAAAGACGTTGAGCTAATATGCTCAACGTCTTTCTTTTAATGAATTTGGCGGTAAACTCCGACCACTTTTCCTAGAATGGAAACTTGATCTACTATGATAGGATCCATCGAAGAGTTTTCAGGCTGCAGTCGGAAATAGTTTTCCTCACGGAAAAAGCGTTTAACCGTTGCTTCATCATCAGCCGTCATAGCCACGACAATATCGCCATTGTTAGCAGTTTGCTGCTGTTTCACTACAACAAAATCGCCGTTCAATATACCGGCTTCAATCATACTTTCACCCATGATTTCCAACATGAAAATATGGTCGTCATCAGAACCGTAAGATTGCGGCAACGGAAAATATTCTTCGACATTTTCAATAGCCGTAATTGGAAGACCGGCAGTGACTTTACCGATTAATGGGACGTGCAGAACAGGACTTTTTTCTATAAGCGCTTCTTCAGTGCTAATTATCTCAATTGCTCTCGGTTTAGTAGGGTCCCGGCGGATCAGCCCTTTGCTTTCGAGACGCGCTAAATGGCCATGGACAGTTGAACTTGATGCTAAACCAACTGCTTCACCAATTTCACGGACGGAAGGCGGATACCCTTTTGCTCGAACTTCATCTTTTATAAAAGTCAAGATATCTTCTTGGCGTTTCGATACTTTTTTCAACAGTTTCACCTCTTTTAGTTATACTTCTTGTTTTTCTACCAATAGTATACCAACTTGGGCTTTGAAATGCAAACATAGGTTCGAATTTTATTGTTGACAAAAACATCTGTTCGCATTAATATGAGAACATACATTCCGAACACATATTCTTAGGAGGCGGTTTTTATGACATTCATTCAACGGAACTCTTACTTGATTTTATTCTTTTCCCTTATCCTTACATTTTCCTTCTACACAGTCCTTTCACTCAAAGGCGATGAAGCCCAAGTTAGCCATGTTGAAATCAAAGAAGGCGATACACTCTGGACATTGGCGGAAGCTTTCAGCGGAAATACTCCTCACCAGCAATGGATAGAGCAGATTATGAAAGAGAACGACTTGTCTACTCCTCATATCATTGCAGGGCAATCGATAAAAATTCCTTCTGACCAGTTAAAATATATACCGGATGATACGGTAAAATTAGCTGGTGATGCTGAATGAGAAAAGCTGCACTCATCTATTGCAGGGTAAGTACTACAAAGGATACGCAGGAATCCTCCCTGGAAAGACAAGAAGAAGAATTGATGAAATTTGCAACTGAACAAGGATATATAGTTGATGGAGTTTTTACAGACCAGCATAGCGGCTATGAAATGGACCGGGAAGGCTTGCTTGAGTTGTTGAACTGCATCAAAACTGAGAAAGTCGCGGCCGTTTTTGTTCAGGATGAAACCCGGTTAGGACGCGGGCATGCACGAATCGCGCTTTTGCATGTGATGAAAAAGTACGAAGTCGAGGTGTATACCTTATCAGATCAAGGACCGATTGCACTAAACGATATGGACGATATGGTGTTGGAAATTTTAGCGATAGTTGAAGAATACCAGCGGAAAATCCATAATGCTAAGATTAAACGTGGCATGAAAAGAGCTGTCGAGAATGGCTATAAGCCTGAAAAAAATTTAAAGGGCAGAGGAAATCCTGAAGGGCGCGAACGCCTTGAGTTGCCGATTGATCAGATTGTCAGTTTAAAAGCTAACGGGCTGACTTTTCATGAAATTGCAACTACTTTACAAGGGTTCGGCTATCAAGCGAGCAAAGCTACTGTCCATAGAAGATTCAAAGAATATGAAAAGTTTTCTCAGAGCTAAATCTTTGCAGAAATCTTTCTTTTTTTATACGATATGTAAAGAAGAAAGGTGGATGTCTATGTTATCACCAGAAAAATTGAGACGCATTAACGAATTATCCCGCAAATCCAAAAGCATTGGGTTGTCTTTAGAAGAAGCTAAAGAACAATCCCAATTGCGGCAAGAATATTTGCAAACTTTTCGGGAAACAATGCGCGGCACAATTGAAAATGTAAAAGTTATTGATCCGAACGGGAATGATGTAACTCCTGAAAAGGTCAAAAATATCCGAGAGAATAAGTATTTGAATTAATACTTATTCTCTTTTTCGTTGTATTCTTTACATTAGTTGACTAAACTAGATTAGTAGAATAATTTTTGAATCAGAAAGGATGTTTTTATGTCGACTCTAGCAGATAAACTTGCAGTAACAACGATTCGCACGCTTTCCATCGATGCTATCGAAAAAGCTAACTCGGGCCATCCGGGATTGCCGATGGGAGCTGCTCCTATGGCGTATACATTATGGACGAAACACATGAACCACAATCCGAAAAATCCGGAGTGGTTCAACCGAGATCGCTTTGTATTGTCGGCAGGGCACGGATCCATGCTTTTATACAGCTTGCTTCACCTAAGCGGCTATGGCTTATCAATCGATGAAATCAAAAACTTCCGCCAATGGGACTCGAAAACCCCAGGACATCCAGAATACGGCCACACCGTTGGAGTAGAGGCGACAACTGGACCTCTTGGTCAAGGAATTGGCATGGCTGTCGGCATGGCGATGGCTGAACGTCATTTGGCTGCTACATATAACAAAGATAATTTAAATATCGTCGATCACCATACTTTCGCTTTGTGCGGAGACGGTGACTTAATGGAAGGTGTTGCAGGAGAAGCGATTTCTCTTGCTGGCCATTTGCAACTAAACAAGTTAGTCGTACTTTATGACAGCAACGACATTTCTTTGGACGGCGAGCTCAGCAAGAGTTTCTCTGAAAACATCCAAAAACGTTTTGAGTCTTATGGCTGGAATTACTTGCGTGTAGAAGACGGCAACAACTTAGAAGACCTTTCTGCTGTAATTGCACAAGCAAAACAATCATCTGACAAGCCAACTTTGGTTGAAGTTAAAACAGTCATCGGCTATGGTGCTCCAAACAAGTCCGGTAAGGCAGATGTTCACGGTGCGCCGCTTGGTGAAGATGAAATGAAACTGGCGAAAGAATATTACGAGTGGACTTTCGACCAGGATTTCCATGTACCAGAAGAAGTTTATGAAACATTCACGAATGCGACAGAAGATCTTGGCGCAAAAGCGGAAACAGCGTGGAACGAATTGTACGCAGAATATGAAGCACAGCATCCAGAGCTTGCAGCCCAATTGCAGCGCGCAATCAGTGGAGGCTTGCCAGAAAACTTCGATGCAGAGTTTCCGGAGTATGAAGTTGGCAAAAAGCAAGCGTCTCGTGCTTCTTCAGGCGATATGGTAAATGCGATTGCTAAAGCAGTTCCATCATTTTTCGGAGGAAGCGCCGACCTTGCTGGTTCAAACAAAACGAACATTAAAGGCGGCGGCGATTTCGATGCAGAAAATCCTGCGGGCCGCAACATTTGGTTTGGTGTACGTGAATTTGCGATGGGTGCTGCATTGAATGGCATGGCGCTCCACGGCGGCCTTCATGTGTTTGGTGGTACGTTCTTCGTATTCAGCGATTACGTCCGTCCAGCGATTCGCCTGGCTGCTTTAATGGGCTTGCCGGTCACTTATGTTTTCACACATGACAGTGTAGCTGTTGGAGAAGATGGTCCGACTCATGAGCCAGTTGAACAGCTGGCTTCACTGCGAGCAATGCCGAATCTGGGGATCATTCGTCCAGCTGATGCAAACGAAACGAAGGAAGCGTGGCGCTTAGCTTTGACTTCTAAATCCATGCCGAATTTATTGGTATTGTCACGCCAAGATTTGCCAGTACTTGAGCACAGCGGTGAGTTGGCTCGTGAAGGCGTTGAAAAAGGCGCATACGTGGTATCGCCTGCTGACAATCCAAAAGCTTTGCTTTTGGCGACAGGATCGGAAGTCAGCCTTGCTGTTGACGCACAAAAACAACTTGCAGAAGAAGGAATTGCCGTTTCGGTTGTTTCTATGCCTTCATGGGACCGTTTTGAAAAACAAGATAAAGCATACAAGCAATCGGTTATTCCGCCAACAGTGAAAAAACGTTTGGCAATTGAAATGGGTACTTCATTCGGCTGGGAACGCTATACAGGCGACGAAGGCGACATTCTGGCGATTGACCACTTTGGTGCAAGTGCTCCAGGTGAACGCATTATGCAGGAGTTCGGATTTACTCCTGAAAATGTTGTAGCTCGCGTTAAAAAATTGATCCAAGAATAATAACGAGCGGAGGCGTCCATCGCCTCCGCTTTTTCATTCTGTCTAAAAACAAATTCCTAAAGAGGACAAGAGCCAGCACTTTAACCAAGGCCTGTTCTTAAAAGAAGTGTCTTCATGCCTGCTTCTGCTTTTGTTGTAGTCACATTTAAGTTTTTATAGTATAATCCTTTGTGGTGCAGTACTTATTTAGGCAACGCGAAGGAGGTAACAAATTTGGCTACTTGGATCTGGATCGTAATAGTAATCGTGGCGTTGATCGCCGGTGTTGCTCTAGGCTTTTTCATCGCTCGTCAATATATGATGAAGTATTTGAGAGAAAACCCACCGATTAATGAAGAAATGCTCCGTATTATGATGATGCAAATGGGACAAAAACCGTCTCAGAAGAAAATCAATCAAATGATGGCTCAAATGAATAAAGCTTCTACTAAACCCGCTAAAAAGTAAAATAGAAAACCCACTAAATTTTTTAATAAATTTAGTGGGTTTTTATTTTTTTATTGTAGATCTTTCTGATATTATCATGGAAAACCCTGGAAGTTCTTTATGAAAGGGTTTTATCCTGCTTATTCATAGTTTCATTAGACAAATGTTTCATTAGGTTATTTTGTTTAGCTGCTATCATTTCGTTTTTAAGGCTTTCTTTATATGCGCGTGATTCAAGTATCAGGTTTAAGGTAAATACACCGGCAAGAAGAAACGCAGGCACTGATTGTTGCTGGAAGCCAACTGCAAACAAGGCAATTATCCCAGCAACCAAGAAGCCCATAGCATGTGCCGAGTTTGTGTTCAGTCGTTTAAGTTCTTGGAAAGTAGTGTTTTCCATATACATTCCTCCTTCAATAATTGAATTATACGCAAAAAAAAGAAAAATAAAAGAGGAAAATAAATTTTTTTATGATTTAATGATGAATTTTAGGTTTAGTGATTAAGAAACGGGGTATGATTTGGTTTTTGAAAAGAAGGTTAAAGAACGGTTGACCGGAAAACTTCTGATAAACAGGTGTTTAAGAATTTTCGAAAAGGCAATGGAGTGGGAAAGAGTGTGAGCAAGAGGAGGTGGAGAGATGTCTGGTCAAGAAGAGGAATTCATCATATTCATGCCATTGATTGAAGAAGAAGAAAAAGGCCAATTTCAGGTAAAGAAAAACGAACTTAGAAAAGCTTTCCCTCTATCCCTTGATAAGATTAACGATCTGGCCAAAGACTTGACCGATTACAGTTTGGACACCATTGAACTTCATATTACGGGTGTAGTAAAATCAGGTCCGGTTACAAGTTGTTTATTGGTGCAGAAGGAGAAGCTGGAATGAAACTGGTTCTGAACAAGAAAAAATCGGCAGAAAAAGAAAAATAAACAGGATTAGAAGTGGCTGTTGTCCGCTCCGCTAGTTTTTAGAAAACACAAAGCCCATGAAGGAAAAGCATTTCTTTTCCTTCATGGGCTTTAAAGTTAAGTTATCTTGTGAAATCGCTTTTTCATTCTTCTTTATAACAATCCAAACTTAACTAGAAAGTTTTCCACTGTTTTTTCATAGTCCATGGGATTGGTATTAAATGACTGGGCGTGAGCACCTTCATCGAACAGCTTTAGTTCTTTCGGTTCCGGTTTCAGCTCATACAATTCCTGCGTCATCTTTGGCAGAACAAATTCATCATGTATGCTATGAATAAACAAAACAGGCTTTTTAATGCTTCTTACGGCTTCACGAGGTGATACACTGTGTATGGAATAACCATCGCGAAGCTTTAAAAAAATACTGATAAGTTTCATGCTGATAAAAGTGGGGAGAGACGTCTTCGTTCTCATGACATGTTGGATTTGCTCGGCAATATCGGAATAAGCGCAATCGGATATATAAAAAGCAGCGCTGTCTTCCATTCCGGCGTATAAAAGAGTAGTGGCGGCTCCCATTGATTCACCATGGATGCCAAATATCAAATCCGGTCCGACGTGCGCTTTCAAAGCAGAAACAATCGCTTGCAAGTCCATTTTTTCATAATGGCCAAAGCTTGTCGTTTTCCCGCCGGAATCTCCGTGGCGGCGGTGATCGTAAACTACTGAATTAAAGCCCAGACGTTCGAACATGCGGGCATACTTGAATGAATTTACTTTGTTTTCTGTTACACCGTGGCAGATGATGGCGTAACGATGGGTACCATGGGGTTCCAGAAAAATTGCTTTGACCGGATAGCCATTCGCCGATTCGATCCATTGATCGCTTTTTTTTACATTGGCATACCAGTACTCATCGTAACGTTTTGCAGAAGTTTCCCGCTCTAAAATCAAATTCTCGTCTTTTTTCTTCAAGTACATGAGCTGATTGGATATGGCAAAACCCGAAACCGTGGTCAACGCAGTAAGGCTTGAAAAAATTCCAGTAAACCAAAGAAGCCGCTTTGCCATAAACATCACTCCTATTTGCGATTTTTATATAGCGTATACATACCGGTATTTATGGAATCGGTGACATAAGGCTCTATTTTTGATACGGCTTCGCACAATCGGTCCAAATCAATGCCTGTTTCAATATCCATCAGGTGCAGCATATTTACTACATCTTCTGTAGCAACGTTGCCTGTGGCGCCTGGAGCAAAAGGACAGCCTCCTAGACCGCCGGCTGAACTGTCGAATCGGCTGACGCCAGCTTGGAGGGCCGCAAAAATATTAGCGATTGCCATTTTACGCGTATCATGGAAATGAGCCGTCATTAACACTCTTGGAAAAGCGTCATTTAATTTTTTAAACAATGCATAGCTTTCTGTTGGTGTGGCCATGCCGATTGTATCAGCTACACTCAATTCATCGACACCCCAGTCGACAAACTTACGGCACAGCGCTATGGTATCTTCGGGTTTGATGGCGCCTTCGAACGGACAATGAAATGCAGTGGAAATGCAAGCGCGGACGAAAATGCCGTCCTGTTTCATTTTGATAATAAGCGGTTTCAGCGTTTCCATGCTTTCCGCTGTCGTTTTGTTTATATTCTTTTTGTTGAAAGAGTCAGAGACGCCTACAAATACGGCGACCGCCCGGGCTCCAGCTTCTAAAGCAGAAGTGATCCCTTTTTCATTTGGTGTTAAAACGAATTGCCGGCCCACTTTTTGGACAGCGCTTACAATTTCTTTGGCATCAGCCATCTGAGGCACCCATTTAGGCGATACGAATGAAGTGAGTTCCATTTCCTCAATGCCTGCTTGTTGCAGGGCTGCTATAAATTCCAATTTGTTTTCCGTGGAAACAAGTTTCGCTTCATTTTGCAAGCCATCACGTGGACCCACCTCGATAATCGTCACTTTGTTTGGTAAACTAAACATACTATCCCTCCTGTTCCTATTGTATAGAGCAAAGGGATAAAAGAGCAACTCGCAGTCTATCATTCAAGGGGGAAAACGTTTATGCTACAAGAAATTGTCATTGTTAGTGCTGTTCGTACAGCGGTAGGATCTTTTCAAGGTGCTTTGAAGGATGTTCCGGCAACTCAGTTGGGCGCTATTGTTATCAAAGAAGCGGTTGAACGGGCAGGCATCAGACCGGAACAAGTGTCGGAAGTAATTATGGGCAATGTTCTACAGGCGGGACTTGGCCAAAACCCTGCCCGTCAGGCAGCTATTCATGCAGGATTGCCAGAAACGGTGCCTGCCATGACTATCAATAAAGTTTGTGGTTCTGGTTTGAAAGCGGTTCAATTAGCTTGTCAGGCAATTTATGCGGGAGATGCTGAAATTGTTGTAGCAGGCGGGATGGAGAATATGAGCCGTGCCCCTTATTTAATGGATGCAGCTCGCGGAGGTTTTCGGATGGGGGACCAAACAGTCGTGGACAGTATGATTAAAGACGGTTTGACGGACGCCTTCAATAATTACCATATGGGTATTACAGCAGAAAATTTAGTGGAACGCTATAGCATTACCCGAGAAGAACAAGATGAATTTGCAGCACGTTCACAGCAACGGGCAGCAGCGGCGATCGAGGCGGGGAAATTTGAAGAACAAATCGTTCCAGTTGAAATTCCGCAGCGCAAAGGAGATCCGATCGTTTTCAAGAAGGACGAGTATGTGAAATACGATTCGACGGCAGAAAAACTTTCTAAGTTGCGTCCGGCTTTCAAAAAAGACGGAAGCGTAACAGCCGGAAACGCATCAGGCATCAATGACGGTGCGGCAGCACTTATTGTCATGTCTAAAGAAAAAGCGGATGAACTCAGCCTTACACCGCTTGCGACGATTGTTGCAAATGGCAGTGCAGGCGTAGATCCGGCAATCATGGGAATAGGGCCGGTCCATGCAGTAAAACATGCGCTTAAGAAAGCGGATATGTCTCTTGAAGACATTGAACTTATCGAGGCCAATGAAGCTTTTGCTGCGCAGTCGATTGCTGTGGATCGTGAACTGAACCTTAATCATGAAATCTTCAATGTTAATGGCGGTGCTATTGCAATCGGACACCCGATTGGTGCAAGCGGCGCACGTGTTTTAGTGTCGCTTCTTCATGAAATGCAGCGCAGGGATGCCAAAACCGGACTTGCGACGCTTTGCATCGGAGGCGGCCAAGGTATTGCGACCATTGTAAGACGCCCGTAAAAGGAGTGAAATTTATGGCAAAGAAAAGAGAAGAGAACAACAGCAATTTGCCGCAGGATGTTTTGGCGAAATTGCAGGATACAAAAAATGCCTTGCTGAAAGAAGAACATAAGCAAGCGGAAGAAAAGCAGGCGCGCGAATTGTTCGAGCGCAAAGAACGGGAAAAGAACTTATCGTTTGAAGAGCTCCTAGAACGCCATGGCAATAAAGGACACAAATATTAACAAAAGCTGAGTATCTCAACACATCTATAAAAACTTCGTTGGACCTGCCAACGAAGTTTTTTATTTTATCGAGATTCTTCCAAAAGCCTTCATGAAGAGGAGGAACGGTGCAATCTTTTATACCCGTTTCGCTACTCAAAACGTAAGCTTTTGTATTAGACACCTTGAACCAGTATATCTTACTTAAGGAGAGCCGCAGTCAAGCAGGTGAGTTCTGAATTTTTCTAGAGTAAGTTCCAAGAAGATTAAAAAAATAAAAAATTCTATTAATTCCTGTTGATTTATTTTGAAAGCGCTTTTATAATAACCATATTAACAATTGTTTCAACTCAGAACATATGTAAAGGAGGAGGGCGAGCGTGTGGGGATGGGTCATCGTTATTTTCGCTGGCGTTTGGCTTTTGCAGCTATATTTAACCAGAATCCAAATGAAAAATTATCAAAAGACGCTCAATACATTGAGCAACCGCCCATCAGGTTTTCTAGGAGTCGGTATACAGAAACAGAAATTAGGAATAGGTGCTATCGCCATTTTGGTGACTGATACAGAAGGAAAAGTTGTAGAAAGCCAAACAATGAAAGGAGTCACAGTTTTTAGCCGCTTTGAACCATTCGATCAATGGAATGGCTTATCGTTAGAAGAGGTAAGAGATCGACTTCAAGAAGATTCTTTAGATTCAGCTTTCAAGATGGCGATTGAAAAAATCGAAACACAGATGGACAAAAAGGAAAATTTAGCATTCTAAGGAGGAAGAAACATGGATTTTTTAGTCAGGTTGGCAGAAGGTTTCATCGGAATGTTCCAGCAAGGCGGCGAAACTTTTGTAGGTTTAGTTACCGGAATCATCCCATTGCTTATTGTGTTGATCACTGCAATTAATGCATTGATTCGGATTGTCGGAGAAGATCGGATTGATCGGCTGGCTCGCAAAAGCACAAAGAACATTATTCTTCGTTATACGCTTTTCCCGGTATTAGCCGTATTTTTCTTAACCAATCCAATGGCGTATACGTTTGGCAAGTTTCTTCCTGAAAAACAAAAGCCGGCATTCTATGATTCAGCCGTATCATTCGTACATCCAATCACCGGCTTGTTCCCACATGCCAACCCAGCAGAACTATTTGTATATCTTGGGATTTCTGCAGGAATCACGACGCTCGGCTTATCACTTGGGCCGTTGGCAATCCGTTTCTTCATCGTTGGCGTAATCGTTATTTTGATTCGCGGCATTGTAACTGAAATCATTACTGCAAGAATGATGAAAGCAAAAGGAATGGAACTGTAAAAAGATGTTGATGTGTTCATAAAAGGGGAGGCAAAAAAATGGAAGCTACTCAAAATCCGACAAATTACAAAGCGGTTACCATCTCTCAAGGCCGTGGAGGATGGGGCGGACCGTTAACAATCAAACCGAATGAAGTCCAAAAATACATTGTTTCAGTAACCGGTGGTGGGATTCATCCTGTTGCACAGGAGATTGCATCATTGACAGGGGCGGAAGCTGTAGACGGTTTTAAAGGTTCCTACGATAAAGAATCTATGGCTTGTGTAGTTATCGATTGCGGTGGCACTGCACGATGCGGCGTTTATCCGAAAATGGGAGTAATGACAGTAAACATCAATGCCACTTCGCCATCGGGTCCGTTGATGAAATTCATCAATGAAGAGAATTTCGTATCTGGCGTTGGCGTATCGGATATTCGGATCGCTGATCGCACGTTCGAAAACTCTAATGCCGTGAAAGAAGCTGTAGATGAAGTGGAAAACCCGAGTGTCGCTCACGAAAATCGGACGCCTCAAGAAATAAAAGAGGAAGCAAAACGAAAAGCGGCAGCTTATCAGCCGCAAAAAAAGCAGAATATCGTGGAAAGAGTCGGGCGTGGTGCGGGTAAAATTGTCGGTATTTTTTATCAGGCAGGTCGTGAGACGATTGATCAAGTAATTAAAAACATTTTGCCGTTCATGGCATTTGTCAGCATGTTGATCGGGATCATTCTTTACACAGGCATTGGTGATGTCATCGCGAATTTTGTAACACCGCTTGCAGGAAATATCTTCGGGTTGCTGATTCTATCAGTCATCTGTGCAATTCCAATTCTTTCTCCATTGCTTGGGCCAGGGGCTGTAATCGCTCAAGTTGTTGGTGTTCTTGTCGGGGTAGAAATCGGCAGAGGAAATATCCCTCCTGAACTTGCCTTGCCGGCACTTTTCGCCATCAACCCTCAAGTAGGTGCCGATTTTGTTCCGGTTGGGCTGACTTTAGGAGAGGCAAAGCCAGAAACTATCGAAGTCGGGGTGCCAGCAGTACTAATGTCCCGTTTGATAACAGGGCCGATAGCGGTAGTGATCGCTTACTTATTCAGTTTTGGAATGTATAGCTAAAAAGGAGGCAGAAAGGTGAAGGATGTTATGACAAAAAAATACGAATCTCAAATAATTGAAATTGGTGAAGAAGTGGAATTGTTTACAGAGGAAAGCATGCTGATCATTTTTAATGATACAGTTCCGGAAGCTTTGAGAATGATCGGCGTAATCCATAAGAAATCGGATCTTCTTGCAGAAGTGGAAGTCGGCGATGTGTTGGAAATCAGCGGAGAAAGTTACAAAATCCTTTTTGTTGGAAGCAAAGTAAATGAAACACTTAAAGACATTGGGCATTGCACAATTGTATTTAATGGAGAAAAAACAGCGGAACTGCCTGGAACGATGTGTGTCGAGAAGAAACCGATGCCTACATTGACTGTGAATTCCGAAATTCGTATCGCTAAATATTAAAAAAGGGGCTGACTTAATGCTAGGAATTAATAGAAAGCTTGAAGAGTTGGAAAAAAGAGGACAAGTCATCAAAGTCGGCTTGGTTGGCGCAGGTCAAATGGGCAGAGGGATGATTTCTCAAATCGAGAATATGGCAGGAATGAGAGTTGTAATTACTGCCGACATTCAGATTGACAATGTCACAAATGCTTATGTGAAATCCGGTGTTGAGACAGGCGGTATCGTAGAAACAACTGATGCACAAGAAGCGGCTCAAGCTGTACAGTCTGGTAAAGTGGTTGCCACAACTGATGCACAATTAGTAACGTCATTGCCAGAAGTTGATGTGATTGTCGATGCTACTGGGGTTCCGAATATCGGAGCTAAAATTGCTTGGGATGCTATTTTGAATAAGAAACATATTGTCATGCTGAATGTTGAGGCAGATGTAACGGTTGGACCGTTACTTAAGAAAATGGCGGACGCTAGTGGTGTTGTTTATACCGGAACAGCTGGCGATGAGCCAGGAGCAATTATGGAACTCTATGATTTTGCAGATGCTCTTGGTTTTGAAGTTGTAGCACTAGGAAAAGGAAAAAACAATCCGTTGAACCAATCGGCAAATCCTGATTCAGCAGCAGAAGAAGCTGCCAGAAAAGGTGCAAGTCCGAAAATGCTCGCTTCGTTCCAGGATGGAACAAAAACAATGGTAGAAATGACTGCAGTGGCAAACGCGACCGGATTTTTACCGGATCAGCCGGGTATGCATGGATTTGTAAGCGATGTAAAAGGGCTTCCTGAAATCTTTAAGTTGAAAGAAGATGGCGGACAAGTCACCAATAAAAAAATTGTTGAGTATATCAACGGAGTCGCTCCTGGGGTTTTTGCCATTATTGCTTCTGAAAAAGAAGAAGTTAATCATGAAATGCAATACCTAAGTATGGGAGATGGCCCGAATTATGTGCTTTATCGTCCATATCACTTAACAAGTTTGGAAACACCGATTTCTATTGCGCGGGCTTACTTCTATAATGAAGCGACCATTGCTCCGTGGAAAGGGCTGCAGGCGGAAACAGTAACCGTTGCAAAAGTAGATTTGTCAGAAGGAGATTTTCTTGATGGAATCGGCGGCTTTACAGTTTACGGAACAATTCTTTCAGCTGGAGACGCAGCGCAGCAAAAAGCACTTCCTTTAGGGTTGGTTGATCGCAACGTCCAATTGAAACGCTCTATCAAAAAAGGTGAAATCATCACTTATGACGATGTTGTACAAACGGTCGACTCGACAATTTGGCGTTTGCGCCGTATGCAAGATGATACATTCAAAGCGGACACTAGCAACGTAGCAGCTGTGCAGGCATAATATCCAAACCGACAGATTAATGGTACATTTTAAGTGTAAGGAGTGTATCAAACATCTAAACGGGAAGGTGTTCTATGATGAAAGTAAAGAAAATGGAAGCAGGGTTATATTGTCTTCATTGCCATGAAGAAGTGGATCATGAAATTACTTATATAAATGATCAAATCAAGAGCATCCGTTGTCTGGAATGTAATAAAACAAAAGAACTTAAAATTGATATGAAAAAAGAGTTATACAATGAAGTTTACGAAAGAATATCAACAAAACCAACGCGGATGACAGAAGAATATCAAAAAGACCTTAGTCATTTATTGTTTTCTCTTCCAGCGAGGGTTATAAAAAAGCCTTATCAAGTTCTAAAAGATGTAAATAGTACGCGTAAAGTAATACAAGATTTCAAGAAAAAAAAATAGCATCATACGATTAATTCGTTGTCATAGGTCAAGCTTCTTTGTATACAGTTAAAGAGGCTGGCCTTTTGGGCAAAATAGCGGATTTCATTTTTGTACCCAAGTGTTTACATATGTAAGCACTCGGAACAAATGTAAATAGGAGGAAAGATGATGACACAAAAATTAAACTTACCCCCTCGAGTAGCGGAAAAAGATTTGGCTGACCTATATAAACAAATGTGGCAAATCCGGTTTTTTGAAGAAAAAGTAGATGAGTTTTTTGCGAAAGGCATGATTCATGGAACAACCCATCTAGCAGTCGGCCAAGAAGCCTCTGCAGTGGGTTCTATTGCGGTTTTAGAAGATCGGGACAAGATAACGAGTACACACCGTGGCCATGGACACTGTATTGCCAAAGGGGCAGAGGTTAATGGGATGATGGCTGAATTGTTCGGCCGAACTACCGGCTATTGTAAAGGCAAAGGCGGTTCAATGCATATTGCGGATGTCGAGAAAGGAAATCTTGGGGCTAATGGAATTGTTGGCGGTGGTTTTGCCATTGCGACAGGAGCGGCATTAACTTCTCAAATGAAAAAAGAAGGATTTGTTGTTCTTTGCTTTTTCGGTGACGGAGCTTCGAATGAAGGAAGTTTTCATGAAGCGATCAATTTAGCCTCTATCTGGAAATTGCCGGTAGTCTTTATCTGTGAGAATAACCAATACGGCATGTCTGGACCAGCGAAAGAGATGATGAATGTCGGAAATGTGGCACAACGTGCGGAAAGCTATGGCATCCCGGGAAAAGTGGTCGATGGCAATGATATTTTTGATGTCATGAATGGCGTTGGCGAAGCAGTTGATCGTGCACGCAACGGCGAAGGGCCATCAATAGTTGAAGCGAAAACTTATCGTTGGAAAGGCCACTCGAAAAGTGATGCGAAAAAATATCGCACACGGGAAGAGGAAAAAGAATGGCGCTTGAAAGATCCTATTGAACGTATGCGTCTTATATTAGTTGTAGAAGGGTTGCTAACGGAAGAAGAGGCAGAAAAAATCAAAGCCGATGCAAAAGAGGAAGTCGAAGGGTCAGTAGATTTTGCAGCCAATAGCCCTCATCCAACTTTAGACGATTTGATGGAAGATATATACGCATAACGAAGGGAAAAGGAGGAGAAAAGCGTGAGGGAGTTAACTTATTTAGAAGCGGTAAGAGAAGCGATGAGCCAAGAGATGCGCCAAAATGAGGATGTTTTTATTTTAGGGGAAGATATCGGAGTGTACGGTGGTGCTTTCGGTGTTACCCGTGGCATGATTGAAGAATTTGGTCCGGAACGAATCCGCAATACGCCTATATCAGAAGCTGCAATTTCAGGCACTGCAGTCGGAGCAGCCTTGACCGGTATGCGTCCGATACTGGAATTGCAATTTTCCGATTTCATAACCATCGCCATGGACAATATGGTAAACCAGGCAGCAAAAATCCGCTATATGTATGGCGGAAAAGGGAAAGTGCCAATGGTGTTGCGGACTCCGGCAGGTTCAGGGACCGGTGCTGCAGCTCAGCATTCACAAAGTCTCGAAGCTTGGATGACGCATATTCCCGGTCTGAAAGTGGTCCAGCCTTCAACAGCTTATGACGCTAAAGGGCTCCTAAAAGCCGCGATAGATGATGATAACCCCGTTATCTTTTACGAGCATAAGCTGTGCTATAAGACGAAATCCGATGTTCCGGAAGAATCTTATTCCATTCCGCTTGGAAAAGCGGACGTCAAAAGAGAAGGAAAAGACGCCACGATAGTGGCTACGGCCATAATGGTCCATAGATCGCTCGAAGCAGCGGCTGAACTTGAAAAAGAAGGAATCAGCGTCGAAGTGATCGACCCCCGGACCCTTGTTCCTTTGGATACAGAAACTATTATTGAATCGGTAAAAAAGACGAGCCGCCTGGTCGTCGTGCATGAAGCGGTAAAACGCGGTGGGTTCGGTGGAGAAATCGCCAGCGTGATTGCAGAAAGCGAAGCTTTCGATTATCTGGATGCCCCGATCAAACGGCTCGGAGGCAAGGCTGTTCCGATTCCATACAATCCAGAACTTGAAAAAGCGGCTATCCCTGGAGTAGACGATATTATCAATGCAGTCAAAGAAACAGTAAACCGATTGTAGGGAGGAGCAACGAAAAGATGGCTAAAGAAATTTTCATGCCCAAACTAAGCAGTACGATGCAAGTGGGGACACTCTTGCAATGGTTTAAGGATGAAGGGGATTCTGTAGAAGTTGGGGATCCATTATTCGAAATCATGACCGATAAAATCAATATCGAAGTGGAAGCGTATGAGGAAGGTATCCTCTTAAAAAAATATTATGAAGAAGATGATGAAGTTCCCATCAACCATGTGGTTGGCTATATCGGAAAAGCGGACGAAAAAGTCCCGGATTCGCCGCCTGGTGAAGCCGGAGGCAAAGAAATACCTACTGAGACGGAAAGTGATTCAGAAACGGAAGTTGAAGATGAGGATAAAGAAGATGTATTTGATACAACTCCAGCGGAAAGAAGTTTGGAGTCATCTCAAGCATCTGCGGATCCTGCTGCAAAAACAGAAAAGCCACGTGCCACACCGGCTGCTCGCCGTGTAGCAAAGGAAGAAGCGGTCTCTCTTGCTGAAATTCAGGGATCTGGACCCAATGGGCGCATACACCAGGGAGACGTGATGGCTTTTGCAGAATCTCATGCTGCTCCTAAAGCGACTCCACTAGCTGCGAAAGTTGCGGAGGCTGAAGGTGTTGATTTGAAAGGGATTGAAGGAAGCGGATCTCAAGGGAAAATTTACCGCTCGGATGTTGAAGGGGCTAAGAAGCCAGTTACTCAATCTAGTCCTCCGGCTGCAGCTTCTGGCAAACGGGTGAAGATGGAAGGAATCCGGAAAGTGGTGGCTGAGAGAATGCTGAAGAGCAAGACTTCCGCCCCTCATGTCACGTTAACAAGTGAAATCGACATGACTGAAGTTGTGAGTATGAGAAAACAGCTTCTAGGCAGTATCGAGAAACAGACAGGATTACGGCTTTCTTATACAGAGATACTTGTAAAAGCTGTAGCACAATCTTTAAAACGCCATAAGAATATCAATGTCTCCTTGGAAGGCAATGAAATCGTCTACCAGGATTCAGTAAATATTGGCTTAGCAGTAGCTGTGGAAAATGGCTTATTGGTACCTGTAGTTAAAAATGCTGACCAAAAAGGGCTCGCAGCAATCACGGAAGAATGCAAAGCTTTAGGAAAAGCTGCAAGGGAAAGCAAGCTAAAGCCGGATGCAATGTCTGGTGGAACTTTTACAATCAGCAATCTGGGAATGTACGCCATTGATGCTTTTACGCCGGTGATCAATCAGCCGGAATCTGCCATACTTGGAGTTGGCCGCATAAATGAGAAGCCAGTAGGCGTAAATGGAGCAATTGTATTGCGTCCGATGATGGTTTTAAGTTTGTCGTTCGATCATCGCGTAATTGACGGAGCGCCGGCCGCGGCTTTCCTGACAGAATTGAAAAATATACTTGAACAGCCATATGAATTATTAACCTAAGGAGTAGATCCTATTGAATAGTTATGACGTGGCAGTAATTGGTGGAGGCCCTGGTGGTTACGTGGCAGCGATTAAAGCCGCGAAACTTGGAAAGAAAGTTGCGCTTGTGGAAGCACGTGAACTGGGAGGAACTTGTTTGAATCGTGGCTGCATTCCTTCAAAAACCTTATTGCGCCACGCTGAAATTATCGAAGATATTGAAAGGGCAAAAAGCTGGGGAATAGAAGCAGGACCTGTAACATTATCTCTTTCAAAGATGCTCGCGAGAAAAGATGAAGTCATCCAAACGCTGCGGAACGGAATTGCCTATTTAATGAAGAAAGGCAATATTGATGTTTTTAATGGTTATGGAGAAGTACACTCTGACCGAACGGTTTCTATTCGCTTAGCAGACAAAGAAGAAACCATCCATGGCGAAAAAATCATTTTGGCCACCGGATCCAAACCTATCATCCCGCCAATCCCTGGTCTTGAAGAGGCAAACTATGATACGAGTGATACAATCTTAGACATGGAGAAAATACCGGAATCCATCGTTATTGTCGGCGGGGGCATTATCGGTGTGGAATGGGCGTGTATTTTTGCAAGTCTCAATACGGCGGTCACGGTAGTTGAAATGGGCAGCCGAATCGTTCCAAGCGAAGATGAAGATGCTTCGAAACTTCTTGCAAAAGCGTTGAAAAAGAAAAAAATAAAAATTTTGACTGACACTAAAGTGATGAGCGTTGAAAAACAGCAAAATCGGCAGATAGT
The DNA here is from genome assembly GCF_003014655.1 of Planomicrobium soli. Lineage (GTDB taxonomy): Bacteria > Bacillota > Bacilli > Bacillales_A > Planococcaceae > Planococcus > Planococcus soli_B. The sequence goes on along the minus strand of NZ_PYAT01000001.1, from coordinate 268,638 downwards.
AAACGTGGAAACAAAAGACGGAAAAAAAGAAGCGCTAGAAACAGAAGCGCTCCTGATGTCAGTCGGAAGAGCACCGAACACTTCCGCTTTTTCAAAATTGGATTTGGAAATGGATGGACCATTTGTGAAAGTGGATGATTTTATGGCGACCAACCTGCCCTCTGTTTACGCTATTGGCGATTTGATCGGCGGTTGGCAATTGGCGCATGTTGCCAGTGCTGAAGGCCTTATAGCAGCTGGGAATGCAGCAGGAGAAAAAGAGCGAATCGACTACCGCGTAGTGCCTCGCTGTGTTTATACCAGCCCGGAGATTGCCAGCGTCGGGTTAACAGAGACGGAAGCAAAACAGCAGAATCTCTCTTACAAAGTTGTGAAAATCGATCATGCTGGGAACGGAAAAGCATTGACCCGCGGTGAAAAAGACGGTTTCACAAAAGTGATTGCCGGCACAAAATACGGAGAAATTCTTGGAGTGACACTTGTCGGTTCGCATGTTACAGAAATGATTGCAGAACCGTCGGCTTTTATTCATCTTGAAGGGACAGTCGAAGAGCTTTCCACTATGATACATGCACATCCTACAGTTTCCGAAAGCATATACGAGGCGGCTGCTTCTTGGCTTGGCAAAGGAGTCCATAACTAAATTATCCACTAAAGTTCTTCCAGTTTCCTTATTTAATGGTAGAATTTAGATAGGGTAAAAGTTTAAGGGGAACTCTTGGGGAATAATCGATAAGGGGTATTTCTCACTTTTAGAATTTTTGATGAGAAGGTGTCACAATGATCGATTGGGAAGAACGCAGGCAAATTGTAAAAGTATCTAAATTATATTATTTCGATGGACAAACACAGGCGGAAATTGCTAAAAAAATAGGCGTTTCCCGCCCTGTGATTTCCAAATTGCTCAATAAGGCAAGGGAAATCGGCATAGTCGAAATCTACATTAAAGATGAAAGCGCTCACACGGTGGAATTGGAGCATCGTTTAGAGAAAAAGTATAACCTTAAAGAAGCAATTGTCATTCCTACTGCAGATTTGACAACAGAAATGGTGAAACAGGCATTAGGCAAAGCCGCTTCTGTCTACGTGTCAAAAAATTTGCAAGGCATAAAGTCTCTTGGTGTTTCTTGGGGAAGTACGCTTTCCAAATTTGTGCAAGAATATCCTTATGAACAGCACCGTGAATTGAAAGTAATTCCGCTTGTAGGAGGCATGGGAAGAAAACTTGTCGAAATTCATTCAAACTTGCTGGCATATCAGCTGGCACAGAAGATGAATTCGAATTGTTCCTATCTCTATGCTCCCGCAATGGTCGGATCGTATGAATTAAAACAACGTTTGATTCAGTCGGAAGATATTGCAATGGTTCTGGAAGAAGGCCGTACGGTTCAAATGGCTGTAGTTGGAATTGGCAACCCGTATGAAGGGTCGACAATGTCGACGATGAATTATTTAACTTCAGCAGATCTGGAATCCTTGAAGAAGGCGGGAGCTGCAGGAGACATTGGTTCACGTTTCTTTGACGCTGCTGGAAAGCAGATCAAACACCCATTGAATGATTTGGTAATAGGCCTTGATCTAAATGAATTCAAAAATATACCTGAAGTGATTGGAATTGTCGAAGGCTCTCATAAAGCAGCTAGTGTAAAAGCGGCGCTAATGGGCGGCTATCTAGACGTTCTGATTATAGACGATACTACAGCGGGACTGTTGGTTTAGTTCTTTGAAAACCAGGCTGGCCTATGTTGTTTTTCAATAATATGCAGTAAAAGAAAGCTTTTCAGCTTTCTTTTTGAAATTCTAGATATTGTCTGCAGTCTGAACAGAAAGCTTTCTGGCTTTCTGTTTTTTTATGGCAAGATGCAATAGTGCATTAATGGAATTTAAACTTAAAAAATTGTAAAAATTCCCTTGTATTGGGTTTGAAAACACAGCATGATAAAAGGAAGGAGCAAAGTGTACCTAAAACAAGACCTTTAGAATAACGTTAAGGCCACTGTAAAAGTCTGTAGAACAGGCAGCCATTGGAGGGATGTAATTGTTGATCCAGGAACAAGCAGTCGAAAAAATTTGTGCAAGTTTAAAAAAAGATTCACGCGTCCAAGCAGTTTTTTTGAAAGGTTCGATGGGTCGGGATGAACACGATGAATATTCTGATATTGATTTGTACTGTTTGGTTGAAGAAGAGCATAAAACGCAATTTTTATCTGAGCGTGCCGTACATTTAGAAGCATATCGCCCAATCATTTTTCAGGATGATATATTCATTATTGCACCTCAGCTGATAGCAGTTTATGACAATCTGTTACATATCGATTTATTTACTGTGACGCTAGAGAGTTTTCCGGAAAAAGATTATTTCCGTGTGCTGTATGACCCTGAAGGCATGCTTAAATCATACCAGGCGACTCAAACACTGGAAATCAACAGAGAAGAATTTCAGGATGCTGTCATCGATGTGGCCTGGTTTTTGTTTCAATACAAAAAAGCAAGCGCGCGCGGCAATGGCATTTGGGCAGCCAGAATGCTGACGAACGTAATGGATCATCTGGCGCGCGTGCTGCTTTATAAGTATGCCCCTCATCGCGCGCAGCTTGGTGTTAAAACCCTGGACAAATCCTTGCCGTATGAACTCTTCGAAGAAATTGAAGCGATCTTCAGCTGCATTACGCCAAACTGCCATAAAAAGGCGGCAGTCCGAATCAGCTTGCTGTTAAAAAAAGAATTAAACTGGATGTTAACTGCTTTGCCTGCAGAGGCACCCATTGAAGCATTGCTTAGGAAAATGATAAATGCCCACGCAGAAAAAGCGGAACAATGCAATAGAGCAGAAAATAGCAAAGCAGGGCAATGGCACTAGCGGCCATTTGCCCTGCTTTCTAGTTAAGCTATTATTCCCGGTGCTCTTTATATACATCTTGCTTGGTCGCTTTTTTAGCTTCGTTTATCTGATCAATTGACACCGATGTTTCATAAGCGGCAATCGTGTCCTTGATTTGTTTCGGCGAACTGGCGCCTGCAACAACTGAAGCGACAGTAGAATTTTGCAAAACGCTATGAAGGGAAAGTGCATGAAGGTTGTCATGTATATCCATCAAATTTTTCAGTGAGTCTTTTACTTCACTTTCGCTGTATGTTAAATAGCCACCCATTTTTTTTGCGCGCTTTGGACCTTCGTTGGTTAAAAGGCCTTTTGCGAGTGTTCCGCGCGTAACGACAGATGTGCCGGCCGAACCAATAGAATCAAGCCATTCTTCAGGTCGGCGGTCAAACAGGCTGTACTGCATCATGATTGAAACGATCGCGCTTTTCTCCATAAAGCGTTTAATGACATTCGGCCGGATAGAAGAAATCCCGTATTCCCGGATCAGCCCCTCTTTTTTCAAAGATTCAAAAGCATCAATTGTTTCTTCTGCATTGTCCGTAATCATGCCGCCATGCAATTGATACAAATCGATGTAATCGGTTTGCAGCCGGGTCAAGCTATTGTGAACTTGTTCAAGTATATAAGGTTTAGTAGCATTCCACTTGACTTCGTCACTGTCCTGATGCCACTGATTACCGACTTTCGTGGCCAAAATGATGTCCTTCCGGCGGCCTTTTAAGGCTTGTCCGACTAACTCCTCGTTTAATCCTTTGTTGTAAAGGTCTGCTGTATCAAAATAATTGATGCCACTTGCAATCGCTTCATCCACTATGGCCGCAGCTTGCTTAGAATCAGTGGGCAAAGACATGCAGCCGAAACCGATTTCGCTTACTCTCAATCCGCTATTCCCTAGATGTGCTGTTTTCATAACATCCCTCCATTTTTAAATGCTGTTTCCCTTATGGTATACTTTGCGGTAGAGAAATCACAAACGAAAAGAGGAATATCATGAAAAAATTTGAAGAAAAAACCATCGCTTCAAAACGCATTTACGAGGGGAAAGTCATTAATTTAAAAGTAGACGATGTCAGTTTGCCAAATGGCAAAACCTCAAAACGTGAATTGGTTGAACATCCTGGAGCTGTCGCTATAGTAGCATTCACGCCAGAAAACAAAATCATCATGGTGGAACAATACCGTAAAGCGTTAGAGCGTTCTATTATCGAAATTCCGGCAGGCAAGTTAGAAAAAGGGGAGGCTCCTGAATATACAGCGATGCGTGAATTGGAAGAAGAAACTGGCTATACAGCTGAAAAATTGGAATTGATCCAGTCGTTTTCAACCTCTCCCGGATTTGCAGATGAAGTGATTCATTTGTTTTTCGCAGATGGCCTAAAAAAGGCAACGAATGGTGCGGTTCTGGATGAAGACGAATTTGTTGAACTATTGGAGGTTTCGGTCGAAGAAGCAGAGCAAATGATGAAGGATAACCGGATCTATGATGCAAAAACAGCTTTTGCTGTAATGTGGGCGAAACAGCGCTTATCAATTGGAAATTAAAATAATTATCAATTGATAATGATTATAAAGTAAGAATGATAATATGTTGTAAATGAGAACACTCCTTTGCTATAATGGAAGCAGTTTAAGGAGGGCGTCGCATGGAAACAAGGATTGATCGTATTAAAAAGCAATTGCATGCTGCGAGTTATAAATTGACGCCACAGCGTGAAGCGACCGTCCGGATTTTGCTGGATCATGAAGAAGACCACTTGAGTGCTGAAGATGTATACTTGCTTGTAAAGGATATCGCACCGGAAATTGGATTGGCCACTGTGTACCGGACATTGGAATTGTTAACTGAACTGAAAATTGTCGACAAAATAAATTTTGGTGATGGGGTTTCCCGCTATGATTTACGCCAAGAAGGCGCTGCGCATTTCCATCATCATCTAGTGTGTTTAGAATGTGGAGCTGTAGATGAAATACAGGAAGACTTGTTGGGAGATGTAGAAGGCGTTGTCGAGAAACGCTGGAACTTCCAAATTAAAGACCACCGTCTTACGTTTCATGGCATTTGCTGGCGTTGCAATGACCGCAGCTCACAAGACCCACCCCAATGATTGGGGAAAAGAAGGACGGCCATTGAAGGTCGCCCTTCTTTTTATTTTCTTCTACTAAAGGAGGTATCAGAATGAAATATGCAAAAGATGCGCTGGATGATTATCTGCATTTTCTTCGGGTAGAACGGCAGCTTGCAGCCAATACCCTTGTATCTTACGAGCGGGATTTAAAAAGTTATATTCAATACTTAAAGGAAGTTGAACAGCTTGATTCACTGCGCAAAGTGGAGCGTATACATATTTTAAATCATTTGCGCCATTTGAAAGAAACGACAAAAACGTCCCGTACCGTAGCAAGGCATATTTCTTCGATTCGCTCGTTCCATCAATTTTTGATCCGTGAGCGGGTAGTGGACAACGATCCGACCGTCCACTTGGAAATGCCCCAAATGGATAAAAAGCTGCCGAACGTTCTATCAATTGAAGAAGTGGATGCACTCATGCAAGCCCCGGCGCTTGATAAAGCTAATGGGATGCGGGATCAAGCAATGCTTGAACTTTTGTATGCAAGCGGCATGCGCGTCAGCGAATGCATTAACTTGGATGTTGAAGATGTCAACTTGACGATGGGTTTTGTCCGTTGTTTTGGCAAAGGCGGAAAAGAACGCATCATTCCACTGGGCAAGTCTGCTTTAACAGCGTGTAAAACGTATCTGGAAAATGCCCGGCACAACTTATTGAAAGCTGGAGAAAAAACAGATGCGTTATTTATCAATCAACGGGGAAAACGATTAACACGGCAAGGTTTTTGGAAATTGCTTAAACAGCATGCACAAAAAGCGGGCATCCAGAAAGAATTGACCCCACATACGCTGAGGCACTCTTTTGCTACACATTTAATAGAAAACGGAGCAGATTTGCGTGCTGTCCAAGAAATGCTTGGCCATGCCGACATCTCGACCACACAAATTTATACGCACGTCAGCAAAACCCGTTTAAAAGACGTCTATTCACAGTTTCATCCGCGAGCATAAATAAGAAGTCAGACTTCCGACGAGACTGGGCTTTATGGTAGGATAGAATCGTATATAAGGAGGAAATTTTATGATTAATAAATCTTTTGAACGCATTCATTTGATTGTTCTCGACTCTGTAGGAATCGGTGAAGCTCCAGACGCTGAAGCTTTTGGCGATATTGGATCCAATACACTTGGTCACATAGCAGAAAGTGTGGACGGCCTTCATATGCCGAATATGGAAGGGCTAGGCTTGAGCAATATTGAGCCTGTAAAAGGAATCGCAGCAGCTGAAACTCCGTCCGCTTTTTACGGCAAGCTTCAAGAAGCTTCTGTAGGAAAAGATACAATGACGGGACACTGGGAAATCATGGGGCTTAATATTGATACACCTTTTAAAGTATATCCAGAAGGTTTCCCTGATTCATTGATCCAGGCTTTAGAAGAAAAAACAGGCCGCAAAGTGATAGGCAACAAGCCAGCTAGCGGCACAGAAATCCTTGACGAACTTGGGCAGGAGCACATGGAAACAGGCGCCATAATTGTCTATACCTCAGCAGATCCGGTTCTTCAAATTGCTGCCCATGAAGAAATCATTCCATTGGAAGAGCTTTATAAAATATGCGAAATCGCACGTGAATTGACGCTGGAGCCGGAGTATTTGGTCGGCCGCATCATTGCACGCCCGTTCCTTGGTGGGCCAGGCGCATTTAAACGGACCTCCAATCGCCATGATTATGCATTAAAGCCTTTTGACCGCACAGTCATGAATGAATTGAAAGATATCGGGAAAGATGTTATCGCCATTGGCAAAATCAATGATATCTATAACGGTGAAGGCGTGACAAAAGCGATCCGGACAAAAGACAACATGGACGGCATGGATAAACTGGTTGAAGTGGCAGGAGAAAACTTCAACGGGCTTAGTTTCTTGAACTTGGTTGATTTTGATGCTCTATACGGCCACCGGAGAGATCCTAAGGGGTACGCTGAAGCATTGGAAGCATTCGATGCACGCTTGCCTGAAGTGCTGGATAAATTAAGCGAAAACGATCTGCTGTTGATTACTGCCGACCATGGCAACGATCCTACTTTTCCAGGAACAGACCATACGCGTGAATACGTACCGCTCCTTGCTTTTTCGCCACGCTTCGAGAGTGGGCAAAAGTTAGATCTTGGAAAAACGTTTGCGGATATCGGCGCAACTATCGCAGAAAACTTCGATGCTCCACTGCCGAAGTTTGGAAAAAGCTTCTTAACCCAGTTGAACTAGGCTTAAGAAGAAATCTGTAACAGCCTGAAATTGCTGTATGGTCCACCAGAAGCCTCTGCTTTTTACTCGACCATTATGTAAAGGCATATCAACAAGTTCAGTAATATAGCTAAATAAAAAAGGCGGTTAAAATTATGAGAATGGTTGATTTGATAGAAAAGAAACGCGATGGATTAGAACTTTCCACTGAAGAAATCCAGCATATTGTTACTGGTTATACTGACGGCGAGATTGCGGATTATCAAATGAGTGCATTTCTGATGGCAGTTTATTTTCAAAACATGAGCGATCGGGAACGCGCGGATTTGACTTTGGCAATGGCAGGTTCAGGAGATCAAATCGATTTGTCCGCAATCGAGGGCGTCAAGGTGGATAAGCATTCGACCGGCGGTGTCGGCGATACGACCACTTTAGTTCTTGGCCCGCTTGTTGCGGCATGTGGGGTGCCAGTTGCGAAAATGAGTGGCCGCGGCCTCGGGCATACAGGCGGTACTATTGACAAGCTTGAAGCAATTGAAGGCTTTCATGTGGAATTGTCGACTGAAGATTTCATCAAACAAGTGAACGACATCAAAGTGGCTGTTATTGGCCAAAGCGGAAACTTGACCCCAGCTGACAAAAAGTTGTATGCGTTGCGTGATGTAACGGCAACAGTCAACAGTATTCCGTTGATTGCAAGTTCGATTATGAGCAAAAAAATTGCTGCTGGCGCAAATGCCATTGTCCTCGATGTTAAAACAGGCGAAGGTGCTTTTATGAAGACGGAAGAAGATGCAAAGGAACTTGCACATGCTATGGTCGGTATCGGCAATGCAACAGGCCGCAAAACAATGGCCATTATTTCCGACATGAGTCAGCCTCTTGGATTTGCGATTGGCAATGCCTTAGAAGTGAAAGAAGCGATCGAAACACTTCAAGGCAAAGGACCGGAAGATTTGACGGAACTTTGCTTAGTGCTCGGAAGCCAAATGGTTGTTGTGGGGGGAAAAGCCGCCACGTTAGAAGAAGCGCGCGCCATGCTTGTTCAGGCGATCGAAAGCGGAGAAGCGCTTCGTATTTTCAAGCAATTTATCGAAAGTCAGGGCGGCAACCCGGCTGTAGTGGATGATGTGAACTTGCTTCCGCAGGCTGCATTTAAAACAGAAGTCCCTTCAAAACTGGAGGGGTATATCTCCAACATGGTAGCCGATGACATTGGCACAGCAGCTATGGTTTTAGGAGCCGGAAGAGCGACGAAAGAGTCGGAGATTGATTTGGCGGTCGGCATTGTATTGCATAAAAAAGTAGGCGATTTTGTCGGTGAAGGCGAATCGATTGCAACAGTCTATTCCAATACAGAAGATGTCGCAGAATGTCTGGACATGTTGTATAATAGTGTAGAATATTCAAGCGAACCGGTTGAAAAAATACCGCTAATTTCAGCGGTAATCACCGATTAACAGAACTTGCTGAGATTATTCTCAGCAAGTTTTTTCATAACTGCCATTCGCGATATAGGAGGGAACTCATGCATTTATACGGTACACAAGCCATTAACGACCAGGGCCATTTAACAATTGGTGGAACAGACACAGTAGAACTGGCAAAAGAATACGGTACACCGCTTTTTGTTTATGATATCCAACTGTTCCGGGACCGTGCCAAGGCATTTCAGAAAACTTTTGAAGATGAAGCGATTGGTTATCAGGTTGCTTATGCCAGCAAAGCTTTTTCAAGCATAGCGATTTATCAGGTGGCTGCAGAAGAGAAATTGTCGCTGGATGTTGTTTCTGGAGGGGAATTATATACAGCCGTTCAAGCCGGATTTCCAAAAGAGAAAATTCATTTTCACGGCAATAATAAAAGTGAAGCAGAATTGCGCATGGCTTTTAAAGAAGAAATCGGCTGCATCGTAGTCGACAATTTTTACGAAATTGAGCTTTTGAAAAAACTTTCGGAAGAACTCGAGCAGCCGATGAACATTTTGCTGCGTGTTACACCGGGCGTCGAAGCGCATACGCATGACTATATCACGACTGGCCAGGAAGATTCGAAATTTGGTTTTGATTTGAAGAATGGCCAAGCGGAAGAGGCATTCCTTCGCACATACGACCACCCTTTCTTGAAATTAATGGGTCTCCATTGCCATATCGGTTCACAAATTTTTGATACCACAGGCTTTCAAGTTGCAGCTGAAAAATTGGTCGAAAAGATGTCCGGTTGGGAAGAAAAGCACGGTTATCGCTGTACAGTGTTGAATCTTGGAGGCGGCTTTGGCATACGTTATACAGATGAAGACCAACCGCTTGAACCGGCTGTTTACGTGAGAGATATGATACGGACTGTCAAAAAAGTCTCGGCTGCTGCCGGCTACAAAGTGCCGGAAATCTGGATCGAACCAGGCCGTTCGTTGGTTGGGGATGCCGGTACAACCTTGTATACGGTTGGGTCAATGAAAGAAGTGCCGAACCTTCGGAAATACGCAGCAGTTGACGGTGGAATGTCCGACAATATCCGCCCTGCTTTATACGGTGCGAAATACTCGTCAATACTAGCCAATAAAGCAACATCTGAAGCGAACGAGAAGTATACGATTGCCGGAAAGCTTTGTGAATCGGGAGATAAACTGATTGAAGAAGCGATTCTGCCATCTATGGAAGCTGGAGATATTTTGAGTGTGTTCTGTACGGGCGCATATGGCTATTCCATGGCCAGCAATTACAACCGCATTGGCCGCCCGGCCGTCGTTTTTGTAGAAAACGGTGAACACCAGCTTGTGGTGCGTCGGGAATCCAATGAGGATTTGATTAGCCATGACATGTCATACAAGCAGAAAGTAAAAGGCAAATGAATAGATCCAACGTTTTATTATTGATTTTTTTATTTGTGCTGGCCATCGGTTGGGGAATTGTCTACTGGGTCTTCTTTGCAGATAATGTTATAGGCGGCTAACTTTTACTGAACTTGTGTTCTGGAAGAGTTTATAGTAGGATGTACAAAGCCGTGTATGGACGAAAACGAGGGATTGGTTATGTTACTAAGATATAAAAAATCGTTTGAAAAAATCGCAATGGGCTTGATGTCTTTCATGCCAAGAGAGCGAGATTTGAAAGTGCTGCAGCAAACAATGCAGAAATACGAAGATAATCCGGAATGGCAATTGTTTCTCTGGAAAAAAGGAGAAGACTTTGTCGGCTTATTGGGTGTGGAAGTCAGCGAAGACGCATTTACCATTCATCATGTGTCAGTCAATCCTTCATATCGAAACGAAGGAATCGGCCAGTCAATGGTGGAAAAAATTCAGCAAATGATGCAGGGGAAAGAAATGAATTCGACGGAAGAAACTCGAGCATTTCTTGAAAAATGCCCACAGAAAAAAGGCGGCCTTTGATTAAAGGTTCCGCCTTTTTTTTTGTTCACGCAGACTGATGATTGATGAACGGTCACGCAGCCGATGCTTATGCATGATGTAATACGGGTCTTGAGGCGCGATGGGGTGGGCAGCTTGATAACTGTTTATGGTTTCGGTCAAATCTTTTGAAGAGATGGGAATCTCATAAGAGAAAAAAGGTTTTCGATCAGTAACTGCTTCTATTGAAACTGTCAACAATCGAACTAATTCCATATGGTCGATTCCATCTACCCAAATGCCCCCATCTGAAAGCTTTGCTTTTGCCCGTATAAATGATCTTAAAGCCCCCGGGTAATTGCTTCTTCTCCAATGGTACATGCCGACAGCCATCTGGATCCAGCCGGTCATAGGGTGGTTTTTGTCTTTAGGCGCAAGAGATTTCCAATACTCTTCCCCAACTTCATGGCATTCAAAATAATCGTGTTCGCTATTAAAATTTATAATAAATTGAATAAAGAGCGGGTGGTGGAGTGGGTGCATTTTAATCCCCTTTCTACTATAATAATATAAGTATCTTTAACAGTCAGGTGGTCAAGCATGTCCTATGAAGTAAAAGTAGAGGCCTTTGAAGGTCCTCTTGATTTATTATTGCATTTAATACACCGTTTGGAAATTGATATTTACGATATCCCGGTTTCACAGATCACTTCACAGTATATGGAACATATTCGCGCTCTGCAAGTGCTGGAGTTAAATGAAGCAAGCGAATACTTGGTGATGGCCGCAACTTTGCTTGCGATTAAGAGCAAAATGCTGCTTCCAGTCCATGAAGGGGAACTTGAGGATATAGAATATGAATTTGACGAGCAAGATCCACGCGAAGAATTAGTTTCGCGCCTTGTGGAGTACCGAAAATTCAAGGAAGCGTCCGTTCAAATGAAGGAAATGGAAGCAAACCGGGCAGTGCTGTTTACTAAATCGCCAAAGGACTTGTCTGAATTCCAGCTTGCTACGCCAATCGAAAATGTAGATCTGGAAGTAAATGCCTATGATATGCTGGCGGCTTTTCAGAAAATGCTGCGGCGTAAACAATTGAAGGCGCCATTGTCAGCGCGTATCGCGCGCCAGGAAATTTCAATTAAGGACCAAATGACATTAATCGTCAGCCGGTTAAAGGCTGCTAAGGGCAAAACTTCTTTTGTAGACTTGTTTCCGTCAAATGACAAGTCGGTTTTAGTGGTTTCATTTTTGTCGGTGCTTGAACTGATGAAACGGCAAGTTATTGCTGTAGAACAGGAAAAGAATTTCACTGATTTGCAGGTGGAACTGAGAAAGGAAACGTGGGAATATGAAGACGAATCTTTCGAATAAAATTGAGGCGTTGCTTTTTGTAGTCGGTGACGATGGATTGACGATGGCTCAGCTGGAGTTTCTGACAGAAACTGGGGAAGACGAAATACGTGCATGCATTGATGAGATGGCAAATCGCTACGGAGAACTTGAAAGCGGCTTAATGATCAAGGAATTTTCGGGGGTTTTCCAGCTTGTTACAAAGCCGGAGGTAGCCGAGACCATCCAAAAACTTGTGGAAAACCCAACGCCTCAAGCGCTGTCGCAAGCGTCGCTCGAAGTGCTGGCGATTGTTGCCTATAAGCAGCCGCTCACCCGTTTGGAAATCGAGGATTTGCGGGGAGTTAAAAGCGAAAAGCCGCTTCAGACACTTGCGGCTAAAGGTTTAGTTCAGGAAATGGGACGTGCAGAAGGAACGGGGCGTGCCATTTTATATGGAACAACGAACGAATTCTTGAATTATTTCGGATTGAAAAGCTTGGATGAACTTCCACCGCTGCCAGAGGATGCCAGCGATGAGCCGGAAGAAGAAACAGACTTGTTTATGACTAAATTTCAAGCCGCTTTTCAAGAAGAAGTGAAAGCTTAATCGCCGAAGGGAGACTGCGAATGGATAACAGTCTTCCTTTGTTTTTGTAAATGCGTGGCACTTTCGCTTTTGTATCAAATGTGACATAATTCCGAGAGGAACGAACGGAAAAAAATCAATGAGGTGAACTTATGGAGAGATTACAGAAAATGTTGGCACATGCCGGCATCGCATCAAGACGCAAGTCGGAACAGTTAATATTGGACGGAAAAGTACGAGTTAATGGAAAAGTGGTAAAGGAACTTGGCACTAAGGTATCACATTCCGATACGATCGAAGTGGAAGGCGTGCAGCTTGAAAAAGAACAAAAAGTCTACTATTTATTATATAAGCCGCGCGGAGTCATTTCTGCCGTTAGCGATGATAAAAATAGAAAAGTTGTCACTGATTTCTTTGACACTGTCGAAAAGCGCATTTATCCGGTCGGCCGTTTAGACTATGATACGTCTGGCTTGTTGATTATGACAAATGACGGTGAGTTCGCAAATTTGCTGACGCACCCGAAATTTGAAATTGACAAAACCTATGTAGCGCGTCTGAAAGGCATTCCAAAAAGAGAAGATCTACAAAAATTGGAGCGCGGCATTAAGCTGGAAGACGGCATGACGGCCCCGGCTAAAGTAAAACTCTTATCGGCTGATTCCAAAACTGGAAAAGCCATTGTCCAGATAACTATCCACGAAGGCAGAAACCGCCAAGTGCGAAGAATGTTTGACGCAATTGGATTCCCGGTGCAAAAACTAAGCCGTGAGCAATTTGCCTTTTTAACACTCAAAGGGTTGAATGCAGGAGAATCTAGAGAACTTAGCGCTCATGAAGTGAAGTTATTGCGGGTTATGGCGGAAACCGGCAAGCGCCACTAACGTTCACAAACCATTCAAAAGTGCCTCCATTCAATGGTAGAAACTTTGCTATAATTGGATTTGCATAAACCTCGAAGGAGGGGAATATAATGAACGAGAAGAAAAAGAGCAAAAAGAAAAACAGAGTCATTATGCGTTCAGTCATCCTTTTTCTACTGATTGCTGCCATTGGATACACCCTTTACAACAACGCAACAGCTGAAGATGTCAGTGTGTTGAAGGTTGGCGATCAAGCGCCCGATTTCAAACTTGTTGACCTCGAAGGCGAAAGCCATCAGCTTTCCGATTATAAAGGACAGGGAGTTTTCTTGAATTTCTGGGGAACTTGGTGCAAGCCTTGTGCAAAAGAAATGCCTGCCATGGACAGACAGTATGAAGCTTTCAAAGACCAAGGTGTTCAAGTGTTGGCTGTAAATATTGCGCAATCTGATTTCGAAGTCCAGTCGTTTGCCGATCAATATAAGTTGTCATTTCCCGTTGTTATCGACAAAACGAAAAGTGTAATGACCGCCTACAACATTATCCCATTGCCGACCACGGTATTGGTGAATCCAGATGGTGAAATTCAGCGGATCATCACCGGTGAAATGACAGAACAGGATATTGAAGGGTTTATGGAAGAAATTAAACCTCAATAAGGAGTTTTTTCGGATGGAGAAAAAGCAATGCCAATGCGGTCATGTAAATCCGCCCGGGACAATTCTTTGTGAATCGTGCGGACGGTCATTGACCGAGAAAGAACAAAACAGCAAGCTTGTGGACATGCGCTATGAAGGTACAGCAAGAAGGTCCCAGACGTACAACAAATCAATCATCGACAAAGTATGGAACTTCTTTTCCAGTGTTAAAGTCGGAATTGGAATTATCGTCGCGCTTCTAGTGGCTGCGGCTGTTGGAACTATTTTGCCTCAAGAGCAATATGTTCAAGTGCCTGTCAGAAACGAAGCTACTATTAAAGCATATTATTCGGACGTTTACGGTGAAGTCGGCCGTATCTATCATTATTTAGGATTTCATGATTTATACAGCTCGTTTTGGTTTATCATCTTAGTCGGAATGCTGGCCATTTCACTTATTATCGCCAGTCTGGATCGTTTTGTGCCATTATATCGTTCCTTGAAAAATCAGCGGGTTCTCCGTCACGAGAGTTTCATGAACAAACAGCGTATATATGGAAAAGGCCAAGCTCCGGAAGATGTGCTTGAAAAAGCGGAAACGAAACTAAAAGAATTGAAATACAACGTGACATTGGATAAAAATGGCCTTCTAGCAGAAAAAGGCCGTTTTTCTCGGTGGGGCCCTTATGTTAACCATATTGGTTTGATTATTTTCCTGTTTGGAGTCATGCTGCGCATGATGCCAGGATTTTATGTAGACGAAACGTTATGGATTCGGGAAGGCGAAACACGTGCTATTCCGGAAGCACCCGGATATGCTCTTGAGAGCAAAAAATTTCAACTAGAGACATATACTGGGGAAGAGAAAGATGGTGCTTTTAGCGAAGCGGTTGACCGGGTTGGGTCTGTCGTTAAAAATTACCAAACAGATATCGTTTTGTATAAAAAGGCGGAAGACGGTCTTCCAGGAGAAATGGAAAATATGGAAGAGGTTAAGGAATATCCGATTCGCGTCAATCAGCCGTTGAAATTTGACGGCTTTGCGGTATACCAAATGGATTACAAGCAAAATGAACTCAAAGCGATGAACTTTGCTTTGACCAACAAAGAATCAGGTGATTCTTTAGGTGAATTGACGATTGATCTGATCAATCCGGAAAAGTTTTATGAACTTGAAAATGGTGCAACGGTTGAGTTGAAAGGGTATTATCCGGATTTTTCCGGCTTCGAGAACGGAGAACCCCAAACAGCGACACCACTTCCGAACAATCCAGGTTTCTTGGTTGAAATGACGACTCCTGAAACACCAAAAGGGGAAACCAGTTTTATCCTGATTCGAAACACGATCGAACCTTTTGGGGAAAACCAATTTAAATTGGAATTCCAAAGCGCTGAAACGCGCAACGTTTCTGGTCTGACAGTCCGCAAAGATAAAACTTTGCCGATTCTCGGACTTGGCGGACTGATTTTCATGATCGGTGTGGCTCAAGGAATGTACTTTAATCACCGCCGGTTCTGGATTCAGCAAAAAGCGAACGGGGAAATTGTCTTGGCAGGCCATACGAACAAAAACTGGTTTGCTTTGAAAAAAGACCTCGATCAAGTTTCAGAATTTGCGTCACTTCCTGCTTATTCGGATCAGCAGGAAGACATCGAGATGAGGATGAAAAAAGAAGGTGAGGAAGCACTATGACATTGGCTGCTATGAGTTCCAATTTCCTGTACGCTGCCTTCATTTGTTACCTGATAGCTACTTTTGTTTTTGGCGGAGCAGTAAAAGGCAACAAGACAGGCACATATAATTCAGAAAGCCGTTGGGGCAAAACGGCTTTCATCATTACAATTATCGGTTTTCTAGCAAATTTAGCTTATTTCTTTACAAGATGGGGTGCAACTGGACACGCGCCTCTAAGCAATATGTTTGAATTCACTACGGCATTCGGAATGACACTTGTCGGTGGCTTCCTGGTCCTTTATTTTCTCTACAAAACACCAGTCCTTGGAATGGTCGTTTTGCCAGTAGCTTTATTGATCATCGCATTTGCAAGCATGTTTCCGAGTGAAGTCAGCCCACTGATTCCGGCACTCCAATCGAACTGGCTGGCAATCCATGTCAGCACTGTTGTAATTGCCGAAGGAATACTGGCAATCAGTGCAGCAGCCGGACTAGTATATTTATTGAAAGTAGTAGATCTGACGAAAAAATCAAAACAGCGCTTTTGGCTGGAAGCAATCATGTATTCTCTTGTTTTGGTAGTAGGGTTCGTTGCTGCAAGTACTTACTTCACGGTGACTGATTACGAAGCGAACTTTGCTTATGTCGATAAAGAAGGCTTAGATAAAGAGATTGCATACAAAATGCCGCCGATTTTCGGCATGAACGAATACGAGGCCCTTTCTGAAGGGAAGATGACACCGCTAGTAGAAATGCCGGCCATAGTCAATGCCAGCAAATTGACGACAGTCACTTGGTCGGTGATCCTAGGTACCATTATTTATTGGCTAATTCGGCTTGTTGCCAGAAAACGAATTTCGGCCCTTCTCAAGCCGTTCGTGAAAAACGTCAACTTGAATTTAATGGATGAAATTGGCTACCGCGCTGTCATTATCGGATTTCCGCTTTTCTCATTAGGGGCACTGATCTTCGCAATGATTTGGGCGCAAATTGCCTGGTCCCGTTTCTGGGGTTGGGATCCAAAAGAAGTATGGGCGCTCATCACATGGCTGTTCTATGCCGCTTACTTGCATTTGCGATTGGGCAAAGGATGGCATGGTGAAAAATCAGCATGGCTTGGTGTGATCGGGTTTACAATAATCCTGTTTAACCTTGTAGCTGTAAACTTGATTATTGCCGGTCTGCACTCATACGCATAAGCAGAAAAGCCTTTTCCACTGTTGGAAAAGGCTTTTTATTTATTTTTGGATATGTTGAGGGTACAATGTATCATAAGAGACAAAAGTTGGAGGGGTTACAATGTCTGAAGAAATTACAGTATTGGTTGTAGACGACGAAGAAAGAATCCGCCGCTTGCTGAAAATGTACCTGGAACGCGAAGGCTACATTGTAGAAGAAGCCGAAAACGGCGTCCAAGCATTGGAAATGGCTACTGAAAAAGATTACCATTGCATTTTGCTTGATCTCATGATGCCGGAAAAAGACGGAATCGAAGTGAGTACGGAGTTGCGTGAACTAAAAATGACGCCAATTATCATGCTGACAGCAAAAGGCGAAGAGGCAAACCGTGTTCAAGGATTTGAATCGGGAGCGGACGATTATATTGTAAAACCATTTAGCCCAAGAGAAGTTGTGCTGCGGGTCAAAGCAATCTTGCGCCGCTCTTCTGCTTATTCGCCAGTGACCAATTCAACTGTGTCAAAAGATTTGGTGGTATTCCCGCATTTGACGATTGACCACGATGCCCATCGGGTGACCGCGGATAACGTCGAAGTGAACTTGACGCCTAAAGAATACGAGCTCCTATACTTTCTGGCAAAATCACCGGACAAAGTGTTTGACCGTGAACACTTGCTGAAAGAAGTTTGGCATTATGACTTTTTTGGGGATTTGCGCACAGTCGATACGCACGTCAAACGATTGCGCGAAAAGCTGAACCGGGTATCCGAATCCGCCGCTAAGATGATTGTGACGGTTTGGGGCGTAGGCTATAAATTCGAGGTTGGAAATGAATAGAATATGGAATAGTGTCGTCGGGAAGCTGTGGTTAACCATATTGCTTCTCGTTTCCTTTGTCCTGTTTATTGTGACAGTCCTGCTGCTTGAATTTCTTGGAAATTACCATAGCCAAGCGGTACAGGAAACACTAGAACAGGAAGCGGCTACAATCGCTAGGGTTTTTAATGATTATGGAGAAGTATTCAGTTCCTTGATGATCATTGAAGATATTCTTGGCCCAGATACTAACGCCGTTATTGCGGAAGCTCCCCATGAAAGTACTTACTATATTCATAAAGGGATCAATGGAGAAGCGTTGCGGGAGACGATTTTGAACGAACCTGACTTTCAAAAAGTGTTCGAAACGGACGAAACGGTCATAAAAGAAATGCTTTTGCCTTCTTTGACAAACGAGAACATGATGGAATCATATATCGTATTGGCAAGTCCGCTTCACACGGGTGAAGAGCTGCATGGAACCGTATTCATCTATCAATCATTGGAAGTTATGGACCGGACGGCCGGGAGAACGACCAATATCGTTTTTTTATCGGCGTTTATCGCCTTTCTGCTAACTACTTTTTTTGCATTTTTCCTTTCGACACGTATCACTCTGCCATTGCGCAATATGCGTGAAGGTGCATTCGAACTGGCAAAGGGTAATTTTGATACCAAAGTCCGTGCCGCATCCAGCGATGAAATCGGGCAGTTGGCCACAGCTTTCAACCAAATGGGCCGCCAGTTAAAACACCATGTTGAAGTTATCAACCAGGAAAAAGAACAGCTTTCAAGTATTTTGACATCCATGGCGGATGCGGTCATCACCTTCAATCAGGATCGGACTATTTTGCTGAGCAACCCGCCTGCTGACAAGTTTATTCAGCAGTGGCTTGGGAAGATCAGCAATAAAGATAATGAGCCATTGCCTCCGCAAATGGTCCATATGCTTGATCATGTTCTAATGTTCGAAGAAGAAATCGAAGAAGAGCTGGAAATAGAAGGCGCTTACTATGCCATTACCTTTAGTCCGCTTTATATCGGCGAATCAATACGCGGAGCTGTGGCTGTTTTGCACAATATGACTGAGCAACATAAGCTAGAGAAGCTGCGGGAGGACTTTATCGCCAATGTTTCTCATGAGCTCCGGACACCTATAGCCATGCTCCAAGGTTATAGTGAAGCGATACTGGATGATGTTGGCGCTTCAGAAGAAGAACGCCGTGAAATGACAAAAATCATTTACGAAGAGTCACAGCGCATGGGGCGTCTAGTAACAGATCTGCTGAACTTGGCGCGCTTGGAATCCGGACATATGCGGCTTTATAAAGATGTAGTGCAGATCAACGGCATGATAGAGCGCATGACGATGAAATTTTCACAGATAGCAAAAGAAAAAAGCATTCACTTGTCTTTCAAAACAAGCCTTGACGATTGGGCCGCCACAGAGCTGGATGAGGACCGGATTGAACAGGTCATGACAAACTTGATCGATAATGCAATGCGCCATACGCCGGAAGAAGGGCAAGTCATAGTCAATGTCGAACAAGAACATGGATATGCAAAAATATTGGTCAATGATACAGGTATCGGCATAACCAAAGAAGATTTGGAATATGTTTTTGAGCGTTTTTACAAAGCTGATAAAGCGCGTACGCTCGGAAAAGGCGGTACTGGGCTTGGTCTGGCAATCGCCAGCAATATCATAAAAGCGCATGGCGGCGAGATATATGCCGAGAGCGAAGTAGGAGTGGGGACATCTTTTGTCTTTTTGCTTCCACTGAAAAAAATGTAACTTTTTCTTAACGGATACGACTAATCTAAAGAACGGGGGGAGTTTATGAATGACTCCGTTTTCCATCGGCTATATGACCAATACCATCAAGATGTCTTCCAATTTCTTATTTATTTAGTGAAGAACCGGACATTGGCAGAAGACTTGATGCATGAAGTATATATACGCGTTTTTCGGGCATACGACCGCTTCGAAGGGAAAAGCTCAGAAAAAACGTGGCTTTTTTCAATCGCTAAAAACGTCGCTATTGATCATTTCCGTAAAGCGGCCGTCAGAAAAAAGCATTCGATGGATTTTTTCGACTGGGAAACACAACAGTTGGTTTCATCTGAACGAATCCCCGAAGAAATCTCAATGTTGAACGAAGATAAAATCAGGCTTTATAAAACATTGGATCTGTGTACGGGAGATCAGAAATTAGTGATCATCATGCGTTTTTTTCAAGATTTATCGATAGCTGAAACAGCCGAAGTTCTAGGCTGGACTGAAGGGAAAGTCAAAACAACCCAGCACCGTGCAATTCATGCATTGCGCGATAAACTATCCTCTATGGAAGGGGGAGAAGCGAATGTCGAATAACAAATGGGATGAAAGTTATATTGAAAATTTGTTAGGAGATTTTCCGGAAATTCAAGACCGGCGGCCAAAAGAGGAAGTATACAGCCGGCTTGCTAAAAAAGCTCCTGCCCAGAAGCGGCAGAGAAACTGGCTGCCTCTGCTTGTGGCAGTCCTGGCCTTTATGACTATAGGAATTCTGGCAGCTTCAATATTGAGCCAAAACGGCATTGATTCGGCTGTAGAAGAAAGCGTGGCTGATCAAACTGCAGAGACCGCTATTACCTCGAAAGAAGCGAGCGACGATGTGGGCGGCAATTCTGCTGCCGTGACAAGCCAGGAAAGTGAAGAAACTGAAGAATCCGCTAATATTTCGGATATGCCACCGGCTGAAATGAGCCGGACTGCAGTTTACGAGAGTGATTTGAATGAAGCCATCTTGTTTACGATCGGTTTAACAGAAAATGCATACGTTATTCCTGTTTCTTTTTTGATTCCTAAAGAGCAGATTGAACGGGATTTCGAGAACGGCACACCTGATTCTGTTGATCTTTACAATCAATATGCCTCTCAGCTTGATGAAGAAGCACTGGGTTTTGCAGAGTACCATCCTTATTCGGGAACAATATCGAAAACTGATCGTGGAGCTGCCCATATGCTGCCAAGCGACCATAAATACGATAAATCCTCGGCAAGCATAGGTGTTTACACTGCTTCAATCCAAGATACCTTTAAAGACATCGAAGAAGTGGCTTTGTTAAATGAAGATGGTACGCCGGCAGAATTTGGACAGGTTGGTCCGATGGAACCGATAAAAACTGAGGCAGCTAATATAGCTTTTCATGCCTATACGACAGCTGGTGGAGCAACTTACCTCATACCGAGCCATGGAATGCCGTTCAGCTCTGCAGCGGAAGCTGTCGAATCATTAGCGACGTCCCCAAGTGATTTTCAACAAGCGACCATACCGGAAGGCACGTCTTACGCAGTCACCGAAACAGAAGAACTTGTTGAAGTTCAATTTACGGAGCCTTTCGATTTTGAATCGCTAGATCCTGTTGCTGCAGTTCGTCTGGTTGAAAGCTTGTCTTTGACTACTAAGTCGTTTGGCAAACAAGTCCAGCTAAGCAATACAGTACAAGAGCAGTGGAACGAATTTGATTTGACGCAGCCGATTGAGGTTCCTGTTGCACCAAACAAATTAGAGTGGCCGATGCGATAGTACTCTAATGATCAGAAAAAAGAGAAAGGCCATTCTGTGAGCATAGTAGTTTACAGGATGGCTTTTTTCTACTAATATTAGGATATAAAAAAATAACGATTCATCTTCGGGGCAGGGTGCAATTCCCTACCGGCGGTAATAGAACTTGTTTCTTCAGCCCGCGAGCCGTAAAAGGCAGGATTTGGTGCGATTCCAAAGCCGACAGTATAGTCTGGATGGGAGAAGGTGAAGGTACGGACGCATGCCGTTTGCATCTAAACGAAGCGCTCTTTTTAGTGTGCCTTTTTCTCCCTTAAGTGCTTAGCCGCTTAAGGGAGATTTGATGTGGTGGCGTAGATCCGAACCTTTCTTCTGGTGAATCACTCTAAGGAGAGAGGAAAAATGAAGAACAAGAAGTTACAATCCATGGTTGCAATCGGGATGTTGAGCAGCATTTCATTCATTTTGATGCTATTTAATTTTCCATTGCCCGCACTGCCTGCATTTTTGAAAGTCGATTTTAGTGATGTTCCGGCGTTAATTGCAGCAATTACGATGGGGCCGGTTGCCGGAATCCTTGTCGCTTTTTTTAAAAACGTTCTGGACTGGCTTTTCTCAGGCAGCCAGACTGGGGTCCCTGTTGGGCACATGGCGAACTTTGCCACCAGCATCTTGTTTATAACACCGGTTTATTTGATTTATCGCAAGATGTCCAATAAAAAAGGGATTTTGTTTGGACTTGCGGCAGGAACTTTTTCGATGGCTGTCGGCATGAGTGTTCTAAACTATTTTGTCTTCTTGCCAATGTACTCGTACTTTTTGAATTTCCCAGCAGAAACCGGAAATGCTCTTTTCAAAAGCATCATTCTCGGGATATTGCCGTTCAATCTTATTAAAGGCTTATTGCTTACGTCAGTCGTTTTGCTTATGTTTAGCAATCTTCAATCTTGGATTGATAAACAACGTGCTTATTATCAATGATGGCAATCGGCGGCAAGGTTTTTACCTAGCTGTTGATAAAATAAAAACAGGTGTACATGAAAGCAACGGCTCTCATGTACACCTGTTTTGTTTTTCTTAGTCTTCGTATTTAAGAGGATCTCCGTCAAACGGAGCATCCGCTACTTTGATGGAATCGGTTGGGCAGCCTTCGAATGCGTCTTCCATGTCTTCTTCTAATTCGTCTGGAACTTGCTCTACTCCCGTGTTATTATCTAGAATAACAAACGCAATTCCTTCATCGTCATAGTCATAAATATCGGGTGCAGCAGCTCCGCAAGCTCCACAAGCGATACAAGTATCCTTATCGACAATGGTATACTTAGCCATAATGTTTCCTCTCCTTTATCTCCGAACAAGTTCAGTTATACTATCAGATTCATTCTATAGATGTTTGTTTAGTTTTTCAACCAAAAACGCTAGGGGGATATGTCTTTGTTATTTGATGAACTTTTAATCGCTATCATGAAAGCTGTGAATCGTGAGCGGACTCTCTCTTCTCCTTACCATTTGATTAAAGGAAAAAAGTCCGGGCAAACGATTCAAGATATCGGTTATTATGGGCTATTTCCTTATTTTGCTGTTATGCCTCGTCTTGAGAAGCGTTTCTATGACCAAGCGGTGGATGGCCTTTTTGCACGTGGTTTTTTGCAGGAAAATACAGATGTTATCGACTTAACGGATATGGCCTTATCTTCCGAAACGCCGGCAACTCCATTAGATGGGTGGAGATACCGTGGAAATGAACAATTATTTTTAAGCCGTCTCTCGTTAACTATTCAAACTTTTTCCCATATAAGCCAAAAAGTGAACAGTTTTGATCCGGTCATCAATTCCGAAGAAATACAGCTATGGACCAAAAATTATTTGCG
Organism: Planomicrobium soli; assembly: GCF_003014655.1. Lineage (GTDB taxonomy): Bacteria > Bacillota > Bacilli > Bacillales_A > Planococcaceae > Planococcus > Planococcus soli_B. The sequence continues at coordinate 245,578 of NZ_PYAT01000001.1, read as the reverse complement.
GCAGCACAATTTTCGTGCCCCGGAGACTGTCAAAGCTTTCAAGGCCCAAGTTTTGGCCAGTTTGGAAGAAACGGCGGTCCCTGAACAGCATAAAATGATTTTAATGTCGCGATTATCTGGATTCGGTTTTAGTGGACTGACATGGGAGCAAATTTCTGCCAATCAGGGGATAGCTCCGTTAGATGCTCAGCTGAATTTAGTCGAAACATTGCATGCATGGATGCATATAATTGAACAAAATCGTCATCCGCTGTTGTTGAGGCTGTTAGAAGGCGTTATTCAACAATCATCTTTGACAGAATCAGCACAGCGGACAGAAAAGCTTTTTGCCCGAGGGTTTACGCTTCAACAAATTGCTGAACTAAGGCAATTGAAAAGCAGCACTATTGAAGACCATGTTGTCGAACTTGCCATGAACGATCCTTATTTTGATTATAGCCCTTTTATCAGCGAAGAAATCTATCAAACTATCGTGCATTTAAGCCGAGAACAACAAACAAAAAGGTTGCGGGACATTAAAGATAAAGTTCCGGCAGCAACTTATTTTCAAATCCGCTTAGCACTTGCGGTCAAACAATAGCGGGTAATTGAAAAGGCTGGGAACAGGCTCAAAGGAGGATGAAAAGTGGAATTGGAAAAATTGCTTTACTCGACCTATGGATTTAATTCGTTTCGGCCCGGCCAGCGGGAAGTTATTGAAGAAGTATTAAAAGGCAACAATGTAATCGCTCTGCTTCCAACTGGCATGGGTAAATCCATGTGCTATCAATTGCCGGCCCACCTTTTGCCAGGTAGCGTACTGATTATTTCACCGTTGCTGTCGTTGATGCAAGACCAAGTGGCCCAATTGAAAAAAATGGGCGAAAAATCAGTGGTGGCGATCAATTCTTTCCTCAAACCAGAGGACAAAGAAAAAATATGGAACTCGCTTGGACAATACCGTTTTATCTTCATTTCTCCAGAGATGTTGGTGCAGCCCTTTGTTAAAAAGCAACTGCAGCGAATTACCATTTCGTTGCTTGTAGCAGACGAAGCCCACTGCATTTCCCAATGGGGATTTGATTTTCGGCCGGATTATCTACGGATTGCTGAAGTGATGCCTTTGCTAAATCATCCTCAAGTCTTAGCATTAACCGCTACCGCTACATCAAAAGTAACAAATGAAATAATTAAATATTTGAACATCCCTAGTCCTTTTATCTACACACATCCGATGGATCGAAAAAACGTGGTCTATGATGTAAAACGATTTGACGACCAGAAGCGAAAAGTCGAGTGGCTGAAGAAATTTGTGGTGGATTGCAAAGGGCCGGGAATCGTTTATGCAGGAACGCGTAAAAAAGCCCAGCAATTAGCTACTGAGTTAACGAATAGCGGTTTAGCTACAGCGTTTTACCATGGCGGGATGGAACATCAGGATCGCGTATTTGTGCAGCAGCAATTCCAAAATGGGGAATTGGATTGGGTCTGTTCAACAAATGCCTTTGGAATGGGTGTGCATATTCCAAATATACGCCATGTTGTTCATTTTCAACTGCCAACATCGGTCGAAGGTTATGTTCAGGAAGTGGGAAGAGCAGGACGGGACGGCAAACCGGCTTTAGCTACGCTTCTGTATGCTGAAGGCGATGAAAGGCTAGTAGAGAGCATCGTCATGGATGAATTGCCTACAACCAGAGAGATCCGGGAGGTTTATGCCAACAATACTGCAGCCGAACGTCTAGTGGAACAAGGAATAGTACGAGAAACAGCTCTTCGGGTAATTGCATATTGGCAAAGCCGATTGCCGTTGGAAGGAACGTTGCGCAAGATCGAGGAATTGCAGATGGAAAAAATAAAACAAGTAGAAAAAATTCGGAATTTGGTAACCATTCAAAGCTGTATTCGTCAATATATCAGTAAATGCTTTGAGCAGCACTTGCTTGAAAAACCTGGAAATTGCTGTGTTAACGATGGAATAAATTATTCGGTTTTTCAAGAAGAGACAAAAAAAATTGAAAAAGAAACTCCTACTAGTTGGAAAGACCGGCTGGATGCTCTTCTGCCTTCTTAGGAATACCTAGAAGAGCCATTTACAATTGGCAATATTTTAGGCATAATGTAATTATTAGACAGGAAGAGGAGTAATCGATAATGGGAAAGCAAAATTACCGGGAATCCATAGAAAAAGATCGTCAAGCAATTTCTGTAGCAAACCCTGCCGCTCCTTCAAGACGAGCCGCACGCAATTCGGCTAAAAATCCACCGAAAAAGAAAAAGAGTGTTTTGTTGCCGACTTTATTTTCCCTTTTAATTTTAATTCCAGTGACGATTCTTATATATGTAATTGTTTTCTATCAGCCAGATGACACCATAACAACGAGAGCTGCAAATAATGAAGTCAGCATTGAAACCAATACACCACCGGAAACGCCTATTGTTCCGGCAGTGGTCGCTGAAGACCAGGAAGAACAAAAAGCAGCGGAACAAAAAGCGGCAGAACAAAAAGCGGCAGAACAAAAAGCTGCGGAAGAAAAAGCTGCGGAAGAAAAAGCCGTAGCAGCAAAAGCGGCAGAACAAAAAGCGGCAGAACAAAAAGCAGCAGAACAAAAAGCCGCAGAACAAAAAGCCGCGGAAGAAAGAGCTGCAGCAGAAAAAGCGGCAGAGGAAAAAGCTGCTGCTGAAAAGCAGGCTGCTCAACAGAAAGAAGAAGCAGAAAAACAGCCCGAACAACCTCTACAAGGTTCAAAAACATATGTGGTAAAGCCGCAAGAGACGTTATACCGAATTGCGGTTAATAACTACGGTGCTGCAGGAGCAGCAGAAGCAGTTGAAAAAATCAAACAAGCAAATGGATTGAGTTCCAATTCGATTAGCGTAGGGCAAACATTAATTTTGCCTTAAAAAGAGGAACAGGAACGTATTTTGGCGAATAAAGCAATTATAGACATAGATTGAGGTGAGCAGATGTTCGTAAAAAGCACGATGATAAAAAAAGAAAATTGTTATTCTGTAAAAATGAATGACCCTGTACAAGTGGGATTTGATCTGCTTGAAAAGCATTCGGTGGATGCGCTGCCGGTTGTTGACGGCAACCAGTACAAAGGAATCTTCACATGGTACTATGCATATCAAGCATTTTTCCGTTCCGGAAAAAGTAAAGAAGAATTCCTAAATTCCACCCTCGTTAGTGATGTTGTTGTAAATCAGGATGTTTACTTGAATATCAATGATGTATACGAGAAAGCACTTATCGAACTGAATGACTTTCCAATTATTGCAGTGGTTGAAGGAACAGAATTTTTGGGCATAGTAACGCGCTTTGATGTTGTTAATCAGCTGCAAAGTGCTTTTGGGATGCATCAACCTGGATTCCGAATCACTTTTACTTCTGTAGAAACACAAGGCCGTATCGGACGTTTGGGTGAAATTATCGAAAAATACAAGGAGGCCGTTATTTCCCTTGTAACCTTCGATGAAACTGATAAATTAGTTCGGCGAATTGTCTTGAAAATCCAGAAAAAAGACAACATCGAACGCTTTGTAAAAGAACTGGAGAAATCTGGTTTCCGGGTGTTGGATGTTTCAGAAGATTGATTAATAGGAATAGAAAAAAGGCATAAGAATTTAATTCTTATTGCCTTTTTTTATATGAAGGAGGTTTTGAATATGAAAGGGATGGTAAAAGCTGGAGGAGCAGCACTTGCGCTGTTGCTTTATATGTACAAAAATGCATTTGCCCATAATCTTAGACGCCAAGCCGTTCGGCTCGATGCCGAAGTGCAGTTTCGCCCGTTCAACTTGCTTTTTATCGCAGATATACACCGAAGAAAGCTATCGCCAGAAATGCTTGAAGTTCCTGTAGACATTGTTGTAATTGGAGGAGATCTTGCTGAAAGAGGCGTTTCTTTAAAGCAGGTTGCCGAAAATCTAAAATTGCTTGTCAACAAAGCTCCTGTTTATTTTGTATGGGGAAACAATGATCGGGAAGTGAAAGCAAGAAATTTGAGAAAGTTATTTGCTCATTACGGTATAAAGCCCATGGATAACGAATCCGTATCACTTTTTGGTAATCCTCATTTGAAATTAGTAGGTGTGAATTACTTGGCTTTGGAAAATGATGGGTTGGATCGTGCTTTTTCTGAAGTGAAAAAAGAGGATACTGTAATTTTCGTATCACATTCTCCTTTTATCTTTAAACGCGTAAAGAAAAAATACCCTGTTGATTTTTTGATGGCGGGGCATACGCATGGCGGTCAAATCCGTCTTGGAAAACTGGGGATTTATAGAAAAGGAGCCTTAAAGATAAAAGGCGGCAAACCTGAACTAGTAACAAATGGATTTGGAACAACCTCATTGCCGCTTCGTTTAGGGGCGCCGGCAGAATATCATTTATTGACCATACAGCCGAAGCGTCGGGATTGGCGGAATTCTTGAAAATCTTCTATGCTATATATATAGATTAGTTTAGGAGAGGTAATTGATGCAAAAAGCAGACGTACTTATTATCGGAGGCGGACCCTGTGGGTTATCCGCGGCAATAGAAATAAAAAAAATTGGACTTAAACCGATTGTAATAGAAAAAGGCAATATCGTTAATGCAATTTATCAATATCCAACTCACCAGACATTCTTCAGCTCTAGTGAGCGGCTATCCATTGGCGGAATTCCCTTTATTACGGAAGAGCGAAAACCTAAGCGCAACCAGGCATTGGTATACTACCGAGAAGTCGTAAAAAGGACAGGGATTGAAATTCGCTCTTTCGAGACAGTACTGAAGGTGGAGAATAAAGGGCATTTTGAAGTTACTACCACTAAAGAAACGTATCAAGCCAAATATGTAGTGGCGGCGACAGGGTATTATGACCAGCCCAACAAGCTTGCCGCTGAAGGCGCTGGGTTACCGAAAGTGATGCACTATTTTAAGGAAGGTCATCCTTATTTTGATCAGGATATACTGGTCATCGGGGGCAAAAATTCAGCTATCGATGCAGCGCTTGAACTGCATAAAGCGGGAAGCCGGGTGACGGTTTCGTATCACGGCACTAGCTATTCACAAAGCATAAAGCCTTGGATTTTACCTGAATTTGATGGACTTGTCCGCAAAGGGGAAATCACGATGTTGTTCGATTCCACAGTCGATCGGATAACGGCAGAAACGGTGGAGCTGACAGTAAACGACGTTAAAGAAAGCATTCCGAACGATTTTGTCTTTGCGATGATCGGCTATCATCCTGACCATCGTTTTTTGACGGAGATGGGCATTACCATCGATCCGGTTTCCGGACGGCCAGAACACAATGAAGAGACTATGGAAACGACTGTAGAAGGGTTGTTCATTGCCGGAGTGATTGCCGCAGGAAACAATGCAAATGAAATTTTTATCGAAAACGGCCGCTTCCACGGCGAACGGATAGCACAAGCATTGGCAGAAAAAGAAAGCGTACATTGAGTACGTTTTTTTATTGGAATTGGCTATCTTTTTTTCCTGTTCAGTAGTGTAGAATATAGTTTGAGAGGTGAAATTAAAATGAAAAAAAGAGTTTCATTAATTACGACTGGCGGGACAATTGCAAGCAAGGAAATATCGAAAGGCTTGCTGAAATCCGGAGCAATTTCCGGAAAAGAATTGGCTGCTTTATGCCAATTGCCAGAAGAAATCGAAGTAAAAGTGATAGATGTGTTCCAGTTGCCTAGCATGCATATCGGATTCTCTGAAATGCTTCAACTTCAAAATGCCATTAAAGCGGAGCTTGAAGATGAAACGGTTGATGGAGTGGTTGTTACACACGGGACCGATACGCTTGAAGAAACAGCATACTTCCTGGATTTAACGATAGCGGATAGCCGAACTATTGTAGTTACAGGCTCACAACGTTCTCCTGACGACGTGGGAACGGATGTCTATTCGAATTTGCGCAATTCCATCTATGTCTCGGTTGACGAAATATTAAAAGGGGTTGGAACGGTCGTAGTGTTCAATGAACGGATTTATACAGCTAAGTACGTTAAAAAAGTTCATTCGAGCAACCTGCAAGGCTTTGATTCCTTCGGGCATGGTTATCTTGGCATCATTGACAATGACAAAGTAAGTATTTATCAAAAACCGATCAATCGTGATGTACATAAAGTGACAGGTGATTTGCCGCGTGTCGACATTGTTAAATGTTATTCTGGCCAAGACGGCAAAATAATCGAGCTTTTGGCAAGCAGCGACACAAAAGGCATAATTCTTGAAGCAGCAGGGCGTGGCCAAGTTTCTCCGTATATGGTCAGTGCAATTGCCGAAGCGGTCAAAAAAGGGATTGTTGTGGTTTTAACAACAAGCGCAGAAGAAGGAAATGCATATCCTAGTTATGGTTATCCAGGTAGCGCCCATGATTTAATATTGAATGGAGTATTGCTTGGCAGTGACTATGACAGCAAAAAAGCGCGAATTAAGCTGGCCGTGGCTCTTTCTTCTGGTAAAAATATAGACGTAAACACTTTTATAAAATAAACTGATCTACTGTTATATTGATAATCGGATTGCTGACCGTGCTATGATATGAATACCTCAAGCAAAGGAGCATGCATATGCTTATTCTACTAACTGTTGCTATTGCTCCGAGTTTGGCCTTGTTCAGTTATTTTTATTTGAGGGATCAATTCTCGAATGAGCCCTCAAAATTGTTGTTTCAATGCTTTGTATATGGAGCAATTTTGACGTTTCCGATTTTGTTTATTCAATATGTGTTTGATGAAGAAGGAGTATTCAAGCATGCTTTTTCTCAGACAGTATTGTTTTCGAGCATCCTAGAAGAATTTTTCAAGTGGCTTGTCTTGCTGATCGGCATTTATCGTCATGTTGATTTCGAAGACCCCTATGACGGGATTCTTTATGGCGCTAGCGTTTCTCTTGGCTTTGCTACCGTTGAAAATATCTTATATTTGGTGGAGTTCGGGCTAGAGACTGCATTTATCCGAGCATTTTTGCCCGTATCAAGCCATGCGCTCTTTGGGGTTGTGATGGGGTATTATTTTGGACGCGCTAAATTCACCAGCAATATTCCTGCGAAATGGCTGATCTTGGCTTTATTTACATCAGTAGGACTGCATATTGCTTACAATGCGTTGCTGTTTTCCCATACTAACTGGTTATATGGAATTATACCGTTCATGCTTTTTCTATGGTGGTTCGGATTAAGGAAAGTCAAACAAGCCCATCTATTATCTTTGTCGCATTATCATGATCAAAACTCCATTCATCAGTAATGTTAAAAGCCTTGCTAACGCAAGGCTTTTTCTTTCTGCATCCTTCCAGCGCTTGTCAGAGCTGAATAGGCACTTCCGCTTTTCTATGATAAAATACATTGAATACATATGATGAGGTGACTGTGTTGACGAGACCGATACAAATAGCAATTGATGGGCCGGCAGCTGCTGGCAAAAGCACCATTGCGAAGATAGTAGCAGAACAATTAGGATACATCTACATCGATACCGGTGCAATGTACCGTGCAATAACTTTAAAAGCACTCAATGAAGGCATAAATATGGCAAGCAATGAAGAAGCAGGAGCGCTGTTGATGAAGACAGAAATCGACCTGCAGCCGTCCGAGAACGGCCAGCTTGTCTTTTTGGATAAGAAAAATGTGACCGAAGCTATCCGTTCGCAACATGTGACAAAAGCCGTGTCTGAAATGGCAGCTCACGAATTGGTGCGCATTCGCATGGTCGAATTGCAGCAGCAGTTGGCTGAAGGGCGCGGAGTTGTGATGGATGGCCGGGATATTGGTACGCATGTATTGCCTAATGCTGCATTGAAAGTATTCATGTCAGCATCTGTTGAAGAACGGGCAAGAAGAAGGTTCGAAGAAAACAAAAAACGAAATATTGAAACGCCGCTGGAAGAGTTACAGGATGAAATTGCTAAACGCGATAAAATGGACAGCGAAAGAGAAGTTGCTCCACTAAAAAAAGCTGACGATGCCATCTTTATCGATACAACCTCTTTAACGATTCAGCAAGCAGCAGATGAAATATTGACACTGGCAAAAGAAAGGTTGAGCTAAAGTGAATTTATATACTTTTGGAAAAGTGCTTGTTAAAGCTGCACTGAAGCCTCTTTACCGTTTTGAAGTAATCGGGCTGGAAAAATTCCCTAAAGAAGGAGGAATTCTTCTTTGCTCGAATCATATACATGCACTCGATCCGCCTGTTGTCGGCATGACAGCTCCAAGAACGGTCCATTTTATGGCTAAGGAAGAATTGTTTAAAAACCCGGTGCTTGGCCCTATTCTGCCTAAAGTCAATGCGTTTCCGGTAAAACGGGGAATGAGTGATCGGGAAGCGCTTCGAAGCGCTTTGAAAATTTTGAAAAACGGAGAAGTTATGGGGTTGTTCCCTGAAGGCACCCGGTCGACAGACGGAGTGTTAAAAAAAGGTTTGAGCGGCGCCGGATTTTTCGCGCTTCGCGGAGATGCGGATGTAGTTCCATGTGCCATTATCGGGCCTTATAAAACCTTCCGGAAAGTGAAAGTGGTTTATGGAGACCCTATTGATATGGGGCCATTCCGCGAACGCAAAGCATCAGCAGACGAAGTGACAGAAGTCATTATGGAACGCATCCAAACTATTCTTGACGAATACAAGGAAAATAAGTGATTATTTTTGTTTTTATTAGAGAATTCGAATAAAATAGAAAGTGGATAGTTTGTAAAGGAGGGTTACTTATGTCTGAGGAAATGAACATGATGGAAAACCATGATTTCCAAGTCGGGGATCGTGTAAAGGGAACAGTTGATAAAATTGAAGAAAAAGCAGTGACAGTAACAATCAATGGGGCACCTTTCGATGGCATTATTCCGATCAGCGAGTTATCAAGCCTCCATATTGAGAAAGCTTCTGATTCGGTCCAAGTAGGCGATGAACTGGATCTAGTCATTACTAAAGTGGAAGACGAAAACTATGTGTTGTCCAAACGCAAAGTAGACGCTGAACAAGCTTGGGATGAACTAGAAGGGAAGTTCCAATCTGGCGAAATTATTGAAGCTGAAGTAAAAGATGTAGTGAAAGGCGGACTGGTTGTTGATCTAGGCGTCCGCGGCTTTGTGCCAGCTTCATTAGTGGAAGATTATTTCGTCGAATCATTTGAAGATTACAAAGGGAAAGTCCTCACTTTTAAAATTGTTGAAATGGAAAAAGAAAACAACCGCTTAATTTTATCGCATCGTGCGGTAGTTGAAAAAGAAAAAGAATCTCAGAAAGTTCATGTAATGGAAACGATTCACGCTGGCGACCAGTTAAAAGGGAAAGTGCAGCGTATTGCATCATTTGGCGCTTTTGTCGATATTGGCGGCGTAGACGGCTTGGTCCACATCTCGCAATTGTCTCATGAGCATGTAGATAAAGTCTCTGATGTAGTGACAGAAGGCCAAGAAGTTACCGTTAAAGTCCTTTCGGTGGACCGTGACTCAGAGCGTATATCTTTGTCGATCAAAGATACACTTCCCGGGCCATGGGATGCGATTGAAGAAAAGGCTCCTAAGGGTTCTATTCATACTGGAACGGTGAAACGCCTTGTCAGCTATGGCGCTTTTGTTGAAGTGATGCCTGGCGTAGAAGGCCTTGTACACATTTCACAAATTGCACATAAACATATCGCTACACCAAGCGAGCTGCTCAAAGAAGGGCAAGAAGTGCAAGTGAAAGTGATTGAAGTGAATAAAACGGACAAGCGCCTGTCACTCAGCATTAAAGAACTGCAAGAAAAAGAAGCGGAGCAGGATTACACTGAGTATGAAGCTCCCGAAGAATCTACCGGTTTTTCACTCAGGGATGTTATCGGAGATAAACTAAAAGGGTTTAAGTCCGAATAAATGTCGAGGGCAGAACGGAAGATGGACCACATTCAATTTGCGTTATCCACCTCACAACAGCCTAGGACGATGTTTGATGATATTCGATTGATTCATCAAGCTCTTCCTGGTTTAGGCGTGGAAGATATCCTCCTTAAACCCGAAACAGGTGATTTGTGTTTAAAATCGCCTGTTTTTATTAATGCCATGACAGGTGGCGGAGGTATAGAGACTGAAAGGCTGAATGGCCTTTTGGCGCGTGTGGCTAAAGAAACTGGAATGGGCATGGCGGTCGGCTCCCAAATGTCAGCTCTTAAAAATCCTATAGAGCGGAATACGTATAAAATTGTCCGGAAAGAAAACTCAGAAGGCATCCTGTTTGCCAATCTTGGAAGCGAAGCGACGGTCCAGCAAGCTAAAGACGCTGTCGAAATGATAGAAGCCAATGCGCTGCAAATCCATCTGAATGTCGTTCAGGAATTGACTATGCCAGAAGGCGACCGTGACTTTAAAGGTGCCATTGACCGGATCCGAAGAATTGCTGGTGACTTAGAAGTGCCGGTCATCGTAAAAGAAACCGGATTTGGCATTTCTCGTGAAACTGCTGTACAACTGGCGGCTGCAGATATTACGGCAATAGATGTCAGCGGTTTTGGAGGCACTAATTTTGCTGCAATCGAGAATGAGCGGCGATCGAGAAAACTCGGTTATTTTCAGGAATGGGGAATCCCTACTGCAGCGGCGATAGTTGAAACAAAAAGCGTTTTCGACAAAACCCTGCTTGCTTCAGGAGGGATCCATAGTGCTTTGGATGTGCTAAAAGCTTTTATCCTCGGGGCTGATGCCGTAGGTTTGGCAGGCTCTTTTTTAAAGATTGCGATGGAAAAAGGGGAAAAAGAACTGATATCAGAAATTCATTCGCTTTATGAGGATCTGACGATGATGATGACGGCTCTCGGTGCAAGGAACCTATCTGATTTGGCTTTTTGTCCGGCAATCATCTCAGGAGAACTGTTCCACTATTTAACCGTTCGAGGCTTAAATCCAGCGTCTTATGCCAACCGTGTGAAAAACTGAATATTGCACATTTTAAGGCGATGGACATTTAGAAGATGCCATCGTCTTTTTCGTGTATAATAGCAATATATGAAGTGGAAGGATGAATAAATTATGTCAAAACCGGTAGTAGCAATCGTTGGGCGGCCGAACGTAGGCAAGTCTACGATTTTTAATCGTATAGTTGGGGAACGAGTTTCCATTGTGGAAGATATTCCAGGAGTTACTCGTGACCGCATCTATAGTTCAGCAGATTGGCTGACACATGAATTTAATATTATTGATACGGGCGGTATCGATCTACGCGATGAGCCGTTTCTTGAACAAATTCGCCAACAAGCGGAAATCGCCATGGATGAGGCGGATGTCATCATTTTCCTGGTTAATGGACGCGATGGCGTTACAGCGCAGGATGAACAAGTGGCGAAAATTTTGTATCGTACGAAAAAGCCGGTTATTCTAGCCGTTAACAAAATCGATAACCCGGATATGCGCCATATGATTTACGATTTCTATACACTGGGAATAGGCGAACCTTACCCGATTTCAGGGTCACACGGCTTAGGCTTAGGAGATTTACTGGATGAAGTAGCGAAAAACTTTCCGCAAGACGATGATGGAGAATATCCAGACGATGTTATCAAATTCTCTTTGATTGGGCGTCCAAATGTTGGTAAATCATCGCTCGTTAACTCTTTCCTAGGTGAAGAACGAGTAATCGTCAGTGATGTAGCAGGTACTACCCGCGATGCGGTCGATACGCAGTATGAGTACGATGGTCAGCCATATGTCATCATTGATACAGCTGGGATGCGCAAAAAAGGGAAAGTCTATGAGTCCACTGAAAAATACAGTGTTTTGCGTGCGCTTCGTGCAATTGAACGCTCCGATGTTGTTTTAGTCGTGCTTAATGCAGAAGAAGGCATTCAAGAGCAGGATAAGAAAATAGCGGGCTATGCACATGAAGCGGGCAAAGCCGTCATCATCATTGTCAACAAATGGGATGCTATTGAAAAAGACGAAAAGACGATGAATGTCATGACGCGCAAAATACGCGAACATTTCTTGTTCTTGGATTATGCACCGATTGTGTTTGTTTCTGCTTTAAGCGGGAAACGTGTTCATAATGTGCTTGAAGTAATCAATCGGGTTAACGAGAACCATTCAAGACGGATTCAATCGAGTATCTTGAACGAAGTTATTGAAGATGCCGTGGCGATGAATCCAGCTCCAACCGATAAAGGGCGCCGATTGCGTTTGTACTATGTGACTCAAGTAGCAATTCAGCCGCCGACTTTTGTTGTCTTTGTCAACGAACCGGAACTAATGCACTTTAGTTATGAAAGATTTTTGCAGAACCGGATCCGGGAAAGCTTCGACTTCGAGGGTACGCCGATTCGTTTGATAACAAGAGCCCGTACTTAATTTATTAGCCAATAGGTGGTGTAGAATAATGGAGAAGGTTTCAATTTTCGGTGCAGGAAGCTGGGGAACTGCATTAGGGTATGTTCTTGCCCAAAATAGCCAAGATATATTAATTTGGACGCACCGCCCTGACCAAGCGGAAGAAATAAACCAACATTCAAACAACAAGTACTTAAAAAATATCCGCTTGCCGGAAAAATTGGTGGCGACTGCCGATATCACTAAAGCAGTCATTCATGCAAATGTCCTCGTTTTGGCCGTTCCGACCAAAGCGATTCGGGAAGTATGTGCAAGCATTCGTGAAAGTCTCGATAAGAAAGTATTGTTTGTGCATGTTTCTAAAGGAATTGAACCAGATTCATTAAAGCGGATCAGTGAGATGATTCAAGAGGAAATACCGGAACAGTGGATCGAAGATATTGTGGTGTTGTCGGGGCCGAGCCATGCGGAAGAAGTGGTTCTTGAACAACCGACAACTGTCACGGCAGCTTGCCAGAATACAGCATCCGCAGAGCGTGTCCAAGACATGTTCATGAATCAGTATTTCCGAGTCTATACAAATACGGACGTCATCGGTGTAGAGCTGGGGGGGGCATTGAAAAACATCATCGCCCTCGCTGTTGGCATCACGACAGGCCTGGGGTATGGAGATAACGCCAAAGCTGCTTTAATGACACGAGGACTGGCGGAAATCGCTCGCCTTGGAGTCAAGATGGGCGCAACGCCGCTGACGTTCTCCGGTCTTACAGGAGTCGGAGACTTGATCGTTACTTGTACAAGCGTCCACTCGAGAAACTGGCGGGCTGGCAATATGCTTGGAAAAGGCAAAACAATTGAAGAAGTGCTCGAGGAAATGGGAATGGTCGTTGAGGGAATTCGAACAACGAAAGCTGCGTATCAATTGGCACAGAAATACAACGTGCCGATGCCAATTACAGACGCATTATATTCCGTATTATTCGATGGCATAACTACTGAACAAGCTGTCAATGCACTTATGGCCCGTAATAAGAAAAACGAGATGGAAGACTTGATTAACTTGCTTTAATTGTCACAAAAGGAGGGGAGGAGAGCCTTAGCCCCTTCTTTTTTTATGTTATACTATTGACTGAAACCGAAAGAAAGGCGGCCTATTATGAGTTCTTTAGATAAAATGTGGGTATCGTTTGCCGGGATCGGCTTTTTGCTTCTTTCCATGGGATTGATTTATGTAAGCAGATACAAAATATCCAACGGCATCCTAAAATTTCTTTTAGCATTAATTGCATATATCTTGCTGATTCTTGGATTCTTTATTACTGTGTTCACGGTATTCAGCGGCCCAACCGGCAGCGCGTGAGGTGAGAAAGATGAAAAAAGTATCTAGTATATTTATTATGTTAACCTGTTTGGTTTTGCTGTCTGGCTGTATGTATCCAGCCAGTGAAAGAGCTGAAAACCAGACCCCTTATGAGGATCAGCTTATTTCGGTACAAAATGCTGTGAATCAGTACCGGGGAGCCAGCGGCAATCTTTTGCCGATCAAGACGCGCGATATGGAAGTTGATCAATATATCAAATATCCCATTGATTTCTCTAAAATTGTTCCTGCATATATGTCGAAGGTTCCGCCCAATGCATTTGAAACAGGCGGTATATTCCAATATGTTTTAATGGACGTTGAAGAAAATCCGACCGTTAAATTGGTCGATCTGCGAATTGCTGAAGCGATTCGTTCAGTTAATATACGGAAAAGTGCCAACGCCGGAAAAGTTCCGATATCCGAGATTCTTGCTGATAATGTATACAAATTCAACTATGAAGCAATGGGATTGTCAGAAGAGCCGACGGTCGTAAGTCCATATAGTGGGAGAAATCTGCCAATGGTAATCACAGGAAAAGGCGATATTTATATCGACTATTCTATGGACCTGTACACAGCTATCCAAGCATATGAAGGCGAGCTAAAGGAAGGCGAAGATATACGCTTTTTGCTTTATGAAGACAGTCCAATGGTGCCGGCGTATTCTTTGCCGTATACCATAAATGAGGACAATGAGCCGGTTTTCAATAATAAATAAGAAGTGGTATGATGAGTTTTTGATGTAATCGACGAATAAAAGTAATTATATGGAAATAACGGCCCATTTTCTTGTTAAACCGCGGTATTAGTGGTTGCTATGCATTTTTTGTTATGATACTCTTTTTACAGGATTACTGGATTGCATCCCCTTTGAGAGGAGGTGAATAGCATGAACAAGACAGAATTAGTGAACTCTGTTGCGGAAGCGGCTGAACTTTCTCGTAAAGACGCTGCTAAAGCAGTTGACGCTGCATTTGAAACGATTCAAAATGCTCTAACTCAAGGTGACAAAGTACAATTAATTGGATTTGGTAACTTTGAAGTTCGTGAGCGTGCAGCTCGCAAAGGACGCAACCCGCAAACTGGTGCTGAAATCGAAATCGCTGCAAGCAAAATTCCTGCATTTAAGCCAGGTAAAGCGCTTAAAGACGCAGTGAAATAATCTTCAGTGATGTACATAGAATGGCTTTTGCGTGACATGTTCACGCAAAAGCCATTCTTTTTTTGAGTGTCCGATTTTGCCAATCCTATCGCCATATGCTACGATTCATGTGAGAAAGTGAAAGCTGCTATTTTAATCGACATGCTAATAGATATAATAATAATGATTGAAGGATGACCACTCATTTTTTAATTAAAATTGATAGGTTTTCAACAGGAGGAAATAGAGTGACTGATATGGAGTTACAAAACGTAGATTTAGAAAAAATCGAAAAAGCCGTTACAATGATTTTGGAAGCGGTGGGGGAAGATATCAACCGGGAAGGCATTTTGGATACACCTAAGCGGGTAGCAAAGATGTACGCGGAAGTTTTTTCAGGGTTGCATGAAGATCCAAAGGAATTCTTCAAAACTGTTTTTCATGAAGGACATGAAGAATTGGTGCTTGTGAAGGATATACCGTTCTACTCAATGTGCGAACACCATTTGGTGCCGTTTTTCGGGAAGGCGCATGTTGCCTATATTCCCAGAGACGGTGTAGTGACCGGACTAAGCAAGCTGGCGCGGGCAGTAGAGACAGTCGCAAGGCGGCCGCAACTACAAGAGCGAATCACCTCAACAATTGCCGATTCATTAGTAGACACATTAAATCCGCATGGCGTTTTTGTTATGGTTGAAGCTGAACATTTGTGTATGACCATGAGAGGCATTAAAAAGCCGGGAGCTAAAACCGTGACTGCTGTTTCCAGAGGAGTCTTTGAAGAAGACGCTATTAAACGTTCTGAAGTCATTTCTTATATTAAGATGGACTAAACTTTTAAAATTAAAAGCAGGTGAATAATAATGGCACAACCAGAATACATCATTATCCGTGCACAGGAAGATGGCGTAAATGTTATCGGGTTAACGCGGGGCAATGACACGAAGTTCCATCATACAGAGAAGCTGGATAAAGGCGAAGTGATGATCGCGCAATTTACAGAGCATACTTCTGCTATGAAGATCCGCGGAAAAGCGGAAGTGCATTCGCCTTATGGCATTATAGAGAGCGAATCGAAAAAATAGGCAATATTGAATGAAGGCATGGTCTACCCTGTGATATACTAGAGTGGTATGTCGAAATCATGAATGGAGCAAGCAGTATGAACCTACAGCAAATACAGTCTAAAATAACTTCCATGGAAATCGACGTCTTGAAAGCGGTACAACAACGGACGCTCGAGAAATACACAGCAGGACCTTCTGTTGAGCATGCGCGGTTGTTTTTTTTGCTATTGCCTTTTTTTGATGGCAAGCAATGGTCAGGCAAAATCGAAGTTTCTGCAAAAACAGTTGCGATTGTTTATGCTGCCCTGCATGCCCATGATCAAGTCAAAGAAGATGCCCCAGTAACGAAAAAACAACAATTGACGGTTTTGGCGGGCGATTTCTATAGCGGAATTTATTACCACATGTTGACTAACTTGAGAAACATTCCGCTTATTCAAAGAATAGCGACCGCAGTTGTGCAAATCAGTGAAAAAAAAGCTACTTTTTACGAGGAATCCATTCATTCAGTTGCGGATATAGATGAAACGGTTGAAGTGATAGAAACCGAGCTTTTGACCGCCTTCTATGATTATTACGGATATGACGAATACACGCCACTAGCTAAGCTGACACTCAATTATATCCGCTATGCAGAAGAGCTGGAATGTCTGCAACGGGACGGCCAGACACATGTACTAAGATTATTGAAAAAATCATTGCAGCAAGACTTACATACAGAAAACTGGCTGCTTGAAAAATTGGATAGTTTGCACAGCCAGATTGAAAATTGTGTGAATGGCTATGCCTTTGACTATGAACTGAAACATTTTATGCTCCATCAAATAACCCCGCACCAGCACAGAGCTGAGCAGCTAACTCGAGAAGGATGACTAAAATGCAAAAAACGAAAGAACAACGAGTGCATGAAGTTTTCGAAAAAATATCTGATAACTATGACCAGATGAATTCTGTCATTAGTTTTCAGCAACACAATAAATGGCGCCGCGATACAATGCAAAAAATGCAAGTTCCTCCCGGAGCATCTGCAATCGACATATGCTGCGGAACCGCTGATTGGACAATAGCGTTGGCAAAAGCCACAGGTGAGTCTGGAAAAGTCGTTGGTCTGGATTTCAGCCAGAATATGCTGAATGTGGGAATTGAAAAAACAAAAGATTTGCCACAAGTGCAATTGATCCAAGGCAACGCAATGAGTTTGCCTTTTCCAGACAACTCTTTTGACTTTGCAACGATTGGTTTTGGCTTGCGTAACGTACCTGATTACCGTCAGGTGCTATCAGAAATGCATCGCGTTCTAAAACCTGGCGGAATGATCGCTTGTCTAGAGACCTCACAGCCTGAAAGCTTGCTATTTAAGCCGTTTTTCCGACTGTACTTCCGTTTCATCATGCCGGTTTTCGGCAAATTATTCGCCAAAAGCTATAAAGAATATTCATGGCTGCAAGAATCGGCGAAAGGTTTTCCAGGAATGAAACAATTGGCTAAACTGTTTACGCAAGTCGGTTTTGTGCAAGTAAAATACAAACCTTATACAGGAGGAGCCGCAGCGCTTCACTTAGGTATAAAAAAAGTAAAATAGCGGGAGAAGGTTTTTAAGTGGAAAAGATGAAGTTGAAATTGCTCTATTCCGACCTTAAACCGGAGTTAGAAATGATTGAAAAAGAACTAGAACAGGCAGTGGATTCCAATTCTCACCTATTGAATGACGCTTCTCTTCATTTGTTGCAGGCCGGAGGGAAAAGAATCCGACCTGTTTTTGTTTTGCTTGCCGGAAAGTTTGGGAATTATAACATCGAGGTCATGAAACAAGTGGCCGTTCCTCTCGAGTTGATCCATATGGCTTCTTTGGTCCATGACGATGTTATTGATGACTCCGAAATGCGAAGAGGGCAGCCGACTGTTAAGGCGCAGTGGAACAATAGTGTGGCGATGTATACAGGGGATTTCATCCTTGCGCGCGCTTTGGAATATATAACAAAAGTCGACGTGCCGAATGTCCATGATATTCTTTCAAGAACCATGATTGAAGTATGCCGTGGTGAAATTATCCAAATCGAAGACAAATACAAGCTTGACCAGAATATGAGAGACTATTTGCGGCGCATAAAGCGCAAAACCGCTTTGCTGATTTCTTCCAGCTGTGAACTGGGCGCATTGGTTTCTGGCACTGATGAGAAAACAGCAGCTCATTTGCGGCGCTTCGGCTATTTTATTGGCATGTCTTTTCAGATAATCGATGATATTTTGGATTTTACGTCGACTGATGAGGAATTAGGGAAACCTGCAGGAAGTGATTTTATTCAAGGTAATATCACTTTGCCTATATTGTTTGCCCGTAAGGATAAGGATATATACCAGCTCTTGAAAGAAAGCCTGTACAAAGAACTGACAGATGAAGAAAGGCTCTATATTGTAAAGCGGATCCGTAACAGTCCGGCCATCAAGGAATCGAAGGCGATCAGCGAACGTTACTTGAACAAGGCCTTGAAAGAGTTGTCTTACTTGCCAAAAAGCACGGCCAATAAAACAATGCGTAACATTGCATTTTTTATAGGAAAAAGAAAGTTTTAACCCGACAGTTGACAAATAGTGTCACAATGTTAGTATTTTTTAGGGTGGGCAAATTGCCCGAGTTCTTACTAGAGGAGTGTTTATAATGGAAAAAACTTTTTTAATGGTTAAACCAGACGGCGTACAACGCAACGTAATCGGTGAAATTGTTGCGCGTTTCGAGAAAAAAGGCTATCACTTGGTGGGAGCTAAATTGATGCAAATTCCTACTGAATTGGCTGAAGAGCATTACGGCGAGCACAAAGAGCGTCCTTTCTTCGGTGAATTGGTAAGCTTCATCACTTCAGGTCCTGTATTTGCAATGGTTTGGGAAGGTGAAAACGTTATTTTGACTGCACGTCAAATGATGGGCGCTACTAACCCGAAAGATGCAGCTCCAGGAACAATCCGCGGCGACTTCGCAGTTACTGTCGGCAAAAACATGATCCACGGTTCGGATTCAGCTGAGAGCGCTGAGCGTGAAATCGGCTTGTTCTTCAAAGAAGAAGAATTAGTATCATACGAAAAAACAATCAACAACTGGGTAAACTAATTCAACACATAAAAGGCTGTCGAGAAACTCTCGGCAGCCTTTTTATTTTGGGGAAATACCATAATCCGGAAACAAGCGGTTAAATTGTATGCACAGTTTTGTTTTATCTGTTTATTTCGTATAGAATTGGTCAAATAGGATATGTTATAGTGGTCTATAAATACTTTAGCACGTTGAAGGGAGAAAGTGGAAATGCGTTATTTAACAGCAGGTGAGTCCCATGGACCGCAATTGACAGCTATCATCGAGGGGTTGCCGGCATTAATGCCGTTGACAGTAGAAATGGTCAACAAAGAGTTGAAGAGGCGCCAAGGCGGCCACGGCCGAGGCAGAAGAATGCAGATTGAAAAAGATACAGTGGAAATCGTTTCGGGAGTAAGGCATGGCAAAACGCTTGGTTCACCAGTAGCGTTGGTTGTGAAGAACGATGACTGGAAACACTGGACCAATATTATGGGAATCGAACCGATTGAAGAAACAGACGAAGTAAAACGTCAAATTTCCCGACCGCGACCTGGACATGCTGATTTGAACGGCGGCATCAAGTACGGTCACCGGGATTTGCGCAACGTATTAGAGCGCTCTTCGGCACGCGAAACGACAGTTCGCGTAGCGGTCGGCGCAGTCGCAAAGCAGTTGCTCGCTGAACTTGGCATAAAGATTGTTTCGCATGTTACGGAAATTGGCGGCATTAAAGTCAATCCGGAAAGCTATCTTGGAAAATCAGCTGACGAAATCCGGGAAATAGTGGAGAATGACGCGGTTTATTGTGCAGATCCTACTGCAACTAAAAGAATGACAGATTTAATAGATGAAACGAAAAAGAATGGCGATTCTATTGGCGGAACGGTCGAAGTAATCGTGGAAGGCATGCCTGCTGGTATCGGCAGCTATGTTCATTACGACCGCAAGCTTGATGCAAAAATTGCAGCTGCCATTATGAGCATCAACGCATTCAAAGGCGTGGAATTCGGCATCGGTTTTGAAATGGCGAGAAGACCGGGGAGTGAAGTCCATGACGAAATTTTATGGGATGGGGATAATGGATATACCCGTAAAACCAACCATCTGGGCGGTTTTGAAGGTGGTATGACAACTGGCATGCCTATAGTCGTCCGGGGCGTTATGAAGCCGATTCCTACGCTTTATAAGCCGCTGCAAAGCGTGGATATAGAAACGAAAGAAGCATTCCAGGCAAGTATCGAACGGTCTGACAGCTGCGCAGTGCCAGCAGCGTCCATCGTCGCCGAACATGTAGTGGCATGGGAGATTGCGAACGCATTGATGGAACAATTCGATGCAGATCAATTGCCGCGCCTGAGAGAAAATATCAAGAACTACTCACAGTATACAAAGGAGTTTTAATGATGAAGCAACTCCGCGTTGAAGCCGACCATCCTTATAACGTACATATCGGACATCAGGTTTTCAGCTTATTCACGAAAGACTATCACGGATTATTAAGTTCCGCTGACCGCATTGTGGTAGTGGCAGACGCTCAAGTAGCCAAATTGCATTTAGAATACTTGCTTGGTTACTTGCGGGAGTTCGATGTTCGTGTGCTGACGATTCCAGCCGGAGAACAGGCAAAATCGGTGGAGACATTCATGGACTGCCATACTTTTTTGCTTTCTGAAGGCTGTTCCCGAAAATCGTTATTGTTGGCATTTGGCGGTGGAGCCACCGGAGACGTGGCCGGATTTGTCGCTTCGACCTTTATGCGCGGCATTCCTTATATTCAACTTCCGACCACTATTCTTGCACATGATAGTGCAGTCGGCGGCAAGACTGCCATCAATCATAAACTTGGCAAGAATATGATTGGAACATTTTACCAGCCTGAAGCCGTTCTTTATGATATTCAGCTTTTGCGGACGCTGCCGGCTGACGAAGTTCGTTCCGGAATGGCTGAAGTGGTAAAGCATGCATTTATTTCGAATGAGAGCTGGCTCTTGGAACTATTGGAAATAGATGAGCTTGGTACGATGGCAGATGGCGAAATAATGGCTCACCTTGAAAAAGGGATTGCTGTTAAAGCGGCCATCGTCGAAGAAGACGAGTTTGAAAGTGGCGTAAGAAAATACCTGAATTTCGGCCATACGCTTGCCCATGCATTAGAAGGGCACTTTGGCTATGGAAGAATTACCCACGGTGAAGCGGTTGCGCTGGGAATGGCCTATGCCTTGCATTTGTCAAACCATGCCCGATTAAACGAGTTTCTCGTCTGGTGCAGAAAAAACAGTTATCCGCTGGAAAAGCTGCAAGAAGTGTCGTTTGAGGAAATCTTGCCTTTTATGAAAAAAGACAAGAAGTCATCTGAAGGGGCTCTTAGTTTTGTGCTTTTGGAAAAGACCGGAACTCCATTTCTTGAGACGATTGAAGAAAAGAGAGCAGAAGCGGCATATTTAGAACTTTGTTCAATGTTAGGAGGAGTTTGAATGATCCGAGGAGTTAGAGGTGCAATTACAGTAACAAAAGATCACCCGGATGAAATTTTGCAGGAAACGAAAAAACTGGTTCTGGAAATGATAAAAGCGAACAATATCGACCCCGAAGAAGTTGCGTCGGTCATTATATCGACAACCCCTGATGTTTCTTCTGCTTTTCCGGCAAAAGCAGTTCGGACATTAGAGAATTGGACATATGTGCCTGTAATGTGTACGCATGAAATGAACGTGCCAGGCAGTTTGCCTCTTTGTATCCGGGTTATGATGCATGTTAATACAGAACAAAGCCAAAAAGACATTCAGCACATTTTCATGAATGAAGCGGTTAAGCTGCGTCCGGACTTGGTGAAGAATAATCAGGTGAGCCACGCATGAAATCACATGTACTTATTATCGGTCTCGGATTGATCGGCGGTTCGCTTGCAAAATCGCTGCAGCGGCACAAAGATGTTCATATAGCGGGTTATGATACCGACCCTATGACTCAGCGCAAGGCGTATAAAATGGGGATCATACAAAGCGCTCCTCCGACATTGGAAAGTGCGGCGAGAGATGCGGATATAATTATTTTTGCAACACCGGTTGGCGCCACGCTTAAACTGATGGAGCAAAGCCGTTTCTGGGATTTGAAAGAAAGCGTCATATTGACGGATACCGGCAGCACGAAATTGCGCATTATGGAAGCGGCCGACCAGCTGGAAACTCCTTTTATTGGGGGCCATCCTATGGCTGGTTCCCATAAAAGCGGAGTAGAAGCGGCAAAAGATTTGTTGTTTGAAAATGCATTTTATATTTTGACTCCGTCTAGAAAAGCGGATGAAGAGGACGTAATGAAATTAAAAGAGCTGCTGTCTGTCACTAAGGCGAAAATAGAAGTGTTGGCTGCCGAGAAACACGATTACTTGACCGCAATCGTCAGTCATTTCCCACACCTAATTGCTGCTTCGCTTGTCCACCAATTGGACAAAGAGGAAAAAGAGAATCCGTTTGTCCGCCAACTTGCGGCAGGCGGATTCCGGGACACAACCCGCATCGCCTCTTCCAATCCGGAAATGTGGCGCGATATTACCACGCAGAACAACAACATGATCATCCGTCAGCTGGACAACTGGATGAATGAGATGAACCGGCTGAAACTTCTGCTAGAGGCGAATGAACCCCATTCTATTCAACAATATTTCAAGCAGGCAAAAGAAGTGCGCGATGAGCTGCCGATTGCAGTAAGCGGGGCGCTCTTTTCTGTTTATGATTTGCATATTGATATTCCTGACGTGCCGGGAATCATTTCAGAACTGACCGGTTATTTGGCCGAGGAAAAAATCAGCATCGTTAATATCCGCATATTGGAAACTCGCGAAGACGTTTTCGGCATTCTGGTCATTAGTTTTCAAAGGGCTGAGGATCGGGAACGTGCCAAAGATTGCTTCGATCGAAGAACTTCCTACGATTCATATATTTCATGAAAGGGCGTTTGTCTAATGGCGTTAAATTTATCTTATGCGAGCCCTTCTTTAAAAGGGGCCATTCAAGTTCCAGGTGACAAATCCATTTCGCATCGTTCTATCATGTTCGGTGCTATGGCGGCTGGCACAACTACAGTTGAGGGCTTTCTTCTAGGAGACGATTGCTTGAGTACGATCAGCTGCTTCCGAAAGCTTGGTGTTGAAATCAATCTGGACGGCGACAAAGTTACAATCAAGAGCGGTGGGGAAAGATCTTGGGAAGAGCCTTCTGAAGTGTTGGATACCGGGAATTCAGGCACCACAACGCGCTTGATGCTTGGTATCCTTGCCGGAACTTCTTTCCACTCCGTCATGGCAGGCGACGAATCGATCGCCAAGCGGCCAATGAAGCGAATCATTGACCCTCTGCGCCAAATGGGAGCGGATATTCGAGGGCGCCGCGACGGCCAGTATACGCCGCTTGCTGTACAAGGAACCAAACTGACGGGAATCGATTACACGTTGCCGGTTGCCAGTGCCCAAGTGAAATCCGCAATCTTGCTTGCCGGATTGAAAGCTGAAGGGAAAACAAGGGTTACTGAACCGGTCGCATCACGTGACCACACAGAAATCATGCTCGAACACTTCGGCGCCAAGATTTCAAGAAATAACGGTACGATTGAAATTGATGGCGGCCAAACACTGACAGCCAATCATGTTAATGTGCCTGGAGACATCTCATCGGCGGCTTTTATGATCGGAGCCGCACTGATCACTTCTAATAGTGAAGTAAAGTTAACAAATGTCGGTACCAACCCGACCCGCACCGGAATTTTGGATGTTATCAGCCAAATGGGTGCTGATTTTGACATTGAGGAGCGGCAAACATCAGGAGAACAAGCAGCCGATTTGACAATCCGCTCTTCAGCATTAACGGGGATTGAAATAGGCGGCGATCTGATTCCTCGGCTGATAGATGAAATACCGCTGATTGCCCTAATTGCCACACAAGCAACTGGCACGACGGTAATCAAGGACGCGGAAGAGCTCCGGGTTAAAGAAACAGACCGGATAGCCGCAGTTGTAGTGGAACTGACGAAGCTAGGCGCTGATATTCAAGCTACTGATGATGGCATGATCATAAACGGCCCGACACCTTTGAAAGGTGAAAGCGTAAAAACGTACGGCGATCACCGGCTTGGCATGATGGAAGCGGTAGCTGCGCTTGTCGCTTCAGAAGAAGTTGTTATCGACAACCCTGCATGCATTTCCGTTTCATATCCTGACTTTATTGAACAACTAAATTCTTTGCTAAACTAACTCTCCTGCGGGGGAGTTTTTATTATGCTTAGCCAAAGCTTTCGTGTAGGATTATAAGAGGAAAATGAAAAAGAATAGGTGATAGCATGGCAAACTTAAAAGATATTCAAAAAGCGGTTGAACAAGGGAATATGGAATCGGTCAATCTGTTGCTGGATCAGTATTTACTGAGCGGCGATCCGGACGAGCAGTATGGTTTGTCTGAATGGTTTGCGGAGATCGGATTTGTTGAAGAAGCGATCAAAGTATTAGAGCACCTCCAGTATATTTTTCCGGAAGAAGCTCAGCTGGCAATTGATAAAGCCAATATGCTGATTGAAGCTGACCGCGAAGACGAGGCGCTTAATGCCTTGATGGAAATATCGAAAGAAGATGAATTATATCCGCAGGCACTTGTGACATTGGCCGATTTGTTCCAACTGCAAGGTTTGCTTGAGGCGGCGGAAAGCCGCTTGAACGAAGCGATCGAGCTGTTGCCGGATGAACCGTTATTGATGCAGGCAAAAGCGGAGCTGCTATTGGATTCAGGACGTTATTTGGAATCGGCGAAGATTTATCAGGATTTGAAGGAACAGCGTGTCCAAATAGAAGGAGTCAATCTATCGGAACGGCTCGCTGAAGTATATAGTGCCGGTGCAGCCTATGAAGAAGCACTGCCGTATTACAATGAGGCGCTGGATGATTTGAAACAGCCGGACGTCATGTTCGGAGCAGCTTTTGCGGCATTCCAGACCCGCCAATATGACATGGCCGTCCGCTGGCTTGAAGAGCTGATTGAAATTGATCCGGATTATTTCTCGGCCTATTTCCTGCGGGCACAAAGCTTGAATATGGCAGAAGACTACAAAGGTGCCTACAAAGCCATTCAAGAAGGCATCGCCCGAAACGAGTTTGAGAAAGAACTGTATTTGTTTGCAGGCAAACTAGCGCTCAAGCTGGGCGATAAAGAGGCAGGCATCGATTACCTGCGCCAAGCAATAGCGCTGGATCCGGAATACATGGAAGCCATATTTACGTTGGTGTCTTATTTCCATGCTGAGGAAATGGATGAGGATGTGCTTGAGTTGACGGAAGCGGTAGTCGCCCGTGAAGACGACTGGGCGGGCCTTTACCCAATGATTGCGGAATCTTATGCACGCACAGAGCAGTTTGTCCAGGCCGCTGCTTATTTTGATAAAGCGTATCCGTCATTTTCGGAAGACCCGGATTTTCTTGAAAAATATGCTCGCTTTTTATTGGAAGAAGGAAAACGGGAACGCGCCATCGAAATTATTAAAGAGCTACAGAGTCTGCAGCCGAACAATCCTGAGTGGTTTGATTGGCAACAGTCTGTGGAATGAAAGGGGGAATAAACATGACCGCATCAGTTTCAGTGGGAGAGAAAAAGCAGTTTGTCCGTTGGTTCTTGCAGTCTCACAAGATGAAAAGACGGGAATGCATCTGGATCCTCAATTACATGCTCAGCAATGAAAACTTGCTTGAAAAAACTCATTTTGTGGAAGAAGCGCATTACTGCCCTCGCGCAATGGTCATGTCCTCGACCGAGTCGAAGGAAATTCCGTTTCGCTTCTATAAAGGCAACCTGATGACGGCTGACGCGGAAAAGTCTTTCCATGATCTCCGCCTCAACCCTGAACAGGAATTATATGTACAATTGAATTTTCCGAACCGTCCGCCGTCTCCGCTTTACTTGTCTGTTTTGGAGGAAAATCCATACATGCCGAAAAACGCCTCCTATAATGACCAAGACCGTTTAGTGGCGGAAAAGGTGCTGGAAGAAAGTATGTCCGCTTTCCAAGAGGAAGCGATATTGAAGCAGATTGATGAAGCACTCGATTCGAGTAACAAGGAAAAGTTCTTCGAATTGTCTGAGCTGCTGCAATCAGTGAAGAACATGAGAAAAAATGGAGAGTGAAGAAAACTTATGTATTTTATCGGCAAAGATATGGACCAATTCATTC
Source organism: Planomicrobium soli (assembly GCF_003014655.1). Lineage (GTDB taxonomy): Bacteria > Bacillota > Bacilli > Bacillales_A > Planococcaceae > Planococcus > Planococcus soli_B. The sequence goes on along the minus strand of NZ_PYAT01000001.1, from coordinate 219,453 downwards.
AACAGAAAGACTACGTTGATACGGCTATCGTGCCATTGCTCGAAGTTGATCTAAGCAACGAAGGTGTAAAGAGAAGTGCTGGGGCGTCCGAGTACTTGCAGTCCTTAACCGCTTTACTAGAAAAACAATTTAAAGGGCGGATACTTTTGCTTCCGCCTATTTCTTATGCAAAAAAAGCAGATCGTGAAAGGATTGCGGATGAACTGAGACAAGAGCTCGAAGAGGCTGGGTTCAAACATGTGTTTTATTTGACGACAGATGTTGCTTGGAGAACAATTGACAGCCTGGAAAATATCATATGGCTGCCGGCAATTCCAATCGAACATATGGATCAGAAATTCCGGAATTCCGTGATGGAAGACCAGTTGCGCCAGGTGCTTCCGCTCTTTACAAAAGAGTGGACAAAGCCTTCATGAAATGTTCACAAACTGCTCTATTAGATATGCAATAGATGGAATGCAATATTGACCTGCACTTTCTATTGATATATCATTAGGTTGTCCTAGTAATTATATTTGAATGAGTATGTCCATTGGACTGACCTTGAATGTTAGAGGGGGGAAAAGGATGAGTAACAATCGTGTATCAAGACGTCAATTTCTAGGTTATACTTTAACCGGTGTTGGTGGTTTCATGGCAGCAGGAATGCTAATGCCGATGATTCGTTTTGCGGTAGACCCGATTCTTCAAGAGAATACGGCTGGGGATTTCATATTGACTGACCAAGCGGTAGCTGATCTATCAGAAGAACCAGTGCGTGTTGACTTTGCATATGAGCAAGTTGATGCATGGTACACTTCAGAAGTGACGAGCTCTGCATGGGTATACAAAGAAGGCGATAAAATTGTCGCACTTTCACCAGTCTGTAAGCATTTGGGATGTACAGTGAACTGGGCAGCTGACCCGGAACACCCTACCCAATTTTTCTGTCCGTGCCACGCTGGGCGCTATGAAAAAAATGGCCAAAACATTGCAGGAACACCACCGCTTGGACCGCTCGATGAATTCGCAGTTGAAGATCGAAACGGCTTTCTTGCGATCGGTGCAGTAAAAGCAAACAGTTTAATTTAATAGTTTAAGGGGGTACGACACCAGTGCTAAACAAGTTATATGATTGGGTTGATGAGCGCTTGGACATCACGCCGATCTGGCGTGATATTGCTGACCATGAAGTACCGGAACACGTAAACCCCGCACACCACTTCTCAGCATTCGTTTACTGCTTCGGAGGACTAACATTCTTCATTACAGTAATTCAGATCTTATCAGGTATGTTCTTAACAATGTATTATGTACCGGATATTGAAAATGCTTGGCAGTCGGTTTATTATCTTCAAAATGAAGTTGCTTTTGGAGAAATCGTGCGCGGGATGCACCACTGGGGATCTTCTCTAGTAGTTGTTATGATCTTCCTTCATACGCTACGTGTATTCTTTACAGGAGCTTACAAAAAACCACGTGAATTGAACTGGATCGTCGGCGTATTGCTGTTCGGCGTAATCTTAGGTCTGAGCTTCACTGGCTACTTGCTTCCGTGGGATATGAAAGCTTTATTTGCAACAAAAGTAGGTATTGAAATTGCCGCATCGGTTCCAGTAATCGGTGGCATGATCAAAGTCCTTCTTGCCGGGGATTCAACAATTCTCGGTGCACAAACTTTAACACGGTTCTTCGCGATTCATGTATTCTTCTTGCCTGCCGCATTACTTGGGTTGATGGGCGCGCATTTTGTCATAATCAGAAGACAAGGTATTTCAGGACCGCTATAAGATTCAGCGGTCGTAAGGATTTATAAAGGAGGGGACACTATGCATCGCGGAAAAGGGATGAAGTTCGTAGGGGATTCTCGTGTGCCTGGTTTGCAGCATCGTAAACCAAATATCCCTAAAGATTATTCCGAATATCCTGGTAAAACAGAAGCTTTCTGGCCCAACTTCCTTTTGAAAGAGTGGATGATTGGTGCTGTCTTCTTGATCGGATACTTGCTGTTGACTGTTGCGCATCCTACGCCTCTTGAAGGCCAAGCAGATCCAACGGATACAGGTTATATTCCATTGCCAGACTGGTATTTCTTATTCTTATATCAATTGCTAAAATATGAATTTGCATCTGGTCCATTCAACATTGTCGGTGCAATCATTATGCCAGGACTTGCGTTCGGTGCTCTAATGCTAGCGCCATTCTTGGATCCAGGTCCAGAACGTCGCTTGTCAAAACGCAAATTGCCATTGGCGTTCGGTCTTTTGTCAGTAGCTGCAATTATCTTCTTGACTTGGGAATCAGTAGTAAACCACGACTGGGAAGCTGCTGAAGCTCAAGGGCAAATCGTTGAGGAAGTACAGATTGATACGAGCGATCCTGGGTATGAAATTTATGCAGGTTCAGCATGTATCAGCTGCCACGGCGACAACTTAGAAGGCGCGGTTGGACCGGCTCTTACCAATACAGAATATACAGCTGAAGAAATCGCTCAAATTGCTGTAAATGGTATTGAAGAAGACGGCCAGCAAAAAATGCCGCCATCATGGGATGGTTCAGACGAAGACTTAAAAGTCATGGCTGAATTCATCGATGGTTTATCTGAATAATTAATGTGAAAAGAGCCGGGAAACCGGCTCTTTTTTACTACTCGGAAAGGGGGAGAAGCGATGGTATCCTCTATGCAAAAACTTTCTGTATGGCTGATGTACCGGCCATTTTTGCTTCTATTATTTATCGTCAATCTGCTTGGAACGATTTATGGATACATATGGTATGGCTGGCAATTAAAAATTACAGAACCGAAGTTTCTAATCTTTGTACCGGATAGCCCGACAGCCAGTTTATTTTTCACTATCATTTTAGGGCTATGGCTTTTCGGAAAGCGCAGTCCGTTGTTTGAGGCGCTGGCATTTATCACACTGATCAAGTACGGCTTATGGGCTGTCGTCATGAATTTTCTTACTCTTTGGCAGGCAGGAGAAATCGGCTGGATGGGCTGGATGCTTATCGGTTCACATTTTGCTATGGCGCTCCAAGCGGTTCTTTACATAGACCATTATCGCTTTGGCTGGTGGTCAGTTGCCCTTACGGCAATTTGGACGCTGCACAATGATGTAATCGACTATGTGTTTGGGCAAATGCCAATTTACAGCAGCTTAAATGATTATAGTGCTCAGATCGGCTATTTTACTTTTTGGCTGTCGATAGCTTGTATAGCGTTTGCCTGCTATGTAGCTAACTTAAACAAAGCAAGAGCATATCAATTGACCAATACTGACATTTCTTAGTAAAATAAGAGTATGAAATAGTAAGAAAGAGGTGTAGAAATACATTATGGGATTTCTTGTTTACTTTATTGTGTTGCTTGCGTTGCCGTTATGGGCTCAGTTCAAACTGAAAAGAACTTATAGCAAGTATTCGAAAGTCCGCTCGACTTCTGGCCATACGGGCGCACAAGTTGCCCGAATTATATTGGACCAAAACGGCCTGCACGATGTAAAAGTTGTTGAAAGCCGTGGAATGTTGAGTGACCATTACAATCCGTTAACGAAAATTGTTGCTTTAAGTTCTCATAACTATCACGAAGCTTCTGTTGCGGGCACTGCCGTTGCTGCGCACGAAGTAGGCCATGCGATTCAGGATGCGGAAGCGTATTCGTTTCTTCGCTTGCGCCATCGCCTAGTTCCTTTGGTGAATGTATCATCAAATGCATCATGGATCTTCATTATGATCGGGCTTTTTTCTCAATGGAGCGGCGCTTTGTTGCTTGGTATTGTGCTTTTAGCAGCTGGTGTGCTATTCCAACTCGTCACTTTGCCTGTAGAGTTTAACGCATCAAGCCGTGCAATGGACCAATTGCTTTCGCACAATATTATCCGCAATGAAGAAGAAAGACACGCGAAAAAAGTATTGAGCGCTGCAGCCATGACTTATGTGGCGGCGACAGCTGTAGCAGTACTTGAACTTGCTCGTCTCCTGTTAATCTACTCAAACATGAATCGTTCATAAAAAAACCGTTCCGAATTTTTCGGAACGGTTTTTCTATGAGGTTGATTGCAAGCAACTGATGCTTTTATCCAATCGGCTGTTTTTTATCATCGAGCGTAAATCCCTCGCCCATGACATCATGAACTTCAATTAGTGAAACAAAAGCATGGGGATCGACGCTATTGATAATATTTTTGAGCCGGACAATCTCGTTTTTTGCGACTACGCAATACAGCACTTCACGCTCTTCTTTTGTAAAGTGTCCATAGCCGCGAAGAATCGTTATGCCCCGATCCATTTCAACAGCAACCCGTCTCGCAATCTCCTCCTGATAGTTGGAGATGATCAAAGCGCCACGACCGGAATAAGCGCCTTCCTGGACAAAGTCGATAACGCGCGCTCCGACGAAAACAGCAACTAACGTGTACATCATTGTACGGTTATCCAAAAATGTTGCCCGAGAAAGAAGAATGACAACCGCATCGAACAAGAACATTGTCTTGCCCATGCTCCAGCCGCTGTATTTTTGTACAAGGCGCGCGATAATATCCACACCGCCGGTTGTCCCGCCATACCGGAAAATAATGCCAAGTCCAATCCCGACAAAGACACCTGCAAACAATGTCGCCAAAAACAAATCTTCGTGAAGATTGATTTGGACTTCGTAAACAAGGAATAGCTTTAAAAATACAGATACTGCAATTGTGCCGATAATGGTATAAAGAAAGACTTTTTTTCCAAGCAGCTTCCAGCCGATAAAGAATAGGGGAATGTTTAGCAATAAGTTCATCAATGCAGGATCCCATTGGAACAAGAAATACAAAATCAGCGTAATGCCTGCAAACCCGCCTTCACCCAGTTCATTTTGGATATTAAAGTGAACAAAACCGAAACTGTAGATTGCGGCGCCGACCAAGATAAAGAAAATGTTTTTAATTTGTAGCTCTTTTAGCAAAAGATCAACTCCCATCATTAATCCAACTCTTGTATTATCAGCTATGAGAATGATTTTGACAACATCCCCCATTTTCTTTACGATGAAAAGAGGAGTGTGATGATATGGCTGGACATAAAACGATGAACGAACTTCAACAAGAAGTGGACCAATATATCGGACAATTCAAAGAAGGTTATTTTGAGCCTTTGGAAATGCTTGCTCGGCTTACGGAAGAACTTGGAGAACTGGCGCGTGAAGTGATTCATGTACACGGGCCCAAGAAAAAGAAAGCGACTGAAGAAGAGAAAAGCATCGAAGACGAAATGGGAGATATGCTTTTCGTATTGATTTGTATGGCAAATTCAATGAATATTGATTTGGAAAAAGCGCATGACCGGGTTATGCATAAATTCAATACTCGAGATAAAGACCGCTGGACAAGAAAGGAAGAAGCCGAATGACAATACGTGTAGCAATAGCTGGAGCCCGAGGCAGAATGGGCCAGGAGGCAGTACATACAATTATGAAAAATACGGAAATGGAATTGGTTGCGGTGTTGGACTATAAGGATATAGGAAAGACACTCGAGGATACCAACCTTTTCCCGCCGTCCTATGGAGCACCTATTTTTACCGATTTAACAGAACTGCACAAAAAAACAAGCCCGGACGTACTAGTTGATTTAACGTCACCGGAATCGGTTTACAAACATACAAAAGAAGCGTTGGCGCTTAACATCCGTCCGGTCGTCGGGACAACCGGCTTTACCGATGAAGAATTGGAAGAACTGACAGCCATCTCGAAAGAATCGGGACTTGGCTGTATTATTGCCCCGAATTTTGCTGTCGGCGCTGTATTGATGATGAAGTTTGCGGAGCAGGCAGCCAAATACTTGCCTGATATTGAAATTATTGAAATGCATCACGATCAGAAACTGGATGCCCCGTCAGGCACAGCATTGAAGACCGCCAACTTGATAGCAGCAGTGCGTCCAGCCCATGTTCAAGGCCATCCAAAAGAAAAAGAAACGTTTCCTGGAGCAAGAGGCGCAGATTATGAGGGCATGCGCATACATAGCGTCCGGCTTCCTGGGCTTGTGGCTCACCAGCAAGTTCTTCTTGGAGGAGAAGGGCAGCTATTGACAATTCGCCATGATTCGTTCAATCGAGGTTCGTTCATGTCTGGCATTGTGCTGTCTGTAAAAACCGTCATGAACTTGAAAGAGCTCGTCTATGGACTTGAGCATATTATCGACTAGAAGGAGGAAGATGGAATGAAAATCGCGTTAATTGCTCATGACCGCAAAAAAGATGATTTGGTTCAATTCGTCACTGCTTATCAGCCGATTTTAGTCCAACATTCACTTTATGCGACAGGAACGACAGGACAACGAATCATGGACGAAACCGGTCTGAATGTTACCCGCTTTCGGTCCGGGCCTCTTGGTGGCGATCAGCAGATTGGTGCGATGATAGCTCAAGACGAGATGGATATGGTCATCTTTTTCCGGGATCCATTGACCGCTCAGCCGCATGAACCGGATGTGACGGCATTAATCCGATTATGCGACGTATATGGAGTTCCGCTTGCAACGAATATGGGAACAGCTGAAGTACTGTTAAAAGGCTTATCAGAAGGATTTGTGGACTGGCGATTGATTCGCGGGCGGAGAGAATAGGAGGAGCAGCTTTGCGAAAAATGAAGATCGGCATTACGTGTTATCCGACAGTTGGAGGGTCCGGGGTCATTGCAACAGAACTTGGAAAAATGCTTGCTGAAAAAGGGCACGAAGTGCATTTTATCACATCAAGCACTCCGTTTCGATTGAATCGGAATTACCCGAATGTCTATAGCCATCAAGTGGATGTCAACAGTTATTCTGTGTTTCAATATGCTCCTTATGATATTGCGCTTGCCACAAAAATAGCTGAAGTCATCCAGAACGAAAAACTCGACCTGATGCACGTCCATTACGCCATTCCTCATGCAGTATGTGCAATTCTTGGCCGTGATATGGCGGGAGCCGACATAGGCATTGTCACGACCCTCCATGGCACTGATATCACAGTGCTTGGAACGGACTCTTCATTAAAAGAAGCTATCCGTTATGGCATCGAAAAATCTGATATTGTTACAGCTGTATCTGATTCTTTAAAAGAGCAAACGTACGATATGATTCAACCGGACAAAGACATCCAGACAGTCTATAATTTTGTGGATGAGCGTGAATACCGCTTAAAAGACGTTGGAAAGCTGAAAAACGAATTCGGCATCGGTGATCAGGAAAAAGTTCTCGTTCATGTTTCCAATTTCCGTAAAGTTAAACGGGTTGGCGACGTGGTAGACACTTTTTACCGCGTGCAACAACAAGTAGCCGCAAAATTGCTGTTGATCGGGGACGGTCCTGAAATGGGGCGGGTCGTTCAACAGGTCCGGGAACTTGGCATAGAAGAACACGTGCTGTTTCTTGGAAAACGTGATAATTTATCCGAGCTTTACAATATATGTGACCTGAAACTGCTGCTTTCTGAGAAAGAAGCGTTCGGGCTTGTTTTACTCGAAGCGATGGCTTGTGGCGTTCCGGGCATCGGAGCACGGATCGGTGGTATGCCTGAAATCATCTCTCCGGGAACTAATGGCTATCTGATCGATTTGGGTGACGTTGAACAGGCCGCCAGTTATGCACTGAAGGTTTTAACAAACGATGAACTTCATCAGCAATTAAAGCAAGGCGCGTTAAATACCGTAAAAACCCGGTTTCACTCAACTGCTATCCTTGAGCAATACGAAGCCCTTTATGAATCGTTGCTAGACCGGAGAGAACCGTCATGAAAACGGCTATCAATGTTATCCGTACTCTTGAGGATGCCGGCTATGAAGCCTATATGGTCGGAGGGGCGGTACGGGATTTTTTGCTTGGGAAGAAGCCGGATGATTTTGATGTGGCGACAAACGCTGCTCCTGAAAAAGTGAAAGAACTTTTTAACCGGACAGTGGATACCGGAATCGCCCATGGCACGGTACTGGTGCTGCTTGATGGCGAAGGAATCGAAGTTACAACGTTCAGGACCGACGGCCTGTATACGGATATGCGAAGACCGGATTCTGTCGAGTTTGTCCAATCGTTGGAAGAAGATTTGAAAAGGCGTGACTTCACGATCAATGCCATGGCGATGTCCGAGGATTTGCATGTTATCGATTTATTCGGCGGGAAAAACGATTTGAAGAAACGCCTCATTCGAGCTGTCGGGAACTCGGACAAACGATTTCAAGAAGATGCGCTGCGCATGTTGAGGGCCGTCCGGTTTTCGGGCCAGCTCGATTTTGAAATTGACAGTGAAACTCTGGCTTCCATTCGGAGACAAGCCCATTTGATTCGTTCGGTGGCAGTAGAGCGCATCAAAACCGAACTCGATAAAATTTTTGCCCACAAGCATACAGCCCGCAGCATGGCCTATTTAGTCCACTCCGGGTTAAGTAGTAATTTGCCAGCAGGTACATTGTTTGAATTGGATTGGTCCAATTACAAATCTTGTGGTGACCACTCAATGGGATGGTGCTACATGCTTTACCGGCAAGAAAAAAAGATAGAGGATATTGGAGATTATAAATTTTCCAATGATGAAAAGCGTTTGATGGCGAAAGCGTTAGAAGCGGCAAGGCTGGAGGAATGGAATGCATGGACTTTTTATGTTTTTACAGCTAGAGAACTGGCTATCGCCCGCTTTTTATCGGGCAGGGATGTGGATGTTCAACTAGCAAAAAAAAGTTTGCCTATCCAATCGAAAAAAGAACTTGCGGTAACCGGCAACGATTTGATGCATTGGAGCGGGAACAAACAAGGGCCATGGCTAAAAAAATGGCTTGCGGATATAGAACAGGAAATTGTTTTTGCCCGTTTGGAGAACAACAAAGAACAGATAAAGGGATGGTTTTCGCATGAATATCACCGTCACGCATGAATTAGCAAAGCGATTAATGGAAGCGGGCGGAGAAGCTCTTTCCGGCCAGTATTTGGCGGATGAATTTGGCATATCAAGGACAGCAGTGTGGAAACACATAAAAGAGTTGGAAGAAAAAGGATATACAATTGAATCTATAAAGAAACGCGGCTATATATTGAAGGAAATCCCTGATACACTAGAACCCATCGCCATTCAGCCGCTTTTGAAAACAGCTAAAATTGGCCAAGTAATGGAGTATATCGACTCATGTCCTTCCACGCAAATTCTTGCGCATAAATTTGCACAAGAAGGCGCACCAGACGGAACAGTCGTTTTGACTGAGACACAAACTGCTGGCCGTGGAAGGCTTGCACGCAAATGGGATTCAGCACCCCAAAAAGGAATATGGATGAGCGTAATTCTCCGGCCGGATGTGGTTCCACAAAAAGCGCCACAATTCACTTTGGTTGCAGCTGTTGCCGTAGTCCGCGCCATTGAGGAAGTAACCGGACTAAAACCGGAAATCAAATGGCCGAACGATATATTGCTCAATGGCAGGAAATGCACCGGCATTTTGACTGAATTACAGTCTGACGCGGACGGCATCCAGGCATTGATCATCGGTATCGGCATGAATGCTAACCAGGAGTTAGAAGATTTCAGTCCGGAAGTAAGGGATATTGCGACATCGTTGAAAATGATGGACGGGAAAACAGTGGATCGCCAAGAATTAGTCCGGTCGCTTCTTTTCTATTTAGAGCAATATACGAATCTTTATATCGAACAAGGATTCAAGATGTTGAAAATAATGTGGGAAAGTTATTCATCCACTATCGGGCGTCCTGTCCGCGCCCGGATGGCGAAAGAAACGCTTGAAGGCATCGCAGAAGGCATCACCGATGAAGGGGTTTTGCAATTGCGCACAAATGATGGCAAGCTTCACGGCATTTATTCCGCGGATATTGAGATGAAAAATTGATGCTTGGTTTTTTTATTTGCGTTCTGGTATAGTGTTTTTAGTGGGCGGTATCGCATGCGAACTGCACCCGTACTTATCGATTCAAAAATCCAATTTTATATTTCTGCCTTGATCTTTTTAGACAGGGACGGAGGAAACCTACAAAGACTTTTCTGTCCTTCTGTCCTTTTTGCGGCTGAAGGGCTTTTTATATGGTTTGGTTTGCTCCAAAAAAGGAGAGAGAATGTGTGCAAACGATTCAAACGATCACAGAACTGAATAAATGGGTCCGTGAAGTGAAAAATTCCGGGCAAACGATCGGGTTGGTCCCGACAATGGGTTTTCTTCACGAAGGGCATTTGTCGTTAGTCGAAAAAGCCAAGCAAGAAAATGACAAAGTGGTCATGAGCATTTTTGTCAATCCGGCACAATTCGGGCCGAATGAAGATTTTGACCGTTATCCACGGGATTTGGAACGCGATGAGCGATTAGCAGCTGCTGCGGGAACCGATATTATTTTTGCTCCCTCCGTCGAGGAGATGTATCCTCGTGATTCGCAAATTTCAATTTCTGCCGGTGCTCAGGCGGAGGTGCTTTGTGGAGCGAAGCGTCCGGGCCACTTTGATGGCGTCTTGAAAGTTGTGACGAAGCTATTCCATTTAACCCAAGCTGACCGGGCATATTTTGGCCAAAAAGATGCGCAGCAGTTGGCGATCATCGAATCTTTAGTGGCCGATTATAACTTTCCTCTTTCGATTCGTCGAGGGGAAACGGTGCGGGAAGCGGATGGTCTCGCCAAAAGTTCGCGTAATGTTTATTTAAGTGAAAAAGAGCGTGCGGAAGCTCCTCATTTAAACAAAGCGTTGCGGCTTGGGAAACAACTTCTTCTAGAAGGCAAGGATCCACTGCCTGAAATGGCGGCTTACTTAGATGAAAACGTCTCCGGAAAAATTGATTACATTGAATTGCATGACTATCCAACGCTTACTAAAAACATTATGGACGAGGCCATATTGGCACTTGCTGTTCAATTTGAAAAAGCGCGTTTAATCGATAACATCATTATAAATTTAAAGGGGAACTGAACATGTTGCGAATGATGCTGAATGCTAAACTTCATCGTGCTACTGTAACACAAGCCGATCTTAACTATGTCGGGAGCATAACCATTGACGAAGATTTATTGGATGCAGCGGGGATGCTGCCAAATGAAAAAGTCCATGTTGTCAACAACAATAACGGGGCACGCTTTGAAACGTATATTATCGCAGGAGAAAGAGGAAGCGGCGTTATTTGCGTGAATGGTGCAGCAGCCCGTCTTGTCCAAAAAGGGGACATTGTCATCGTATTGACTTACGGTTATGTCATGGATGAAAACGCACGGAGCCATAAACCGACCGTCTGCATCATGAACGAAGACAATACAATCCGGGAAATCATTCACTACGAACCGGAAGCTACCATTATGTAACAAAAAGCCTCCTGCTATGGAGGCTTTTTAATATTCTCGATTATCTTTGGGTAACCGAAAAAACAATGGTTGAAAAGGCAACAGAATAGGACTTTTCGTTAAAAGACGGATGCTAGAAGGATATGGTACAATTTTTAAGAAAGAATCACCTTAGAAAGAGGGATTTTGATGAACACGCAAAAATATGTTGTTGTCGATATTGAAACAACGGGCCATTCCCCTGCAAAAGGTGACCGGATTATTCAAATAGCGTTAGTGACGATCGAAAAAGGCGTTATTGTTGATACATATACGAAATTTATTAATCCCGGAAAAAAAATTCCGGCGTTTATCCAAGACTTGACGAATATTTCGGATAAAGACGTAGCACAGGCGCCTCCTTTTGAAGAGTATGCCGAAACCATTTTTTACAAATTGCAGGACGCCATATTTGTGGCGCATAACACAAATTTCGATTTAACCTTCTTACAAGCTGAGCTGAAACGGAGCGGACTGCCGAAATGGCATGGGCTTGCTATGGATACAGTCGAGCTGACGCGTTTAATGTACCCGACAGCATTCAGCTATAAATTGCAGGATATCACAGCAGAGCTTGGCATACCATTGACCAGTGCACACCGGGCGGATGACGATGCAATTGCTACAGCGCATCTGTTTTTGCGTGCCCAAAGGGATATGGAGCAGCTTCCTTATGACACATTGGCGCTTTTGCATAAACGTTCGTTCCAGTTGAAATCGGATCTTTCCCGTTTGGTATTTGAATTGATGCAGAAAAAAAGAAATGCACAGCCTGATGCGTTTGATCGCTTTAACGGCATCCCGCTGAAAATCAAGAAAAAACCTTTGGATGATGAAGTACTTGAAACCGCCTCTGGCACCTGGGAAGAACGGTTAGAAAAAGCGTTCCCCGATTTTGAACGCCGGCAAAGCCAACTTGATATGATGGATGCTATTCAAAACACGCTCTATAATAATGGAGAAATGGTTATCGAAGCTTCTACTGGAATGGGGAAGACCATTGCATATTTGCTGCCTGCGGCGGAATTTGCTTTTGCCGAAAAAAAGCAAGTGGTCATCAGTACTTACACTACCCATCTCCAAGACCAATTGGTTCAAAATGAAGGGAGAATTGTGGGAAAAGTCATGGGATCTCCCCTTCGCATTGCGTTGATAAAAGGGCTTAGCCATTATATCGACTTAACGCGGTTTTCGGAATTGCTGCAAGGTGAGGATGAGTCTTATGACGAAACGTTTACCATCATGCAAGTGCTGATATGGTTGACATCCACAGAAACAGGCGATCTAAATGAACTCAACGCTTCAAGCGGCGGCCAGTTTTTCCTTGATAAAATCCGCCGTTCGCATATGAGGAGGCTGACTCCGACAGAAAAACGCTTTGATTTTTATGAAAATGCCCTTGTGCAAGCAAAAGAAGCGCATATCATAGTGACAAATCATGCATTTTTATTGAATCAACGGATGCCCAATCCTTCAATTTTAAAAAATGTCGGTGCATTTATTTGGGATGAAGCCCATCAAGTTGTCCAAGCAGCCATCACCCAACATGAAAAAACATTTGTTTATACACAATGGAAATATATTTTCGGCCAACTTGGCCTCTATGATGAACAGCAATTGTTCGCAAAACTTTACGAGGTTGCAGAACGCACCGGTTTTGCTACAGTGCCGGAATTATTGAAGTTAGAGTCGTTATTTACTAAGTTTGCCGCCATGTTTGATGAAGTGAGTGCCATTCTTTCGGCGGGGTTTGCTGAAAAGTTCAGAAACAGCCGCCATCAGAAATGCTCTTCCTTATTAAGTGAACTGGACATAAACAAAGACCGCTTTTTCGAAATGCTTCGGTATTTGAACGAATGGATTGACTTGTCCCAGCTCATTTTGCAAAAAGCGGAACGGCTGACAGAAAAATCGGTTCAAGATAAGATCATTATCACCGACTGGCGATATTGGACAGAAGAACTCATGCTGAAATCGGTTGAATTCAGCGAGATTTTTGTTTTCCCCTTGGCAGATGAAGTTAGCTGGATAGAAGGTGATTTAAGGAGTTTGCCAAATAGCTTATCGTTTTACAAGAGGCCATTCGAAGTGACATCGCTTGTAGAAAATGTTATTGGTCCAGCCCGCGGGAAGAAAGCGGTCATTTGGTTGTCAGGTACTATGAGCGTTCCTTCAAACGAACGGTTCATTGTCAACCAGCTAGGCATTCCAAGTCAAGTGGGGATATCGAAATTTGATCCGCCAAAAGATTTTTACCAGGGAGCCCGTGTTTTCATTGTCGAAGATATGCCGGACATTCAGCAAGTCTCCCAGCACGATTACATTGAGTCTGTTGCTGATGCCGTTGTCCAAACCGTGCTAGTCACTGAAGGGCGTTGTTTTGTGCTGTTTACTTCCCAGGATATGCTGCGCAAAACTGTCGAACTGATCCAGGATACCGGCCTGCTGGAGGACTATATGCTTTTCGCCCAAGGAATTTCTTCAGGAAGCCGGCTGAGGCTGTTGAAATCGTTCCAGCGTTTCCAGAAATCCGTGTTGTTCGGAACCAATAGTTTCTGGGAAGGCGTGGATGTGCCTGGAGACGCTTTGCGCGCAGTCGTCGTCGTACGCTTGCCGTTTACGTCCCCGGACGAGCCGATCTTCAAAGCAAGATCAGAAGCGATCGCAAAAGAAGGCGTCAATCCATTTATCCAGTATGCCTTGCCAGAAGCCGTATTAAGGCTTCGCCAAGGATTCGGGCGGCTGATCCGATCGAAAAATGACAGAGGGTTATTCATCGTATTAGACCGGCGGATCGAGACAAAATCCTATGGCAAAGAATTTATAAGCTCCTTGCCGAAAGTGAAAGTCTCAAAAGTGTCCTTAGAAAAGATGGTAACGGATATTGAAGATTGGTATAATAAGCAATGAAAGTTTGCCAAGAAGGAAAAGCGGTTGAAAGCTCTGCTTTCAGCATTCGCTGGAAACCGGAAAATTGGCAATGGGTGAAAAAGTGAAAGGAAGGTCGCACACATGGAATCCAAAATTGAAGTTCTTACTACTGTCAACGTATCGTATCAAGAGGATTTATATAAAGTGGTGGACGCCTTGAACCGGACATTAAAACATAATAATTTGATGTTTGGCTTGGCGCTTGATAAAGAAGATCAGACAAAAGCGGTTTTCACAATTTATAAGACTTAGGTGATTAAATGAAGCAATGGGTTACATTTATTTTAGGCTTTCTTTCTTTTCTAGCTGTCGCATTGATGATTTTGATCATCATTCTTGGAAACAAGCCTTTTTCGGCAGTTGAGAAACAAGCGATAGACCGAGTGGAAAGTGAAGAGCTTATTGCAGAGGTTGACCGGGCATATGTCTATTCAAACAGCCAAACTTCGGTCACTGTTATTGGAACAGATTTAGAAGGCAAAGCAAAAGCTGCTTTTGTTCCTTCAGGAGATGGTGAAATAGAAGCGATTGATCTCGAAGATAAGGTTACCGCAAAAGAAGCCCGTGAAATTGCGCTGAAGGAAATGGATGTTAAAGATATACTGCATACGAAATTGGGGATGGAAACTGAAGGGCCGGTATGGGAAATCGCTTTTATCAATAAAGAAGATCAACTGAATTATGTTTACATTCTTGCTAAAGATGGAACTTGGTGGAAACGTATCTTGAATTTGTGAAAGGGTTGATAACATTTGAACAACTTAGCAAAACGCGTCCAAACTTTAACGCCTTCAACAACACTGGCAATTACAGCAAAAGCGAACGAATTGAAAGCTGCTGGAGTTGACGTCATCGGTCTAGGAGCAGGCGAGCCGGATTATAACACACCGGAAAATATTCTGACCGCTGCTTATCAGTCCATGAAAGAAGGAAAAACAAAATATACGCCTTCCGGCGGGCTGCCGGCATTAAAAAAAGCAATCATCAGCAAATTGGAGAAGGACCAAAACTTATCCTACGAGCCGAAAGAAATTATGGTCGGAATTGGCGCGAAACACGTTTTATATACGCTATTCCAAGTGTTGCTTAACGAAGGCGATGAAGTGATCATTCCAATTCCTTATTGGGTTAGCTATCCTGAACAAGTAAAACTGGCGCAAGGAGTTCCTGTATACATAGAAGCAACATCCAGCCAAGCATATAAAGTGACTGCAGAACAATTGAGAAAAGCCATTACGGATCGGACAAAAGCTGTAATTATCAATTCACCGAGCAATCCGACTGGTATGCTTTACACGAAAGAAGAGTTGGCTGAGCTTGCTGATGTTTGCCGCGAATCGGATATTCTGATCGTCTCTGATGAAATTTATGAAAAATTGATTTACGGTGAAGCGGTCCATACCTCTGTTGCAGAACTGTCGGAAGACGCTAAAAAACGGACAATCATCATCAATGGCGTTTCGAAATCTCATTCCATGACAGGATGGCGTATTGGCTATGCAGCTGGAGATGCGGAAATCATCAAAGCGATGACCGATTTGGCTAGCCATTCTACATCAAATCCGACAACAACTTCGCAATATGCAGCAATCGAAGCTTATGACGGCCCACAGGAAGCAGTAGAAGAAATGCGGCAGGCATTTGAAGCCCGCTTAGAAGCCATTTTTCCAAAAGTGGCAGCGATTCCCGGATTCAATGTAATTCGTCCGGAAGGAGCCTTCTATTTATTACCGGAAGTTGAGAAAGCAGCCCACAAAACCGGCTATTCCTCTGTAGATGAATTCGCAACAGCTTTGTTGACAGAAGCGAATGTCGCTGTCATTCCAGGATCTGGATTTGGAGCTCCCAAAACAATCCGCTTGTCATATGCAACATCGCTTGAGGCGTTGACAGAAGCAGTTGAACGCATCAATCAATTTGTAACATCGAAATGGCAAGACTGAGAAGATTATATTTTGGAGGCTAGTATGAAAAAGATAACAATTGCTGAAATGGCAAACTATAATGGACAAACAATCAAATTAGGCGCTTGGGTAGCTAACAAGCGTTCAAGTGGAAAAATCGCTTTTCTTCAACTTCGCGATGGTACAGGTTTTGTACAAGGCGTAGTTGTGAAAGCGGAGGTGGGGGAAGAACTGTTTGCAACGGCAAAAGGCCTGACGCAAGAAACTTCTCTTTATGTGACAGGCGAAGTAAAAGAAGATGAGCGTTCATCATTTGGTTATGAGCTGCAGGTGACCGGTATTGAAGTGCTTCATGTTGCGACCGATTTCCCGATTACGCCGAAAGAGCACGGCACAGAGTTTTTGATGGATAACCGCCACTTATGGCTTCGTTCAAGAAAACAGCATGCCATCATGAAAATCCGTAATGAAATCATTCGGGCAACATACGAGTTTTTCAACAATAACGGATTTGTCAAAGTAGATCCACCAATTTTAACAGGTTCAGCACCCGAAGGAACTTCCGAGCTATTTGCTACAAAGTATTTCGATGAAGACGCGTTTTTATCGCAGTCTGGTCAACTTTATATGGAAGCTGCTGCGATGGCACTAGGGAAAGTATTTTCATTCGGCCCGACATTCCGTGCAGAAAAATCGAAGACACGCCGCCACTTGATCGAATTCTGGATGATCGAACCGGAAATGGCTTTTGTTGAACACGAAGAAAGCCTGGAAGTTCAAGAACAGTTCGTTTCCCATATTGTTCAATCAGTCTTGAAAAATTGTGCATTGGAACTGGAACGTTTAGAAAGAGATATATCGAAACTTGAAAAAATAAAAGCGCCATTCCCGCGTATTTCATACGATGATGCCATCAAATGGTTGAATGACAATGGCTTTGACGACATCAAATGGGGCGATGATTTTGGTGCGCCGCATGAAACGGCGATTGCTGAAAACCATGATATGCCAGTCTTTATTGTTAATTACCCGATCGGCATCAAACCGTTTTATATGCAGCCGCATCCGGAGCGCGACGATGTAGTCCTTTGTGCAGATTTGATCGCTCCTGAAGGGTATGGAGAAATCATCGGCGGTTCTGAAAGGATTCACGATTTTGAATTGATGAAACAGCGCATCAATGAGCACAATTTGGATGAACAGGCATATGCCTGGTATCTGGAGCTCAGCAAGTATGGAGCAGTACCGCATTCCGGTTTTGGTCTTGGACTTGAACGGACGGTCGCGTGGATCAGTGGAGCCGAGCATGTACGCGAATCCATTCCGTTCCCGCGTTTGTTAAACCGTCTTTATCCATAATAATTACTTTAGATCCTGGCATAAACGGCTCGAGCTACTAGAAGACTCAGCCGTTTTGTGCTGAAAAATAATGACAAAATGGGCACTACGCTCGATGCACAAACAAATAGAAAGGTGGTTGGGATATGCAACAGCCGAATCGACTGCAGACTTGGATCGAGCAGGGAAATGTGAACATTTCCCAGCTTTTTTTTCAATTCTATAAGGAATTGAAAATCACGGACGAAGAAGCGATGTTGCTTATGCATATACACGCGTTTCAACAGCAAGGAAATCACTTTCCCACCCCTGATGAAATAAGCGCCCGCATGATGACTTCGCAATTAAATGTCACTACAATGCTGCAAAAATTGATTCAACTAGGTTATTTAGCCATTGAACAAGAAAAGGTAGAAGATGTGTTGACTGAACGGATCTCGCTTCAACCGCTATGGGACAGGCTTTTAGACTGTGTATACAAAGAGCAGCACCAAGAAAAAGAAAACACGCAGCAAGAAATGGAAGGCGAAATTTTCCAGCTGTTTGAGCAGGAATTTGGCCGTTTTCTTTCGCCGATGGAAATTGAAACCATTTCCATGTGGATGGACCAAGATGGGCATACGCCAGCAATAATCCGGATGGCTCTTAAAGAAGCTGTCATATCTCAAAAAATCAGTCTGCGTTATGTGGATCGGATTTTATTCGAATGGAAAAAGAAAAACATCAAAACGAAAACAGAAGTATCCAAACACGCAACATCATTCAGAGAAAAAAATATTCGGATCCAGCCTGCGGGAAATTCGGCAAAAAAAGTTCAATTTTACAATTGGCTGGAAGACCGCAATTAGAAGGTGATCGGTTTGATGACGAAAAAAGAGTGGCATCAGTGTCTTGAAGAAATGGACCATATGTTTCCAGACGCCCATTGCGAACTTATTCATAGAAATCCTTTCGATTTGTTAATTGCCACTTTATTGTCTGCACAGTGTACAGATAAATTGGTGAATCGGGTGACGGAGACACTTTTTCAGAAATATGCGGTACCAGAGGATTACGTTTCAGTACCGATAGAAGAATTGGAACAAGATATTCGTTCTATCGGTCTTTACCGCAACAAAGCGAAAAATATACAGGCGCTTAGCCGGATTTTAATAGAGCAATACGACAGCCAGGTTCCAGCAGACCGGGATTTGTTAATGGCCCTTCCAGGTGTTGGTCGCAAGACAGCAAATGTCGTTGTATCGGTGGCATTTAACATACCGGCGCTGGCAGTGGACACTCATGTTGAACGAGTAGCTAAACGTCTTGGCGTTAATCGCTGGAAAGATACGCCCTTGCAAGTGGAGGAAACAATCATGAAGAAAACACCGGAGGAAAATTGGTCAAAAACCCATCACCAAATCATTTTCTTTGGGCGTTATCATTGCAAGGCACAAAATCCAGCATGCCATATATGCCCGCTCTACGACCGCTGCAGAGAAGGCAAAAAACGCGATAAAAAGGGACTCGTTAAACATGAAGTTGTCACAAAAGTTAACTAAAGAACAAACTGATCCTTTTTTTGAAGAGTGGAGGGCTAAGGCGGCGATTATCTCTGACTTGCATAAGCAACGCGATAAGCAAGCAAAAGACGAAATGGAAGCCGGAATTCTTTTATACAACAAATTGCTTGCTCATTGTTTAGAAACAGGAGCCATTCCGGGAGTGAAAGTGCTGGCCCCTATAAACGGGGAAGAACGATTGGCTTTTGTCGCTTCTCAACCTGGTAATTTTGCGGCATTTCGACAGCTTGATGAGCTGTTTGCAGAAATGAAAAAAATTATTGCTGCAAAGCGGATTCATTTAAAAAGATTCGAGCAGGATTGAAAATATACGAGAAAACCCTCACAACAGCATTTGGCTGTTGTGAGGGTTTTTCTATTAACTACTATACTAAGTTTATTAATTGCCGTTACCTTGGTTGCCGTTACCTTGGTTGCCGTTACCTTGGTTGCCGTTACCTTGGTTGCCGTTACCTTGGTTGCCGTTACCTTGGTTGCCGTTGCCTTGGTCAGCGTTGCCTTGGTCGCCGTTACCTTGGTTGCCGTTGCCTTGGTCGTCGTTGCCTTGGTTGCCGTTGCCTTGGTTGCCATTACCTTGGTTGCCGTTGCCTTGGTTAGCATTATCTTGGCCTTGTGCTGGATTAACAGTTTGGCCTCTACGAGAGGCAGTGCCTTCTTCTTCAGCTGGCTCTTCTTCAGCCGGCTCTTCTTCAGCTGGCTCTTCTTCAGCCGGCTCTTCTTCGGCTGGCTCTTCTTCAGCCGGCTCTTCTTCGGCCGGTTGTTCTTCAGCTGGCTCTTCTTCGGCCGGTTGTTCTTCGGCCGGTTGTTCTTCGGCTGGCTCTTCTTCAGCCGGCTCTTCTTCAACTGGCTCTTCTTCAACAGGTTCTTCAACCGGTTCCTCGGAATTTGCAATTTCTACTGTAATCGAAGCAGGATCACTGCGCTGATCATCAGTGACCGCTGTAACAGTGAACGTATAAGGGATTCCAGCTTCAAGACCATTATAGGTATAGCCGGTATCGCCTGTAGTCGTCAAGGTAGTTCCGTTTACTGCAACCACAAATGCAACATCTGCATCGCCTCCGTATGACCAGGTTAAAGTGACGGATTGACCTTCAACATTGGCTCGCAAACCGGAAGGAGCATCTAAATCTTCTTGAACAAATTTCTCGGATATTTGTGATGGTTCAGCACCCCGAACAAACAATTCCGTTTTTCTTAAATTGTAGGGCGTATAAGCGCTCGCCAATTTAAGTGGGGAAGTTCCTTTTTCGATTGTTTTTTCTACAACTGAATCAGGTTGTTCAAATCTTTCTGTCTCTGGGCTGGAGACCTCAGACATAACTCGTTTGAAAAGGCGCTGTGCCAATAAGCGTTCTTCAGAAGCGGTATCGATCGCATATTTGCGTGAAGGATATCCGCTCCATACAGAAACAGAATAATCGGTTGTATAGCCAGCAAACCAGACATCCGGAGCAGAAGAGGAATCTAGATTGTAATCTCGAAGTTCGTCTGCATTATAGTTGGATGTCCCAGTTTTTCCAGCTAAATCCAGGCCGCTTATAGCCGCTTCTTTTCCTGTAGCCCCTATTATGCTTGTATCTACGACATCACGAAGAATATCAGTGATCATATAGGCAGTGCTGTCTTTCATCGCTTTTACGGGCTCCGGCTTAACAACTTGTTCAGTTGTACCATCTCGGAAGACGATTTTCGTGATGGTATGGGGTTCTGTAAATTCCCCCTTATTGCCGAATGCTGCAAAAGCGCCAGCCATTTCTACGGTTGAGATATTTTTCTCAGGTGAGCCAAGAGCTGCCGATTCATAAACACCGCCAAAATCCAAGCCGAGTTTCTTTGTGAAATCAGAAGCTTCTTCAAATCCGACCTCTTTCAAGGTCTTGACAGCCGGAATATTGCGAGAGCGGTATAAAGCTTCTCGGACAGTCATAGTTCCAAGGAATTCGCCATCGACATTACGGATTTCCTGGCCGCTATCGTATTTATACGGTTCATCGACAAGCGTCTGGCCAGTCGACCAATTCATATTTTCAATAGCAGGACCATAGTCTAATAAAGGCTTGATCGTCGAACCGATAACCCGGTCTTTGGAAATCGCATAGTTTCTCCGGACATCTCCGCTGTAATCTCGGCCTGCACCAATAGCACGGATGCCGCCTGTTTTCGTATCTACGATCGTCATTGCGGATTGCACGTCTTCATCAAAAAACAAATCAGAAGACATGGCTTCATTGACCGCTTTCTGGACTGAAGGGTCAAGAGTAGTGAAAATAGTCAGCCCTGCGTCTAAAGAAATGTCTCCATCAAGCGCCTCGAGCTCGTCTTCCACCATTTCCATGAAAGCCGTATACTCGCCAGTTGCCACCGTTTGTTGGCGGTCTTCTTCTTTAAGCAAAGAATCTTCAATGGGAATCGCTTGAGCTTCTTCTTTCTGAGCTGTAGTAATTTTGCCATGCTGCTCCATCAAACTCAAAACAACGTTTCGTCTTGTTTCTGCCCGGTCAGGATTTTTAAAAGGATTATAGCCATTCGGACTTTGTGGCATTCCGGCTAATGTGGCCATTTCATGCAATTCCAATTCATCAAGCGGTTTTCCATAAAAATGCTCGGAAGCCGTCCCAAAACCATAAATATTGCCTGACATCAGAATTTTATTGAAATACATTTCAAAAATTTCTTCTTTTTCATATTTCCGTTCCAGTTGATACGCCAAATATGCTTCCTGCGCTTTTCGCTTCAGCGTCTTGTCATTGGAAAGAAATGAGTTTTTGATTACTTGCTGTGTGATTGTACTTGCGCCTTGTGATCCGAAGCCCCCGGTTATGTTGGCTACGACCGCGCCGCCAAGCCGTATCACATCAATACCGGAATGCTTGTAGAAGCGGTTGTCTTCAGTTGCCAAAATAGCTTCTTCCATTTCTTGCGGAATATCTTCATAATTTACATAAGTCCGATTTTCAGCCGTTATATAAGGAATTTCTGTTTCGCCGTCGGCTGCTAGAAAAGTAGGGCTGATCGGATCTCTCAGCAGTTCCTCATCAATTTCAGGAGCACTGCTGGCATAATAAGCAAACAGTCCGGCTCCAAAGATGAATCCGATAACACCGATCAGAACAAGGGCTGTGAAGATGCGCTTGATCCATGATGGTCCTGATGGTTTCTTTTTCTTGTTAGTCGTCTTCTTTTGTTGTTCGATAGCTTTTCTGCGCTGTTCGCGCGAAATTGGTTTTTCGCTCAAAATCGGTTCCTCACTTTCGGTAATATGACTCGTTTAAAGCTTTTGCAGGATGGGCAGATAATCGATAGGCGGGAAAGCACCAGGTGCGATTTCGAAAGAGGTTTCTTCAATTTCCTGCAATGTAATTGATTTTCGGCCTCCAGCTAACATCCGGTCCCAAAAGATTAACAGTGATTCAAAACGCATGACAAAGTAACGCTGCAGTGATGAAAAACGGAGAATCAGAAATGCTATGCCCTGTTGTTTGATGACTTGTGACATGTGGTGAATTTGATGGTCATGAATATTTTTTAAAGGGAAGGATGTTTTATTTTCCGTCTCTTTAGCTTCGAAATCGATATATTTCCCGTTCCAAACGCCGTTGTAATCCGTAGTGGAAGGCGTTCTGAAGTAAGCTTCCCGGATTACTGCTGCACTTCTTGACGGGTACTCGACTTTAACGATTTGAACCGGAACCGGTTTTTTATGGATTACGGCAAGTCCCAGCTGCAAATAATATTCGTTCGTTTCGTTCAACTCATCCTCTAATGTCTTACCCCGATTACTGAAAGAAAAATCCTTTTTCTTTTTAGTTGCAGGAAGGTTATGTGAAGGGACGAATTTTTTCCCGTTCGGATAATTGATGGTCAATGTGATACACCTCGCTTACTTTATCATATCACACGCATTTAGACGACGCCCATTAGTAAAGGTTTCAAAATTACTAGATTTATGATACTGGATTCAGCTCTCTTTTCCAACTGAAAAGAATGTTTGTTCGATAAAGTTCGTCTCCTTTTTGCGAATATGATAAACTTAGAACAATGGAGGGGATGAAAAATGACAGTCCGAGAACTCTCTTCCGTATTATTTGACGAATGCGGAAAATGTCTGGACCGCTTTTATGAAATGCGCGAGCACGACGCGGTACCGGATTTTTATAACGATGTAAAACCATATGCTGACTATTGGCACACAATTATAGATGAATGGCAGAAAGAATCACTTTTATATATTCAGCAAGAACGCCCGAAATATGTCCACAAACCGCAGATTGATACAGCGGCTGAAGGGATGGCGCAATTTTTTGTCCAAAGCTTTTACAAGGAGACCAGCAAAAAACGCTTTGTCCAAAGCATACAGTCAGCACAATACACGCTCCAAACTTTTATAAACGCAATTGACGAAAGAGCGGAAAGCCATGATTAGACGGAAAAACTTACCCCAGTTAATGGAAGAATGGAAAACAGAGCCTAACATGATGGAACGCATTGTCCATTGGCACACGATGGAAGAAAAACCGGCAAGGTACGCAGAGTTTCCTCCGGAAATGCATGCCAGCCTGAAAGAGGCGCTTCACAAAAAAGGAATAGATAAGCTGTATACGCACCAGCGTGAGGCATTTGATCTTGCCGTCAGCGGAACCTCGTTTACCGCTGTAACCCCGACTGCTTCCGGGAAATCATATTGCTATCATTTGCCGGTGCTTCATAAAATTCTGAACGATCCAGGTGCCCGGGCTTTGTATTTGTTTCCGACAAAAGCGCTCGCCCAAGACCAAAAAAGCGATTTACACGATTTGATTGAAAAAACGGAGCAGGCTATTTTGTCATACACATATGACGGCGATACATCACCGGCTATCCGAACGAAAGTGCGGAAAGCGGGGCAGATCGTTATGACCAATCCGGATATGCTTCACTCGGCTATTCTGCCGCACCACACAAAATGGGTTTCACTTTTTGAAAATCTACATTATATAGTGATTGATGAGCTCCATACGTATAAAGGTGTTTTTGGCACGCACGTAGGCCACGTGATTCGCCGGTTAAAGCGCATTTGTGAATTTTATGGCAGCAATCCGGTGTTTATCTGTACATCCGCGACAATCGCCAATCCAAAAGAACTTGCTGAAAAGCTGACAAATTCAGATCATGTGCTGATCGACAAAAACGGCGCGCCAAGCGGCAAAAAGCACATTGTCTTTTATAATCCGCCAATTGTTCACCCAACGTTTGGCGTAAGGAGAAGCGCTATTCTTGAAGTGCGGGATCTGGCGACTCATCTGATCAAACAAGGCATTCAGACCATCGTTTTCGCCAAAAGCCGCGTACGGGTAGAAATGCTTGTTACTTATCTGCAGGCGGTTACGAAAATGAAACTACAGGATGAATCGATCAAAGGATATCGAGGCGGATATTTGCCGACAGAACGCCGCGCCATTGAAAAAGGGCTGCGAGATGGCACGATTCAATGTGTCGTTTCGACGAATGCATTAGAACTCGGGGTCGATATTGGTCAGCTTCAGGCATGCATCATGACAGGGTATCCCGGGAACATTGCAAGTGCCTGGCAGCAAGCAGGGCGGGCAGGGCGGCGGCAAGACGAATCACTAGTAGTCTATGTCGCTCAATCTACTGCTCTCGATCAATATATTATCAATCATCCGGAATATTTACTAGACCAATCACCGGAAGAAGCCCGAATACATCCGGAAAACATCATTATCTTGATGGATCACTTGAAATGCGCGAGTTTTGAGCTTCCTTTTACTGCAGATGACCGATACGGTGAATTCGAAGTGCAGGAACTGTTGGAATACTTGCAGGAAGAAGGGGTACTGGTTCGTACTTCGGACCGTTGGCATTGGATGAGCGACCGGTTTCCAGCCCATGACATCTCGTTGCGCTCGGCAACCCAAGAAAATGTCGTGATCATCGATCAGTCTGTTCCAGCCGATACACGGGTTATCGGAGAAATGGACCGCTTTAGTGCGATGACCCTTTTGCACGAAGAAGCGATTTACCTGCATCAAGGCACGCAGTTCCAAGTGGAAATTCTCGATTGGGAAGAGAAAAAAGCGTATGTCACTGAAGTGGACGTGGATTATTTTACCGACGCTAATCTGGCGGTGGAGCTAAAAGTGATGAGTGAAGACAAGACGCGTGAATTCCACGATGCCTACGTACATTTCGGAGATATTGCGGTTTTGGCAATGCCTACAATCTTTAAAAAAATTCGCTTTGATACTCATGACAACATTGGCTCTGGACCGATTTCTTTGCCTGCGGTGGAACTTCATACAAGTTCTACTTGGCTTAGTTTTGCCCGGCCGGAAAACTTCAGCGAAGCCGAGCTTTCTGATACGATGACTGGAGCGGCTTATGCCATCGAATCATTCATACCGATTTTCGTGCAATGCGACCGAAGAGACGTACATGTTGTCCCGCAAGTAAAATCGCCGCATAACGACTTGCCGTCGTTTTTCATCCACGATTCTTATCCAGGCGGTATCGGCATCAGTGAACGCATTTATGATTTATGGCAGCCACTGCTAGACAAAGCGCAGCAGCACGTCTCGGAATGCCCATGTTTGGACGGCTGTCCGTCTTGCATCGGTGCTCAAGATGCAGCCATCAGTATGAAGGGCCATGTTATCGAGCTTTTAAATGAGCTTCGCAACGAAGGGTGAGTGTATATGTCGTTTGAAAGCAAACTTTTACAGATGAAAGGCTTGCTGAAAAAAGAGCCTGCCAAAAAGCAGAAAACGAAAGCAGCAGAGCGCCCGGCTCATGAAAACAAATGGAATGGAATCGGCCTGACATTAAAGGAAAATAAATTCGGTTATGTTTTTGAGAAGAAAATCCATTATCCGTTCGATACTGTTCATGGAAAAGTGAAACTAAATGAATTGGAACGGGTACTGGGGGCATGGGGAGGTACCCCGTTCGATCATCCGTTCAAGCTGAACCCTGGTGATCCCATTGTTTTTTTTGATACAGAGACAACGGGGTTAAGCGGAACCGGCGCTTATATTTTCCTGATCGGTCTGCTTGTTAAAAAGGAAGATGGCTTTGAAATGATGCAATACATCATGCCGGATCCTTCACATGAAGCCGCGTTCTTATATGAGACGGGGTTGTGGAAAGATGAAAATCCCATCATCTTTTCCTATAATGGCAAAAGCTTTGATTGGCCGCAGCTGATGTCGAGATGGACAATGCATCGGAATCTATTGCCAAAACTGCCCGTTCCCCGGCAAATCGATTTGTTCCATGGGACTAAACGCATTTGGAAAAATGAACTTGAGCGCATGAAACTCAGTACTATCGAAGAAGAAAAGTTGGGGTTCAAGAGAGAAGGCGATGTGCCGGGTTATTTGATTCCTGCAATCTATTTGGATGCAGTTAAGAGCGGATTCCCAGAGGCGCTGGCAAAAGTTCTGTTCCACAATGAACTGGATATTTTGTCTCTTGTTTCGCTCTATGTTTTGTCATCCGACTTATTGATGGAGGATTTTGCATCAGAAACTTCTGGTGCTTATACAAATATCGGAAAATGGTATGCGGATTTGAAACAGTTCGACCAAAGCGCCATTTATCTTGAACATGTAACCGAACAACGCGGAGCTCAAGCTTCGCTGGCACGGTATCTGCTTGCCATCCAGAAAAAAAGGAGCGGGCAGCCGCTTGATGCAGTTCGCTTGTTCAAAGAAGCAGCGCCGCATTTGCGTGGAACCATCGAAGTCGAAGCGTGGATCCATGCCGCTAAATTGTATGAACATCAGTTGGGCGATATAGAGCAGGCGATCATCATGACCGGATTTGCCAAAGAGGCGAGTGAACATGCTAAAGTCCGCAACTCACTGCTTATGGATATTGAAAAAAGACAGCGGCGCCTGGACGAAAAGAAGACAAAAAAACGCCAGCAAGTTAACAAGATGTAGACATGAAAAACCTGCCTTATGCTATACTTAGTGTAAGGCAGGGTTTTTTAATCGTAAAATAATTGATTTGATAACTAACGGTTGATTGAACTAACAATTTGCGGGAAACGTTCCCGTTAATTGAAGTTTCACCTTATGGAAGGACGATAATAATGGAAACTAAATTCACAGCAAAAGACATTTTAGAAAAAGATTTTAAAACAGGCATGCGCGGCTATAACCAAGATGAAGTAGATCATTTTTTAGACGAAATCATCCAAGACTATGAAATTTTCTCGAAAAAAATAGAGCAGCTTCAAAATGAAAACAAACGGCTGCGCATGGAACTCGAAGATATGCCTAGAAAGCAAGCAACTCCGGTTCCAGGCACAACCAACTTTGATATATTGCGCCGGCTTTCCCATTTAGAAAATCACGTTTTCGGAAACAAGCTGCACAACGACTAATTGGTTGTTTTCTTTCTTGGAATAACGTATACTAGTAAAGCCATTTGAAATTCTGGCAATCGCTCTGGCGTCTCGCTAGAGAGGAAAGTCCATGCTCACACGGACCTGAGATGGCCGTAGTGATCGCGCTCAGCGAAACAATAAGCTGAGGCAGCCTTTAATAGGCTGACGGCGGGTAGAACACCTAAGTCTTCGGATATGGTCGAAATACCCTGAAAGTGCCACAGTGACGGAGCTGCATAAGAAATTATGCAGGTGGAACGAGGTAAACCCCGCGAGTGAGAAACCCAAATTATGGTAGGGGCACTTTTCTGAAGGAATTGAACTGAGGAAGAGGCGGGAGAGAAACCCGCAGATAGATGGTTGCCGTCCACTAGTACGAGGTGCAAACTGCTTGAGTACGTGGAACACAAAACATGGCTTATAGAATTTCTTCTGGTTTTAAACTGATAAAAAGGCTCTCCTTTAGGAGAGCTTTTCTTCATATTGTAAATAATTGCAGATTGCCAGCTGCTGGTTAAAATAAAAAAATGGCATGAATTAAGAAAGGGCGTTATTATGGCTACATTTAAATTACTTGCAACTGCGGCAATGGGCCTTGAGTCAATCGTTGCTGATGAAGTGAAAGCTTTAGGATTTGAAACGCAAACTGAAAATGGAAAAGTCTTTTTTGAAGGCGACGAAAAGGCGATTGTGAAAGCTAACCTTTGGCTTCGGACAGCAGACCGTGTAAAACTGGTCGCAGGCGAATTTGATGCGTATACGTTTGATGAGTTGTTTGAGAAAACAAAAGCGATCGAATGGGAAAAGTTCCTGCCGGTCGATGCCGAATTTCCGGTGTCCGGAAAATCCGTAAAGTCGACATTGCACAGTGTGCCAAACTGCCAGTCAATTGTTAAAAAAGCGATCGTCGAACGATTGAAAAAAGCTTACCACCGAAATTCGTTTCTTGATGAATCCGGCCCTCGTTTTAAAATTGAAGTTTCTATCTTAAAAGATAAAGTTCAGCTTTCGATTGATACAAGCGGCGCCGGTTTGCACAAACGCGGCTACCGATTGGACCAAGGGGAGGCGCCGTTAAAGGAAACACTGGCAGCAGCACTTGTCAAGCTTTCAAGATGGACGCCGGACCGGCCATTTGTGGATCCGTTCTGCGGTTCTGGTACAATTGCGATTGAAGCGGCAATGATTGGCCAAAACATCGCCCCTGGCTTTAATCGTGAATTTGACAGCGAAGCGTGGCCATGGATCAAACCGCAATTGTGGGAAGACGCGCGTAATGAGGCGGATGAGTTGGCAAATTACGACCAACCGCTTAATATTCTTGGTACAGATATCGATCACCGCATGGTGAAGATCGCGGAAGAAAATGCGAGAGAAGCCGGATTTGCAGATTTAATCCTATTCAAACAACGCCAAGCAAAAGATTTTACGACGCAGGAAGAAAATGGCGTAGTGATCGGCAATCCGCCATACGGTGAACGAATCGGAGAAATTGAAGTGATTCAGGAAATGATACAAGATATGGGCCGTGTTTTCTCAAAACATCCAACTTGGTCGGTTTATATGCTGTCTTCCATGGAGAAATTCGAAACACTTTACGGGCAGCCTGCCACGAAAAAACGAAAACTATTTAACGGCTTTATTCGGACAGATTTGTTCCAATTCTGGGGAGAAAGTCCAAAAAATAACAGATAAGAGAACGGGAGGGCTGACAGCTCTTCCGTTTCTCTGTGAGGAGCGTCTATTATGAGACAACCTATTCCATTTCCATTAATGAAAGATAAAACGTTCTTTGAGTCGCTCAATGAATGGATCGGCGATATTTTTTACGATGTGCTTCCCGAAAAAGGCTATGACGAACGGGACGAACAGATTTTTATGGCATTTCAGATTGAGCAGGCATTAAAAGAAAAGGCCGTCTTATTTGCGGAAGCAGGCGTCGGGACAGGAAAAACGCTCGCGTATTTGTTGCCGGCGATCGCCTACGCACGTTATAAAGGCCGTCCGGCGCTGATTTCTTGTGCCGATGAAACATTAATTGAGCAATTGGTCAAAAAAGGTGGCGATATTGACCGGCTAAACGATTTGTTCGATTTGAAACTCGATGTCCGGTTGGCAAAATCGCGGGACCAATATTTGTGTTTGCAGCGGCTTGAAGGTGCCCAAAAACGAAGCGATGCGGAATTTTTGGACGATATCCAGGACAGCTTGCCCGAGTTCGTCAATAAAACCTATTCTATGCAAAATACGTTTCCTTATGGCGAACGCTCAAGTTTTCCGGATGTCACAGATGATGAATGGCAGCAAGTCAATTACCATCCGATTCAGAACTGTGCAGCATGCGACCTGCGCAACAAATGCGGCCAAACCATCCACCGCAACCATTACCGGGAAGCGACCGATTTGGTCATTTGCTCACATGATTTCTTGATGGAGCATATCTGGACAAAAGAGACGCGTGTACGTGAAGGGCAGACACCTTTGCTTCCGGAAAGTTCGTTGATTGTGCTCGATGAAGGGCATTTGCTTGAATTTGCAGCACAGCGGGCTTTGACATACGAAGTGCAGGAAAGAACTTTGCTAGAAGTGACTGAAAGCATCATGGTAGATGGTGTGCGTGAAAAAACCTTGAATATGATTGAAAAGAGCATCGATTTGCACAATGAATTTTTTAGAACGCTTCGTGCTTGTTTGATTCAAAGCGGTGAAGACCGGAAAGGCATTCAGAAAAAACCGGAATTGATTGCGCTCGGCAAAGAATTGGTTCGCCATATAGATTTAATGATGGAAGAGTTCGTCTTTGAAGGGGAACTTTACACCATTCCTGAATACGAGTTGAAAATGGCAGAAGAATACTTTGAGCTTTATATATTCTCGATGCGCTTGTTTGTCGAAGAAGGTGACGCCATCAACTGGCTCGAAGTTAAGGACGAAGTGGAGACGCTGGTCATCATGCCACGTCTGGTAACAGATATTCTGGATGAGAAACTGTTTGACGGGAAAGTGCCGATTATCTTTTCTTCTGCCACGCTTTCTATTCAAAAAGATTTCAGCTACCTGTCGGATAGCTTAGGAATCTTTAACTACCAATCGTTTTCTGTGCCTTCGCCATTCGATTACGAGGACGTCATGAAAGTCGTCAAGCACCCACTGCACCAACATGATAAGCACCAACGCGTTTTCGAGCTATTTGGCTCGAAAGAACAAACGCTTGTATTGTTCAAGTCCAAAGAAGATATGGACAAATTTAAGCAGACACTGCCGCAAGAGCATGGGGTGAAAATTGAATTTGAAGGCGACCGTGAGCTGTCTACTGTAGTCAGAGAATTTCAGGAAGGGCAATTCCAGGTGCTTTGCTCGTACCATTTATGGGAAGGGCTTGATCTTCCAGGTGAAGCGCTGACGAAAGTGATCATTGTAGATTTGCCGTTTCCTCCTAAAGACCCTGTATTCGATGCAAAGCGCAAGTTCAGCGAAAATCCGCTGGAAGAAATCGATTTGCCGTTTATGCAGCTGCGCGTCCAGCAAGGAATCGGCCGTTTGATCCGAACTTCAAATGACCATGGAGAAATCCATTTGTTGCTAAATGAAGACGAATTAGCTATTGAACATTTGTGGGAAGCAATTCTTCCCGTGCATGCGGAAAATGTCTAAATAGTCCAACTCCTTATGGTACAATAATTGCTAGTATGTATAGGAGGGATTGCTTTGTCAATGGAAGCTCAATTTACAGAACACTTAAAGAAAATTAATGGGTACAATGAAGCGATCTCTTTGCTTTATTGGGATTTTCGCACGGGAGCACCGAAAAAAGGCGCAGATTTGCGTTCAGAAACAATCGGCATTTTATCATCGGAAGTATTCCTTTTGTCAACATCAGAAGAATACGGTCAAATGATTTCAGAATTGGAAGCGAAAAAAAACGAGCTGGAACCTATAATGCGCCGTTCGGTGGAAGAAGCCCGAAAAGATTATGACCTTAGCAAAAAAGTGCCGCCTGAAGAATATAAGAACTATGTCATCTTACAGGCGAAAGCGGAATCGGTATGGGAAGATGCTAAAAAGGCAGCCGATTTTTCAATGTTTCAGCCTTATTTAGTGGATTTGGTGGCCAGCACAAAAAAGATGATCGGCTATTGGGGAGAGAAAAACGGCAGTCCGTATAACACATTGCTTGATCAATACGAGCCAGGCATGACAACAGAAGTGCTCGATGACGTATTCGGCAAGCTGCGGGACCGTATTGTACCATTAGTCAGGAAAATTCAAGATGCACCGAACAAGCCTGACACAGCCTTTTTGTTCCGGAAGTTTTCAAAAGATGCACAGCGCGATTTCAGTTTTAAAATTTTAGAACAATTGGGATATGATTTTGAGGCGGGCCGTTTGGACGAAACAGTCCATCCATTCATGATCGGCATCAACCGCTATGATGTCCGGATTACTACGAAATATGACGAAAAAGATTTCCGGACAGCGGTTTTCGGAACTATCCATGAATGTGGCCACGCAGTCTATGAACAGAACTTTGATGAAAAGTTATCCGGTCTGCCTGTCGAGGACGGCGCTTCTATGGGGATCCATGAGTCACAGTCACTGTTTTTCGAAAATTTTATAGGGCGCAATGAAAAGTTTTGGAAAACCAATTTCGAGCTATTGAAAAGTTTTGCACCTGATCAGTTTGGCGAAGTGGGCTTGGAGGCATATTACCGGGCCATCAACGAATCGAAACCCTCGCTAATCCGAATCGAAGCCGATGAACTGACTTATGCACTTCATATCATGATCCGCTACGAATTAGAAAAAGGTTTGTTTAATGGCGATCTGCAAGTAGAGGATTTGCCGGCACTTTGGAATGATAAATACGAAGAATATTTGGGTGTCCGGCCGGCGAATGATGCAGAAGGCGTTTTGCAGGACGTCCATTGGGCAGGCGCTAGCTTCGGCTATTTTCCGTCTTATGCCCTTGGCTACATGTACGCGGCCCAGTTGAAAAACGCGATGTTAAAAGACGTGCCTAATTTTGACGAATTGTTGGAACAAGGCCATGTGGCACCGATCCGTGCTTGGCTTACTGAACATGTCCATCAGCATGGAGCGATGAAAAATCCGCTGGAAATCTTGCAGGACGCCACTGGTGAAGGCCTGAATGCTGAGCACCTGGCTTCTTATTTGGAAGACAAGTATACAAAGATTTACCAGTTATAAATAACTGAAGGCCATGAAAGCATTATGCGTTCATGGCCTTTTTTTATAGTCCTTGATCTTCTTTTCGCTGTACTATAAATTGGCTGAAATACTTGCCTATCTTTTCAACTTCTGACATCGTGCGGGTGATGCCTTCAGGAGTCAGATGCCAGTTTTCTTTTGTGATGCCAGTTCCGTCTATGACGGGCGAAATGAAAAACAAGGTTTCTTATGGAAAAATGGCTTGATAAGTTAATAATGCCCGCCGTGCATGCCATGCTTTGCAGACAAGAATAACCTTGCGGAAGAGAATTTCTTTTTGTTGGAGTACTTTCAAAGAATAGCGTGCATTTTCGTATGTATTTTGAGCATGTTCTTCTTTTAAAATGGCGAAATCCGGAATGCCGTTCGCTATGCCGATTTGTTGGAGAAAAGCCCATTCCGTCTTTTCAACACGAGGATTGGTGCCTCCGGAAGGGAGGATATAGCGCGCCATTTTTTCATGATACAAAGAAGCCGCTTTTTCCATAAGCTGAGGGTGGCTGCCGCCGGGCACTAAAATGACGTCGGCTGGAAGAGTATCGCTTTCGGCAAAGATAAACTGGGTGATGCTATCAAACGGATGGGGCATTCGCAAATTCTCCTTTGTTCTGCTAATTTCACATTCATTATACGGATAGAGGCAAAGGAAGTTTCATTAAGTCTTTTCCCATGGGCCGAACTTTTTGATTATAATGAAAAAAGGAGGGGATAGTATGTTAAAATCGTTTAGTTTAGAAGGCAAGACTGCAATTGTTACAGGAGCAGGAAAAGGGATTGGCAAAGCGATCGCACTTGCGGTAGCGGAAGCGGGAGCGAATGTCATGCTGGTAGCCCGCACGGAGAAAGATCTTAAACAAGCGCAGGAAGAAATCGGCAACGGCCGGACAAGCTATTGCGTGACGGACATTACGGACCGTGTGCAAATCCAAAAAGCCGTAGCAAAGACTGTAGAGGAGTTTGGCGGAATTGATGTGCTAGTAAATAATGCGGGCATGAATATCCGCTCATCTTTGGCAAACGCTACAGACGCAGAGTGGCATAAAATTATGGATACAAATGCACAAAGCGTCTTCATGTTTTCTCAGGAAGCAGCAAAAAAAATGAACGGCGGCGGCTCAATCGTTAACATCAGTTCGGTTGGCGGCGAGCGTGCATTGAAAACGGGGGTCATTTATGCGGCATCCAAAGCGGCGATCATTCAGATGACCAAAGTGATGGCGATGGAATGGGGGCCTGCCAATATTCGGGTCAATGCCATCGGTCCGTGGTATTTCAGAACGCCTCTTACCGAAAAATTGCTGAACGATGAAGAATATTTAAATTCGATATTGGCTGTTACGCCGATGAAACGAGTTGGTGAACTTCCTGAAGTCGCATCTCCGGTCGTTTTCCTGGCATCGGACGCCGCAAGTTACATAACAGGGCAAACCCTATTCGTTGATGGCGGGATGACCATCCATGGTTTTTCCTGAAAATCAAAATCCTTTCCTGGTGGAAAGGATTTTTTTCGTTCCTTTCGAAAAAATGATATGATGGTAACAGTATTGTGATGAAGGAGATTCTTAAATGACAGCTTTAGATTATGAAAAAGATTTAATTGAAACAGCGCGGCTTTACCAAATTTTTGAAGAGAACGAAGATACGGAGCGCGCAGCCAAGGCTGAGCTGTTTGCAAAGAAAGTGCTGAAAAACAATTTCATCATCGGATTCGCCGGCCATTTTTCTTCTGGTAAATCGTCGATGATTAATGCGTTGACTGGCGAGACTTTATTGCCGTCCAGCCCGATTCCGACGAGTGCTAATATCGTAAATGTACGAAAAGCAGATACGGATTTTGCTATCGTCAACATGAAAAATGAAGCGCCGGTCTATTTTCCTGAGAACTACGATTTTGAAGCTGTCAAAGCATTTTGCAAAAGCGGGGATGTTACACAAATTGAAATTGGCCATAAAGACTCTGTCCTGCCAGATAACATTACCGTTATGGATACACCAGGGGTCGATTCCACGGATGATGCCCACCGTCTATCGACCGAGTCGGCGCTTCATGTCGCGGATATGGTTTTTTACGTCATGGATTATAACCATGTGCAATCCGAACTGAATTTTAACTTTACAAAAGAACTGCAGAAGTACACGGATTTATATTTGATTGTCAACCAAATAGACAAACACCAAGACCAGGAACTGAGCTTTGCCGACTTCAAGAAATCTGTTCATGAATCCTTTGCTGCTTGGGGCGTCGTGCCGAAGGACATCTTTTTCACTTCGCTTAAAGACTATGGTCACCACGGCAACGATTTTGCAAAAGTGAAAAAGCTGGTCGCATCTTCTATGGAGAATTGGAATGGGCATGCCGGTACTTCTGCGAAACATGCCTTGCAGCAGCTGAAAGATGAACATATACAATTTTTGGAAGATGAAAAAGAAGAGCGGCTTCATGCTTTTTCTTCCGTACTGTCGGAGGAAGAATGGGCAATGAGGGAAGACGTAAAAAAAGAAATGGCTCAAGTTTCCCGCCGATTATCGGTGCTGGAATTTGATGACTGGCAAAAAAACTTTGAAAAAGCAAGAAAAGAGCTGGTGGAAAACGCCAACATCATGCCTTACGAATTGCGGAATGCGTTGACCGCGTATTTGGAGTCAGTGCAACCGAATTTCAAAGTGGGTTTATTGTTCAGCGGAAAAAAGACGCAGGAAGAACGGGACGTACGCAAAAACGAAGTGGAAGAACGGCTAGCGACAATTGTTGCTTCACAGATTTCAAATCACATGAAAAAATTGATGAAAACGTCCTTGAAAGATGCCGGGCTATTAACTGATACGGAAGCTCTCTCTATCGATGATCAGACTTTCAATGTGCCATTCTCAGTCGTCGAAGATCAAATTCCTAGAGGTGCTGTGCTATCTGGAGACGCGGTCTTGAACTTTGCCAACAACATTACGGTTGCTGTGCAGAAATGGTATATCAAAGAAACAGACGGATGGAAAAAAGCACAACAAGAAAAGTTTGAGGCGCTATCTGACGATGCAAGTACAGAAATGGATATGAAGGCGAAGCGATTAAACCAAAAATTGCTGGCCATTCAAACACTTGAAGAGATGGACGAACGCATTGAAAAAGTAAAACGGGCTTATTCTGCAATGCTGCCGACTCAAAAATTGAAGGCTCAAGAAAAAATGCACCAGTGGCAAAAGGATTTCCATATCTCGATTGACGACATGAAAAAATGGGATCCTTCGATGCTTCAAACAGAAACTGCAGAAGCACCGGAAATGCGACATGAGACAGCACAAGAAGAGGCCGTTTCGTTTGACGAACAAGATATCTTGCAACGAGCACTTCGCACTTCGGAAGCGATAGCGCCGATCAAGGGCTTTGCGGAAACTGCCGAGTATCTGAAACGGAAAGCGGCGAGGCTGAACGGCCAGGAATTTACGATTGCCTTGTTCGGTGCATTCAGTGCCGGAAAATCTTCGTTTTCAAATGCGCTGCTTGGAGAAAAAGTATTGCCGGTATCCCCTAACCCGACGACGGCCACGATCAATCGAATTCGCCCGGTATCCGCTAAGCATCCGCATGAAACAGCTGATGTACGGTTAAAAACGGCCGCCCAGTTGACAGAAGATGTGCGGAATTCATTTCAGGCGCTTGGCGTCTCAGTCCAAACTTTGGAAGAAGCCTACCAGAAGGCATCCAATATGCCGGAAATCGAAGCGACCGAACAGCAAGTGCACAAATCGTTCATTGCTGCATTCCATAAAGGTTTTCCAGGTTTTCAAAAACAATTGGGAGAAACATTGCGCACCAACCGTGAAGAATTCGGCGAATATGTTGCCCAAGAAGAAAAAAGCTGTTTTGTTGACGAAATTGACTTTTACTATGATTGTGAATTGACGCGAAACGGCGTGACGCTTGTCGATACACCAGGAGCGGATTCGATCAATGCGCGTCACACTAATGTGGCGTTCGAGTATATCCGAAACGCTGATGCCATTCTGTTTATCACTTATTACAATCATGCCTTTGCCCGTGCAGACCGGGAATTTCTTATCCAGCTTGGCCGTGTCAAAGATGCTTTTGAAATGGACAAGATGTTCTTCATCGTCAACGCTATCGACTTGGCAAACAGCCAAGAAGAAAAAGAAGCGGTGGAAAACTACGTGAGAAATGAACTTCTACGTTTTGGAATCCGTTTTCCAAGGCTTTACGGAGTCTCCAGCTTGCTGGCATTGACGGATAAAGAAACGTCGGGTATGCCGCAGTTTGAGGAAGCGTTCCATCATTTCCTGAAAGAAGAGCTAAAAGGAATGGCGGTCCAATCTCTTGCGGAAGAAGAACAAAAAGCGGTTGGCCGTTTCCAGAGCTTGATCGAGCATACGGAGAAAAATCTGTTGAGAAAAGACGAACGGCTGGGTGAATTAAAAAGATTAGAGCAGCAATTGCGCATTCTGTTCAGCGCTTCAAGCGCCAAATTGCTTGAAAAAGAAGCGCTCCAGGAGTTGGGCGAATTGCTTTACTATGTAAATCAGCGCGTATTTTACCGATTTAACGACTTCTTCAAGGAGGCGTTCAATCCTTCAGTGTTTGCTGGCAAAACCCCGCAGCAGGCACTGGATACGGCACTGGCGGAAATTAAAGATATGACCGCATTCGATTTCCAGCAGGAACTCCGCGTCACGAACTTCAGGCTTGCCCAGTTCATAGAAAAAAGAATAGCGGGGCGTTTCAAGGAAGATACGCAAAAATTGATCTCCATGAATCCGGACTTTTCTTTTACGCCGTATGAACCTGAAGAACCGGTCATGCTGACGGTTGACAAGCCGTTTGAAAACGCCAGCTACTCGGCGGTCAAATCTTATTATAAAAACAATAAAAGCTTTTTTGAGAAGAACGAAAAAGAAAAGCTGCGTGACGCATTGCAAGCTCTGATGGAACCGGATGCGCAACATTATTTGGATGTAGAAAAAGTGAAGCTGGTGGAATGGGCGGAGTTTTGGATCGAACAGGAAGCGGAAGGTTTACGCCAGCATATTATGAGGCAAGCTATCGACCAAATCGATTCCGAGCGAACGCTTCTTGAAGAACAGGAAAAATTAGTGGAATGGAAAAAGCGGTTCTCAAATTTACTTGGCGAAAGGGTGTAAGTGATGAATGTTTTTATTGAAACGACTGATACTGAAAAATATCGTTGGATAGACGCCAGGTTTGAACTAGGAAGACCGGAAGCCGGTCAAGCGCTCTATATGGATGAGCACGTAGCCGAAGCCATATTTTGGGATCTAGAAAAGGACTTGTCGGACATGGAAGCTGAAGGTGGGCGCCATCCGATGCCATCAAAAGATCAACTGGTCCGTTTGGTTCGTTCAAGCGGCTTGACGCCGGAAGACCAAGTGGTTATTTATGATCAAGGCGGCGCGCCATTTGCCGCCCGTGCATGGTGGCTCTTGAAGTATGCCGGATTTGAAAATGTCTTTATCAGCAAGCTGGGGTTTTCCGCTTTGAAAAAACAAGGGATTGCGGTTTCCGCTGAAGTGCCGGATTATGAACCGACATTTGCCGAACTTCAATTCGTTGATGCACTTTACGCAGACCGTAATTATGTGAAAAGCCTTGTTGCCGGCAAAGAACTTGGCGTCTTAGTGGATGCCCGTTCAGCGGAGCGTTATGCAGGCATCAACGAACCGCTTGATAAAGTGGCTGGTCGCATACCTGGAGCTCGGAATTATGATTGGGCGCGATTGGTCCACGGCAATGAATTTTACGAAGACGTCGATTTTACTGATCTCCTGCAGAAAAATGAACCGGCTGTTGTTTATTGCGGCAGTGGAGTATCAGCAGCTGCAGTATATGCCGTCCTGGCGGAAAAAGGCCATCAGCAGCTCCGCCTGTATACAGGCAGCTTTTCAGACTGGATTACGGATGAGGAGAATGTAGTGGAAATCGACCGTGCCGAACATATCGAAGCGGCGGACGAAGAAACAAAAGCCATTTTAGCCCAGCTTATCCAAGATGGATATACAGGCGAAATGCTGATGAAAAAGTTTGAATTTGAGAAGTCCCAAATCAATAAAAAATAAAGCAAAAACTTCCTACAGACAGACTGTAGGAAGTTTTTGCTTTAATAATTAAATAGGCAATTTCTTTTCAACTGGTTCTTTTTCTGGAATCCGGGTCAGCAATACGGATATGATTTGATGATGTTCCATTTCTTCCACAGTTACTGTATGGGTCAGAAGCGGAATTGAACCGCCTTCTTGGATATCGGTGTTTTTCAACTGAATCCATCCGCCTATCGTATCTACATCTTCACTATCATCAAACTTCAAAGCAAAACGCTCTTCTAAATCAGAAAGCAATACCCGGCCGCTCAAAACATAATGGTCTTCATCAAGAACTTTGATGTCTTCCTGTTCATCTTCATCAAATTCATCACGGATTTCTCCGACGATTTCTTCCAATATGTCTTCCATCGTGATCACGCCGGCGGTACCGCCATATTCATCAATGACAATCGCCATATGGACGCGCTCTTTCTGCATTTTGCGCAGTACATCTTGAAGTGAAGCTAGTTCATGGACGAACGGAATGTCATGGACAGTCGTACTTGCTTTCAAATCTTGTTTATACGTGTAATTGGTCAGCATTTCCTTAACATTGATAAAGCCGATAATGTCATCTTTATCGCCGTTCTCCGTAACCGGATAACGCGTGTATTGATTATCCCGCACAATTTCCATTAGATCCTCGTGGTCCATTTCAAGGGAAATGGTTGCCATCTGCGTACGCGGAAGCATGATGTCTTTGGCAGTCCGTTCATCAAAAGAAAAAATATTTTGCATATAGGAAAGTTCTGTTTGATTGATTTCACCACTTCGGAAGCTTTTGTTCATGATGATTTTCAATTCTTCTTCGGAATGGGCTTGTTCATGGCCTGCAGGTTCGACTCCGAACATCCGCAAGAACACACGGGCAGAACCGTTCATAAGCCAAATGAAAGGTCCCATAATGACACCGAACAGGATCAATGGGCGAGAGAAGAACAACGCCATATTTTCAGCATATTGAATAGCCAGAGTTTTAGGTGCCAATTCTCCAATAACCACATGAATGTATGTGATCAAAGTAAAAGCGATCGCCACCGAGAGAATAGAAGATGTTGTTTCGCCGATACTCAAATGGTCGAATAACGGGTGCAAAATCCGTTCTACTGTTGGTTCACCGAGCCACCCGAGTCCGAGTGCTGTAACGGTAATACCAAGTTGACACGCGGACAAATAATAATCCAGGTTATCAATGATTTTTTTGGTCCGTCCTGCGCCTTTATGGCCTTCAGAAATTAGTTGGTCAATCCTGGACATTCTCACTTTGATGATGGAAAATTCCGAACCGACAAATAACGCCGTTAGCCCAATCAGCAAAACGACCAAAAACAAATTCAATAAAAGTATACTGTCCAATTAGTCCCTCCGGCTTGGAGGGTTCACCTCTGCTTTCTATAGATAAGAACGATTATACCATAAATCATTTTCACTTTCTTTTTAGATGCTTACAATAAAACATTTTGTTATTTCAAATCAATCTTATTGAACCTATCAGAATTAGGATTTATGATGAATAAAGAGAAAAGGAGTGGTCAAATGAAAGTGTTGTGGCACGGAGGGACTATTTATACGATGGCTGCCGAAGGAGAAAGAGTCGATTCGGTATTGGTCGAGGACGGCAAAATAATAAAAGTTGGACCATATGAAGAGTTGAAGAAAATCGCTGATGCAGAACAGGATTTGAATGGGAAAGTGGTCTATCCCGGATTAGTGGACAGCCACATGCATATGATCGGCCATGGCGAGAAATTATTGCGTGTCGATTTATCAAAAATCGAATCTGCGGAGGAAATGAAAGAGCGGCTGATCAGCGAAACCGCCACTATTGCCAGCAGTGAATGGTTTATCGGAGAAGGCTGGAACGAAAATAATTTTCCGGACCGGAAAATTTTCCATCGCCATGAACTGGATGAAATAACAGAGTCGCCGATGCTGTTGAAGCGGATTTGCAGGCACGCCATCCTGGCAAATTCTAGTGCATTGGAGTTAGCCGGCATCACGAAAGATACGCCTGATCCGGAAGGCGGCGTTATTGTACGTGATAATGATGGCGAGCCGACAGGTTATTTGCTCGACGCTGCACAAGACTTGGTTTCTGCGAAAGTCCCGGAAGTGAGCGTCGCCTTTTTGACCCGCGCACTTGAAAAGTCGGTCGATGATTTGCTGTCACTTGGACTGACTGGCGCTCATACAGAAGACATGGGTTATTACGGCGATTATTCGCGCCCGCTGCAAGCTTTCAAGAACGTCATCACAAAAAAGCGCAAATTCCGTGCGCATTTATTGCGTGCCCATAGTGAATTTGAAAAAATGATGGAAGGCGCCGAATACTTTGAACCGTTTATCGATCCCGGCCCGATGAAAATCTTCGCAGACGGAGCCATGGGTGGGAGAACCGCGCTTCTTAGCAAACCGTATAACGACGACCCGTCCACTAGTGGGGTAGCTATCCACGGAGACAACGAATTGGCGGAGCTAGTTGCATTAGCCAGAAAATACGATGAAGCAGTAGCGATTCATGTTATCGGCGACCTTGGTTTGGAAAAAGCGCTGGATGCCATCGAAGCGCATCCGGTTCCAAAAGGAAAGCGCGACCGGCTGATCCACACGGTTGTGGTCCGCGAAGATTTGGTAGAGCGTATGCAAAAACTTGATGTTATCTTGGATTTGCAGCCAAGCTTTGTAACATCCGATTTCCCTTGGGTAGTCGAACGGCTTGGCGAAGAGCGGATGGAATGGTCCTATGCTTGGAAAAAGCTTTTAGACAGCGGTTTGATCTGCGCTGGCGGCTCAGACGCGCCGATTGAAGAAGTGGATCCGCGCCTGGGCATTTATGCAGCTGTAACCAGAAGAAATCCTTATGATGCACATGAAGGTTATTTGCCGGGAGAAAAACTTTCCCGCTTTGAAGCTATTGGGCTTTATACAAGCGGCTCAGCCGGTGCTATTTGCAAAGAACATGAACGCGGCATGATCAAAGAAGGTTTTGATGCAGACTTTACTGTTTTTGACCGGGATTTGTTCGAAGGCAGCGAAGAACAGCTGCTTGAAGCGCAAGTGGAAATGACGGTAGTCGCTGGGGATATCATGTTCCAAAAAGCGGGAAAGGTGCATAGCTGATGGAAGTTTTCATTGTTACCGGAGCTTCCAAAGGCATTGGACTGGCATTATGCAGGCAGTTAGTCGAGGCAGGGCATATTGTCTTCGGTATTGCCCGGTCCAAGAACAGTGAGTGGAATAGAGAACTTTTCTATGAGTTCGATTTGACCGATTTGCCGGAAATTCCAGGCCTGGTCGCCAAAATCGCTTCAGCGCTTCCTGAAAATGTGCAAAGCATTACCTTGATTAACAATGCAGGCACTATTGAACCCATCGGTTTTTCAGGGCAAAACGATCCGCTGGCGATACAAGCGAACATCAACTTGAACTTAACTGCGCCGATGATTTTGAGTTCATCGTTTATTGCCCAGTTTAAAAATGTGGACTGTATAAAATCGATCGTCAACATTTCATCTGGCGCCGGGAGGAAAGTATACCGAGGTTGGAGCGCCTATTGCGCGTCAAAAGCGGGACTCGACCATTTCAGCAGGGTATTGGATGCAGAAGAAGATGATGTAAAAGTGGTGGCTGTAGCTCCAGGGATCATTGATACAGGTATGCAGGAGCAGATCCGAAAAAGCAATGAACTGGATTTTCCGCTACTTGGACAATTCCAGGACTATAAAGATACAGGCAAATTGAGCACGCCGGAAGAAACGGCAGCACAGCTGATCAAGCTTTTGCGCCGGCCAGATTTTCTTAAGCTTGATCCAATTTTGGATTTGCGGGCATTGTCAGCCTATAAAACAGAAAGGACGTCTGAACAGTGAACACTACACCAAAAGAGATCATTCAAAAATTAAGCAATGCTGAACAAGAAGGCATCGACATGGCAAGCCCGAAAGCGGTCGTCAATCATATGCTGGTCCAAGGGGAAAAACAATCTATTCTGTATTTTTACAAACCGAACACCTTGGAGTTTGATTTTGATAAATATAATAACGCGGTCGCGGAAATGCGCAGGCATAAACAAAAATAAAAGAGTTGGAATCTTTTCCAGCTCTTTTATTTTTGTTGGAGGCATCCTCCAACATTTCTATTGCTGCTAGATGATAAAGGGTTCATTTGCACAGAATCAATAAGTAAAAAAAGTGTTCATAGTGGTAAATAAAAAGAGGTGAAAGCAGTTTGGCAATCTATCGCAAAGAAGCTAAAGAGGCGGCAGCGGAATTTGTAGATCAGCACTTTCCATTATGCCAGTGTGCATTGCTTGCGGGCAGCACCGTCAGAGGAGAGGCGACAATCAGTTCGGATCTCGACATTGTAATTTTTGATGAGCAGATCTCTGGCTCTTACCGGGAATCCTTTAGAGAAAATGGATGGCCCATCGAAGTGTTTGTCCATAATTTCAGATCGTATCAAGCCTTTTTTCAAAGTGATTGCAGCCGTGCTCGGCCATCTCTGCCGACGATGGTTGCAGAAGGAACCGCAATCAAAGGAGAAGTGAGGCTAAAAGCGATCAAGGCCGAAGCGGAATATTTGTTGGAAAAAGGAC
Source organism: Planomicrobium soli (assembly GCF_003014655.1). Taxonomy (GTDB): domain Bacteria; phylum Bacillota; class Bacilli; order Bacillales_A; family Planococcaceae; genus Planococcus; species Planococcus soli_B. The sequence continues at coordinate 176,101 of NZ_PYAT01000001.1, read as the reverse complement.
CCGAAGCATGGACGGAAGAAACTATTGGGATAAAGCGTTATTTTCTTACAGACTTGCTGGATGATTTTATCGGCAGTTCAGATCGTTCGGAAGATTTATTTATCGCAAGCGCCTTATCGGCGTCTGCCAGCGAGTTTGTTTTGAGGACAAATGGCAGGTGGATAGGACAATCCAAATGGATTGTGCGGGCGCTGCGGAATTTCGATCAGGATTATGCCAACAATTTTACGGCTGTTTTTAATGATTTTTACCGGACAGGCCAAAAAGCGGAGGTTATCAAGCTGGTGGACAATATCCTGATCCCTTGCGGCGGACGGTTGTTTGAAGGTTTTTCTCAAGGGAAAAAGACGCACTCAAATATAAATGGGAAGGCAGAGAAAATATGAACGCAGATTATTGGATAGAACAGCTCCAGATGGAAGAACATCCGGAAGGTGGTTATTTTAAGCAATCATTCAAATCCGAAGAATTAATTTCACCGGCTAGCCATCCGGGCATGCGCCATTTGTATACAAGCATTTATTTCCTGCTTCGCTCTGAAAACATTTCGCATTTCCATCAACTGTTGTCTGATGAACTGTGGTATTTTCATGCGGGCAGTTCCTTGACCGTGCATATTATTGATCCAACAGGAGAGTATCGGCAGGAAAAATTGGGATTAACAATCGAAAAAGGGGAGAAGCCTCAAGTATTGGTCGAAAAAGGATCTATATTCGGTTCATCCGTTGATACAGCGGACACTTTTTCACTTGTCGGCTGTATGGTAACTCCTGGCTTTGATTTTACCGACTTTAAATTGTTCAGCCAGCAAGAATTGCTTGAACAATTTCCTCAACATGAAGAAGTTATAAGCCGTTTGGCATACAAGCAGTTGCCGTGAGGCCTACCGAATTTTGCGGAAATATGCTAAAATTTAAAAAACTGGTTAAAGGATGAGAAGTTATTATGGGAATTTTCCTGCTGATGATGATTATAGCAGTTGCGGTTTTTGTAGGAGTCGCATCGAAGAAATTTTATGGCAAGCCTTATATCGTTAATTTTGCAATAGCTGCACTTATGCTCCTTCTTGTTGTTCAAACAATTCAAATGCAGCCAATTTCAGCGTTTGGCTATGTAGCGATCGTATGCTGCTCACTAGCATTTTTCTTTCAAATAGCATTAGGCTTCAAAAATGCAAAAGTTTCCCCATAAAAAGCAGGCTTTCTAAAAGAAGCCTGCTTTTTGTTATAGCCGTTTTAAAGCATCGGCAATTTCCTCTTCCCCCGAAATCACCTCAAACGTTTTTCCGTGCAAATGCTCGCTTGTCAGGGCATGAAGTAACACTTTTGCGACATCTTCCCGTGGAATAGGACCGCCTTCCAGATTTTCACCAGCTTGTATTTTCCCGCTTCCTGGATCGTTCGTCAAAGCCCCTGGACGAATGATCGTATATGCCAACCCGCTTGCGCGTAAGATATTATCGGCATGGTGTTTGGCTACATAATACGGCGCAATCTCGTTCCCCCATTGCTCGCGGCGATCTGCATGGATGGCACTGACCATCAAAAAACGATCCGTTCCTGTTTGCTGTGCAGCTTCGATTGTTTTTGCAGCACCATCCAAGTCGATCAGCAAGGTTTTATCCGCTCCAGTCGAGCCGCCGCTTCCAGCAGTAAAAACAACCGCGTCGAAACCTTCCATTACTGCGGCTATAGCTTGAACACTTTCTTCAAGGCTCACTAAGACCGATTCAACGTTCAAGCTGTTGAAAAAGCTGATTTGTTCTTCGCTGCGCAGCATTGCGACAGGTGTATGGTGAGGATCTTCACTAAGCAGTTTTACAAACTGTCGTCCGATTTGCCCGTTTGCTCCGACTATCAATACTTTCATATATTCCACGCTCCTTATTCTTGTACTTCCTCTTCCTACTATACCCTTGCCCTTTTTCTTTAACCAAAAGAAAAACGAGATACAAACAGCTTTTCAAAATAGTTTGAAATAGGACTTTCTTAACAAGTTGACTTTGTTGTAAGATTAAAATACATATTTATTTTATGAAAGATATAGAATAGGAGGGGCTTCATGGAACCGAGAAAAAAAAGCAAAAACCGTGGACATATTTCAGGAACAGCCCAGGGAGGACTTTCTTACGGAGTTCTGCACGTACATAATCGCAAATTAGATCGAAAGCCGAGTAAAATATTAGATTTCTTAACGCAAACCTTTCTTTTTCTGCTCGGCGGTGCGATTCTCTGCGGCATGCTTTATGCGCTTATCTCTTATACATAAATCAAAATTAGAAAAATTTTAGGTGAAAACGAAAGGGGACTTTTGTTTGATAGTCTATCCGCAAAGGCCGCTGCAAACTATAGGAGTCACGGCTCCATCTTCAGGAATGCGAGATGAGTTGCATCCATTGCTCCTCTCCGCAAAAGAACGGCAAGAGGGCCGTGGATTCAACGTACAAATTGGACAAACCCCATGGACCCAACAAGAGGCGAAATCGGCTCCGGCTAGAAAAAGGGCGAACGAATTAATGGAGATGCTTAAAGATGATTCCATTGACATGATTTTTCCTCCATGGGGCGGAGAAATGCTGATTGAAATTCTGGAACATCTTGATTTTAAGGACATTGAACCAAAATGGGTTCTAGGCTACTCTGACATCAGCCTTCTGCTACTGGCTATAACATTAAAGACAGGAATCGCAACAGCGCATGGCACCAATATTATCGACCTCCGGGGAGAAGAAGTGGATGGGACAACCATCCGCTGGCTGGATGTTTTGCAGACTAAACAAGGGGAGAAAATAACTCAAGTTTCTTCGCCTTTTTACCAAAAAGAATGGCTGCATGAAAATCCGTCGCCAACCGTATTCCATTTAACCGAGCCGACCCTTTGGAAAACCATATCCGGCAATACGGAGAAATTTTCCGGCCGCTTGCTTGGTGGCTGCATCGATGTAATCCGCCATTTGGCAGGAACACCGTATGGAGATGTCCGGCATTTTCGCGCCGAGCATATTCCGGGTGAAACGGTCGTCTGGTTTTTCGAAAACTGTGAGCTTAGTGTCACGGATTTGAAACGATCGCTAACGCAATTGAAGTATGCCGGTTGGTTTGAAAACTGCAGCGGAATTCTTTTCGGGAGAAGTCCTGCCAATGAATCTGTAGGCGGATATACAGTAGAGAAAATGTATGAAGATTTGGCAAGCGAATTGAACATTCCCATCGCTTATGATGTAGATTGCGGACATGTTCCTCCTCAGATAACACTAGTGAACGGCTCTTATGCGGAAATAGAAGTGAAAGATGGCAAAGGAGTTGTCAGGCTGGAATTCAAATAAGCAGAAAGGATAACCTGAATGGATATTCGGAAACTATTGATAAAAGATGCAAAAGCCTACCACATGCTTCGTTTGGAAGCATTAAGAACAGCTCCGGATGCTTTTGCGGCAAGCTTAGAAAATGCTATAGACAAACCGGTTAGCGTGACAGAAGAGAAGTTGGCTCAGGAGAATGCCGTAACATTCGGAGCTTTCATCAATAGCCGGCTTGTTGGAAATGTCACGCTCTCCCGCCATGTGTCCCCGAAAATGAATCACCGGGCGTCGGTATTTGCTGTTTATGTGACGCCGGAAGTGCGCGGCGGAGGAGTGGCGAAAAAACTTATGGAAGAACTGATTGCTTATGCAAGGACTTGGGCAGGCCTTGAAAGATTGGACTTGGCTGTCGCTTCCCACAATGAGGCAGCCACACGGTTATACAAAGCATTAGGGTTTGAAACATATGGAGTAGACATGAAAGCAATGAAAACGTCAGAAAAGTACATTAACGAGAATCTGATGGTTAAATTTTTATGAAAAAACGCCGATCCTCAATAGGATGGGCGTTTTGGTCCGTCTAGAGTCAGATGACTGCCTTTTTATGGCCGCAGCAAAAGAATCAGTTTATCATCGCCGCTTTTAGGTTGCCCGCGACCGTCTGGAATGGGGATTCTAGACCTTCTTGGGTTTCTTCACCTTCTATAAGCGGCCAGCCGTAATTGCTGCCTTCTTGATTGTCAAAATGCCTTCCAGCAATACCGTTTTTTCCCGCCATGTGTTATCCTGAAGTTCGAAAACGGCAATTTTGTTCAGCGGTTGCCCATTTTCTTCATAAACATAATAGCCATACGCTTCTTTCGAATCGGCAAAATCATTTTTAACACGAAACCGAGGAAACCGGCTTCCGGAACGGTGGCCAGCGGATCAGCAAATTTAACTTCTTGGCGCGTTAATTTTCCGGCCGCATTAACAAAAGCAACTGTGCCAGGACGTTCGGAGATATAGAAACCATCTCCTGATTTGTTGATTGCCCACGGGATATCAAGTCCTGTAGCGTTTGCTTCCGGTTCACTTGTAGAAGTTGTGGTTTCTTGGGTTGAATTTCCGCCAGCAGGATCCTGTTCCGTCGGGCCAGGAGCGCTGCAAGCTGTCAGCAGGTACAAGGAAATTGGCAAGGCCGCCAATTTTTTTATTCTAAACCCTGCTTTTTTTCATCATAAGGGAAGGTGCGGGGAATAGGAAATAATAAAGGAGGGAAAACATGTCTTTTTATAAAGAAGCAAAAGAGCAGGAAGAACTTCGCAAAAAGAAAAATCAAATCCGGATCGCTACTTGGATCATTGTGGCCATCGCACTTGTATTAGTCTGGTATTTGACCAAATAAAAAGAGCCTTATATGGAAGGCTCTTTTTTGGTTTGGCGCAAATCGGCGATTGCAAAGCAAATCGTAATCCCGATCAAGGTGTTCACCGTAGTAGGGGACAGAAACTGGTCCCGAAAAGCGAAAGCGACTGTCGTTATATAAAAAGCCGCATTGGTCATTTTAGCAGTCAGCGGCAGTATGGCACCTTTTGGGAAACGGAGGCGCGCCATCTGAAACAAGAGGAACGACAAAAGCACGATTAGAAAATAGGGCCAGGTTAAATAGGCTACGCCATTATTGACGACAATGTAAACGAGTAAAGGGATGCTGTAAAACAAAGTGGGTTTCAAAGGGATTCACCTTTTCACTGGTTATTATTTCGTGAAGAAAAGAGCGTATACAAATTGTATGCAGACAATACAACGGCCAAAGTCACGATGATAAGCGAAATGACAGGGTAAACAGAAACCCCGTTATTCAAGATTTCCACTACTCGCGTGTACAGAATCCACGGGCCGATAATTAGGATGAAAATATCAAGGGCAGTTCCAAATTTAGTTCTCATAAAATATCCTCCAATTTATTTAACTCCTTTAATAGTATCAGACTTCGCAACTGGCGTCTTTGTCCAAAATAAAACACCTGCTACCAAAATGGAGCAGGTGCCGGAAAAATTATTTGTTAGCGCGGAGTTCGCTTCTGGCAAGATCATCAGCCGCCCGATTCTGGGAGTCCGGAATCCATTTGATAAAACAGTAATCGAATTCTTTGGATATTTTCAGCGCTTCTTCCAATAGCGGCTTGAACTTTTGGTTCTTTGTAAAACCGCGGTCAAAGGCATCCACCGCAACTTGAGAATCCGATTTAATGGATACCATGCCGGTCGACAGTTCCCTAGCCAGCTCCAACCCTCTTACAAGAGCCGTGAACTCAGCCATATGATTGTCCATTTCACCAACATACTCACTCCATTTTATCAAATGGCCTTCACCTCTGATGAACACTCCGACTGCGCTGACTTTCGGCGTTCCAGCCGTCGCTGCATCGATAAAAACTTCAAGCATAGAATCACCTACTTTTCATCTGCTGGCTTGATCGCTTTCGCCATGTAGCCGAAAGGTGTATCAAGAACAGAAACGATAAACTTAAGAATATACGTGGATAGGAAAATCTGAATCCAAACATCGAACGGATAAACACCGAAAAAAGCGATGCTTGTAAAAATTAACGTATCCAGCAATTGGCTGATCAACGTCGAACCGTTATTGCGAATCCAAAAATGGCCGTCCCTTGGAAAAATCTTTCGAAGAGCCGTAAAGATCCACACATCCAAGTGCTGGCTTGCTAAATAGGCGATCATACTGGCAATAGCAATTTGCGGAATCAAACCGAAAATGGTATGAAGGGATTCGTCAGCAAAATCGCTTTCCGCCGGCACGAATTTCATGCCGAACTGCATGGCGACAATCATGATAAGCAGAGAGGCAAATCCAAGCCATACCGCTTTTTGTGCATCTTTTTTTCCATACTTTTCGTTGAGAATATCGGTTGCCAAAAACGTTGAAGCATATAGGCTATTGCCTAAAGTTGCAGTCAATCCGATGATTTCGATTGTCTTGGTCACTTGGATATTGGCTAAAATGGTGGAAATGGCTACCCAAGCGAACAAGCCCGCCTTTCCAAAAAATTTATACATGATCAACAGCATTAAAAAGTTAACTAGGACAAAGCCTAGACCGAAAACTTCGTTGAACAAAAAAATTCCTCCTTAGTTTTGATAAAGCGGGAGTTTACGAACCGCTAAAACCTTATGAAAATGTCCTAGAACAGTATATCTATTGTTGGATTAAAACACAAATGCATAGTAAAATAACAGAATGCTATTTTTCTAAGGAGTGAAGCAGTGAATAAGATTTCAATTATGAACGAAATAGATGAAATGCTTGATCAGTATTGTGATGGCTGCTTCGTGAAGCGGCAAATACGAAAAGACCATGGGAAAACGGCGGCTCACCGCTTCTGTATCAGCAAGTGCACCGTCGGTTCACAACTGCAGTTTCTGGGAGAAGAATTGAACAAGATCGGAATTGATAAGAAATAAAAGAAATCCTCTATGTGGAAACAACCGTTTCCACATAGAGGATTTCTTTATTCGGCTTTGCTTCTCTTTTTTGCTTCACGCAACTGCAGCACTTCTTCCGCCGGTTGGGAAGGTGCCCCGTATAATTCTTCGCCTTTGTATGCATGAACTTCTTCATATGCATTTTTCATCTTTTCCAGGACCCATTCATCGGATTGGGGAGCAGGCGACCAATAAAAAATATCCATTTCACTTCTTTCACCCGTGATAGGATGTTTGCGCACATACTTAATAGAAGGCACTTTTTTGAAATTCTGCTTCTGGTAGAAACGGACACGCTTTGCCGTTTCCGGATCTTCCTGAGAAATAGGGTCTACTTCAAGGATGATTGCCTTGTTTTTCTTTTTCACGCGTTCGATGATCTTGCTGCCGAGGCCGCTGCCGCGCGAAGAACTATGGACTAAAATATAATCTATGAACAGAAAATCGGGTTTTTCAAAATAGACTAACGTATATTGAGGTCCTTCATCCAATTTGTACTTCTCTGGCTTCTCCTTAAACAATAGTGCCATGTGATCCTCCGACTTCATTTCTTTTGCTGGAAAATAATTACGCAAATCAGAATACCAAGATTCCATCGCACTCATTTCCTTTCATTTAGATAAGGTTTTGGTGATTTAATTTCCCCCAAAAGGAAAGGCTAAACCTTTGTGTAACAAAGGTTTAGCTTTTTTCTCATAAGGTAATACTAGAATGTATAATTGCAAACAATCACGGGTGAGAGGGAGAATGCTATGACCGAAACAAATACGAACAAAAAAAAGACCGCCATTTTAGGCTGGAGTATTCCGGCTATCGAGGCGATGGACAAATTAGACCGACCATTCTTGGTGGTGGGCCCTCCAGATTTCATCGGATTCGCCAAAGAACATGACATTTCGTTTATTCCTTGGGATTTTGATCGCTTGAACGAAGGCTCTGAAAAACTGTATAACCTGCTGTCCGAAATGGACGTTAAACTGGCGGTGCCAATTTATGAGGAAACCGTTGAATGGGCAGGAGTCTTGAATGCGAAATTCTTCGATGACCCTCGAATTTTCAACCGTTCATTGCTGCTTCGGGACAAAGGCTTGATGAAGCGGAAAGCACAAATGTCCGGCATCAAAGTTGGCGTCTTTGAAGAAGCATATTCTAAAGATGACATTTACCGATTCTTAAAACGGGTTAATGATGCCTTGATCAAAATCGATGGCGATGTGAATGATCCGATCCACATTAAGCCTTTGAATAAAGCAGGCACTGTTGGGCATATGGTAATCCGCGATGCAAGCGATATTGATAAAAGTGAAGTGCAGGAATTTCCGTATTTGATGGAAAGCCATCTGGACGGACAGGAATTTTCATGCGAAGCTTTCATTCATAACGGCGAAATCAAGTTTTTGAACATCACGGAATACGTGAAACTTGGGCATTCCAACTTCGTTCCTGCTTCACCGGCATTGGAAGAATGGCGTCCACAGATAAAAGAGCAAATTCAAAAATTGGTTGATTCTTTCGAAATTCAATATGGTGTTATCCATCCGGAATATTTTATTTCCCATGACGGAACATTGAATTTTGGGGAAGTTGCTGCGCGCGTTCCAGGCGGGCATATTTTTGATTTGATTGAACGCGCTTATGGATTTAATGCTTTCCAAGCTCAAATCCTCTGCAGCGATCCGGATACGACACCGGAAGAATTAGAGGCGTTTTTCCCAGAAGAAGTAACTTCTGCAAAAGGCTATGCGGGAAGTTTGATGGTTTATCCGCGGGTGCGCCTGGTTGAAAAACTGGATGTTCCAGTCGAATTGAAAAACGATCCTTACTTTGAAAAGCATGACTTGTTCATACCGGTCACTTCAAAAGTGGCAGAACGCGTCGGGTTTGGTAACCACTATGGTACATTGTTCTTCTTTGGGGAAGATAGTGGAAGAATGACCGAACTTCTTAAAAAATATGAAAAATACGATTTTTACCATTAAGAATCTGGGGGTATTGGCATGGCTACTGAAGCATCAACTTTAAAAGAGAAATTTGAACAAGCCCTCCGGACACTTGAAGAGGCAAAACCATTTGCGAAAAGCATGTATCAAACAGATGTTTTTCAGCTGGCAACAGAATTGGCAGCGACAGATGAAGGGTTAGAGATGCTTTACGAATATGCAGGGGATTTTGACAAAGCAGGCGTTTTCAACGGGGGCCCATGGGCAGATGCCGACAACCTGGAACCGGCATTTGTCGGTGGCTCGCTTCGCGTTAAAGGGCTTAACTCGGTAGTGGAATTGCTGAGTGAACTGCGTATGCTGTCGATTTCCGAAGGCAAGTATATCCATGAAAAAGTTCCAGCTGAAGAAGCTTCCGCTTTTTTGAACGAGGTATTGGCATTGAACTTGGACTTGTTATTTCCTGCTGAAACAGAGGAAGCTCGGGTTGAAGGGGGAGGCGCGCATTTAGAGCGCGGCGAACGACTTTTCCGCTTCCTTGGAAGCAAGCTTTCTTATCGTGCAGTGGCGCATAAGCTTGTTGAGGAAATTCAACGTTTGACCGTTCAACGGCCGATTATGGTCGACCGAATCATCAATATGATTGAAACCGCAACACAAATGATTGATGAAAACATTGACGAGAACACGAAAGAAACATTGCAGTATTTTCAAAAGGCGATTACGACCCCAACTGTTATGAGCGAACAACAACCCAATATGAAAGAATATCGCCGAAATCTGGTCGAAGCAGATGATGCGGCATTGCTGAAAGAAGCGCAGGAATATGCAGAATCGATGAATAAAACTGGTTTGGTGGCTCCTGTTGCTGCGATTTTTATGCGTTATCTTAATAGAAGCAAGCCTGAGCTTATTCCAGAGTTTCTTGATCTGTCTGAAATGGGGACGGCAAGTTTCAATGCCAATCAGGAACTTGTTCGGGATATGATTCATTTTTCCATCTATCCGCAGACAAGTAAAGTTATTTATGGACTCTCCCGGATGCTGGATCGGGGCGTATTGACACAAGAGCCTCTGATTCCTGCCATCAGAAGATTATTTGATATCGATATCCGTCCTGAAGTGAAAAAACGGCTCTTGCGGCCTGAATACCGTAAAGCTGGTCTTTCTGCGAATGGCGTTTTGATTGGAGGGGTCATTTCAGTTCTTGGCCAGCCGCTTGGAATTGGCCAAGGCTTAAATCCTACTTGCCAATCTGCACGGGCAATCAGTTTATGGGCTCAGCATGGCATCGGACAGCTACTGGAATATGTGGCGCGGGCAGTGCGGGAAAATGATATCGATGTGACATTCGAAGGTGAAGAAATTCATTCGAATTCTATCGAAGACGGAGTTGCTGGCGAAATTCATCATGAATTGGATCCGGTTTCCAGCGTTCTCGTCCCTCACCTTGATAAGATTTACAACGAAATGATGAAGAAAACACTATTGCGCGGAGAAGATGGCCATAAATGGGTAAACCCTGAATTTTACGGCGAATGGATTCCACGGGGCTTTATCAACATCATCGATCCGTTTACTGGTTTTGTTACAGACTACGACGCATTTGTCCGATTATTCTATGCAACCCATCACCCGTTATACAATGAAGGATATGAAATGATCTATCCGAATCCGGTCGGCATCTACATCACCAATGTCCACGGTAAGCTGCTTGGGCTGCATGCAGTTTCCATCCAACGCATTGCTCAGGATCCGGATGAGGAATACCGCATCTATTTCTACAACCCGAATAATGACAGCGGGCAAAACTGGGGACAAGGCATCGAGACAAGCGTACAAGGCAATGGTGAGCTGGAAGGCGAATCTTCTTTGCCATTCCATCAATTCGTCGCGCGCATGTATGCTTTTCATTTCAACCCATACGAACAAGGCGATACGTACATGGTGGAAGATGCTGATGTTGAAGAAATCGAAAAACTGGCACGTGAAAGCTGGGGCCAAACTTATACATGGTCATAAGTTAACAAATAAAAATAAGACCCGGGAGAAACTCCCGGGTCTTTCTGATGTGGAATTATAAATTTTATGGTTGAATCTGCACTACATTTGCTGCTTGGGGTCCACGATTACCTTCAATAACTTCAAAAGCTACGCTTTTGCCTTCTTGAAGCGTGCGAAATCCTTCACCTTGAATACCGGTAAAATGGACAAAAACATCATCACCATTGGCAGACTCGATAAAGCCATAGCCTCTTTCTGAATTAAACCATTTCACTTTTCCTTGGTGCATGCACGTTCCCCCTATTATTGAGTCTTGACGTGGATCCATTAAAAAAGTCTTTTAATGCACTCTATACTATACATGAAGCTTATTCAATCGTCAATGGGATGAAAAGAGCTGTTCCTGCAGGGTATAATAAAGTTGTGAATCCAAAGGCGAATGGGATGTACTAAAAGGTGTGGGTCCAACTCTTTGTTAGGAAAAGGAGAACAATATGACGAAAGAGATAATTGAAAAATGCGAAATGGCGGTAAAGGAAATATACAATACATTTGATGCGAGCCATGATTGGCAGCATATTAAACGAGTGATGGAAAATGCGAAGAAGATAATGCAACATGAAAAGGCAAACTCTTTTTTGGTTGAACTGGCGATATTGCTGCATGATGTTTCCGACCCGAAATACCGGAAACAGGGTGAAGATTTGGAAACGGAAATAATAGAGAGCCTCGGGTTGTCTAGTACAGAAAAGTTGGAAATCCGCAGCATCATAGGATCTGTATCATTCAAAGGTGGCCAAGGAATTCAAGCTGAAACGATTGAAGCGCGAATAGTACAAGACGCAGACAGACTGGATGCCATTGGCGCCATAGGCATCGCGAGAACATTTGCTTTTGGCGGAGCAAAAGGCCGCAAACTTTATGACTGGCAAGAAGAGCCTCGCCAAAACATGAGTGAGGAGGAATACCGGTCAAAGCCAACAAGCAGCGTAACTCATTTTTATGAAAAACTGTTGCTGTTAAAAGATCGGATGACGACAGATGCAGGAAAGCAAATCGCTGAAGAAAGGCATCAGTTTATGTTATCCTTTTTAGAGCAACTTCAAAAGGAAACGGATGGGAAAGCATGAGCCACTTAAATATTACCAACTTAACAAAAACAGTAGGCGCCAAAACTTTATTCAGGGACGTGGAATTTTCATTGTATCCGGGTGAACGCGCAGGATTGATCGGTGTCAATGGAACAGGAAAATCGACTTTGATGTCAATTTTGGCAGGTGAGATGGAAGCTGATTCGGTAACGGTAGATCATCCGAAAAAATACCAAATCACATACTTAAAACAAGAACCTGAATTTGATGAATCTTTAACGGTGTTGGAATCGGTCTTTTCCGGCGATTCGCCGATACTTGCGTTAAATCGTTCGTACGAACAAGCGCTACAAAACATGATGGTCGATTCAAGCTCTACGCAGCTTCAGGATGAATTGATGAAAATTCAGGAAGGTATGGAGCGTGAAAATGCATGGGATGTCAACGCGCTCGCAAAAACGGCTTTAACTAAACTTGGCATTGACATGTTCGACCAGAAAATCGGTGAATTGTCAGGGGGACAACGCAAGCGTGTTGCACTTGCAAAAGCACTGATTGAACCTGCAGATTTAATTTTGCTGGATGAGCCGACCAACCATCTGGATGCCATCTCTACGGAATGGCTTCAGGAGACACTCTTGCGCATGGACAGCGCCATGCTGTTTGTTACGCATGACCGTTATTTCCTTGATGCAGTATCAACCCATATTTTCGAACTGGCGGACCAGACGATGTATACCCATAAAGGAAATTATGGCGACTATCTGGAGAATAAAGCAATTCGAGATGAAATGAATGCTTCTTCTCAGCAAAAACTTGAAAATCGCTTTCGATCTGAATTGAAATGGATTCGCCGCGGTGCAAAAGCCCGGACCACAAAACAAAAAGCGCGAATCCAACGATTTGAAGAAATCAAGGAAAACGTTCAGAAAGAAAACGACAACACTTCGCTTGAATTGTCGATGCAAAGCCAGCGTCTCGGGAAAAAAATTATCGAAGGCGACAACTTAGGTATGGCATTTGGCGACAACGTCATTTTTGAAGAATTCAGCTTCTTGCTGCAAGGCGGGGACCGCATAGGAATTATTGGACCAAACGGCGCAGGAAAATCAACATTGATGAAAATACTCGCCGGGGAGTATGAACCGACAAAAGGAAACATTGAATATGGCAGCACCGTTAAAATTGCGCATTTCACGCAGCATTTGCCCGAAATGAATGAATCTCAGCGGATGATCGAGTATATCCAAGAAATCTCAAGCGACTATGAAGCGGCAAAAGGGGTTCGGCTGTCTGCGACGCAAATGCTGGAACGGTTTTTATTCCCCTCTAACGCGCATGGCACGTTGATCGGTAAATTGTCAGGCGGCGAGCGCAAACGCTTGTATCTATTGAAATTATTGATGGAGCAGCCTAATATTTTATTCTTGGATGAGCCGACGAACGACTTGGACATTCAAACACTTTCCGTATTGGAGGATTTCTTGGAAAGTTTTCCTGGTGTCGTCATCACGATTTCCCATGACCGCTTTTTCTTAGACCGGATTGCCCACAAATTATGGACGACCGGAACTGGACGAGTTTTAGAATATCAAGGATTGTACTCAGATTTCATCAAAGAAAAAACAGAGTCCAAAACGGTGGAATTGGTCGCCACTTCACCTGTCGAGGAAAAAGCAAAACTCGAGAAGCCAAAGAAGAAACTTACTTATAACGAGCAAAAAGAGTATAGCACCATTCTGGATGGCATTGCAGAAGTGGAAGCGAAAATTGAACAGCGGGAAGAAGAAATGGCCTCCTGCGGTTCCGACTTCGAGAAATTGAATAAACTGACAGAAGAAATAGATGCATTAACTGAGCAGTACGATCAAATGATTGAACGGTGGACATACCTCCAGGAGATTGCAGAATCATAAAAGAACAGGAGGGACCAGTTATGAAAATTAAAACGATCGAACCTACTCCGAGCCCAAATACGATGAAAGTGATCATCGACCAAGAGCTGCCGTTTGGCAAAAGCCATAATTATAACCAGGATAATTTGGAGGGCGCCCCGATAGAAGTGCAGAAAATACTGGCTATTGAAGGCGTTAAGGGCGTTTACCACGTAGCTGATTTTCTTGCGGTGGAACGAGTTGCCAAGGTGGACTGGGAAGCGATTTTAGCGGAAGTTCGCCGTGTTTTCGGAGAAGACAGCCATCAGGCTAATGACGAAATCCAAATTGATGAACATTTTGGAGAAGTTTATGTCCATGTGCAACAATTCAAAGGCATTCCGCTACAAGTGAAAGTGTTCGACAGTGCTTCTGAAAAGAGGTTTGCTATGCCAGAACGTTTTACAAAAGCAATGAGCGCCGTCATGGACCCATCAGAAGAGAATTATTTACTGCAGCGCAAATGGGCGGATTATGGAGTCAGATACGGCGACAAAACGGAGATTGGCCATAGCGTGGTCGAAGAATTGGAAGCTGCTTATCCTCAGTCGCGTTTGGACAACATGGTTGAGAAAAACCACTCGGAAGAGGAAGGGGTAACTTTTCACGGCAGGAAAGTATCTATTGAGGAATTCGACGTGCCAGACTGGGAAACCCGGTACCAGTTGCTCGAGCAAATGAACGAAGGCGAATTAGATGATTTGCCGCTTTTAGCCAAAGCGCTGAATGACGACAAAATGTCCATTCGCCGCCAAGCGGCCATTTACTTAGGAGACATTAAAGATAAAGCCGTCGTGCCTTATATGGAACGGGCGATGCAGGACAAAAGCTGGGCTGTCCGGAGAACTGCTGGAGATGCTATTAGTGACCTTGGCTTTCCGGAATTTGAACCAATTATGATCGAAACTTTAAACGATAAAAATAAGTTAGTGCGGTGGAGAGCGGCGATGTTTTTGTATGAAACAGGAACAGAAGCGGCTTTGCCGGCTTTAAAAGAAGCGGAAAACGACCCGGAGTTTGAAGTGAAGCTACAAGTCAAAATGGCGATTGCCCGTATTGAACAAGGTGAAGAAGCAAAAGGTTCGGTTTGGAAACAAATGACCGAAGCTCGCCAAGCAACGAAAGAAGATTGACAATAGGAAAGCTGATCAAAACTTGTCTAGAACAGGTTTTGCCCGGCTTTTTTTTTGTGCCATTTTCACTGTGCAGCGAAACAAAATGTTTCTCCTATCGCAGAAAGAGGTAAACTCCATTAAACACAAGTATATTACCGGTTACGACTGCGGTGAAACAGGAGGTGTATAACGATGGACACAGATATCTACAGTATTGAACTTCTTCATCAAGGAAAGTATGAATCATGGGAATTCGGCAATGAAAGTGAGCGTGATGCACTATTCAACAAAGTCAAAAAAAGATATGCCGGCAAAGAAATTCAAGACAAAAACAATGCTGATGACCGGAATATCGTCCAGTTGAGCGCTACCAGCTTGCACATCAAAGGAAAAAACGATGTGTTTCAAGTATCGCCGTTCGAATGGTATGATTATGACGTATTTGGGGAGATGTTGTCATATATCAACAATGAATTCAACAAGAAAAACAAAAGTATCTCTTGATAAAAGCTTAGAAAAAAGAGAAATTAGCAGGGATTCTTCCTTTTTTGGAGAATTAAGAAAAAGAAAGGAGGGATACGATGCCAAAAAAATTCAACTTGATTTATCATTTCGTGGACGGCGATACATGGGGTGGCGAAGAAGTGGATGTGCATGTGGCGGCAGACGAAATCTCCGATCATTTCACCCAAAATCTTAGTCAGCCGGATGTGGAATTGGTTTCGCACTCAACAAACGAGAAGAAATTAGTGAAAGATCTAAAATCAGTTGAGCTGGTATTTAGATGGTGAGTGCCCTATTTGGCACTCTTTTTGTTTTATGTTAACCCTGCAGTGCCATTAATTTTTTGCAAAAAAAAGAAGTTGCAGATTAACTGCAACTTCTTTTGCTTTTGTACAGCCACTTTAACTTAATAGTTTTTCAAAACATCATCAATAGCCGAGTTGGCCACAAGCTGCACTGAAATGATCTGATTGATGTTAAGTACTGCATGTTTGATGTGGTTGACTGTTTTACCAGTTTTAAATCTTACATCTTCGAGCAAGATGGTTTCACTAAAATCCAAATCATTCAAAAAATGATTGTCCTGGCTTTTCAGTTCAGATCTTGTGTAGAAGTTGGCTTTCGAATAATTGATCGGAACAAGTTCATCCGCATTAGTCGGTTCTCTTGTTTCTTCTTTTATTGCTATAAGCTTTCCGAAATAAATTCCTGCCGGCGTGATAAAGGACAGAGAGTTGTCACGGCCAAACTCCCCCTCCATAGCAATGCGAAGCACATTGATGGTTTCTTGCATATTCCCCAAAGTGAGCACCTCCCTTCCTTGTAGTATCTATTCGACATAAAAAAAAATTTACCTACTCCATAACTTAAAGATAAGCCAGTTTTCTGCTTTCCAGCAGTGAATTCATGTTCACTTTATATTTGTTAAGGAGGAATAAAGAACTAAAGAGTGAACCGATAGAATCATGCGTTTTTTGTATATTAAATATATTTCTATAGTTTTTAGTACAGAATAAGCGTTACATACTTAAAAAAATATGATAATGTTATATTAATGTTAAGGGGGATGTCTTGTGAATATTACGGTTAATGGGAAAAAGTTGAACAAAACACGGAGCTATTTAGTGGCTAGAGAAATAATAAGAGAGACGGAAGTCGAACATCCAACGGATGTTGAGGCGTTTCTACAAGAATACACGATAGAAGAGTGTGAAAACGCTATTGTCCTTCGGCCACCTACAGTCGACGGTATACATATATCTTTGCTAAAGCCATCCAAGTAGGGTGGCTTTTTCTATTGGTTTTTTATGAACAAAAGACGGTCATTACGAAAAATATTACTGGCAAAATTAAGCTGCTACTATTTTAATCCTGTTGAACAATTAAAGTGGATGCAATAAAAGGGTAAACGATAAAAGACCTTGATCCACTTGCTATAGACGTTTCGAATATTGCTAAGAAGAAGGAATAGAATCTCTATACCTATAATGAGTGAAAAAAGGTCTATATATATTGTTGAAAATTTTTAATGTTAAAAAATAATTGGTGCTTTAAGACTAATTTATAAGTATAATGGTTTTACATGAACCTTTCTGGAGGTGCCCCAATGGAAAATACATTATATAGATTAATCATGAGTAATGAAAATTTAAGTGCTAAAGAAAAGGAAACATTTATTGACTTTTTGGATTACGAGGAAGCGTTGTCCAGTTATAACAAAACAATTAAATCCAAAACTTCGGGCGATGAACCAGCCGAATCTGTGAAGGAATCTTTCCTGCTTGTTCGGGATGACTATGAAAGCAATATGAGCGGACAATGGCATTGGTGCAATTTGAAAAGCGAAAAAGGCGACGTTTTTGCTATGAGAATTGAGCCGATTCAATTTTTTGAAGCGGAATATTTTGCTTCAAAGGACATTGAAACAAGATATAAAGCGATATACGGGACTAAAGGAAATTCCAAAAATTTTTTCACCCGATTATTTCGCTGGAAAAAGTGAATGGCGATGGTAAGTGGCTGCATAGTAACTGTCGAACTGCTGGAAAGGCATTTTCTGCATGCTTTAGAATCGGCTGATTGGAATAGAGGCGGCGATCCTGGCAGAAGCATTCGCTATTTGAAAATTGACGACTTATTCATAGCCAAAAAAGGGCTGCCGACAAAAGTTTCTTTACGGCTTTTGCGGCGGCCTTTTATTGAATTCATTTGATGAGCAGAAGCGGAAACCTAGTTTCAAGCGGAAAATTATGAAAGTGCTTCTAGAGTGAGTTAGAATGAAAGAGAGAAGGCGCTTTGAACAAAGCGTTCATGAATATAAACGAAAGAAGGCGAAAGAATGAATGCATATGATGAGTATATGAAAGGTATCGTCGCACCGATGCGCAAGCAATTAACAGATGAAGGGTTCAAGGAATTGTTGACTGCAGAAGAAGTGAACGAGCATGTGAGTGAAGCTCAAGGAGTCAGTTTGGTCGTTATCAACTCAGTATGCGGTTGTGCCGCAGGATTAGCGCGTCCGGCCGTAATTGAAGCGGTAAGACAGACGGATGCAAAACCGGATCACTTAGTTACTGTTTTTGCTGGGCAGGATAAAGAAGCGACTGCACAAATGCGCAATTATTTTGAAGAAATTCCGCCGTCATCTCCATCGGTTGCTGTTTTGAAAGACGGGCAATTAGCTTATTTTATTCCACGGGAACAAATTGAAGGCCACCCTATGGAACATATCCGTGACCATCTTGTTGGAGCGCTTGAGCAGGTAAGTGCTGAGTGAAATCAGTTGTTACAACGGCGTACCGGCCGACGGATGGATCAAGAAAGAAGGCTGAAGAAGTATCGAGTGAATTGGCAATTCCGTTTATAGAGCGCAATAAGCGCTCTGTCGAAAAATTGCACGAAGTGCTCGGCTCCGATGTGCTGGTTGCGGCAAAAGAACGCCTCGAGTTTTATCCGCTGGGTATATCCGAGCCGTTCTTTTTTCATCCGAATTCATCTGCGTTTCGGACAAAGCGGCTGATTGCAAACGACCCGCTCATTGAAGTTTCAGGTCTTCAAGCTGGCGATTCATTTGTCGATTGCACTCTTGGCATGGCTTCCGATTCTATCGTGGCTTCCCAATGGATTGGGGAAGAGGGCATCGTTGTAGGGTGTGAAGCTCATGAAACAATTGCTTATGTTATTAAAAAAGGTTTGGCTCTATATGATAAAATGCCTCACTTGATTGATGCCATGAGAAGAATTCAAGTAATCCATACTAAAGCGGTTGATTATTTAACTTCACAGCCGGACGATTCTGTTGACGTAGTTTATATGGATCCGATGTTCACCGAAGAGATTGTGGAAGCATCGAATTTTGTGCCGATCCGCGCTACGGCGAACACCAGCCAGTTAACAGATGCTTGGGTAGAACAAGCCATACGTATTGCCCGAAAAAGCGTCGTGCTTAAAGCGCATTTCCGTTCAACGGACTTCGAGAAGTTTGGATTCCAAAGGCGGATTCGCCCTAACACAAAATTCCATTATGGTGTCATCAATTGCCAACAGCAAAAAGCTCCGGAATGAATTATTCCGGAGCTTTTTGATTGTTCTTTCCACTTTTTTAAAGTGCTGCAGGTTTTGGCCTTTAAAGTTAACAAACGAAAAGTTGCTGTCAGATGAAAATAGCAGGCGAATCCAAAAGCCGGATTCGCCTGCTATTAAAACTTCTGTACAATAATAAGTTTTCTGTCATTTTTCCATAAAATCAATCTGTATAATGCAGTGAGATTAAATACACAAGCATGCCTAAAAGACCAAGCCCAGCCAATAGTGAAACATCCAAGAAAAATTCCTCCTTTTTCAAAAAAACAGAGCTAAATGAATAACTTTATTGTACAATGAATTTCAAGAAGATGAAACCTTAACCCATAAAATTCGTCTAAAATAGCAATGGAAATTAAGAAATTGTTCAAAATTGAGGGTGATGATGATGAAAAGCTGGTGGAAGAAATCGTTGATGATTGCAGTGGCTGTTCTTACATTAGGCGCTATTTCCCCGAACCATACCATCTGGGAAACACTCCTTGAAGACAAAGGCTTAACAAAATCGCATGCGTCAGCAAATGAAAACAAAGATTATATGTACGAATGGGTGGATTTAAGCGAGTACTATGATACTGGCCAGAATGCACTCGATTATTTTTATCAATCTTCAGAAGAGCAAGCACATGTCAAATTCGGTTCCAAAATCGGCCCGGTTATCCAAAATCAGTTCCAGGCGGTGGTTTTGCCTAACATCCAACAAGCGATCGACATGCATCTTGGAAACTTAGGGCCGGAAAGATTGAACAAGCTGGCAATTAGTGAAAAGCCTGCTGGAGATTATTCTGAGAAAATATTTCACATTTACGACACAGAGACAAAAAAAGATGAAATCCGCTTTCATGTAAGAACGGAAAAAAAACCGCAAGAAGGTTATTTTTTTAACTTCCATTACCATGTAGCAGCTGATCATTTCCAACAACACTATGAATTGGGCGATATTTATTGGTCAAAAGATACACCGCCAAAATGGTTGTCCTAAAAACCGTTACACTTGTAACGGTTTTTTTTTATTTTTTTTGTTATTATAGAAAGGATAACGGAGGCGAACTAACATGAAACAGTATTTAGATTTATGTGAACATATATTACATAATGGAACAAGAAAAGAAGACCGGACCGGAACTGGGACCCTTAGTGTGTTCGGCTATCAGATGCGCTACAATTTACAAGAAGGTTTTCCGTTGATGACGACGAAAAAGACGGCTTTCCGGCTGATCGTTTCGGAATTGTTGTGGTTTATTAAAGGTGATACCAATGTCCAGGCCCTTATTGCTGAAAACAATCATATTTGGGATGAATGGGCATTTGCTCAGTGGGCTGAAAGCCCAGAATATGAAGGACCGGATATGACGGACTTCGGCAGAAGAGCACAAAAGGATCCGGAATTTGCTGCTATCTACAAAGAGCAGATGGCTGTTTTCCAAGAAAAAATTTTATCGGACGATTTGTTTGCAGAAAAATATGGCGATCTGGGCCCGGTTTACGGCAAGCAGTGGCGGTCCTGGGCAACCACTACAGGCGGCACAATCGATCAGCTGCGCAATGTAATTGAAGCAATCAAAAACAATCCTGATTCCAGGCGCCATTTGGTGACAGCATGGAATCCTGAATTTGTAGATGATATGGCGCTTCCGCCATGCCATACGATGTTTCAATTTTATGTAGCTGATGGCAAGCTATCATGCCAGCTTTATCAAAGAAGCGCGGATGTATTCTTAGGAGTTCCGTTCAATATCGCTTCCTATGCCTTGCTGACACATTTGATAGCAAGAGAATGCGGGCTGGAAGTCGGCGATTTTGTTCATACAACAGGAGATACACATTTATATACGAACCATTTGGATCAGGTAAAAGAGCAATTGGCACGGGAACCGAAAAAATTGCCAACTCTAAAGATCAACGAAGGGGTAGAGTCGATTTTCGATTTGACTCTAGGGGATATTTCTATAGAAGGTTACGATCCCCATCCAAGAATTTCAGCACCAGTTGCAGTGTAAGGAGGAATAGTTATGATTTCGTTGATGGTGGCACATGATCCGGACAGGGTCATCGGAAAAGATAATCAGTTGCCGTGGCACATTCCGGAAGATTTGGCATACTTTAAAAAACATACAGTCGGAAAAGGGATTGTCATGGGGCGGAATACGTACGAATCTATTGGACGCCCGCTGCCAAAGCGCCGCAATATCGTTGTGACCCGAAACACAGAATACCAAGTTGAAGGTGCGGAAGTTGTCCATTCTTTGGACCACGCTATCCAATTGGCCGAGGAATTTCATGAAGAAGTTATGGTCATAGGCGGCGAGCAAGTTTTTCGGACAATTTTGCCCCGTGCAGACCGGCTTTACATCACGCTGATTAAAAAAACATTTGAAGGCGACACTTTCTTTCCAGAGTATGGCGATGAATGGCAAGCAGTATCGGAATCGGAAGAATTCCACTCAAATGGCATTCCTTTTTCATATTTAATTTTTGAACGGAAACATAAAGAAATTAACGGTTAGAAAAAAACAGATCTGAAAAGGTCTGTTTTTTATGGAACGTAATGATGAACACGTATCATTTGCGGCATGCAAGAAATGTTTTTACAATAAGACTATAGAAAAAAAGGAAGTGACTCCATGCCGAAAATTCATATTGTGACAGACTCGACAGCAGATTTTCAAGATGACGTTATCAGCAAGTACAACTTGCATGTTGTGCCGCTGACGATTCAAATAGAAGGAAAAACTTATCTGGACCGAGTGGATTTAGAACCGGAATCCTTTTTAAGCCTTATGGAGAACTCTCAGGAATTGCCGAAAAGCTCACAGCCGGCGCCTGGCATTTTCAAAGAGCTATACGACAAATTAGGTGAAAACGGTGATCAAATTATATCCATCCATATGACAGGCGGTATGAGCGGTACTGTTGAATCCGCAAGAACAGCTGCTGAACTATCCCATTCGGATGTAACAGTGATTGATTCTCGCTATATCAGCCATGCACTTGGGTTCCAAGTAATTGAAGCTGCGGAAATGGCGGCGGCCGGCAATTCGGTAGAAGAAATTGTCGCCCGGCTAGAGCAAATTCGGCAACATACCACTTTGTATGTAGTGGTGGATACGCTGGATAATCTTGTTAAGGGTGGCCGCATCGGAAAAGGCCGGGCCATGATTGGCTCTTTCTTGAAGATTAAGCCTATTGCTTCACTTGATGGCGGTGAATATACGCCGGTCGCTAAAGCAAGAAGCCACAAACAGGTAGTGCAGTATTTGATGAATGACATTAAACAGAAAACAGACGGAAAAACCGTCAAAGGCATTGGGATTGTCCATGCTGGAGGACTGGCAATGGCAGAACCGCTTCGCCAGCAGCTTATTGAAGCAGGCTATTCAAACATAAAATTCGATTTTACAACGCCCGTAATATCTACCCATACAGGCATCGGCGCCATCGGTTTTATGTATTATACGGATAAATAATAAAAAGGAGAGAATGATGTGAAACGCATCCTGTTTATTGCAGTTGCAGTCATGGTTTTCTTAGCGGGATGCAATTCACCTTTCATTTTCGGAAATGAAGAAGCGGAACCGAGAAATCCATCTGCTTTTTCTACTTTTACGATTCCGCCAAACTTTATTCCCCAAGCACTGGTCATAACCGCCCTTGGCGATTCGCTGTCCCAAGGGGTTGGGGATGAAGCTAATGCTGGCGGCTATGTGGGCAGGCTAGCCCAAGATATGAGGCAGTGGCCTGGTGTACGTGGAACTTTAGTGGAGAACACAGCTAAGAGGGGGCGGCGAAGTGACCAATTGCTTGCAATGTTTCAGCGCGGGGAATTGACCGGCCCGATAGCACAAGCGGATTATGTCGTCATGACGATTGGCGGCAATGACATAATGAGAATTGTGAAAAGAGATTTGTTTTCGTTAAATATAGAGGCTTTTGAGGCCGAGCTTGTTTTATACGAAAATCGCTATAAGACGATTTTTTCGTCCATCCGTGCTATAAATCCAAATGTGCCGGTTGTTGTAATGGGCATTTATAATCCGTTCTCATTAATAACGAGAGATGTCCAAGAATTTGATGAGATTATTTCTGAATACAACAGTTCAATGGCAGCAATTGCCGAGCAGGATCCGCAAGCATGCTTTGTTCCCGTGGATGACTTGTTTGTCGGCAATGATAATTTGGTCTATCATACGGATTTTTTTCATCCAAACAGCAAAGGTTATGATTTGATGACAGGACGCATCCTTGAAAGCATGGGGGAATGCGGCTTTATTTTTCAAGAGCAGGAGTAAGGGGTGGTGACTGGTGAGAAAATGGCAGCTGGCTTTTTTTGTATTGCTTGCTATCAATATATTGACTGTAATGGGGTTCTTTTTCTATGTAACCACTCCAGCAAAAGATTACAGTTCGTTCGGGGCAGCCAAGCGGGCTCAGGTTGAAGGGAATTCCCTTATGGTCCAAACGACGAAAGCGGATTTCGAAGGCATTGCGAATACGTACATCCAAAAAGAAATGGCTAATTCTCCGATTCCATTAACATTAACCTTGAACGGCGAAGTAAACCTTTCAACTGAATTGGTGGTATTTTCACAAGCCTTGCCGATATTGATGAAATTTGAACCTTATGTTCAGGAAGACGGGAATTTGTTGCTCAAGCAACAGTCGGTAGAAATAGGAATGCTTGATATTCCGCCTGAATCTGCGTTAAAGTTGTTAAGAGATTCAGTGGATCTTCCTAATTTTATGGAAGTAAATCCTGCACAAGAAGCTGTATTGTTAAAACTTACGGAGATACCACTGGATGATGGGATTTCTGTACGGGCCTCTTCTTTCAATCTGGAAGAAGACGAGATTCTCCTCCAGGTAACAATTCAACCTTAAGAATGGGAGTGGACTCATGAAGACAGAAAAAGCTACATTTGCAGGCGGGTGTTTTTGGTGTATGGTAAAACCGTTCGATACGCTGGATGGCATTGAAGAAGTGGTCAGCGGATATACGGGAGGCGATTTGCCAAACCCAACTTACGAACAAGTTTGCACAAATGCCACTGGGCACGTAGAAGCCGTGCAAATCACGTTTCAACCCGATATTTTCCCGTATGAAAAATTGCTGGAAGTATTTTGGACGCAAATTGATCCAACAGATGCCGGCGGCCAGTTTTTCGACCGTGGCGCTTCTTATAAAACGGCAATTTTCTACCATTCGGAAGAACAGCGGTTGGCGGCTGAAAAATCGAAACAAGACCTGGACAATTCCGGAAGATTCGCAAAGCCGGTAGCGACCCAAATTTTGGAAGCCAAGCCATTTTATTTGGCAGAAGACTACCATCAGGATTACTATAAGAAAAACCCGGCTCACTATAACCGTTATTCTGTCGGTTCCGGCCGAGCTGGATTTATCGAAAAGAATTGGGGCGTGGGACAATGAGAGACGATCTAAAGGAAAAATTGACGCCAATGCAATATCATGTAACACAAGAAAATGGCACAGAACCTCCTTTTCGCAATGAATATGATCAGCACTTTGAAGAAGGCATCTACGTGGACATCGTGTCCGGAAAGCCGCTTTTCAGTTCAAAAGACAAATTTGACTCCCACTGCGGCTGGCCAAGCTTTGCTAAACCTTTGGAAAGCGAAGAAATCAAAGAAAACTTTGATACTAGCCATGGCATGAGACGTACAGAAGTGCGTTCAGCAACTGCTGATTCACATCTTGGTCATTTGTTCCCCGATGGACCGTCATCGCTTGGCGGTTTGCGTTATTGCATCAATTCCGCAGCACTTCGGTTTGTGCCGAAAGACCAATTGGAAGCAGAGGGCTATTCCGAATACAAACAGTTATTTGAATAAAAAATGCCCGGACCTTTGTCCGGGTTTTTTATTCGCTTTTACCTGATAGATTATTCCCATTATATTAATCAGATGATTAGTGGTTATGTTTCATTTTTAAAACACACCTTTTTGCCTGATCTCTGAAATTAAACTTGATTGCTTAATGTATGCTTTGTATCCATGAAAGGAGATTGCAATGGACCGTTCATTTTATCATTTCGCGCTGAATTATCGAGGCAAGCTAAATCCGGATGACTATTCGCGTTTCGCGGATGCGATGTTTTTGGACCCAAGTTTTCCAAAAGCCTCAAAGAATTTTGAAGACCTTTCACGATATATTGAAGAAAAAGCGCATCCAGTCATGAAAGCGTCGACGTTCGATCGGATGTGGGAGGACTATTCCGGCTAATAAGGCTAGTCATTGCACTAAAGTTCAAAAACCAGTATGATTATACCGACTAAAGTAAAGTGAGGTTTTTTAAATGAGTGTTCATATTAATGCTAAAAAAGGCGATATTGCCGATACTATTTTATTGCCAGGAGATCCGCTTCGCGCGAAGTACATTGCGGAAACATTTTTGGAAGATGTCACATGCTATAACGAAGTGCGCAATATGTTCGGTTATACAGGTACATACAAAGGGAAACGCATTTCGGTCCAAGGAACTGGCATGGGCGTGCCTTCCATCTCAATCTACGTTACAGAATTGATGCAGGAATACGATGTGCAAAAATTGATTCGTGTCGGTACTTGCGGTTCTATTCACAAAGATGTGAAACTGCGTGATGTTATCATCGCTCAAAGCGCTTCCACTAACTCGAAAATGAATGAGCTTATTTTCAACGGCATTTCTTATGCGCCGACAGCTGATTTCGATTTATTGCTGAAAGCCTATAATGCGGGCGTTGAAAAAGGATTGAACTTGCGTGTCGGAAATGTTTTCACTGAAGATGTATTCTATAACGAATTTGCAGAACATGAAAAATGGGCGCAGTATGGCGTTCTTGGCCTTGAAATGGAATCAGCAGCGCTTTATACGCTAGCTGCGAAATTCGGCCGCCAAGCATTAGCTATTTTAACTGTAAGCGACCATTTGTTGACAGGTGAGGTAACTACTGCCGAAGAACGCCAAACAACGTTCAACGATATGATCGTAGTTGCTTTAGACGCTGCAATCCAGGAATAAAGTCAAAGACTGTCTAGGCAGTCTTTTTCTTTTAATGCATTTGTTTAGAAGCTATACTAGAATCAGATAGGCAACTATGAAAGTGGTGAAGAAAATGGACGAAAAGCGTCCTGATGAAAATCAGGAACAAATACCTTCAGTCGAAGAAACTCCTTCTCATTTTATCCGGATGAAAACTTTTTCTTTTATTATGCTGGTTTTCACCTTGATACTGCTGACGGCTGGAGTGACGATTTTTGCGTTAACTTTCGGCGATAATAAAGCAGTCGAAGTAAATTCCCCGGAGCGCAGGGAATTCCAAAAGCTTTATTCTGCTTATGATCAAATTGAAAGCGAATATTATGAGGATGTTGAAACCGAGACCTTGGTCAATGGTGCAATAAATGGCATGATCGAAGCACTCGGTGATCCTTATTCCGACTATATGAACGAAGAAGAAGCAGCGCACTTTACTGAGGGCATTTCTTCTAGTTTCGAGGGTATTGGAGCAGAGGTGCAAGAGCGGAATGGCTATGTAGCAGTCGTGTCGCCGATCAAAAACTCCCCTGCTGAAAAAGCGGGCATTTTGCCAAATGACTTGATCATTGAAGTGGACGGTAAAAGCATCCAAGGCTTTAGTTCTTCTGAAGCGGTTATGCTGATCCGCGGCGAAAAAGGATCCAAAGTAACATTGACGATCCGCCGCGGCGAAAACTCAGAACCGATCAAAATAGAAATTGTCCGTGATGAAATTCCGATTGAAACAGTTTACACTGAGATGAATGATGACAAAGTCGCACAAATTCAAATTACGAGCTTTGCTGAGAAGACATACGAAGAATTGCTGGCAGCAATTGAAGATATGGAGAAACAAGGAATGAAAGCATTGGTACTTGACGTCCGCCAAAACCCGGGCGGCTTGTTGACAGCGGCCTTGGATATTTCCAATCTGTTCGTTGAAGAAGGCAAAACATTGTTTGAAGTGGAGTCAAAAGGCCAAGAACCGGAAGTGTATACAGCTTCGGGCGGTAAAAAAGTGGATGTACCGGTAACGCTTCTGATTGATGGCGGAAGCGCCTCAGCATCAGAAATTTTAGCTGGGGCAGTAAGCGAATCTGGAAATGTCCAGTTGATCGGGGAAAAAACTTTCGGTAAAGGAACTGTGCAAACAGCTAATAACATGTCAGATGGATCCAACCTGAAATTCACGACTGCCAAATGGCTTACTCCTGATGGCAACTGGATCCATGAAAAAGGCATTGAACCTGATGTTAAAGTGGAATATCCTGAATATGCTTCTTTGCCTGTTCTAGATCCGAGTGTCGAATTAAAAGACGGCACAATTTCAGAACAAGTACAGACTGCTGAGAAAATGCTGGAAGCACTTGGCTATGAAGTAGGCAAAGTTGACGGCGTTTTTGAAGCAGAAATGGAAGAAGCTGTTAAGAAATTCCAGGAAGACAAAGACTTGGAAGCTGACGGTATATTAACTGGTGACAGCACTTATGCAGTGATGACCGCTTTGCGCGAAAAAATCGAAAAAGATGATCCGATGCTGCAGGAAGCGCAAAAAGTCATCTTGAAAAAAGCAGAATAAAATAGTTTTATTTTGCCATAATACAAAAGTGAAAAGGCCTGCAAATGCAGGCCTTTTCCTACGACAAAAGCAAAGGATGATCCGATGATTGATGTTTATTTGTTCAGTGGCTTTTTAGGGAGCGGCAAGACGACCTTATTAAAACATATGATTGGCCAAGTGAAGGCGCAGGGATTAAAACCGGCTGTTTTTATGAATGAGCTTGGGCAGACCAATTTCGATTCTGATTCAGTGGATGACGGTGTGCCGTTGAAAGAATTGCTCGATGGCTGCATTTGCTGCTCTGGTTCCGAGAAATCGGAAGCCCAGATCCAGACCTTGCTTGCGGAAGAGACATTTGATGTACTAATGATTGAAACAACGGGTGCCGCCCATCCTGTAGAAGCGCTGGATGCTATTTTTTCGCCGCTTTTTGCGGAGCGGTTGAATTTTAAAGGCATTATCACAGTCGCCGACAGCAAGCGCTGGCTCAGCCGGGATGAACTATCGCCACAAATACGTTCGTTGTTTCTGGAACAGATTCGCCATGCTGATTTGATCCTGGCAAACAAGATGGATTTGCTGACCGAAGGAGAACAGGCAAAAACCATTTTTGAACTCCAGTCGTTGAATCCGGCAGCCCAAATCATCCAGACAGTCCATTCGAAAGTGCCTTTTAAGCAGCTGGAAAAAACGACGGCTAAAAAGTCTGATGATGTGGTAAAAGCTCCGGTAGCAAAACTGAATTTGGATACGCGCGTCCTGCGGTTTGAAGCAGGCGTTAAAAGAGAACGGTTTGAAGAATGGCTGCGCACGCTGCCGGATACTGTTTACCGGATCAAAGGCTATGTGCCGCTTGAGGGGGATAAATACCCTCATGCTTTTCAATACGCTTACGGTATGGCGCAATGGTTGCCTGAATACATGAAAATGCAGCCTCAGATTGTCGTCATTGGAGAAGGCCTGGAGGGAGTGGAGCTTCCATGATCGAATCTTTCAAGAAATTATGGCCGCAGCGTGCGGCAGTAGAACAAATCAGCAGTATGGAAGAGCTCGAGAAACACGTACGGATTGAATTGGACGATGAACTTACGCATCCGCGTGTCCGAAAGACTAAGGCAGAAAAGCTTCAATTGGCGCTCGAGCGGATCGAACAGTCCGGCTTGTCTGATGAAGAGAAAAGGGAATTAGCTGATTTATATAAAAAGATTGCGGCTCACTGAGCCGCAATCTTTTAGTTTGTTGTAAAATTCTCTTGCTCCATTGATATGGATATCACTTTAGTTATTTCGCAAAACAGCTCCGCTTGCCTCGGGCTTGCGCCCGAGTGGATTTCGGCACTTCGCTGTCCCGATGGCGTCTCCGCTGTTTGGCTCCATAGCTAAAGGTGCATGGAAAAGAAGAAAAAAATAAACACGCCCCGACTTGTTTGTATCTTCTCTCATTTTTTATTCGCTAAATGACTCGCTAGTTTGAATAGAGCGGAAGCCGGCGACTCCTGCGGGAGAGCGAAGGGCCGAGACCCTGCAGGAGCGCAGCGACGAAGCGGCTCGGCGCAAGCCCGCGGAAAGCGCCCGGCTGCAGCGGAATGAAAAAAGCTGTCGAGAGTTTCTCGACAGCTTAAAAGTTACAACTCACTGAGCCGCAATCTTTTTTTGTATCATATTTAGGCGGATGGATAAGGTGATGGCGCCGGCAGTCAGTCCGGCAATCAAGCCGATCCAGAAGCCGAATGCTTCAAAATCCGTGTATCTGGCTAGCAGGTAGCCTACTGGCAATCCGATAACCCAGTAAGAGATCAATGCCATGATAAACGTGATATTGACGTCTTTGTATCCGCGAAGTGCGCCTTGGACTGGCGCTTGGATAGCATCTGATAATTGAAAGAGTGCCGCAAATACTAAAAATTGCACCGCTAGTGTTATAACCGCCGGGTCATCTGAATACAGAGCGGCGATCTGTTCCCGCATGAAAAACAAAATGCAGGCGGAAACAAAACTGAAGCCGATGGCCGCTCCGACACTTAGCCAACTATACTGCTTTGCATCATGGAAGCGTTTAGCCCCTACTTCAAAGCCGACCAGGATAGTGGCGCCCATCGAGATGCTAAGCGGCAGCATATACAATAGGGAAGTAAAGTTAATGGCGATCTGGTGAGCTGCAATAGTGATGGTCCCGTATGTACTCATCATAAGCGTGACAGCAGAGAAAATGCTGGTTTCCGCAAATATTGAAATGCCGATGGGAATTCCGATGCGGCTGATTTCAGCAATTTTCGAGAAGGCAGGTTTTGCCCATCCTTTAAAAATCGCAAAAGATGCAAACGGTTTTTTTGTTCGGACGATCCATACCACGATGAACAAAACGAGCCAGTAGGTGATAGCTGAAGCATATCCAGCGCCTATTCCCCCCAGCTCCGGAAAACCGAAATTCCCGAAAATCAGCAAATAGTTGAAAAGAATATTGATAGGAGCGGAAATGAGCGATATGAACATGGAGATCCGTGTCGAGCCGAGCGCATCGATATAAGAGCGCAAGGCACTATAGACAAACAACGGAATAAGCCCTAAGCTCATCGCAAAAATGTATTCAGATGCCACTTCATAGACAGTGGGCTCCAGCTCCATGAAACCAAGAAGCCAATCGACGCCGAAAAGGAAAAAGAAAAATACGGCAACCGCCAATAGGAGGGCCAAATAAATCCCTTGCTGGACCATATCTTTTACCTGATCTTTTTTCTTAGCACCCATCAATTGTGCTACAATTGGAGTGATGGACATTAGTATGCCGGCAAGACCGATATAGACTGGCACCCAAAAAGAAGAGCCGATAGAAACACCGGCTAAGTCGTCGGTACCGTATCGTGCGGTCATGTAAATATCAAAAAAGGTAACTAAAAACATTGCTACTTGGGTAACTAAAATAGGAAAAACAATTTTTAACAGCATTTTCATTTTCCCTTTTTTTGTTTCAGTTTCGTACATAGTTCATCCTCCAATATGCCATTAAACAATAAAACTAAGTATAGCATAGAAAATATCCATTGAAGTGGCTAGTAAAAGTGAATATATACATGAGAGAGTAGGACAGCAAATGAATAAAAGAACCATTCTATTGACCGGGGGCGGAACCGCCGGACATGTTTCGTTGAACCAAGCACTGATTCCAGAATTGAAAAACTTAGATTACAACGTCGAATATATCGGCTCGAAAGACGGAATTGAAAATGAGCTTATTGCAGATGCTTTCCCGGAAGTGAAATACCATGCCATCTCAAGCGGCAAATTGCGCAGATACTTTTCAATGAAGAATTTCACTGATCCTTTCCGTGTCGGGGCTGGATTAATGCAGGCCTTGAATATTATCCGGAAAACAAAACCGGCTGCCATTTTCTCTAAAGGGGGATTTGTATCAGTGCCTGTCGCAATGGCGGGCAAAGTGATGTCGATTCCGGTTATTATCCATGAATCGGATGTAACGCCGGGACTGGCCAATAAAATTGCAATGCCTTTTGCAGATCATATTTTCACGGTTTTCAAAGAGACGCTAAAGTATGTGCCGGTCGAAAAATCGACGTGTACAGGATCCGTGATCCGCAGTGAGTTGATGGACGGCTCGGCAGCCAAAGGAAAAGAGATTTGCAGCTTTGACAATGACATGCCAGTATTGATGATTATGGGAGGCAGCCAAGGCTCTGCCGTCATAAACGAGGCTATCCGAACCAATTTGGCTGAACTGCTCACGCAATTCAATATTATCCACTTGTGCGGAAAAGGAAACTTCGATGAAGCTTTGCGAAATACTCCAAATTATTGCCAGTTTGAATATGTTACAGATGAACTTTCGCATTTGCTTCATATGACAGACTTTGTTGTTTCACGAGCGGGTTCAAACTCCATTTTCGAGTTTTTGGCATTAAAGAAACCGATGTTGTTAATTCCGTTGTCAAAACTTAAAAGTCGTGGAGACCAGCTGTTGAACGCTGAATTGTTCCATCGCCAAGGCTTTGCCCATGTGATTGAAGAAGAGGACCTGACTCCTGATAGTTTTATGAAAGCGATTGTTCAGCTTCGTGCCAATGAAGAACTGCTTGTAGAAAACATGATTTCAGCTGAACCGCCTAAAACGGCTTATGAAATGGCCAAACTGGTAGCAACCCATACAAAAAAACGGTAAAACCAAAATTCAGAGGTGAAAACAATGGAAATAATACTTCGAAAAGTTCATGGCTCAATGAATACATTTTATCTCGTCGAAGGAAATGAACGCGACGATTACGACAGATTAACGTTGCAGCTTGCTGCCATTGAACCGGAAATCGACGGCTTGCTCGTTGTTTTGCCGTCCCAAAAAGCCGATGCCAAAATGCGTGTCTTTAATCGTGACGGATCAGAAGCATCAATGTGCGGCAACGGGCTTCGCTGTGTGGCAAGGTTTGTTTGCGAACGGGACGGTATCGATGAAGCGGTCATTGAGACGATAAAAGCATCGTTGAAAGTAAAACGGCAGGCAACTAAACGGGACGGAATAGCTCGGTATTCTGTTGAGATTTCTCCTGTATCGTTCCAATTGAAAGATTTGCCGATGGAATACGAAGGAAACGAAGA
This sequence comes from Planomicrobium soli, assembly GCF_003014655.1. Classification (GTDB taxonomy): domain Bacteria; phylum Bacillota; class Bacilli; order Bacillales_A; family Planococcaceae; genus Planococcus; species Planococcus soli_B. The sequence goes on along the minus strand of NZ_PYAT01000001.1, from coordinate 143,964 downwards.
ATGGCTGTTGAAACCGTTGCCGTTTATTTCAAAGGATATCGATTTTTCGGCTGTCGCTGTTCCCAATCCGCATCTGATAGGACTTGTACCGGCTGCATATCAAGCGGACCAAAGCCATCAAAAAGAGTGGGCGGAGCTTTTTAATGGCCCTAATGAATATTTTTCCGATGGCGTCAATGTTAGTTACGTCACAAAAGTAGAAGAAGGCATTTTTGTCCGAACTTATGAACGGGGTGTCGGATTCACCAATGCGTGTGGAACGGCAATGACGGCTTCCGCTTTGATCAGTTGTATGGCAGGGCTTGTTCCATTCGGGAATGTCCATGTCTATAATCCTGGCGGGATGGTCGAGTGCCAGGTGGAAAAGAAAGAGCAAGGCTATCAGTTGCTTTTAACTGGCAACGCGACGGTCCTATCAGTTCACCAGTTTCTATGGGAAGATGAAATTGAGAAAAGCAGGTTTACGTCTACTGAAGAACTTGGCGAACAACAGTTATATGAAAAATTCATTGAACAAACTTCTACTGTGTCTGACCAATTCATGCAATAGAAGCTAGGCGTATATGAAAGGGCCATTACAATAAGAACAGTCCAATCTGCTTTATGGAAAGTCCGAACACCCGGTTTTTCATAAAACAGGCGGGAGGTTCTTGCGCATGCGAAGATTTCGCCTCAAAGTGGAAAGGGTTTCTGAAAAGATTGGTTGCTTCAATTATTAAGAGCTTGTGGCAGCTTTAGTAGCCTTTAACAGCGATTTTCTAAGAAAAATTCAGCAAAAAAAAGCTTATATTCGATTATGTGAATATTTTCACGAAAAAGGTTTGTTTTTTTTCAGGGAAGTAGTAAGATTGATAGGGAAATTCGTTCTTTATTGTAACAAGCGCCTTCTGCTTTATGTCTAGCGGGATGCGTGATAAAATAGAAAAGATTAAACAAAGTACAAGTAAATGCCATTAGGCAAATAGTTGGAGGTTTTTTTATGTCTAGCAAGTTTACAGATGCAAACTCCCCTTGGAGTTCCATTACAGGCCCCAACCTTGGATATGTAATGGAAATGTATGACATTTTCCAGGAATCTCCGGAGGCAATCGATCCGGAATTTGCTGAGCTTTTCAGACAATATGGTTCACCCCTTGAAATCAGTGAACAGCCGGTAATGGCTTCTTCTTCCGCAACTGCTAGTGTTGCGACAGACAAATTCGGAAAAGTATTGGCAGCAGTCCAATTGGCAGATGCGATTCGGGCACATGGCCATTTGGCTTCGAATATCTACCCTTTAAATGACCGGCCGAAAGACGAGTCGCGCTTGGAGCCATCTGCATATGGTTTGACCGAACAGGACTTGAAAGAAGTGCCTGTTTCGCTTTTGCTTCCAGATGCGCCAAGTTCGATTCAAGACGGCTTAGAAGCCATCACTTATTTGCGTTCTATTTATACCGACAAAGTGGCATATGAGTTCTCTCATATTGTTCAGCCGCAAGAGCGCAGCTGGATTCAGTCGAAAATCGAATCAGGCCAAGCCAAGCCGTCGCTTTCAGCCGAGAAGAAAAAAGAACTATTAGATTTGTTAACGCACGTTGAAGGATTTGAAAAATTCGTTCACCGTACTTTTGTCGGCCAGAAACGTTTCTCAATCGAAGGGCTTGATACTTTGGTTGTATTGATGGACGAACTAGTCCGCTTATCCGAATCAAAAGAAAAAATCATGATCGGGATGGCGCATCGCGGTCGTTTAAATGTGCTTACGCATATTTTAAACAAGCCATACGAAATGATGTTTGCTGGATTTGCCCATGTCGGAGACGAAGCGTTCCTTCCGGCGGACGGTTCATTGAAAATCACTAAAGGCTGGTTTGGCGATGTGAAGTACCATATGGGTGCAGCATATACTTCGCCAGCCGGGACGACGATCAAGCTTGCCTACAACCCTTCACACTTGGAAGTTGTCAGCCCGGTAGTTGCCGGACAAACGCGTGCGGCACAAGAATTGACCAATCAAAAAGGCAAGCCTGCTGTCGAGTCGAAAAAAGCGTATGCAATTCTGGTGCATGGTGACGCTGCTTTCCCTGGACAGGGCGTTGTAACAGAAACGTTGAACTTCAGCCGGATTCCTGGATACCAGACAGGCGGTTCTATTCACGTTATTGCAAACAACTTAATCGGTTTTACAACGGAGCAATATGATTCGAGATCAACCCATTATTCTTCAGATCCTGCCAAAGGCTATGAAATTCCAGTCGTCCATGTAAATGCGGATGATCCGGAAGCGGTCGTGGCAGTTGCGCGATTGGCATTTGAATACCGTGAGAAATTCGGCAAGGACATCTTGATCGATTTGATCGGTTATCGCCGTTATGGGCATAACGAAATGGACGAGCCGTTAGTTACCAACCCATTAATGTACCATGGCATCCATAAGCACCCAACTGTGCGCGAGTTATACGGGCGCCAGTTATCAAGTGAAAACATCTTAGCTGAAGACGATGTTAAAAAACTTGATGAAGATACACAAAAGGAAATGCAGGAAGCGTATGACCGAGTGAAGGAAAACAGCTCGCATGATGACAACAAACAAATTCCTGAAGCAGTTCTGAACGGTTTCCCGGAAGTTCAAACTGGCGTAGACAAAGCGGCTTTAACCCGTTTGAATGAAGAATTGCTTTCTTGGCCGTCTGATTTCAGCGTTTTCTCGAAATTGGCGCGTATTTTGAAACGCCGGGAAGAACCGTTTACTGGAAAAGGCAAGATTGACTGGGCGCATGCTGAAGTGTTGGCATTCGGCTCCATTCTACAAGAAGGCAATCCGATCCGTCTGACAGGGCAGGATGCACAGCGCGGAACTTTCGCCCATCGCCATCTTGTGCTGCATGACGACAAAACAGGGAACGAGCTTGTTCCACTGCACCACATATCCGATGCAAAAGCTTCATTTGTAGTTTATAACAGCCCATTGAGCGAAGCTGCAATTCTAGGCTATGAATACGGTTATAATGTGGAAAATGAAAAAGCGTTGGTTATCTGGGAAGCCCAGTACGGCGACTTTGCAAACATGGCTCAAATGATGTTTGACCAGTTCATTTCCGCCAGCCATGCTAAATGGGGCCAGAAATCCGGTTTGGTCATGCTGTTGCCTCATGCATATGAAGGACAAGGACCGGAACATTCGAGCGCCCGCTTAGAAAGATACCTGCAAATGGGCGGCGAGAACAACTGGACAGTAGCTAACCTTTCAAGTGCGGCAAATTATTTCCATATTTTGCGCAGACAAGCAAAAATGCTTGGAGAAGATTCAATCCGCCCGCTGATCATCGTTACACCGAAATCGCTGCTTCGCCATCCTCTTGTAGGAGCAGATGTTGAAGACTTGGCGGAAGGCCAATTCCAAACAGTGCTTGAACAGCCGGGAATGGGCAAGGAGACGGATAAAGTCGAACGCATTCTTTTCGCTAGCGGAAAAATGGCGATCGATTTGGCGGAACGTGTGAAAGACGGGTCAGGCTTCGAGTGGGCACATATTGTTCGCGTTGAACAGCTATATCCTTTCCCAGCTGAGAAAATCCAAGCAATTGTGGATCGCTATCCGAACGCAAAAGAACTGGCATGGGTTCAAGAAGAACCGCAAAACATGGGTTCTTGGACATTTGCTGAACCGTATTTGCGTGAAATCGCAAACGGCAAACCGGTGAATTACCATGGACGCATCAAACGGTCTAGCCCGGCAGAAGGCGACGGAGAATCGCACAAAGCTGAACAAGCACGGATCCTCGATGGAGCTTTAGCTCAATCTTGAGTATATAGAACATTTGGCCGCCGGGGCATTCCCGGCAGAATGGATAATGCACGATCTGTTAGTTGAACCAATCGGGCTTTTAGGACAACTGCAATTTCCCGCTTTAATGCGAGAAGCGGTTGTTGCTGAAAGCGGGATAATTTAAGGAGGAATTTTTTGTGGCAGAAATCAAAGTACCTGAATTAGCGGAATCGATTACCGAAGGAACGATTGCCCAGTGGCTTAAACAACCCGGCGAAACAGTAGAGAAAGGTGAATTCATCGTTGAACTGGAAACAGATAAAGTAAACGTTGAAGTCATTTCTGAAGAAGCAGGAGTTGTTCAAGAACATCTGGCAAAAGAAGGCGATACAGTTGAAGTAGGACAAGTGATTGCGATTGTCGGCGCTGCATCGGGCGCAAGCTCTGCTCCAGCTCCAAAAGCTGAAGAGGCGCAAGCAGAACCAACAGCTAAAGCGGAAGCTCCAACTACAATGGAACCGGTCGTAAAAGATCCGGCTGTTGAAGAACAAACTTCTGCTGACCGCACAATTGCTAGCCCGGCCGCACGCAAATTGGCGCGCGAAAAAGGCATCGACCTTGCAGCGATTTCACCTGTAGACCCGATGGGCCGAGTACGCGTTCAAGACGTGGAAGCGCACAGTTCACAGCCTGCAGCAGCAAGTGCTCCTGCAGCAAAGACTGAAGCTCCAAAAGCTGCTGCCGCTCCATCTTCTGACGAAGAAAACGGCCGCATCGTACGCGAGAAAATGTCAAGACGCCGCCAGACAATTGCAAAACGATTGCTTGAAGTTAAACAATCCACTGCAATGCTGACTACGTTCAACGAAATTGATATGACGAACGTGATGGCGCTTCGCAGCCGCAAAAAAGATAAATTCCAACAAGACCATAACGGCACGCGTTTAGGCTTTATGTCATTCTTTACAAAAGCAGTGACTGCCGCTCTTAAAAAATACCCTTATGTTAACGCTGAACTTGACGGCAATGATGTTTTGCTGAAACAGTTCTATGATGTAGGCGTAGCGGTATCTACTGAAGAAGGTTTAGTGGTGCCGATCGTGCGTGATACAGACAAGAAGAACTTTGCTGAGATTGAAGCAAGCATTGCTGATCTAGCTAAAAAAGCACGCGACAAAAAGCTATCAATCGCTGATATGACAGGCGGTTCATTTACTATCACAAACGGCGGTGTGTTTGGTTCATTGATGTCCACACCAATCTTGAACGGTACACAAGTCGGGATTCTTGGCATGCACACTATCCAAAAACGTCCTGTAGCTGTTGGTGATTCAATCGAAATCCGTCCAATGATGTATGTGGCGCTTTCCTATGACCACCGCGTAATTGATGGCAGCGACTCTGTTGGATTCTTGAAAATGGTTAAAGATTTAATCGAAAACCCTGAAGATTTGCTTCTTGAGTCTTAAGATGAAATCGAAGACAGCCCTGCGTTTGCAGGGTTGTCTTTTTTTTGCCATTATAAAGATATAGGAATGGTTTCTAAAGGCGGTGAAAGGGATGGATATTAAACTTTTAGTTGAATTGGTTAATGAGTATGGTTATTTTGCTATGTTTATTTTTAACTGGATATTGATATTAGGGGTACCCATCCCAAATGAAGTTGCAGCCGCTTTTTCTGGCATGTTGACAGAATTGAGCTATTTCAATCCTTTTTACGCCTTCCTTTCAGCCTATTTAGGGTTGATTTCCAGCAACACATTCGCCTATTTTATCGGCCGCCTATTCGGAAGCCGTTTGATTCGTTATTTAAACAGAACGAAAATGAAGAAAGTGCTTGAAGGCTTTAGCGTTTTTTTAGAAAAGCGGGGAAGTTGGGCAATTTCTCTAAGTTTTTTCTTGCCGGGAATCCGATGGGCGATGCCTTACGTAGTAGGCGCTAACCGCTTTTCTTTTTCCCGCTACATATTATATGCTTATCCAGCTGGCAGCATTTGGATGTTCATATATTTTAATTTAGGCCGTACTTTTCCTTATGCGTATCGAAGCATTTTGGAACATATCAAAGGCTTTTCTATTACGCTTTCAATCCTTGTCGCACTTTTTTTTATCGGCCGTTTTTTTTACCAATCCAAAGGGGCGCGTAAATAGCTTGTTTGATATTCAAGGCTTTTTTCCTTATACTAGAGGAATAGACGGATAGCAAAGGATGAGGACTGTGATTCATAATGAATGGCAAACAAAAGAAACTATCAAAACTGTTACGTGCAAGCATACAAATGCTTCAAAATTTCTAGTTTCTAATGTACTTACTGAAGGAAAAACGTATGAAGTGAAAAACGAAACAGAAGAATTCATCTTTGTCGTAGATAATACCGGCAAAGTCGGCGGATATTACAAGACGTATTTTGAATAAGAAACGTTAAGGCGGTCTTTAATTTCCGATTGGCAAGAATGGGGCTGCAGAAGCGGCTCTTTTGCCTTGCAGGGTAAGGAGCCGCCTTTGAAGACTGGAGAATAGGAAAAGAAGAAATGGCCGATGAGCGTTCATCGGTTTTTTCTATGGAGAAGAGGGAACAGAAATGTCGTTGATTGAAAAAGAAATCGAAAAAAGAAACGAACGCTCGCATGGAGATTACAGCACATTGATCGGCAAGGGCGGCTATATCGCACCTGACGAATTTCTATGGCAAGATATTTTATCAGCTGTCGTTTTGCGAAAACCTGTCTTGTTAAAAGGCCCAACAGGTGCAGGCAAGACAAAGCTTGCGGAAAGCATTTCTGCAAGCTTTTCCCAACCGATGCAAAGCATCAATTGTTCCGTCGATCTGGATGCAGAAGCATTGCTCGGCTTTAAGACGCTTGTTCAGCGAGACGGCCAAAGCGCTATCGAGTTTGTGGAAGGGCCGGTCGTAACTGCGATGAAAAAGGGCCATTTCCTATATATTGATGAAATCAATATGGCTAAAGCTGAAACGCTGCCGATCCTGCACAGTGCATTGGACCATCGCCGTATGATGACCAATCCGTTCACTGGAGAAGTGATTCAAGCGCATCCGGATTTCGGGGTTATTGCTGCGATCAACGAAGGGTATATCGGCACGACACCGATGAACGAAGCACTGAAAAACCGCTTTATCGCATATCCGATACCATACTTGACAGGTGGGCAGCTGGCTGAATTGTGGGACCGCGAGTTTCCGGAAGCTCCGCGCCATTTAAAGGGCTTTATGCTGGAGCTTGCAGCTGATTTGATGAAACAGGTGGAGAACGGCTTGCTGTCGGAAGAAGCGGCTTCAATACGGAGTTTGCTTGATGCTACGGCATTGTCAATGCACATGGATCCGCTCCGGGCAGTCCAGTATGCCATCGCTGAAAAATTAGAAGATGAAAGTGAACGAGAATTGTTCATGGACTTGGCCAATACTTGGAAAAAGTAGGTGGAAAGAATGGCTTCGGTTAACCGCTTTATTCAATTTAACAATGAAACACTGGATACAAAAATGCTCCATCAAATGGAACTGCTGGCCGGGGCGCTGGCGGATGCTCCTTATCTGAAAGTGACCACCCGCAAATTGATGGAAGTACGCCCCTCCGAGTCGGCCATATCGATAAGTGTTTTTTGGAAACACCGCCCCAAACACATTGAGCGCAATGGATACAAATCAGATATTTATTTGCTTGGAGCCGGATTCTGGCGTTATTTCAATCTAAGAGACTGGCGCCGGTTTGTTCGGATGGATTCCAAGCTGCCTTCGCTAAGGGAACAGCTGCTGTTATGTGCAGAAGAATTCCGGTTATCAGAAAAAGTGGCAAAAGAACGCCCGGGAACTGCTGGAGCATTTTCCATTAGAGATCAAGTCTATACGGTTTACCATAAAGGCCAATTTCAACAAAATCGGCAAAAAGGTTTTTCCGCGGATGCTTTTTTGAATGCAGCTTATTTGCGGTTGCGTGGAGAAGAAGTTGGGATGAATGATTTACTGGAACCATTGTTCCACACATGGAGCTTGTTGTTTGATGCACGTTCGACTAAGGATTCTATTCGGGTCGTCGATCAATTAATGATGCGGCTTGAATATCAACTGGAAACAGATATGGTGCACACTTACTATACATTTGGAGATTCCGCTGAAAAAGTGCCTCCTTTTCATTACCATGAAGGCATAGAAGCCGAAAGAGCAGAAAACGAAGAGGAAATCGAAACGATTGAAGAGTGGTTTCAGTCGTGGCATCGCGAAACTGAGATTTCAGAAACGGCTGCAATGGAATTTGAATTAGAGCGGGGAGATTCCCAGTTGGCAGAAGGCGGCAGGGAAGAACAAGGAGACGGTGAAGTACAGCAAACAGCAAAGGGGAATTCTGCAGGCGACCACATTGAAGGAAATGAAGAAGAAGACCGCCAGATGGACAAAGCGCCGAAAACAGCTAGCGGCAAATTTGGTTCAGCGAATGACCAAGTCGTATACAGTGAAAGCCGAATCGGCATTAAATCGGATGCGCAGCCGCTTATCGACTTATGGCGCAAAAAGCAGGCGCCGTTTGTGCGTGCTCTATTGAAGGAGTTAAAAAAACGAATAACACAACGGCAAGAAAGCGTGCGCCAAAATTTGAATGCGGGGCGCTTGTCGAAGAACTTGATGCCGCTCATTATTGAAGAACGCCCAAAGCCGTTTTACCGGAAAACGGCGCCTTCAAAAGAATTGGATGCAGTATTTTGCTTACTGATTGACGGCTCGGCATCGATGATCGACAAGCTCGATGAAACAAAACAAGCGGTTTTGCTTTTTCATGATGTGTTGAGGAGTTTAAATGTGCCGCATGAAATCGTGTTGTTTTACGAAGATGCTTTCGAGGCGAGCGATGCCAGCCAACCAAATTATTTTGAATGGATCCATAAGCTGGAAGATGGCAATCGGGATCATGCGCAAGCCATTGCCTCGATGGAGGCCCATGAAGACAACAGGGACGGCTTCGCCATCCGGTGGATGTCCAACCGCATGAAAAAAAGAGCTGAAAAGCACCGGTTCTTGCTGGTGTTTTCTGACGGGGAGCCATCTGCCTATAATTATGCGGAGAACGGCATCGTTGATACAGCAAACGCTGTATCGGAAGCGAAAAAACAAAGGATTGAAGTGCTGCACTTGTTTTTGAGCAGCGAACCGATCACTGATGAACAAGCGGCTTTTTATCGAATGATGTATGGCAACAAATCCGTCAGTGCCGATTCACTGGAACAGTTTGCCGAACAGACGCTTAGGCTGCTGAAACGGACACTGCATTTGGTCATCCAATCGGCATAAAGCGGTCGGATCAAGTGCAGCCTTAGACAAGAATTTCTTGAAATTTAGGATACTTGAGAGAAACGGGACAGTTCCTGTGCTTAGAAAAAGTAAAAAACCCGTAAAGCTTATGCTTTGCGGGTTTTACGTTTTAGTAAGTGGTATTTCCTTCTTTACCGTCATGAACAGCAAGCAGTCGTTGCTTAAGGTCTTCTTCCATTTTGCCGAGTTCAACTTCTGCAGCTTTACGGTTTCTGCGGCCTTCAGCTTGAATGCGGAGCGTTTCTTCAATAGTGGTCAATAAGTTTTCCTGTGTTTGTTTTAAAGTTTCGATTTCAACAATGCCGCGTTCGTTTTCCTTAGCGGTCTCGATCGAGTTTAGTTTCAACATCTCGGAATTTTTCAACAGCAATTCGTTTGTTGTCGCTGTTACTTGCTTTTGCGCTTCAACAGCTTTCATTTGGCGATTGAGCGTCAAGGCGATGGCAATCTGGTTTTTCCATAAAGGGATGGAAGTCATAATAGACGATTGGATTTTTTCAGCAAGCGTTTGGTTGGTTTGTTGGATCATACGGATTTGCGGCGCACTTTGGATCGTAATTTGGCGGGATAACTGCAAATCATACAAGCGTTTTTCCAAACGGTCCAAAAATTGTGCCATATCGTTGACTTCCTGATAAGCCATCTGATCATTCGAAGCTTCCGCTTTTTTGCGAAGAGCCGGAATCGTTTCATTCATGATTTCATCGCGCTTCAACTCAGCGGCAGCGATATAGACATTCAAGGCTTGAAAGTAAGTCTTGTTCTGGTCATATAATTGTTCAAGCATCTGAACGTCTTCGAGCAATCCCCGTTTTGAATGATCAAGCTGAATAGAAATACGGTCCACTTGGGTACTTAATTTCTGATATTTCGTCATCATTTCCTGGACAGAATATTTTGCTTTAGCAAACATTTTACGGAGGCCGGATTTCTTTTTCTGGGACAGTTCTTCAGGGTTCAACTCCTGAAGCTTTCTCATTAAATCGTGCAGCACATCGCCGACCGGACCAATATCCTTTGATTGAACATGGTCAAGCATTTTGTGCGAAAACTGGCTTAGCTGGTTTTGGGCATTTGCTCCATAAGTCAAAATTGCTTCGTAATTCCCTGCTGGAATTTGCTTCGCTAAATTGCGCGCTTTTTCTTGTTCATCTTTGGATAAGCGTTCCATCAATGCGACAGGACGGCCGTTAGTTTGTTCTGTAAGGCTTGTCTCAGTTTTTTCTGGTTGGATGCCAAATGGCGATTCAAGCAAATCATCCAATTCACTTCGAGTTGATCGATTTTCTGTCATGGTCCATGTCTCCTTCACTATCTGTTTGAGGTGGTGCTCCAAGCAATTGGTGATCTTGCTTGTCGAGTGTCATTTGTGCGTATTCCAGTTCCATCCGCAACTGTTCGACATCGGTGGACAAAACCTTCTTCAAGTCTTTTTCCATCACATCGATCATGGAGGTAAGGGTATCGCGCGTATCCTGCAAAGCGATTTTCAACTCTTTGTCTTTTACCGGCTGCCCGATAAGATGCGTATATTTTTCCGTAAGTTCAAGCGCCGTATCCAAATGGGAATAAAAAAACGGCTCTGCCAAATAAAACTTTCTTGGATTCTGCTGGACATTGGCAATGATCTTCTGGCCGAGGCGAACCATTTCCCGTATCTGCTTGTAATAGGAAATCGAACGGACCCGGTAATAATGACCTTGCAGTTGTTTGATCTTTGCTTTAGCTTCTTTAATTTGGATCCTTACATGTTTATATTCGCTCCGCGTCATATGAAACCTTTTTGAGTCGGAAGAAAATTGAAATTGTTTGATGGTAGAGGTGCTGGCAATATAAGATCCGGCTGCCACAGCCCCGGAAGCAATCATGCCTATTTCCGCCCCTAAATAAAGGACTGGAAAAACAGCTGTCATGATAGGCAAGCTGATCCCATGCCGCATGATGAATTTCTCGAATGGCTTCATGAAAAGGTCCTCCTTCTCTGCTCTCTTTTAATACGTTTTGTCAGATGAAAAGTTTCATTTATTTGCTCTTAACTCCTATTTTACGGGAAAGAAGAAGGCAATACAAACTTGCTGGTTATCAGAAAATTTGAAAAAAAGGTGGACAATCCTGAAAATCTTTGGCACAATTTATAGTAGAAAGAGACGAATAAAAGCTGTTAAAAAGATTTTCAATAGAGCTGATTAAGTACAAAAGACTAACGAATTTTCAAAAAAACGGATAAAAGTTAAATTTTTAATAAGTTTTTAGATTTATTTGACTTTTTATGAAAAATTGATATAATTGACTTAAGAATTAAAAAACGTATTTGAACCACAGAGAGCTATTCACCTATTCAAAAAAGTGATCAGCACGTGATGGTACTTTTTTGAATATGTGAATTTTTTTTATGGGAATTCCATATTGCAAATTTTTCATTCTCAGGAGGTTGTTCACATGCAACAAGGTACAGTTAAATGGTTTAATTCAGAAAAAGGCTTCGGATTTATCGAAGTTGAAGGCGGAGATGACGTATTCGTTCACTTCTCAGCGATTCAAGGCGATGGCTTCAAAACGCTTGACGAAGGACAAAAAGTAGAGTTTGAAGTAGAGGAAGGCAACCGCGGACCTCAAGCTACAAATGTAACTAAAATCTAATCTCCAAGACCTGCTCATTTTGAGCAGGTCTTTTTTTATTGCTTTAATAAAGCGGCAAGAAGATGATTGTTGCAAGGCGCTCAATGTTTCAACAATCTGGCATGCACAGGTATTTCGACCTGAAGGGAAATAAGAGAAATAGCTAAAGGAAACTATATATTCTGATTATTCAAGGCATTATGATGGACTTAACTATTCTAACTTTATAAAAAAGATTAAGAAGAGGTGAGGAAATGAAACGCTTAGTCAGTTTAGGTTTTGTCGTCGCATTAACGTTTTCAGGTTTATCCCCTTCAGCTGCTGCAGGTTCTAACGATCGCATTTCCGAAACGGTGAGCTATAACGCTGAAACAGGAACACCTTATTTTATTGCTGGAACTTTAACAACGCCTTCTCTAAATTCACCTACAAACATCGTTCTTTCTTATCTGGAAGAAAAAGAAAAACTTTATTCTATAGAAAGCGGTGGTAAAACTACCTTCGATCCAGTCAGCGAAAAAACGGATGAATTAGGATTCACAAACATAAAACTTCAGCAAATGCACAACGGTATTCCTGTGTTCGGTTCAATTCTATCAGCTTTAGTCGACCAAGCTGGAGTTTTGACTGCAGTATCCGGGGAAGTAGTTCCAATTCCGCCTATGAAGGCTGTTGAAAAAACCTCTCTCTTGCCGGTTTCAGAAGCTTCAGCGGCAATATTGGCAGACTTAGGCGCCAAGCTTGGTGCCGCTCCCGAAATAATTCATGAGGAGCGCCCTTCGCTCACAGTTTATGTCAGCGAAGGAGAAGCGAAATTCGCCTACAGCAGCGAAGTGGAATTTTTGAAGCCGGAACCGGGGAATTTCCATTATCTCATTGATGCCTTGAGCGGCAAGGTTTTAACTTCTTTTAATCAAATTCATCATGCTGATCCAACAGGTAAAGATACAGTTTCTGCCGGCAAAGGGTTGATTGGAGATAAGAAAGCTATTCATACCATCAAAAACGCAGAAGGAACCTTTTTATTAGACCGTACGCGGGGCAAAGGAATCTTGACATATGATGGTGCTAAAGGGCTTTTGCTGCCTGGAAAGCTTTGGAGAGATTCCGACGGTATTTTCAACGAGTCTTATGACGGAGCCGCCGTAGACGCCCACGTTTATGCCGGTCAGACATTCGATTACTACAAAAATATCCACGGCCGCATCAGTTATGACGGCACAGGTGCCAAAGTGGTATCGACGGTCCATTACGGTGAAAATTACAATAACGCTTTTTGGAGCGGATCGCAAATGGTGTACGGAGACGGGGATGGCGTCATGTTCAGTCCGTTATCAGGATCGCTTGATGTAGTTGCACATGAGCTGACACACGCAGTTACAGCTTCGACTGCAAAATTGATTTATCAAGGAGATTCAGGCGCCATCAACGAGTCGATGTCGGATATTTTTGGAATACTGGTGGAAGACCACTTCAAGAATAGCCCCGACTGGCTAATTGGTGAAGATATTTACACGCCTAAACAAAAAGGTGATGCGCTTCGCTCCTTGGCAGATCCAACTGTAAGTGGCCAGCCGGACCATTATACGAAACGCTATATGGGAACGGAAGATTACGGCGGAGTGCATATCAACTCCGGTATCGGCAATAAAGTCGGCTTTTTGCTTGCGAGTGGCGGCACGCATTTCAACATAAAAGTACAGGGAATCGGTAAAGCGAAAACTGGTAAAATTCTTTATCGTACTTTAACGCAATACTTGACGCCGAAGACGACCTATAGGCAATACCAGGCTGCAGCCGTCCAAGCGGCTACCGATTTGTACGGTGCATCCAGCAGCGAAGTCGCCAGTGTAAAAGCGGCATTTTCTGCTGTAGGTTTGAAATAAAATGGTATTCAATTTAAAGAACGGTTCCCTGAACGGTTCTTTTTTTTATTGGGCACTCTATTCCGGCTGCTTTCTTTTCTGCGTTTGATAATTGTTCTGTTCCGGGTATAAAAGAAAGACGAGAAAAAGGCCAAATTAGGAGGTTTTGCTTATGAATAACGCAAGAGGCAAAGTGAAATCGTTTGATGGAGATAAAGGATAGGGCTATATTGAGAGACGACGGAGAACTGTTTTTTGCCGAAAAAATCAATATTGATATGGATTTAGAAGTCTTTATGCATGACAGCAGGTTACTTTCGCCAGTGCCCAAGGAAATCCTGAAAAGAAACGGATTGCCGCTTTTCTTAAGGCATCGATTTTGGATGAATCTCGTCTGAAGTTTCAATCGTTAGGAATACAGGTATAGAAACCTATTAAAAGAGTGGGAGGGGAGATAAGATGACCAATGAATATTTAAGCAGACCGTTGCCAAGCCAAGAAGAGCAACAGGACTTTTACCAGCATCTGCGTGCAAAAGTACAAAACTGGCTTGATAATCGCTCTGGTGTAGTAAGTAAAATTGGGAAATATATTTTGTTTGCACCTGATTTATTTCATTTGCTTACCAAAATGATGCTTGATTCCCGAATTGACGCGAAAAGCAAAGGATTGGTCGGTGCAGGGATTTTGTATTTTCTGGCTCCCATGGATTTTCTTCCGGAAATTCTAGTCGGGCCTGGAGGCTTTGCTGATGATGTGGTAGTGGCCGTTTTTATCGTTAACACGCTCCTCAACAAATTCCCTAGTGAAATCATTGAAGAGCATTGGGCGGGGGATGAAGAATTGTTGAGTGTTGTCCGAGGCATTTCCGATTCAGGCAGCAAATTCGTGTCCAAACTGCCTGCTGGGCGATTGGTCAAACGCTTTATGAAATAATAGAAAAACCGCAGCCCATACAGCTGCGGTTTTTTCTTGAGGAATTTTTGGCGAGTACCAACTTTTCCGGGCCGAGTTTCAACAAACTTGCCATGAGTTTCAACTTTCTACTCTTGAGTTCCAACCTATAACAAAAAATAAGCTCTAAATAAAAAAACCTGGCTTTCCATTTCTGGAAGCCAGGTTTTGGTTTTATTAGTTGGTGATGCCTTGGGTTTCTTTCCATTCCAAAAATTCATCGTACGTCAATTGCTTGTCGAGGATCGAGCCGTCTTCACGGATTTCGATAACACGGTTTGCAATCGTCTGGATAAACTGATGGTCATGGGAAGTGAAGACCATTGCGCCTTTGAAAGCGATCAAGCCGTTATTGAGTGCTTGAATTGATTCCAAATCCAAGTGGTTGGTCGGTTCATCAAGCAATAAGACGTTAGCATGTGACAACATCATCTTAGACAGCATGCAGCGCACTTTTTCTCCACCTGAAAGCACAGAAGGTTTCTTTTTCACTTCTTCGCCGGAGAATAACATTCTGCCGAGGAAGCCGCGAAGGAACGTTTCGCTTTCATCTTCTGGCGAGTATTGGCGCAGCCAGTCGACTAGGCTTTGTTCCGAGCCTTCAAAATAAGCAGTGTTATCAATCGGCAAGTAAGCGCGAGAAGTAGTTACGCCCCAACGGACAGATCCTGCAGCCGGTTCGTCTTCTTCAGCCAGAATGCGCAAAAGTGCGGATTTTGCCAACGGATCGCCGATCAAAACGATTTTGTCTTCTTTGCTCATGTTGAAGTTGATGTTGTTTAATAATTGATTGCCATCAACTTTTTGGCTCAAATCTTTTACAGTCAGAACATCATTGCCGATTTCGCGGCCAATCGTAAAGTTGACGAACGGGTACTTGCGGGAAGAAGGGCGGATATCATCCAATTGGATCTTATCGAGCATTTTCTTCCGTGAAGTTGCTTGCTTGGATTTAGAAGCATTTGCAGAGAAACGGGCGATAAACGCTTGCAGCTCTTTGATTTTTTCTTCTTTTTTCGAGTTCTGGTCAGAAGCTAGGCGAGTCGCCAATTGGCTTGACTCATACCAGAAATCGTAGTTTCCGACATAAAGCTGGATTTTACCGAAGTCAAGATCCGCAATATGGGTACATACTTTGTTCAAGAAGTGGCGGTCATGCGATACGACAATAACCGTGTTCTCGAAATTGATCAAAAACTCTTCCAGCCATTTGATCGCGTTCAAGTCCAAATGGTTGGTAGGCTCATCCAGAAGCAAAACATCCGGTTTGCCGAACAGGGCCTGGGCAAGCAAAACTTTTACTTTATCCGATCCGGAAAGTTCAGCCATTTTCTTATCGTGCAAGTCTTCGGAAATACCAAGTCCTTGCAAAAGAATAGCGGCTTCCGATTCGGCTTCCCAGCCGTTTAGTTCTGCGAATTCGCCTTCCAGTTCAGCGGCGCGCATGCCGTCTTCATCAGAAAAGTCCTCTTTCATGTAGATGGCATTTTTCTCGGACATGATGTCATATAATTTTTTGTGTCCCATAATGACCGTTTCAAGGACAGGGTACTCTTCGTATTCAAAGTGATCCTGTTTCAATACCGCCAAACGTTCTCCGGAACCCATGTAGACGTTCCCGGATTGCGCTTCAATATCACCTGACAAGATTTTGATGAATGTCGATTTTCCGGCGCCG
This sequence comes from Planomicrobium soli, assembly GCF_003014655.1. Lineage (GTDB taxonomy): Bacteria > Bacillota > Bacilli > Bacillales_A > Planococcaceae > Planococcus > Planococcus soli_B. Next base: position 127,773 of record NZ_PYAT01000001.1, on the reverse strand, counting down.
TTCGCACCGATCAATCCGTAACAATTACCTGGGTTAAATTGAATGTTAACATCTTCGAAAAGTTTGCGGTCACCAAAGCGAAGACTTACATCGTTTACTGCTATCATTTTACGTACCTCCTAAATTTCACAATAAGAAGAGTATACCATGAAACAGACGGAAATCGATAGCAATCAGCCGCAGTCTGGGATAAACTTAAGCAGATTGTTTTAATCTGGGTATTTGTGCAGTGAGTGATTTTATGAATCTGAAATATGGCGCGGCACATTAACTCTTTATACAAATCTCTAGGAAGTTGTGGTGCGGCTTAATTTTTATATTTTCTTTCTATATAAGCTTCAAGCAAACCAAGGTCTTTGTTCAACAAATATTCCATACGGACATAGTCTTTGCGCGTCGGGATGTGTTCTTTCGTCAAGCCTTTCATTGAAAAGATGAAGTAGTAGCCGCCGATTTGGCGGAACAGCACTACCACATGCGGGAATTCATCAAAAACAGCTTTTATATTATAGCGTTTTGCATAGCTCCAATTTATCAGTTTCATCGGATTACCTGCCTTTCACACCTATATCTTAATCAAAACCGGCGGGGAACACAAGTTTGTATAGGAAATTGCTAGGAGGAAATTGAAGATGGGAGTTTTATTAAAAAAATCGCCGTTGGGCTTAATGGTTGTAGCCATTTTCTTTATTTCATTGAATTTGCGGCCAGCCATTTCGTCGATCGGCCCATTATTGGAAACCATACGCAGCGATTTAGATTTAACCAACAGCGAAGTAAGCTTACTGACTTCGGTTCCTGTATTTTGCATGGGGCTGTTTGCACCATTTGCCGTATGGTTCGGCCGCAGATTCGGGGTCAAGGCGAGCATCACACTCCTGCTTCTGGTAATCGGCTTGTTTACGTTGCTGAGGGGGCTTGTTCCGACATACCCCGTTTTATTTGCCAGCTCTTTTTTTATCGGATTGGCAATCGCCATCATCAGTCCGCTTGTTTCTGCTATGATCAAACAAAACTTTCCTTCCCTCACCCCGGCGCTTATCGGCGTTTATTCGTTCGGCATGGGGTTGGGGGCGGCGCTTAGTGCCGGCTTGACCAGTGTATTATATGCGGCAGCAGGCTGGCCGTCTGCGCTGGCGAGCTGGGGCTTGCTTGCCATTGCTGGAATTCTATTATGGCTTCGGGTCGAGCAACCGGTGAAAAAGCCGTCAGCAGTTGGAACAGAAAAAGTACGAATACAAGCATCACCGTGGAAGAACAAACGTGCTTGGTTTATGTTAATTTTCTTCGCCTTTCAGTCGGCGCTCTTTTTTTCGTTGATTACCTGGCTTGCACCCATTGCAATAGACAAAGGAATGTCTGTACTGTCGGCAGGTGCGGTACTAACGCTCATGTCAGCTGTTCAGCTTCTAGGAAATTTGTCGATTCCATTGCTGCTCGAAAAGTTTCCAAGCCGTTTCTTATGGATTATAGTCAGTTTAGCTCTCGGAGCAGTGGGCATCCTGATGCTGTTATTTGGTGGAGTTGGCTTTGTCTGGGCAGCCGCCGTTTGCCTTGGGTTGACATTAGGCAGCTTGTTTCCGATTGCTTTGCTCATGCCGCTTGACGAAAACCAGACAGCGGAAGGCGTCAATAGCTGGACAGCGATGATCCAGTCAGGCGGCTATATTATTTCAGGCACTATGCCTTTTGTGATCGGCATTTTATATGACCGGTATGAGACGCATACCATCACGCTCTCGATGCTTTTAGGATTTTCAGCTATCTTGTTGATTTTCGCTTGCTTGCTTTATATAAAACGGCGATAAAAAAACACTGCAAAAGCAGCGTTTTTTATTCAGAGTCGAGGCTTTTCTCTTTAGACAAAAACAGCAGAAAATTTTTATAGGTACTGCTGTGGGTGACGAAAACCCAGGAAAGAAACAACGAAAAAACCGGGAAGATAACACACCACGAAAAAATCATAGCGAACGGGATTTGCGTATCGGGAAATTTATAAGAGAAATACCAGGAGTTATAAAACAAGTTTAAAAACAATGTTGTGACCGGTCCTATATACACCTTTTTTAAGGCAACAGCAGCAAGAACACCAATGCCAATAACAGCTAGCGGGACAATTAACAACTGCATAACGAGCGGATCAATGGCTGCGATTATATTCATGAAATTCCTCCATGGCAATTAATTAATCAGAAATGGGCATCTCGCTTCTCCTATTTTGATTGTAATTAAACAGAAAAATCTGTCAATCTTTTTTTAATGCATTTTTAATAATTAAGTATCCATTTTAATAAAAAATAGCTAAAATGTAATAATAGAAGCAGATGATTAGTAAATAAAGACTGGTAGGATAGTTATAAGCATTTGAAGGAAGATTTTTGTAAAAGGGCGAGAAGAAATCGAGGTTAGCTTTACATAATATTTTTATGGATTATCTTAGGTGTTCAGCTCTGTCACTTTACCTGATGTGGCATTAGAGCTGAGATTTAAAACAATAGGAGAGCAAAAAAAAAGCTGGCGCATCAAGCGTCAACTTTTTCCCAATTATCTTTTATAAATTCTACTCTGCCGGATTTTGCCAGGTCTTCCTTGTACTCATCCGGGCTTTTCTTGTAAAAGTCTTGGTGGTAATCTTCAGCTTCATAAAATGGCACGGCATCCAAAATTTCTGTCACGACAGGTTTTTGAAAACGGCCGCTCGCAGCTAGTGTTTGTTTTGATTTTTCTGCTAAGCCGCGCTGCTTTTCATTATGTACGAAAATAGCAGGGCGGTATTGCGGTCCGCGGTCTTGGAATTGGCCTTCATTGTCCGTCGGGTCGATTTGCTGCCAAAAAATATCGAGCAATTGCTCGTACGGGAAAACGTCCGGCTGAAATGTAATTTCTACCGCTTCTAAATGGCCGGTCGTTCCGGTTTTTACTTGTTCGTATGTCGGATTTTCGACGTGCCCGCCTATATAGCCGGAAACCACTTTTTCAATGCCGTCAAACTGGTCGAATGGCTTGACCATACACCAAAAACAGCCGCCTGCAAATGTCGCTTTTTCTGTCATGAATCATTATCTCCTCTCGCCTATATATGGTGAATTCTATCATTACCGCAGGTTTGCGACAATTATAATGTATTTGATGAGAAAGCAGAAACTTCTTAGAGCCAATGAACGTCTTATGGCTATAGGGAAATTAGAAAGGAATGTCAATCAATGGAACCTGAACAACAAATTAGAAAAAATCGGCGCAAGAAGAAAAAATTTCGTTTTCGAGGATTCTTATTTATGCTGCTTATTGCCGTATTAGCAATAGGGGCTTATGTATTTTTGCAATTTCAGAGTGGCCATAAACTAGCCGAAGAAAACTCAGACTTGCCGACAATCGCATTTGATGGCGATCCGGAAACCGGGGATTATGAAAACATCCTGGTGCTTGGCGTCGACTCACGCGGTGAGGAAGCGTCACGCACGGATACCATGATGCTTGTATCTCATAATAAAAAGACAGATGAAGTAAAAGTCACTTCATTCATGCGGGATATCTATGCTGCGATTCCAGGGTATCAATCCTATAAATTGAATACTGCTTATTTTCTAGGAGCTAGAGAAGGCGGAATGGAAGGTGGAGTGGATCTTCTGGCAAATACATTGCGGTCGATGTTCGGCATTAAAATTCACCATTTCGCTCTGATTGATTTTGAAAGCTTCGAAAAGCTGGTCGATATTGCGGCACCAAATGGTATTGAAATCGATGTTCAGAAGAAAATGTCGAAAAACATCGGTGTCACACTGACGCCAGGTGTCCAGAAGTTGAACGGCAAAGAGCTTCTCGGCTATGCACGTTTCCGCGCGGACCAGGAAGGCGATTTTGGTCGCGTCCGTCGCCAGCAGGAAGTGATGACGGCCCTGAAAGAAGAACTAATGTCCGTATCGGCTGTTCCCAAATACCCGAAATTAGCTGGTGCGGCTAAAGGTTATGTCCAGACGGATTTAACCGTCAGCAACCAAATCCAAATGGCGACCAGCATCGCGATGAACGGCGGGGCAGGCGTTGAACGGTTGACGCTTCCAATCGAGAATGGTTATACATTCGCTTCTTACTCTCATGCCGGTTCAGTCATTGAAATGGATATTGAGAAGAACAAGCAAGCGTTAAGCGAATTTTTATCACAACCGCTTGATTAAAAAGTCAGATAATATGTTAAAATTGAATAGAGGTTACATCAGTTATAGAAAGTAGGAGTGGGAATGGAGCCGGAAAAACAGTCATTTTTTTCTACCAATTTCATCCGTTTTCTCGGAGGAACAAATACGCTTTTTACCTTGATTGCGCTTGTTTTAATTGGTCTGGTCATTTTCATCTTCCGTGAAGTGTCATTTATATTTAATCCGCTGCTTGTGTTCATGAAAACGATTGTCTTGCCGGTCATCTTAGCGCTCGTTTTGTATTATTTGCTTCGTCCCGTGCTGCGGGTCCTCGAAGGGTTGAAGATTTCCCGACTTTGGGGCATAGTCATTATTTTCGTAGGGGTAACCGGCCTGTTGACTTTGCTGATTGTGTTGGTATTGCCTTTTTTAAGAGCGCAAACCCAGACATTGATTATGGAGTTCCCTTCATATTTCATGCAGCTTCTGACAACAACAGATGCTTTCTTGCGCAATAATCGCTATATCGGCGAATACTATATTAATTCGAGCTTTAATATTGAAGAGCTGCTGACGACGCTGCCAGACACAATCAATCAAACATTTGAGGCGACAGCGGCTACAGTTTTGACAGGCATTACCGGATTTATTTCCACCGTCACTGGAGTTGTATTGTCGATCATCATCGTACCGTTCATCTTATTCTATTTGTTAAAAGACGGGGAAAAATTACCGGAGACATTTATCAAAGCCTTGCCGCCGCGCTTTCGGCATGATACACAGATTGTCCTTAAAGAAGCGGACAAGCAAATTGGGGCTTATATTCAAGGCAAACTCATTGTCGGCGCTTTTATCGGCGTAATGGTGTATATCGGTTTCTTGATCATCGGATTGGATTATGCGCTGTTATTCGGTTTTATTACCGGCGTTACAAGTGTAATTCCGTATATCGGTCCTGCAATCGCCTTTGCGCCGGCTGCAATTGTAGCGATAGTCATTTCGCCGTTCATGCTCATCAAAGTCGGCATTGTATGGACTATCGTCCAAATACTGGAAAGCAACATCATTTCGCCTCAAGTCATGGGGAAAACGATGTTCATCCATCCGATCACCATCATATTTGTGCTTTTAACGGCTGGTTCGTTGTTCGGCATTGTCGGCGTAATTTTTGGTATTCCGGCATATGCACTGGTTAAAGTGCTTGTTGCTCATCTTTACAAACTATTCAAACGCCGTTACAACAAACATGAAGCTAATCTGGAAAATCATTACGACTATACAGAACTTCTTTAACGGTTTGAAGAAGTCGGCATTGTGGTAAACATTCATTACTTAAACTTGGAGGTTGTCACTGTATGAAGTTTCGTAATTTTTTAACGAGCATCGGCTTTGGTTCTATGAAAGTCGAAACAGTTATTGAAAGGCCGCATCTTGATGAAGGTGAAACATTGAATGGAACCATCTACCTTCACGGAGGCGATGGAGAGCAAGATATCGAGTTTGTCGAACTTAAGGTCATCAAAGTGGTTGAAGATTACCGCGAAGACAGTGATTTTGATTATATTGAAACGGTTGTCGGCAAGCAGTCGATAGAATTTGCCGGATCAGTAAAATCAAAAGAAACGGTCATGAGGCAATTTGAAATCGTTCCGGACGAACGCTGGCTGTTCGACAGCGATAAGGCGAAACTCATTGTGCGCACAATTGTCCATATCGACAATGGCTTGGACGTGCAAGACGAAGACGAGGTTACATACGGCAAACTAGAGGGCTGATTTCAGCCCTCTTTTTTTGTGGGCATTTTTTTAAGGGAATGGCAAGAGGCTGGAAGTAAGTTGCAACTTTTGGGGACTGAGTTACAACTTTTTTAAGGCGAGTTGCAACTTATCGCAAGGGAGTTACAACTTACCTTTTTAAAAGTTAAAAGGTAAGTGAGTGGAAATATTTTCTTCATGAAGATTCAGGGTTCTAACATGAACTATCAGTATTTTTACATGAAGTATCTGTATTTCAACATGCGATCTTAACTTCTTAACATGAAAAACAACTTTTTACCAGTTGGAGCAAAAGCTAAAAGATTAATAGCTTGTTTTCAGATTTAAATGTAATTAATTACATAAGGAAATAACGAAATAAAAAACTAGCAAACAAGAAAAAAACTACCTGCAAAAGCAGGCAGTATAAATTAATCAGTCAATAAAATTCCACCAGTACAACTCGCAACTAAAACACATAAAAAGAAAGTAGCCAACAAAAAGTCTGTTTTAGTCAACATGATCGGACGATAGAATTCGGTAGGCGCTTTGCCGGTAAAACCACGCGCTTCCATGGCAAACGCTGCGCGTTCAGCTTTACGGACGGCGCCGGCAAGCATCGGCAATAAGAGGTGCCGAAGGTTCAGCAGCCGGCGCCACCAGCTTTCCTCGACAGGAACGCCTCGAAGGCGCTGTGCTTGCTGAATCTGGAAGAACTCGTCCTTCAATACAGGCAAAAATTGATAACTGACCATAACTCCGTAAGCAAGTTTTGGGGAAAGCTTCAATTGCTGCATCAAGCTCATAACGAATTTCACAGGATCTGTCGTCAGCGCGAACAAGAGAGACAATGTGGAAAAGGCCATGACACGAAAGGACAGGGACAAGGCTCGCTGCCATTGTTCTTCGGTCACGGAAATGCCGGCAAAAGTCAATATCGCTTCACTGCCATCATTTGCACCGAAAACTAAAGCTGTCCATAGATAACCGAACGCTCCGAGTGTGAACGGCAGCATTAGCACAAACCATAGCTTCCAATTGATACGGCTCCAAAAGACCTGCATAAGAATAATGCCGATCCAAAACAGGGCAGGTGTCCATGGATCAAAGAAAAACGCTAGCGTTAACATTGCTAAAGTGACTGCAACAAATTTTACTGAAGGGTTCATATCATGCAAAAGCTGCCGCATGTTGATCTGCTCCTTTTGGCGGCAGAAGCTGGTGCGACGCAAGAAGGGGTGCATCTTGCCAAATCTCGCTGGCTGCAAACTTGCCGGTCATTCTGCCGTCTTTAATGAGGATTACAGAGTTTGCAGCTGCAGCCGCAAACTCCATGTCATGAGTGACAATCAAAAAACTGATGCCTTCCTGTACGCGTTCATGGATCAATTCAAACAATTCTTGTAGGCATGAAGCATCTTGTCCGGAAGTAGGTTCGTCCATCAATATTACTTTGCGGTTGTCAGCAAGCATTGCACCGATGGCAACGCGGCGTTTCTGTCCATGGCTAACAGAGAAAGGATGGGCATCTTTTAAATGCTCAAGAGCCAGGCGATGCAACAAGGATTCAACTTCTGAAGAAGAAGCGAAGCCGGAATACCTTAACTCTTTTTCAATGGTTTTTTCTAGAAACAAAAATTCAGGTGATTGCGGTACATAGCCGACCCTCTCTGGCTCGACGGTTCCCGATGAACGTTTATAAATGCCGCAAAGCGATTTCAATAACGTCGATTTGCCAGAACCGTTCGGACCGGCTATTACAACTACTTCGCCCCGTTTTGCTTGGAACGATAGAGGAAAGAGCAGCGTTTCGTTTTTTATTTTCACAGAAACAGCGTCAACGGATAACGCTGGTTCCGTTTCCACAGCTGATGCGCGCCTAGTATAAAAGATTGGAGTTTTCCGGCGAAACGGTCCATCCGCAATAATGCGTCCAGAATGGTCCATGGAAATTTCACGGTCGAAAAAGCTTCCCCATAAGTCTAACCGGTGCTCCACAGCAACGATCGTCAAGCCGACTTCTTTATGAAGCCCCTCGAGCCAAGTGATAAACTGTTGGGCCGTTAGTGGGTCAAGATGCGAGAGCGGTTCGTCCAGCAGCAGGACCTCCGGTTTCATAACGAGTGCGCAAGCTGTAGCTACACGCTGTTTCATGCCGCCGGATAAAGATTGGATAACCGTATGCCGAAGAGCAGATAACCTGGTCAACTCCAATACATCCCTAATCCGGCTTTCCATTTCAATGCGCGGGACCTGTAAATTCTCCAGTGTGAAGGCCAACTCCTCTTCGACTGTAGGCATGCAGAATTGCGAATCCGGATCCTGAAAAACGGTCGCCACCTGATGGTTGATTTCACCGGGAGCATAAACTTCAGACTTTTTGCCGAATAAACGAATGTCGCCAGTAACGATTCCGTCGCAATTTTCCGGGTATAAACGGTTCAGCAAATACAAAAGCGTGCTTTTGCCGCAGCCGCTTGGCCCGCTGATCGTGACACGATCCCCTTCTCGAATGGTGAAGGAAACTCCGTTCAATATTTCTTTGTCGTCTTCCGGGAAACGGAACGATACATCACGGAGAGTAAAAACGTCTTTATGCACCTGCATCACCTTTTTTCGCCCGTGAAATGGCATAGCCGCGAAGAGAGCCGGTCGCAAGCAAAGCATCTGCCAGGTATTTGCCGCCGATGCCTGCAATAATCATGCCGCTGAGCACCCGAAGCGTAAACATAAGAGCAACAAAAGAAGGGTCGAGTGCGGCATAGCCGGAAAGGAAATAGCCGTAGACAAAACTGAATACCGCAGCTCCCGCACCTGCAAGCATCATGATGGCCAGATTGAAATGCTTGTACCCTGTCACTGCGAATGCGGCTTCTGCGCCCAATCCCTGAATGACGCCTGACAAGATAAGCCTCGGTCCGATTGCGTTGCCGAGCATCACTTCGATGATGGCAGCAAGCGTTTCGGGCAGCACCGCGGCTCCAGGCTTCCGGATGATCTGCATCGAGATGATCGAGACGATGAACCATATGCCGAACATCCACTCATAGGCAATCGGACCAATGACGCCGGCCCAAATATTCCCCAGATGGATTGCAAGCAAATAGACGATGCCAAAGACGACGCCGAAAAGCGACATTAATACGATTTCTTTTAATTTCCACGATTTCAGCATGTTACGCACCTCCGTGCGATGGGCTGTTGATGCTCATCGAAACCGTCATTACCAAGTGGCGATGTTTTTCTGACCGTGCATTGGTGAATGCTTCTTCATAGAAAGAGAAGACATCATGGATATCACCGTGGATGCCGCTCGCATAATGCATGGAATCGTTAAAAACGCCGCGTTCTTTCGCCCGGTCGACTTCGCGGTAAATGACGGCCATGTAATCGGGATTGTTCATCGGATATAGTGCAAATTGAGATGACACATATTGTTTTGTGCTGTCGTTGTTCAAAAGTACATCATCTTTTTCCAAATAGACATCGCCGGCTGAATCGCCCGGGCATCCAATGGAAAATGTGCCGGAAAGCGCAACGTGTTCTCCGGTTTTTGCAGCATGCAGGGTTATCGCTTTTGCCACATTGAATACATGATTCTGCTTTCCACGGATTACTGTTGATACATCGTCTGTGTGCATCCAAACATTAGACGTATCCGTCTCTTTCAAAGCCCCTTTGATCACTCCAATAAAATCCCCAGTCATCGGATGCAGGGAAAAACGAAATCCGACGATTGGGCTCGTGCCGCATTGCAATGGTTCCATATTTATCTTCCTCCTTAAAATTTTGCACAAAAAAAGGCTGCATCCGCGAAGAAGCAGCCACTATCTCTATGCCTATAAATCTAAAAAGGATTTATAACAGAAATGCGCCGCACTTCCTCACGCCAGTATTACCTGGATCGAGTCATAAGGGATCGAAGCTTGCGCTTGCATCTCAGCCGAAAATCGGGCACCCCTAGTGCAGAAAACAGTATGCAGTTTTTTGTGAACGGGTTAATCCCGATAAATTTAGTGTAGCGGAAGGACACAGGGAAGTAAAGGACTGGTGTGAATTCATCTTACCTATAACGAATGTGGTTCGTAATTAATCCGCTGGATTGCAAAAAAGAAACTCGGTTTACCAAATCACCATTTTAAAAAAGCGGAATTTTAATTATTTCCTATGTTTTTATTGGTCAACACTTACTTTTAGATGATATACTCAAGGTACAACACAATAGCCTTTGACTTTATGTCGAGGGGGAGTAGCTATAGGGAGACCTATTTCACAATCGTCATTACATGGTTAAGAGCCATCGGTTGTGATAGCAAAACTTTTGCTTAGCGAGACCTTTGCCTTTTATTTGGGCAGGGGTCTTTTTTGTTGGCAAAAATCAAAAGGAGGACGAAAAATGGAAGCAATTCTTTTGGAGTATTTGTGGGTGCTGTTGGTTCTTGTGGCGTTGGAGGGGTTATTAGCTGCCGATAATGCTGTGGTGATGGCGGTCATGGTCAAACACTTGCCGAAAGACCAGCAGAAAAAAGCTTTGTTTTATGGATTATTGGGAGCATTCGTCTTCCGGTTTGCCGCATTGTTCACCATTACCTTATTGGTCGATGTATGGCAAATCCAGGCTCTAGGGGCAGCCTACTTGCTGTTTATCGCTTTTAAACATATTTACGATCAGCGAAAAGGCAAAGAACATTCCATCGAACCGGAAGCGACAAAAGGGTCCGGTTTCTGGATGACCGTGTTCAAAGTTGAATTAGCGGATATCGCATTTGCAATAGATTCGATGCTGGCTGCAGTCGCGCTAGCCATTACGTTGCCTCACCTAGGCAGCTTTGAAGTTGGCGGCATCAACGGGGGCCAATTTGGAGTGATGCTTGCTGGAGGCATCTTCGGCCTTATCATCATGCGCTTTGCCGCCCATAAATTCGTCAAGTTGCTGGCAAGCTACCCGCAATTGGAAACGACTGCTTTCATTATCGTAGGATGGGTAGGGGTCAAACTGACGGTGCTCACTTTGGGGCATAAAGAGCTTGGCATCCTGCCTTATGAATTTGCTCATTCTACGGAATGGAAATTGATTTTCTGGGGAATTTTGCTTGGAATCGTTGCTGTGGGGGCTTTGATCAGCGTTAAGAAAAAGCGGGAACAGGAAGCTTAAAACTTATTAGCCTGGCGAATCGCAGTATAGACTGTCGTAAATTACTTGCTTAATATAGGCGATAGTTACAAACAAAGAGCAGAAAATTAAACCGAATTTCAGGATAGAGAAAGTTAAAAGATCTGCATGCACCATTGATTTGGGGATGCAGATCTTTTACCTTATTTATACTTGTCTTCACACAATCATTCCCAAGCATTTCGATAATCTTCAATGTATTGCTTGATTTTGCGAGGTTTTTTGCCAGTAAGCTTTTGAAAATCTGAAGATATCCCCTTGGCCAACCCTAACTTTGTAGGGAAATGGATGCCAACAACGATATTGATAAAGGCTTTATCTAGCTTACGGCTTAACATGTATTTTTTGAAGTCTTTTGCGGTTGGATTCGAATAATAAATAGGTCTTCCAAGTAGGCCACTCATTTTTTCTGCTACTTCTCCAAAATCTAAAGCTTCTCCGCCTGTGATCGTATAGGCTTTGTTCTCATGCTCTTTAGGATAGAGGAAAGACAAAGCAATCACATCTGCCAAATCACGTACATCCACGAAGCTGGTTTTTCCCTTGCCAGCGGGGACATAAATGCGATTGTACTCTTTAATTTCCACACATAAAAAATTATTTAGGTTCTGCATAAAGTAGCCGGCACGAATAAAGGTATAAGAGATGCTTTGTCTTTTAATCAGCTTTTCATTTTTATAGTGGTGGATAAACGGCAAAAACTGGACATCTTTTACCGATAAGTAAGTAATGTGCTGAATGCCCATTTTTTTAGCTTCTTTTAGAAATACATCAAATTGCAGCTTGTCTCCCGGCGGATATATCAGGAAGAGCTGATCCACTCTTTCAAGGGCAGGAGCAAAAGTTGCTGGATTTGCAAAATCTAAGTGAACAAAATCATAATCATCGCCAAAGCGATTGCGGCTTTTTTCCATATCTCTTACAGCACACTTAAACGGGATTCCATTTTTCTTTAAGCTTTGAGCCACTTCATAACCGACGGTCCCTGTAAAACCTGTTACTAAAACTGTCATTCTATTCACCGCTTTCTGAAGAGGATGCTCATTTCTTAAGGCAACAATTGCTGTCTATAATGACTGTATTCCCATCTTCATGTATTGTTATACAGTTTCAAGGTTTTACAGTATATTATGTAAAATGTCCATTATGGAAAAGTTATAAATGCATATTTCTATCAATAAAAATTAAAATAATCCTTACTTTTAGATAGCGCTTACAAAAAAAGCAGGGTAAAAAAATTCAAAAATACGTTTGACAGCAAGGAAAATGTTCTTTATCATAAGGTGAAACCAAACAACTATATATGGAAAAATTATCAAGAGAGACTGAGGGACAGGCCCGATGAAGTCCAGCAACCTCCAGTGTAAACTGGGAAGGTGCTAATTCCTGCAGAATGATTTCATTCTGAGAGATAAGCCAAATCCATTTTCGGTGCCTCTTTCTTAATGAAAGGGGCATTTTTTATTGGAGGAAAAGGAGAGAGACATGATTACGATCAGCAAGTTAACGAAAACGTATGAAACGAAAAAAGGAATGGTCACTGGCGTGGACAATGTCTCGCTGACGATCAACAAAGGCGAAATCTTTGGCATAGTCGGTTATTCCGGTGCGGGGAAAAGTTCGCTGCTGCGCTGCATGAATTTATTGGAGCGGCCGACAAGCGGTAACGTTACAGTAGATGGACTGGATCTGACGGGACTGAAAGGCGAAAGGCTGCGGCAGGCGCGTTTAAAAATCGGCATGATCTTCCAGCATTTTTACTTGATCAGCCAAAAGACGGTTGGCGAAAATGTGGCATTCGCGCTGAAAGCCGCAAGATTGCCTAAAGGAGAATCAATAAAGCGTGTCGATGAATTGCTTAAGATGGTCGGCTTGTCGGATAAAAAAGATGTGTATCCTTCGCAGCTCAGCGGTGGACAAAAGCAACGGGTCGGCATTGCCCGTGCGCTCGCCAACAACCCGAACGTGCTGCTTTGTGATGAAGCCACATCCGCTCTCGACCCAAATACGACCCTATCGATCCTTAGGCTCCTGAAGAAAATCAATCGCGAACTTAATATCACCATCGTCCTGATCACCCATGAAATGAATGTTGTCAAAGAAATTTGCGACCGTATGGCGATCATGCAGGATGGCCGAGTAATCGAAGAGGGGGACGTTTATGATATCTTTTCAGAACCGAAAGCAGAATTAACAAAAGAATTTATTTCGTCAGTCGTGTCGTTTGACGTGCCAAAACCTATATTAGCAGCTTGTACCGGCAGCATCATCAAAGTGCAGTTTAAAGGGGCGGTAGCAGGGGAAGGCGTCATCACGGATACAGTCCAGCATTTTGATGTTAAAGGCAATTTTCTTCACGGAACGATCGAATACATACAGGAAAAACCGCTCGGGCTATTCTTGATGGAAATCCAAGGAGATCCGGCAAATATCAACCGGGCAATTACGTATATGGAAGGCCGGGGAGCAAAAGTGGAGGTGATTCGAAATGGGCTTTGATTTTCAGCATATGATGGAACTGTGGCCGGACATTTCAAAAGCGTTCGGCGAAACCTTGTATATGATCGGCATCTCACTATCTATTGCCATTGTTGTCGGCTTGCCGCTCGGCATCGTGCTGTTTGTAACAGACCGCGGCTTGTTTCTGGAAAACCGGCTGGTTAAAACGGTTTTGGGCTTTGTTGTCAACATGGTGCGTTCCATCCCATTCATCATCCTATTGGTGGCATTGATACCGCTGACAAAACTATTAGTGAATTCGACAATCGGGCCGGCAGCTGCGAGCGTATCCCTGTCGGTCGCAGCCATTCCATTTTTTGCCCGGATCGTCGAGACGTCGCTCCGGGAAATCGATAAAGGCGTTATCGAGGCGGCAGTGGCGGTCGGTGCAACGCCTTGGATGATCATCAAGGACGTCCTGCTACCGGAAGCGAAAACAGGAATTGTTCAGGGCATTACGATCACCATCATCTCGCTCGTCGCCTATTCGGCCATGGCAGGCGTTGTAGGAGGCGGAGGAATCGGCGATTTAGCCATCCGCTTCGGCTATTACCGCTACGACAATACGATCATGATCGTCACCGTCATCATCTTGATTGTTCTCGTCCAAATTCTTCAGCAACTTGGAGACTGGACGTCAAAAGCAATAGATAAACGATAAAAAAGGAGAGAAACACACATGAAAAAATTTGTATTGCCAGCCATCCTACTTGTCTTATTAACACTGCTAGCCGCTTGCGGCGGAGAGGAATCGAACGCCGACAGCAAAACCGTCAAGCTTGGCGGAACAGCAGGCCCTTACAGCGACATGCTGAACAAAGCGTTCAAACCGGCCCTTGAAGAAAAAGGCTATACTGTGGAAATCACGGAGTTCAGCGATTACATCCAGCCAAACAACGCTTTGAACAACGGGGACCTGGACGCAAACTTATTCCAGCACTCGGTTTATCTGGAAAACTTCTCGAAAGAAAACAGCATGGACCTGACCGGCCTAATTACCGTACCAACAGCGCCAATGGGCATTTATTCGAATACTTATGAGTCGATCGAAGAAGTGGAGGACGGAGCGACCATCGCCATTCCGAATGACCCGGTCAATGCAGCCCGCACGTTCCTTATCTTGCAAGATCATGGACTGATCACATTAGATCCGGCAGCTGAAGAATTGACCGTATCGGAAAAAGATATCCAAACAAATTCAAAGAACCTTGAGTTCCAACCCATCGAAGCGGGCGGCTTGCCGCGAGCTGTAGAAAGCTCGGACTTGGCAGCTGTGCCTGGGAACTTCGCGTTAGCAGCGGAAATGGACCTGCTGGATGCGCTTGTGCTTGAAAATATGCCTGACCAGTACCGCAACTTGGTGGCGGTCAAGACAGAAAATAAAGATGCACAACTCGCGAAAGATTTGGTGGAAATTGTCGAATCACAGGAATTCGAAAAATTGATTGATGCGGAATTCAAAGGATTCGGCAAACCGGAATGGATGGAAAGCCGTTAAGAAAGGAAGAGCCATATGGAACCGATCACCGTTAAAGGAGCGCCTGCCGAATATGCCTGCCATATAGGCGTACTCGACGGCCTTGAAGAAAAGCTGATTGCCAGAAACATCCGGAAAGTAGTAGTGCTGACAGGCAGAAAATCATGGGAAGCGCTGGCTCCATATTTTCCAACGCTCGAAAAGGTAGAAGCGGTTTTTGAATTCTATCGGGGAGAGAGCTCATTAGCGGAAATCGGACGAATAGCGGAAATTGCTAAAAGTTTAGGCGCAGACGCCGTAATCGGTGCTGGCGGCGGCAAAGTGCTGGATATCGCAAAAGGCGTTGCCCATGAAATCGGCATCAAATCCGTGCTCATCCCGACACTTGCATCCAACTGTGCGCCATGGACGCCGCTCAGCGTCATTTATACGGAATCCGGTACAATGACTCATTTTACCGTATATCCGGAAAGTGTGGATTTGCTGTTGGTGGAGCCCCGTATCTTAATTGATGCCCCGGTACCGCTTCTTATTGCCGGCATCGGCGACACACTGGCAAAATGGTACGAAGCAGACGTGCAAATCAGCCGCTTCGAAGACCCGCCGATTGCCTTGAAAATAGCTCATTATACCGCAAAACTTTGTGCAGAAGAAATGTTCCAAAACGCGGAAGCTGCAATCGCCGATGCAAAGAAAGGCGATTTGTCTGATGCTTTCATTAAGGTGGCAGAAACGATTATTATGCTAGGTGGAATGGTCGGCGGGTTCGGGGATAAATATGGACGCGTTGCCGGTGCCCACGCCATCCATAATGGGATGACTATAGCGCCGGAATCGCATCAGGCACTTCACGGCGACAAAGTAGCATATGGTGTATTGGTGCAATTGCTGCTTGAAAACAAGGCCAGCGAAGCCCAGCGCTTGATCAGCTTTTATAAGAACATCGGCTTGCCGCTGTCACTGCAGGATTTGAAGATTCCCGTAAAGTGGATCGATCCGATTGCAATCCAGTCGACGCAAGAAAAAGAGACGATTCACGTATTGCGAAGTGAAGGGATTAGAGCGGCAGAAGTGGCCGAAGCGATGAAAAAGCTGGAAGAATTGGTTGCTGTCCATTAAAGCTAAGCTGGACATGATGTTATTTATATAGCGCTTCTTTTATTCAAGAAAGAAAAAAGCAGGACATGAATGAATGATTCATGTCCTGCTTTTTATTTGGTTCAATAGGAAAGATTTTTTAAACGACACCAATCGCTACTGAAATGCCCAGAAGGACAATAGCAAATGACCACATGATGGCAAGGGAGTAACGGATGTGGCGGCCGATTTCAAGGCCAGCCAACCCAAGAGCAAGCCATAGAGCTGGTGAAAAAGGGCTGATAAATGTTCCGATAATATTCCCGATGATCATTGCGTAGGCAGAGGACAAAGAACTTACGCCGGCATTTGCCACTACTTGTTCCACGATAGGCAGAAGCGCGAAATAATAAGCATCCGTGCTAAGCAATAAATCGAACGGGACACCGAAAAATCCAATGATGAGATGCAGATAAGGAAGCACGAACGCTGGAAGAATCTTGACAAGATCACCTGCAAGAGAATCGAGCATCAAGGTGCCATTCAAAATTCCCAGAAATGAGCCTGCTGCCAAAATAATAGCAGCCATTAATAAGGCGTTCGGTGCATGGTCTTTGATACGGTCCATTTGATCTTTCATGTTCGGGTAGTTTAATGGCAACGCAATGCTGACACCTATCAAGAAGGCAAATCCAGCTGGGATGACACCCCACATTAATACGCCAATAACCGCGATTGCCAGAAGGCTGTTCGCCCACAATAATTTCGGACGGCGAAGAGAGGCGGCTTTAGAAGCAGCTTCATCACTTACACCTTTTTTGCTGGAAACTTCTTCTTCATCCAACGCAACCGTTTGATCGAGTCGTTTAGCTATCAGACGTTTTTCCCGTAATGCCAGCAGTACCGCTAAAATGATGAGCAATACCAGTCCAATAACCTGAACCTTGATCAGCGGACGCCATAATTCTGTAACATCGGCTCCAAGTACGGCTGCAGTCCGGCCAAGCGGTCCTGCCCAAGGAAGCATATTCATGATGCTTGCTGAAGTTCCAACCAATAATAACAATAAATATGGATTCATTTTAAGGCGTTTGTACAACGGCAACAGCGCCGGTATAGTGATCAGGAACGTAGAAGCACCTGAGCCGTCAAGTTGTGCAACTGCTGCAATCAAAACGGTTCCGACAGCAACCGCAATTACGTTTCCGCGTGAAACCGCAATCATTTTGTTGATCAACGGATCAAATAGACCGACATCTTGCATGATTCCGAAAAACAAGATCGCGAATATGAACATGATAACAACATTCATAACGGATTCCATGCCGCTATTGAAAAAGCCGCCAATTTCAGCGAAATTGAAGCCAGCGGTGAAGGCAGCCACTATAGGCACCAGCACAAGGGCAACGATTGGTGTAATTTTGTTGCTGATCAGTAAAGCTACAATGATTACGATAGTCAATAAACCGATAATACTTAACATAATTTCTCCTCCTGGCTTGTAAAAGTATAAGTGAGGAAACGGATGTAAACGCATACAAATGCGAGAACATCATAAAAGCCCTCTGTTAGTAAGTTGTAATTACAAACTTATCACAGAGGGTTTTAAAAAATAAGATTATTTAATTAAGTGAACTATTGTCCATTTTAGTCCTTTTGTTCATTTTGTCCATGGGATATAGCGTCTTTCAGGGCGACCGATTCCATAGTTCAATTGGGCTTTTGCCTCGCCGTTCGCCACAAGATGTTCCAAGTAACGGCGGGCAGTAGAACGGCTTACGCCAAGGGCTTTGCCGGTTTCCAGGGCGTTGACGCCTTCCCCGGCAGAAGCATGCAAGATGTCCATTACGCTTTCCAAGGTAAGTTGATCTATGCTTTTGGGCAACAGTTCTTCTGATTTGTTAGGGGAAGAAGTGGGCAGGCCGTTGCTAATGCCAATCAGCCGGTCGATATCCGACTGATCCAATTCACCTTTAGAAGCAAGCAAGGTTTTTTGTTCGCGGAATCGGATCAAAGTTTTTTCAAAACGTTCAAAATCCACGGGCTTGACGATATAATCGAAAATCCCGCCGCTCAGAGTTTCTTTTATAGTAGCCACTTCTTTTGCTGCAGAGAGCATAATGATATCGACTTGATAAAAGTTTTTGCGGATTTCCCAAAAAAGCTCAAGTCCATTCCGATCTGGTATGAAAACATCCAGCAAGATCAAATCCGGCAATTGTTTGGCGTCTTTAAGAAAAGCTATCGCTTCATCGCCTGTCTTGGCAACAGCCATTACTTGAAACGGCTCGACTTGTTTTACTAGTTGCCGGTTGATTTCAGCAACCCGAAAATCGTCTTCTATAATTAGTACATGAAGTTTTTGGTTCATTGGATATTCTCCTCTTTAGGTATTGAAACAACAAAACAAGCACCGCCAAGTTCGCTTTCTTCCACGTGCATTACACCGCCGGCACGTGCGATCAATTGATTAGTGGTGCTAAGTCCGTATCCGCGGTCTGCACCATTTTTCAATGAAAACCCTGTGTCGAAAAGCTTGGGAAGAGCATCGTCCGGAATTCCAGAGCCCGAATCGTCTATCTCAAAAAGGATATCATCGCCAACGTCAGTGAAATATAGCGAAATGTGCCGACCAGTTGCCGGTTTTTCCTTCACCGCATCAAGCGAGTTGTCTACCAGGTTGCCGAGTGCGGTAAGAAGTGCTTGCCTTTGCAGATCAGTCAAAGGCGTTTTCAAGCTGCTTTCAGGATCGATTGTCATTTGGACTTGCTGTTCGCTCGCCTGATTGATTTTGCCAAGCAAAATGCCGCTCACAAGCGGATCTGATACTTTTTCGATCAGCTGATGGATCCATTCCTGCTGAGCATCTTGTTCCATACGAATGAACTTCAATACTTCTTCTTTCTTGTTCAAATGCAGAAGACCGGAGATGGTATAAAGTTTGTTCGAAAATTCATGCGTCTGGGCACGAAGTGCATTGGCATATTGCTTGATCTGAAACAATTCCTTCGTAAGTTTATCAATTTCGGTTTTATTTCGGAAAGTGGAGACAGCGCCTATGAGTGTCCCACCATTATAAATCGGTCCAGAATTAACATAGACGACATGGT
Organism: Planomicrobium soli; assembly: GCF_003014655.1. Lineage (GTDB taxonomy): Bacteria > Bacillota > Bacilli > Bacillales_A > Planococcaceae > Planococcus > Planococcus soli_B. The sequence continues at coordinate 108,547 of NZ_PYAT01000001.1, read as the reverse complement.
TGCCATATTGCTGTTCCTTATCGTACCGGCTTTCTTGCGTCTTCAGGATTACAGGCAAATCAGAAGTGGGAAGGACTCGCTGGATAGGTTCGCCGATTAATGTTTTATCCGTTACTTCGCCGCCGAATAAAAGTAGCTTAGCCATCTGATTGAGCAAAGTGATTTGCCCATTTTCATTCACTGCGATAATTCCTTCGTGGGTGGATTGCAAAATCGTTTCTTTTTGAAAGAGAAGCTCGGAAATTTCTTCGGGTTCTAGACCGTAAAGCGAATTTTTTATATAAGTTGCAATGCCGATGGCAGCCAGGAGGGACACTAAACCGATAACAAGGAGCATCAGCCAGGTTTCCTGCTTATAGTTTCCGATCAATGCTTGAATGTTATCAGCCAGAAAACCTACTGACACCACTCCGATGATTTCGCTTCCCGAATAGATCGGCACCTTTGCACGAAGCGAATTTCCAAGGGAACCGGTTGCTTCGGAAACATACGATTCGCCATGCTGCAGTGCGCGCTGATTGTCTTCTCCGACCATCTTTTTACCGATTTCTTCGGGGTTTGGATGCGAATACCGAATTTCGTCCTTATTGCCGACAACGATGAATTCTGCGGAGGTCGCTTGCTGAATAGGAGATACGAGCGGCTGGATTTGAGCAGCCGGATCATTTGATCTAAAAGCTTCTGCGATGGCCGGATTATGTGCCACGCTTTCCGCCACACTCAATGCTTGATCTCCCAGTTGGGTTTTGAGGGTATCTGTGATGAAATGATGAAGAAAGATTCCCATAAAAAAAATGATGGCAATGATCAACAAACCAATAAGCCCAATCATCTTTGATTTTAAATTCAACGTCCTTTTTGGATGCAGAGCCCGCTTGACAATATCCTCTTTTTGAAATTGAATCATGATGGAAAGCTCCTTATTATGCGAATGCGTTTTAGAGCAATCATACCATATGTAGCAAGCGGTTGAGTTTGGCAAATTTTTTGATGAGATGCAACCTATTTCTAATTTTTGCCTTCATTATAAACATTGGGTATTCTCGTGACCTTTTGATTTGCATGGAATGCTGTTTTTCTAGCCAGAGGCCAGTAGTTTTATGGTATGAGCGATTAAATTATTGCAGGAAAAATGAATAAAGGATAAAAATGCCATGGATACGAATGCTTTTGAGAAGCTTTCGTAAGCCGTGGTTTTTTGCTGCTGCGGGAAAAGCCGCGAGTTCCAACTTTTTTTTATTGAGTTACAACAAAATGCTCGCGAGTTCCAACTGAAATCAAGTGAGTTACAACTTATCGAAGGCGAGTTCCAACTTGATGATTTGTGAAATCAAGTAAAGGCATTAGAAGGTTTGCTTTAAATAAGAAGAATAGAATTAAGCTGCACAATACATGTAACATTTAAGGAATGTATATTCTTGCTAAAAGTTACTCCAATGACACTGATTTTAATGGGACCACTAGGTGCAGGCAAGACGCATCTGTCCGTCGCATTAGATGTCCACGCCGTCCAGCAAGGATTTTAAGTTTCCTTTGTTTCCATAGCTCATCTCATGTATATCTTAAAAACACGGGAACACATCAAAAAATCCAACACCCGCTATAAGCGGATTATTGGATCTGATTTAATCACCATAGATGAGGTTATGTATATGACGTATGAAGCACACGAAGCCCATTTGTAAAACTTTGTTTTCCGAAACAAGTGGTCTATCTTGATTGGTGAAAGTTGATCTACCTTATTTGTGAAAAATTGATCTATCCTACTTGACGGTTACACCAACGTTCTAAGTTTATAATTGTTAAAAAAACTCAAATGGTTTAAAGTTAGAAAAACACCTAAAGGAGAAAAGATAATGTTAAATTCAGATTTGGATATACGCTTAGAACCACGAATTAAAGAATTATATCAATTGCATAAGGAACGTTCTGCAAATATTGACTGGAGCTATCACGAATTTATTCCATGGGACAAGGCCATGTCCTTTAAACGAGTTCCTTGGGATGAGAGTCAAGTAACTCTTCCAGAAGGTGTAATTATTGCAGTAGAAACAGCATTACTTACAGAAGTAAATTTACCTTGGTATACTTCGCATTTGGATTATACATTTAAAAATTCAATGGAAGTAATAAATGATTTCGTACGCACTTGGACAGCTGAAGAAGATCAGCACTCTAACTTACTTGAAACGTATTTATTGGTGACACGAAACGTAAATCCCGTAAGATTGCATGAATTAAGAAAACGAGTAGTTGAAAGTGGCTGGTTTCCAGATTTCACTAATCCTTTAGCAACAATGGCCTATACTACTTTGCAAGAGTTAGCTACACTAGTTTTTTATAATAATGTAGCTAAGGTAGCGGGTCTTTACGACAAAGATTTAGCAACATTACTTCGACGTGTAGCGAAAGACGAAGCACTTCATTATGCATTCTATCGCGACACAGTAAAAGCACATCTTGAACTTGATCCGAATTTCATTGTTTATTTTGAGAAGGTAATTATTAATTTCTCTATGCCAGGTGCCGTTATGCCAGACTTTAACGAGAGAATGAAAACCATTGCAATAGATACGAATTATGGACCACTACAATACTTTGACCAAGTATTAGATGTAGTTGTTAAATACTGGGATATTGCCAACTTGCAACCTACTAGCGAAGATGCCAAACAATCACAAGCGAATATATTGAAATATCATGGGCGTTTAAAAAGAATTACAGATCGCCAGCTAGAAAAAAATAAAAGGTAGATGTATGAAAGGGTTTTTTTATCATGAAAACAACTTGCGAATTATGTGAAAAAGAAACGAAAGATAAAGTAAGTTATTTGGAACTTGAAACATGGGAATTTAATTTTTTAAAGAAAGAGAAAAAAGACTTTTACTCTATTTGTTTTAATTGTTTTGACAAACATACGAATAATTTCATTGACAAAGAAATGGATCTTGGATTGAGAAAAAAACGTTCTCTTTTGGTGAATAGAGAGGTCCAAGAAGAAATCGAGGCTATTCTTGAAATCGAAAATTAAGTACTCCACTCTATTTATTGTGCCTAAGTTGAAAGCCTATGAGCAATAAACTGAATCTCTTAAAACAGTTTACAAGTATGTAATGTATTAAAGATGCATCACTTTAGTGAAATAGATGAAATTTGGATTGGTGAAAAGAAAATCCAACTAGGTTCCAATGATATTAACATGGCAAGAATAAATAATTGCTTCATTATATATGAGGAACCGAGGATACAGGAGTCGGAAAAAGGAAAGCCATCTTCTTTGGAGGATGGCTTTTTACGTTCTAAAATATCGATATAGACAATAGAGGAATAGCTAAACAAAATTCATTAGAAAAAAGAACGGTGCCCTTTGCTTTCCATTTTATCCACTATCTGTTATGCTTAAAAAGAATTATTTTTGTTCGTTTTCAGATTGAGAATAGAGTTTGTTTTTCGTCTAAGGTATTTGAGCAAGGGTAGTAACACATTGTGTGGATAGCCGCACTAGGAGGCAACAATTATGGAACAAGGTAAAGTTAAGTGGTTTAATGCAGAAAAAGGTTTTGGATTTATCGAGCGTGAAGCAGGAGATGACGTATTCGTACATTTCTCAGCAATCCAAAGTGAAGGTTTCAAATCTTTAGACGAAGGTCAAAATGTTACGTTTGAAATTGAACAAGGACAACGTGGCCTACAAGCTACGAACGTTCAAAAAGCTTAATAATAGCTAAAAAAAAGACCCTAAATGTAGGGTCTTTTTTTTATGTGCTAAATTTGAGGTTAACTACTTCCGTGAAGAAATAATATGTTAACTTAAAAAAGTTGGTGGAATATATAGATGGTAAAAAGCCGATTGTTTGAATGTACTTTATGAATCATCAATAAATTTTTTTGTATATGGGAGAATAGAAGATTTCATGTTACTATAATTTCATGAATATTCCAATTATAAAAACCAAACTTTATATACCAGTACCAAGGCCGAATAGTGTTCAGCGGCCACGGCTGATTGAACAGCTTAATGCGGGCTTGGATCGGAAACTGACTTTGCTCGCTGCATCCGCCGGCTTTGGCAAGACGGCGCTGGCAAGCGAATGGGTTGCTGGCTGCGGCCGGCCGGTCGCATGGCTGTCGCTGGACGAAGGGGATAGTGACCTTTTACGTTTTTTAGCTTATTTTATTGCGGCTTTACAGACAATGGAAGAAGGATTTGGAGCCGAGGTGTCTGAGTCGCTTAAAACCCAAAAGCTGCCGCCAATCGAATCGACGCTGACGGCGCTGCTCAATGAAATATCAAACATACCGTATAGCTTCATGCTTGTCCTCGATGACTACCATGTTATCGAATCAAAAGAAATTGATAGTGCCATGAGCTTTTTGCTCGAATATCTTCCGCCACAGATGCACTTGGTGATCGCCGCTCGTGAAAATCCGCAGCTGCCTCTGGCCAGGTTGCGTGCACGAGGGCATTTGACCGAGTTGAGAGCCGCCGACTTGCGCTTTACTCACAGTGAAACGGCATTGTTTCTCGAAGGGATGATGGGTTTAGGGCTCAATGCTGATGAAATCAGTGCATTGGAGTCCCGTACCGAAGGCTGGGTAACCGGTCTTCAGCTTGCAGCCCTGTCAATTCAGGGACGCACAGACATTCCCGCGTTCATACAGGAATTCGCCGGAGACAATCGATACATCGTGGATTATTTGGTGGAAGAGGTGCTTCAGCTGCAGCCGGACCATGTCAGAAGTTTTTTGCTTCAGACTTCGATTCTTGAGCGGCTGAATGGTCCGCTATGTGATGCTGTCACCGGACAAAATGGCGGCATTACACTATTGGAGACATTGGAGCGCGGCAACTTCTTCGTTGTTCCGCTGGATGAAAAGCGCCAGTGGTACCGTTACCACCACCTTTTTGCAGAGGTCCTTTATGTGTTTTTGAAAGAAGAGCAGGCTGATGAGATTGCTGCTCTGCACGGGCGGGCGAGTGCATGGTATGAAGCCCATGGCATGGCGGCCGAAGCGATACGCCATGCACTGTCAGCCAAAGATTTTGCGCGTGCAGCGAATTTGCTTGAGCTGGCATGGGGTGATATGCGCAGAAATCGGCAGGAAGCAGCGATGTTAGCATGGCTGAAAGCGATTCCGGAAGAGCTGATTCGTGACAGGCCGGTCCTTAGCGTTGTCTATGCGTGGGCACTGTTATCCGGTGGCGAACTAGCGGCAGTAGAGAAACATCTGAAGGACGCCGAACGGTGGCTGGAAACGATAGAGGCCGATGAGAAAAACAACTCTTTTTTAGATAAGATGGTCGTTATCGACAAAGAGGAATTCCGCGATCTCCTCGGTTCGATCGCCGTCTATCGGGCTGCCAAAGCTTTAGCTCTGGGAGATATTCCTGCTGTTATTAAAGATTCACAGCGGGTACTCGACCTCGTACCTGAAACAGATTATTTGCGGCGTGGAGCTGCAGCCGGGCTCATGGGGCTCGCTTTTTGGACAATCGGCGAACTGGAGACGGCACACCGGATCTATGCTGAAGGCATGGCAGATCTGCACCAAGCCGGCAACGTTTCGGATGTCATTGGGGGAGCACTTGCGCTGGCTGATATACGGATAGCACAAGGCAAGCTCCACCAGACAATGCGTATTTACGAACGAAGCTTGCAGCTTGCGGCAGAGCAGGGCGAGCCTGCCATGCGAGGGACAGCGGACATGTATGTGGGCATGAGTGAACTTTGCCGCGAGCGCAACGAGCAGCAACAAGCGGAGCAGCATTTATTGAAAAGCAAAGAGCAAGGTGAGCATACCGGATTCCCGCAAAACCGGTATCGCTGGCGCGTCGCTATGGCCAGGATACGGGAAGCCGAGGGGAAGTTAGACGATGCGATGGAACTGCTGAATGATGCGGAGCATACGTATGTCAGCGACTTTTTTCCGAATGTCCGCCCAATAGCTGCGTTGAAAGTAAGGATATGGCTAAAACAGGGGCGTCTGAATCAAGCTCTTGACTGGGTACAGGAGACGGGTCTGTCATCCAGTGATTCGCTTAGCTACTTGCGCGAATTCGAGCATATAACATTGGCAAGAGTTCTCTTAGCCCGCTACAAGAGCGGCCGAAAAGAACAACACTCTTTGCAAGAAGCGATCGGGCTTCTAAACCGTCTTTATGAAGCGGCGGAAGAAGGGGGGCGGATAGGAAGCACAATTGAAATTCTCATCGTCCAGGCGCTTGCCCACCAACTCGAAGGCAATCTATCTGATGCGCTTATGATGCTCGGACGCGCTCTGGATTTAGCGGAACCTGAAGGGTATGTCCGCATCTTTGTGGATGAAGGAAGCTCCATGATGGCCTTGCTTGAAGCGGCTGTGAAAATGGAGATTTCCCAAACCTATGGCAGCCGTCTGCTGGCAGCTTTCGGCCGAAAGGAAGGCTTATCGACTGCCAGTCAGTCTTTGGGAGAACCTTTAAGTGAACGGGAACTGGACGTGCTGAAACTTCTCCGGACCGATATGAGCGGACCGGACATTGCCCGGGAACTGATCATCTCATTAAACACTATGAGGACACATACCAAGAACATTTACAGCAAACTAGAGGTAAACAATCGCCGTGCAGCTATCCGGCGTGCTGAAGAATTGGGGCTGTTTTGACAACACCTCTATTCCAACCTAGGCATATTTGAACAGCACCGAAATGGGCAGACATCAGTCTAGCCGTTTCGGTGCTGTTTTTTTACTGTACCTCCTTTTTGCTTTACATCGTTCTTATGTAATAAATCACCACATAAATCACCATATGTGGTGATGTGTCCTCACCTGATACTTGTGTATCTTTAAATCAAGCAAAGAGCACAATTTATAACCAATGAGAAGGAGGGGCGAAATGAATGGCATATTCAAATCTCTAGATGATTACCAAAAGCCGGGGCTATATGAAATCCGACTCAAAGGGCACTTGGATGACAAGTGGACCGACTGGTTTGATGGCTTGACATTTACTCGCGAAATCAACGGAACAACCATCCTCACCGGTCCGGTGGCTGACCAGGCAGCATTGCATGGCCATTTAAGGAAAGTGCGCGATCTTGGCCTTCCCTTGATTTCAGTTTTTCAGGTTGAACCGAAACAGGAAAACTTGCCGCATGGCAACCAACACCAATCGTAAAGGGGATGAGCACATGAATACACATCGCCAGGCTTCAGTTTATGAAGAAAATATGCAAGCAGATGTTAACCAAAAATCCATTGCCAAATCAGAAAGCAAAGGGAAAATAACCTCCTCGGCACTTTTTCGGGGAGCAGGATTATCGGCCATTGCGGCGGGCTTCCTTTTCATGCTCATTCAACTGATCCATCCATCCGAACTTCTTTCGAATGTCACGACCGGCGTATGGGCAAATGTCCATTATATCACCTTTGCGATGTGCCTCTTCTGGCTGCTGGGCCTAACGGGGATTTACGCCAGACAAGTGGAGAAGGCAGGATGGCTGGGCCTTGCCGGTTATCTTTTGTTCAGCCTTTTTCTGGTGCTCTCAGCTTCCTTTAATTTCGCCGAAGCCTTAATCATACCGCTCGTAGCGGCAGACGCACCGGAGTTTGTGGAAGGCTTTCTGGGGATTTTCAGTGGAGCCGCAACTGAAGTCGATCTTGGAGCCCTTGCAACGGTTGCGCCGGTAGCCGGAATGCTATATCTGTTCGGAGGTTTTCTGTTCGGCATCGCGACGTTCCGCGCCGGTATCCTGTCGCGCTGGGCGGCGGCCGCCTTCGCTTTCGGAGCTGTGGCTTCTTTGGGCGCTGCCGTTCTCCCGCATGAGCTAGCACGTTTAATGGCGGTGCCAATGGGAATTGGCATTGCATGGCTCGGATATTCGCTTTGGTCCCAGCGAGAATAGACTGACCTGGAAACTAGAAATAGGAAGTTTCCAAAAAAAGAACATGCACGCAGAAAGGTATTTGTCCCATTAATTTGCGCAGCAGTGCCACAAAAAAGCAGGGTGGAAAGGAAGAGAAAAATGAAATCATCTAAAAGAACGGCAAAACTAATCGGAGTTTTGTTTCTTCTTGCCGCAGCTTCTGCAATAGCAGGGGTTCTGTTATATGATCCGATCCTCAATAGCGCCGATTATTTGAATCAAGGCTCAAACCATGACAACCAAGTGCTGCTTGGTGCGTTCATGGAGCTGATTCTTGTGGTGTCAGCAATCGGCACAGCAACAGCCATGTTTCCTTTATTAAGAAAGTATGATGAAACCATTGCACTTTTGCACGTTTGTTTCCGGTTTCTAGAAGCAATTGTCATCACGATAGGAATAGTCAGTGTGCTTGCTCTGTTGACAGTAAGCCGTGAATTTGCAGCGGCAAGCGCTCCCGATACCGCCGCATTTCAAGCTGTCGGAATTTCCTTGATTGCCATACATGACTGGACCTTCATGCTCGGGCCGCTTTTTTTCCTTGGCATCAATACGATCATGTACAGCTTTATCTTTTTTAAATCGAAACTTGTACCTTCGGCTCTGGCTCTTTTAGGCATAACGGGTGCCATACTTGTTTTTATCTGTGCCTTGCTGGTCCTGTTCGGCGCCATTCAACAAGTTTCAATTCTAGGGGGGCTGTTGGCGCTGCCGATTGCGGTTTATGAAATAACCTTAGCGGTTTGGCTCATCCGGAAAGGGTTTAATGAATCTGAGGAAGCAGTTGTGCCTGTAAGAAATGATGCACCTGCATATTAACTCCAGTTTCAACAAGCGAATCTTTCTCTAAAAAATGGGGGGTGATTTTCATAAAAGCAAGCGTTTATACCAAATACAGATTACAGGAAGTTCTTCAACTTCAGGAAGTTAAAAACCGTTTCCCAGGGACGGTAAAGTACTGGAAAACCTTCGGGGCAGACCGTGTGATTGATCATATGTTGGAACAACTTACTAACTCGCTAAAGACGTTTGGTCTGATTATTGATGATGATGGCAAAACGTCATTTTTACAACGTAAAATTTTGTTCAAGAAAAAGGGGATTCCTTGCAGCAGCAGCCGGATTGCCGGAATTTGCGCCGATGAATTCTACCTCAATCAGGGCGAATAAGAAATTGATAGACAAAGTAGTTTCGATGTGCCAAGAATAAAAGCAAAAACCACCCTTCTATCAAAATTAGATAGGAGGGTGGTTCACTGAGTAAGAAAAGATGTTTTTTGTTGGTTGGTCGGTCGGTAAAAATTCTGCTAAATAAAATCGAGACTTTTTTATTTAGCAGTCAAAGCAAGCTCTTTCTGCTCTTCAGTTTTTACAAGTTCCGGCGTCCGAATCAGGTAATCAAAAGCACTTAGTGATGCTGTTGCACCCGATCCCATGGAAATGATGATCTGGTTATAAGCGCTGTCTGTGCAATCTCCTGCGGCAAATACGCCAGGTATGTTCGTGGAACCGCGTTTATCTGTGATGATTTCACCGATCCGGTTGCGCTCAAGGGTGCCGTCCAGCCATTCGGTATTTGGTACAAGGCCGATTTGGACAAATACGCCTTGCAATGCAACATGGTGTTCTTCGCCAGTTTCGCGGTCAGTGTAAGTGATGCCAGTGACATTTTCGGTACCTGTAATTTCTTTCGTCACAGCATTCTTGACAACCGTTACGTTTGGCAGGCTGTAAAGGCGATTCTGCAGCACTTGGTCTGCTTTCATTTCTGAAGAATATTCAAGGACCGTGACATGGTTTACAATACCCGCAAGGTCAATCGCCGCTTCTGCGCCGGAGTTGCCGCCGCCGATAACGGCTACGTCTTTTCCTGCGAACAACGGGCCGTCACAGTGAGGGCAGTAAGCCACGCCTTTGTTTTTCAGTTCCTGCTCGCCAGGAACATTGACGTTCCGCCAGCGGGCGCCTGTTGAAATGATGACGGATTTGCTCTTAAGCGTTGCTCCGTTTTCAAGTTCCAGTTCAAAAAGGTCTCCCTTTTTCAACCCTTTGGCACGTTGCAGGTTCATGACGTCGATATTGTATTCTTTGACGTGTTCTTCAAGAGCCAATGCAAGTTTCGGTCCTTCCGTAGCTTTAACGCTGATGAAGTTTTCGATGCTCAATGTATCGAGAACCTGTCCGCCGAAGCGTTCTGCAACAATTCCTGTCCGGATTCCTTTTCGGGCCGCGTAGATTGCAGCACTTGCTCCAGCAGGTCCGCCGCCGACTACAAGAACATCATACGGGTCTTTGTCATCGAAGTCCGATGCACTCGAGCCTTCACCCAACTTCGCAAGTATTTCCTGAAGTGAAATGCGGCCGCCGTTCCAAAACTCTCCGTTCAAAAATACGGCAGGCACAGCCATGACATTTTTCTTTTCTACCTCTTCTTTAAATGCACCGCCATCGACCATCGTGTGCGTAATATTCGGATTCAGCACGCTCAGGATATTCAATGCTTGCACAACATCAGGGCAGTTGTGGCAAGTCAAGCTGACATAGGTTACAAAGTGAAAGTTGCCTTGGATTTTTTTGATTTGATCGATTTCATTTTGATCGATTTTTGGTGCACGTCCGCTTACTTGCAGCAAAGCCAATACCAAAGAAGTGAATTCGTGGCCGAGCGGCACACCGGCAAACGTTACACGAGCCGTTTCGCCAGGGCGCGTGATGCTGAAGCTTGGCGTTCTTTCCAGTTCAGCTTTTTGGACTGTGATCTTAGATGAGAGGGAAGATAACTCGTTGACAAGAGCCAGCATTTCCTTCGACACATCGTCCGAACCTGCACTTACTTGAAGCAGGATGTCGTTTTCAAGAAGCTGAAGATACTGATTTAATTGAGCTTTTATTTCTGTATCAAGTGCCATCTTTTATCGCTCTCCTTAAATTTTGCCTACAAGATCCAGGCTTGGCTTAAGTGTTTCGCCGCCTTCTTCCCATTTAGCCGGGCAAACTTCACCTGGGTTGTTGCGTACGTATTGAGCTGCTTTGATTTTGTTAATGAGTGTGCTTGCATCACGGCCAATGCCATCTGCATTGATTTCAACAGCTTGAATGATGCCGTCTGGGTCGATGATGAATGTTCCGCGGTCTGCTTGGCCAAGTTCTTCAACCAATACATCAAAGTTACGGGAAAGGACATGTGCCGGGTCGCCGATCATTGCGTATGTAATTTTGCCGATTGCTTCTGAAGAATCGTGCCATGCTTTATGTGTGAAATGAGAGTCTCTTGATACAGAGAATACTTCAGCGCCAAGTTCTTTCAGGGCAGGATATTGGTTTTGAAGATCTTCAAGTTCTGTCGGGCAAACGAATGTGAAATCTGCTGGGTAGAAGCAGACTACGCTCCATTGGCCTTTAAGGTTTTGTTCAGTAACTTCGATAAAATCACCGTTTTGGTATGCTTGTGCTGTAAATGGTTGTACTTCTTTTCCGATCAATGACATGACTAGAATTCCTCCAAATATAATATTTCGATTGTTGCAGAGTGATGCGCTCGCCTTAAGGAAGCTGCTCTTTCTGTAACAATCGTTTCTACTTTATACTAATTATTATATAGGTTTAATTGTTTTCGTCAAATAGTAACCGGTTAAGAGAGGCCGATTATGTCAAATTAATGAATGTCTAAAAGAACTAAGGGATACAAGGAAAATTAAAGAACTAGAATGAAAGCGCTTTAATTTTATTAGTTAATAATAATTGCTGGAACAGCATAATTGCTATACTAAGAAATCTTTATGGAATAGAAATTTATTAAGGATGAGAAAAATGAGCTGGGTCTGAAGCCCAAAAAAGCTACATTCCATTTTCAAAGCTGTATTACAGGCTCTAAAATCTTTACAGCGTCTTTAATAACTTAGGACGCAACAGCAGTTTGATGATCATCCACAGTATATCTCGAATTAAAAGCAAATAAATTGTAATCTCATTTGGGCAGGCGTAAAATTCTAATTAGCAACAATAAAGACGCTATAAAATGTTTAAACAACGTCTTGTTGCGGGATACAAAAATATATCCTGAAAATCTTTTAAAGAATAATTGTGGATCCCAGATTATCGGTAGTTGCCATGCTTTCAGAGATTTCTTTCTATAATATATCTAAAATACTGTAAGATGATTTAAGTTTTCAAAGCAGTTGAAAGGATGTTTTTCACGATGACTATAAAGGTAAAAGTATACTCTGACTACGTATGCCCATTCTGTTTTTTAGCAGAACAGCCGCTTGAAGAAGCGATTAAGGGGAAAGACGTGGAAGTGGAATGGATGCCATTTGAACTTCGTCCTGAACCAAACCCGACGCTGCGGCCTGAGGAGAATTACCTCCAAACAACCTGGGCACAGTCAGTTTATCCGATGGCAGAAAATATGGGAATTGATATTGTCCTGCCGGATGTTTCACCTCAGCCGCACACCCATTTAGCTTTTGAAGGGTTTCAGTATGCCAAGGAAAACGGAAAAGGAACAATATATAACGAACGAATGCTCAAAGCGTTTTTCCAACAAGGGCTCGATATTGGAAATATTGATGTATTGACTCGGATTGCAGGAGAAGTAGGGCTGGACCAAAAAGAATACCGCGAGGCACTTGAAACGCGCGAGTATAAAGAAGCTCATCAGCAAGCACTCAAGCACGCTTATCAAGAAGCGAACGTTACGGCAGTTCCAACGTTTGTGATTGGCGATACCGCGATTGCCGGTATCCATTCGAAAGAAACCATCGAGCAGATCATTGAAGATGAACTGAAAAAGCAAAAGCCGAAAGTCCTTTTCGAGGGCATGGCTTGTGGACCGGATGGATTCTGCTAAGACGATACTAAAAAAAGAAGGTGCAAACCTATGGTAAATAATAAAGCGATTTTAACAACTAGCGACTGGGTTAAAGGCATTTCCCGCCACGGCGAACTGATCATCGGGTTTATTGATTCCATGAGCATGGTCCAAGAAGCAGTGAATGTGACTGTGGTTAAGAGCGACAATGAAGAGCTGATTGGAAAAACCATTCCAATGTCGGCTAAGCAAGTTGAAAGTGTGCCAACAGGGCAGACAAAAGATACAGAACAGCTGGAATTTTTGATCGACTTGGCGTTATCAACAGGAGATGAAGCGTGGTTTATCGAGCTTACGGCTGAATTGAATTTAAGGAAACAAATGGTGAACTAACTGTAGAGCATTTGTGGGATTTTCCAATAAATAGAAATGAAAAGGCGCTAGAGCTCTAGCGCCTTTTCGTTTTTTATTGGAATCGTTTGGCATTAGTTAAGATAAGGTTAATGCCTGTACAAAAAAGAACAGACAAAAAGCAGCTCCATCTCAAAGATTAAAGCTGCTTTTTGTGGTTTTCAGTAAACTTCAAAGCAAGAATTTACAGTGTCATTGGTTCAGTGGTAGATGCATCTTCGTTCAATTCACGCTGCAGCACTTCGCCCATGCGTTTCATGCCTTCTTTGATGCGTTCTTCCGGTGTGTTCGAGAAATTCAAGCGCAGCGTATTCGTCTGAGCGTTGCCAGCGAAAAAGGCGGCGCCGGGAATTACCGCGACGTTGCTTTCCAACAACTTTAACGAAATTTTGCGGGCATCCATTGATTCAGGAAGCTCTACCCAGAGGAACAAGCCGCCTTCCGGTTTTACAAAAGAGACGCTTTTCGGAAAAAATTGCTCGATGCAATCGATCATGACTGCACAACGCTCTTTATAGACCTCTTTGATGGTTTCAATATGCGCATCAATATCGTTCTGTTCCATGTATTTTGCCGTCAGGCGCTGAGCAAAGCCGTCAGAATGCATGTCCGCAGACTCTTTCAGGCCTATGTATTTTTCGATGAACACGGTATCGGCGCAGATCCAGCCCAACCGGAGTCCTGGTGCGAAAATTTTTGAGAACGTGCTCAAGTAAATGACGCGGCCGTCCGTGTCAAACTGCTTGATCGGCGGAATAGGAGTTCCGGAAAACCGGATGGCGCCATACGGGTTATCTTCTAGAATGATCATGTCATATTGCTTGGCAAGCTTGATCATGCGTTTTCTTCTTTCGAGGCTCAGTGTACGGCCAGACGGATTTTGGAAATCAGGAATAGTATAAATGAATTTTGCATGAGGGTTTTCCATAAGGCGCTTTTCCAAGATCTCCATGATCATTCCGTCCTCGTCCATTTCCACTTCTACAAAATTAGCGTCATATGTTTTAAATGCATTGATTGCAGCGAGGTAAGTCGGGCTTTCGCAGATGATCGTATCCCCTTCATCGAGCAGGAGCCTGCCGGTAAGGTCTATGGCCTGCTGGGAACCGGATGTGATCATAAGCTGATCCAATGTTGCCGGAATGCCGATTGCTTCCATTCGTCCGGCGATAGCCTGCCGGAGCGGGAGGTAGCCTTCTGTTGCACTATATTGAAGAGAAGCCGCGCCTTCTTCAGTCAGGACCGCTTCGCTTGCCGTTTTTAATGCTTCAATTGGAAACAGTTCTGGGGCTGGAAGTCCGCCTGCAAACGAAATCAATTCTGGCCGCTCCCCCGCAGTCAAGATGATGCGCATATCAGAGGATTTGATGGAACACGCTCTTTTTGCAAATTTATTGTGCATATCTAGTTGCCCCTTTTAAATAAGACTTTATAAAAAAATACTAGTCTTTATAATACACCACTATGGAAAAAATGCATTAAAAAACGCATAAAAACTTATGTGAATGTGGTCCTAGCGAAGTTGAAGTTCTCTAAAACTATCTCTTGCTACTACATTTGCAACAAAAAAAACGCCCCGAAGGACGTTTTCGTGATCACCTGCGCAACTTGGACAGCAAACGGAGAATTTCAAGATAAAGCCAGATCAAGGTAATCAGCAGCCCGAATGCACCGTACCATTCGAAATACTTCGGGGTACGCCTCTTTGATGCATTCTCAATAAAGTCAAAATCCAAAACGAGATTCAAGGCGGCCACAATAACAATGATGACTGATATCGCAATGCCAAGAGGGGTTGCTTCATGCAAGTGTGGAATTTGGAACCCAAAAAAGCGGCCAATAAAGGAAACCAGGTACACCACGAAGACAGCGCCAGTGGCAGCGGCAACGCCCAATCTGAAATTATGTGTGACCTTTATGAGGCCAGATCTGTAAACAACCAACAAACTAAGCAACACGGCAATTGTAAGAAGCACCGCCTGGAAGACGATTCCGCCGTATTGAAGTTCGTACCTGGCGGAAACTGCCCCAAGGAATAAACCTTCCAACAAAGCATAAACAGGAGCTGTAAATGGCGAGATTTTTGGAACGAAAATTGTCACCAAAGCTACAAGGAACCCGCCGATCCCCCCTACAAGAACTAGCGGCATTGCACTAGCCGGATTGGTGACAAACTGATTCCAGGAATAGACAAAGGTAGCAAGTAGAAGCAATAACAAAATAAAAGTTCTATTTACGGTTCCTATAATGGTCATGTTTCGACCTGTGCCTACGTCCTCAAATCTTTCAAATGCCTCGGTTTTTAAGCTAGGATTTCCACTTCTCAAAGACATCACCTCAACTAGTATTTGATGATTCGCCGAAAATGCTGATCTTGATCGAATGTCAACGAACTATTCTTTTATTATAAGGCAGGGATCGAATAATGGCTAAAATTCAGCTGCCTTGTTTGGAGAAAGTAGTTAATTGAAGGTCTTGACTCTTTTAATCTACTTTATAAGATGGAAGGAGGAATCTCCTTAGTAAGAAACTTAACTGGACGAATAATAAAATAATGTACTTTTAATTAAAGAAGAATTCTATTTATAACATTTTCGGCATCATAATGGATTTTTACTAAAAGCTTTCCAAAGCCCAGGGAATAGGTTGCTAAAACAATTTTTTCTATCTTCATCCCAGGTCATATCAATTTCAGGCAGACTGAAATCTTCAGCCATCAATTGAGCATATAGTTTTCTATACTCGCCATAACTATGGCCGGTTTTTACATTGTAAGCTGTACTTGCTGCTGCTATCAAAGTTTTCACTTGCAGGATTGTTTCTTGTCCTTTCACCTTTTTTAGATGGGGAAGGAGCGACTCCGGGTCTTCAATCGCTCTATAATATACTTCTTTTCCTGAAAAAAGCATCCAAGCTCTAAAACTATCGAAGCCTTCACCGGAACATTCTCCCATGGCAATATATGCGGCAGCCCAAAGATTGCTTGAGTACGACTTGGAGTAATGCTCATTTAAAAAGGAGTCGAAACTAATAATATCAATTACGGATCGTTGGGATAAATGAGAAACAAGCCACTCCTTCTGTTTATAAGGATCCTCGCTATAGTGTTTGCAAAACGCCACTAGCTGCCAGAAGTAGGGTTCCGTCATTGTGCTTTCTTCTATCTCATGTTGAATAGTTACAGCCGGCCGGTAACCTTTTTTCAGCTTTGACTGAATGAGCCGATGCGCTTCTTTTTTGCAGGCTTCTGGGGAAGGAAACTCTTTTGCTCTTACTGTTCCGACAGTGCCGATTCTTCCGTAGGTAACAGCATATGAAGTTTTTGCCACTGCAATTTTCCAAAACTTATTTGAATAGCTGCTCTTATACACTAAATGGGCTTGCACTGATACACCTCCTCGAACCAACCAGTTTTATATCTAGGTACAGTAATCATTTTATTATTGTACATAGAGGAAGTATTTTATGCACTATGGCATTTGAGTTAAAATCAAAAATTAATAATATCATCATTTTGTAAGCTGTATCCATTTTCATATTAGTTTTTATTTTTTCAGATTAAGAGGGGGATTAGAACAAAAAATCAATGGGTTATGAGACAAAAAGTCTCTTGCATCAGAATAACTATATAATATTAAATCTGATATATAGAGATTCATTAAACAGGTATAGAAAAAGGTAGAATAACATAAAACGTTAAAATTTTGATTTTTTGCTATAGGCTTATTTATCTAATTCTGTTATAGTTATAAAGTCTTTTAATTGGTAAATGTTTATAGTTTTCATATCTTCTTCCAAAAAAGACTTCAATAAATGCGAATAGAGGGATTATGATGAAAAAAATAACAATGGCCATATTGTCTGCTACTATTGCTTTCAGTTTTACTTATAGTGCTGCTCCAGTAGAGTCGGTTGATGCTAAAGTGAAAGTCTATGCGAATTGCACAGCTTTGAACAAAGATTATAAAGGCGGAGTAGCTAGAACATCTAGTGTAAAGAACAAAGGCGGAAAAACCAATTACAAACCTTTCGTTTCTAAAGCACTTTATGATGCAAATAAATCAAAAGATCGTGATAAAGATCTGATTGCTTGTGAGCGTTAAATTCCATTTATACTAAAAACCAACTTTGACAGCCGCCATTAAAATGAACTTATTTTATGGTGGCTGTCTTATTATTTGAAATCCACTTGTTCGATACATACAAGAATATAGTTTTAATTCATTAGACAAGCAAAGCGGAAATGGCTTCACAAGCAATAAGTCAGAAAGCAAGGAATGATACACTAAAGTGGAAAAACTGCTGGTATACAAGACCGTTTCTTCAAATAAGTTCTGGAAAATAAAAGTTCAAGGCAATGGCTTTATCGTTTCATATGGAAAAATCGGTACAATGGGTTCGGTGAACACCAAGGAATTCGATTCTGAAGAAGCTTGCCTAAAGGAAGCGAACAAGTTGATCCAGTCGAAATTGAAAAAAGGTTATAGTGAAAGCGAGAAAGAAGAAGGCATCCAAGAAGTTGGCATGTCAGAGGACCAGTTCTGGGAGCTTCTTTCCTCGGCTCATAAAAAAGGAGAGGACTGGGAGGAACAGCTGGAATGGCTTGTCGGACAGCTGTCGAAAAAACCACTCAACGACATTATTCGATTCGATTACCATTTTAACCAGAACTATAATAAATCCTATACCTCGAATTTATGGGCTGCTGCATATATTATTATGGGCGGCTGCTCAGATGATTCTTTTGATTATTTCCGGGCGTGGCTCCTTTTCCTTGGAAAAGAACGGTACGAAAAGGCTATTCAAAATCCGGAAAGCATCATTCCTTATTTAGAAGAGCTAGAAGAAGAAGTTCCTGAATTCGAAGAATTTCTCTATTGTGCCAGCATGGCATACGAAGAAAAGACTGGACAGGAACAAGAGGCATACCTTGATTTGTACTGGAAGTTGTCAGGGGATGCTTACGAACAGCCGATCATGGAATTTGACTGGGATGAAGATGACGAAGAAGGGCTGCGCGAAAGGTTTCCGCTATTATGGGATTTATACGGGGAAACGCCATTGGGCTAGAATGCTAGAGCAATTTGTTGGTTGTTTTCCCTTTAAATGAACAGCATAAGAAAACCAAGGAGTGCCGCCATTGGTTTTTAGTATGTGAGAAAAACTTGCCAGCAAAAAAACTGCCGTCCTTTAACTCAGGACGGCAGTTTTTGCATTAATGGTGATGATGGTGATGATGATGAGAATACTCATGCTTTAGGGCACGAAGGCCGATTTTAGCGAGCCTCACATGACCGGCTTTTGTCGGGTGTACATCTTTTGGAAAAACGTATTTTGCCTGATTGTCACCGAAAGCTTTGTCAGCGTTGGCTAATTTTACTTTTTTGTTGGAATCCGCCAGCTTTTTGTATCCTTCGTTGATCTGTGGAAGATAGCGGTCAACTACTTGGTGGAACGGATCTTTAACTTGGAACGGGTTGTAAAGGTTATACAAGACGATCGGCGCATCTGTCAGAGAACGTATTTCTTTAATGATTTCATTAAGGTTATCGAAAACATCAGTGTTGGCCAGCTTTTGTGCCAGTAGTTTGTGGAAAAGCTTGTTATCTCCGCGGCTCTCGGCATGGGCGGCTTTCAATAGTTCAATAAAATCGATACCGCCTATGTTGAGTATCACGTAATCGGCCTTTTTCACAGCATGACGGAATCTTTTGTCTGTATCCAAAGCATCGAGAAGGTCATCAGTCTTCCAGCCGGGAACTGCCAAATTTTGTACCTTCAAATCGGCTTTCGCTCCAATCAAATAAGGAAAAGCATATTTGGCCGGACGATCGTTATTGCGGTGCGGACTATAACCGAATGGAGCGGAATCTCCTAGAGCTACAAGTGTGTCTTTGCCATGATGCCTGTCATAGTCTTTTCCGTAGTTGTTATGAGCAAAAGCGCTTGTCATAGGCAATGAAAGAGCCATCAAGAAAACGATCAACACTCTGAACAGTTTACTCATAAAGGGCACCTCCTTTCCTATAATTTTATACAAAAAGTATATGTTAAAAAGTCAAAATTGTCTGTGAATAAAAAAGACTATTTTTTATCATAAACGCATTTTTTTGTTATTATCGTTATAAGAATTCCAAATAAGGAAGTTTCGAAAGCTGTTGGATTAAGTGATATAGACTGTCTTTAAGAATAAACATGGAGCTATACTTGCCAAAGTTTTTTGTCTTCGGAAAAGGTTCAGCAATTTACATCAAGGTAATTTTATATATCCATTAATTTGTGTAATCAACTAAAACTTTTTAGAAAGTTTCGAATCTAAATGAATTTTCACTCAATTTTCACCAAAGCTCATTATAGTAAGGAGTATCAAATAGAATCTAATTCGATGAAGAAGAGGCGATGCCCAATGAAGAAGATATTGATTCTTGGCGGTTATACCCATATGAATGATGTAGTGAAAACAGCGAACCGGATGGGGCTGTATACAATTGTCACAGACAGGGAACCGGATGCTCCTGCAAAATCATTCGCGGATAAATCCTATAATATCAGCACAGATGACATCGAATCGCTAGTGAACATGGCGGAAAAAGAAAAAATTGATGGTGTGTTCAATGCTTTTGATGACTTTAATACATGGCAGGCACAGGCACTATGCGAACGGCTTGGTTTACCGCATTATGCTACAAAAGAGCAGCTTGAAATTTGTTCGAACAAAGACCGTTTCAAAGACTTTTGCAGAAGCTTCGGCGTTCCTGTGATTGAAGAATATAATATCGATGAACTTGTATATGCCTCTGATGGCCGGACAATCGAATTTCCAGTGATCGTCAAGCCGGTTGACAGCTACGCGAGCCAAGGCATTACAGTCTGTTATGGAAAGGAAGAACTGGAAAAAGCATACGAGAAAGCCCGGCAGCGCTCGAAAACCGGAAAAGTCATTGTCGAGCGATTTATCGATAATTCCCATGGGGTGGAAATGTATTATACAGTGAAAGGCGGAAAAGTGGTATTGACTGCCGTTACCGACCGCTATGTACAGAAATTATCCGATGAACATCCGCCGCTGCCGACAGCGACAATTTTTCCATCTCAGCATCTTGATCATTATCTGGCGGTGCTTGATGCGAAAGTAAGAAATATGATCCGCGGTATGGGAATAGAGAACGGCGTTCTTTTTATCCAATCTCTCATTGAAAAAGAACGCTTTTATCTGTATGAAATGGGCTTTCGCCTTAGCGGTGAACAGCACTACCAAATCATAGAAAAACAGACTGGCATTAATTTACTGAAAATGATGCTGGACTTCACGATAGGGGGTGAGCTTAATGCCTATTCGATAGCGCAATTTGATAACGGTTATTCAAAAATTCCTGCGTGCAATTTGGCCATACTACTTAATGAAGGAACAGTAAAAGATATTATCGGTCTCGAGCGCATCTTAGCAATGCCTGAAGTTCTGTCGTTCATTCAGTTGAAAGAGCGAGGAGATAACGTGGAGGCTTCTGGAAATTATGGCCAGATGCTGGGAAGGTTTAATATTGTTTCTGAAAATTTGCACCAGACACTTGAAACCATCAACAATACGCTAAAAGTTATTTCAACAGATGGGCGCAATTTGATTGCGTCAGGACAGGAATCTTTCTTGCTTCCGGCTTGATAGCAAGGATCAATTGATATAACTGAAGCGCTGTTTCGGTGCACTGGATTAAAATACAAAATGGTCAAGCTGCACCCAATTTCGACCTGGTGCAGCTTGTTTATGTTGCTCCAACAAAACCCTAACTTTAAAATTATTTATTTGAAGAAGTTTTTAATCTCTTTTTAACATTCATATGATGAACTAACAGTAAACCAATTTTCTTGAGGAGAGGATGTTCGCTGTGAAAATTTTATTGGCAGAAGATGACGAGATGCTTGGCGGACTAGTCGTTCACTTGTTGGAAAAAAAAGGTGCGAAGACGGTCGATTGGGTGACAGAAGGGGAAGACGCTTTTCACTTTGCCATGGCATCCTTTTATGATGTTGTCATTCTGGACTGGATGATGCCAAACGGCGATGGGATTTCCATATGCAAAAATCTGAGGAAAAAAGGGTACGGGGGAGCAGTGTTAATGCTTACAGCCAAAGACGCATTAATGGACCGGGTTGAAGGGCTTGAAGCGGGTGCTGATGATTATTTGGCAAAACCATTCGAAATAGAAGAGTTATGGGCACGTCTCCGAGCTTTAGCGCGGCGTACTTATTCTCCATTGCAGGAAGAAGTTCTGAAAGTAAGCGGAATCGAGATGAATCGCACGGCACGCTCGGTATTCCGCGCTAATGAGCGGATCAACTTGACTCCTCGGGAGTTTCAGCTATTAGACCTGCTGATTCAAAATCGTGGCACAGTCCTGACAAGGGAAATGATTTTCGACCGGATCTGGGGATTTGATACTGAAGTGGAAATGAAGACCATTGATGCAACGATAAAATTGCTGCGGAAAAAAATTGATACGAAAGAAGGAGTGAGTTTGATTGAGACTGTCCGAGGTGTTGGGTACAAGATTGAGAAAACTTAACCTTTTGGGGCAAAATGAAAAAACTGTGTTTGTTCAAACGCGAAAACGCTTGACCCTTTTCTACAGCATCATTCTAACATCATTCCTGGCAGTTTTTGTTACCCTGACCCTTTTTGTTTTTTATATGGTTATCACAAATGACCAAGAGCAGGCGCTTCGTTTGCTTTCAGACCGTGAAGTCAGCATGGCTGAAAGGGCGCTCATTGGCAGCGGCGGGGCATGGAGAGAACAGGAACACCGCTCTTTGATGGGAAATCAAGTGTTTTATTACCTTACGGAAAATGATGGGCACCTTATCATCAACCAGGATAAAAATGATGAGCTCCACGGCCATTATGTGGCACTTATTAAAGGCTGGGTAACCGACGGGATAGAAGTAAGGCGAATGGCGATCAACATATCGAAAAATGATCCACTCTATGAAAAATACAAAAATATCGATATGGATGTTTTGGTCCTGGCACGGCCGATCATCCATGAAGGCCAGCGGATTGCTATGTTGTATATGGCGGTTGATAACGCGTTCTACAGCAGCATCATCAAATGGATCGTGGTCGTTTTTGTCAGTTTTGCTCTTGCATTTTCCGTCATGGGTGTCCTGTTAAGCCGGTGGATGGCAAGACGCACATTGAAACCTATCGAAATAGCCTATAATTCGCAAAAGGACTTTGTTTCAAACGCTTCCCACGAGCTCCGTACTCCGCTTAGTGTCATCTTATCCGGAGTAGAAGTGTTGGGCATGGAAGCGGATAAAGAAAATCAGTTCATGATGAAAACGCTTGGTACCATGAAGCATGAAGTTAAACGGATGTCGGGACTGATCACGGAATTGCTGGCCCTTGCCCGATCTGATGCCGAACAAGATGCGGCAGGGCTTAAAAAACAGCTTTTCGATGTTCGTCCGATTGCAGAACAGATGATTGAATCGTTCAGTAAAATTGGAAGTGAAAAGCAAATTGCGTTAAAACTAGTGGCGCCGGAAAAAATGGTAGTCTACGGGGATCGCGACAAACTTGCTCAATTGATGTATATACTGACAGATAATGCCTTAAAGTATACACAACCTGGCGGGCATGTGGAAATTGCTTTGGAGAAGCACAGCAGCAATAAGCTTGATGAGTTTATCTTGTCTGTAAAAGATACCGGAATCGGCATTCTGCCCGAAGAACAACTGAAAATCTTTGAACGTTTTTACCGGACAGATAAAGTCCGCTCCAGAAAAGAAGGCGGGTTTGGCCTTGGCTTGTCTATCGCGAAAACGATTGCGTCGGCCCATAAAGGAGAAATAACGGTAGAGAGTGAAAGCGGTAAAGGGTCCGTTTTCTGTGCAAAAATTCCTTTGGAGCCGGATACAACTTCCATCTGAAAGTATGCCAAAATAAATCCATATGATTTCAATCTATACCAAACTTTTTTAACTGGCAGCAGATTTGATATAATATGAAAATAGTTAACTCCTGGAAAAGAAGGTGGCCAATGAAAGAAAAAGTAGCAGATACTTTCAACCAGCTGGCATCTATCTACGAGAACTCGGTAGATACAACCAGCCTTTTTAATAGCGAATATGAGAGGCCAGCTATGCTTGCGCATATTCCAAACGTTATGTCCGGCAAAAAGGTGTTTGATGCCGGCTGCGCTGCCGGATGGTATACAGAGCAATTGATCGATAGGGGAGCGGACGTGATTGCTGCCGACATTAGCATTGAAATGGTTCTGTCTGCAAAGCGGCGGATTGGAGACAATGCGGAAATACTTTGTATGGATTTAGAAAAGGAACTTCCTTTTCAAACAGCTTCATTTGATGTTATCGTTAGTTCTTTGACCCTTCATTACCTCGAAAAATGGGAGGAGACATTCCGGGAGTTTCATCGGATTCTTAAACCAGATGGCATGTTCCTGTTCTCGGTCCATCACCCCTTGACTGAAATCAATAGGTTAGAAAAAGCACATTATTTTTCTACAGAACTGATCATTGATCAATGGAACAAAGAAGGGAAAATCTTTGATGTTCCATACTACAGAAGGCCGCTTAGCGAAATCATGAACCAAACGCTCTCCTGTTTCTCGATCGAGAAAGTAATCGAACCGCTTCCGACTTTAAAATTCAAGGAACAGTCTCCGGGGAGCTATAGCCGCCTGATGAAAAGACCACAGTTTCTGATCATTAAAGCGAAGCCGCAGTGTTCAATTGGAAGCAAACGTGTATAAGAGAAAGCGAGACCTAAAGGATGGATGAAGTTAATCATCCGCTTCAGGATCTCGCTTTTTTGTTGAGGGATGGTTTTCCTGCAACTGTTATTGTGCTTCGTATTTCTTGAAAAAAGCCAGCGTCTCATCGATGATTCGCTGCTGATCGTTATCGAGTGTAGCGACGTGGTAGCTGTCTGGCATCTCAATGATGGTTTTCTCTTCGGAAGTTATTTCATCATAGATGATTTGAGCATTATTGGCTGGCACCACATGGTCTTCCGGTGAAACAAAAAGAATTGTCGGACAGCGAACTTTATGAAGATTGGCGCGTACTTCAGCCATAAATGTCAGCAGTTGTTTCACAGAAGCGACAGGTGTCATTTCATAAGCAAGTTCCTTAGCTCCGGCCTTTTTGATATCAGATCCGATCGCATCCAAGAATCGCACATCCTGCAAATCGTTCACAGCGATCATTGAAGGCACATCAACTGCAGCATTGATTAAGGAAATTGCACGAATGTCAGGATAATTTTCAGCTATGTAAAGCGCAAGTGTACCACCCATCGACAAGCCGGCCATGAAAACCTGATCACAGCGCTCGTTCAGCCAGGTGAATGCTTCTTCAATGGAAGTGATCCAATCGTGATAGCTTGTCTGCTCCATTTCCTCGTGATGCGTTCCATGTCCTTTTAGCCTCGGAACCGAAACGGTGTAGCCTTCTTTGGCGAATGCCTCTCCAAGCGGCCGCATGCTTTGTGTTGTTCCTGTAAATCCGTGGGAAACCAAGATTCCGATACGGCCGCCCTCAACTGTAAAAGGTTCCGCGCCTGTCAAAACGTCAAAGTTTTTCGTCATTATCCATCCTCCTTTAGTTGTTAGTATTGAATTCGATATAGAATTTTAAAAGTCCTTTGACAACTCGAATGCTGAATTATAAAAAATTACTCGAATACGACTGCACATGAGGTTTAACTTATCGAATCAAGGGAACTTAAAAAGTATAGAACACATGTTCTGTAAAGGTGGTCTTTAACATACATACACTCATTCTTTATTTTCAGATCTTACATACCGATGCTCAAGCCGCTAATCAATTGGGATGGAAAGGGTGAAAAACGTGCGTGATGTGAGAGAACAGCAGAACACAGTTGGATGGGCGATTGAGGCAAAAGGACTTGTGAAAATATACGGCAAGCACCGAGCAGTAGACGGAGTAGATTTAGCGATCCGAAAAGGGACTGTTTATGGTTTTTTAGGGCCGAATGGAGCCGGCAAAACAACCACGATCCGAATGCTCGCTACACTGACAAAACCAGACGGAGGAAGCGCACGGATCTTTGGGCATGATCTTAGCAAGGAAGGCGATGCCATCAGAAGCCGCATCAGTATGACCGGGCAATATGCATCAATTGATGAAGATTTGACCGGCATGGAAAATCTCGTCATGATGGCTAGATTGATGGGCTACAAACGAAAAGCGGCAAAAGTGCGGGCCGCTGAATTGCTAATGGCCTTTGGTTTGGAAGAGGCGGCGAAACGCCAGGTAAAAAATTATTCAGGAGGAATGCGCAGACGCATTGATATTGCTGCAAGCATCGTGGTGACTCCGGATCTGCTATTTTTAGATGAACCGACAACCGGACTCGATCCGAGGAGCCGCAACCAAGTTTGGGATATCATTCGCGCGCTCGTAAATTCTGGCACGACAGTTTTACTGACAACGCAATATTTGGATGAAGCAGACCAGTTGGCAGACCGGATAGCAGTGATCAATCACGGGAAAATTATTGCGGAAGGGACGAGTAGTGAGTTAAAGGCATCGGTCGGCAGCGGGACGCTGAATGTTCAGCTTGTTGATGCTGCAGATCATAAAATGGCAGTAGATTTACTGGAGAAGAAGCTTTCCGCACCAGTCCACGTTTCAGGAGATGCAACCTTATTATCTGCACAGGTCGACAACTCAGGGCTTGTTGCGGAAGCTCTGAGCGATTTATCAAAAGAAGGGATCGTGATCAGCGACTTTTCCTTCGGCCGGCCAAGCCTGGATGAGGTGTTCCTTACATTGACTGGACATACAGCCGGGGAAGAATCGAAGCCTGAGGAGGGAACAGCATGACCGATTTCATTGGACAAAACAGCAGCAGGACTCAAGAGATTCAATTGCAGGATTCTATTGCATCAAGCGAAAGACCAAAACCGCCAGGTGCCCTTGCTTCAACGCTTACGTTTGCCACACGGGCGCTACTGCGAATCAAACATGTGCCCGAGCAGATGTTTGATGTAACTGTATTTCCGATTATCTTTCTGCTGATGTTTACGTACTTGTTTGGTGGCGCGATTGCAGGGTCTACCGCTGAATACCTTCAGTTTCTGCTCCCGGGGATCCTTGTTATGACCGTGTCCCAGATTACAATGTACACCGGCATTGATTTGAACAACGACATCCGTAAAGGAATTTTTGACCGGTTCCGGACCTTGCCGATCTGGCTGCCATCCGCATTAGTCGGGGCGCTGCTTGTTGATGTTGTCCGCTATTCTATGGCGTCGGCCATTATGATCGGCCTTGGATTTGTGCTCGGTTTCCGTCCGGAAGGTGGAGTAACGGGAATATTCGGTGCGATCATGTTGATTTTAGTATTCTCTTTCAGTTTTTCGTGGATATGGACGGCAGTCGGTCTAGTTGTGCGCTCCGAAAAATCCCTAATGATGATCAGTTTTATGGTATTGTTTCCATTAACTTTTGTCAGTAACGTTTTTGTCGATCCGAGAACTTTGCCCTCTTGGCTCCAAAGCTTTGTTGAAGTCAATCCGATCTCGATTCTTGCCACGGCTGTCCGAGGTGCGATGCACGGCACTTCAACAATAGAACAAGTGGTATGGGTCCTTGTGGTATCGGTTATTATGACGGCAATATTTGCTCCGTTGACAATCTATTTGTATCGCAATAAAAAATAGCTAAAGGAAGGGGAATAGCACTAAAAGAAGGAGGCAACCGGAATGTTCCGGTTGCCTCCTTCTTTTAGTTGAAGCTCACGCTGTTTCTGCCTTTGTTAGAGTGGCTTCTCTAAAAACAACTGCCTTATATTAAAGGATTCCATCGAAAACTCGAGCTGAAACCGGAAACGGTTCCGGCTTGGCACACGTACTTTCCATTTGGTAGTATATGCCGGTTTGCGATGATTCATGGAAGCCGTGCATCGCTTCTAATACATGATAAGCGAGATCGCCATTTGCGCGATGGGTTTGGCCATGCATGATGGCATGCGCCATTTCTGCAACACCAATGCCGCGGCCGTTGTCCTGCAAATCTGAAAGCAACGGAATATCAGAGAACTCTTCTTCGCCTGTCGTGCGCATCCGTACAGGACCACCGAAAGTATTCGGATCTGGTACAAGCAAAGTGCCTTTGCTTCCGTAAATTTCAATAGGGGGCAGGGAAGAACCGCCGAAAGCGTCAAAACTGGTCGTAATAGTAGCGATAGCACCTGCCGCAAAATCGATGGTGCCGGAAATATGGGTTTCTGTTGAAACGTTAATTTTTTCACCGGCATTTGGTTCACTTAGAATCGTCCGTTCAGGATAGCTGATACGGGCGGAACCGGCTAGACGCTTGATAGGCCCAAGAAGGGCAACGAGTGCGGTCAAATAATAAGGACCCATATCAAACATAGGACCTCCGCCTTTTTCGTAGTAAAAAGCAGGATTCGGATGCCAGTGTTCATGGCCGCGGTTTATCATAAATGCAGAAGCGCCAATGGGTACGCCGATTTTACCGCTTTCAATTATATGCAGAGCCGTTTGGATTCCGGCCCCCAAAAAAGTGTCCGGAGCACTGCCGACTATCAGCCCTTTTTCTTTTGCTTTTTCCAATATAAGCTTGGCATCGGCTAGGCTTACAGCTAGCGGCTTTTCAACATACACATGCTTTCCGGCTTCCAGCACTTGGAGACATATTTCGGCATGGACTTGCGGTAGCGTCAAGTTAATAACCAGACCTATTTCCGGATCCGCAAGCAGTTCTTGTACCGTGCAAGCTTTTGGAACTCCAAATTTTTCAGCTTGAAATTGTGCCCGCTGCAAATCCAGGTCTGCGCAAGCGGAAAGTGATAGATGAGTAAATGCCGGAATGTTTTCCATGTATATGGAACTTATGTAACCGCAGCCGATAATGCCGATTTTCAAAGTGCTCATTTTCTTCCTCCTTTTTATTGGCTATCGCCCATGCCGGTATATCTTTGGCCGACCCACGTTAATGCAGAGCCCGAATTGGCTGCAGTGCCGTAAAGTTTTTTGCCTTCTGCAGCCCATAACAGGCCTTTTTTCATAATAAAAGATACTTCGGGCATTGCGACAATACTTGCGGTATGGCCCAAAGAATTGTAAAACACACGTCCGACACCCCAGCGCTTTGTCCAGACCACCGGCATATCTACTGCCTTGTTCAAAATATGCGGACCTTCGGCAACTGGAAAGCGGGTTGTCGCAAGCACTTCCACTGCTGGATCGACGTGCAGATAATATTGCTCACTGACCACTTCAAAATCGTTTATTCCTTCTAATAGAGGGCTCGAGGAATGTTTGATATTGACGGTATACGGGATCCCATCATTTCCGGGATGCGCGACCCAATTGCCGCCGGTCATAAACTGCCAGTCCACGTTTTTCCGGAAACTGTCGCACATGCCGCCGTGGCAACCTGCAAGCCCGACGCCGCTGATAACAGCTTCTGAAATATTGCGGACATACTGCGGTTCGATTTCTCCCATCGTCCAATGCGGAACGATCAAATCAAGTGCCTTTAGCTTTTCTGCATCAGCATAGGATTCCAATGTATCGGATACTTCAACTTCAAAGTTCTCTTCTTGAAGCAACCTTTTATAAATGCTTGCGACCTGTGCGGGTTCATGTCCGTCCCAGCCGCCTTGGACGATCAGTGCTTTTTTCATCATCAGCAAACCATTCCTTTCGGAGAAAAGTAGGATTCAAAGGCTAGAAACTTGAATCCATTTTCTGTCTTTGATCGATAATTCTACAGCCTCCAGCACTTGTTGGCATTTCACGCCTTCACTAAAACTAGGGGAGGGTTGGCGGTCTTTTTGAATCGCGTCCAGCAACTCTAGGAAAGCGTGCGTAAACGTGTGTTCATAGCCGATAGGATGACCAGCTGGCCACCAGGCATCGGAGTAAGCGTGAGGTGGATCGGTAGCCAACACCCGGCGGAATCCTTGAACATCCGCTTCGTCTTCGCTGAAATGGACCTGCAGTTCGTTCATGCGTTCAAAATCAAAAATGACACTGCCTTTGCTGCCGTTGATTTCAAATGAATTTGTGCTTCGGTGCCCGGTCGCAAAACGGGTCGCCTCAAAGGTGCCGAGCGCCCCGTTTGCAAAACGAGCCAAAAATAAAGTTGCGTCATCAACTGTTACCGGCCCTGTGGCAGCCGTATCTCCAGTAATGGCAGACAGTCCGCCGCTTTCATCAGGAAGCGGCCGTTCTTTGATGAAGGTCTCGCTCATCCCGATCACTTCGGATATATCACCGATAAGATAATGCGATAAGTCGATTAAGTGAGCGCCTAAATCGCCAAGAGCCCCAGAACCCGCAATCTCTTGTTGGAGACGCCAGACAAGTGGAAAACTGGGATCAACAATCCAGTCCTGCAAAAACCATGCACGAAAATGATAAATGTCTCCTAAACGTCCTTCTTCAATAAGTTGCTTCGCCAGCATAATAGCGGGAGTGAACCGGTAGTTGAAACCGACCATGTGCTTGACGCCTGCCTTTTCCGCGGCTTCGAGCATTTCACGGGAATCCGCCAAAGAAAGAGCGAGAGGTTTTTCACAATATAAATGTTTGCCTGCTTTTGCTGCCGCAATGGCTATTTCTTTATGGGCATTGCTCGGTGCATTAATATCAATCAAGTCAATATCATCTCGATCCAATAAATCTCTCCAATCTGAAGTGTGCTCTTTCCATCCGAACTGCTTGCCGGCTGCTGCAACCGCTTCCAAATTTCGGCCACAAATTACATTCATGCTTGGCTTTAAACTGTGAGGAAAAAACATAGGCAATGCACGATACGCGTTGCTGTGTGCTTTGCCCATAAACTTATAACCGACCATTCCAATATTTACTGTGTTCATAGTTTCAATCCTCTCTTTGTTTATTGAATAAACTAACTGTTTTCATTTTCTCGAATGTTAATAATTTTGTCAAAAATTAACCCTGTTATTACTGTTATAGAGTAATAATATATTGCTTCATATCATAATTCTAAGAGGAAAAAATCTAGAATACATAATAATTACACCAGGAGAAATTTCTTATTTATTTCCCTGCTTGAAATAGGCAGCTAGTTTCATTATCAGCAACAAATGCCGTTAATAATGATATGGTGGATAAAAAAATGTGTAAATAGATAGAATATTACTAAATAAAATTTTTGGGAATAGCAAAAGCGTTTACAATAAATGGAATGACAGAATTGACAAATGGAAAATTTTAAATAGAATGAAAAATGAAACTATTTTAAGGGGGATTCCAATGCCGATTAAAAAGAAATTAGCAGCAGGAACATTTGCTTTAGCATTTGGTGCAGCATCACTTTTAGGCAGTACGGTGAGCGCAGCAGAGACGGAAGCTAAAAAAGAAGATTATGTAGTTGTGTTCAAAAATCAGAACAGTTTGCCGAGTGGCTATGAAAATGTTCTCGCAAATGCAGGCGGAGAAGTCAAAACCAAGTTGGCTAAGTTGGGGGCAGTTGAAGTCTCTTCTGTGAACCCAAACTTTCTTGAAGAGGTCAAAAAATCTCCAGTCGTCCTCGATGTTGATGTGGAGAAAGTGGTTTACCCTGAAACTCCTGCGGTAGCAGCCGATGCTCCATTAGAAGCTATCGCAGCTGGGGCGGATTTGTACAATGCTTACCAGTGGGATATAAAACAAGTGACTAACAACGGCGCATCTTGGGAACTTCCTGGCGGAACAGGTAAGTCGGTCGATGGCAAGGACATTGTAGTAGCGGTAGTTGATACAGGAATTGACTATAACCACCCCGACCTAAAAGACAATTATGCATATGGCAAATCATTTGTGCCAGGATATCCGGATGCGATGGACCAAAATAGCCACGGTACACACGTGGCTGGCGCGATAGCTGCAAACGGCCGGACAATGGGAGTTGGACCAGATCTGAAAGTAGCCGCATATCGTGTGTTCGGACCGACTGGCGGTGCATCAACTGCACATATTGCAGAAGCCTTGAGAACTGCAGCAGATGACAATGTGGATGTTGTGAACATGTCTTTGGGCGGCTATGACTGGCTGCAAGATCCAGAACAGGAAACAAAAGATGTGGCTGCTGACATGCGTCTGTTCAACCGGGCAATCCAATATGCTATTCAAAAAGGCGTAACTGTTGTCGGATCTGCCGGCAATAATGGAATCGATATCACTAGCCCAGGCAGAATTTCCGGAGACGACAAAGGGGCTACTCATCGAAGCCCGAGCAGCCAGACGCTAATCCGAGTTTCTGCTGGCGGCGCGAATAAAAATCTAGCTTTCTACTCGAATTATGGAGTAGGAAAAATTGATGTTATGGCACCAGGCGGAGACTTAGGGCCGAACTATAACTCTGCAACCGGAGCGGGCCGAGATAATTCCTACTTGGCGTATGCAACTGTTCCGGGCGGCGGCTACGGCTATAAAGGCGGAACGTCTATGGCAGCCCCGAAAGTGGCAGGACTGGCAGGCGTTATTATTGCCCAGCACGGGAAAGATAAATTAAACCCTGCACAAGTAAAACACATCATCCAATCTTCTTCAGAGGACATTTTCAAACCTGGCTATGATGCACAATCAGGTTTTGGATTGATCAACGCTTTTGATGCATTAGAAAAGCGTCAGTAATATTTTTAAACACTTTCAATGGCCTACCGGCTGTATGGAAGTGTTTTTTTGTGCTTTTTTAGATAATGGTTAAGGTCTCTTTTTTATTTTTTAACTATTGAATGTGAAGGCAGAAAATAAGTTTCTTCTATTATATAAGGTTCAAACCCAATCCAACTGGTGACTAAACTAAAGTTTTTAGTACCTAATGCTAATAGTTGGTGGTAGAATAGAGTGAGTATGTTTAAAGGGGCGATAGTTATGAACACTTCAAAAGCAAAGATTACAGCCATTGGTTCGTACGTGCCGGAAAAAAGGTTAACAAATCACCGCTTAGAAGAATTAGTGGATACAAATGACGAATGGATTGTTCAGCGGACCGGAATAAAAGAGCGCCGGATTGCGGAGGATCATGAACATACAAGTGACATTAGTGTGAAAGCTGTAGAGAATTTAATGGAACGTTACCAAAAATCGGTTGAGGATGTCGATATGATTATCGTCTGTACCATGACTCCAGACTTCAAGACACCGAGTGTAGCTGCGTTAGTACAAGCGAAGCTTGGGATAAAAAATACAGGCGCAATCGATTTGAATGCGGCCTGTGCTGGTTTTACCTATGGACTTCATGTAGCAAATGGAATGGTAACTGCCGGTTTAAATAAAAAAGTATTGGTGATTGGAGCGGAAACTTTTTCTAAAATCATTGATTATAGCGACCGTTCTACATGTATATTATTTGGTGACGGTGGAGGAGCAGTCCTGGTGGAATTCGACGAACAGCAGCCAAGCTTTATCGCTTCCCATATGGCTACTGATGGAATGCTAGGGAAAAATTTATATTGTACGGATCTTTCCAAGATGATGTTTGGGGAAGAACTTCCTGTTAATGGATTTATTGCCCAAAATGGGCGTGAAGTATACAAATGGGCTGTCAATACTGTGCCAAAAGGAATGGCAGCCTTAATGGGAAAAACCGATTTTGAGATGCAGGATGTAAATTGGTTCGTCCCGCACAGCGCAAATCTGCGTATTATCGAATCAATCTGCAGCAGAAGTAAAATATCGCTTGAACAGGCTATATATAGCCTCGAATATTTCGGTAACACGTCTGCGGCAACCATCCCATTATCGTTGGATAAAGGAGTGGAGGAAGGTAAGATCCAGACAGGCGATAAGCTGTTGCTGTACGGATTCGGCGGGGGATTGACCCAGGCTGGACTACTTATCAATTGGTCCCTTTAAGCATATACTATATGGATTGCGGTTTTTGAGTATAGGACAGCATTCATATTAAAAAATCAAATTCGTTTTATATGAGCGGGATGGCCAGTCGCCCATTATCTAAAAAGTAGTATGGAGGAGCAAGTTGTTCGGTGAACGAAAAATCGTTCAATGCGTCAACGGTCCGAAGAAATTAGTCTGGCGGAACGAGTTCGTCTATGAGTAAAGGACCGGCACGAGCCGAAGACCCTGGACAGAGCGAAGCGAAGGAAGCGGCTTAGGCCGTGCCCGCGGAAAGCGTCCGCCTGGAGCGAAATGAAAAAAGCTGCCGAGAGTTTCTCGACAGCCTGAAAAAGTTCCATAAAAAAAGACCTTCTATATAGAAGGTCTTTTTTTATGGAACTTTTTGAAAGTGAGCGAAAATCTATTTAAATGATGCCTTGCATGCGCAAGACCACTTCTGCAATAAGGGCAGAACCGAGAAAAGTGCCGAGCAGAACAAACATGCCTACCACAATCGTTTTCCAGCCCAGTTGGACAAAGTCATACCAAGAACGGCCGATCGACACACCTGCATAAGCCAAAATTGGCGTCGCGATTGCTAAAAGGTTGACCTGTGCTGTCCATGCAACAATTTGTTCAGAACCCGGTACTCCCGGGAGCGTCAAAACAAGGCCGATAATCCCGATATAGGCGATGCTTGGAATCTGGAACGGCAGAAGCCTATGGATAATCAACCCGGCCAAACTGATTCCGATCAAAGCCGCTAGACCGGGTATGGAGTCAAGCGGCATTACATCATAGCCAACCCAATTGCCCACCATCATGATAGCGCCAATGATAAGAAAAACAAGTATCCACTCTTTAAGGTTTTTTAACATATCCTACGCTCCCTTTGACTTTAGCTTCTTTTCTTCTAGATAAGATTTCATATAGTTTTATTGTTACCGGCAAGCCGACAAAGATACTCATGTACAACCCTGTTACTGATGAAATCAAGTTGCTGACGCCTGAAAAAGCGGTCAGTTGTTCACTCATATCGGGATATGCGGCAACAAGAGGGCCGAGCGCCGCCGCTGCCATACTTCCGCTGCCGACGCCTGTGGCCATCGCAAACGATAATGGATGAAGTGGTGTGACAGTAGCCAGAAATCCTGAAATCAAACCGATGAAAATCGATCCGAATACTGTACCGAAGATGTACATTGCCATGACACCACGGCCTTCAGGCGAAGACAAACCAAATTTGTCGGTAATCAATGCAAGATTGGCTTCACGTCCGATGGAGTGGGTCATTCCAATGCTTTCACGTTTAATTCCTAAAAAGACAGCGATTGGAAGGGCCAAAAAGATAGTGCCTAGATTTCCAAGCTCCTGAAGCAATAGGGCTGGACCCGCTTCAATAATTTGCGATATCGCCGGACCTGCGTTTACACCGAATTTAGCGATTAAGACAGATACCGACAAAAAGACCAGCGGTTCTGCATTGATGGACTGCTTTTCCTTGACGAGCGGCGTAAAGTAAAGAGCTAGTCCGATAATGACAGCGTACAGCATAGGCAATAGGAGAATAACTCCTGGCCCTAAAGGAATCGAATGGACTCCGATAGATTCTGTAACAATAACTATAGCAAGCACCACTAGATGGAGGCGCCAATCCTTCCAAAGCTTTTGAGTTTGTTCAGCCACTTTTCATCTACCCCTTTTAGTGAAATTCTTCCGTATTATCGAGCGGCATTTTCTGGTGTTTTTTCTGCCGTTTTCATATAGTTCAAAGCAGCTGAACCCAACACTTTCGCTGCCACTAAAAGTGCGCGTTCGTCGATATCGAATTTTGGATGGTGATGAGGATATGAGTCTTCTGCATCCGGATTTTTTGCCCCAGTGAAGAAAAACGTCCCTTTGACCCTTTGGAGGTAATAGGAAAAATCTTCTCCGCCCATGATCGGTTCGGTTTCTTTTACCGTTTCAACACCAGGAATGCTCTTAGCAAGCTCCGCTACAAAATCCGTCTCTTCTTTATGATTTACCGTCGTTGGATAGCCGCGCATATACGAGTATTCATAATTTGCGCCAGAAGCATAGCACGTTCCTTCAATAATGCGTTCAATTTCCTTTTCGATAAACGTTCGGACTTCCTCTTTGAACGTCCGGACCGTCCCTGTCATAGAAGCGGAATCAGCAATAACGTTATACGGATTTTTAGCTTCAAAATTGCAGACAGACACTACGGCTGACTCAAGCGGATCAACCCGGCGGCTGACAATTTGCTGCAAGGCACCGATCAGTTGACCGCCAATGACGATGCTGTCTTTCGTTTCATGCGGGTTGGCGCCATGGCCGCCTTTCCCTAAAATCTTGATATCAAAGCGGTCTGGAGCGGCTTGAAGCGGACCTGAGCGATAGCCAATTTCACCAAGCGGCATCTGAGCTTGCAAATGCGTGCCGAAAATTACATCGACACCTTCAAGGCAACCGTCTTCAATCATTGCAACTGCACCTCCTGGCGGCAATTCTTCCGCATGCTGATGCAGAAACAAAACCGTTCCCTCAATTTCCGATTTCATGCTGTTCAATACTTTGGCAAGGCCGAGTAAAGTAGCGGTATGGCCATCATGCCCGCATGCATGCATAACTCCATCGTTTTGTGATTTGAAGGGCAAGTCGGTTTGTTCTTGTATAGGCAACGCGTCAAAATCTGCGCGAAGCGCTACGGTAGGTCCTGGCTTATCTCCTTTCAAATACGCAAGGACGCCATGGCCGCCGACATCCGAACGGACTTCATGCCCTAATTTTCTGTGGAAATCCGAAATATATTTTGCGGTATGTACTTCTTGGAAACTCAGTTCAGGATGCTGGTGGAGATAACGCCGAATTTCAACAATCTCTTCATAAACATCATCTAATCCGTTGAATAATTGGTTCACGCTCGAACACTCCCTTTAGTAGACTAAAATATAATTTTCACATTAGCATAAATATTCAGACGTGTACATATAGGTTTGGTAATAAAGTAAATTGTTATAGAACTTTAAACTGCCGGTGCGTAAGGAAAACTAATATATAAGAATTTCATAATTTTTATAGCGTAAAAGGTTTGCGAACCCTCTGTCTTTTTACGGACTTAACCATCTATATGCTACAATTATTTACAATAAAATGTCCTCAAGAGGCCTTGACCATGAACCGATTAATTGAAAAGGCGATTCAGTTCGCTGCACTCAAGCATGCAGGACAAACGCGGAAATCGACAAACATTCCGTA
Source organism: Planomicrobium soli (assembly GCF_003014655.1). GTDB lineage: Bacteria > Bacillota > Bacilli > Bacillales_A > Planococcaceae > Planococcus > Planococcus soli_B. The sequence continues at coordinate 72,300 of NZ_PYAT01000001.1, read as the reverse complement.
CATCTCTCATCCATTTGCAGTAGCGATGATGCTGAAAGATGCAAAACAGCGCGATGAAGTGATAATTGCGGGATTGCTTCATGATACTTTAGAAGACACCGATACGAATGCAGAGGAAGTGAAAACGTTATTTGGAGAAGAGATTTTAGACTTGGTCAAGGCTGCTTCAGAACCAAATAAATCCTTGCCATGGGAAGACAGGAAACAGCACACAATCGATTCTCTTTCAGTCCGTTCGAAAGAAGAACTTGCGCTGACCGTAGCCGATAAATTGCATAATTTGCGTTCTATCCAAGAAGAAGCCGAACAAACAGGCGAAGCTGTCTGGAATCGCTTCAACCGTGGGAAGCGCGAGCAGTCCTGGTATTATATGAGCCTTGTTCATGCGCTGAAGAATCTGAAAGAAGAAATTCCATTTATACAGGAGTTTGAAAAGGAAGTGTTCAAGTTGTTCGTTGGAGTCGAAAGAATGGCGAATTCAGAAATAGAACTCTTATTCAAATGTGCCTATTTAATAGATGAGATTGAAAAAGATGATTTGAAAAACCGAGGAATTGAGATGTTCACTGGAGAAGTTGTCGCAAGAAGCCAGTCTATAGTCCGAAATGAAGATTACCAAGCAATCAGGCCTTTATGGAATTTCCTGCATAAAAAAGGAATCGAATTCGAATGGAATGCGGAAGGGCCATTTCGGGTGCTGGCATTTTTAAGTGAGTTGAAATATCGGCTTGGCTGGTCAGATGAGGTTTTTTACAAATATTATCTGAAACACCATAAAAAACTATAGACAAGCAAAGTCACTTAGCAAGCAAGAAAGTATTCATAGGAAAGCGGAAGTAATTCCAATGTTATTGTAATAGTAAGCCGAAGGAGGCGGAAAACCATGCCAATAGAAATTATCCGCAACGATATCACAAAGATGAAAGTGGATGTAATTGTAAATGCTGCGAATTCTGGACTTCAAATGGGCGGGGGAGTGTGCGGCGCCATTTTTCAAGCGGCAGGCGCGAAAGAACTTCAGGCTGCATGCGATAAAATTGGCCATTGTCCGGTTGGCGGTGCAGTGATCACGGATGCTTACCGCTTGGACGCGAGATTCATCATCCATACGGTTGGACCTGTTTGGCGCGGAGGCAGCCAAAACGAAGAAGAGCTTTTGCGGGCGTGCTATGGAAACTCCTTAAGGCTCGCTTTGGAAAATGGGTGCGATTCGATTGCCTTCCCGCTCATTTCTTCCGGCATTTACGGTTACCCGAAAGAACAGGCACTTCACGTCGCCATATCCGAAATCAGCGCCTTTTTAATGGAACACGAAATACTCGTTTACATTGTTGTGTTTGATCAAAAAGCGTTTGGCTTGAGTGGGAAACTGTTCCATTCAATCCATCAATATATCGATGAGCATTACGTGGAAGAACAGAATCTGAAATTTTCCTATGGAGAACGGCGCATGGCTGAGATGCAGGCGGAATTGATGCCTCAAAGCCAGCTTGAAGCCCTGGAGGATCGGAGTCTGGAAGACCTTTTAGGACAAATCGAGGAATCGTTCTCTGAGCGCCTGTTCCGTTTTATCGATGAAAAGGGAATGACGGATGTGTCAACCTACAAAAAAGCGAATATCGACCGCAAACTTTTCCATAAAATCAAAAATTCATCCCACTACACGCCGCTGAAAAAGACCATTGTTGCTTTTGCCATCGCGCTTGAACTGAATCTTGATGAAACGAATGAGCTGCTCAATACTGCAGGCTATGTGTTGTCCAACAGCAATAAATTTGATGTTATTATTACCTACTTTATCGAGAGGGAAAATTACAATATTTTTGAAATAAACGAAGCGTTGTTTGCATTTGACCAAATGCTTTTAGGTGCGTAAATTGTCGCTTTCCAGGCGACCACCGGCATAGCCCGAAAAGTTATCCTTAAGGCAGCAAGAAACCACTTAAGGAGGAATACAAAATGGCAAACAGCAAAACAGAATTGGTTTTTATCCTGGATAAAAGCGGATCGATGGCGGGTCTGGAGGCGGACACAATTGGAGGCTTCAACGCGCTTCTTTCCAAACAAAAGCGTGAAGCAGGAGATGCAACAGTGACTACTGTGTTGTTCAATAACAATTACGAGCTTCTCCACGACCGTATTCCTGTAAGCAGTGTATCGCCGATCTCTGATAAGGAATACGAAGTGGGCGGCACGACGGCACTGCTTGACGCAATTGGTTCGACGATCCAAAAAATCGCCAATGCCCAAAAACGGACACGTGAAGAAGACCGCGCTGACAAGGTGATGTTCGTCATTACGACGGATGGCATGGAAAATGCCAGCAGCGAATACAACCACAATAAAATTAAATCGATGATCGCTAACCAAAAGGAAAAGTACAACTGGGAATTCATTTTTATGGGTGCGAATATCGATGCTGTTTCTACAGCCGAACAGTTTGGAATCAATGAGGAATTTGCGGTCAATTATCATGCCGATGAAAAAGGCACGGAATTGAACTATAAAGTCATGAGTGAAACGATCAGTTCGTTCCGAAAAGGCGAGAAGCTGGATCGCCATTGGAAGAAAGATATCGAAGCAGATTTTGAGGAGCGAAAAAAATAGGCCATACAACGAAAACCACATCGATAAAAGATGTGGTTTTTTTTTCAAGCAGGTTCAATAGAAGGAAACGGGGTATAGTAAGGAATGAATTTTATGGCCCGGAAATTACCAGATTTTAAGGTGAAGGAAAGCGCAAATTCGGAAGTCTTCATGAATTTTCTTAACAGCTATAAGCTAGCGGTTTTTAATTACCCATTAACTTTCAAGAAAAGAGAGTGATAAATAATGCTGACAAGAAAACTAGGATCTCAAGGACTTGAAGTATCAGCGATGGGCCTTGGTTGCATGGGCATGTCTGATTTTTACAGCGGCAGGGACGACAACGAATCGATCAAAACCATCCACTACGCGTTGGACCATGGGATAACGTTTTTGGATACCGCGGATATGTATGGTGTTGGCGCAAATGAAGAGCTAATTGGACGCGCCATCAAGGATCGCCGCAATAACGTCATCGTCGCAACAAAGTTCGGCAATGTCCGGGCGGAAGACGGCTCGTTTCTGGGCATTAACGGGCACCCGGATTACGTCAAGCAAGCATGCGAAGCCAGTCTTCGCCGCCTGGGGGTGAATCACATCGATTTGTATTATCAGCATCGGGTTGATCCAAACGTGCCCATTGAGGAAACGGTCGGTGCCATGAGTGATCTTGTGAAAGAAGGGAAAGTCCGCTTTCTTGGTTTATCGGAAGCTGGCGTTGAAACCATCCGGAAAGCGGCATCGATTCATCCGATTACCGCACTTCAGACTGAATATTCTCTTTGGAGCCGTGACGTGGAAGACGAAATTCTGCCGGCTGTCCGTGAACTCGGCATTGGGTTCGTGCCCTACAGCCCGCTCGGCAGAGGATTTTTAACTGGCCAAATCAAATCGTTCGATGATTTGGCTGCAGACGATTACCGCCGCTTCTCGCCGCGTTTTCAAGGCGAAAACTTTCAAAAGAACTTGGATCTAGTGAAGAAAGTGGAAGAACTGGCCAGTGGGAAAAATTGCCAGCCATCCCAGCTTGCGCTTGCCTGGCTGCTTGCACAAGACGAAGACATTGTCCCGATCCCCGGAACTAAGCGAATTTCCTATTTGGAGGAGAACCTGGATGCGCTCCATGTTGAATTGACGCAAGACGATTTGGACCGTATCAATAACATTGCGCCTAAGAACATAGCCGCTGGAACCCGATACCCCGAAGCCGGAATGAAAGGGGTCAACTTATAAATGGTTGCAGAAGAATTGAAAAGCATCGTCTTTGGCGATGCTTTTTTATAAGAAGAAATAGCAGATGTGTTTAAGGAAGGGAGCGAATTCTGTATGGAAAAACAAAGTGTCAATCGTGTCGTATTAATCGGTACCGGGGCAGTAGGGTGCAGTTACGCCTATTCTTGTATCAATCAAGGAGTTGCCGAAGAGCTGGTATTGATCGATGTGAATGAAAAAAGGGCGGAAGGGGAGGCGATGGACTTGAACCATGGCATTCCTTTTGCGCCATCTCCTGTCAATGTCTGGAGTGGAACTTACGCTGATTGTGATAAAGCTGATCTAGTCGTTATCACAGCTGGAGTAGCGCAAAAGCCCGGAGAAACCCGCTTAGACTTGCTGGCTAAAAACGCGGCAATTTTCAAAGATATCATTAGAAGTGTGATGGACAGCGGCTTTGACGGCATATTTCTCATTGCGACCAATCCAGTTGATATTTTAACATATGTGACATGGAAAGAATCAGGGCTCCCGGCAGAGCGTGTTATAGGTTCAGGAACAACGCTTGACTCGGCTCGTTTCCGCTATTTATTGGGGCAATATTTTCACGTCGATCCCCGGAATGTCCATGCAGCGATTATTGGAGAACATGGAGATACAGAATTGCCCGTATGGAGCCGCACAAATATCGGGCTCGATAGCATTGATTCCCTGCTTGCTAGAAACAAAGACTACAACCAAAAGGATTTAGATGAGATTTTTGTTAATGTGCGGGATGCAGCTTATCATGTTATTGAACGCAAAGGAGCCACTTACTACGGAATCGGCATGTCGCTAGTTCGGATTACCAATGCCATTTTAAGAAATGAAAACAGCATCTTGCCCGTATCGGTTTATTTGGATGGCCATTACGGGCATAGCGACGTTTTTATCGGTGCACCGGCTATCATCAACCGGTCAGGTATCAGGGAAGTGATGGAAATCGAGCTTAACCGTGTAGAGAAAGATCAATTTGACCACTCGGTGAAAATGCTGCGGGAAACAATGACTTCTATAGTCTGATAGATGAACGTATGTTGGTAGCCGAATGCAAACTAAATCGTTAATGGCATAAAAGCAAATGGGCCCTTCGATGGAAAAAAAGTTTTTCAGTGAATCTCCAAGGAGGAACTCCAATGAAAAGCAAATACATCGACCTGATCAAAGTCTTATCAAGCCAGGAGTTTGATGGACGAGCACCTGGAACTAGGGGGCATGACAAAGCAAGAGATCTGATTATTCGGCATTTTGATGCTCTTAAGTTGGATCCTTTAATGCCAACCGGCTGGATACAAGAATTTCCTGTGTCGGAAAGGATAAGAGGAGAAAACTTGTTGGCTATAAAAAAAGGGGAAAGTGAAGATTGGATCTTACTGGCCGCGCATTATGACCACTTTTCTGGCATACCGGGCGCTGATGACAATGCTGCTTCGGTGGGCATGGTATTGGATGCGGTTGAGGAGCTGCTCGAGCAAAACCTTGGTTTATCAATTGTCCTGGCTATTTTCGACTTGGAAGAACCTCCTTATTTTTTGACGGATCGGATGGGCAGCGTCTACTTCTATAATCATATGCCGCCTTCTCTTGACAGAAAAAATTTTAAAGGTGCGATAGTCCTCGATCTATGCGGCCACGATATAGCCATCAAAGGGCGGGAAGAATCACTCTTTGCTATAGGCGCTGATTCGAGTGCTTTGATGTCAGCGAGTATAAGCGAAGCGGCAGATGAAACCGATGGCCTCTTGGTTTACCGGATACAAGGCAGGGAGCGTTTGTATCTTTCGGACCATTATATATTTGATATCAATCACATGCCCAATATTTTTCTGTCTTGTGGCCACTGGCCGCATTACCATACACCGAAGGATACGTTTGACAGGCTCAACTTGACGAAAGTTGCCCGAATCGCTTCTTTTCTGCAACATTTTGTTAAAAAAGTGGATGAGAATAACATCAAGGATCCTCAGGTGTTAAATAGGTTCTCAAAAGAAGATGAGCTGAGAGAAATCAGCCGTTTGGTCGGCATGGAGATTCCGCCGATTCGGTCAATAGATCCCTTATTAGGTGTTTTAATGCATATTATTTCCAGAGAGAAAAAAAGTTCCCTCCGCACAGTTCGCTTTATTTTGAAGGTAATGCTGCAAGGGATGCGGTGAGCAATAGAGAAAGAAGCAAGTAATTAATAAAAGCCTTTGTTTAGATACAACAAAGGCTTTTTTATACGTTTAAGACTCGCTGTTATAGTAAATTATGCTTTTGCATCATTAAGCTCAGGACAGGATAAAACAAGCAATCGAAAAAAGGGCATTAAAAAAGTTTTCTGTTAGCTTTGCAAGGAGAAACTTTCTTTCCAGGTATTTCGTATAAAAGTGAGAAAGGGGAGGGGAGCCATGAAGAAACAGCCGAAAATAGACATACCGAAATCACGTTTGGAATGGATGTTAGATGCTGCAGCCCTAATCATCTTTGTTTTTGTCATAAGTTATTTAATCAGCAATTTTAATGCTTTGCCGGACCGTGTTCCAGGGCATTATAATGCGCTCGGCAAAGTAGATCGCTGGGGAGGAAAAGAGGAACTGTTTATTTTGCCTGCAATAGCAGTAGGAGTATGGATTTTGATGAGCACTCTTGAAAGGTTTCCTCATGTCTACAATTATATAAACTTGACTGAAAAAAACAGGTCAGCTCAATACAGAAATGGACGTTTAATGGTCAACGTCTTAAAAAATGAATGCGTCTTGCTGTTTAGTCTCCTTACTTACCAATCAATAAAAGTCGCAAATGGAGAAGCGGCGGGTTTAGGCAGCATATTTATGCCGTTGTTATTATTCTTTATATTCGGGAGTATGGCTTTGTTCTTTATCCGTATGGTGCGTTTATAAGATGCGGTAATCCACAGTTATCATTGTTATCCACAATGTCAAAAAGTTATCAACTTTTTTATAGTACAACTGTGTTAATAAAGAAAAATCACTAAAAAATATTTAATACGCTTGTATTAAATACTCTGAAAATTCCTATTATTGTGATAGAATAAAGTTATGCCTAAACTAATTGATTACGATGAACGTAAAGCAATGATTGCAGAAACTTTATGGAGAATTATGTTGGAACAAGGCATCGAAGGTGCGTCTGTGCGAAATATAGCGAAGGAGGCGGGATTATCGTTAGGATCGCTGCGTTATTATTTTCATTCACAAGAAGAGCTGATGAAGTATGCAAGAGAGTTGGTCTCGGAAAGAATAACACAAAGAGTAGATAAAATCTTCGCCAGCGACAAAAATCCGAATGAAAAAATTTTGGAGGTGCTATTAGAGCTATTGCCGCAAACAAGCAAATTAGGCCGGGAACCAAAAGTGAGACTGTTTTTCAAGACCTTAGCGGTTCAGCCTGAAAAGACTGCTGCGGTAGATCAAGATGGGGTGTATTTGGCAGTGAAAAATGTTATGTCGAATTTATTATTGCTAAATTTTATTAAAAAAAATCTGGATATTGGCATTGAAACCGAGCGGCTATACGCTCTCATCAATGGACTTGCATTAAATAGCCTTTTGAATCCGGACGAATTGTCAGCTCAAAGAGTAGAAGAGATCATTCTCGTGCATTTAAATTCTATATGCAAAGAAAGCGTTAAATAGCCGCCGAATGACCAGCGGCTTTTATTATACGAGATTTTTGTATATTTATTCATAGAAAAATATTGAATAAATATTTATGTTATGTTAACTTAAAATAGTTATACAAAGGTTTGAAAAGCATCAAAAAGTGGAAATGAGCAGTAATCTTAAATAATCTTTTAGGTTATATTAAGATAAACCTTATAATAAGAGAGGATGGGGTCAAATGAATATGGAGACGATTAAAGGTTCAAGCATGATTGTTAAAATGGCGCGTACATTAATGAGTGAAGGTTGGTCTTTTGTTCCGGATGAATTTGATGTAATTGTAAAAGCCGAGAATAAAGTTACTGGTGAGGAAATCTCTTTTCCTTCAATCGGAAATTTGAAAAAGTGGATGTATGAAAAGGCGTTGAGTTATTGAAATGTACTGCCTCATAAATATTAATACCGAATAAAACCGTCTTTTCGATTATGAAGAGACGGTTTTTATATTTCTTCCCCTAATTTTCATGAAATAAATATTAGTCGCTAAAATTAACGTATCCAACAGTTTAGCGGCCCTCCATAAATGCTTCTTTTTTGTAATTGATAATTCAGATAACTTTGAACACATTTTACTATCTCTATGATACTATCTATACAAAGAAACCAAATTGATTGAACGGCATTTTTGGTATTGAAAATCGGTTTCTTAATGTGAGAGCAGTTACGGAGAAAGGAGGGGAGCAAACCGGTTGCTGATGAAGTACACATAACTTTGTACTTTATTTACTTGTGAAAAGCGATCCGCTTTTAAAAATGGCATTTGCAATCATTTTATAGAAACGAGGGGAAAAATATGGCAGAAGCAACAACTCGCGCCAAGATCCAGCGTTTTGGGAGTTACTTGAGCGGAATGATTATGCCGAACATCGGTGCTTTTATCGCATGGGGTCTTATTACAGCTTTATTTATTCCAGACGGATGGTTTCCCAACGAAAAACTAGCCACGCTTGTTGGCCCGATGATCACATATCTATTGCCATTGTTAATCGGTTTTACGGGTGGCCGGCTGGTTTATGATTTCCGGGGCGGTGTACTTGGTGCGATCGCTACAATGGGGGTTATTGTTGGAGCGGAAATACCAATGTTCCTTGGTGCTATGATTATGGGGCCGTTAGCCGGTTTTGCGATGAAATTGGTTGACGGCGGGTTTCAGCATCGAATACGCCCAGGTTTTGAAATGCTCTATAATAATTTCTCCGCAGGTATTTTAGGCGCATTTCTTGCGGGGATCTCGGTTTATTTTGTCGGGCCATTGGTTAATGCTTTAACAAATGCTTTAGCATCTGGAGTTGAAGTGATTGTCAGCATGGGATTGCTCCCATTAGCGAGCATAATCATCGAGCCGGCAAAAATTTTGTTCCTGAACAACGCCATTAACCACGGAATTCTAAGCCCGCTTGGTGTGGAACAAGCAGCAAGTGCTGGGAAATCCGTCTTGTTCCTGCTTGAAAGTAATCCTGGGCCAGGCCTAGGGATCCTGCTTGCTTTTTCGGTTTTTGGAAAGGGTATATCAAAAAGTTCGGCGCCAGGAGCTGCTATCATTCAGTTTTTGGGCGGCATCCATGAAATTTACTTCCCGTATGTATTGATGAGACCAATGTTGCTTCTTGCAGTTATCGCTGGCGGTATCAGTGGAGTTTTCACGTTTACGCTATTTAATGCCGGACTAGTAGCTACTCCGTCGCCGGGCAGTATCTTTGCTTTGATGGCTTTGACTCCTCCAGGAAATTATCCGGGTGTCATTTTAGGGGTCGTCATTGCGGCAGCTGTTTCTTTTGCTATTGCTTCTGTTGTTTTAAAAACGAGCAAAGCAGAAGAGGAAGAAGATCTAACTGCTGCAGCTAACAGAATGCAAGAAATGAAAGGTAAGAAAAGCGATGCGACCGGTTATTTAACTCCACAGCCAGCTGCTGGTGTAATAGGGGACACAAGTGAAAAAAATCTTGCTTCCGATAACACACAAGCGGTGCAATCGGCTCCCGTAAGATCTGCGCACGAAATCAAAAAAGTCGTTTTCGCTTGTGATGCAGGAATGGGCTCTAGTGCGATGGGTGCTTCATTGCTCAGAAATAAATTCAAAAAAGCACAAATCGATATTCCGGTATCGAATACAGCGATAAACCAAATACCTGAAGATGCGGATGTAGTCGTAACTCATAAAGACTTGACGGACCGAGCAAAAGCGAAACTTCCGCAAGCTGAACATATTTCGGTGGAAAACTTTATGAATAGTCCGGAATACGACAAGTTAGCACAACGTTTGAAAGATCAGGGCGAATAAAGAAGTTTTCGATCAGTGGGGAGCTCTTCTCCACTGATTGTTAATTGAAGGATCTTATAGAAATCACCCCCCTCGAATAGTCAACTATACTTTTAATAGGAGTGATACAAATGGCAAAACCCGTATTAAGCAAAGAAAATATCAAATTGAATGTGGCTATACCGAACAAAAACGAAGCGATTCGTTACACCGGTGATATTCTTGTGCAGGGCGGCTATGTGGATGCAGGTTATATTGAGAAGATGTATGAGCGTGAACAAATGGCGACTACTTATATGGGAAATTATTTAGCAATTCCACATGGCACTGAAGACGCAAAACAAAATGTATTAGAAACCGGAATTTCGGTTGTTACTGTTCCAAATGGCGTTGACTTTGGAGATGGCAATATCGCGAAAATTTTAATCGGCATTGCAGGAAAAGGAGATGAACATTTAGGGATTCTCTCAAATATAGCCATCGTGTGTTCTGAAGAAGAAAACATTGATAAAATTCTCAATGCAACCTCAGAAGAAGAAATCATGGAACTTTTTAGCGAGGTGCAGTAAATGCAGGCAGTTCATTTTGGGGCGGGGAACATTGGCCGGGGATTTATCGGAGCACTTTTGCACCAGTCAGGCTATCAAACTCTTTTTTTGGATGTTAACGATACAGTGATTCAGGAACTGAACCAAAAACGTGAATACGAAGTGACGTTGGTCGGAACTGAACAAGAAATCATTTCCGTCAAAAACGTCAGCGGCCTTAACAGCAGTTCACATCCCGATGAGGCGATAGAGGCTATCAGTAAAGCCGACTTGGTTACAGCAGCAGTCGGTCCGAATGTCTTGGCACATATTGCGGAGCTGATTGCAGAAGGTCTTAAAGTTCGGATGCGAGTTAGCAAGGAACCTTTAAATGTAATTGCATGTGAAAATATGATAAACGGCAGTTCAATATTGAAAAAACACGTCTTTGAGTATTTGAATGAAGAAGAAAGGCAAGCAGCGGAACAGTCCATCGGTTTTCCTAACGCTGCGGTCGATCGGATTGTGCCCGACCAAAGGCCAGGGAACATTCTTGGTGTCGCGGTTGAACCTTATTATGAATGGGTTGTAGAACAAACGTCGATTAAAGGAGAGCGGCCGGAAGTCAAAGGCATTACGTATGTTGACGATTTGAATCCTTACATTGAGCGCAAATTATTTACAGTCAATACAGGACATGCGGTTCCGGCTTATTTAGGGCATTATAAGAAGTATTCAACCATCAACGAAGCAATGGGCGATGAGGAGATAAAAAAGGTCTTATATGGTGCCTTATCAGAAACCGGTGAAGTGGTTGTCCGCCAGCACAAATTCGACCAATCAGAACACGGCGAATATATCCGAAAAATTATTGAGCGTTTCAGTAACCCATATATTTCGGATTATGTGACTCGTGTAGCAAGAGGGCCGATCCGTAAACTTGGGCAGAATGACCGCTTGATCCGGCCAGCCAGCCTATATATTCAATTGACCGGAAAAGAACCCGTAAATTTAGCAACGGTCATTGCGGGTGTTTTGCTGTACGATAACGAACAAGACGATGAGGCAAGGCGCCTGCAGGATCAAATTGCGGAAAAAGGCTACGAGGCAACCTTGCAAAGTGTCTCGGGCTTAGCGGCTGGCGATCCGTTGATTGCGGCCGTTATGAAGCATGTAAATGTGATGAAACGATAGTCGGAAGGGTTTGGGCGCTGGATGTGCCTGAACCCTTTTTCTGCTGTTGCTAGAGGCTTAGCCTCTCCCAAGGCTTTATGCATGCAAACAAAAAAACGGATAATCGTAATCGCGTATTATTTCTACCCCATTAAAAACTCCTCTTATCATCCTTCCTTATGAACATTTCGCATCTTTTGATATCATAAAAAGAATAGTTAAGGTATGTTCAACCTTCCCTCTTTTCGTTAAGATGAGTCTAAGTAAAGGCAGTTGGCAGACGGTTTCTTCTTTACCTTGCGAGCAGATGATTCAAAAACCAAACAAAAGCTAAAAGGAACAAAGGAGAGATGAAGCCATGAAGAAAGAGCGACTAACTTCCCTCATTCAAGTATCAAACAAGCAAAAGCCAGCGGATATAGTCATCCGCAACGGACGCATTGTCAACGTTTTTACTAAAGAATTAACTTCGGGAGATATAGCGATTGCGGACGGGGTTATTGTTGGCATAGGGGATTATGAGGGCTTACAAGAAATTGATGCTAAAGGGCGTTTTGTTTCCCCTGGCTTGATCGATGCCCATGTCCATATCGAGTCTTCGATGGTTACGCCCCATCAGTTTTCTCAGATTGTTCTCCCGCACGGTATAACTACAGTTATTACAGATCCACATGAAATTGCGAATGTAGCAGGAATAAAAGGAATCGATTATATGCTTAGCGATTCGGAATCTGTCATGCTTGACGTTTTTGTCATGTTGCCTTCTTGTGTGCCGGCTACCGCTTTTGAAAATTCCGGAGCTTCGCTTTCGGCTGAAGAGCTAAAGCGCTTCATCAATCATGAAAGGGTCCTTGGAATCGCGGAAGTGATGGATTTTCCGGCTGTACTCCGTGCAGACAGCGAAATGCTCGATAAATTACTGCTAAGCCCTAAGCGGGATGGACATGCTGCAGGCTTGAAGGAAAACGACTTGAACGTATACCGGACTGCCGGCATTGCTACCGACCATGAATGCGTGACGAAAGAAGAAGTAGTTGAGAGGCTGCGCCGAGGCATGTATGTGATGCTGCGGGAAGGTTCGGTCGCAAAAAATTTGGATTCACTTTTGGCAGCCGTTACTGAAGCGAATGCCCACCGGTGTCTATTTTGTACGGACGATAAGCATCTGGATGATCTGATCGACGAAGGAAGCATCGATCACAATGTCCGGACCGCTATCCGTCGTGGCTTGCATCCGATCACTGCCATTTCAATGGCAAGTCTTAATGCAGCACAATGCTATGGGCTGCAGACAAAAGGCGCAGTTGCGCCGGGATATGATGCGGATTTGATCTTGCTTGATGATCTCGAGTCGTTTTCAATTTCGGAGGTATACAAAAAAGGGATTTTAGTAGGAAAAGATGGTATATATACTGGACCAGTAAGTCCAAGGGTTTTAATAGAAGAAGTGAAGGATTCTGTCCATATTGCATCTTATACAACAAAAAACTTCAACATCCAGATGGAGAAAAGCACAAAAGCAAATGTTATCGGCATCAATCCGAACAATTTGGTGACCGAACACTTGATTGAAGAGGTAGAAGTGGTAAATGGCCAATTTGTAGCTAGTGTGAAAAAGGATCTTCTTAAGATAGCGGTTATTGAGCGCCATCATGCAAGCGGCAATATTGGATTAGGCATAGTCAAGGGGATTGGGTTGGAAAAAGGGGCAATTGCTACAACAGTCGCCCACGATTCACATAACATTATTGTGACTGGAACAAATGATGAAGACATGTTAACTGCAGTAGAAACTCTTAAAAAGATGCAAGGAGGGCTTGTGGTTGTAGACGCTGGCAAAATATTGGCGGAATTGCCGCTGTCGGTCGCAGGGCTGATGTCCGAGGAGAATTTCCAATCGGTATACCAACAGATTAAAGCGGTTGATGCGGGTCTAATGAAGTTAGGTGCTCCAACACACTTTAATGCTTTTTTAACATTATCTTTTTTGTCATTGCCGGTGATTCCTCATCTTAAACTTACGGATTGCGGACTTTTTAATATGGCCAAATTTCAGCATATCGGTATTTCTGTCAGCTAGGAAAAGCAATTTTCATCTTAACTCAAAACCCTTGCAGTGGAACGTCTCGAGCGTTTCTGCTGCAAGGGTTTTTATTGTGAAAATCGTAAAGGGCCATTAAAGGAATGACTAATAACTTGAAGATAAAAAAATGATATTCAATTGGAACGTTTAATTCTGTCCTCTCAGGCTATTCAATTTACGACAGGAATAATTTGAAGGAAGAGAGATGCTTTAAAATAGGTTGATGTAAAAGACCACACTTGAAATTTTAACAATAAATCGCATCATTCGTGATTAAAAATGATGAGGTATTTGTTTTTGAAATCTTAAAGGATGAGACTTTCTGTTATTCGGCTTCTTAAGGAGTTTATTGGAATTCAACGGCAGGATGAAATACAGCCTGCCTGCTTAATAGGTCCTAGATAACTGACAGGATTTGATTGCCTATTTGCTTTGTGTTCCGAATTATTATAATATTGAGAAAATAACAACTTATTTCTCTGTAACTAAAGCCTAATCGAGAGGAGTTGAAGCTTTGAAAATTGCCTTGGCTAGTATTGATTGTAAGCGCCATTATTCTAAAAGGGGGCATCATTGATGAAAAGAAAATTGTTATTTTCTATTCTTTTAATCTTGGCAATGATAGTTAGCGCGTGCGGTGGGGGTTCTGGTTCAAGCGGCGAAAATGCGGATGGCAAAATAGTTATCAAGTATATTAACGGATTTACCGGCGGCGATGGTGAATTTATGAAAAAAATTACTAACGGCTTTAATGAATCGCAAGACAAATACGTGGTCGAAGAATCTCAGGAAAAAGACCATTATACAAAATTCAAGACAGGCAATTATGATCTAGTCTTGATTCATTCTGACAACTTGGAAACTTATCGGCAAGATAACATGATCCAAGATATCAGCAGTGTTATAGAGACTGCGGGCATCAGCCCTAACGATTTTCATCCTGTTGCAAAAGAGCAGGTAACATTTGAAAACGGAACTTTTGCAGTGCCTCTCGATATCCACCCTATGACGATGTTCTATAATAAAAAACTCTCTCCAGTAGCTCCAACCACTTATGAAGAAATGAAAACTTTGACAGACGAGCTGCAAGCGCAAGATCCGAATCTTTTCGCTACAGGAATTCCAAGCGCTGGCTTGGGGGAATGGTTTATCATGACGATGGCAGCGCAAAATGGCATTGATATGATCGATGGCAACCATGTGAACTTTGCACAGGCAGACCTGGCAGATGCGTTAATGAACTATAACGATATGATTTTCAAAGACAAAATTTCCCCGTCTGGACTTGGTTTGGATGGCGAATTCCAGGCGTTCATGAAACAGGTGGATGAGGGCGGCAGTTCGGTGCAGACGGCTACTGCTTTAACTGGACCATGGTATTACGGAGCAGTCAAGGAAGCCTATAATGATGATTTAGGAATTGCATCTGCTCCGACTTTAGGTAAGGAGCCGGGTGTTTACGGCGGAGGCCATACATTGGCGCTGCCGGCATCAGTACAAGATGACGAGAAAAAAGCAGGGATTGCGGAGTTCTTGAAATATATGTATACACCTGAAAATTTAATCAACTGGGCAGACAGCGGCCAGGCTCCTACTCATTTGGAAACTATGGAGTTGGTTGAACAAGATGCTGAAAAATATCCTTTGGCAGCGCAGAATATAAAGCAGTTTGATACGTTCCTAGGAGCTCCAAAGCTTTATCAATACCGCGAACAGATGCGTTATATGGTTGAAAATGTTTACCCGCAAGTCATAAAAGAAGGCATGACGAAAGAGAAGCTGATGTCAGAATTAGAAAAAGCTGCAGAACAAGCTAAGCAGATCGCAGACACAGCACCTCAACAATAATTACAAATTGGGAACGGCATTTCATTATACGAGAAATGGAATGCCGTTCTATTTAACTGACGGGGGTGTAAATGGAACTATGAAGATTTCGAGAACCTGGTCCTTGATCATGTATTTGCCTTTTTTAATTTGTTTTGTGTTGTTTTTAATTGTCCCTTTAGTGTATGGCCTTTACATTAGCCTTCATAACTGGAGCGTATTTGGCGGTAATGGGGGCTTTGTCGGCCTTGATAATTATATAGCCATCCTCACACCAGGGAATATCTATAGCACTGCATTTTACTTAGGTTTGAAAAATACCCTTATTTTTGTTGCAATCAGCGTTATTCCGCTAGTAATGATCAGTTTGGCGCTCGCTTTATTGGTGGATAGCATCCCAAATAAATTGAAAGTTTATTTCCGTACCATTTTCTTCATTTCCTACGCTGTTTCTGTGACCGCCGTGTCGGCCATTTTCAAATGGCTCTTTACCGGAAATGGAGGATACGTAAACAACGTAATGAATACGATGGGGCTAAGTTCAATCAACTGGCTGAATGAGCAGCCTTATGCATGGATAGCTATACTAGTCGCCACTGTCTGGTGGACAATCGGATTTAATATGATTTTGTTTATCAATGCATTAGATGAAGTCGATCAAACCATGTATGAAGCTTCCAGTTTGGATGGGGCAAATTGGTGGGAAAAATTCAGTTACATTACGTTTCCTTCCATTAAAGGAGTTTTTGTGTTCTTGACCATCATATCTGTTATTGCATCTTTTAATTTATATGGACAGACATTGCTGATTACAGCAGGAGGACCGGCGCAAAGTACGCAGTCTTTGATCATGATAATTCAGCAGATGGTCTTTAACCAGAATAATTTAGGGATCGGTTCTGCCATGGCAATCATTATGGGGATGATTATGATGGCGATAGTTGCAACTCAATATTTTTATTCGTTCCGTAAAGAATAAGGAGGAGAAACATGAAGAAATCAAAAACACAAACCGCAATCGTAGTTATAGTTGCGTCAATCATTGCCTTATTATTTCTGCTTCCTTTAATCTTTATGCTTTTCACTTCCTTCAAGGCTCTGGGCGAAGCCATGTCATCATCAGCGTTATTTCCAAAATCATGGACAGCAGAAAATTACGGAAGCATATTGGGCATCGGGGCTGAAGTCCCCGTATTGCGCTGGTTATTCAATACCGGATTGGTGACGCTAGCCGGAACTGCATTGGTCGTATTTGTGGATGTTCTTGCAGCATACTCTTTAGCACGGTTGAATTTGCCGGGGAAAAAGTTTTTTCTAAGCATCGTAGTTGCCGCGTTGACAGTGCCAGGCATAGTCACGTTATTCCCTGCTTTCTATCTTTTCCGGCAGTTTCAGCTGATCGATACGTATGCACCTTTGGTATTGATCTATTCGGCAAATACAATGGGCGTTTTTCTGATTTACAGCTTTTTAAGAGGGTTTCCGAAAGATTTGGAAGAAGCGGCATTTATCGATGGCGCTTCTGTGCTTCAGATATTGCGTTATGTGATATTCCCAGCAATCCGGCCTGTGGTCGCGACTTTGTCTGTGCTGACATTCCTGACAATTTACAATGATTTTTTGTGGCCATCGGTCGTTACGAGTTCGGATGAAATGAAAACAGTGACCGTAGGTGTAGCGAATCTTGTTCAAGGGGCGAACTTTGTCAATCCTGGGAGAATGATGGCGGCTACCTTGGTTGCCACTTTGCCCGCTTTGATCATTTTTGTTGCAGCCAATAGGTATTTCGTAAGAAGTGTTGTGAGTTCTGGCATCAAATAATACCAGGAAAAACAGAAAAGTTAGGCTGCCAATTCAGGAGCTTAACTTTTTATTTTGACTGTCAATAGAGAAGAAACTGGCTGATAAACGTACGTACAGAAGAAAATAAGGTAAAATAAAAAATAGCAAAAGTTAAAAGGAATAAGACGGTGTGTCTAGGAGGCAATAAAGTGAACAGTTTTATCGTTATGCAAGGAGAGACCTATCAGCAAGAAAAAAAATTGGGGATCATTTGGTCACCCCAGCAAGATAAATCCGGAATGGTCCCGCATTCATACAAACGAATGACAGAAGTCAGTAAAGGCGACCGGATCTTACATTATGTAAGAGGAGCCATCGTGGCGATCAGCAGGGCAGCTGAAGATTGCAAAGAAGCAATCCGCCCCAATTTACTGGATGGCATCAACAATCTCAACGGCTATCTGGTAGTGACAGAATACCAGGAACTTGAAACACCGGTCGTCATACATGAGCATATAGCAGACATAGCCCCTTTACTGCCGAAAAAATACTCTGCTTTCCAACAGGATGGCAGCGGGAATCCCGGTTATTTGTATACCTGTAATGAGGAGTTGCTGTTGAAGCTGCTGGAAATCATCAGCCTGCTCAATGTGCATGTAAAAGAAGAGGAACAGTTGGAACTGGCAATAGAAGTGGTGCGCAGAACAGAACATCACCCGCTCGTCATGTTGATTGCCGAAACGGTTCTGGAGGCAAAAACGAAATTAGAAAAAAGTGAAGAGCAGTTCCGCAAGCTCCTCATGCCGATGTGGAATCAGCAATGCCAAGTTTGCAGCATTCAGATGGATGCGTTATTGATAGCCAGTTACGCGAAACCTTGGAAAGACAGTGGAGATCTGGAAAGAGTAGATCCACATAACGGCATTGTCTTATGCAGAAACCATGATGCGCTCTACCGGAACGGTTTTTTTGCCATTAACCCTAGCGGCAATGTACAGGTTTCCAGAAAAATTGCTGAAGAGGATTATCCGCTATACGGATTAGCAAAAAAAATGAAAGTTGAAGCCTATCCGGAAAATGAACTTTACTTTAGATGGCACAAAAGAAATGTTTTTCTTGATAAGCGAAAAAGGGTATTAAGCAGACCGCCAGCTGAATAACTAAAAAAAGCCGTCCATCGCTCGTATAGCGATGGACGGCTTTTGGGTTGCAATTATTTGGGCACGAATACAGATAAGGCGGCCGATTTTATTAAAGTCATATCAAAATAGGGCACTGGATTAAAAAACGTAAATAAATTCAATTTTTTCTTTCAGAGCAGTCGTACCAAGAGAGGGAAACCTGAAAAATCGGGTATACAAAAACAAACCAAATAGTAAAACTTAATTCTGTTCAGAATGGGGAACGTCTATGGATTTATTGCTAACCGTCTTACTGCTGCTTTTTTGCTTATTAATCTCCAATGTTGTCAGCCACTATACCCCTTATTTACCGACAGCGTTGATCCAGGTAGTGTTGGGTGTTATTCTCATTTTGATATTCAAAGATATCTCCATTGATATTGAAACTGAATGGTTTCTATTGTTGTTTATCGCACCACTTCTGTACAACGACGGCAGGCATTTTCCCCGTGAGGAATTATGGAGAATGAGGGGCCCGATTTTGGGGAATGCCATTGTTCTGGTTTTAGTGACCACAGTTGCAGGAGGGTATTTTATCCATTGGCTAATACCGTCAATACCTTTAGCTGCAGCGTTTGCTTTAGCTGCCATTTTATCTCCGACCGATCCAGTTGCTGTCAATGGAATCGCCAAACGTATCCATATACCGGAAAAAGTATTGAATCTCGTTAGAGGCGAATCTTTGATCAACGATGCTTCTGGTCTAGTCGCTTTCAACTATGCCGTCGCAGCAGTGGTAACCGGTTATTTCTCTCTGCAAGAGGCGGTGCTCGATTTTTCTTATAAATTCATAGCAGGCGCATTATTGGGACTGGGACTAGGATTGCTTTTCATTGGCGTCCGCTATCTTTTAAGGAAACAGGGGATCAACGATGTAACGTTTTTCACCTTGCTTCATATCATGACACCGTTTTTAATTTTCATTGTAACAGAGGATTTATTGCATGCTTCCGGGGTTATTGCGGTGGTTATCGCAGGAATCGTTCACTCGTTGGTTCGGGAGCGAACGGAAAGTTTTATCGCCGAAGAGCAAATATTAACCGAAAACATATGGAAGATTATTTTATTCAGTTTAAATGGTGTGGTATTTCTGCTGTTAGGGTTAAGTATTCCGGTATCTATGAGCGGAATATTGGAAAATCCGAATGCCGAACTTTGGCCGCTTCTTTTATATGTTGTCATGATCGGCACCTTTATTTTAGGAATTCGGTTTATTTGGGCTTATTTATTCGCTTTGTATGAATATCGCTATAGTAAAGCGGACGACCTTGCCGAACCGAATTTGAAAACAACACTTTTTGTCAGTTTAACAGGCGTGCGTGGGACCGTTACCATGGTTGGGGTTTTATCGATCCCTTTTGTTCTGGAAAGCGGAGAAGATTTCCCGAACCGGTCGCTCATCCTCTTTTTAGCTGCAGGGACCATTCTTTTCACTTTGATAGTAGCGACCATAATCCTTCCGCTTTTGAGCAGAGGAATAATGGACGACGGAGAAAGTGAATCTGAAATGAGTTTGGAAGAAGCTAGAAGACGGGTTCTGTTGGCTTCCATTAATAAAATAAAGGATGAAATGTCCGAAGAGAATGAACCGGCCGCTTATGAATTGATGGATGAATATCAGCTAAGGCTCAATCAGTTAGAGCCGAATGATAAACTGTTGGAACAAAAAAGCAGAAAATACGTACAGAATTTAAAGAAAACTCGATTATGGACATTGATGGAAGAGAGGAAATATATTGAAGAAGTTAGAAAAACAAGAGGCCTAGAACAAGAGATATATGATGCACTGGACAAGTCTTTAAGAAGAAGAGAGCAAGCAATTGAAAAGAATTTTAGGGCTTTCACTATCTATCTGCAAGGAAAGCTGATAAGAGCCTGGAAGCGATTCCGAGGACATTATTTAAAAGAGGAAGAAACTCGCTTAGTAAGAATACAAATAGGGAAGGAAATCCAATTGGAAGCGTTGCAAGCGGCCTATAGAAAATTGGAAAGCCGCCTAGAAGAAGAGCAGCAGGATAAGACGGCCGAAACAGTAGCGATGGAGTATAACCGAATGATCAGCGGATTGAAAAGACCGGAAGCGCTTTTTAATGAGAATTACGATATCCAAAAAGAAGAACTTCGCATAATCATCATGGATATGGCCCGTTCTGAAATTTACCAAATGTACAATGCAGGGCAAATTAGCAGAGAGCAGGCGAAAGAACTTAGACGATACGTGAATTATTTGGAAAGCGTTACGCTCCATGAGCAAATTGAATAGTCCAAAGCTTAGAAAGGGGTAAAGAAAAATGAACATTAGAAAAGTTGAGTCGATTTTGTACAAGACTGGCCGGGTTCTTGGTGATTTAAATGCGATAAAGAATGGGACGTTCCATGAACGATTAGCCCGCCGAGCTGTCAGACGGGTAGTCAACCGGATGACCGGAAAAATCTTTAAAATATAGCTTGTATACAGAAAAAACGATCTGTTTTTTTCAACAACTTTTGTTTCTCTGTAAGAAAATGCACTTAATATAAACTTTACACAGTGCCTATAACAACAGCCTTATCTTTTTTAAATCAAAAGATAGGGCTGTTGTTATGTGGTTTAAGAAGATTAAAGGAGCTGCCTTTATGTAAACAAACTGTTAACGGGACCAATAGATGGAATTTTGCTTATTGTTGTAAATAAACGTCCATGATAAACTGATGATGTATGGTTGCGCTTACACAGCAGTGGATTGGGCCAACTATCAAAAACGATAAGGATGGTGTCAAATGAAAGGTAAATTCATGAAGACGGCAATAGCTTCGGTTTTAGCGGCTAGTGCACTAGGATTCCAGACTGCATTTCCGGCAAACGCGGCAGAAGGAGATTTTAATCTGACGATCATGCATACGAATGATACGCATGCGAACTTAGACAGAGTTGCAAACCGTGTAACGTTGGTGAACCAAATTCGCGAAAAGCATCCGAATAATCTATTGCTCGATGCGGGAGACGTTTTTTCAGGCACGCTTTACTTTAATGCGTTTCAAGGCCAGGCAGATCTTGATTTTATGAATTTGATGAAATATGACGCGATGACATTTGGCAATCATGAGTTTGATTTAGGTGCAAGCGCTGAAGGCCATGCAGCTTTGGGCGAATTTGTCGGCGGAGCCGATTTTCCAATTGTTTCTGCAAACGTCAATGTTTCGAAAGATCCAATTCTAGCACCATTAGATAATAATACGTATACAAAAGAATTTAAAAACGGTGAAATCTATAACGGCATCATCAAAGAAATCGACGGGGAAGAAGTCGGTATTTTCGGTCTTACAACCGAAGAGACTCGTGCCATCTCAAGCCCGGGTTCTGTAGAATTCACTAACTATATTGCGGCTGCAAAAGAAGCAGTGGCAGCATTCCAAGCTGCAGGCGTCAATAAAATCATTGCGCTTACGCACCTTGGTTTCGACGATTCGGCTCAATATGACAACGACCAACTGCTTGCGGATGCAGTAGCGGGGATCGACGTAATTGTGGGCGGACATACGCACTCTAAGCTGGCAACACCTGTTGTAAATAATAAGCACGGCGAGCCGACTGTAATTGTCCAAGCGGAACAATACAATAACTTCCTCGGCCAATTGGACGTAACGTTCAATGAAGCAGGCGTAATCACGAACTATGCCGGTCAGTTGCACGAGGTTGCGAAAGCGGCTGCTAACGCAGAAGCTACGGAAAAGTTAAAACCGTATGCAGATGAGATTGCAGCCCTCAAAAACCAATCCACCGGAGCGGTTTCGAAAGTCGTATTGAACGGGGGCCGTGGAGCTACAGGTGTACGTGCATCCGAAACTAATCTAGGCAATCTGATCACCGATGGCATGCTGGCAACTGCGAAAACCATCGATCCTGAAACAACGATTGCACTCCAAAATGGCGGCGGAATCCGCGCGTCAATCGATGTTGGAGACATTACCGTGGGTGAAGTATTGACAGTCATGCCTTTCGGGAACGCGTTGGCGATCATGAATCTGACTGGCACGGAATTAAAAGCGGCCCTTGAACATTCCGTTAAGGATTACCCGAATGAGTTCGGTGGTTTCCTTCATGTAGCAGGACTTAAATTCACCTTCAATCCTGCTGCTCCAGTCGGTTCGCGTGTAACGGATATTCAAGTCGAGAAAAACGGCAAATACAAAAAATTAAAAGAAAAAGACAAATATAAAGTAGCGACAAACACGTTCACCGCTAAAGGCGGCGACGGTTATGCGCCATTTGCTGCCGCTTATGCCGACGGCCGCGTCAGCGAACCGGGCAATGTGGATTATGAAATGTTTATCGATTATATCAAGACTTTGAAAGAAGTAAATCCGCAAATGGAAAACCGCATTGTGGCGCAAACTCCAGCTTTAAGCAAAGCATGCCAAAAACGAGCATCGACACCGGCACCTGATTGTGCTGTAAGCAACTAAACCTTTGTAACTTAAAAGAGAAGAATAAGATAAGAGCCATTTCCAGACTGTTCTAAGAACAAACCATGGGAATGGCTTTTCTTCCGTTTTCTACTGTTTCTACTGGAATGAAGCAAGAAGAAAAAATGTAGGAACAATAAATCAGGACCTCTCTAGACAACTTTTCATTTTCAGGACCTTTGGGCAATTAAATTGAAAGATTATAACTTTTTAATATGTGCTTAATACTTATTTTGTATAATACTCACGTAAGGCCCACTAAACTTGAGGAGTGAACAATGTGACAAAAAGCTCGATCAGCAAAATTTTGTTAAGTCTTCTTTTAATTTTATCGGTCATCTTGCCTTATTCATTAAAGGCAGAAGCTGCAGACCCAATTTCGGTTGGAGAAGCAATTGCCAACAATACGGGAACTGCAACAGTGAAAGGATTTATTGTAGGCACTGCAACAAGTGGAACCAATTATAATCAAGAAAGGCCGTTCACAGTAGCTACTAATGTTGGATTGGCGGATTCTCCGGATGAAAAAGACCCTGCGAAAATCATACCGGTCCAATTGCCGAGTGGTTCTATCCGCTCAGCATTAAATTTAGTAGACAACCCAGATAATTTCAAAGCAGAAGTAACGATTACCGGTTCACTTAGCGCGTACTTTAGTGTCCCGGGATTAAGATCTCCAACTGCTTATTCAATAATTGCTAAAGGCGAAACACCGCCATCAGCAAAAGTGCTGGATTCCATTGCAGAAGCACGCAACTCGAATGGCGAACTGATTCAAGTGGAAGGTATCGTCACTACGGGAATGGGATTTTGGGGCGGAAAAGCATTCTATATCCAGGATAATACCGCCGGGCTGTATGTTTTTGTTAGCGCTGCCAATGTCTCGCCAGGAGACAAGGTCCGCTTAACCGGAAAAACTTCAGTTTTCTCAGGCGAACTGCAATTGCAGCCAACAGCCGTTGAAGTAATTTCTTCAAACAATGATTTGCCGAAAGTGCAAACGGTTTCGCCTAAAGGGATTGCTGAAGACACTCAAGGCGAAATCATCGAATTGCGAAATGTTGCGATCACCGGTTTAAAATCGATTAACAATTTTGGCACATTCGAATTCACCGCAACTGCTGAAAACGGCGAATCGGTCATCGTCCGAAACGATAACCGGAATGGCTTAACGTATGAAATGTTTACTAGACAATACAAAGAAGGCGATCTTGTTCATGTGACGGGGATTGCGTCTAAGTTCAACTCGACCTACCAAGTGAAAACGCTTGGCCAGGAAAGCTTTGACCTTGTAAATAAGCCTGCAGTCTACACGGACGTTTTTCCGGGGATAGTATCTGAAGGGACTGAGATCAACCTTCGATCCGGTTGGGAAAATGCATCGATTTTTTATACGTTAGACGGCTCTGAACCAACCCTTTCAAGCACTAAGTACTCTGCACCTATCCTATTAACTAAAGATACAGAGATCAAAGCAATTGCGATCAGCAATGAAACATCAAAAGTTTTTACTTTTGAATATACCGTTTTAAAAACCGCTGATTTGAAAATTCGCGACATCCAAGGCGCTAGCCATTTTTCGGATTACACGGGTGTTGTTGTAAATGATATCGTAGGCGTTGTAACGCATATCTACAACTCTGCCAATTTTGTGATCCAGGATACAAATCCTGATGACGACCTTACAACTTCTGAAGCATTGATGGTCAATAAAGCATCAAACGGTTTGGCTGTTGGCGATTTGGTCACTGTCAGCGGAACGGTCGAAGAACATTTTCAAGAAGGTTACTCTGACATGAAAGACAATGATCTGCCGATTACGCGGATCCGCGCAACGACTACGACTAAAACAGGCACAGCTCCATTGCCTGAACCGCTAGTTGTCGGACGTGATATCTTCCCGCCATCAGAAATTATCGATAACGATAACATGGCTTCGTTTGACCCGGAAGAAGATGGCATCGATTTCTGGGAATCTGTTGAACTGATGCGTTTAGCTGTACCTAACGCAAAAATCTTGGGGCCACAGGCATACGGCGAGGTTGTTGTTGTCGCTGAGAATTCCCCAAACACGTATTTCCACAAACAAGGCGGAATTCTTTTATCCGAAAACGACTATAACCCTGAACGGATCATCGTCGATTTTGATGACACCACTTTTGTTGCAAAAGCAGGCGATTCCTTTAAAGGTGATGTAGTCGGAGTACTGGGTTATGGATTCGGCAATTACCGGTTATGGACAGAAAGAGCCGGATTGCCGGAACTTGTTGAAGGAGATTCTGCTCCGGAAATTACTTGGATAGAAAAAGATGAAGAAAAATTGACGGTTGCCGCATACAATATGGAAAACTTCTCGGCAGATCCGAAACATACGTCAGATGAAAAAGCGGCGAGACTTGGCGAATCGTTTGTTAAAAACTTGAAATCGCCAGATATTGTCTCATTGGTAGAAGTCCAAGACAATGATGGCCCGATTGCCTCAGGCAACACAGACGCAACCCAAAGCTACGAACGTTTGGTTGCAGCAATAGAAGCTGCAGGCGGTCCAACTTATAAATTTACGGACATTGCACCGGAATACAATAAAGACGGCGGGGAGCCGGGCGGAAACATCCGTGTAGGTTTCCTTTACAATCCGGAACGGGTAACGCTTGCTGAAGCACCTAAAGGCAGCGCTACGGCTCATACAAAATGGATAGATGGCGAACTTGCTTCTAACCCGGGTCGCATCCAGCCGTTTGAAATGCTAAATACACGTAAACCTTTGGCAGCTCAGTTCAGCTTCCAAGGTGAAAAAGTGATTGTGATTGCAGCTCACCTGAATTCAAAAGGCGGCGATCAAGGACTATTTGGCAAAACACAGCCACCAATCCTCAAATCGGTGGATCAACGCATTAAACTTGCGACAGCAATCAACGATTTTATCAAACAAGGACAAGAACAGGATCCCAATTTGAACGTTGTGGTAACAGGTGACATGAATGATTTTGAATTCACTCCGGCACTTCAGGCATTGAAAGGCGACAACTTGGCGAACAAAGTCGAAGACGTGCCGTTAGAAGACCGTTACTCTTATTACTATCAAGGCAATTCGCAAGTTCTGGATCACCTTCTTGTAACAAACAATTTGGCTGAGAAAACAGAACTTGATATGGTTCATATCAACTCGATGTTCATGTATGAACACGGACATGCTTCCGACCATGATCCACTTCTTGCCCAAATCGATTTCAAAGAACCGGTCGTTCCTGGCCAACAAGAAGCAAAACCGGATTTCTCTGGAGAAAAAGCAGTTGTTGAAGCCGGAGAGCCAGATGCAGACGGCGAATTGGCAATCCATTTTCATGCTCAAACAATAGCCCAGCTTTTAGAGAGTGGCAAAGCGTTAGTAATTGATATGCCAAAAGCCGATTTGGCCCTTTCAGCTGAAAACGTAAAAGAACTGGCCGCAGCAACTGGCGATGGATTCATATTGAACCTTATGTTCGATGATGCACAAGCGGTAGACGGCCGTCCTGCAATTGCAGAACAAATCAGAATTGAAGTTGAAGACACCAGCGGAAAAAGAATCCATTTGAATTTCAAAACCGCTGCATCACTCAGTTTCGAAGTAGACGGTGCTGTCAAGGTTCAGTTTGGTGCACGCGAAGACTTGAAGGGTAAATGGAAGATTTTCCAAGGCAGTTTGAATGGGAATACCTTTACGGTCAACATCAATGAATTCGGTAATTACACTGTCGTAACAAATAAAGGGCAAGCAAAAAAAAATTAGATTAAGATATAAAAGCAGCAGTGGGAGTCCTTCATAGGAACCCTACTGCTGCTTTTTTATTAACTTTATCGGATAGCACCGTGAGGCAAGATGGCATGGACACCTTTTACACCATTTACAACTTGTGTGATGTGTAGGTCAACTGCTGCACTTGAAAGTGCTGTCGCTTCCGTTTTTGAGATGTTATAAAGCGACTGCATAAACTTGACCATGTCATCTAGCGCAACTGCTGCCGCTTCATTCAAATCTTCATTAAAACCAAACGTAATCCAACCGGCAGCCGTATTGGCTCGCGGCATATTGAGGGTCATGTCTTCATGGACAATCAGCGTCAAGTCAACCAGATCCATAGGGCATTCGATCGCCGTGCCAGAACTTTCACCGTCTCCCTGCAGTGCGTGGCCATCTCCTAAGGAAAATAAGGCATCTTCGACAGCTATGGGCAAAAATAAACTGCTGCCTTTTGTCAGTTCTTTGCAATCGATGTTGCCGCCGCAATAACGGGGAGGAGTTGTCCGGTGGACACCCGGCTCAGAAGGTGCCACTCCCATAAGGCCGAGGAACGGGGAAAGGCTGACACGGAATTCTCTATTTCCGATTTTGCAGCTGCCTGTGGAAGTAGTAGCATCCAGTTTCCAATCCAGTTCGAGACGTTCGCTTTCAGTCAGCCCCAATTTCTCATTTTGCCAGCTTGGCAAGCCGCCGGCCCAGTTTCTGCCATACCAGCCGGGAATTACATTATTGGTTCTGACTTCCAGCACCATTCCAGGTTTGGCTCCTTTAATGGCAATAGGGCCAACAAGTGGATGGCCGGGCTGTTCTTCCTTTTCTCTGGACGAGAAAATTGTTCGTTCTTGTCCTTCAGATTCAGAATATCCCCATTGGATATCAGGAGTTTTTAATTGAATAGAGTCACCGGAATCGATGGTCAGTATCGGTTCATAATTCCGGCTGAACGATGAATGCATATTATGCGAATCTAGTTTGATGTTATGAATCATAAATGTCTCCTTTCAAAATCTGTACTTTATATTACTTCGCTATTCGTATTAAAAATCCTTTTAGTCTATGTTCATTCGGGAAAATAGATTATACTGAACAGAGTTATAATTTATCAATTCTGAATTTTCTTAGAGGAGGATGATCATGATTGAGTTTCCGAAACCTAAAGTAGAACAATTTTTCCGTACATACTCGATTACGGACTTTGCCCTGAGTGGAGATGAGGAACGATTGATTTTCAGTTCAAACTTGAACGGCAAGGTGAACCTCTGGGCTATGGACTTGCCTAACCTTTTTCCTTATCTATTTGCGCACCGTGATGAGTCTGTCAGTTTCATCAAGTTTGACCCGAAAAACCGCTATGTTTTAGCTGGTTTTGATAAAGATGGAGATGAAAACCACCAGATATATGCCTTGCCTGCAGAAGGTGGTCTTCCTGAGCCTCTTGTTACAGGAAATCCGGAGGAAAAGTATTATTATGCTCATTTAAGTGAAGATGGCAACCGTTTGTATTACATGACTTCCGAGGGGAATCCTTCATTTTTAAATGCCTATGTAAAAAACCTTGAAGACCAATCAGATACTTTATTGCACGAAGGATCGGAATCCACCACTTACTTGGAATCCGTTTCTGAAAATGAACAAGCGTTTGTCTACACACAATCACTAGCAAATACTTACGTCCGGGCCTTTGTAAAGCATGGAGATGAAACCCATTACCTGACACCCGATCCGGAAAAAGTTCATGTCGCTTTTGAATCCGCTTTTGTAAATGATTCATCCATCTATTTTCTTACAGACTATGACAGCGACTTTGTTTATTTGGCACACTTTGATTTGGAGGATAAGCTGTTTTCTGAAGTGCTGAAGATTGAAAACGAAAGTCTGCAAAATTTAAAGTGGAATAAAGAACAAAACATGCTTTACTTTTCCACCGAAAAAGGAGTAACGGATCTTCTATATCGCTTTGATCCCGATTCCACTAAATTGGAACAGGTTTCAACACCTGTGGATATTATTGATAAAATTCAAATAACAAAGTCCGGAAATCTATATTTGCTTGGTACAAGTGCTACGAAACCGCATAATATCTTTCAATGGATGGGAGATTCCGAATGGAAACCGTTGACGGATAATCGGGTACTTGGCTTATCAGAAGAAGATCTGGTCGATCCGGAAGAAGTCAGCTTTCAGTCGTATGACGGGCTGGAAATTGAAGCGCTTCTTTTCAAGCCGAAACCGGAAAATGACAACGGCCATGCCATTTTTTGGCCGCACGGCGGTCCCCAACACGCAGAGCGGAAGCAATTTCGTTCAATGTTCCAATGTTTCCTAAATCGAGGATATACAATTTTTGCACCGAATTTTCGCGGAAGCACGGGCTATGGGTCTTCATTTGTAAAGCTTGTTGAACAGGATTGGGGAGAAGGGCCGCGGCTCGACTGTTTAGCGGCCATTAACTGGTTGTTTGATAATAAGTTGGCTGATCCCGAAAAGTTATTTTTGATCGGAGGGAGTTACGGGGGATATATGGCGCTGCTGCTGCACGGCCGCCATCCGGAATATTTCAAAGCTGTCGTTGACATTTTTGGCGTATCGAATCTATTCACTTTTGTAGAATCGGTTCCTCCACATTGGAAACCCATTATGGAGCGCTGGCTAGGCGATCCGGTAAGGGACAAAGACCGTTTCACTAAAGATTCTCCAGTCACTTACTTGGATGGGATGGAAAAACCGATGCTAGTAATCCAAGGGGCCAAAGATCCGCGCGTCGTCAAAGAAGAATCGGATCAGATTGTGGCCAAGCTAAAAGAAAAAGGAAGGGAAGTGGAGTACTTAGTATTAGACGATGAAGGGCATGGCTTCTCGAAAAAAGAAAATGAAATAAAAGTTTATAGCGCAATGCTGGATTTTCTGGAAAAACATCAAGTATGAAATAAAAAGGCGAGAGAAGTTTTTACTTCTCTCGCTTTTTCAATTAGAACGCTCCTGAACCGCCTCCGCCTCCGCCAACTCCGCCACCAAAAGAAGCTGAGGAACTGCTGCTTGCGTGAGCGGCAGAGTTGGAATGGGCTACAACAAAAGCCGCAGACAGCAAAACCGGGTTAAATGTAGATGCATTGCCTGCTGTCTGCTGAAAGTGAGTTTCGGCACGTGCGAACGCTTGCGCCTTTTTATCGGATTTTATTGGCTCAGCACCAAGCAAATACGAATAAGCTCGAAATTTTTCATCTTTCGTTAATCGATCCCATTCTTCTTTCGGAAAGTTTTCCAAATCGTTTTCCAGCTTTCTCCATTGTTCCCGGACCTTATGTCCTTCGGGAGTGAGCGGCTTGTAAAAGAACGCAAAGCTGAAAAAGGCAAGGCCGAAAAGTATGGAGATTATCATCAACAAAATCAATCCATAATAACCGAAAACGATGGTTGCTGCTATTGAGGCGGTCCCAAGGAATGCCGTGAACCAGCGCAAAGTTTTTTTCTGGCGATAAAAAACTTGCTGTTTCAGTTCATTTGCAACTGCCTGGTTCCAGGAAGCTAAGGCTTCTTGATACGTATCAGCTGTTACTTCATTTTTTGTATACGCAAAAAGGTCTTCGGTTTGAAAGAAGTTTCCTCCCCCTACTTTATCAAAAAGCAAATTGATTAATATGTTTTCATGCAAAAAATCAGTATGCCGATCTACAAGTTCAAATCGGTCATCAGCAATCTGGGCTACTTTTCCTTTTCTTACCAAGTCCATTAAAGCCGCAGCCAATACATTTGCAGGATGATTCGAAGGTTTTGTAAAGAAAAGGAGTGCTGGGAGACTCATCTTTTCTTGCGGAACCACAAATCCTTCGGAGCTTGCAATGTTGGCTTTCTTGACCTGGCGTGCTTGCAGCCAGGTACCTCCAATTAAAGCCGCAATAATAGCACCCAAGATTGCCATGGCAATAGAGCCTGCATCAGTAGCTGTTTGCCGGTTTGCCATGAAAGTGGCATCCTCAACAGCCAACCTCTGCTTTTCGTTTTCCACTTTGTCGCGTATGGTTCCAGTTTGGGCCGTGATGTTTGGAAACAAATGAGAGTCAAAAACAACCCGGATATCGCCATTTTCTTCAGCCGGAACTTTTCCCATTTTGAACGTTACCGCTCCGCCATCTTGAAGCGAACCTTTCTTATAAGCAGAGTCATATCCTATATATGTTACATCTTCAGCAAGTGCAGGAGGAAAGACAGTAATCGTCATATTCCCGTAATCGCTTTCGTTCCGGTCATCAAAAAATGGCCAATAAAATTCGGTTCCGTCTTGGAATTTTTCTACTCCGTCTTTGATTTTGTACTGCAGTTCAAGTATCAGGGTTTCGTCTTTACCGTTTCGATAAACTTTGTAAAGATTGCCTTCTTGTTCTACATTCAACCGATTACCACTTTCAAAAGCGGTAAATCCGTAGATGGATGCGTTTTGTTTTGGCTGCAATTCTCTCGTGATCCCATTAAATTCCCCATCAAAATCGTACGTATGCCATTCTGTCACATTAACATTTCCATCTTTTGTGAGCCGCGCCTCAATAGTAGTTTTTGAGATTTCATAATCGACCGCAAGCGCTTGGGTTGGAAGAAGCACAAGGATTCCGGCCAATAAAACAGAAATCAAATGTTTCCATTCCATATCGATCACCTCTTTCCTTGTATACGAAAAGAGGTGGGAAAAGTTTCAATCAGCACCGTTTTTTTGAGATCGACACTAACCGTGTTTAGAGGCTTTTTTAATTTGGCCACTGTCTTGCGTTCGCTTCAAGCAGGCCAAGCAACTTTTGTCGCCGATTCTTCAATCCGTTTACTGCAAAACTGAACTCGTCGTTTGTAACAGTCGGCAAACCGCTTTCTCTTAAATTGTCGATTTCTATATCAGGCGGCAAGTATTTGGAAGGCCGGACGTTAGTCAAATCTGTTGTATCCAAAAATGCATCTATGCTCGATCGGGAATCTTTCAGAAGCAGGCTGTTCGGTCTAAGGTCTTCAGGAATTCCCAACAGAAAAATAGTTAATGCTTCATCGAAGATGACTAATCCAATAGCTAATGATTCTTGTGTGTGGCTGGT
Source organism: Planomicrobium soli (assembly GCF_003014655.1). Taxonomy (GTDB): domain Bacteria; phylum Bacillota; class Bacilli; order Bacillales_A; family Planococcaceae; genus Planococcus; species Planococcus soli_B. The sequence goes on along the minus strand of NZ_PYAT01000001.1, from coordinate 40,660 downwards.
CTGATAATAATGAAGGATAGGGTAAGCTTTATGCTGGGCAGTCAAAGTGCTGATTTGAGTAGAGTAGGAATTTAAGGTCAAATCAATATTATGGAAATCCTTCCCGTTCCATGTGTTTTTCACTACTTCGCTGCCGGTCCTTCCAATGCCGGTTACGCTTTCTGCAAAAGCTCTTTTGACGGTCACCGCGTTCAACACCGAAAGCAAATAAGTAACAGCCAACGTAATAAAGAGCATTCCAGATCCGGTCGCCAAAATTGTAACGGTCTGCCAAATTCCATTAGTTGGTTTGAAGTCTCCGTTTCCGAGCGTGAACACCAAATAGCCTGTAAAATAAAATTTATCTGCCCAGGTGGCGTACTCATTGAATTGAGATCCGGCGACAGAATTAGGGTCACTCAAGAAAATGAAAGTCCATCCTATCCACAAAAAGAAAATCCATGATAAAAGCGTCATCGCTAAAATGATAGGACCAGAAAGGCTTAGTATTTGAGGGTGGTCGCCGCTTATTTTTCTCAGTGTTTTCCATGTTATGTTCGCTAATCTCCGGGTTATCGGACCAGCGCCGCTGTCCACCCAAAGTGCGGTCCAGAAAAAGTCCAGCATTACAGAAAAAAGTACCAATATGCCCAATATCAAAAAAATAAATTCCATAATTTCTCCTTCCAAAAATCATACTTTCATCTAAATAAGAGACTGAAGAGGGCTGACTCGAAGTTCACTTTATTGTCAAACAACTATTTTATATAAACAAAGAAAGTAAAACTACTGAAATTTATATACCCAAATAACAACTTGATTAACAAAAGATAGATAAGATCAAGTCGGCGCTAATTAGATTTGCATTTGAAACAGGGAAATTAGTCAATAACTTGTTTTGCATTAAAATACGTCCTAATCGCTGAAATGTCCAAAAGATGTTAAAATAAAAAGAGAAGCAATAAGAAAGGGAGGAAGCCGTTTGAAAAAGAATATTCGACCTGGCGCCCTTTTCAAAGGAGCGTCATTTTCTTCTTTATCAAAACAAAAAAAACATTTTCATATAAATAACATCGTCATATTGGGAGATTCTGTCGCCTATGGGTATGGAACTAAAGGCGGCATTGCAAAACATCTAAAAGAAACTTTTGCAGGAAGTAAGGTAACCAATCTCGGAATCAACGGATTAACGAGCAATGGATTGATAGACCGGTTGCATTCTGGTGCCTGGGACCGCTATATTGCCGCTGCAGACATGGTTCTATTGAATATAGGCGGCAATGACCTCCTTCGCGGGTTCCGCAATAGTGGAGCAAAAGGGCTCATCCGTCAATTTTCCCAATTAAAGCGGCAATATCGGAAAAATCTGTTGGGAACTTACCAGCATATCCGAAATTTGAATGAAGATGTCTTGATTGTCCAAAACAATTTATACAATTCCATGAAAAAGGAATTCCAGTATTTCGGTTTTACTAATCTGTTGTTCCGTCTGTGGAATACAGCAATTGGGGAAGAAGGAGTCATCATTTCCCGCACAGATATGATGGGGAAGAATCCTTCCATCTGGCTTGACTCGATTCATCCGAATGAGGAAGGCTACAAGCTGATGCATGAATTGCTGATGAAAACATTAGATTCGACAGGCATCAACTTCAACAAACAGGACACGGCAAAAGAATCTTTCCATAACTGAGGAATGGCGCGAAACTTGCGCTGTTCCTTTTTTATGTCTGCCGAAAAGAGTTTTTAACAGTAATTTGCTTAAAAAACCTGTAGTTTGGGTATTGAAAACGGACAGTTAAAATTTTTAGCAGTTATACATAGAGCGGAGGTCGAGGAAAATGGAGAATATCGAGAATATCGTAAAAATGGAGAAAATGAACCGAGGTATAGTCACTTCTTTATCAGCAATTGGCATCGCACAAGCTTTGAAAATAGTGACACATAAAAAATTAACCGGTGTATGGGATTGGAAACAGGCGTTCACGACTGGAGGAATGCCAAGTTCCCACTCAGCCGGCGTAGCTGCTTTGGCTTCGTACGTAGCAGCGAACAAAGGGGCGGGCCATACAGAAACCGCCTTGGCTGTAGTATTTGGAACAATTGTTATGTACGATGCACAAGGAATCCGCAGGCATACCGGAGAAATCGCTCAGCTTGTTAACGATCTGGAAGAAAGTTTCGTTTCCATATCAGGAGATTTTCCAAGTTTGAATTTTGTAAGACGCGAAAAAGAATTGAAAGAACTTTTGGGCCACCAGCCGATTGAAGTGCTGGGCGGCGCACTTTTCGGAGTTCTTCTCGGAGTCGTTTCTGCTAAAATTGAAAATGATGAGAGAAGAAAAAGAAGACGCGAACAAAAAAAGTTAACGACTGTATATCGCCCAAATTCAGATTAACCTCTGATAATTTATGACAGTTAGCCGTTGCGTTCAGCAACGGCTTTTTTTATTGGAATAATTTAAAATAATAAGACATATTTGAAAAGTTATGGTAAAATAATTTAGTCTTTATCAGACTAACGTACGGAAGCTTGGAAGGAGGCACTGCTGATGTAATTTGTCGCAAGAAATTTTACAGTTTATTGAAAACGCTTTCTTATAAAGGAGTAGAGGTTAATATTATGGTTACTTTTTTTATTGCAATAGTCCTGTTAATTGTTGCCTATTTTACATATGGTAAATTTATTGAAAAAATATTCGATCCTGCAGAATCGCGTAAGACACCAGCCTATTCAAACACGGATGGCATTGATTTTGTGCCGATGCATAAGCAGAAAAATGCGCTTATTCAACTTCTTAACATTGCAGGGACAGGGCCGATTTTCGGACCGATTATGGGTGCTCTTTATGGACCGGTCGCTTTTTTATGGATTGTTATAGGTTCGATTTTTGCGGGAGCGGTCCATGATTATTTGACTGGTATGATTTCAATTCGCAATAAAGGTGCCCATATACCGGAATTGGCTGGCAAATTTCTCGGGGAAGCTTCAAAACATATAGTGAATTTCTTTGCGTTATTGTTGCTTCTTTTAGTGGGAACTGTGTTCGTTACAACGCCTGCGTCTTTGCTTGCGCTCTTATTGGATGGAAAGATAGCCGTAGGATTGATCATCACCGCTATATTCATTTATTATTTCTTGTCGACTATTCTGCCGATCGACAAAATCATTGGCCGATTCTATCCGTATTTTGGCGCAATATTGTTGTTAGGAACCATGGGAGTTGGAGGAGCCTTGATATTTTCGGATTACACTATACCGGAATTATCCTTAACAAACATGCATCCGGCGAACTTACCGATTTTTCCGATGCTGTTTTTCACTATCACTTGCGGCGCCTTATCCGGCTTTCATGCAACCCAGTCGCCAATCATTTCCAGAACTGTCGAAAAAGAATCACAAGGACGTTACATCTTTTATGGCATGATGGTTGCAGAAGGAATCATCGCCATGATCTGGGCAGCGGCTGCAATGAGTATCTTCGATGGCCAAACACTGAGCGGCATGATAAGTTCCGGTACGCCTTCAGCTGTAGTTAATGAAGTATCCATGACGTTGCTTGGAGCAATCGGAGGCACGCTTGCAGTGCTTGGAGCTATTGTACTGCCAATCACATCCGGGGACACGGCTTTTCGTGCAGCACGATCTATTATTGCAGACTACATTAAAATAGATCAGCAGAAACTGGTTAAGCGTTTGATGATTGCAGTTCCGTTGTTCGGTGTATCGGCGTTATTGACGCAGATTGATTTTAATTTGCTGTGGAGATACTTTTCTTGGGCAAATCAGGCAACTGCTGCCATTGCTTTATGGATTGGCGCAATGTACCTCTATATACAAGGAAAAAATTATTTAGTTGCTATGGCTCCTGCACTATTTATCACGTATATGGTTTTCGTTTATATCTTGAACCAGAAAATCGGCTTCAGTATGGATTTGAATACATCGTTTGTTATTGGCTTAGGCTTGACCGCCATTATAGTCGCCTTGTTTTATCTTAAGGCCAGAAAAAACAAAGATGAAGAAGTCGAAACTTCTGTTGCAGTGGAATAAAGAAAGCGGACTCCAAGGAGTCCGCTTTTTATTTTAATGGATAGTAAGCAAGAAAAAGTATACGCTTCGGTTAAATTTAATTTTATAACAGTTAGAACTCTAATCAGCTGGCAAACTTCATTTACTCTTCCTTAAAAAATGGAGTAAATTCTTCTGTTCTTTACGAATGCGCCGTTCCAAAATTGTAAAGAAGTAAAGTGTTTGGCGGTTTTCAGTATAGGCTTAGGTTCAATATTTTAGCTTTTAATTAATTTTTAGGTTTTATGCCAGAACTTTTGAAAAAGCGCATCATTTCTTTGTTAAACTTTTGTGGTTCATCCCAGTACAATCCATGCCCGCTCGCATGGAACGGTACAAGAACAGAATTGGAAAGCCTTTTATTCAATTCTCGCGCCAAGTCAAAGGGGCAGGAACGGTCCTTCTTTCCATGAAAAATAGCAGTGGGTAAAGTTACAGCGCCAAGCTCGCCGAGAACATCATCGTCTCTTAAAGCAATCATAGAGTGGATCATTGAATGGGCACCTGCCTGGAGTCCAAGAGATTGAAACCAGGCAAGAAATTCGGATGATTTTCTTTTGTTGAAATACATTTTGGCATAAAGCGCCATTTGCCGTGGGCGATCCTGAGTGATGTGGCTGATCAACAGATCGACTTCACTGCGGTTCTTGCCGTATTTAAAATTTTTCCGCTTCGTATAAGAAGGAGCAGCGGCAGCCATCAAAAGCAATTTTTCGACGCCTTCTTCTCCAAATAAATTTAAATAGCGGATGGTTATAGGTCCGCCAATTGAATATCCCGCCAGAATAATGTTTTTCAGTTGCAAAAAATCGATGACAGCTTTGATATCATGTGCCATCCGGTTAAAATCATATCCGCTCCAAGGTTTGTCTGACTTGCCATAGCCGCGCAGATCAATCCCGATAAAGCGAAACCCATTCTGGGCTAAAATGACGGCTTGCTGCTCGAAAATTCTGCTGTTGAGAGGCCATGCGTGAACGAATACCACAGGCTGTCCTTGGCCAATGTCTTCAACATGTACCTTTATACCGGGTTCTACTTCAATAAAATGGCTCACAGCTTTGCCTCCTTCCGTTTAATTCTTTATTTCCTTCAACATTTTTAAATAAACAAATTTAAAAAGAAGTCTCGGGTAAAAAAAAAGAGCTGCACGAAGTGAATTGGTCCAAGGAACTTTTGGCTTTATGATTTTTCGGTTTAGTGACAACTATTATCCGAAGATGTTTTGACATTACTTGTGAAATAGAGTACATTATCATATGGACGAACAATAATAAGATAAAACATAAAATCATTCGGATTTAGGAGTGTTAAATATGGATAATGCATTTGATTACGAAGATATTCAACTAATTCCTGCAAAAGCAGTGGTAAACAGCCGTACGGAATGTGACACATCAGTGGAGTTTGGCGGCCGCAAGTTCAAATTGCCTGTAGTGCCTGCAAACATGCAGACAATCGTAGATGAGAAAATAGCAACTTTTCTAGCGGAAAACAATTACTTTTACATTATGCACCGGTTTGAACCTGAAAAACGTTTGGCATTTGCAAAAGAAATGCAGGAGCGAGGACTTTACGCTTCGATCAGCGTAGGGGTAAAGCCTGAAGAATATGATTTTGTCCAGCAATTGGTTGAAGAAAATGTTACACCGGAATATATCACAATTGATGTGGCACACGGCCATTCAAATTCCGTAATCGACATGATTAAGTTTATAAAGAAAAATGTTCCCGGAAGTTTTGTAATTGCTGGCAACGTCGGCACACCAGAAGCTGTACGCGAGCTTGAGAATGCAGGGGCGGATGCCACTAAGGTCGGTATCGGGCCAGGAAAAGTTTGCATCACAAAAATTAAAACAGGCTTTGGCACAGGCGGTTGGCAATTGGCAGCGCTGCGCTGGTGTGCAAAAGCTGCAAGCAAACCGATCATCGCGGATGGAGGCATCCGTACTCATGGCGATATCGCGAAGTCTGTACGGTTCGGCGCTTCAATGGTCATGATTGGCTCGCTTTTCGCCGGACACGAAGAGTCTCCAGGACAAACTGTAGAGCAAGACGGAAAACTTTTGAAAGAGTATTTCGGTTCTGCTTCTGAGTTTCAAAAAGGCGAAAAGAAAAACGTTGAAGGCAAAAAAATGTATGTCGAGTTCAAAGGTTCGATGAAAGATACTTTAGTCGAGATGGAGCAAGATTTGCAGTCTTCTATATCATACGCTGGAGGAGACAAACTGATGGCAATCCGTAATGTGGATTACGTTATCGTGAAAAACTCGATTTTCAATGGTGATAAAGTATACTAAGGAAAATAAACGATAAATTAGATGGAGCAGCCGTAAAATCGGCTGCTTTTTTCTTTGTACTTATTCTACAAGAATTTGAATTGTTGAAATTTTAGATTGTCTCCTTTTCATTTTCTGGTTATAATATGGAAAATACATTAGCGATGATGAGGAAAAGTAAAATGACTGCATTTTCTATAGAGAGCTTCAGCAGCTGAAAAGAAGCGAAAATGCCCATTTGAACAATGGCCTCTGAGCTTCGCACTGAACATTCCGGCACCCGGAACCAGTAGGATGCGACAAGTGCGGGCACTTGTTATCAAAACCCCAGTATGGATTTTTTCTGTACTGAAAGAGGCAGCCTATGTGAATAGGCCGTAAAGTAAAGTGGAACCGCGGGCGAACCCCGTCTTTATCGTTTAAGGATAAAGACGGGGTTTTTATTTTATTTCAAAGGAGTGGAGAAAATGGGCGTATTGATCGGAGGGGCATGGCCATATGCTAACGGCTCGTTGCATCTGGGGCATATTGCCGCTTTATTGCCGGGCGATATATTGGCCAGGTATTACCGGCTAAAAGGGGAAAAAGTTCTATACGTGTCAGGCAGCGACTGCAACGGAACACCAATTTCCATAAGGGCTAGCCAAGAAGGTATATCGGTCAAAGAAATAGCCGATCGCTATCATGCTGAGTTTCTAAAGAATTTTCAAGATCTTGGTTTTACGTATGATTTATATACCCGGACGGATGGAGCTTTCCATCATCAGGCTGTCCAATCTATTTTTCTGGAATTGCAGAAGAATGGCTATATCTACAAAAAGGAAACGGAACAAATGTATTGTGAAATTGACAAGCAGTTTTTGCCAGACCGTTTTGTTGAAGGCATTTGTCCGGTATGCGGTGCGCGATCTCGCGGAGATCAGTGCGATAATTGTTCGACGATTTTGGATGCATTGGATTTATTGGAACCGGAATGCAAAATTTGCGGCAACTCACCGACAGTAAAGAAAACGGAGCATTTTTATTTTAGGCTTAGCGCTTTTCAAAAGGAACTGGAGCTTTTTGTTAAAACCGCTGATGACGACAAAAGGTGGCGTGAGAACGCCATTCACATGAGCAACAGGTATCTGCAAGAAGGCTTAGTGGACCGGGCGGCATCGCGTGACTTGCCAAACGGCGTCAGTTTGCCTGTAAAAGGATATGAAGACAAAAAAATATATGTGTGGATCGAGGCAGTCTCCGGGTATTATTCAGCCAGCAAAGAATGGGCAGAGCGCCATCAGCAAGATGATCGGGAATTTTGGCGTGAAGATACAAAAGCTTACTATGTCCACGGCAAAGACAATATACCGTTTCACACTTTGATCTGGCCCGCCATATTAAAAGGAATCCGTGTACCGGGATTGCCAACGCATATTATTTCAAATGAGTATTTGACGCTTGAAAAAAAGAAATTGTCGACAAGCAAAAACTGGGCGGTTTGGGTTCCGGACATATTAGAGCGCTATGATCCCGACACAATCCGTTATTTCTTATGCATCAATGCACCGGAAAATCGCGACAGTGATTTTTCATGGCGAGAATTTATCTACAGCCACAACAGCGAACTTTTAGGGGCATATGGTAACTTTATCAACCGCTCATTGAAGTTTATTGAAAAGAGCTATGGAGGTTCTATTCCTGCAGCGGAACCGGATGGAATTATAAAAGATAAATTGAAAGTTTTATACGATACAGTTGGCTCTCTTATTGAAAGGGGGCGGACAAAACAAGCTTTGGAGGAAGTATTCAACTTTGTTCGTTTAGCCAATAAGTATTTTGATGAGAAAGAGCCGTGGAACGAAATAAAAAGCGACCCTGCATCATGTGAAAAAACTTTAGCGACTTGTGTGCTGATTATCAGGAACTTGGCTCAGCTTCTGGAACCGTTTTTGCCGTTTTCGTCCCAAAAAGTGAAAGAGCTGTTAAAAATGGATGATTTGAAGTGGATACTGGTGGAAAATGTTGCGCATGATCTAACAGGCGTTGTGCCTTTATTTGAACGCTATGACGTCAAACAAATCGAAGTCGAACTGGAAAAGCTTATAAACCAATCCAAATAACTAAGGAAAGATTATTTTACGGTTTTTCATCACCAAAACTTTTAATTCTTCTATTTTTTATTAGCAGTAAAATGATAAAATAAAGACAGAAATTTCTGGTGATTTTCTTTTGGATGGGAGATGGATTTGATGTTCAACCCTGTTTCAGAAGTCAAAGTTCTTTTCAGCATGTTCGGTGAAGATTTTCCTTTAGAGGAAATACCGAAAGCACTCGGGATAAAACCGACCGAAACATATCAAACTGGGGACGTGATTTCTGACAAAATTGCTGAAGAACCAAAATATCATAAAGAAACCGTTTGGAATATGGGCACTGGCTATGAAAAGTCCTATGATGTTAAAGAGCAATTGGACAAAGTATTAAAGCCGTTGCTAAATAAAAAGGAAGAAATCATCGGAATAAAAAAGAAATACGGCATCGAATGCCGGATTCTAATTTTCGTGATCATCGAAAAAGGTGAGGCGCCGGCGATGTATCTGGAGAAGGAATACATTGATTTCGTCTCTCTTATCGGCGCGGAGATCCAGTGGGATTTGTATGCTAATCCATATGTCAGCGATTTCTAAAAATGCTGTATAAATTTTTTATGAATGGTAAATGGAGTGATCGACTTATGAATATACCAGAGGAAAAAGAACTGATTGAATTTTTGGGGTCAAGACCTCAAAGAGAAAGTGAAGAAGATAGCCTGTTTTACGATACAGCTGCTTTTGCTTTCAGCAATAGAGTAGAAGATTTTAAGCTAACTATCTCTCCGTTCTACGATAAATTTATTTTGACAGTAAAGGACCATGCATCTCAGGAAATAGTGTCCCATATCGAGCTGCGCTCTGTCCAAAAACTTGAAATTGTAAATGGACAAGATTATAACAAAATCCGCTTACTTCACGGAGAATCCGATATTTATCAAAATGTGTTGGAATTTACTTTCAATCCCCGTTTTAAAATGATGTTCGAGGAACAGTATAGATAGGCGGGAAGCCCATGTTGACATATACTTATCGGCTAAACACGAGTATACCGATTCATATAGATGAAAGCAGCGAATTGAGACTTGGGAAAATTAAAATATTGTGGTGCCAGCTTGCCTTTTTATTTTTTGAAAAAGGAACGTCGCTTACTTTCAAATACTGGTCCGGAGATTTATCTGTAAGAAATGGCCACTCCAGTTATGGAATTAAAAAAATCAAGAAGCTGGCCCACCAAGCAAATCTTACAATTGATCTTGATGGGCTAAGCCTGTTGCAAGTAGATTTGAATGCCGACGTAAAAAATTACGTGCTGCAGAGTATTCATGAAAGCGAGAGATGCCTGTCGCCTTTTTTTTATTTTGACGTCTTGGATGAAAAGGGAAACTCTCTCTGCACAGCGCAGGATTTCGGGTCATCAATATTATTAGTACTGACAGTTTCCGATTTGCGTATATTAGTGTCGGATGGATTTGATCTTAATTTTTTGATTAGCCTGCCGGAACATTATTGATAAAGAGAACTCTCTCCTTATTGTTGAAGAAAGGGGGATTTGTTTGGAGAACTTTATTTGTGAAACATGTGGAGTTCAATATGATAAAACCAATGGCATGCCAGAGGGATGCTTGATTTGTGATGAAGAGCGGCAATATGTCAATCCGAACGGCCAATCATGGACTACCTTAAAAGCGATAGTCCAAGAAGGCAGATTTCACAATCACTTCCACAATGACGAGCAAGGAATCCATAGCATACAGACAATGCCCAATTTTGCGATTGGGCAAACTGCGTATTTAATCCGAGGAAAAGGCTTGAATATTTTATGGGATTGCATCACGCTTATCGATTCTTCCACAATAGATGAAATCAAAGGGCTTGGAGGGATACAGGCGATTGCCTTGTCGCATCCTCACTATTATTCGACACAAGTAGAATGGGCGGAAGTATTTGATGCACCAATTTATATCCACGAAGATGATCGGAAATGGGTAACAAGGCCAAGTGCAAAAATTATTTACTGGTCAGGAGAGACGCATCAAATTGATGAAGATTTTATAGTGCATCGTTTAGGCGGCCATTTCAAAGGTGCTTCGATTTTGGAGTGGGCGAGAGGCAATCCGCAAAGTGGAATATTGTTTACGGGGGACATCATACGTGTTGCAGCGGATCGGCATTGGGCTTCATTCATGTACAGTTATCCAAATTTTATCCCGCTTCCGGCTAGTACCGTAAAGAGAATGGCAGAACGGCTGGAAGGAATCCAGTTTAATCGGCTGTACGATGCATTTCATCGCATCATGGAAGAAGATGCCGCTTCCCGGGTCCGAAAATCATCCGGCAGGTACATCGACGCGCTAAATGGAAAGTGGTTCAATACATAATGAGATATTGTCGGGCTTAAAGAAAGGAGGGCTTGTGAAATATATTTACTGGTTTTTAAAAGCCGGAATTTTTTATTCCTTTTATTTTCCTGCACAATACTTATTCAACTTTTATGGCTGGTGGCCGGTAGTGGCAGGCATGTTAGTTTGGTTAACTATAGACGGAAAACTAAACAAAAAACTGGATAAGATCAAAGAACGGGAGCTTTTTTAAAAATTTCCGTATTTAACAAGCTTGGAAAGTGGCCGGCTTATTTCAGTGGAGCTCAAGAATGGGAAAGAATTCAACAATGTCACGTACTATTACTTTTTAGGGGAAGAAATATAAGTGTCTGACATCCCCTATCGAGAACTCATTGAAAACATCAAAGATATACACCGGATCAAAGTGAAAAAAATTCGTTCGCTAAAATTGATAAAGCAGTAGAAAGGGAGGCTGTTCCCATGAGGAACAGCCTTCCTTATATATACGGCAATTATATTAACGGTTCAATAATGAAAAAAACCCAAGGTAAAAGTCCTTTTTATATTCTTCTTTAACCCAAGTAACCTTAAAATTAATCAGAAAATTTTTTCATTCTTTCCAAAATTAAATAGTCTTTTGTTTTTGCTATCGGTATATCGTGTATCGTCGCAAACTCTATTAAGTGATCATATGCTTTAGGCGGTTCGAGAACAACCAATCTAACATTGATTCCCTTTTTCACTTTTATTATGGCAGCTTTTTGAGCCCAACCGACTCGTATGAATTTCATTTGATTAATATGTATGGGTAAAATCTTCTTTTTTATGATCGATTTATTGACTAATAAAATCTCATAAACCATTTTCTCAGCGTAAATGGTTAACTTGAATCGAACAAGAGAAAATACAGCAACTATCAACAAAAATAATAGATAGGGATTAAAAGACCATTTAAAGTAATCCGCCATTACATTCCCTAACAGGGCAATAAAGATGGATATAAAAATAGGATAACTATGCGGATTAATTTTGTATTCTATGACAATTCACCTCCTGTTGCAGCTTCTTTCGATTAACTGCCTCGTTAGCTGATAAAACTATGTTAAATGTTGATACGTTTCTACTGAACTATGGGTTTCATAAAAATCATTATGCGTAAAAAATTTCAGTAACATACGGTAAAAAAGGGAAGCAGTGGAAGGAGGGAGGTTTTCTATCTCTAGATAAATAATAATGGGATTTTATGTTAAAATAAAGAAAAATAGCTGTGTTTTAAAGGAGGACATTATGAAATATATACTATTATTTATTGTTTCAGTCGTGTTAGTTGCTTGTTCAAGCACCAACCCAGAAAATGCTGAGACGGATGTGGAAGCTGCTTCAGAAGCAAAAGATTCGGACGTGGTTGCTATCGTTAAAGGCAAAGAGATTACATTGAAAAAGGTTCGCGCTCTCCACTCTGTAGAAGAAAAAAATATCCCGTTACTTGTCGATATGTATATACAAGATGAAATTATGGTTCTGGAAGCAAAAACTAGGGGGATTGATGTGTCAGATGACATCGAAAGCATAGAAACGATATTTCCCTTTGGAAGCACCGGAAATGAGGATTACTTCGAGACTCAAGCCGAATATTTAGGCATTACAGCCGAAGAATATTATGAAGTTTATTTTAAAGAGCGCATGGAGCGGGATGCCTATATAAACCGTTTAATGGAAGACCAATTCGACATGGAAAATGTGGAAGAGGTTCCGTCAGAAGCCCGTGACAAAGAACTTAACGATTTTGTTTCCAGCCTGTGGAAAAAATACAAAAAAGATATCGAAATCCGTCTGTAAAAGCAGGTTTTAATAAGATGGTTTTCTTCATTTGGTGCTAAGACTAAAAGAATTTTTCAGGTAAATGGGATAGTTGAAACCTTCTCCTTTTAAATACGTATGAAATGCAACAAATAAAACAGCTAGAGGGGGAAGAAATATGTCGTTTTTTGACAAAGTTAAGGCAAGTGCGGGAATTGGCCATGCAAAAGTGGATACGCGTTTGAACGAAACAAAAGTAAGGCAAGGCGGTCTGTTGACCGGTGAAGTCTTGATAGTCGGAGGGTCAGTCGAGCAAAAGATTAACTCTATCTTTCTGTCTGTAGAGACATCGGTATTGGTGGAAAACGATGACCGGAAGTACCGTCAGAACTTGCAAATCCAACGTGTTAAAGTGAGCGATGCTGTCATTATTGCTGCAAAAGAAGAAAAAGCCTTGCCGTTTTCATTTACTTTATCGCACGAAGCCCCTATAACCAGCGGAAGAAAAGAAGTTTGGCTTGATACTGCAGGGGATGTCTCTTTTGCAATCGATCCAAAGGACAAAGATTTCATCGAAGTGAGTGGAACAGAAGTGGCTGAAAAAGTTTTGGAAGCCATAAATCAGTTAGGGTTTACATTAAAATCCTCGACCAATCTTAAGAGCCGGCAAACGAAAAGTGGTTTGGTCCAGGAATTCGAATTTTTTCCAGGAGCCGATTTTAGAAGGCATTTCACGGAGCTGGAAATCATTTTTATCTCTGACATTGCGGGAACGACTGTCTATGTTGAAATGGACCATAAAGCAAAAGGGCTTGGGGGATTGCTGGCACAAGCCTTGGATATGGACGAATCTCGGATTTCCCTTCGTTTTGAGAAACGAGATCCATTAGGCGTAACCGAAATTTCCCGTGAACTTCGTACTGTTCTTCTCGATAATGTACGTTAATAGTATGTTCGTAAAACCGCAGGGGAGATGTCTCTTGTGGTTTTTTTATTTATAAATCCCCTAAGCAGTGGCCATTGTTCTAGTTGAACTTACCTTCCATGGTTTAAATAAGCAGCGTTAGAGGTAATTTTATGGGATGAAGAGAATTTTCCAGATAAGCTAATTGAAATTTTAATGCTACCAAACGATGAAGGAGGAATGTACATGTTCGAGCGCACCGCAGGCAGCTACATTATTGGCCTATTAAAAGAATGGAACGTCGATCACATTTATGGAATGCCAGGGGATTCCATAAATGAATTCATGGAGGAAATGCGGAAAGAACAAGCCATCCGTTTTATTCAAGTACGGCACGAAGAAACGGGCGCGCTTGCCGCCGCCGCTTTCTCAAAGCTGACAGGCAAAATAGGTGTCTGCCTTTCCATCGCTGGCCCAGGGGCCGTCCATTTGCAGAACGGGCTCTTTGATGCCAAAAAAGACAAGACACCGGTATTGGCGATAGTCGGACAAATAGAAAGTACAAAAGTCGGGACTGACAATTTTCAGGAATTGAAGTTAGAAGCGATGTTTGAAGATGCCACGGTCTACAACCGGCGTGTCCAATCGGCGGACCAGCTGCCCGATATGCTGAACCAAGCGATCCGGACTGCTTATGCAGAAAAAGGGCCGGCGGTGTTGATCGTGTCAGATGATTTGTTCTCAGAGAAGATCAAGCGGAATGAACCGCAAACTTCCGCTATCTATGCTGCGCCGAAATTACGGCCTGACGAAGAGGATTTAGCCGATGCTGCCCGCTTGATAAAGGCTTCAAAAAAGCCGGTCATTCTCGCCGGTAAAGGTTCCAAAGATGCTGTTGCAGAAGTACTCGCATTCGCCGAGAAAATCCAGGCACCGCTGATCGCTTCTTTTCCATCAAAAGGGATTATACCGGATGAACATCCCCATAACCTCGGCCATCTTGGACAGTTGGGGACAAAACCCGCAGAAGAGGCGATGAAACAAGCGGACCTTGTCATTTTGGCAGGCACAGCTTATCCATACCGCCAATTTTTGCCGGAAAATGCACCGGCTATCCAGATTGATATTGATCCGAAAGTTATCGGCAAGTATTATCCGGCAACAGTTGGGGTTGCCAGCGAATTAAAACCTGCCATTTCAGAGCTGACGGCGAGGGCAGAGCCGAAAGATTCCGATTTTCTATCTAGACTTTTAGAGCAGAAGTCTGCTTGGCAAGCGGATTTGCAAGCGGACATGGACAAAGAAACGGAACTGATGCAACCGCAGCACGTCTTGGCTGAAGTGCAAAAAGTGTTGGATCCCGATGCTGTTGTATCGCTGGATGTAGGGAGCGTCACCATTTGGACGGCGAAATATTTAAAGCTTTCTCAGCAAAAATTTGTGCTATCTGCATGGCTAGCGACAATGGGCTGCGGTTTGCCAGGCGCTATTGCTGCAAAAATTGCCTATCCGAACAAGCAAGTGATCGCTTTGACAGGAGACGGCGGTTTTTCCATGGGCATGCAGGATTTTGTTACAGCTGTAAAATACGACCTGCCGATGACGGTCGTTATTTTCAATAACCAAAAAATACAGCTGATCGAACACGAACAAAAAGAAAAAGGAAATGAACCAACAAATGTAGAAATTGCCAACATCGATTATGCGGCGTTTGCTGCCGCTTGCGGAGGAGAAGGTTATACATGCAGAAACCGGACCGAATTAAGTGATGCTCTTGCGCAGGCAAAACAAAGCCGGAAACCAGTGGTAATTGATGCATACGTTGAGGATATTTCTCCAATCAGTTAAATTTAATATAGAAAAGAGAGGCGAATCCTATTGAGCGCAAATACAATGAAAGCCCTGGGTTTTTACAAGCCAGGCCCGAAATCCCAGCCGCCGCGATTTGAATTTATTGAAGTTGAACGCCCTGTGCCGACAGGAAGAAATCTGCTTGTGGAAGTTCGAGCCGTATCGGTAAATCCGACCGATTTTCGGACACGAGATGCAAAAGACGAAAACGACGATTCGTTGACTATTGTGGGACGCGATGTCGCAGGAGTAGTTGTGGAAGCAGGAGAAGAATGCACCTTATTCAAAGAAGGAGATGAGGTGTATTACGCCGGAACGACAATTGCGCAAGGCGGCCATAGTGAAGTCCATCTCGTCGATGAACGCTTAGTTGGCAAAAAACCCAAAAGCTTGGACTTTGCGGAAGCAGCGGCGCTTCCGCTCACTAGCATCACTGCATGGGAAGCGTATTTTGACCGTTTGGGCATTTCACATCTTGTGGAAGGAAACGCTGGGAAAAGCATCCTGATAATTGGTGCGGCCGGCGGAGTCGGATCAATTGCAACACAAATTGCGAAAAGAGTGGGGTTGACAGTAATTGGAACAGCTTCAAGGCCGGAAACAAAAGAATGGGCGATGCAACACGGCGCTGACTACACAATCAATCATATGGAGCAGTTCGACGCACAACTGAAGACGCTCGGCCTGTCCGGCGTTCACTATATATTCTGTTTGACCAACGTTGACGACCATATGTCAAATATGGCGAAAGTCATTTTGCCGCAAGGCAAGATCTGTTCGATCTTACCTGCTCAAAAACCGCTGGATATTGCACTTTTCTCGAAAAGCGTAACATTTGCATATGAATTGATGTACACCCGGTCAATGTTCCATACAGAAGATATGATTGCACAGCACGAGTTGCTGAATGAACTGGCAGATTGGGTAGACGCCGGAAAAGTCAAAACGACTATGACTGAACGCATGTCGCCGATCAATTCATCAAATCTCGAACAAGCTTACGGCAAGTTGATGTCAGGGCGTACCATCGGGAAAATTGTGTTGGAAGGCCCTATCGAATCCTGAGATGTATTTGATGCAAGCAATGTTCTCCTATTTGTTTTAGGGAATCATTGCTTGTTTTTTTCTCCTTTTGATATAGTAAGGAGAAAGGAAATACAATTCAAATAAGCAGTTGAATCTTATATGAAGCAGGTGTTGCTTTTGCTGAAACAAAAACGAATTCGTGATTACGGCCTCAAAATAGGGAGTTTAGAGACAGGCACTTTAAATGCCATTACGGATGTTCCAGGTGTGAAAGTGGGCCACGCAACGCTGGATGATGGTGCTATCCAAACCGGAGTGACAGCCATTTTGCCTCATTCCGGAAACGTTTTCAAAGAAAAACTGATAGCCTCCAGCCATGTGATCAACGGCTTCGGAAAAACGATGGGCACAATACAAATGCAGGAATTAGGTACACTGGAGACGCCTATTTTGCTGACAAATACATTAAGTATCGGCATGGCGGCAGATACCTTGATCGATTATGTGCTAGAAAAAAATCCCGAAATCGGTTTGACAACAGGCACTGTTAATCCGGTCATCGGCGAGTGCAACGACATGTTCTTAAACGATATACGCGCGAAGGCGTTAAAACCGGAACACGTCCGGCAAGCGCTGGATGCTGCTTCGGCGGAATTCCAAGAAGGCGCTGTTGGAGCAGGAAGAGGAATGCTCTGCTATTCGCTGAAGGGCGGCATTGGTTCCGCTTCAAGATTAATGGAACTTGATGGCCATACATATACGATGGGAGTTTTAGTCCTGTCGAATTTCGGAATGCTGAGCGACCTTCGCATCAACGGAAAAGCGGTCGGCCAGGAACTAAAGCAATTCATATTGCAAAAGCAAGAAGAAAAAGACAAAGGTTCTGTTATGGTTATTGTTTCGACGGATCTTCCGGTATCAGAGAGGCAATTGAACCGGATTATCAAACGTTCGGTTGCTGGTCTGTCACGAACTGGATCAATCATAACGCATGGCAGCGGTGAAATAGTCATCGGATTCTCGACGGCGGTAAAAATTCCGCATCAAAAACCTAAAGTGGCCCTGAGTCTGATCCGAGTCCATGAGGAAGATCTTGACTTGGCTTTTAGAGCGGTAGGAGAAGCAACAGAAGAAGCTGTATTGAATTCGCTTGTTACTGCAGAGGCTGTTGTAGGGCGCGGAGGCAACGAACGGCCAGCTTTCAAAGATTTGATTGAAGAATTTGGTGTTGCTTTACTTTAACAGCAAAATTCATATATTCTCGTTTTCATAAAAAGGAATATACCTGCCCATCTTCAGGTGATGGGCAGGTATTTTTTAGCCGATAAATTTAGTAACTAAGCGATCTTTTGTTCCGGTCAAAAGGTAAATTGTGCAAGGGGAATGTCAACAAGCATGACAAGTTTAGCATCGGTAATTGCAGCTCTTGTCAATCGAATACCGTTTCTTTTTGAGGATCTCTTGAAAATTCGAAAAGCAATTGGATCTGGGCTTCCGTATTGCGCGCCAGCGACAATTCAGGCAAGTTGTTTTCGCTGAAAAATTGCACATCTTTTGTTTCTATTCCTATTTCAGCTTTTCCAGCCACAATATTGCACTGAATAAACACTTTATAATAGTGGAAAGGCTGCGGCGGATGCTCATGCTTCTTCATGTCGAGCAGTGCCAAGAGTTTGGTGGGAACCACGTCAAAACCGGATTCTTCTTTTATTTCTTTAACAATATTTTCAGCAGGCGATAGGCCGACATCGCAAAAACCGCCTGGCAGCGACCATTTATCATCAATTATTTCTCTGACCAAAAGGATTTTGCCGTTTTGGAAGACTGCTCCCCGTATATCGACTTTCGGAGTTTGGTAACCAGTCTCATAAGCGAATAAGTTTCTCAGTTTCTCCATTTCATGGCCAGTGTATTCATTCATTATTTCAGTACTGATGGTTCTTAACTCCTCAAACCTTTCTATATCATATACATTATTGGTATAAGTAAGCCCTGCCTGTGCCAGTGATTGTATACGCTGCGCCCATTCAAGCCATTTTACGCTCAAAAGATCCACCTCTTTCTATTGATTACAACAAGTTTGGAGACTACCTAATTTAACAGAGGGTTTATATACATGGAAATCCTTGGTCTATACACGTGTCAAATCAATAATATCTGTCTTATTCATAAATATCTCCTAAAAAATGTTTGAATTGTTAGATTTGTTCTATATCATATATAATAGGATAATATCACTAAAAAGAAAATCCCTTCTATTCATTGGGATTAGTTTAGTAATTTCAGGAGCGTGCCTAAGTGGATTATGTAACAGAATTGCGGAAGAAAGTTGGACATCGTCCGCTAATCCTTCCAGGAGCCGTAGTTATCGTTTTAACTAGTGAAAATGAAGTTTTGCTGCAGCAACGAGAAGACGGCAGCTGGGGACTGCCCGGAGGATTGATGGAATTAGGTGAAAGCATGGAAGATACTGCTCGGAGAGAAGTGACTGAAGAAACCGGTTTAATAATCGGGGAGTTAACGCTTCAAGGAATATACTCTGGGTCTGAATACTATTTTAAGTTGTCCAATAAAGATGAACTTTATTCGGTAACAGCTGTTTTTCAAACCACTCATTTCGCTGGAGAACTTAGACCGGATCTAAACGAATCCCTAGATCTTCAGTTTTTCAAGAAGGAATTTCTGCCGTCGGGATTAACAAAAGAATATAAAGTTTATTTAAGTTCTTTTATTGAGAAAAATTTTGAAGTGCCAAAAAAATAATGGAATGTGAAGTGGATAGCATTGATGAAAAATAGCGAACTGCTTTCTAAATACCTAAAAGACTTTTCTTATGCCAACATTAAATGCCTAACAAACTTTAATTTAAGCTTTTTGAAAGATTTTGATATTTATAGTTCCTTGCTGGATATCGATTTTTTAGTGGAGTCGGAAGATGGTCCATTTCTTGTTCAATTGCGTTTTAGGGATCCTCAAAATATAAGGTTTGAAAGCTTGGGGTATTTTCAGCCAGTCGATCTTGTTATCGTGGATTTAAGCAGAAAAGGCTGGGAAAATATCAAATATGAAGTTGAAGATTTCGAAAACAACACATTGGGCTTTTACTGTTCTGAGATAGAAGTTATATCTGTAACGAAAACCAATTTAAGAATCCAGTGAAAAGTTCTATAGAAATTTAGTTGGTACTGTATTCAGGCGGCCTGTAGAAAGGTTCACTTAAAAAATAATGTATAAAATTTACATAAACTTTATTTAAGTTTCCTTATATTAAATGTTGCTGTGATACAGTATTATATACACATAGCATACGGTTCGATTGTCTGTTTTTTGCTGGATAAATATAACCAAAGGCCTTAATAAACCATATAACTAAAAAATTATATATAGAAGAGAACTGGAGAGTGGGTAAATGCTCGAAGAACAAACAAGATACTCTCGTCTTGCACATATTACAAAACTCATAAATTCCAAGCTTCAATTGCGGGAAGTGCTTGAACAAGTTACGTTAGCCATTTCGGAAGAAATTGTGCAATGCGACTCTGTAGGCATTTATTTACCAGAAGCGGACGGACAATTTAGAGGATATGTAGGAAAACCGGAAGTCATTAATGGCATGACACTCGATATGCATGTAATTGACATGGACTATGATCTATTGGCAAAAGAAGTGATTGAAACAAAAAAAACAATTTATATTCCGGATACTTCAAAAGACCAGCGCCCCGACTCGCGGGCGGTTGAAGGATTTAAAATCAAATCATTGCTTGTGCTGCCGATCACTTATGAAGATGAGTTGTTTGGTTTGGTTTATTTATTTGATTACGGGATTACGATGGATTTAACGGAAGATGAAATCCAGACAGTGGAAGCGTATGTAAATATGGCAGGCGTCGCTGTAAGGAACGCAACCAATTTAAAACGCAAAGAGAATTTGATTGCGGAAAAACAGTTATTGCTTGATCTGACACGTGATTTATCGATGTGTTCGACCATGCAGGAAGTTCTTGATAAATGTTTCTATTATGTCGGAAGGGTCTTGAACAATTATAATACTGCAGTTCATTTGCTTGATCCGATGGCGGGGATGAAAATAAAACCCGCCAATTTAAGCCGGGAAAGCGATTGGACGGAAGAAGAATGGATCAAAACTCATGGCGATGACCATATCGATCAAACGAATGATGCCGTTCTGCAAGAGGTAGTGAAGACAAAAAGGCCGCTGCTTATTCCGGATGTATTTGCGGATGGCAGGCCAAATCAGGACGTCTGCAGAAAATTCGGCATAAAAGGCATGTTGATGCTTCCGTTAGTAGCAACTGGGGAAGTGTTGGGGGCCTTGGCAGTTCCGGAGCTTGAAAAAAACATAATGTCGTTTTCGGAAGCTGATATTCAATTGGCTCAGTCTATTGCAGATGCCACAGCTTCTACTTTGTCCAATTTATTGTATATGGAAAAGCAGGAAGTAATTATTGAAGAACGGACATCTGAGATTCGGATTAAGAACATCGAACTTGAACGAGTGGTTTGCGAGCTGAAAAATTTGAGCAGGGAAAAAGAGTTGATCCTGAATTCTGCTGGAGAAGGGATTTTCGGATTGGATTTAGATGGGAAAATTACTTTTTGCAATCCAGCGAGCGAAGCAATGCTTGGATACGGCAAAGGCGAGCTGATCGGAAAACCTTCTCAAATCATTTTTGATCGAAGTAAAGATTCTGTTTCAACAGCAGTTTACCCGGAAGTAAATCAGAAATTTTTCAAAAAAGATCAAACCAGCTTTTCAGTGGAATATGTAATTTCTTTAATAAAAGAAGAAGACACAGTCCTTGGTGAAGTTGTAACTTTTAGAGATATTACAGAACGAAAGCGATTAGAAGAAGAAATTAAGCACCTTGCTTATTACGATAGCTTGACCGAGCTTCCTAATCGGGTTTTGCTAAACGATAAAATAAATCAAGAATTGGCTGAACTTAAAGCAAACGGCCAAAAACTTGCGCTTCTTTACTTGGATTTGGACCGCTTTAAATTGGTCAATGATAGTTTAGGCCATAGCTTTGGAGATGTGCTTTTGCGGGAAGTCGCCAAACGCTTAAGCAAGAGCGTTCCCCCTGAAGCAATCGTTTCACGCCAAGGAGGAGACGAGTTTACAATCGTTTTACCGGGCATCGATCGTAAACTTGATGTCCTAAATGTTGTGGAACAAGTAATAAAATCCTTTGCTCAGCCGTTTTCTCTTAAAGGCAATGAAGTCTACGTTAAAACGAGCATTGGCATCAGCGTTTATCCTGAAGATGGCGACACTGCAGAAGCGCTGATTAAGAATGCAGATGCTGCGATGTATAAGTCAAAAGAAAAATCCGGCACCCATTATCATTTCTTTGAAACTGAAATGAGCGACCGGAATATGGAAAGCATCAAGTTGGAAAACGCGCTGTATAAAGCGTTGGATAATGAAGAATTGGTCATATACTACCAGCCGCAAATCGACAGCAGATCCGAAACCATCATTGGTGTGGAAGCGTTGCTGCGCTGGATCCATCCGACAGAAGGAATGATTTCACCTGCTGATTTCATACCGATAGCAGAGGAAACGGGCCTGATCATTCCAATCGGTGAATGGGTTTTGAAAAATGCCTGCAAACAGTTGAAAGAATGGCAAGATCAGGGCAATACCTCACTGTGCATGTCCGTTAACTTATCCGGTCTCCAATTTGAAGAAGACGATCTGGTCATCATGGTAAAAGGGATTTTAGAAGATGTAAATCTTGCTCCGGAGTTTTTGCATATAGAACTGACGGAAAATCAGATTATAAAAAATACCGAAATTACGATGCGCAAGATGAAACAATTAAAGGATTTAGGCGTGAAAATTGCAATCGATGATTTTGGTACAGGATATTCGTCGCTCGGTTATTTAAAGAACTTCCCGATAGATGCATTGAAAATCGATAAATCGTTTATTCAAGATGTAGTTGAAGACAGTGACAATGCTGCAATTACAAATACGATTATTACATTGGCACAAAACTTGAATTTGAATGTAATTGCCGAAGGGGTAGAAACTGAAGAGCAATTGGAATTTCTCCTGTCAAGGAATTGTTCCATTATGCAAGGGTTTTTCTTCAGCAGACCGATCAAAGCTGAAGAGCTGGAAAAAAAATATTTACGAGGCTTATAAAGCCTATAAAGGAGAAGAGAGATGAAAGCAGTTCATGCATCAATCGAGTATTTGAAAAACATGGGGGTTAAGCATGTATTCGGCATTCCCGCCGGTTCCGTGAACGCATTTTTTGATGGCCTTTATGATGTGCCGGAGATTACACCAATTGTAACTAAACACGAAGGTGCAGCAGGCTACATGGCTGCAGCTTATGCCAAGTACATCAATGGGCTGAGCGTCTGCATCGGCAGCAGCGGTCCAGGGGGCACAAACCTGGTAACGGGTGCGGCCAATGCCATGCGTGAACATTTACCGGTATTATTCATAACCGGAGCTGTTCCTGTTAGCACAATGGGCTTGAATGCTTCTCAAGAACTAGATGCCGATCCGATCTTCAAAACGGTAACAAAATATAGCGTAACCGTTACAGATTCCAAAAACTTATTGGATGAAGTTGTGAAAGCTACCACGATTGCAATTTCTGGTGTCCCGGGACCTGTCCATATCGCGATGCCAATCGATGTGCAGCAAGGCATGATTGATGCTGAAATACCGGATGTTGTTCAGAAAACGGTTATTGCGCCAGATCTTAAAGTGATCCAGCAGACAGCAAAAGAATTGGTGGAAAGAAAAAGCGGATATATCTTTGTAGGCCAGGGTGCCAGAAACTCAGTGGACTTATTGGTGGAGCTTGCCGAATTGCTTCAATGGCCGATGGTTGTTACTCCGCAAGCAAAAGGCCTTATGCAAAACGACCATCCGTTATTCGCAGGTGTTTTCGGTTTTGCGGGAACGGAAAAAGCTTCAGCCCTGATAAATGACGGCGAAGTGAATACACTGCTTATCATCGGTTCTAGCTTGGGTGAGACGGCAACGAACAATTACAATACAAACCTAACGAAAAACCGTTATACTGTCCAGCTTGATTTTGACGCTTCCGTCTTCAACCGGAAATACGAAATCGATCTTCCTGTACTTGGAGATATCAATTTGAGTTTGATGTATTTGGTTGAGGAACTGAAAAGCCTCGGCTTAACACGCAAAACAGCAGAACCAGTTGAAAAAGACATGAATTTTGCAGGTGGGGAAGAATACAATACGAAAAATGTTCTCGCCAAACTGCAGGAATTTCTGCCTCCGTCTACTCGCTATACTATCGATATTGGGGAATTTATGGCTTACGTCATCCACAATATGAAAGTGCATGAGCCACATACATTCGATATAAACGTCCATTTCGGTGCAATGGGAAGCGGAATCGGATCTGCTATTGGATCCAAACTTGCAGAACCGGAACGTCCGGTCGTAGCAATTACAGGGGACGGCAGTTTCTTTATGCACGGAATGGAAATCCTGGCTGCAAAAGAAAACAATCTGCCAATCTTGTTTGTTGTCCTGAACAATGCACGATTAGGAATGGTGTATCACGGCCATACTCTTCAATATAAACGCAGCCATTCAACTTTTGAGCAGCAGCCGATCAACATCTCCGCTATGGCAGCGGCAATGGAAATCCCAAGCTTCAGAGTTGATTCAATGGATGATTTGAATGAGGAGTCTATTCAAAAGCTTGCATCGTTGAACGGACCTGCTTTGCTTGAAGTGGCTCTTGTAGATAACAATATCCCGCCAATGGGTGACCGAGTTAAGTTTTTATCTTCTTTCAATAAATAACCTATAACAAAAGCCCTTTTCACAAAAGTGAAAAGGGCTTTTAGCTTGTAGACAAAAGAAAAGTCATTTATTTAAAGGAACAAACATATACATCTAATTAGAGCCGTATCGGCACCTCCGCTCCAGGCGGACGCTTTCCGCGGGCTCGCGCCAAACTAACTCGGGCAAGCCCGAGTTAGTTTGGCCCTTCGCTGTCCCGCTGGAGTCGCCGTCTTGCACTTCGGTACCTAAAGTGAAAAGGCATGACAGAGCAGCTTGCGTCTGCTTTTGCTAAATCCCAAAAATTGAATGGAAGAAGTGGCTTGATTTAAGGTGTTACTTAACCGGTCCGGACTCGGAGACTCCTGTGGGGCCAGCACGAGCTGAAGACCCTGGACTGAGCGCACGCGAAGGAAGCGGCTGAAGCCGAGCCCACGGAAAGCGAAGTGGCCGGACCGGTTGGTTTAAAGCTCCGCTATTCATCAATAATAGACTTAGTCTACAGTCTAAAAGCCAACAAAGTCAGCATGAACGATTTTTGCAATAGCTTTCATCGTTTTTATTTTGAATTCACCCGAAACCGGCTGGCCGTCAGGATCTTTGTAGTATAGATGCTGTTCACTTTCGATGTAAGAGTAGCCAAGCGGCGCAAGTGCCTCCTGCAAACTCGGTGGCACCACTTCCATACCGGTTTTTTTAATAAAATAATCAGTAGGAATGATTCTTACGTCGATATCTTTTTTTCCAGTATGGACAAGAAATAGTGCCAAATCATTTTGAACCATCCATTGATCCTTGGAATACAAATCAATCCGGTCTTTATACAGTTCAGCAATTCCTGCTAAATTCATGCCGAAAAGCTGTTGGATTATCTGGCGGATTTCGGGTCCTCCTTGTTTGTTGCCATGCTTTTTTAGATAGCTGTCAATTGCTGTTCTTGAGTCTAGAAAAGCATAGTCAGGATGAAGAACCGGCGCCAAATCAATATCAATTCCAAAAATACGGTTGATGGCATTGCAGATTTCAGAACTTTCGATTCCACATGAAATCGAAGAAAAATAAGCATCTAAAGCTTCTGCAGTAGGGTAGATTATAAGACTTTCATCTCTGTCTCGATTAGAAAAAATAGTATTATCGATTGACATTAAAACACTCCTTTAGTCATGTTTCGGTACTTGTTTCCAATTATATAACAAAAACCGCAAGATGAGCGTCTAAATAAATAAGTATTTTAGTTAGTCAAAAAAAAAGAAACTTAAAGAGCTCCAGAATACTGGAGCTCCTTTCATTTCTGCCTAATCAATAATTGCCCAGAAAGCGGGTTTCACTTTATAGTCTGGCCCAAAAACAAACGGTGCATCTTTGCCGACCCCATCATTGTATTCTCTCGCACGGTCGTCCAACCACGTATGGTTGTCTGTAATGCCCCAGAAAGTTACACTGCTGATTTTATCATCCAGCTCTTCATACAACTCGAACAGTTCGTTATACCGGTCCGCTTGAGCTTTGAACACCTCGTCAGGAATTTCCTCGTAAGTTTTGAAAGCCGGACGCGGCGGCCAGCCGTACAGGCTGACATCAAGTTCAGTGATTTGATTGTCTAAGCCAAGTCCCGCGAACATATTAATGGAATCGCGTGTTTCTTGGATGGATGGCCATCCGATCTGAATATGTGCCTGATGGCCAACCCCGTCAATCGGTACGCCTTGAGCCAATAGGTCTTTTATCAGATTATACAAGTGAGTTCTTTTCGGTTCTACTTCAGTGTTGTAATCATTTATATACAATTTTGCATTTTTTCCAGCATGACGATTGGCTGTTTCAAATGCTACTTTAATATAGTCGGTGCCAGTGATTTGGTACCACGGAGATTCCCGGAGGCCTCGGGAGTTTTGCGGATTATCGTCAATAGTTTCATTGACAACATCCCACGACGCAACATCGTTTTTATAGCGCTTAACAACTGTTTTAACATGTGTTTCGACACGTTTTAACAGGAGCTTTTTGTTTTTCTCTCGTTGTTTCGGATCCTTTTCATCGATCATTTTGTTGCCGTCCTTATCGAGGAAAAACCAGTCAGGAACTTGGCTGTGCCAAATCAATGTATGGAATCGAAGCTCCATATTGTTTTCTTTCGCAAATTTCACGATTTTATCTGCTTCTTCAAAGTTGAATCTGCCTTCTTCCGGCTGGATGTTGATCGGTTTCATCGCATTTTCCGCCACAATGCTGTTGTAATGGTGCTTCAACATTGCTGCATCTTTGCCTTCTAATTGGCTGGGTTCGACAGCTGCGCCAATATCAAACGAATTTTCGTATCTTTTGTCTAGTTCAGGAACATCAAACGCGCTTGCGCCAGTATCAGGAAAAGCGGCAGCGCCTATTCCGGCAGGTAATAGAAGAGATAAAGCCAATCCAGTCATAAGTGGTTTACGCAGAACTTTCAGCATTTTTTAGTCTCCTTTTTAATGAGTTTTAAAGGCATTCTAAAAATCTCTAATATATCCTCCTTTATGTAGTTTTAGGAACATAAAGAGAAAGCGGTTACATTTTACTGCAACGGTGTTTTTTCATTAGGTTTCCTAACAATTCCGAGTTTAACAATAAAAAGTTAATTTATCTAGTGTCCGAACTAAGTTTTTCTTGAAAATTCCAAAAACGGTAATAAAGTAGGAGGCTCGTTCTGATGAAAATCAAGCTAAAGCTTTGCGTAAGGCCTTAAGTGCTATTAATAAGATTTTGAGCAAATTTGGGAGAAGAAATGTGTCAATTGGAAAAAGCCGAAGAAATTTTCTGTTCTTTGGCTTTTAGCTGCTACAATTTTTATTGCGGCCGAATCCATAGTTTTGAAAAATCCACGTAGCCGAAATGGCTAATATTAATGTGAATCAAATCTGTGGAGAAAGGAATTTGCCGCTTCACGTAATAAAGAGGAATCAAAACTGATGACTCTATCAATGCTTTTTCAACTTTTAAATTTAAAGCGGTCCATTCTGCAAAAGGTGTGTGTTTGTAATCGTTGATATATCTATCTAATTTCTTATCTGTATTAACCAATGGAGCAAGAGGGGAATAGCCGTAAATTAGAAACTGGAAAAAAGAAAAGTTTTGATTCATCTCAAAGATTTCTCCGTGGATGAATAAGTCCGCGTGTTGGTTTTTCTCTCTATTAAATGTATATTCCTCAAACGGGAGCTCTAACATTTCGACAGGAACTCCTTCTTTTTCTAATATGTCCTTTAGCCAAGCGGATGTATTGGCTACGTAATTAGTCGTCTTTAAAACGAGCGGTTTAGTGAAAACAGGAAGAGGAATTTCAGGTGGAATGTATTGTTGATCTTGTCCGGCAAGGCAGCTTCTGGAATTTGGTGTGATACGTTGTTCAACCGCTCCAAGTTCATGCCGGTATTTAGCGATAATAGAATGGATGAAGTCGCGAACCTCTTTTCGCCTTATATCCGAATCACGAAATGCGTTCATAATAACAATGCCGAATCCAGAATCGCTTTCGACTTGAAATGTCTTTTGTGCTTGTTCTTCTGTTGCGGATCGATAAGCGAAATCGAAGTCTGCAGGAACTACAACAAATTCCACTGCATCGAGCAGCGGCCTCTCTTGAAAATGCTCCTTAAAAGCCATCAGTGTAAGTCTGGGTTTTATTTCTCCTTCTACGTAAAAACTGCCAGTCCCTATAAGCTTTCCATTCTGTTCCTTATAAATGCTGGCATTCATCATGCCAAGCATTTGCAAACAATAGCTGCATCCGCCCGGGAACAAAATATCGACTACTAAAGGAGCCACAGAACTGATTTCGGTAATCGGTCTCCATAAATCCTTAAATTGAGCATGGGAACGCAGCTTTTCCAAACATTCTGCAACGTCATGCGCTGTAAGTATGGAGCCATCGTGGAACTTGACATCTTTCTTCAAATAAAAGCGCAGCTTACCCGGTTCAATGTCCCAACTATGCGCCAGTTCCGGAAACACGTTGCCATTGCTGTCCACTGCAACCAGCCGATTAAAGACGTTTGTAACAATATGGGCCCCTTGGACTTCTGCAGTCTCCAATGGATGCATGGTCAGAAGGGGATACCTTCTTGGAATAATTAATTTGTCTTGTTCATCGGGACTTTGTACATAGCCGAATTTTGATTGAAATAAATTCATCAACCGATCTTTTGCCTCGTTCGACCAATCATACAATAAGTACTTGCTGCTTTTTTCGATGGCATCCTCGCCAATCATCTTCATAAGTTGCTCTTCGTACACCTGCTCCACATTTCGTAGCCATTGCAGCTTTGAAGAATTTCCTCTCCCTTGACCGGAAGAATAAGTGAACCATCCTTGTTCAGCCCATTTTTTAATTGATCGGGAAGTTTGTCTCGGGCTCAACTGTAAAAGTTCCGCTATTTCTTCCTGTTTTACGTTGCCCGAAAAAACAGATTGCCATAATACCAATAGATTCTTATCCATGGATGCCTCCTAAAAGTAGACGTGACCAGTAAAAATGTCTATTTTTCTGATATGTAGTCTAGTTTAATATACATATAACAGGGAGGCGAAACAATATGAAATGGAAAGAATATCCACAAAACATTCGAGTACGTCTGATAACTTCATTTTTTAACCGCATGGTTTCTATGGCAGTCATGCCGTTCATGGCATTATTTTTTGCGGAGGAACTTGGTAAAGTATGGGCAGGGCTTTTCTTAGTCGGAACTGTTGTCATCAGTTTTATCGTGAACTTGATCGGCGGCTATATTTCAGACCGTTTTCAACGAAAAAAAGTGTTGTTGGTCACCTCCTCTTTGAACGCGCTATTGTTCCTTATTATGACACTCAGTTTGCTTCCGGAACAGAACGGTATCTGGTTGTTTGCTGCAGCTTATACGGCCTTTATCGTGACAAGCAGTTTAGGGAGGCCGGCAATGCATGCCATCATAATCGACTCGACAACACCTGAAAACCGCAAAGCGGTTTATGCCATCGATTATTGGTTGATCAACTTGTCTATGGCAATCGGAACGGCTATCGGCGGCTTGATGTACGTTAGCCATAAAGTAGAATTGTTTTTGTTGTTGTCAATTACCAGTGCCATGCTGCCGGTCGCATATAATATTTGGTTGAAGGATGAACGCACCCGTCTTCTGGAAAAACGGCACCAAAACGTTTTTTACGATTTGCTTCAAAATTATAAAGTGGCATTTCAGGATGCGCCGTTCGTTAAGGTTGTAGCAGGTTCGATATTCATCTTTGCAGCGGAATTTTCTTTGAACAGCTATATCGGGGTGCGGCTTGCCGAATCGTTTACACCGTTATCGTTCGGTGCCTTTGAGGTAGGCGGTGTCCGGATGTTGAGTTTCCTTAATATCCTTAATATGCTGCTAGTGGTTTGTCTGACGTTCTGGATCAATCGGTTTACGAACCGATTCAGAAAACAAAATGTATTATTGATTGGCCTTGCAATATACGGAGTAGGCTATGTCGTCATTACGTCAGCGAATACGTGGTATGTGCTGATAGCATTTATGGCGGTCGCAACTATAGGTGAACTCATCTATTCACCAGTACGGAATGCGGAACAAGCAAATATGATGCCGGAGGATAAGCGCGGATCTTATTCTGCATTTTCCAATCTGTCATTCAGCGGAGCTGATTTGGTGGCAAGGTCGACAATCATCATTGGCGCTTATTTAGCGCCAATGATGATGAGTGTCTACATGGGCGTCCTGCTCATGGCAGGTACAGCATTGGTATACGCAGGCTTGTTCTACAAAAAGCAGCCGAACAAAAAAGCAGTTTTGACAAAAGCGCTATGATAAAAACTCCTCCTATTACGGCAGATAGGCAGGAGTTTTTTAGTTCATTAATGGACGGCCAGTTTCTTAAAATTTTCGTTAAGGAATATGTTTCGGCGATTGCAATTCTGTTTTCGTTTAAATTGGCTTTTATGAGCAAAGGAAACTAAACGGTTTTCTGCTGTGGACGGAACCTGGATTTTGGCACACAGCCTTGGAAGCTCTTGACAACACCATCAAAGAGTTTTTATTGCTTGGTGAAAAGAAATCCCTAATAAAAGCAGAACGGGGATCCGTTCTGCTTTTTTCTTAAATATTTAACTTGGCTTTTTCAATGGAAAGGACCGGATCGAACGGCAGCGATAGAAGATTTAGATTGCATAATAACAATATCAGAACCAACAAACCTAAGATGACCACAGCCTCTAACGTATTTTTTTGGTCTTCTGCAAGTTCTTGTTTTTTTTCCCGATAGCTCATCTGAATTTTTTTTCTGTTTTCGAAGTTCATATATTACACCTTCTCTAAATGTTTTGATCAAAGCATGTAAATGTAGTAATGAAAAGAAAGGTTGTGAAGCAGGAGGGGATTTAGGAAATTTGACGATTATTTAAATTTTAAAGAATAAAGTGAAATGTTATGTAAGAAAAAGCAATGGAAAATCTAATGTTTTTACTTTATCTGAATTTTTTAACTTTAGCAATAGCATTTTTATAAGAAGAACTAATTTATTATGCACTAACATCGGAATTTGGCTATTTAAATTCAAAAAGCTAAAGAAGAAATTTTCTGAAATAACAATTGAATTGCTTAAACAATTCTGTATAATAAAGTCTATTACCTTTAGAAGACGAATTATTTTTTATTTTCAATTTTCAATAGCATTCGGTAAGGAGAGGGACACATGCCACAGCACACAACATATGAACTTGTCGAATTATTAAAGAAGGAGTTATCGGAAGAGCAAGTAACCGTCAACAAAACAGTCCGGGAACTTCACAGCAAAGATGAATCGTACCATTCACCGCGTTTGCCCGACATCGTCGTATTCCCGAAAAACACACAAGATGTCAGCAGAATTTTGAAAATTTCTTCTCAGCTCCGTGTTCCGGTCGTTCCATTTGGCTTAGGATCCAGTTTAGAAGGACATGTGATTCCCGTAGAAGGCGGAATTACCATTGATTTTTCTTTAATGAATAAAGTCCTAGAAGTGCTGGAAAACGACTTCTTAGTGAAAGTTCAACCAGGCGTAACGAGAAGCCAGCTTAATAAGGAACTTAAAAAGTATGGCCTCTTTTTCTCGGTCGATCCTGGCGCAGATGCCACGCTTGGCGGCATGGTCGCAACAAATGCAAGTGGCACGACATCGGTAAAATACGGTGTTATGCGGGATCAGGTCCGTGATTTGGAAGTGGTTTTATCGGACGGCATGGTCATCCACACCGGAAATTTGGCAGCTAAATCATCTTCCGGCTTTCATTTGAACGGCCTCTTTACAGGATCGGAAGGGACTCTTGGATGCTTTACAGAACTTACGCTTCGCGTCTACGGAATTCCAGAGCATGTGGCTGCGGGCAGAGCATCTTTCCCGACTGTCCAGCATGCAGTAGAGGCGGTCGTATCCATTTTGCAGGCGGGAATACCGATTGCCCGAGTGGAACTGGTAGATGAACCGTCCATTCGGCAAGTAAATCGCTTCAGCGATACCCACTACTTGGAAAAGCCGACTTTATTCCTTGAATTCCATGGAAATGAAGCCGGGTTGAAGCAAGATGTGGAATTTACACAAGAACTGGTCAATGGCCATGACTGTGAAGCAATCCAATTCGAAACAGACACTGCAAGCCGCAACGCCTTATGGGAAGCCCGGCATAATTTGGCTTATGCTTATATACATGGAAACCCTGGCAGGAAAATGATGGTGACGGACGTCTGCCTGCCAATATCCGAACTTGCGGGGGCAGTTGCCCATGCAAGAAAAAACGTTGAAGACTTGGGGTTGACGGGCGGTATTGTCGGCCATGTCGGCGACGGGAATTTCCATGTATTGCTGATGCTGGATATGGACAACGCAGAAGAACTGGATAAAGCAAATAAGCTGAATGAACAAATTGTGCTGTATGCACTCGAACGCGGCGGCACTTGCACAGGGGAACATGGCGTGGGCTTCGGAAAGCAAAAATACCAGCAGCAAGAACATGGCGACGCACTACTTGTCATGGAAAAAATCAAACGAGCACTCGATCCAAATAATCTGTTGAATCCAGGGAAAATTGTAAGAACAGATAAGAAAGGGGCAATAATATGAAATTCGTTGAATCATTAAGCTCGTTTGCAGGAAGGTATTTTGCTTTTTTTGTTATTGGCATCGCTATTATTGCATTTTTAATTCCAGAACCATTTTTGGGGCTTAGAAGTTACATAACGATCCTCTTGGGTGTGGTTATGTTCGGAATGGGATTAACGCTGAAACCGGTCGACTTTAAACTTGTAGCCTCCAAGCCGTTGCCGGTTATAGCCGGGGTTTGCGCGCAGTTTATAATCATGCCGCTTGTCGCTTTTGCAATAGCTTATACGCTTCAGCTTCCTGCTGAACTTGCAGCAGGGCTTATCCTATTAGGCTGTGTGCCGGGGGGGACGGCTTCGAATGTCATGGTCTATTTGGCTAAAGGGAATGTGGCATTATCGGTAGCAATGACTTCATTTTCAACTTTGTTGGCGCCGATTGCCACACCGCTCCTGTTGCTTTTGTTGGCAGGACAATGGTTGCCGGTTGACCCGGTCGCAATGTTCACATCTATCATCCAAGTGATTATCATTCCTATTACGCTTGGAGTCCTCATCAGCAAGTTTTTCCCGAAAGCCGTGGAAAAAAGCATTTCAGTAGTACCGCTGATTTCAGTACTTGCCATTTTGATCATCGTATCAGCTGTAACCGCGGCAAATGCTGGTAATGTAGTAAGCGCTGGACTGATTGTCTTTGTAGCCGTTTTCCTTCATAACGGAATCGGTTTGTTGCTTGGCTATTTTACAGCAGTCCTGCTTGGCCTTAAAGAAAATGATCGCCGCGCAATAGCTATTGAAGTCGGAATGCAAAATTCCGGCCTGGGAGTAGCATTGGCGACAGCGCATTTTAGTCCGTTAGCTGCGCTTCCAAGTGTATGGGGAGCGATTTGGCACAATATCAGCGGTCCGATCATTGCGACAATCTGGTCGAAGCGGCCGGTTAAAGAAGAAAGTTCTGATGCAGGCGCAAGTAAACCGAAAGTTGTTCCTGCTTCCGGAAAATATTAATTGATACTGGCTCAAGCTATACGAGAACAGCCGCAACTGGAATTTCAGTTGCGGCTGTTTTAATGTCTAAAAAAATCACACAAAAAAATATTTTCAGATTTAGTAAAAGTAAATTGTGCATTTATACGATAAATTTGTAGTTGTTTAAAAAAATTACAAAATACTCCAGTTAATAAAGAGTTTTTCGTATAAACTAGTCCTATAGCATGAATAGGAGGAGGTAAGATAAAGTGGTTGCCCGTTATTCAATAGCAATCGGCTTCATAATAATATTTAGTTTTTCTCTGCACTTATTTTCTTCATCATTCGATGAGCCGACGGTCGGTGACCAAAGCCGCCTTATGGCTGTAAAAATGAAAGCGGTCAAAGCGGGAACTACCACAGAAGAACTTAAAAAGATTGTACTGGATGCCAACAAAAAGGATGATGTTATTGCTATTGCCGGCATGCAGCATAGCCAAGGTGGGCATACATTATACCCAAAGGGAATTCTGCTCGATATGAAGCCTTACAACAAAATCTTATCGCTGGATAGGCAAGGAAAAAAGATTACTGTACAAAGCGGCACAAGTTGGGCGGCTATACAAGAATACATAAACCCTTCTGGATTGGCACTTCAAATCAGCCAGTCGCAAAGTATTTTTACAGTAGGAGGTTCGCTTAGCGTCAACGCCCATGGACTGAGTATTCGTAACCATTCACTCATTGATACTGTCGACTCATTCCGCCTCCTGACCGCTAAAGGAGAAGTTCTGACAGTTAGCCGGGAAGAGAACCAGGAAATGTTTCCTTTAGCTATTGGAGGATACGGCTTATTCGGAGTGATATTGGATGTAACATTGAATTTAACCGATAATGAATTGTATGAGATGTCCTCACACACGCTGCAATATGAAGACTATCCAGCATATTTTAAAGAAACCGTTCTGTCTGATAAAAACTATAAGATGCATCTGGCACGGCTGTCTATATCACCTGATACGTTTTTAAAGGAAATGTATGTGATAAATTATGCCTTGGCACCCCACCAAAGCAAGTTAGTTGATTTCCTGCCATTAAAACGTGAACCGATTGTCGCTATACCTAAATTTTTTCTCGGCATGTCTCGTATCAATGACTTTGGAAAACGGACGTTCTGGGAAACACAAAAAAATTACGCCAAAAAGGTTCAAGGCAAACTAATATCCAGAAATAATGCGATGCGTTCCGATTCAGTATTCATGGAATATACAAACCCTGATAAGACAGAAGTACTGCAGGAATATTTTGTTCCGATTGATGAATTTGAACATTATCTGGACGATTTGAGATCTGTATTAGAAGACGATGAAACATTTAATTTATTGAATATTACAGTCCGATACGTCGAGAAAAACGAAGAACCCCTGTTAGCTTATGCTACAAAAGACATGTTTTCCCTCGTGCTGCTGATCAACCAGGGCAAAGATCAAAATAGCATTGAACAAACAAGAAAAACTGTCCAAAACATGATCGATGTGACCCTTGCCCATAACGGCAGTTACTACTTGCCTTATTACGGCTATGCTACGAAAGAAC
The DNA here is from genome assembly GCF_003014655.1 of Planomicrobium soli. GTDB lineage: Bacteria > Bacillota > Bacilli > Bacillales_A > Planococcaceae > Planococcus > Planococcus soli_B. Next base: position 5,873 of record NZ_PYAT01000001.1, on the reverse strand, counting down.
AGATGAAAGCAGCTTATCCACGATCAGAAGAATTTTTCAAGCTGAAGAACATTTACGATCCGGATCATCGATTCCAGAATTTATTTTTTGAGGAGTACGGGGATGAACATTAAACAATTTGTTTTATATCAAGGAGCGGTAGGTATGGCTGCCAGCATGATTTTTCCTTTTTATATTCTGCTCTTGAGAGACGTAGGAAGCAGCTTTTCCCAATTTGGATGGGCATATGGATTGTTTGCGCTGACATCAGCGTTAAGTTTTCCTTTTATAGGTAAATTTGCCGATAGAATAGGGGATAAACAACTGTTGCTTGTTTACTCATGGGGTATGGCTGTGCTCCTGATTCTTTTCCCACTGGCTTACGAAATCTGGCATGTATACTGTTTGCAGATAGCGATGGGGTTGTTCGGAGCCATACAAAAAAACTCGGAAAAAACAGTGCTGGCACGCGCCGTCAGTAAAGAAAGAGCCGGAAGAGAAATTGGCAACTACCATATATGGACTTCCGTTGCGGCAGCCATTGCAGTAATTGGAACGGGCTATTTGGTCGACTTTTTAACCATAGGGAGCATTTTTTATTTGGCGTCGCTAGTTTTTGCTTGGAGTGGATTCTTTATCATGAAAGCGGGGAGCACCGAATCAATTAAAGCTGGAAACCTTTAAAGACTCAACTGGATTTCTCTATTTGTTTTCATCGGCATGATTAGTGGTAAACAGGCTTTAACAAATGATGGGAGTGATTGTGTGAAGAAGTTGACGCTCGGAACCAGCGATTTGTCCGTTTCAAATATTGCGCTTGGCTGCGGTAACATAGGCAGACTGTCAATCGATAAAGCGAAAGCCGTCATAGAGAATGCATTAGAACTTGGCGTGGACTTTTTTGACCATGCAGATGTTTACGCCGAAGGCAGATCGGAAGAAGTTTTTGCCGAAGCAATCGGCATGAAGCCGTCCGTGCGCGATCAAATCACCATCCAATCAAAAGTCGGTATCCGCAACGGGTATTACGATTTTTCTAAAGAGCATATTTTAAGGACTGTGGACGAAAGTTTGCAGCGGCTGAAAACCGATTATTTGGACAGTCTCCTTCTTCACCGGCCGGATGCACTTGTAGAACCGGAAGAAGTGGCGGAAGCGTTCAATCAGTTGCATGAAAGCGGAAAAGTCCGTTATTTCGGCGTCAGCAATCACAACCCGATGCAAATTGAACTGTTGAACAAGTATGTTGAGCAGGATTTTATCGTCAATCAGCTGCAGTTTGGCGTCATGCATACGGGGATGATAGATGCCGGCATCCAAATGAACACGCGCCATGAAAACGGCCTGAACAGAGACGGCAGTACCCTTGACTACACCCGGTTGAATAATATGACGGTACAAGCCTGGTCGCCTTTACGCTATGGGAATTTTGAAGGGTTTTTTGTCGATAATGATGAAATGCCTGAAATCAATGCGAAACTGCAGGAGATCGCTGACAAATACGGCGTGACGAAATCGGCACTTGCTATTGCTTGGATTCTTCGCCATCCTGCCAATATCCAAGCGATTGTTGGAACCATGACACCAGAACGGTTGACCGATATTGCCGAAGCTTCTGATATTGTCATCACGCGCAAAGAGTGGTATGAAATTTACCGGGCAGCCGGAAACCAAGTTCCTTAAAATATATAAACTAAAGCCGCAGCCTCGAAAGTTTTCTATTTCGGGGCTGCGGCTTTTTATAGAAGCAGCTTATCGAAAAAAAAAAGTGGAAGGAATTTAAGGAAGTAGCGGTTGGAAAAGGACGAAAGATATGGATGAGCTTTATTGCTGGACGCAATTAGAGGGCCTTGATCGTTATACTAATTTCGATAGATATGTTCTGCAATTTAGAAATAACGTTTTTATAGTTAAAATAAAGAGGGAAATAAGGGTTCTTATAGAATAAGACTTGTGAAAGTAATAGAAAAAGAAGAACAAGGCGAGCTATATAAAAAAACTCAGAATTTAGGTTGTTATAACTCCGCTTTTTGCTTCTGGTTCAGAACTATATTACTGATTTTGAATAGGAGCAGTTACAGATAGTGCGCTCTAATAATGTCTAAAATGATTTAAAAACAGATGAAGAAATAAAACAGATGAAGAAATCATAGATCTAACGTATTTCCCATGCCGGAACTTCCACAGCTTAATGGCATCAGCAAAAAAATAACAGTGTAATTAGCGTATTTATTGTGATTTACAATAATTCCTTTCATCCGACATAGAAATCGATAGGAGGCGAAAAATGGATTTTTTCACTGCGATGCTGGTGCTGCATATTGTTGCGGGAAGTGTCTGTCTTCTGTTAGGAGTGGTTGCTTTTTCTGTCCGAAAAACGAAAGGGAACCATACAAAATTTGGTGAGGTCTATCATGCCAGCTATATAGTAATATTCGTTACCGCTATAATCATGGCGATTCTTCATTGGGATGAAAGCGCCGCATTATTTTATGTGGCGCTTTTTTCGTATTCTTTTGCGTTAATCGGTTATTTGGCCAGGAAAAGGCGTTGGAGAAATTGGATCTTTCTTCACATTAGAGGAATGCTCGGATCATATATCGGCCTCGTGACAGCGGTTCTCATTACCAATGGATCAGACATTCCTTTTTTGAAAACACTGCCATTATGGACGCTTTGGATTTTACCGACCATTATCGGTACGCCAATGATTATCTATGTCAACCACCGTTTCAGACGATCGAAAAAACCGAAGACTGCTGTATTATAAGCAGACAAACCGCTCTCAATATCAACTGAAGCAGTTTTGCTTTTGAATAAAACCTGTATACTTGGTTTTTACAACTCTTCGGTTCCCAAACTCAATCATCGTCACGTAAACAAATATCAAACTCTCAATTTGTCTTGTATCGCTTTCGTATATTCCGATTGCTTCTCCATAAGCAATCGCCACCTTGCATTTTTAAATTCATGTGCACGCTCCTTTGTGGTCAGTATTATTCAAATTCTTTCCATACTTGCGGAAGCAGTTCTGTCAGTTCATGGGCAAGCAGCGTATGGGCAGAATTTTTTTCAACCCATGCATCAGCGCATGCCCCGTGGAGATAAACCGAATTCAAGACAGCGTGCTTCCAATCTTCGTGGATGCACAGCATGCCAAGGAGCATCCCCGTCAAAGTATCGCCGGTGCCGCCTTTGGCGAGTGCACTATTTCCTGTTGGATTAATCCATGTATCGCCATCAGGAAATGCGACAACCGTCTCTTTCCCTTTCAGGACGATGGCGGCACCAAGTTTTTTTGAGCATAGACGGGCGTAATGCATACGGTTTTGCTGCAGTTCCTTCACTTTGATACCTGTAACCCTTGAAAATTCCAAAGGATGCGGGGTTAAAATTGTTGGGGCTTGGCGTCCTTCATAGTCTCTTTTTGACAATGCGCCGGCATCCAGGATTACCGGAACCTTGCCAGCCAAGATTTTTTGTATCGCTTTTTCGGTGAGATCGTTTGGAATGATGCCAGGTCCTATTGCAATAGCCCGAAAACTGTCCAGTTCCAAAAATCCCTTGGCGATTCGCTCAAGTGCTTTAGATTCATAAGTGGCTTCCGGCAGTCGCTGTACGATAATTGAAATTACTTCCGGTTCCGTGCCAATCACCAGTTTTCCGGCGCCGCTCCGCATAGCGCCTAGACCAGCAAGCATTGTTGCTCCAGGCATGTCAGGGCTGCCGGCAATTAAAAGTCCTGTTCCATAAGTTCCCTTATGGCTATCAACTTCTCTCAATGGTAGAGTCGATCTCACATTTTCTTTATTCCATATTCCAGCATGTTCTTCCAGATTGGCCATCAGTGGCCACCCCCATTCATCTAATACTTGTTTTCCTATATATATGGATATCTAAACCGGCAACAGAAAATGTTGGATCAGTGCAGCCATATTCAAAATAAACTGGTAGAATATTCTTGTAATTGTTTCTTCAATCTATAAGGCACTTGCTGGGTACATAAGTTAACAATTGGCGTTCCACCATTTTATCTTAGGAGGGTTCACTATGTTCAAACGATATCCGCTGCGCTTAAATGAGCGAATTCATCTGATTGACGGTTATGATCTAAGCATCCCTGAACGCACAGGGACATATGTTATTAAAGAAGAACAAGTAACAATTGTCGAAACGGGACCGAGTCCATCGGTCGAGCATGTTAAAAAAGGGTTGGAGAAACTGGGAATATCGCTCGAAGAGATCCGATACATTATCGTAACCCATGTCCATCTTGACCATGCGGGAGGTGCCGGTCTGTTGTTGAGGGACTGCCCTAACGCAAAAGTTGTCGTACATACCAAAGGGGCACGGCATCTGTCAGATCCGAAAAGGTTGATCGCAGGAGCAAAGGCGGTTTACGCACACCGTTTTTCCGGCTTGTTTGAACCTGTTGTGCCAATTCCTGAAGACCGGCTTCTTGCCTTTGGGGAATCCGACCAGTTGAAAATCGGGCCGCTCTGTACGCTTGAGTTTTTAGATACTCCGGGACATGCGAACCATCATTTCAGCATTTATGATCCTGTTTCCCATGGTGTCTTTGCCGGGGATGCGGTGGGGATTCGCTACGAGCAATTGGCCGATGAAGGAATTGATTTGTTTTTGCCCTCCACATCGCCAAATCAATTTGATCCGAAAGCGATGGGCAAAACAATCGAGCGCCTCCGGGCTATGGAACTTGGAGCAATATACTTTGGCCATTTCGGTATGACTACAAAGCCTAATGCGGCCCTGAATCAGGTCAGTGCATGGCTTCCGATTTTTGTGGAACAGGCTCGCATGGCTGCAGCTGAAGGAAAAGGGCCGGATGAACTAGCGAAACGGCTATATGACTTGGTCGCTGAAAAACTGCTTAAACAAGGTGTAAGGGAAGAGCATGAAGTATATCCTATAATTGAATTGGATATGCAAGTCAGTGCTATGGGTTTGATGGATTTTTTGTCAAAACAGTGAAACAGTGCTCTTCCGCCTATATGAACGGTGCAAGGAAAAAAAAGAACCGATACAGAATTAAAGGAGCGGATTTAATGGACAGCATCATATTCGATCTCGATGGCACGTTATGGGATTCCAGAGAAGCGATTGCCATTTCATGGAACCAGGTATTTGAAGGGTTGGAAGAAGGCAGCTTTTCCATTACAAAAGAAGATTTGACAGCCATGATGGGATTACAGATCGATGAGATAGGGGAGAAGCTGCTGCCGCAGTTGCCGGCTGCCAAAAGAAAAGAATTGCTGGACCAATGCAGCCAGGTTGAGAATGAGTACCTGGTCGAGAATGGCGGCATATTATATCCTGAGGTGGAGAACGTGCTTGCAAGCTTGGCTGAAAGGTACAAGCTTTTCATTGTCAGCAATTGCCAGGAAGGGTATATCGAAGCGTTTTTGAAATATTACGGGCTCCAAAAATACATTCAAGACTTTGAAAATCCTGGACGAACGGGGCTTTTAAAAGGAGAAAACATCAAATTGGTGATGGACAGAAATAATTTGGCGGCTCCGGTTTATGTAGGGGATACGGAAAAAGACCGGGAGGCTGCAGAACTTGCGGAAATCCCGTTTGTATATGCGGAGTATGGTTTCGGAAAAGTGCAGAATGCTGATTATACAATTAAAAGTTTTAGCGATCTCACTAATTTGTTTCAAAGAAAAACTTAAAAAAGGTGTTCCCGACAATATCGAGGCCACTGAAAAACCCTAAGAAAAAGCATCGAATTTCTGATTTTAGAAATTTGGTGCTTTTTTTGTTGTATACTGGTTCTAACTTCAAGGAGGGATAACCATGATGCCAGACAGACCGTCCATGAAACCCAGTCCTTATGCCGCCCTTTATGATCTTGTCATCCCCCACGACCA